>JBFWWV010000012.1:0-236142 GCA_050245995.1 Planctomycetota bacterium | reverse complement strand
CCAGGTGCAGAGCGTCGACGTCGTGCTCCCCATCGTCGACGGGCCCGAGGTGAAGGTCCGTTGCGTCATCAAGCCGAACGAGGCCCAGGCCGCACTGCTCGATCGCCTCGGCATCGAGTTGCCCAAATGATTGGCGATCCCCAAGGGCATCTCGGAGGTCGCCATGTAGTGCCAACCAAACGACGCAAGTCGTGGTTTCTCAACCTGTCGACCCCCTGAACTGCGGAAGTTGGGCTAACAAGTCCGGGTTCGGCGCCGCGTCGCCGTGAGCCTCCCTCCGCACTCTAGCCAAGCAGCCCAGCCAGATCTCTCACATCCGGAACACCGGCGCCTGCCAGTCCGGGATCGGCGCGCACAGGCTCGCTGACAACGCCAGCGCCAGCACGCTGCGCGTCTGCCGCGGGTCGATCACGCCGTCGTCCCACAGCCGCGCCGTCGCATACAGCGGATGCCCTTCGGTCTCGTACTTCTGGAGGATCGGCGCCTTGAGCTGGTCCTCGTCGGCCGCCGACAGCGTCTGCCCCTGCGCCTCGAGCTGGTCCTTCTTGACCTGCGCGAGCACGCCGGCCGCCTGCTCGCCGCCCATCACCGAGATGCGTGAGTTCGGCCAGGTGAACAGGAACCGCGGCTGGTAGGCGCGGCCGCACATGCCGTAGTTGCCGGCGCCGAAGCTGCCGCCGATCAGCACGGTGATCTTCGGCACGTTGGCGCTGGCGACGGCCTGCACCATCTTGGCGCCGTCCTTGGCGATGCCGCCGGTCTCGTACTTCCGGCCGACCATGAAGCCGGTGATGTTCTGCAGGAACAGCAGCGGCACCTTGCGCTGGTTGCACAGCTCGACGAAGTGCGCCGCCTTCTGCGCGCTCTCGCTGAACAGGATGCCGTTGTTGGCGACGATGCCGACCGGCAGGCCGTGCACGTGCGCGAAGCCGGTCACCAGCGTGGTGCCGTAGCGCGCCTTGAACTCGTGCAGCCGGCTGCCGTCGACCAGCCGCGCGATGACCTCGCGCACGTCGTACGGCGTGCGGGTGTCCTTGGGCAGCACGCCGAGCAGCTCGTCGGGGTCGTAGGCCGGGTCCTCCGGCGCCAGCAGCGCCACCTGCTCGCGCTTCACGGTGTTCAGGTGCGAGACGATCGCGCGCGCCATCTGCAGCGCGTGCTCCTCGTCCTCGGCGAAGTGATCGGCGACGCCCGACAGCCGCGTGTGCACGTCGGCGCCGCCGAGGTCCTCGGCCGACACGACCTCGCCGGTCGCCGCCTTCACCAGCGGCGGGCCGCCGAGGAAGATCGTGCCGTTGCCCTTGACGATGATGCTCTCGTCGCTCATCGCCGGCACGTACGCGCCGCCGGCGGTGCACGAGCCCAGGACCACCGCCACCTGCGGGATCCGCCGCGCCGACATCTGCGCCTGGTTGTAGAAGATCCGCCCGAAGTGGTCGCGGTCGGGGAACACGTCGGCCTGCAGCGGCAGGAACGCGCCGCCGCTGTCGACCAGGTAGACGCACGGCAGCCGGTTCTCGAGCGCGATCTCCTGCGCGCGCACGTGCTTCTTCACCGTCATCGGGAAGTAGGTGCCGCCCTTCACGGTCGCGTCGTTGGCGACCAGCATCACCTCGCGGCCGTGCACCATGCCGACGCCGGTGACGATGCCGGCACTCGGCGCCTGGTCGTCGTAGAGGCCGTTGGCCGCCAGCGGCGACAGTTCGAGGAACGGCGTGCCCGGGTCGAGCAGCCGGTCGATGCGCTCGCGCGGCAGCAGCTTGCCGCGCTTGTGGTGCCGCTGCACCGCGGCCTCGCCGCCGCCGAGGCGCGCCTGCGCCGTGAGCTCCTGGATCCGCTCGATCGTCGCCAGGTGGTGCGCGCGATTCTGCGCGAACTCGGCGGACGTGGTCTTGACGTTGCTGTGCAGGACTTCGGCCATCGTTGGGCGGGCGACGATAGCCGCGGCCGGCGGCGGACCCCACCGAGAACCCGCGGCGGGCGACCACTGCATGGCTACGAGGAGCCGACCCGGAGACCGGCGCGCGCTCGGCCCGGCCGAGACCCGATCAGCGAGCCTGGCGGACCGACGTCGTCTCGTAGACGTAGTGCCGCGTCGCCCCGCCTTCGGTCCGCGCGCTCCAGTAGCCGGCCACGGTGACCTGATCGCCGACCCGCACCTTCGCCAGCACCGGCGCCATGTCGCGACGATCGCCCGCGGAGACGATGCAGCCGAGACGGTGCTGGCCTGCCGCCATGCAGCTCTCCTCGCCGGGCGCGGGCTCGATGTCGATCCGGACGTCGCCGGCATCGGGCAGCTCGATCGAGGTGATCGTGCCGGTGACCTGGATCCACGGCCGGGCCGCGTCGACCTGACGCCAGGCCGTGTCGGCGCCTGCACAGCCGGGGAGGGCGAGCGGGAACGAGAGAACCAGCAGGATCGCGGTCGTGCGCCGGGTCATTTCGTGACCATAGCGCCTCCCCTCGCCGATCGCCGTGTGCACCGCCGCCCACTACGATCCGGTGCCATGACCCGCCCCGACGGCGACCACTACCAGCTGACGCCCGACGAACGCGTCGCGTTCGAGCGCGACGGCTGGGTCACGCTGCCGGGGTTCGTCCCCGAGACCGAGCTGGCGCCGCTCGAAGACCTCTACATGCGGTTCCTGCGTCGCGAGCTGCCGGTCGCGGAGCGCGACTACTGCGACATGACCGGCGACTACCAGAAGCCGATCGAGGACTACGCGATCCTCAACGTGATGCTGCCGCGCACGTACCACAGAGCACTCGCCGACAACGTGTACGAACGGCGCGCCGCCGACGTGACGCGGCAGCTGCTCGGCGACGGCTTCGCGATCGACTACGACCAGCTGGTGGCGAAGCCACCAGGGCGCGCAGATGCGCTGTTCCACTGGCACCAGGACCTGGGCTACTGGCCGATCACCCCGGACACGCGCACGGCGACGTTCTGGCTCGCGCTCGACGACGTCGACGACGACAACGGCTGCGTGCGCTTCGTCGACGGCTCGCACCATGAGCCCGAGCTGCGCGAACACCTGCCGCTGACCGGCGACCGCGACCGCAACCACACGATGGTCGCGCGGGTCGACCCGGCGCGGGACCGCATCCGCAGCGCCCGCATGCCGCGCGGGTCGGTCACCGTGCACCACGAGCGCACGGTCCACGGCTCCGGCGGCAACACCAGCACCCGCTGGCGGCGCGGCTACGTGCTCGCGTTCCGCTCGCTGGCGACGATCGCCGCCGAGCGCCGCGTCGGTTTCACGCACTCGCACAACGATCGCGTCGAGGTGCTGACCGCGATCGGCGAGCAGACCCGGCGGCGCGAAGGCCGCTGAGCCGGCGACCGCGCGTCAGCGCCGCACCGTCACGCGCAGGAACGTCGCCGGCGCCGTCATCCGATCGGCGGCGCCGCTCGTGTTCGAGCGCTCGAACAGCTCGAGCATCCGCGCGTGCAGCTCGGCCTCGCGCCCCTGGGCGGCGGCGGCGGCGTAGGCGTTCATCGTCGGGCCGTACCAGTCGCGGAACTCGGCCAGGTAGTCGGCCGGCGACATCGCGGCGTCGAACCGGAACGTCTCCCGCGCGAACGAGATCTTCGCAGCCGGGATGCCGGCGGCCGCGAACCGCTCGGTCACGTCGCCCTCCACACCCCACCGGATCGGGCTCACGAAGCCCGGCGGCGGCGGCGGCAGGTAGTCGCCGCAGATCTTCAGGACCTGCGCGATGATGGTCGGATCGCCGGGGATCCAATTGCCCATGACGATGCGGCCGCCGGGCCGGGTGACGCGCACCAGCTCCTTGGCGACGTCGTGAGGGCGCGGCGCGAACATCGCCCCGAAGATCGACACCGACAGGTCGAACGTCGCGTCGGCGAGGTCGCGCAGGTCGGTCGCACAGCCGTGCCGGAACCGCAGGTTGCCGAGCCCGGTAGCGGCCGCCCGCGCGTTGCCCGCCGCGACGAGGTTGCGGGCGATGTCGACGCCCAGCACATCGGCGCCGCGCTGCGCGGCCGGCAACGCCGTCGTGCCGTCGCCGCAGCCGAGGTCCAGGACCTTCATGCCGGCGCGGATGCCGAAGGTCTCGACGAGCGCGTCGCCGGCGGCGCGCATGCTCGCGGCGATGCGCGTAAAGTCGCCCTTCTCCCAGAGTTGCTGGTTGGGATTCACGGGGGTCATGGTGTTCATGGCCGCCCATGCGCAGGCCGAGGGCGCGGACTGCCAGGACCGCTCCAGAAAACCGCCGACCACGGCAGTCTGGTCGGGATGCGGACGATCGGGCGCCGGAGCTAGGATGGGCCTCGGGACCCGGAAGGACCGGCGGCAGCCGCTGGGATCGACCGATCCCTTGGCCAGGCCCGACACGCGGCACACGCCGCCCGACTCCCGAGGTGGACTCATGAGCGCCGTCCGCATCGTCACACTACTCGTCGTCCTGTCCCTCGGCTCGCCGCCGGTCGCCGCGCAGGTGACCGCGACCGCCGTGGCCACCTACGCGGAGGTGATCTACCGCATGGGTCACGAATCGCAGCGGACTCCTCCCAATGCCGACCTCAGTCCGGGTGTCCACCTGATCACGAGCATCGGCGAGGTGCGGTTCGACCCGCTGGTCGTCGACGCCGCCGCGGTCGAGTTCTCGTTCCTCGCCCGCTGCATGGGCAACAACTTCGACGTGAACCAGGCGGACTTCGAGGCCGTGCTGACGATCCGGTCGCCGACGCCGCAACCGGTGCGCGTCGAGATCGACAGTCAGGTCTCGTCGTTGGGGTCCGGCAGCATCGCCCGCGCGTCCTTCGACGTCGACATCGACGGCCGGATCGAGGCCGGCCCCAACTCCGCCGCGGTGGCACTCCCCCGCACGATCGGGCCCGCGGGCCTGCCGATCCGGATCACCGTGCTGACTGCCAGTGCGATCCAGCCGGGGAGCGGGATCGCGCAGGCCACCGTGCGCATCGTGCCCGACACCGGCTGCACGGCGACGGTCGCCGCGCCGGCGTGCACGACGCCGACACTCGACGTCGCCGAGGCGTTCGGCGCCGGCATCGTCGCGACGGCCGACGACCTGCTGCCTTTGGCGCACGCGGCGCTCGTCGCCGGCCTGCAGCCGACGAGCCTGCCCCTGCCCTTGCCGCCGGGCTGCTCGCTCGGCGTCCAGCCCGCGGCGATCCTCTGGCTGCCGCCGACGGGTCCGCGGCGCCGCCATGAGTTCGCGCTGCCGCCAACGCTGCGGCCGCTGTCGATCTGGTTCCAGGTGCTGCAGCTGGAGCCCGGGAGCCAGCTCGGCGCCAGTGCCGCGGTGCGGCTGGACTGTCCGTAGCTCGGCGCCAAGATCGGGAACGCATGCACATCCGACGGAGCCTGCTCGTCCTGTTCGTCGCCGACCAGGCGCGCAGCCGCGCCTTCTACGCCGCTGCGCTCGGCCGCGCGCCGGCGCTCGACGTGCCGGGCATGACCGAGTTCGACCTGCTGGACGGCAGCCGGCTCGGACTGATGCCCGAGGCCGGCATCGTGCGCCTGCTCGGCTTTGCGATCCCGGCGCCGGCGCAGGCGAACGGCGCGCCGCGCGGCGAGCTGTACCTCGTGGTCGACGACGCCGCGGCGAGCCACGCTCGCGCGCTGGCCGCCGGCGCGCGCGAGGTGAGCCCGCCGACGCCGCGGGACTGGGGCGACCTCGCCGCCTACAGCCTCGACCCCGACGGGCACCTGCTGGTGTTCGCGCAGCCGTTGCCGCGCTGAGCGACGCCGCCTACTCGTCGCCGGTCCGGCAGAAGCAGCTGCCGCAGATCGACACCGTGGCATCCGCCCACGCGCGCTCGAACTGCGCGCGCACGGTCGCGGCCTCGGCCACGGCGTCGCGGCGCTCGAGACACTCGGCGAGGCCGTTCAGCGACCAGCCGTTGCCGGGGTAGTGCGCGAGGTCCTCGCGGTAGCAGCGCTCGGCCTCGGCGACCTGCCCCTGCTCGAGCAGCAGCGCGCCGAGCGCATGGCGCACGGGCATCATCCACGGGTTGGGCTCGCTGTAGCGCAGCGCGTCCTCGGCGGCGACGGCGGCGCGCAGGTGCCGGAAGCCCGCCGCGACGTCGCCGGCCTTGTAGGCGATCTCGCCGGCCATCATCTCGCGGCCGACGGCCAGCACGTCCTGCGCCGGCACGATGAACACCATCTGCTCGGCGGGGACCTTGACGGCCTCACGCTCGAACGCCTGCTGCTCCTGCCGCGCCTCGTCGATGCGGCCGAGGTTGGCCAGCGCGACGCCGCGCGCGAAGTGCCACATCGCCAGCGCGTACGGCTGGTCCTGGCGCGGTGAGTCCATCGCCAGCACCTCGTTCCACTTGCCGAACCGCACGTGCACGTGCGCGTCGGTGACCAGCCACTCGGCGACGGCAGGGTCGCCGTGGAACGCCTCGGGCAGGTGCGCGACCAGGTCACGGCAGCCCTGCAGCGCCTCTTCGTAGCGGCCGGCGAACATCGCCGACCAGATCAGGAAGTGGTCGTTGTGCGCGTGATAGGTGTGGTAGATGCCCTGCTGGCCGGCGCGCGCGAAGTAGTCGACGTCGACCTGCGAGGCCTTGCGGTTGCACTCGATCGAGTCGGCGAAGCGGCCGGTCTGCACGTAGATGTGCGACGGCATGTGCACCAGGTGGCCGAGGCCCGGCGCCAGCGCGCCGAGCCGGTCGGCGGGCCCCTCGGCGCGCTCGGGCCACGGCGACGCCTCCATGGTGTGGATGTAGTAGTGGATCGCGCCAGGGTGGTTCGGGTCGAGCTGCAGCACGCGCTCGAGAGTCGCGACCACGGTCTCGGTGTTGGCCTTGGGCCGGCCGTCCTTGGTCCACTGGTCCCACGGGCTGAGGTTCAGCAGCGCGTCGGCGTAGAGCACGCCGATGTCGGTGTCGTCGGGGTACTTGGCCCACAGCCGCCCCATCGAGTCGGCGTAGGCGCGGTCGAGGTGCGCGCGCTCGGGCGACGGCGGGTCGTCGAAGCGCGTGGCCAGCGCCTCGATGAGGTCGCGCTCCTTCTGCGTGGCGTGCGACGCCAGCGCGCGCGCTCTCTCGATCGCGGCCCAGGCGCGCCTGCCGCGCGCCTCGTCGAGCGGCAGGTTGTAGTTCGGTCCTGCCGCGTAGGCCTGCCCCCAGAACGCCATCGCCAGCTGCGGGTCGAGCTCGGCCGCGGTCGCGAACGACCGCTCGCCTTCGTCGTGGTTGAAGCCGTAGCACAGCATCAGGCCCTGGTCGAACCAGCGCTGCGCCTCGGCGTCGGTGGTCGACACGGTGCAGCCGTGCGGCCCCATGCCGTCGAGCAACTGCGGGCGCGGCGCCGCGCAAGCAGTCATCGCCATGGCCAGCACCACAGCCGTCGTCGAACCCTGCCATCGTCTCTGTCGCATCGGTCTCGTTCCTCTCGTTGAAGTGACGTGTCTCGACGCATGTGCGCGAACCGAGGCCCGCGACCGACACGAGCGTCGGAAAAATCAGACGCCCCGCCCTGCGCTGCGCCGGGGCGTGCACCGCCGGCAGCCGCCGCTGCCATCGGCGACTCCCGTTCACCGCCGCGACCGCACTTGCGCCGAAGCGTCGGCGAAGCCCGTCGACCCGGCTCGACAGCCGGCGCGACGCGGTTATAGGAGAAGGACGGCGAGGCCGGATCCCGTTATCTCCCGGCCCCGCATGCGCCCTTCGCTCGCCTCACCACGGCGATCCCCAATGAGCGACTATTCGATCCCCGTCACCATCATGCACGGACCGCGGTCCGTCGCGGCGAGCCGGACGCGCGGCCTGCGCGCGGTCGCGTTCGGCGTGGCGCTGATGCTGGTGGCCCAGACCTGGTCGAGCCACTGCGCCACCGACCAGGCGCCGCCGCAGCCGACGTCCGACGGCGCCGGCGCACCGGCCGCGGGCCAGCCGACCCCGCCGCGGGCGGCCGGTGTCGGCGCGCCCGAGGACGCCGCCGCGCACGCGCGCTGAGCGGCGCTACTCCCCCGGCCGGTCGCCGATCAGCTGCGCGCGCAGGAAGTCGACGATGCCCTGCTGGTCCGCCGGCGCCAGCGCGGCGAACGCGCGCGCCGCGGCGATCGCCTCGGAGAACCCGTCGTCGTCGCACAGCGCCAGCTCGAACCGCAGCGGCAGGCGGCTCTGGGTGCGGAACGACAGCGTGCGCGTGACGGTGCCGCCCGGCGGAATCGGCGCGTCGATGCGCCACCAGCACCCCTCGCGCGCGGTGCCGTCCGGCGCCGTGCCGTCGACGAACTCGGCGATCGCCGTCGCCGGCGCCATCGGCCCGACCAGCACCAGCCGCAGCGGCTGCTTCTCGCTCGCCGCGATCGTCGATGCCGTGGGGTTGGTGATCTTGACCACGTAACGCCGCCGGCTCTCGGCCGCGCGAGACACCGGCGCCACGTCGATGGTCACAGGGGCCGCGACGCCGGCGTGCGCCGCGATGGCCGCGCGCAGGTCGGAGCCCGCGTCGCCGCCGCGCAGCAGCGGGTAGGTGCTGCCGACGTCCCACAGCTCGGCGGTCTTGAGCAGGTCGGTCGACGACGCGCCGGCGCTGCGCATGAGCGATCCCATCTCGTGCAGCCGGAAGTCGCCGTAGGTGCGCAGGCCCTGGTCGCCGACGAACTGCGCCAGCCCCTCGTCGACGTCGTCCTGCTCCGCCAGGTGGCTCGCCACCGGCACCGAGATCACGTTGCCGGTCTCGGGGTTCGCCAGCGGGAACACCGTGCGCTGCAGGCGATGGAACGGCACGTGGCAGGCGGCGCAGCCGGCGCCGCCGGCGCCGATCGAGCGCCGGAACAGCTGCCGGCCGCGGAACACCGACTCGATCGAGATGCCCATGGCGCGCAGCGCGACCACGGAGGCCTGGTCGGGCACCGGCAGGCCGAGCAGGAACGCGGCCTGCGCGGTGACCTCGCCGGTTGTCATCTCCTCGACGACGCCGTCGCCGTCCTGGTCGGTCAGAGCGGCCGCGGCCAGCGGCAGCCCGGTCAGCTCGGCCACCTCCTCGCTGCTCTGGATGCCGAAGTGCTCGTTCGACGCGCGCGACACGAAGTGTCGCAGGGCGTCGCGCTCACCGGTCGAGCCGTGCGCGAAGGTCACCGGTTCGCCGCGCTGCCGCAGCTCCTCCGCCAGCAGCTCCGCGGCGCCGCCGCCGAACATCGAGCCGCCGTTCAAGGTGTCCATCAGCCCGCCGTGCGCGGCGCGCGCCTCGAGCGTGTAGAGCCCGCGCGACGCGCCGCCCGACGCGGGCAGCGAGTGGCAGGCGACGCAGCTGGTGGTGTCGCGCGACTGGATGCCCTGCTCGGGCCGCCACACCAGCTCGTGCAGCGCCTGACCGACCAGCGCAAGGCGCTGCGCGTACGGCCGCGCGCCGGGCGCCCAGCTCGGGTCCATCAGACCGTTCTGGATGAAGCCCTGGATGTTCTGCTCGATCGCCGGCGGCAGCCGCGGCGGGAAGTGGTTGCGGTAGGCGGCGTCGAGCTCGGCCTGGCCGAAGCGGATCACCGCGCCGGTGGTGTCCGGACTCGACGTCGGCAGCCACTGGTTCTGCGGCCACAGCGCGTGCGGCCGCTGCAGGATCAGCGGCACGACGTTGCCGCCCAGGGCGACCTGCGGGAACTGCAGGCCGAGCCCGAACAGCGGCTCGAACACCGGCTGCGGGAACAGGTCGACGAACGTGATCAGGAAGGTGCGCGCGTGCGCGAACGGCGCCGGCGCCGCGCCGCGGCCGATCGGCTCGCCGGCGCCGTCGCGCTGGAATGTCGCCGTCGTGCCGCGCGGCAGGTCGACGCGGAACGCGTCCGGCGCGAACCGCCCCGGTCCCTGCGCGAAGTCGTTGCGCAGCAGGTCGAACGCGTTCTCGAAGTGCATCGGCGCGAACGTGCCGCTGCCGGGCGCGTCCTCGACCGCGACGACGGGGCAGTTGAGCCGGATGTGCGCCGACGTCACCGGCAGCGCCGAGTTCTTCACGTCCTCGACCGAGCGCAGGTCGGTGTAGGGGAACCCGGGCGGCACGGTCACCGACCAGACCTCCCAGATCGAGGTGTAGAACGGCTCGCCCGGCACGTGCGACAGCACCAGGTGCGGCTGGTCCGGATCGGGCAGCACGTGCCCGGCCGCGTCGACGAACCGGAACATGACCTGCGGGTGGGCGGTGCCGTCGTCGACGTCGTACGGCGCCAGCGTCACCTGCTGGCCGCCGAACCACGCCTGCTCCAGCGGCGGCGACCCCGGCGCCACGGACGACCCGGCGGCGACCACCGGGCAGTTCAGGAACATGTTGGTGGTGTAGACCCGCCGCGTGAACGGCGAGCTGAACACCTTCTCGAACGAGTCGATGCGCACCAGCGGGTCGGCGGGGTCGTAGCCCGCCCCCAGCACCACCGGCGTCATCTCCCAGATCGCGCTGAAGCGCCGCGCGACCAGATCGCTGACGCCGGCCACGGCGCCCTTGGGAACGGCCTCGAGCACCGGCAGCTGGCCTTGGACCGGCAGCCCGGTGGTCTCGTCGAAGAAGACGAACAGGTCGGCGTGCCCGTCGCCGTCCGAGTGCGTCTGCCCGTTGACGCGCGGCGGGAACCGCATGCGCAGCCGCAGGCCGTCCCCGAACACCTCGAAGTCGGCGAGGTGCTGCGGGAACGCCGGGATCCGCTCGAGGCGCGGGTCGCCCGAGAACGGCGCGAATACCTGGGGCCGGGCCGGCGGATGGATCTGGGCGCCCAGTGACGAGACATCCAGCGTCGAAACGGCCAACGGCGCCGCAATGGCCGCGGTGAGGGCGGCGCAGCGTGCGTACATGAGGAGTCCTCGGTTGTGCGGCACCACTCCGCCGCATTGGCCTGTTGCGCGCGCGTCAGAGCCGGGGACACCGGACTCCGACCACCCGCCGGCGCGCCGCCGGCGGTCCGTCGCGCCGCGATCAGTCGCGCAAGAGGTCGCGGAACAGCGCCAGCTCGTCGAGTTCGGCGGGCACCACGCGCCCGTCGGCCTGCGCCACCGCCTCGGCGGCCTCGAGGAACATCTCCCGGTGCTCGCGCGGCACCTGGGTCGGGTCGACCTCGTCCGGCGGCGGCGGCGACGCCAGCCACTGCTGCACGCGGCGCGTCTGCGTGTCGTCCAGGCCGAGCCGGCCGACGATGCGCATGACGAGATCGCGCTCGGCCTGTTGCACCCGCAGGTCGGTCCAGGCGAACGAGCACACGAACTCGAGGAGCCTCATCTTCGCCGTGGTGTCGAGCTGCATGTCGCCAGTGAAGCGCCGCGGCGCCCCGGGCTCAACGGGGCAGCACGCCAGCCGGGTCGGGCCAGCCGGGTCGGGCCAGCCGGGTCGGGCCAGCCGGGTCGGGCCAGCCGGGTCGGGCCAGCCGCGTCGGGCCAGCCGGGTCGGGCCAGCCGGGTTGGGCCAGCCGGGTCGGCGAGGGGAGGAAAGCGGCGGCCCGGCCTCTCGCGGCGCCGGGCCGACCTGCGTAGACAGCGCGATGACCGAGATCGCCGCCCCCGCACCGCCCCCGATGGCCCCGCCGGCGCCGGTCGCCCCTGGCGAACGCATCGTCGCGCTCGACGTCGTCCGCGGCCTGGCCGTGCTCGGCATCCTGGTGATGAACATCGTCGAGTTCGGGCTGCCGATGCAGGCCTACGGCGACCCGCGCGCGGCCGGCGGCAGCGCCGGCGCCGACCTGTGGACCTTCCACGTGCAGCAGGCGCTGTTCGACGGCCGCATGCGCGGCCTGTTCTCGATGCTGTTCGGCGCCGGCATGGTGCTGATCGCCGAGCGCATGGAGCGCAACGGGCGCGGCGGCGAGGCCGCGGACCTGCTGCTGCGACGGTGCCTGTGGCTCGTGCCGTTCGGGATCGCGCACCGCTTCCTGCTGCAGTGGACCGGCGACATCCTCTACATGTACGGGCTGTTCGGCGTCCTGGCCGTCGCGTTCCGCACGCTGCGGCCGCGCGCCCTGATCGCAGCCGGTCTGCTGCTGCTGGCGATGCAGGTGCCGATCGAGGTCTTTCACCACCACAACGCCGCGGAGCAGCGCGCGGTCGCGGCCGAGGCGGTGCTCGTCGAGCAGAACGGGGGCACGCCGACCGACGAACAGCAGCGCGCGCGTGCCGGCTGGGAGCGCCGGGCGAAGGCGCCCGGCGACAACGCGGCGGAGCTGGCCGCGATCCGCGGCGGCTGGACCTCGTCGTTCGCGCACCGCTGGAACCACAACCACACGTTCCAGTCGGCCTACCTGTACTACATCTTCGTCTGGGACGTGCTCGGGATGATCCTGCTGGGGATGGGCCTCGGCCGCCGCGGCTTCTTCGCCGGCGCGATGCGCACCCGGACCTATGCGCTGTTGGTCGGCGGCGGCCTCGCCGCCGCGGCGGCCTCGTGGTGGATCACCGCCGACCTCGCCGCGCACGACTTCGCGCGCACCGAGCTCGAACGCCACTTCGTGCAGCGCGCGACCTACCCGTTCCTGCGGCTGCTCGGCGCGCTCGGCTGGGCCGCGCTGCTGATCCTGGTGCTGCGGCGCGGCGCCCTGCGCGCCGTCACCGGCACGCTGGCCGCCGTCGGCCAGCTCGCGTTCAGCAACTACGTGCTGCAGACCGTGTGCTGCACGGTGCTGTTCTTCGGCTTCGGCTTCGGCTGGTACGGCGACCTGTCGCGCGCCGAGCTGATGCTGGTCGTCGCCGCGGTGTCGGCCGTGCAGATCGCGTTCAGCCTGCTGTGGCTGCGGCGGTTCCGGTTCGGGCCGCTGGAGTGGGCGTGGCGGTCGCTGACGTACTGGCGGCGGCAGCCGTTCAGACGCGCGCCGGATCCTGCCGGTACCACTGCCGCATGACGTCGTACAGCTCCGGGTGCCGCTGCCGGAGCGCGGCGCCGCGCTCGAAGAAGCACTCGGTCGCGACCGCGAAGAACTCGGCCGGGTTGACCGCGCCGTAGCTGTCGAGCAGCGTCGGCACGCCGCGGTCGTTGGCGCGGCGCAGCCGCTCGAACTCGGCGGTCATCACCTGCGCCCAGCGCTGCAGCGCCGCGCGTCCCGGCTGCGGCGGCGCGCCGTCGGCGGCGCCGTCCAGCATGTCGAGCTTGTGCGCGAACTCGTGCAGCACCAGGTTGCGGCCGTCGGTCGGGTCGAGCGCGCCGCTGCGCGCGGCGTCCCACGCCAGGATCACCGGCCCCTGCTGCCACGCCTCGCCGAGCGTGGCGTGGCCGGCGACGACGCCGTCCTGGCCCTGGCGCGGCGGCGGCCGGAACGTGGACGGGTACACCAGGATCGTGTGCACGCCCGGGAACTCGACGACGTCGAGGTGCAGCAGCAGCAGGCTCGCCTGCGCGGCGATCGTGACGCGGATCTCGTCGGTGAGCGCGAGGCCGCCGCAGCCCTCCCAGTCCTTGCCGGCGATCAGCGCCGCCGCACGCACCTGCAGCCGCCGCCGGCCGTCCTCGTCGAGAGCCTTGTAGAACGGCAGCCGGTCGAGGAACGGCAGCCACTCCGGGCGGAAGGCGGGCGCGCGCGGCGCGAACAGTCGGGCGAGCCAGCGGAGCACCACGGCGCCGATGCTACTCCGCGGCTCCTGCCTTGGCGCGCCTCACCGCGACGACGGCCGCGCGCGCAGCAACGCGCGTTGCACCGCGGGCCGCCGCAGGTCGCGCAGCGCGTCCTTGCCGACCCAGCGCGCGGCGGCGTCCGCGGACGCGGCCAGCTGCTCGGCGAGCTCGATCGCCGCGCCGTGCAGCAGCAGGCTGCGCCGGCCCACCGAGCGCAGCGCCCAGCTGACCGCCTTCTTGACGAAGTTGCGCCCGTCGACGGCGGCGCGCTCGATCACCGGCAGGAACGCCGAGAACTCGGCGTCGTCGAGGTCCTTGCGGTGCAGCGCGGCGCTGGCGACCAGCGCGAACGCCGCACGCCGCGTGAACTCGTGCTTCGACTTCGCCCACGCCCGCGCGCGCGCGAACACGTGCCCTGTGCGGTCGAACAGGTGGAAGCACGCGGTGTCGCAGGTGGCCCAGTTGTCGAAGTCCTTGGCCCAGGCGTTCATCTGCTTCGGCGTCACGGCGGCAGGGTCGTCGACGAACGCCGCCAGCATCTGTGCCTCGTAAATGCCGCTGGCCCACAACTGCTGCGCCAGCGCGTGGTCGCGGCCGACCTGCTTGGCGAACGCGCGGATCACGCCGACGGTCACGCCGAGCGCCCGGTCGTCGGGGATGGCGTAGCGCGCCATGCCCTTCTTGACGTTGGCGCTGGCCTTGCGGCGCAGCCAGGCGATCGCTTCGGTTGCCTTCATGCCAGGGTGACGACGAGCTCGTCGATGCGGTCGTAGCACGCGCGCACGCCGTGCTCCATCCCCGACCGCAGCTCGGCGTCGCGCGCCGCGCGCGACGCGTAGACCAGCACGGTCTCGGCGACCGTGCGCGCGCCGCCGTCGATCGCGGTGAACGTCACCGTGCCGACGTGCTCCTCGGCGCCCGGCTCGCAGCCGAACTCGAACCGCTGCGTGCGCGCGATCCGGTGCGGCGGGTCGATCTCCAGGTGCACGCCGGTCATCGCCATCTCCACGCCGTCGTCCTTGCGCCAGACGTGCCGGAACGCGCCGCCGACGCGCAGGTCGACCTCGCAGACCGGCATCGTCCAGCCCGGCGGGCCCAGCATCCAGCGCTGCACCAGCAAGGGCTCGGTCCAGGCGCGCCAGACCAGCGCGGGCGGCGCGTCGAAGGTGCGGCGCAGGACGATCTCGCGATCGCCGCGCTCGGTGACTCGGAAGTCGGGGTCGAAGTTCATGGTGTCCTAGCCTTTGCCTTTGCCTTTGCCTGTGCCCTTCAGCTCGTCGAGCACGCCGTCCAGCCGCGCGAACGTCGCCTCCCAGTGCGGTCGGAACGCCTCGGTCCAGTCGACCACGAGCTTCAGCGCCCGCGCGTTCAGCCGACAGGTGTGCACGCGACCGTCGACCGACCGCTCGACCAGCTTCGCGTTCTCGAGCACCTTCAGGTGCTTCGACGACGCCGCCAGCGACACGTCGAACGGCGCCGCCAGCTCGCCGACCGTGCGCTCGCCGGCGGCCAGGAGCTTCAGCATCGCGCGCCGCGTCGGGTGACCGAGCGCGTGGAACGCCGCGTCGAGCGACCGTGCATGTGCAACCATGTGGTTGAATATTGCCGCGGGCGCGGCGAAGATCAACCATCTGGTTGATCTTTTCGAGGCGGGCCTCAGCCGCCCTTGCGCAGGCGCAGCGGGTGCGGGACCGACACGCGGCCCGGGTTGCCGATCACCTCGCACTCGGTGAGGTAGAACCGCAGCACCGCCATGCCGTCGGCGGTGATCGCTGTGTCGGTGACGTCGAGGCGGCGCAGCGACGACAGCCCTTGCAGCACGTCCAGGTCGCCGTCGCCGACCCGGCAGTCGCGCAGGCTCAGCTCGCGCAGGCGCGGGAGCTCCCGCAGCACGGCCAGTCCCCGGGGACGCTCGACGCCCGAGAGCGCGAGCCGTTCGAGGCGCAGCGCCGTCAGCGGCGACAGGCTGCCGGCGGTGGTCGCCTCGGTGTGGAGCCGGAGCCGACGCAGCGCGGGATAGTCGCGCAGGAGCTCGCAGGCGAAGTTGGACGCCGTGAGGTCCAGCTCCTCCAGCTGTGGCAGCTGCGCCGCCGCGCGCACGGTCGCCGACCAGGTGCGTTGGTCGCGGGGCGAGTCGAAGTCGACGAGGTGCAGCGGGAACCGCAGGCCCAGGCGCCGCAGCTGGGCACCGAATCCGGGCAGCGCCGCGGCCGCGGCGTCCGACAGCCGGCCGTCGAGGCGCAGCTCCTCGAGGCGCGGCAGCCGTGCCAGCGTGCGCAGATCGTCCGCGGTGAGATCTCGGCACGGCAGTTCGATCGCCAGCAGCGTGCGGCAGCTGCACAGCGCCTCGACGAACGCGGTCGCCACCGGGTGCTCCGGCCGGAACACGGCGCGCTCCAGCGCGACGAAGCGCCCCAGCTCGGCGCGCAGCTCCTCCGCGTCCAAGCGCGGGAACCGCACCACGCGGGCCTCGGCCGGCAGCGTGCGCAGTTCGTCGATCGAGGCGGCTTCGCCGCGGGTGCGGCGGCCGTTCCGTTCGGCGAGCGCGTGGGCCTGCTCGCCGAGCTGCAGCAGCTCCGGAGTCTGCCGATACATCGCCGGGGTTCCGGCGAACGTCAGCGGCGTCGCCGCGCCGTCGAGCCAGGTGACGCAGTTGATCGTCGCGGAGCCGCGCACGAGGGAACCGCGCAGCACCCGCCCATCGGCCAGCCGGCAGTCGAGACGGAGCGGACCGCCGTTGGTGCCGACCTGGACCTTCGTGACCGTGCTCGCCGCCAGCGCCTCGCGCCACGCCGCGAGGTCCGGGCCGGCGAACGTCGCCGTCTCGCTCGGGTCGTAGGCGACCTCGAGGTCGTTCTCGTCGCCGCGCGCGTGCGACGCGATGTGCGGCACGCGCACCTCGATTCCCCGCACCTGCCCCAGCATCGCCCGGAGCTCGTCGAGGTCCTTCGGCACCGCCGCCGGCGGCGCGTCCGGATCCTGCGCCGCGCCGTCGTCGCCGGCCGGCCGCTGCGCCCACCACGCGCCGAACACCACCGCGGCGCCGAGCAGCACCACCGCCGCCGCCAGCCAGCGGCGCCCGTCGCGCGGGCGCTGCGCCGCGACGTCGCCGCGTACGACCTCCTCGAGCAGCACGTCGAACGGCTCGAACTCCGGCCGGTCGACCAGATCCACCGCACCTTCCGCGTCACGCATCCGAGGTCCTCCGTCGCACACACCGCCGCAGCACCTCGCGCACGCGGCCGAGCAGGCTCTTGAGCCCCTCCGGCCGCAGCCCCAACCGCGCTGCGACGTCGTCGCGCGCGAGCCCGTCGCCGTAGCACAGCGCCAGCGCGCGCCGCTGGCGCAGGGGCAGCGCGCGCACGCACTGCCGCAGCGCGTCGACGCGCCGGTCGCCGCCGTCGTCGCCGAGTTCCTGGCGCGCGCCCGCGTCGAGCGCGTCGATCTCGGCGACCAGCTGCGGCCGCCGTCGCCGGCACTGCGCGAGCCAGCCGTTCTTCGCCACCGTCAGCAGCCACGGCCACGGCGGCTCGACGCTGCCGTGCTCGCGCACCGCCACCAGCAGCGCCTCCTGGACCTGATCGTCGACGACGTCGACGGGGCACCGCAGGCAGCGCAGGTAGCGCCGCAGCCGGCGCGTCGCCGCCGCGACCCAAGGCGGATCGACGACCGGGTGCATCGAAGCGGCCGAGGCGGCGGGCTGCATGCCCCGGAGAATGTACCGGCCGCGCCGTCGGGGCCGCGAATCCGGGAAAACCGCGGCCGCCCCTCAGAAGCGGAACGGCAGCCAGATCCTGCGCACCGACAGATCGACCGGCGCCGGCCCGATGTCCTCGGCGCCGGTGCGCCGGTACGGGTTGGCGAAGTCGACCCGCCACTGGACCGCAGTCGCGCCGAACGCGCGCAGCTCGGCCCGTCGGACCGGGTCGTTCAGGTCGTAGAGAAACGTGCCGACCTGCTGCGGGATTCGATCCGGATCGAGACCGGCCTCGAGCGCGCGCTCCGATGCGCGGTGGAAGGCGAAACCGATGCGCACGTTGACCTGGGGGACGCGCTCCCCGCCGAGGTCGACGTAGCTCGGCACGGGCCCGAGGTCGAAGGCCGGGTCGAGGTCGAGCATGCCGGCCAGGAACTGCAGGCGCGCCACGCCGGCCGGCCCCGTCGGTGCACCGGATGCCCGGCCTCGCTACCCTGGTCGCCATGGCCGAACCGAAGATCCCGCAGCGCGCACCCTACGTCCTCGACTGCCAGCCCGGCACCTATGCGTGGTGCGCCTGCGGCGCGAGCAAGAAGCAGCCGTTCTGCGACGGCTCGCACGCCGGCACCGGCTTCGTGCCGAGGATCGAGCAGATCACCGAGGCCCGCAAGGTGGCGTGGTGCGGCTGCAAGCACGCCAAGACCAAGCCGTTCTGCGACGGCTCGCACAAGGTGCTGCCGCAGTAACGCACCCGCCGTCCGGCCGCCCCCCAACCCCAGGAGAACCCATGTCGCTCCGCGCCCGTGCCGCCTTCCTGCTGCTCGCTCTCGCCGCCGCCGCGCCTGCCCAACAACTCTGGCTCGCACAGAACGACGACACCAGCTACGGCAACCTCGCCGTCGGCTGGCCGGCGTCGGTGCTGGCGTTCCGCTTCACCGCGCCGACCACCGACGTCGTCGCCGCCGCCCAGGTGTTCACCGGCAACGCCGCGCCGGCGCCGCACACCCTGGAACTGCGCGATCACGACGCCGTGACCGGCCTGCCCGGTACGCTGCTGGGACCGGCCGGCGGCTGGACGACCGTCCACGCGCGCTGCTGGCAGGGCGCCGTGCTGCCGCAGCCGGTCGTGCTGGTCGGCGGCCAGGACTACTGGCTGGTCTGGCGCACGAGCGGCATGTTCCACCAGCACTCGGTGTCGGCCGACGCGCCGGGCAACACGCTCGGCGAGGTGCGCATCTCCGACGGCGTCACGTGGCACGCGCAGGCGACGTTGGCGGGCAAGTTCCGGCTGTTCACGCCGTACGCCGCCGGCTCGACGCAGCCGTTCGGCGTCGCCAAGCCCGGCCAGTACGGTGCGCCCGCGATCGGCTGCAGCAGCTGGCCGGCGCTGGGCAGCCCGCTCGACCTGTGGCTCGACGACGCCGCGCGCCGGCAGCCGGCGCTGCTGCTGATCGGGGCGCCGGTGCCGGCCGGCATCCCGCTGCCGTTCGGCACGTCGTGGACCACCGCCGACCTGGCGTTCTTCACGCTGACGAACACGCACTCGAGCCCGTTCGTCGGTGGCGCCACGCTGTCGCTGCCGGTGCCGAACGACCCGGGCTTCGCCGGCGTCACGCTCGGGTTCCAATGGGGCGTGCTCGACCCGCTGGCCGCGGACGGCATCGCCCATTCGGCGGCGCTGCAGATCGCCCTGCAGTGAGCGACGACGCCGGCGGCCGCGTGCGCCTGCGCATCGACCCGTGGGCCGCCGAATACGACGGCGCCCAGGGCCAGCTCGACCTCGACGAGCCGGCGGCGGCCGTCGACGTCGCCGTCGAGCGCGCGGACTGGACGGCGCTGCGGCCCGCCACGGACGGCGCACACCCCAAGCTGGTGTTCGTCGACGGCGTGCGCCGCATCGACTGCCGGTTCGTCGCCGAGGACGGCGACCGCCGCCGTCCGGGTCTGTTCGGGTCGTTTGCGGTCGGCGCGGTCGAGAGCGGCGGCGCCGCGACCCTGCTGGCCTGGCGCACCGGCCGCGTGGCCGCGGTGACGCGCGGCCTGCCGGTGCCGGCGCTCACCGTGCAGGTCGGCGGGAGCGGGCTGCGTTGGTCGCCCGAGGTCGCCTTGGACGACACGCCCGACGCGCCGCTGCGCGTGCTGCAGAACGCGATGCGCCGCGCCGAGGCCGAACTGGCGGCGACCGTCGCCGATGCCGCCGCGGCGGTGATCGTCGACGGCCCGCTGACCGCGGGACTGCCGCGCGGCCCGTTCCTCGGCTACGTAAAACGCCTCCTGCGCGGCTACCTGCCCGAGCCGCAGGCGGCGCTGCTGCCGCGGATGCAGCCCGGCGAACGCACGCCGCTGTTCGCCATCGCCGGCCCGCCCCTCGACCGGTTCTCGTGGTACCTGCGGCTGGCGCACGGTCGGGCGATCGACTCGGACCTCGCCGGCGTCGTGCGGTGCGAGTGCGCACTCGACCTGGGGCTCGACGCGGCGCGCGCGCTCGCCGACCTCGCCGCCCGCGAGCTGCCGCGCTTCGCCAGCGACGCGCTGCGCGACGCGCGGGCGCCGCAGAACCTGTTCCCGATCGGCGCCCTCGAGACCGCGCTGCGGCATCGCCTCGGCGAGCCGTTGCTGCTGCGCCGCGCGCTCGAGGCGGCGGTTGCCGGCGCCCACGGTCACGCCTGAGCACCTGGACGGATCCCCGCCGCGCCCTAGCATGGGCGCGGACCCGCCCGGATCCCAAGGAGCAGACGATGCAAGAGCGTGAGCTGGAGGTCGCACGCCGGACGTTCGACGAACGCGTCCGACTCGACCTCAAGTCGAAGCGGTTGACCGCGTGGACCCAGCACCCGGTCGTGCGGGAGATCCACATCCTGCCGCTGATGAGCGGCCGCCCGGACCAGAACTGGATCGGCGCGGCCCGCGAGCGCTACTTCCAGCGCCCGGTCGACCGCGGCCTGAGCATCGGCTGCGGGCCTGGCGACCTCGAGCGCTACGCGCTGCGCTTCGACCTCGTCCGGCACATGGACGCCTACGACCTGTCGCCGACCTCGATCGAGACCGCGCAGCGGAAGGCCGCCGAGGCCGGCGTCGGCGACCGCGTCGACTACCGCGTCGCCAACCTCAACGAGCAGACGTTCCCGGCCGCGACCTACGACGTCGTGTTCGCGTGCCAGTCGCTGCACCACATCGCCGCGCTCGAGCACGTCTACGACCAGGTGCACGCGGCGCTGAAGCCGGACGGGCTGTTCATCATCAACGAATACGTCGGCCCCAACCAGCTGCAGTGGACCGACGCGCAGCTCGAGCACGCGCGCGCGGCGTTCGCGAGGATCCCCGAGCGGTACCGGACGAACCTGCACAGCGGCGCCATCAAGCTGGGAGTCCATCGCCAGCCGATCGAGACCATGAACCGCGTCGACCCGACCGAGGGCGTTCGCTCCGCGGACATCCTGCCGCTGCTGTACGAGCGCTTCGACGTCGTCGAGCGCCACGACTACGGCGGCACGGTCGTCAACCTCGTCCTCGAGGGCATCGCCGGCAACTTCACCGACACGCCCGAGGACCGCGCGATCCTGCAGGAGCTCTGCGCCCTCGAGCGCCGCCTGCTCGACAGCGGCGAGCTGCCGAGCGACCACACCTGGCTCGCCGCGCGGCGCAAGGACGCGCCGCGGTAGGTGAACTCGTGGAGGAGCGGGAGCTCGACATCGCGCGCCGGACGTTCGACGAACGCGTCCGACTCGACCTGAAGGCCAGGCGCATCACGGCATGGACGCAGCACCCGTTCGTGAACCGGATCCACATCTGGCCGCTGATGACCGGTCATCCGGACGTGAACTGGCTCGGCGCAGCGCGCTGGCTCTACTTCCGCCGCCCGGCCGAACGCGCGCTGAGCATCGGCTGCGGCGCGGGGAACCTCGAGCGGTTCCTGCTGCAGTGGGACATGGTGCGGCACGTCGACGCGTTCGACCTGTCGCCGACATCGATCGAGGTCGCGGTCCGCACGGCCACGGCGATGGGACTCGGCGACCGGGTCACCTATCGGGTCGCCGACCTCAACCGCCACACCTTCCCGGCCGCGACCTATGACGCCGTGTTCGCCGACCAGGCGCTGCACCACATCCAGGACCTGGAGCACCTGCTCGACGGGATCCACGCGGCGCTGCAGCCGAACGGCGTGTTCGTCGTCAACGAGTACGTGGGCCCCAACCAGCTGCAATGGACCGACGAGCAGCTGCACCACGCGCTCGCGGCGTTCGCGAAGATCCCCGAGCGGCTGCGCCTGAATCTCCACAGCGGCCACCCGCGCGTCACGGTCCGGCGCCAGACGCTCGAGGCGATGAACCGCGTCGATCCGACCGAGGCGATCCGCTCCGCGGACATCCTGCCGCTGCTCTACGAGCGCTTCGACGTCGTCGAGCGCCGCGACTACGGCGGCACGATCGTCAACCTGGTCCTCGACGGCATCGCCGGCAACTTCACCGATTCGCCGGAGGACCGCGCGATCCTGCAGGACCTGTGCGACACCGAGCGCCGGCTGCTCGAGAGCGGCGAGCTGCCGAGCGACCACACCTGGCTCGCCGCGCGGCGCAAGGACGCGCCGCGGTAGGAGACGGCGCTACTTGTCAGCCGTGCGGTCCTTGCCGGCGCGCGCCTGGTCGAGCAGCGCCTGCAGGCGCCGCTGCAGCGTCGCCGGCAGCTGCAGCTCGGACAGCGCGTCGAATGCCGTCTGCGCCAGCTCGGCGTCGGCGGCCTTGGCGGCGGCCGACAGCACGATCTGCCAGAACAGCCGCTGCGTCGCCGCGGTCGGCCGACGCCCGGCGCGGGCGATCGCGAGGAACTCGGCGGCCACCTGGTCATTGCCCAGCTCGCGCGCGCGGCTGCGCAGGTCGCGCACCTCGGCGTCGACGAGGTAGCCGTCGACGCGGGCGCGGTCCTCGGCGCCGAGCTGCATGACCTCGAGCCGCTCCTTGATCTCGGCGGCGCGCAGCATCTCCAGCTCGAGTTCGGCGAGCAGCAGCCGCAGCCGCAGCTTCGGATCGTCCTCGCTGGCGAGTCGGCCGCGCAGCTCCTGGACCTCTTCCAGCCGTTCGAGCGCCCGCTCGAAGCCCTCGACCGAGCGCTCGCCCTGCTTGGCGAGCACGTTGCCGTCGGCGTCCATGAAGCACAGCGACGGGAACCCGGTGAAGCCCTTGTCGCGCAGCAGCGTCGGGTACGGCTCGCCGTCGACGCGCGAGGTCACGTGCAGCAACAGCACGACCTTGTCGGCGAACGCCGGGAACTTCGGGTCGGAGAGCGGACCGCCCTCCAGCGCATCACACGGGCCTCAATGCGCGTACGACCGCGTGAAGTAGGCGAAGATCAGCTTGCCGGACTCCTTGGCCGCGGCGCGCGCGGCGTCGAAGTCGAACTTCCAGGGCGCCCGGCCGAACACCTCCTTCTGCACCTTCTCGGCGCGGCGGCGCTGCAGCTCGGGCTGGTCGGCCTGCTGCGCCGGCAGCGCGGCGCCGGCGATCAGGACGGCGAGAACACAGAGGAGGGGTCGTCGCATTCCGACCTTTTCGGCAAGAACGGGCCGGACCGCCAACGTTTCGGCCGCCGGATTCCCGGGCCGGATCGGCGCTGGCGCGGGCCGCTGCGATCGCCGACCATCCTGCGTCCATGGTCTCGAGACCCGGAATGCTGGCTCTGCTCGGCGCCACCGCGCTGTTCGGCGCGCAGCTGGCCCTGCACTACCCGGATCTGCCCGACCGGGTGGCATCGCACTTCGACGCCAGCGGCCGCGCCGACGGCTTCATGGCGAAGGGCGCGTTCGTGACCTTGATGGCGGCGCTCGCCGTCGGCGACCTGCTGCTGTTCGCGGGCATCGGCTGGCTGATCGGCCGGCTGCCCGCCGGCCTGATCAACATGCCGAACAAGGACTGGTGGCTGGCGCCCGAGCGCCGCGCGGCCACGGTCGCGGCCCTTGCCGCACAGCTGCACTGGATCGGTGCCGCGACGCAGCTGCTGCTCGTCGCCACGTTCGAGCTGACCGCGCGCGCCAACTCCGGCGACCAGGCGCAGCTGTCGGGCGGCTTCTGGTTCGTGCTGGTCGGGTATCTGCTCTACGTCGCGTGGTGGCTGGTGCGGATGCACCGCCGCTTCGGGCGCCCGCAGGAGGCCGCGTGACCGGCGGCGCGATTGGCGGGGCGATCGGCGGGGCGATCGGCGCGGTGCTCGGCACCCAGGACAGCACGCCGCTCGAGTTCTGGGTGGCGGTGCGCGACGGCCAGTACCTGCAGCTCGACGACGTCGTGCACGTGCGCACGCCGCTGCCCGACGGCCGCCAGGTCGATCTCTACGGCATCGTCGACCTGGTGCGCGCGCGTCACGAGGGCGCGCGCTTCGACAGCGATGTGTTCCTGGTCGAGCAGGGCGTGCTGCCCGCCAACGTCGCGCAGGCCGCGCACGTCAAGGTCACGCGCGTCGAGCCCGAGATCTACGTGCCGCCCCGGCCGGGACAGCCGGTGCATCGGGCCGCCGGCGAGGCGCGGGCGCAGGCGCTGTTCTTCGACCGCATGGAGCAACGCGTGTCGATCGGGCTGTCGCGCGACGGCGAGCCGGTGTTCGCCAACCTCGAGTTCCTCGACGGCACGCGCGGCGCGCACGTCAACATCAGCGGCATCAGCGGCGTCGCCACCAAGACCAGCTACGCCACGTTCCTGCTGCACGCGCTGTTCGCCGGCGGCGCGTTCGGCGCGCGCGGCGCCAACACGCACGCCATCGTGTTCAACGTCAAGGGCGAGGACCTGCTGTTCCTCGACCGGCCCAACGCGGCGCTGCCGGCGAGCGAGCACGCCGCCTACCGGGCGCTCGGCCTGCCGCCGCGGCCGTTCGCGTCGGTGCGGTTCCTCGCGCCGGCGACGCCCGGCTCGACCGTGCCGCAGACCGGCAGCCGCACCGAGGGCGTGCTGTCCTTCCTGTGGACGCTGCGCGAGTTCGCCGAGCAGCGGCTGTTGCGGTTCCTGTTCGCCGACGCCGACGGCGAGCAGAACCAGCTCGGCTACGTCGTCGACCGCGTCGAGCGCGAGCTGCAGAAGGCCGCGCGGAAGATGCCCGCCGACGACCCGGGTCTGATCCTGGGCAGCGTCGAGGAGCCGGTCGAGGTCCGCGAGTTCGACCAGCTGGTCGACCTGATCGCCGGCCAGGCCGAGAACTGGGCGCGCCGCGCCGCGCCCGGCACCGTCGCCGCGTTCGAGCGCCGCCTGCGCGCCGCCGCCGCGCGCATGGGCCACCTCGTGCGCGGCTCCGGCGCAGGCAGGCCCGGGGAGCATCGCCTCGACTTCCGCCAGTCGCAGGTCTCGGTCGTCGACCTGCACCGCCTGCACGACAAGGCGCAGCGCTTCGTCGTCGGCGCTCTGCTCAGCAAGCTGTTCGAGCACAAGGAGACCTCGGGCAGCAACCTGCCGCTGGTGTTCGTCGTGCTCGACGAGCTCAACAAGTACTGCCCGCAGAGCGGCCACGGCCCGCTCAAGGAGATGCTGGTCGACATCGCCGAGCGCGGCCGCAGCCTCGGCATCGTGCTGATCGGCGCGCAGCAGACCGCCAGCGAGGTCGAGCCCCGCGTCGTCGCCAACTGCGCGCTGCGCGTCGTCGGCCGCCTCGACGCCGCCGAGGCCGAACGCGCCGAGTACGGGTTCCTCGGCGGCGCCGGCCGCGCCCGCGCCAGCATCCTCAAGCAGGGCACGATGATCGTGCAGCAGCCCGAGGTGCCGGCACCGGTGCTGCTGCGGTTCCCGTTCCCGGCGTGGGCGACGAAGCGGAGCGAGGTGCGCGTCGACGGCGAAGGCGGCGCGGACCCGTTCGCCGGGCTCTGAACCCAGAGCGTGGTTCGCGGCAGCCGCGCAGAATCGCGGTAGCATGCATCCCCCGCTGGGCGACTTCCCGGCGTGACTTCGACCACGACGATGCCGACACGGGTTCCGAGCCTGCAGCCGGGCGACCGGCTGGTGCGCGACGAGTTCGAGCGCCGATACCGCGCGACCCCGGGCGTCAAGAAGGCGGAGCTGCTCGAGGGAGTCGTCTACATGCCGTCACCTGCCCGCCACGATCACGGAGCCCCGCACACGGCGCTGGCCGGATGGCTCGCGGTCTATCGCGCCGGCACGCCCGGAGTCGACTACGGCACGGACCTCACCGTGCGGCTCGATCACGACAACGAGCCGCAGCCCGACCTGCTGCTGCGGCGTCGCGACGGCGGCACGTCGAACGTCGACGCCGACGGCTACGTCGCCGGCCCGCCCGAACTCGCGATCGAGGTCGCGCTGAGCTCCGTCAGCTACGACCTGCACCAGAAGAAACACGTCTACCGCCGCGCCGGCGTGGCCGAGTACCTCGTCGTGCGCGTGCAGGACGCAGTCGTCGACTGGTTCGCACTGCGGCAGGGTGAGTACGAACGCCTGCCTGTGGGCGGCGACGGCATCCTGCGCAGCGCCGTCTTCCCGGGCCTCTGGCTCGACGTCGACGCCCTGCTCCGCTGCGACGACGCGCAACTGCACGCGGTCGCGGCGCAGGGCCTCGCGACCGCCGATCACGCCCGGTTCGTCGACGGGCTCCGCGGCTGATCTCAGCCCCGACTCAGGAACCGCCGCAGCCACGTCCGCGCGAACAGGCACTCGCGGTCGATCGTGCGCGTCGTGACCCCCAGCATCTCGGCGATCTGCGGGATCGTCAGGCCGGCGAAGAACCGTAACGCGACGACCTTGGCGGGGCGCTCGTATTCCCGGCCGAGCGCGGTCAGCGCCTCGTCGAGCGCCAGCATGTCGACGGCCGAACCACCCTCGTCGATGGCGAGGTCGGCCGACAGGCTCGCCGGCTGCTGGCCGGCGTTGCGGCGCAGACGGCCCTTCCGGCGCGCATGATCGACCAGGATGTTGCGCATCGCGTTGGCCGCGGCGCCGAAGAAGTGCGCGCGGCCGGCGAAGGTCTGCGGCGTGTCGCCGCCGAGCCGCATCCAGACCTCGTGCACCAGCGCCGTGGCCTGCAGGGTCTCGGCGGGTCCGAGCCGGCCGAGCCGCGCGGCGGCGAGCTGCCGCAGGTCCTCGTAGACCAGCTGCCACAGCTCCTCGTTGGCGCCGGGTTCGCCGCGCTCGACGCGGGCGAGGGCAAGGGTGACGGGCTTCGGGTCCATGCGCCGGGTGCGGCATCCTATGCGGCGCGCACCAC
Organism: Planctomycetota bacterium; assembly: GCA_050245995.1. Taxonomy (GTDB): domain Bacteria; phylum Planctomycetota; class UBA1135; order UBA1135; family UBA2386; genus JBFWWV01. The sequence continues at coordinate 209,736 of JBFWWV010000012.1, read as the reverse complement.
GGCGAAGATCGTCATCTGGCGAGCAGCATCTTGAAGCGCGGCAGATCCTGCACTTGTCCGACGTGCGGCAGGGCGAGCACCGCGTCGCGGCTGGCACCGCAGGCGAGCGCATGCTCGAGCGCCGCGGTGGCCGCGCCGCGATCGGCGTCGCGCTGCGCGGCGGTCCGGTCGCCGGCGGCGAGCCTCTGGCAGTAGAGACCGAGCAGCTCGCGGTACAGGTACTCGTAGTAGGGCCCGAGCACGCCGAGGTCGGCGCCCTGCTGGTAGCTCGCGATCGCCTCGTCGAGGTCGCCGTCCGCCAGCGCCATCTGCCCGAGCTTCGCGAAGTTCCCGGGCGAGACGTTGGCGCGCAGCAGCTGGCGCTCGGCGGCCCGCCGCTCCGCCGGCGTGCCGATCCGGTACTGCGCGAGCTGCTTGCCGTCGAGGCGGCCGACGGCGAGGCGGCGGGCCGCGGCGATCGGATCGAGCGGGAAGCGCTGCACGCGACCGCGGACCGTCTGCGTCACGAGCTCCCTGCCGTCGGGACTCTCGGCGACCTCGGTGCACGCGTCCGGCAGCCGCAGCACGACGAACACCTTGCCGGTCAGGGTCTCGAACAGGTGCACCTCGTCCCCGCACACGGTCCAGCACAGCTGGCCGCCCTGGACGAAGCCGCAGGGGTAGCTCCCGGCCGGCGACATGCCGGTGTAGGTGGCGATCGGGTGGTCGCTGCGGTCGTCGCCTTCGGTGTCGAGGTCCCAGACGAACGCGAGCGGTTCGCCGAGCGTGCCGAGCAGGTAGCGCCCGTCGGGGCTCAGCGCGGCGTCGAGGTGCATGCCGTCCGGCGGGCGCGAGACCCGATGGCGCACCTCGCCGGTGCGCCACTCGACGACCTCGAAGTAGCGGCGATCCAGCTGCGGTCCGGACCCGGCAAGGACCACCAGCCCGGTGTCCTGTCGTCCAACCCAGGCCAACGCGCCGCCACGGCGGCGATGTTGCGCCAGCAGTTCGCCGGTCTCGAGGTCGTGGCACTGCAGCACGGCGTCCTCGGGTTCGGCGCCTCCGCCGTCCAGCAGGGTGACCAGCAGTCTGCCGCCGGCGTCGATCCCCCAGCTCGGTTCGGCGGCGCCACGCTGCTCCGGACCCGACAGCTCGAACTCGCGACGCAGGTGTCCCTCGAGATCGAACGCGACGACGCGCCAGCCGCGCGAACCGTCCGCGGGCACGCCGCCGATCAGCCTGGTCCCACACGGACTCGGCACGAGGAACGACAGGTCCGGCCGGCGCAGCGCACCCAGCCGGCGCCTGCCGGCGGCGTCCCAGACCTCCCACTGCTCGGTGTCGGCGCCGGCGGCGGCGGCTCGGACCACGGCGATCGGGCTGCGGCCCCAGGCTGGGCCGCCTGCGGAGTACGTCGACACACCGTCCGGGATGTCGAACGGCGCGAACTCCGGCTCGAAGTCCCAGACCCGCAGCTCGTCCGCGAGCACGGCGAAGCGCTCGCCGTCCGGCGAGAACGCGATCGGCGGCCGGTGACTCGTGTCGGCTGGCCCGAGGTAGTGGCGCACGATCTGCATCGACGCCAGGTCGAGCAGGCAGACGTCGCACTTGTGGTCGATGGCGACGGCGTGGCGGCCGTCTCTGGTCGGCGTCGCCGACCACAGGCGCAGCCCGTCGTACCGCTGCACGCGACCCTGACGCAGGTCGAGGACGCCCAGGCAATCGTCGAGCGAAACGAGCAGCCGGTCGTCGCCGTAGCGGCGCGGACGCAGCGCCGGGACCTCGGCCACGAGTTCGCCGTGGGTCGTGTGGACCCGGATCGTGCCGCTGCACGAGCTGACGATGCGCTCGATCCCCGGCGCGACGAACAGTTCCGCGCCGATGAGCGCCTCGTCGGCGATCGCGTCGGGGTGCGTGCCCGCCGCGCACTCCAGCTCGAGCCGCCCGGTCGCGAGGTTCCAGATCCGCGGCCGCCGGTCCGCGGCCAGGGTCACCAGACGCGCGCCGTCCGGCTCGAACGCGATCGGGCCGACCGCGCAGTCGTGCCGCAGCACGACCGCGGGGCGGTCGTCGCGCGTCGCGAACACGCGCGCCGTGCCGTCGAGCGACGAGGTCGCGAACCGGCTGCCGTCCGGCGAGAACGCGCACGATCGCAGCGCCGCGCTGTGCTCCTCGACCACGCGCAGCAGAGCACCCGTCTCGAGCTCCCACAGGTAGGCACGGCCGTCCGTCGACGCGCCGAGCAGCAGCCGCTCGTCGCGGTCGATCCCCAGGGCCGCCAGATCGGCGCACGGCCCCGCGAATCGCCGCAGCGGCTTGCCGCTCGCGTCCCACAGCACCGCGTCCGAGGCGCCCGAGTCCACGAGTCGACCGTCGGCCAGGTACTGCAGCAGCAGGCCGCTGCCTTGGTTGATGCCGTGGTCGTGCCCGGCCAGGGTCTGCCGCAGGCAGTGGTTCGGCAGGGCGTCGTAGATCGAGCGACGAACGGACGAATCGTCGGTCCGTTCGCTCGCCTCGAGGGCGAGCAGCAGCGCGGTGTTCGGGTTGTCGTTCGCGGCCAGCGCCGCCTCGGCCGCGATGCGCGCGCCCTCGGCCTGCTGCGCTCGCGCCAGGGCCGCGGCCTCGTTGGCCGTGGCCTCGACCAGGAACCACAGCGTGCCGGACAGCCCCAGGATCAGCGACAGCAGCAGCAGCACGCCGGCCGCGACCTGGATCCGGTAGCGGTGCGTGAACTTGCGCAGCCGGTAGAGCCGGCTCGGCGGGCCGGCGCTCACCGGGCGGTGCGCCAGGACGTTCTCGAGGTCCGCGGCGAGCGCGCGCGGCGAGTCGTAGCGGCGGTCCGGGTCCTTCTCGAGCGCCTTCATCACCACCCAGTCCAGGTCGCCCTGCAGGCGGCGCAGCCAGCGCGTGCGCTCGGCGACGTCGTCCGCGCCGCCGCGCAGAAGGAGCAGCTGGCGCACCTTGGTGCTCGGCTTCGGCGGCACGGTGTCGCGCACCAGCTTGCCGACCTGCAGCACGCTGCCGGACGACCGCGCGGCGACTTCGATCGGCCGCGCCCTCGCGAGCAGCTCGTAGAGCACGACGCCGAGCGAGTAGACGTCCGAACGCGTGTCGACCTGGTGCGCGGCGCCGTCGATCTGCTCGGGCGCCATGTACTCCGGCGTGCCGAGGAACGTGCCTTCGAGCGTGTGGATCGGACCGTCGCCGAGCGGTCCTTCGAGCGCCTTGGCGATGCCGAAGTCGATGATCTTGGGGATCGCCGAAGCACCGCGGCCCGCGACCAGCACGTTCGACGGCTTGAGGTCGCGGTGCAGCACGCCGCGGCGGTGCGCGTGGTCGACGGCGTGGCACACCTTGACGAACAGCTCGATGCGCTCTTCGAGCGACAACTGCTCGCGCTCGCAGTAGTCGGTGATCGGCACGCCGTCGACCAGCTCCATCGCCAGGAACGGCCGGCCCATGGCGTCGGCGCCGGCGTCGTAGACCACGGCGATGTACGGGTGGCTCATCCGCGCCAGCGCCTGACGCTCGACCTGGAAGCGCGCAAGCACCTGTTCGGTGTCCAGGCCCGGGCGGATCAGCTTGATCGCGACCGGGCGACGCACCGGGCGCAGCTGCAGCGCCTTGTAGACGGTGCCCATGCCGCCCTCGGCCAGGCGTTCGAAGTCCGCGTAGCCAGAGAGCTCGGGCAGCGGCTGCGGACGCGCCGGTGTGGCCGCGACGTGCGCCGGCGCCGCGATCGCCGGCTGGTCCAGGAAGCCGGCGATGCTGTCGGCCTCGACCGCCAGCAGCTCGACGAGCTCCTGCCGCACCGGGTCGTCGTCCACGCACTCGCGCGCCACGAACGCCGCGCGATCCGCCGCCGGCAGCTCGGTGCCGGCGGCGAACAGGCGCAGCAGTCGGTCCTTCTGGGCGTCGTCGAGCATAGGGAGGCCGCCCGATCCTACCGGGCCCCGTTCAGTCGAGGACCTGGGCGCGCACGACGTTGGAGGTCGCCGCGCCGGGCACCAGCGGACAGGACTGGATCTGCTGACCGAGCACCCCGTACTGCAGGTCCAGGCTCACGCCGGTGAAGGCCGTGTCGCCGGGCACGAACAGCGAGATGGTGGTGCCTCCGAACGACGCGCTGGCGCCGAGGACATCCGCGTTGGGAATCATGGTGCACGGCCCGCACAGGACGCGGTTCGGGTTCGGCAGGCCGATCAGCAGGAACGCGAAGACCGCGCTCGGATCGGCCTGCGCCAGCCGCACGTTGGTCCGCCGACCGAGCGCGAGGCCGAAGTCGAGGCTGAGCTGCCCGCCGCCCGGGCATCCGTTGACGACGGTCTGGAAGGGTCCGCCTTCGTGGACGCGGTGCAGCGCCACGTAGACGTCGCCGTTCAGCGTGGACAGGTTGTTGGCCCAGAACGTCAGCAGGCCGTCGTAGCTGGTCCGGCCGCCCGAGAGCTTGGTCGCGAAGTTGGGCCAGCGCACCTGGTAGCCGGTCGACGGCCCGGCGGACCACGGGTTGCCGCTGCGGATGTTGGACTCGCGCTGGACGTTGACCCCCGACAGGCGGGAGGCGGGTCGCGCCGTCGCGTCGTACCACGCGACCGTACTCGTGCTGGTCGTTGCGTCGCCGTAGTACGCGACGGCGGGCTCCGCCTCGTCGTCCGCCGGGTTGGCTGCGACCAGGCGCTTGGGGCCGCCGACGATCAGCGGCGGCGAGTTCGTCGGCGACGCTGGCGCGCCGGCCGAGATCGCCCAGACGTCGCGGTTCCCGCCGACGGACTGTCCCGGCTCGAGTTCGTTCCAGACGATCGTCCAGCGGTTGCCGTCGCCGTCGACGTCGAGCTTCTCGGGGTCGGCGCCGCTGGCGAGACCGCCGGCCGTCCACGCGGTGGCGTTGTGGTTCACGATGCGCACGCCGAAGAACGAGCCGCCTGCGTCCCAGGCGACGAGGTGCTTGCGCCCCGTGCCGCCGCTCTTGGAGATGACCGGGCGACCGATGGCCGGATCGGGCCCGGCGACGAGCAGCTGCGCCCCGAGGGTCCCCAGCCCGGTGGTGCGGTCGAACCCGACGTGGCGCGCCTCGATGATGCCCGCCGTCGCGTCGCGGAAGATCATCAGCACGTTGTTGTTCGCCGTCGTCGCCTCGCCGCCCACGTCCGGATCGACCTGGTTGGACGGGCCGGTGGCGACGACCAGGACCGGGCCGAGCGTCGCCTGGTCCGCGCGCACCAGCCGGCTGGCGATGTCCTGCTGGGCCCCGACCGCGGCGCCCTGGGTCCAGACGACGACGAAGCAGTCGTTCGAGCTGATGTTGGCGACCTTGGGGTTCACCTCGAACCCACCGCCCTGGTCGGTGATGGTCAGGAACGACGGTCCGGTGAAGACGCCGTCCGCCTGCATCAGCCGACCGCGCACGGCGGTGTCCGCGCTCGAGAAGATGCGGTTCCAGACGATCAGGTAGCGATCGGTGCTCGAGTCGTAGGCGCAGTCCGGCGCGTTGGTGTTCTCCGACGGACTCTCGGCCAGCACGGAACCGCCGATCAACGGGTCGAGCACCATCGGGTAGGCGGCCTCGTCGACGAATCGCGCCGGCAGCACCAGCTCGAGGTGACGCCCGTCGAAGTGCATCGAGCCCGGCGACCGGGCGCCGAGCGCGTCGATCCCGGTCACCGCGCCGATCGTGACGCCGCCGATCCCCGGCTCGCGCAGCTCGAGAATGCGCAGGTCGCGCCCCGCGTCGGCGGTGAGGTCGGTGTCGACGCGCAGGCGAACAACGAGGTCGCCTGTTCCGGCCGGCCGCTTCGGGAACACGAAGCTGTGCTCGATCCCGTCCGCGGTGGCCTCGAAGCGCTCGAGGATCCCGTCGCGGTTCCAGCTGGCCACCGGAGCGTCGGCGGCGAGCGTCGGCTGACTCGGCAGCTCGCCGCGCGTGCGGTAGAGCTCCGCAGCGCCGCGCCCGATGCTCTCGACCGCGAACCTGACCGGCCGGTTCACGGGTGCTGCGTTGCCCAGCGCCGGCAGGAAGCAGAGCGACCCGCGGTCGAAGGTGGCGTGGTAGCCCGCACCCTCGGCGACCAGGGCCTCGTCGTTCCACGCGAAGCCGAAGGACGCGCGATCGACCGAGATCCACTCGGAGGTCCAGGGGTGGGCCGCAGCCTCACCGGGTGTCGCCGGAGCCTGCGGTGCAGGGGAAGGGGAAAGGACATCGATCAGCTGCTGAGCGCGCAGGCCGAGGCCGCCTGCGAGCAGGAGGCACGAAGCGAGGACGGGAGATGCGGAGGTCATGGTCGGGATCCGGGGTGGAGATGCGGCGGATGCTCATCCGCCGCCTGCCGCTGCGGGACGACACGGATTCCGGCAGATCCTCGGGCTGGCGGCGCACGGTCGAGAGCATCCTCCGCTGCCTCGGGCTGCCGACCGAGGCTCCGGTCGTCGCCGCGGCCAGGCCGCCGCCGCTGCAGCGCCTGCCGTGGTGACGGGTCGACGAGCAGTCGCACAAAGCCAGGCCGCTGACATCGCGGCCCCGGTCCGCACTGCCCTCGCCCTGCCAAACCCGTTCTTCGGGCCCCCCGACCGCATCCAGCCCGACCCGAGTCCGCACAACTCCCACCCTGCGGATTGGATCGCCCGTGCACCCCAACCGCTGGACGCGGCCGAAAACCCCTCTCAACTTCCTATCGCGCCGGAATGGTGACCGGCACGGACACCGACTGTGATGCGGTCGGCCACGCCGCCGTGTCTTCGATCGACGTCACGCGACACACGATGCCGCCGGCCGATCAGAACTTCACTGTTGTGTCGGAACTCTGCGGCGCCATCGCCGCGGTCGCACGTGCCGGCCGGCCACGCGAACGTGCCGCGATCGAGGCGCTTGGCCAGTACCCACATCCCCGACTCATCTGCGACCAGCACCTTCATCCGGTTGCGGTCCCGATTGCAGAACAGGAACAGGTGCCGCGACATCCGGTCTGCCTGCAGGCGCTCCCGAACGACGCCGGCCAGGCCGTTGAACGACTTCCGCATGTCGGTAGGGGCCAGCGACAAGCACGATCCGGCCGGCGAACGTCAGCATTACTCGAGCGCTGCCACCACCCGGCGGAGCTCGTCGCTGTCGAAGCCGGCCGGCACCTCGATGCTCTGACGGCCATCGTTCACCCGGACGACGAACCCCGTGGCGCTCTTCTCGGCCCCATCGATGACGGCGACCTCGATCAGCCTGGGCTTCCGCACCGCCAACCGGTCGACCCCGTTGTCGCGCGCAAGCCGACGACGCCAGTCGTACGGGGTGCACGCCGACAGCCCGGTCCTCTCGGCGTAGGCCTTCAGACTCAGCCCACTCACCGCATGCTTCTCGAGGACTGTGCCGTACCAGGACGCCAACTCGTCGCGGCTTCGCGGCCGCGGCCCCATGCTTCGCTTGTGCATGCCGCGAACATGGCGGGATCAGGTGGAGTGTCCATCGCGTGCGCGCGTGGCCGTCGGACGCTTATGACCATTCGAGCCTGAGGCAAAGCGAGAGAGTAGGCCGGGCAGCTTTCCCCCACACGGATTCCTGAAGGCCCACCCTGAAGGGGTTGATCCAGAGGCTCGTTCCGGGTAACCCCTGAGCAGGAAACTTGGAGGAACGATGATGATCAAGCTTCGCGCACTTCTGTTGGCTTTGGCGGCATGCCTTCTCGCCCAGGTCGCATCCACTCAGACGTACGTTCTTACCGTCACGATCCAGTCCAACCCCACCAATGTCTAAGAGGTTGAGCTGGAGACATTCTCAGCCAGCGGAGGGTTCGGAACCGTCCTCACCGAGAACGGGACACAAATCGACCTGGATGTGACCTGGGAGAGAACCACTGAGGGAGATGTGAACGTGTTGTTCAGCGGCACCCTCATTGGAACGCTAGAAGATTGCGAGTGGCCTCTGATCGTGGGAGCTACTGGCGACGCGGAGTACGTCAATCCATTCGACCAGGAGCAGACCACTCCTGGTGAATGGAAGAGAACATCCTGAGCCGCTCTCCTTGCTCGTCAGTGACTAGCCTGGCCGCCCATCGATGAAGGCGTGTGACCGGATCAGCGTGGGCTTTGTCCTGCTATTGACCGCGCTGTCTTGCGGCTACATTCTCTTCTTGGTTGACAGTGCTCCATCCGCTGACCCTGTACCGACACACAGTGCGGGAGAAACGCAGAGTCCTGGAGAGATCGAGAACGCCGATGCCGGCGCCGATTCAAGAACAGGAGAACAGGGGCTCGACGCCAGGAGCCAAGCCGCAGCCCCGAGAGCGGAAGCCCGGATCCAGGGTCGGATCACCTACGAGGATGGCAGCATGGCCAACGACATCGAAGTTGGCCTCGCTCCATTTGACCCTCAAACCGCCGTCCGCACGACCGCATCGGGCGAATACGTGATCGAACTGGGCAGGCGCCCAGACGACCTGACGGCTCACCTGGGAATAAGGCGCGCGACCTGGTTCAAGCACCGGCCACTTGCCTTGGCTCTGCGTCCAGCCGCAACAACGGATGACATCCTCCTGGCCGAGGACGTCTCGATACCCTGTGTATCGGAAGCATCCTTGACCTCTGCGATCGATCGGGACGTCCTTGACCTGCTACGTTCGATGGGCTTGCACGACATGGCCGTCAGGTTCTGCACGCAGAGCCCTGGCGGCATCCTGTCGGTCGCATTCGCAGTGGAAGCACGACTGGCAGAGGAAGTCACGCTCGGGCCGGCATCGCTCGACAGCAACTTGACTTCGGTCGATGCGCGCATCATGGCGATGGGCAGCGAGGTCCCTGCCAGCGAGATCGGCCAGGCTCTGTTCGAGTTGAAGCCAGGAAGTCCGACCAGGGTGCACTGGCGACTGAATCGGCGCTTGCTGCTGGCCGGCCGCGTGGTGGATTCCCGGGGAGCACCGATCGGAGCACCGACAGTCCGCATCTCCGTGCCCGATGCTCGCTACCGTCGGGGGGTTCGAACTGGATCGGTGTTCGTGGCAAACGACGGGACCTTCCTGCACGTGGGACGACCGGGCCAGGAAACCGCGATCGTCCACGCCAACTGGCGAGACTGGAGCACGACTGCTGGCGATGTCCCGCTCGGCGATCTGGCCCGAGACATCGTGCTCGACACATCGAGTGGAGTTCCGATTCGGGTCCTCCTCGGAGGTCGCGCAGTCGAGCAGTTGCAGATCGGTCGCATGCCTTGGTTCATGGAGGGCAAGGCGGAGTCCGACCTGCCGCGATGCCCCGAGGGCCGCACTTGGGTTCCCAGGGCGGCTTTCGACGCTTCTGCCCCCTGGGTCTTCTCCTGGTGGCAGGAAGGAAGGCCTCGCGAAACCCGGATCGCGCTCGACGGCCTCGCTGACGATGGCAGTGCAGAGGTGCACCTCGACGGCGTCGCAGCCGACCTGTGCCAGCTCGAAGTACGGCTGGGCACTCGCGATCTCCGAGTGCGCCTGACGAGCTTGGACGACCCCAACGAGTGGCACGCATCGAGTTGGGACTACCCGAGTGACGACGTCGCCCACTTCGCTGGACTGATGCCGGGCACCTACCGGCTGCGGGTCCGGCACAAGACGGCGCGCCCCGTCTTGTACGATGGCGCGGTTCGCATCGCGCGGCCGATCGAGCGGGTCGACCTGACGAACACACTCCGCTGACCACCGAGTCGCGAATGACAACCGGATCGCCGGGGCCGCAGACCTGTCGCGATCACCGCTTCGACTCAGCATCGGCGTATGCTCCGATTCGGGTCTGAGCGACTCTTGAGGCACCGGGGGCGGGAGGGCCATGCAAGGACACGCGACGGAAGCAATGACATACGCATCTACATCGAGGTGCAACGTAGCCCCGCCGAAGACCAGGAGTCCGGCCGCGACCTGCCCCGCTTCGTCGTCCGCGAGCTGCGCGACTACCTGAAGTGCGGGATTCTGGCCCACGGCTCTTCCCGCGTGCAGGTGCAGCCCAAGGACATCGACCGGGCGATCGCGACCGGACTACTCAGGCCGACGCCCACGCCCTGCGCGCCGCGCTCTGCCCGCTCGCGCCGCGCGGTGAGCCGCCGGCCGTACCGGCGGCGCTCAGACACCGAGCCCCGCCTCGCGCCGGACCGCCGCGATCTGCTCGGTCGCCGTCAGCGCGTGGAAGCCCTTCCATGCCTCGAGCTGACCCGGGTAGGCGAACAGATAGACGATCTCGACGTCGGTTTCCGTGAAGCGCGTCTGGCAGTCATCGCACGGGCTCAGCTCACAGAAGATGCGGCGTCGCTCGTTGCCACTCGCGGCGGCGATCTCGTAGGCGACGACCTCGGCGTGGCCCTGGCCGAGTGTCTCGTAGCCGAGCGCCGCGGCCCGATCGTCGAGCTTCCTGGCCTGGCTGTTGCCGTAGACGAATTCGACGCCACCGAGGGTGGTGGCACAGCAGCTCTCGAGCTTGATGCCGCTCCCGGGCACCACGCGAAGCTCCTGGAAGTGCTCGAGTGACTCGACACCGGTTTCGCGGTCACGCGCCAAGATGCGGCCAGCATCGACCCGGCGTGCTAGCCGTTGTTCGTGGTCCGGTCCCGCAAGGTCGTCGCGGGTGTACCCTGGGCGTTGATCACCGGCGGCTTCCACGGATACGAGACCAGCGGGCGTGCGGGGCGCATTGGCGTTCTTGACCACCGCCACGAGCTACGTCGTGCGCGTCAACCTCGTCGTGGCTTCGTGCATCATCCGCACGACTCCCAGCCCTGTCGATAGGTCGCCCGTTCACCCCGACCGCTGGACGCGGCCGGACACCCCTTTCAACTTCCTATCGCGCCGTAGACGTCGCCGGCGATCAGCACCGCTTCGACCCGGTGCTCGATCGCCGCGTCGGTCAACTGCTGCAGGGCGGCACGCTGCTCCGGCAGCCGGCTGCGCGGGCGCCCATCGATGCCACGGCGCGGAGCCGGAGCCGAGCGCAGAGGCGGCCGGCACCGGGGACTCGTCGACCGACACCGCCCTCTGTGACGGCTGCGACCCGTTCGACCTGCCTGTGCCGCCTCGCCGCTCTCGCCAACCGTTACGGCGGCACCACGGTGTGGTCGGTTGGCGGGCTGCGCCGCGGTGCCTCGCCAGAGTCCCGCCGGAGGTCCGGAACTTGCCTTCGCGGACCTCGGTCGCCGTCCCACTTCCGCTTGCCAATAGGATGTCTCCCGTGGCCCAAGGTGCCTTGGCGGTCTTGTTGAGTTCTGGCCTCGCCGTCGCCCAATGCGCTCCGGCATGGTTGCCGGCGCTCTCTCCGAGTCCATACGTGCGGGCCATGACCGTGGCGCCCAAGGGCGATCTGCTGGTCGGCGGTCTGTTCCAGAAGATCGGCGGTGTGTCCGCGCAGAACATCGCGCGCTGGGACGGCATCGCGTGGTCGCCGCTCGGCACCGGCATCAACGGCACGGTCTCGTACATTGCCGTGGCGCCCAACGGCGACGTGCTCGCCGGCGGTGTGTTCACCCAGGCGGGCGGAGTGCCGGCGCAGAACATCGCGCGTTGGGACGGCATCGCGTGGTCGCCGCTCGGCACCGGGACGTTCAACGTGCGCGCGCTCGCCGTGCGCAGCACCGGCGAAGTCTTCGTCGCCGCGGGCACGGTGCCGATGCGTTGGAACGGCTCGACGTGGGCGCAGCTTCCCGACCTCTGGGCGTCGCACTTCCGTTCGGCGCTGACGCTGACCAACGACGACGTGCTGTTTCTCGGCGACGGTTACATCAACAGCACGTTTACACCCGCGGCAATCGCCCGCTGGAACGGCACCGCGTTCGACGCGATGGGCGGCTACAATTTCGGCGAGGCACAGCATGCGATCGTGCGTCGCAATGGCGACCTCGTCATCGGCGGCATCCGGTTGACCGTGGCCACCGGCGACTCGCCGTTGGTGCGCTGGACCGGTTCGGCGTTCGTGCCTCTGGATCCGACGATCTCGGGCACCGTCGACGCGCTTGCCGAGTTGCCCAACGGCGATCTGCTGGTGGCCGGATCGATCGTGCGCGGTGGCCAAACGATCGGACACTTGTTGCGTTGGGACGGGGCGACCTGGTCACCGATCGCAGGCGACCTCAACTCGCACGTCAACCGCGCCGTCGTCGATGGGCGCGGGCGCATCGTCGCGGCGGGTCCGTTTACGGCTTCGGGGAGCCGGGCGTTGCCGGGCTTTGCATGGACTTCGGTGCCGTGCCCGGCCGGCGTCGTTGCCTACGGATCGGGCTGCGTATCCGCCGGCGGGCAGCTTTCGCTCGCCGCTGACAACCTGCCGTTTGCAGGCGCGGTATTCCGCAGCACGGCGACCGGCATGACCGTGTCGTCGCTCGCGGTACACACCATCGGTCTGCAGCCGCTCAGCCAACAGCTGCCGCTGGCGGCCCCGGGGTGCCTCGCGCTGGTCGATCCGTTGCATTCGCAGCTGTTGGCGACGGCATCGGGCGGTTGCAGGCCGACGTTGGCGTTGCCCAACACTGCGGCACTTGCGGGCATCAAGCTGCTGACCCAAGTCGTGCAGATCGAACTCGATCCTGCGGGCGGCCACCCGGTCGGGCTCTCCGCGACCAACGGGCTGGTGCTGACGATCGGCGTGCTGTGATAGGTGGTGCGCCGAGATCCTCGCGCGCTCAGCCGCCCAAGCCGATCGTCTGCAGTACGTGCCGCCAGCGAGCCAGTTCGGTCGATGGACTCACCATCTCCTGCAGTGCGATCGTGTGCCGTACCAGTTCGTCGTAGCGGGCACGATCCGTGGCGCGGTCGGTGAGCGAACGACGAGCCGGTTCCTTTCTGCCTCCGAGTGCGCAATGCGCGCGGCGATCGGGCGACCTGGATTTCACCGACAAACTGCTCCGCTCCCGGCCCGCGCTGCCGGTGTCCCTGGTGAACCACGACCAAGGAGCACAGATGAGCCGCCACCAGAACCTGTCCGCCAGCCACATCCACGCCATTCTGAACCACTTCCGGCCAGCCACCGCCATGTGCCTCGCGGCCCTCGCAGCCGCCCTGTCGGCCACCCTGCCGGCGCAGGTGCAGAACCGCTGCTCCAGCGCCAACGCGCTGCAGGAGCTCGGCAACCAGACCAGCCGCCGTCCGCACATCGACCCGACCGGACGCTGGGTGGTGTTCGGCTCCGATGCCACCAACCTGGTCTGGAACGACCTGAACGGCCGCCGCGACGTCTTCGTGAAGGACCACGGCACCGGCCTGATCGACCGGCTCAGCATCGGCCCGCTGGGCGAGGCGAACGACGACAGCAGCGAGCCGCGCATCAGCGGCACGGGCCGCTGGGTGGTCTATGCCTCGAAGGCCAACAACCTGTCGCCGTTCGACCCCAACCACGGCAGCGACATCTACCTGGCCGACCGGCTGCTGCAGACCACCACGCTGGTCAGCACCAACCACCTGGGCATCGCCGGCACCGGCGAGAGCTTCCGGCCGAGCATCTCTGACGACGGCCGCTACGTCGCGTTCCAGTCGCTGGCCACCAACCTGATCCCCGGCGGCGTGCAGAACCAGGGCTACTCGCAGGTCTACGTCAAGGACGTGCTGACCGGCGCCGTCGTGCTGGCGAGCCACACGCCGCTCGGCGCCGCCGGCAACCGCGACAGCTGGCTGGCACGGATCTCGCGCAGCGGCCAGTTCGTGGTGTTCGAGAGCAACGCGCGCGACCTGCTGCCGGGCGACACCAACAACCACACCGACATCTACACGTTCGACCGCACCACCGGCAACGTGTGGCGGTCGAGCCTGGGCCCGGGCGGCGTCGAGCCCAACGGCGACTGCCGGTTCCCCGACATCGACGAGTTCGGCCAGACGGTGTGCTACGAGAGCTTCGCCACCAACCTGGTGCCGGGCACCGTCGGCCTGCAGGTGTTCGTGACCGACGTCATCGGCTCGTACACGGAGTGCCCCAACCGCACCGCCGCCGGCGCGCTGGGCAACGACTCGAGCCTGGAGATCACCGTGGCGGGTCGCGGCCGCTACGTCGCGTTCTGCACGCGTGCCGACGACGTGGTTCCGGGCGACACCAGCCACCTCGAGGACATCGCCGTGCGCGACCGCGTCACCGGCATCACCTGGCGCGGCAGCGTCGCCGCGGACGGCGGCTCGCCCAATGGCTGGTGCCAGTGGCCGGCGCTCAGCGACGACGGCCGCTTCACCGCCTACGTGTCGCCGGCGCCGAATCTGCTGCCCGGCAAGGTGTTCGCCATCTGGGACGTGGTGCGCGCCGACCTGCACGCGCCGGCGGTCGCCAGCGTCGCGTTCGGCGGCGCCGGCTGCCCGAGCTCGAACGGTGCGGTCAGCTCGTTCGCCGAGGTCGCCGGCGAGCTGCCGTGGCTCGGCTTCGACTTCCACCTGCACGGCCAGAACGCGCCGTCGGCGATCGGCATGGTGGTGCTCGGCACCTCCAACCAGTCCTGGAACGCCGCGCCGCTGCCGTTGCCGCTCGACGCCGTCGGCATGCCCGGCTGCACGCTGTTCACCTCGGTCGACCTGTCGTTCTTCGTGTTCGCCGCCGCGGTCGGCACCTATGACCTGACGCTGCCGATCCCGAACGACCCCGCCTTCCGCGGGGTCACGCTGCACGCACAGACCTGGCTGGCCGACCCCGGCTTCAACGCGTTCGGCGGCGTCATGAGCGACGCGCTGGACTTCACGATCGGCGGCTGAACGTCGGCGGGCGGCCGGCGCGGGAACCGGAAGGGGGCCCCGGGTCTTCCGGATCGACGTGCTCACCTGCCCACGCTGCAAGGGACCGCGCCGCCTTCTCGCCGCCGTGTTCGATCCGCGCGCCATCGAGAATCCGCTGCCTCGGGCTGCCGACCGAGGCTCCGGTCTTCGCCGCGGCAAGGCCGCCGCCGCAGCAGCGGCTGCCGTGGTGATGAGTCGACAGCTCGCCGCACGCCGCCAGGCCGCCGGACCTCGCGGGTCGACCCGGCCTGCCCTGGTCCCGGCAACACGGCCTCCATGCCTGCCCTCAGGCCACTGCCCGACCCGAATCCGCAGGGCACCCGGCCCAGCGGATTCCGTCGCCGACTCGCCCCGACCCGATCGGCGGGTCGGGACTCCCCTTTGGTCTTCCTATGGCGCCGTGCGGCCGGCAATACGGTGGCCGGCTCGCTGCGGGGCGCGGCGCCCCGGCCTGGGCGCCCTGCGGCCGCAGCCGTTGGGGCCAGCTCGACCTCTTGCGGCTCCCGGCAGCGTATGCTCGCGGCCCACTTTGCTACCCGCTTCGACCCGCCTCGGACCCTACGAGATCCTCGCGCCGCTTGGTTCGGGCGGTATGGGTGAGGTCTACCGCGCCCGGGATACGCGGCTCGGGCGCGAAGTCGCGATCAAGATCCTGCCCGAGGCGTTGGCCAGCGACCCACAGCGGGTAGTCCGTTTCGAACGCGAGGCGCGGGCGGTCGCGTCGCTGGCACACCCGGGGATCCTCGTTCTCTACGATGTCGGCACCAGCAACGACCTCCGCTACGTCGTGACCGAGCTGCTCGAGGGGCGTTCCCTGCGGCAGCGCATGCAGGATGGACCGCTGGCGTGGCGCACGGTCGCCGAACTCGGGATTGCGGTCGCCGAAGGTCTGGCGGCCGCGCACGGCAAGGGCATCGTCCACCGCGACCTGAAGCCGGAGAACCTGTTCCTGACCGCCGACGGACGGCCCAAGATCCTCGACTTCGGCATCGCGCGCGTGGCGGCCGAATCGCCGGCCGAGGCTTCGCTGACGCAGGCGGGCGCGATCTTGGGCACGATCCGGTACATGTCGCCCGAACAGGTCTGCGGCGACGTCGTCGACGCTCGCAGCGACCTGTTCTCTTTCGGCATCGTCCTGTACGAAGCCATTGCCGGCAGGCACCCGTTCGAGCGCGAAGTGCTGTCGCGCACCCAGATGGCCATCCTCTATGAGGAGCCGGCGCCGCTGGCCATCGCCGAGCGACCGGTGCCCGAAGCGATCGAGCGCATCGTGCGGCGCTGCCTCGAGAAGGAGCGCGATGCGCGCTTCCAGACCGCGAACGACCTGGGGTTCGCGCTGCGCGCCGCCCTGGCCGACACCGAGTCGGAGGCGCGTCCGGAGGCGACCGCCACGGCGGTGCGACCCGTCGCGGCGGCACCGCGGCGGCGGCTCGGGATCGTCGCCGCAGGCTTGGCGGCCGCACTTGTCGCGGGCTACTCGATGCGGTCCGTCGGCGGTTCGTCGTCAGGCGTTACGCCGCCGGTGATCGCCTCGATCGCCGTGCTGCCGTTCGTCGACCGCGGCGAGGACCCCGCGGCCCGGCTGCTGGGCGCCGGCCTGCCGCGAACGATCATCCGCAGCCTGCTCGAGGTGCCGGAGCTGACGGTGCGCCCGTTCAGCACGGTGGCGCAGTTCGACAGCCTCGACGCGCCGGATCCGGGGGCGATCGGGCGTCAGCTCGACGTCGAGGCCGTGCTCGCCGGCACGATCACTTCGCACGACGCCGCGCCCGCGATCACCGTCGAACTCGTCGACGTGCGTCGCAACCGCTCGCTCTGGCTGCAGACCTACCCGCTGCAGCGCGATCCGCTGCTGGTGCAGGACGACATCCTCAAGGAGCTCGCCGTCAAGCTGGGCTGGCGGTTGTCGGCCGCCCAACACGAGCGACTGGCGCGGCGTCCGACGCAAGACACAAGCGCCTACATCGAGTATCTCGAGGGACTGCACGCCATCCAGCTCTGGACGGTGGCCGACACCAAGCGCGGCATCGACCGCCTCGAACGCGCGCTTGCCCGCGATCCGGAGTTCGCCCTGGCCCACGCGTCGCTGGCCGACGCCTACATCGCCGCCGCCTACATCTTCATGGAGCCACGCGTGGCCTTCGAGAAGGCGCGCAAGGCCGGCCTCGAGGCGATGCGTCTCGATCCGCAGCTCGCCGAGGCGCACGCGGCGATCGCAACCGTGCAGTTCCACGTCGACTGGGACTGGGCCGCCGCGCGCCGTGGCTTCGACGAGGCATTGCGGCTCAACCCGCGTTGCACCTTCGCCCTCGACTACTACGCCTGGCTGCACATCGCCTGCGGCGAAGGCGAGGCGGCGATCGCGTGCCTCGAAAAGGCCATCGAGCTGGAGCCGCGCAACAACCTCTACAACGTCGACCTCGCGTTCGTCTACCAGCACGCCCGCCAGTTCGACCGAGCCGAAGCGCAGGCGCGACGAGCGCTCGCACTCGACCCCAACAGCTCGATGGCCCCCTGGGCGATGGCGCTGGTGCACAGCCACCGCGACCGCGACTACGCGGCGGCGCTGCGCGACTGCCGCCAGTTCCTGGCCCGGGACCCGATGCGTCCGGACGCCTACGCGATGCTCGGCTGGGTGCTGGGGATGTCCGGTCGGCCCGAGGAGGGGCGCGAGGTCCTTGCCGACCTCGACCGCCTCGGGACCGAGATCTACGTCCGCGGTGAAGCGCGCGCTTGGCTGTGCACGGGCATCGGCGACGTGGACGCGGCATTCCGCCACCTGGATCGGATGTGCGAGGAGCGCGGGCCGGGGGTCATCTATCTGATGCTCGACCCCCTGTTCGACAGGCTGCGCGGCGACCCGCGGTTCGCCGCCCTGTTGCGTCGGATCGGCGTGTCCCGATGAGGCGCCTGCCGTGCACGTGCGGCGGGCCGCCCCACGCGCGCGCCAAGAGTCAATGCCAGCAGGTCGTTGAAGTGCGTCGCTTGGCCACCAGCAGCGCGCCCCCGCGCACTTCGGCACCCGTGAGCCGCCCAGACTCCTCCCTGCCTCCACTCGCTGACCGACAGAATGCCCCTTTGTTTGCCTTGCGACGCGACCGACGAGGACGCAGAGGGCATGCACGAAGCGGAGCACTCGTTGCTGTACAGGAGGCGCGGGACGTTCGGTCGACACTCCGCGCCGCGGCGGAGCTCACGCGCGCTTGCGGGTGAGCTGCACGGGGACGGGGCGGCACACCGTGTTGCATACCGGCGAGTGCCGGTGCGTGAAGGCGAGCAGTTCGTCGAGCTCTGCGTCCGTGCAGTCGGCGTCGATTTCCATCTCGACCTGGATGCTCTCGTAGCCCGGCGGAACGCTCGGGTCGAGCGCGAGCAGGCCCTGGAGATCGAGCTGCCCCTTCATCTGCGTCGAGATGCGGTTGATCTTCACGCCGCGTGCGGTCGCGTGGATCACGAAGGTCGTCGTGACGCAGCCGGCGAGGGCGTGCAGCAGGAACTCGACGGGGTTCGCGCCTTCGTTCGCGCCCAGCAACACCGGCGGCTCGCCGTTGGTGAACACGTACGGGACGGCGCGCGAATCGTCCTCGCGGCCGGCACCGAAGAAGTCGCGGATCGACGAGCGGTTTTCGCCGCCGCCGATCCACTGGTTGCGATTGCGGAATTCGAAGCGCGCGAGCGCGGGCTGTGCCTTCAGTGCGGCGACCGTCTCGCCCATCTGCCTGGTGTCGAGGCCGTTGAGGATGGCGGCGGCGGACTCGGGCTGCATCGTTCGACTGGACATCTCTGGATCCTTGTTCGTTCGTCGTCTCGGGGAGTGGAGCGCGCGAAGTTGCGTGCTCACGAACGGATGAAGACAAGCGCCGTGCCGAGCGAACGTCGAGTCATCAAGTCGCGTGAGCAGAAGGAGTTGGGACCGATCTGGCGACTCTGGCAAGACCCCGAGATCTCGTGAGTCCCGACTTCTCGGGGCGCGGACCCACGAGAGTTCGCGCCCCTCGCCACCGGCGGATCAGTTGCGCGTCGGACGCTGGATGCCGAGCGACTTCATGCGGGATGCGAGCGTGTTCGGCCGCAGCCCGAGCCGCTCCGCCGCGCCGCCGGCGCCGGCGATCTTCCAACCTGCCGCCTCGAGGGCGCGCCGCATGTTCAAGCGTTCGAGGTCCTCCAACTCGATCGCCGTACGGATGCGATCGTCCGTCGGTGCGGATGCGGCGACGGGCCGCGGGGCTTCGTCGGGGAGAGCGCGCTCGAGGTTGAGCGTCCGGCCGTCCACCGACGTGATGAGAGCGCGCTCGATCACGTTGCGCAGCTCACGCACGTTGCCCGGCCAGTCGTAGCGCATCAGCCGCGCGCGTGCGTCCGGAGTCAGCCGGACGTGAGGCCGGCCGCGGTCGCGACCGAGCTGCAGGACGAACGCCTCCGCGATCTCGAGCACGTCCTCGCCACGCTCGCGGAGCGGCGGCAGGTGGATCGGGAAGACGTTGAGTCGATAGTAGAGGTCTTCCCGGAAGGTGCCGCTGTCGACGAGCTTGCGAAGATCGCGATTCGTTGCGGCGACGATGCGCACGTCGACCTTTTGCGTGCGCGAGCCACCGACGGGTTCGAATTCGCCCTCCTGCAGCACGCGCAGCAACTTTGCCTGCAGGTCCAGCGGCAACTCGCCAACCTCGTCGAGGAACAGCGTGCCGCCGTCCGCGAGCTTGAAGCGACCGTCGCGCCGCTGCGTCGCGCCCGTGAACGCTCCCCTTTCGTGGCCGAAGAGCTCGCTCTCCTGCAGGTTCGACGGGATCGCGGCGCAGTTCAACTTCACGAAGCGCGCTTCTGCACGAGGGCTCTCTCGGTGCACGGCGTTCGCGACGAGTTCCTTGCCCGAACCCGTCTCGCCGGTCACCAGCACGGTCGCGTCCGTCGGCGCGACCTGGCGGACGTCGAACAGCACGCGCAGGACGGCCGGACTCGCTCCGATGATCTGCGATGAACCCCTGAGCTCCTCGAGCTGGTGGCGCAGCTCGTCTGTTTCCTCCGAGAGCTCTCTGACGCGCGCTCGAGCCTCGTCGCGTTCGAGGGTGTTGCGGAGCACCAGCGAATAGAAGCGCTCGCCGTCGCTCTCGAAGCGTGAGAGCGACGCCTCGGCAGGGAAGGCGCGCCCGTCGCCGTCGATGCAGTCCAGCCCGTTCGCGATCCACACCTGGCTCGGACGGGCTTCCGGCGCGTCGAGGCGAGCGATCCAGCTGCGCAGGCGTTCGGCCGACTCGTGACCCAACCGATCGACGAACGCCGCGCCGCGCAACGCGTCGCCCCAGAGCCGCGAAGCCGCGCCGTTGAGTTGCGTGACCCGCAGTTCGCGGTCGAGTTCGACGATGGCATCCATCACGCCGTCGAACAGCCGCGTGAGCTTGCGTTCGCGCTCGAGCAGCGCCCGATCGCGGCGCAGACGCTGCAGCTCCACGGCGGCGCGACCGGCGAAGATGCGCAGGATCGCTTCGAGTCGCCCGTCGCATGGCAGCGGAGCGCCGTCGAGCACGGCGAGATGGCCCAGCAGTTCGCCGTCGACGTCGAGCAGGGGCACACCCATGTAGCTCACCGCGCCGAGGTCGGCGAGCGACGGGTCGTCGGGAAACAGCTCCACCAGTCGTTCGGGCACGTGCGACAGCCGCTTGTCGACGACGACGGTCTCACAGGGCGTCCCGGCGACGTCGTACTCGTAGTCGCCGTAGTACCCGGCGTCGAACCAGAAGCTCAACGCCCGCAGTCTGCGCGATTCGCCGATCCACTCGGTGACCCAGGCGCCGAGCACCCCCATCGACTCCGCCACTCGCTTCACCAGCGTGGCGAAGAACTCCTCGCCGGCGGCCACCTCGGTGCCTGCGGCGATCGCTGCCAGCAGTTCGTCGTCGATCGCGGGGCGTCGTGCTTTCACCTCGGGAGCGTATCCTAGCGATTCGAAGGGCCGCGGCAGGCGCCACCGACACAACTCTCGAACGGCTGCGATCCGGTTGCGCGATGGAACCGCGGCAGCGCGCCGGTCGGTGGACATCCGCCTGCAGGCAGAGTTCGTTGCCGGCGTCAGGAAGCCGGCCGGCCACGGGACGGATGCCGCCCGAAACCCTCTCCGTGGGCACAACGTGCGGCGCGCGCCTGCCGTGCAGGTGCGTCGGGCCGCCCCGGCGCGCTAAGCTGCGCGGCCATGCCGGAACGAGGCGATGACAGGTCGGCGCGGAACGCGGCACTGGCGGCGGACCTGCCCGGAATCTGTCGTCTCGGGCGTTCGCCGGCCGAGGCATGGCACTTCGTCGCACCGCTGTCGCGGCGGCTGAACGAGATCACGCCGCACGACGGGCTGACGCTGCTGTGGGTCGCCGGGGACGGTCGCTCCTTCCGGGTCGTCGCCGCGTGCGGTCGCGGCGCTGAGCCGCGGCCAAATGCATCGGGCGAACGTGCCGAGCGCACGGCGATCGCGACGAGTCCGCTGCGGAAGGTGCTGACCGGGGAGGCGATGCTGGTCGCCGATTCGACGGCCGTCGCGCCATGCGACACCCTCGGCTCGTCCGAAGGCACGCAGGCCGCCGCCGGTGCCCGGTCCTGGCTGGCCGTGCCGTTCACCAGCGGCGGCAGCGTGCGCGGCGCGCTGGTCGCGACGAGCACCGAGATCGATGCGTTCGCAACCGACGATGTGGCGATCCTGGCGAGCGTAGCCGACGCGATCGAGCCGTTCGTCGAAGGCGCGCTGCTGCTCGAGCAGAGCGGCGAGCAGGAGCAGCGGCGTCGTTCGTTCCAGGCGATCAACCTCGCCCTCGCGGGCAGCCTGGACCTCCGCAAGGTGTTCGATGGCGTCGTCGACGCCGTGCGGCCCGTGTTCGCCTTCGACATCTTCGGCGTGGAGCTGATGAACCCGAGCGGCCGCACCTCGGAGCGCATCGTCGAGGTCGGCGGCGAAGGCCAGCTGCCACAGGTCCGCAACATCGACGACTTCTCGGTCAGCGGCAGGCTGCTGGCGGGACACCCCATCGTCGTTCACGACACCCTGACGGAGCTTGATCGATCGCGGCCGGGCGACCGCATGATGATTGACGCCGGCATCCGTTCGTTCGTGCTGGTACCGCTCCTGCTGCCCCTGTCGCCGATCGAACATGCGCGTGGGGTGATCTACCTGGCGAAGAGGCGACCGTGGTGGTTCGACGACCTCGACGTCGAGACGTTGCGCGGACTCGCCGACCCGATCACCCTGGCAATCCATCACCACCGCCGCATCGAACAGAACCAGCGCATCGCGGCGGCGGAGCAGAAGAACCAGGATCTGCAGCAGCGGCTGTCGAAACTCAAGCACGAGCTCGGCGCGCGGTTCGGGTTCGAACGGATCATCGGTCGGTCGCGCGCACTGCTCGCTGTGTTGGAGCGTGCGACGAAGGTCGCGGCCACCGAGACGACGGTGCTCATCACCGGCGAGAGCGGCACCGGCAAGGAGCTCGTCGCGCACGCGATCCACGTCGGCAGCGTGCGCGCCGAGGGGCCCTTCGTGGCGCTGAACTGCGCCGCGTTGCCAGAGGCATTGCTCGAGTCGGAGCTGTTCGGCCACGAGAAGGGCGCGTTCACCGGCGCCGTCAAGCGAAAGCCCGGACGCTTCGAGCTCGCCGCCGGCGGCACGCTGTTCCTCGACGAGGTCGGCGAACTGGCGCCCCCGGTGCAGGCCAAACTTCTGCGCGTGCTGCAGCAGCGCGAGTACCAGACGATCGGAGGTACCGCGACGCTCAAGGCCGACGTGCGGCTGATCGCCGCAACCAACCGCGACCTCGCCGGCGAGGTGACCGCCGGCCGTTTCCGCGAGGACCTGCTCTATCGGCTCAACGTCTTCCAGGTGCACCTGCCGGCGCTGCGCGATCGCGGCGAGGACGTGCTCATCCTGGCCGAGCACTTCGTGCGTGAGCTGGAGGCGAGCATGGGCAAGCACGTCCCGGGCATCAGCCAGGACGCGCGCCGCGCATTGCTCGACTACCCTTGGCCCGGCAACATCCGCGAACTGCAGAACGCGATCGAACGCGCGATGATCCTCTCCGACGGTGGCCTGATCCAGGCGACCTGGCTGGGCCTCGAAGCGGCGAAGATCGCGGCAGCCCGGGCGCACATCGGCCAAGCAACGCCCGGCGGGTCCGCAAACGCCGCCGCGTCGCACGACGACGGCAGCGCGCTCGATGCCGGGAGTCTGCCGGATTGGGAACGCAAACTCGTGGTCGAGGCCTTGCAGAAGGCCGGCGGCAACAAGTCGCGCGCCGCGGAGATCCTCGGCGTCACGCGCTCGCAGCTCTACACGAGGATGAAGCGGTTCGGCCTGTGAGCGCACGCAGCTGCCGGCGATCGCTGCTGTAGATTTCTCGACAACTGCACGCGGATCGACAGCGACTGGCGATCCATGGCCAGCCGTCGACAGGCCGGATCAGCCGCGCCATGCGATCGCAACCATTGGTCGCGACGCGCATTGTGATATTCGAAGCTCCGACGGCACGCGGCTCGCTTTCCCTGGGGCATGACCCAACGCGATGTGGAACGAGCCCTCGGTCGACTGCTCACGGACGAGCTGTTCCGCCGGGCCTTCCGGAACGACCCCGCTCTGGCGTGCCGCGCCGCAGGGTTCGACCTGTCGCAGCTCGAACTCGACGCGTTGGTGGCCCTTCCGTCCCGCGTGCTGGAACGCGCCGGCAACAAGATCGACGCGCGCATCCGGCGGCTCTCGCTGCCTTCCTGAGGACCCCAATGTCTACTCGTTCGCCACGACTCGGCGCTCTGCGCCTTCTCACCCTGCTCGCGGGGGCCGTCGCGCCCTCCGCGGGGTGCACCCACTCCGGCCCCCCATCTACGGACGCAGTCGCCACCGGCGAGCCAACGCCAGGTGGCGGGCCAGGCTATTCCGGCGACACCGGCTCGACGACCGTGTCCTTCGTGCTGGCCGCCGAATGCCAGCTACCCGAGCAACTGGTGGTGACCGGCGACCTGCGTGCTGACGCCTCGATCGAACTGTGCTCCGAGACCGAAGGCCGCGTGGTTCGGGCCGGGCTCGAGCGCGGCCAGGGCTTCGAGGTCGACGCCGTGGTGGTCGAACTCGACGACCGCGACGCGAAGAGTCGGCTGGCCGAAGCCGAGGCACAGCTGGCGCAGATCGAGGCGCGGCTGGGACCGGCGCTTCAGGGCCAGTTCGATCCCGAGCTGTCTCCCGACGTCCGCCTCGCCCAGGTGAACATGGCGCGGGCCGGCCGCGAGGCCAGCCGCTACGAGCGCCTAGTCGCCGACGGCGCGGTGTCCCGGTCGCTGCACGACGTGGAACGCGCGAACTACGACGTCGCCCGCGAGAAGTACGCGGCCGAGGTCGACCGGGTGCGCGAGCAGTTCCGGGCGCTGCAGGCACAGCAGGCACGGGTGACGATGGCCCGCAAGGCCGTCGAGGACACGCGGGTGCGCGCGCCGTGGACCGGCGCCGTGCTCGAACGGCACGTCGACGTCGGGCAGTACGTGCGCAAGGGCGATCGGCTGGCGTCGCTGGTGAAGACCGATGTAATCCGCGCCGAGCTCGCCGTGCCGGAACCGCAGGCGGCAGCCGTGCAGCCCGGTCAGCAGGTGCAGTTCGACGTGCGTTCGCGGCCGGGGAAGACGTTCGTCGGCAGGGTCGCGTTCGTGGGGCCGGGGCTGGATGCGGCCTCGCGAGCACTCGCCGTCGAGGTCGTGCTCGACAACTCCGCAGGTGAACTTCGACCCGGTTCGTTCGCCGCCGCGCGCATCGAGCTCGCCGCAACGCGGCCCGTCGTCGTCGTCGCGCAGGAGGCGATCGCCAGCAACGACGGCACCAATCACGTCTTCGTCGTGAGCAACGGCTGCCTCGAACGGCGACTGGTCCAGGTGGGGCGCCGCGTCGGCGCCATGGTCGAGGTGGTCCGCGGTCTCGCCGCCGGCGAGAAGGTTGCGGTCCAGGGAGTGGCGCGCCTGGTCGACGGCGCGGTGGTCTTGGCCTCGATGGCCAGGGAGTGATGTGTCATGCAATGGCTCGCTGAGATCTCCATCAAGCGCCCCGTCTTCGGGTCTGTTCTCGTGCTGACGCTGCTCGTCGTCGGCGCCTTCTCCTACTTCACGCTCGGGATCGATCGCTTCCCGAAGGTCGACATGCCGGTCGTCTCCGTCACGACGCGCCACGTCGGCGCCTCGGGCGAGGAGATGGAGACCGAGGTCACGGACGAAATCGAACGCGCCGTGAACACGATCTCCGGCATCGACGAACTGCGCTCGGTGTCCACCGAAGGCGTGTCGCAGGTCTACGTGCAGTTCGTCCTCGAGAAGGACATCGACACGGCGGCGCAGGAAGTGCGCGACAAGATCAACCAGATCCTGGCGGAGCTGCCCGACGACTGCGATCCGCCGGTGATCGACAAGGTCGACCCCGACGCGGCCCCGGTGCTGCAGGTCGCGGTCTCCGCCGATCTGCCGATCCGCGAGGTCAGCGAGTTCGCGGACAAGACACTGCGCCGCGAGCTGGAGTCGCTGCCTGGCGTCGGCCAGGTCAGCCTGATCGGCGCGCGCCTGCGGCAGATCGACATGTGGCTCGACCCCGCGCGCCTGCGGGCCTACGGCTTGACGGTCGCGCAGTTCGTCGACGCGGTGTCGCGCCAGAACCGCGAGATCCCAGCCGGCCGACTCGAGCAGGGCGGGCGCTCGCTGTCGGTGCGGCTCGAGGGCCGCGTAGACACCGTTGCCGCCCTGGCCGACCTCGTCGTCGCCGACCGCGACGGCGTCCAGATCAAGGTGGCCGACGTGGCGCGCGTCGAGGACGGCTGCGAGGAAGCCGAGACCGCCGGCCGCCTGCGCGGCGAACCGACCGTCATCCTGGCGATCCGGCGGCAGTCCGGCACCAACACCGTCGCCGTCGTTGACGCGTTGAAGGAGCGTCTGGCCGAAATCGGCACCCGCCTGCCGGCCGAGTTCTCGCTCGAGGTCGTGCGCGACCAGTCGGAGTACATCGCGGCGTCGGTGCACACCGTGCAGGAGCACCTGGTCATCGGCGGTCTGCTCGCCGCCCTGGTCGTCTGGTTCTTCCTGCGCAACTGGCGGTCGACCTTGATCGCCGCGATCGCCATCCCGACCTCGATCGTCAGCACCTTCGGCCTGATGCAGGCGCTTGGCCTGACGCTCGACATGATGACATTGCTGGCGCTGACGCTGGCCGTCGGCATCGTGATCGACGACGCGATCGTGGTGCTCGAGAACATCCACCGCGTGATGAAGGAGAAGGGCCTGACCGCGATGCAGGCCGCCGGTGAGGGCACCCGCGAGATCGGACTGGCGGTGCTGGCGACCACGCTCTCCCTGGTCGCGGTCTTCCTGCCGGTCGCGTTCATGGGCGGCGTCGTCGGCCGCTTCCTGTTCGCCTTCGGCATGACGATGGCGTTCTCCATCATGGTGTCGTTGGTCGTGGCCTTCACGCTGACGCCCATGCTGGCCAGCCGCTGGCTGCGCGACGAGGACGCGCACCCCCACCGCTCCGGCCGCGTGTTCGCCGCGCTGGAGAACGGCTACGAGCGCCTGCTGCGCTGGTCCATGGGGCACCGCTGGGTCGTGGTCGGCGCCTGCCTGATGTCGCTCGCCTCGGTGGTGCCGCTCGGCGTCGCCGTCGCCAAGGACTTCCTGCCGAAGAACGACGAGTCGCAGTTCGAGGTCAAACTGCGCGCACCCGAGGGCACCTCCCTGCAGCAGACGGAGCTGATCGCGGGGCGCGTCGGCCGGCGCGTCGAGGAGCTTCCCGGCGTGGACTACGCGGTGGTGTTCGTCGCCGACGACGAGGCGCGCACCCGCAACCTCGGCAGCCTGTTCGTCAAACTCGTGCCGGTGCACGAACGGCAGCAATCGCAACACGAGATCATGGCGATGGTCCGGGACAGGGTGCTGCCCGCCTTCGAGGCCGAACACCTGCGCGCCAGCGTGTCGCCCATCGCGGCGATCACCGGCGGTGGCAAGGACAACAAGGACGTCGCGTTCTTCGTCAGCGGCCCGGACACGCATCGGCTCGGCGAGTACGCCGAACGGCTCACCGGGGTGCTGGCCGCGGTGCCGGGCGCCAAAGACATCGACACGTCGCTGATCCTGGGCAAGCCGGAACTGCACGTGGCGATCGACCGCGCCAAGGCCGCCGACCTCGGTGTGCAGATCGCCGACATCGGCAGCACACTGCGCGTGCTGGTCGGCGGCGACGAGGTCACCGACTTCGACGACGGCGGTGAGCGCTACGAGGTGCACGCTCGATCGGCGGTCGAGCATCGCACCGATGCCACGGCGCTGGCCGGGATCACCGTGCCCTCGGCCCGATTCGGCACCGTCGGCCTGGACCAGGTTGCCACGTTCGTCGAGGCCAGCGGGGCCTCGCAGATCGACCGGCTCGGTCGGCGGCGGCAGGTCACCATCACCGCCAACATCGCGCCCGGCTTCTCGCAGCAGGCCGCCGTGATGGCGCTGCAGCAGGAGGCGTCCCGCATGGGCATGGCCGCCGGCTACAGCTGGGGCGTGACCGGATCGTCGAAGGAGATGGCCAGCGCCGCGCGCAACTTCCTGATCGCGTTCGTGCTGTCCTTCGTCTTCATGTATCTGATCCTCGCCGCGCAGTTCGAGTCGTGGATCCACCCGGTGACGATCCTGATCGCGTTGCCGCTGACGGTACCGTTCGCGCTGGTGTCGCTGCTCCTGTTCGGCCAGTCGCTGAACATCTACACGGCGCTCGGTCTGCTCGTGCTGTTCGGCGTGGTCAAGAAGAACGCCATCCTGCAGGTGGACCACACCAACGCGCTGCGAGCCGCAGGCATGCCGCTGCTCCAGGCCACTCTGCAGGCCAACCGCGACCGCCTGCGCCCGATCCTGATGACGACGATCGCGTTCGTCGCCGGCATGGTGCCGTTGCTGGTGTCGTCGGGCACCGGCGCCGGCGACAACCGCGCCATCGGCTCGGTCATCTTCGGCGGGCAGGTGCTGTCGCTGCTGCTCACGCTGCTGGCGACGCCGGTGTTCTACTCGCTGTTCGAGGACGTGCGCACGGACTTCCGGCCGCTGGCCTGGCTGCAACGGGTGACGGCGGTGGCCACCCGTCGACTTCGGCGTGGCCGCGCCGCCGGCGCGATCGTCCAGCTGCTGCTGCTGGCGGCGATGCCATTTGCCACCGGTTGCTCGGCGCCCGAGGCGCGTCGCCCCGAGCTGACGATGCCGATCTCGTGGCACCACGACCAAGGCGCCGAGGCGCAGACCGAGTCGTTCGCCGATCACGGCTGGTGGCAGCTGTTCGGTGACGAACGGCTGTGCGAACTCATCGCGATCGCGCTGGCGGAGAACAAGGACCTGGCGGTCGCCATCGCGCGCATCGCAGAGCAGCGGGCCCTGGCCGCGCAGGCCGGTGCGGCGTTGTTGCCGACGCTGGACGTGACGTCGTCGGTCAAGGGCTCGCGCGCCTCGGAGACCTCGGTGCCGGCGTTGCCGCCCGGGGTCGACAACACCGGCACCGTCTGGAAGTCGGACCACCTCGTCTCCTGGGACGTGGACCTGTGGGGGCGGCTCAGCAGTGCAGACGAGGCGGCCCGCGCCGAACTGATGGCCAGCGAGTGGGCACGGCGGGGCGTGGTCACCACGCTGGTCGCCGAAGTCGCGCAGGCCTGGTTCGACCTGCTCGAGATCGATGCCGAGCTGACCGTGGCCCGCCGCACGTTGATGTCGCGGCAGGAGTCGCTGTTCCTGGTGCGGCGTCGCAGCGAGGAGGATCTGGCATCGCGCCTCGACGTCGCGCGTGCCGAAGGCGAGTTGGCGAGTGCCGCGGCGTTGGTCCCCGACCTCGAGCGGCGCGCCGGCCAGACCGAGAACCGACTCGCGGTCCTGCTCGGCCGCAACCCCGGCGAGATCGCGCGCACCTCGACGCTCGACGCACAGCCGGTGCCGCCGGCAATACCGGCCGGCCTGCCGTCGGCGCTGCTGACCCGCCGACCGGACCTGCAGGAGGCGCGAGTCCGCCTCGACGCCGCCAACGCACGCACCGACGAGGCGTTCGCCAATCTGTTCCCGAGCATCAGCCTGACCGGCTCGTTCGGCGGCGAGAGCAGCTCGCTGTCCGACCTGTTCACCGGCCCTGCCCGCGTGTGGCGCTTCGGTCCGCAGATCTCGATGCCGATCTTCGACGCCGGCAGGCGGCAGGCAGGTGTCGATGCGGCCGCGGCGCGGGCGGACCAGGCCGTGCGCCGGTTCGAGAAGGCGGTGCAGCAGGCCTTCCGCGAAGTCGAGGACGCCCTGGTCGACAACCGCGAGATCGCGGTGATCGCGACGCATCAGACGGCGCTCGTGGGGCACCTGCGGAACGCCCTCGACCTGGCTAGCGAACGCTTCCGCGAAGGGGTCACTGCGCAGCTCGAGGTGCTCGACGCGCAGCGCGCGCTGCTCGCGGCCGAACTCGATCTCACGCGTACCAAGCGCAACCGATTGAACGCGGTGGTCCGCCTCTACGCCGCACTGGGCGGCGGATGGCAGATCCCGGAG
Source organism: Planctomycetota bacterium (assembly GCA_050245995.1). Taxonomy (GTDB): domain Bacteria; phylum Planctomycetota; class UBA1135; order UBA1135; family UBA2386; genus JBFWWV01. The sequence continues at coordinate 180,547 of JBFWWV010000012.1, read as the reverse complement.
ATGCTCGCCCACGGAGAACAACGATGAACTCGCAGCTCGCAACCGAGTGCACCGACGTGCTGATCGTCGGCGCCGGACCCACCGGAATGGCCCTGGCAGCCGTGCTCGCACGGCGGGGAGTCAAGACCCTGCTCGTCGACCGTCTGGCCGCGGGACAGAACACCTCGCGTGCCGCGGTGGTGCATGCCCACACGCTCGAAGTGCTCGACCGAATCGGCATCGCCGGTCGGCTCCGCGAGCGCGGGCTGCCGCTGGCGCGGTTCGCCATCCGCGACCGCGACCGACCGTTGCTGCGCCTGCGCTTCGACGACCTGCCGAGTCCGATGGCATGCCTGCTGATGCTGCCCCAGGACCAGACCGAGCAGCTGCTGGAGCAGGCAGTCGTCGAGGCCGGCGGGGGCGTGCAACGCGGCTGTGCCGTCGAGTCGGTGGCCGCCGACGCGAACGGTGTCACGGCGACGCTCGTCGTTGCCGATGGCCGACGGATCGTGAACGCCCGCTACGTCGTCGGCGCCGACGGCATGCACAGCATGGTGCGTGAACGGGCCGGCATCGGCTTCCCCGGCGCCAGCTACGAGGAGTCGTTCGTGTTGGCGGACGTCGCCATGGACTGGCCGCTGGGTCGCGACGAGGTGACGTTGTTCTTTTCGCCCGAGGGACTGCTGGTGGTCGCGCCGCTGCCGAACGGGACGTTCCGCATCGTCGCCACCCTGGACGCGGCCCCGCCGCACCCCGACCTCGACTGCGTGCAGGCGCTCGTTTCGCGGCGCGGGCCGCGGCGGGCGCACGGCAAGGTCGGGCGCGTCGTGTGGAGCACGCGGTTTCGCCTGCACCACCGCGTCGCCGATCGCTACCGGAGCGGGCGCATGCTGCTGGTCGGCGACGCCGCGCACGTGCACAGTCCGGCCGGTGGCCAGGGCATGAACACCGGCCTCGTCGATGCCTGCGTCCTCGGCGAGATCCTGCCCGAGGTCCTGGCCGGGCGCCGCCCAGACGGGTTCCTCGACACCTACGGCGAGCTACGACGGCCGGCGGCCCAGCGCGTCCTGCGAATGGCGGGCATGCTCACCAGGCTGGCCACAGTGCGCAGCCTGCCCCTGCGTGTGCTGCGGAATGCGGCGCTCCGCGTGGTGAACCTGCTGCCCATGGTCCGCCGCCGAATGGCGATGAACTTCTCCGGGCTCGCGCGTCGCGCCGCCGCGGTAGTGCCCGTCCCGACCCGCTAGGAGCCTCGGCTGGGTCGCGCCGGTTGCGCCGCGCCGACCCGCCCCTGCCGCCGCGCTCGTGGCGGCGACGCGGCAACCTTGGGCGCCTTGGCCGCCTTCGCCTTCACCGCCTTGGCCACCTTCGGCGGCAGCGTCACGGCGAACGCGAGTGCGAGTTCGAGCCAGCGTTCGAGTCGAGCGTCGGCCGAACTGATGCAGCGGGTCTTCCGGATCGACGTGCTCACCTGCCCCCACTGCAAGGGACAGCGCCGCCTGCTCGCTGCCGTGTTCGATCCACAGGCCATCGAGAATCCGCTGCCTCGGCTGCCGACCGAGGCTCCGGCCTTCGCCGCGGCCAGGCCGCCGCCGCAGCAGCGCCTGCCTTGGTGACGGGTCGACGAGCAGTCGCACGCAGCCAGGCAGTTGCCATCGCGGCCCGGACCCGGCCTGCCCTGGCCCGGGTAACACAGCCTCCATGCCTGCCCACAGGCCACCGCACGACCCGAATCCGCAGGGCACCCGACCCAGCGGATTCCATCGCCGACTCGAAACCGACCGATCGGCGGCCCGGGACTCCCCTTTGGACTTCCTACAGCGCACACCCGCACGGTCCGGCGGCCTTGCCCCGGTTAGAGTCGATCGCCGATGGGCCCGGCCGACGACCCGCGGGCGGACGCTGCCGCCTTCGACTTCCTGGAACAGCTGCGGGCAGATCGCGCGGCCGGGACCGTTCGGTCGCTGGCCGAGTACCTGGCGCGTTTCCCCGAGTTCGAGCTGCGCATCGCGCGCGAGTTCGTCGCCGCGTGCGCCGGTGCAGAGCTGGCGGTCGCTGCGCCGGCAGACGAGCCAGGCGATGGCGAGTTCATCGCGGGTTACCGCGTCGTGCGGTTGCTCGGCCGCGGCGGTCAGGGCCGCGTCTACCTCGCCGAGGAGCTGCAGCTGCAGCGACTGGTCGCCCTGAAGGTCCTCGACCAACCCGTCGTCGGCGTCGCCGCTGCGCGGATCGAGCGGCTGCGACGCGAAGCTGCGGCGTTGGCACGTCTCGATCACCCGGGGGTCTGTGCGATCTACGCGGCCGATGCCGCGGGGGAGCGCCCGTTCCTCGCGATGCGCTACGTCCCGGGCGAGACGCTGCAGGCCCGGTTGCATCGCGCGGCCGCGGCGCCGGCGTCGCGCGACGAGTTGCTCGATCGATTGCCGCGGTCGGCGGCCGACATCCGTCGCGTGTTGCACCTGTTCGAACGCGCGGCGCGTGCGCTGGATGCCGCCCACGAGGCCGGGGTCGTGCATCGCGACGTCAAGCCGGCGAACATCATGATCGATCGCGACGGCCTGCCCGTGCTGCTCGACTTCGGGCTCGCCCGCATGATCGAGGACGCCGGCGGCACCCTGACGCTCACGGGGGAGGTCTTCGGCACGCTGGCATACATGTCGCCCGAACAGCTGGAAGGCGGGGTGGCGGTCGACGGCCGTACCGACATCTACTCGCTCGGGGTCTCACTGTACGAATGCCTGACGTTCGAGCTGCCGTTCCGAAAGGACACCCGGCAGGTGCTCGACCGCGACATTCGCGTCGGGGCGGCTCGCAACCCCCTGGCGTTCAACCCGCACCTGCCGCGCGACGTGTGTGTCGTGATCGCGACGGCGATGGAGCGGGACCGCACGCGGCGTTACGCGACGGCTTGGGCGCTCGCCGACGACCTCGCCAATGCTGCCGCGAATCGGCCGATCCAGGCGCGACCGGCCGGTGCGCTGCTGCGCTTGCATCGATGGAGCCAGCGGCACCCGGCGCTGGCCGGGACTGCTGCGTTGCTGCTGCTCCTGCTGGTCGTGACGATCACCGTCGCCTGGCAGCTGGAGCGGCAGAATCGACGCCTGGAGGCCTGGCAGACGGTGACCGGTCTGGTGCGGAGCAGCCACGACCGGCCCGCCGAAGCGCTGGCGCGGCTGGTCGACGCCGCGCGCGACGAATCGGATCCACGCATCCGCGAGGCCCTGCACGAGGTGCTGCTGCGCTGTCACGAAGCGTGGCGGCGGCCGCTGTTGGTCGACGACCCGGCCCCAGACCGCGTTCCAGCGCTGTGGCCGAACGAGACCCTGAGCGGCGCGACGCTGCTTGCCGACGCCGAGCGCAGACGCTGCTTCATGGGCACGACCTGGGGTCACGTGTTCGCGTTCGACATCGCCACCGGCGCGGTCGTCGGGAGGTTCCGGGCCCACGACTCCCCGGTGACCGCGATGGCGCTGAGTCCCGACGGACGCCGCATGGTCACCGGCAGCTATTACGGCCAACTGCGCGTGTGGCCGACGGACGACCTCGGGCCCGGCGAGCCGCTGGCGACCAGGCAGTGCGTGGCGCGGATCTGGCAGCTCGCGTACGACCCGCGCGGCGACCGGCTCGCCGTCGCGGCGCAGCGTGCGCCAGATCCCGACCCTGCCGTCGACATCGCCGTGTTCGACGTCGATGCGGACGGCGTCCCCGTTGCGAGACCGCGGTGGCAGGAGCCTGGCCACGACGGCCGTGTCTGGCACCTCGGCTTCGCGCCCGACGGTGCGCAGCTGCTGAGCTTCGGCGAGGATCCGCGGTCCGGCGGGCTGATGAGCCAACAGCTGTTCGTGCGGGATGCCGACCGTGGCACGCAGCGGCTGGCGCTGGCATCGCGTTCGCGCAAGGACGACATCGGCTGGGCGTGTTGGACAGCGGGCGGCAGGAGTCTCTGCGTCGCCCGGCTCGACGGCCGGCTGCAGTCGTTCGAGGGCGCCGACAGCGTGCCGGCCCGTGCGCGGCATCTGCCGGAGATGGCGCTCTGGGTCGGCCTGATGCCTTCCGGCAAGCAACTGCTCGTCGGCGCCTTCGACGGGCTCTGGATCGTCGATGCCGGGACGCTGGTCGGCGACCGCGTCGTCACCAGCACCTTGGAGCGGTCGTATCAGCACGCACGGTTCAGTCCCGACGGCGAATACGTCGCGGTTGCCGTCCGCGACTCGAGCATCCGGGTCTTCGAGGTGCGCACATGGTGTGAGGTGGCGGTGCTGCGCCAGCACGAAGCATACGTGGACGGCATCCTGTGGTCTGCCGACGGCCGGCACCTGCTCTCGGTCGATCACCTGCTGATGCACGGCTGGAGTCATCTGGCGCGACCTTTCCTGCGGGACCTGCGCGGTCACTCGGGGCGGGTCGTGCAGGTCGACTTCTCGCCCGACGCCGGCACCGTCGCGACGGCCGGCGAAGACGGCACGGTGCGGCTCTGGGACGCGAGCACGGCGCGAGCGACCGCGGTGATCCCGCTGCCGGCGCCGCGCTCGCACGTGCGGTTCGCGCCGTCGGGTGCAAGCGTGGTGACCGTGGGCGCGGTTGCCGATGCGCACGTCGTCCCGGTCGAAGCGCCGGACCGCGTCACGGCGCTGGTCGGCCACACCGGTGTCGTCACCGATGCCTGGATCTGCGAGGTGGCCGGCATCGAGCGCGTCGTGACGATCTCGGAGGACGGCTCGGCCCGGCTGTGGGCGTTGGACGGCGAATGCCTGCGGCGCATCGACGCGGCAACGGCGCCGCTGCGCTGCGGTGCGATCGATCCGCGCCGCGGCTGGTTGGCCGTGGGTGGCGAGGATCGGCGCGTGCACCTGTTCGACCTCGCGAGCGGCGCGGCGGTGGCCGACCTCGGTTCCGAGCGCGACGACTCGTTCTACGGGATCAACGGGACGCTGCAGAGCGTGGCGTTCCTGCCGCGTTCGCAGCGGGTCGCGGCCACCGGCGAGGAAACGGCGCTGACGGTCTGGGACCCCGCCAAGGGCTGGTCACGGGCCGAGGTTCTTATCGGCGGTTCGACGGGGTGGATGGCGACGGATGCCGATGAGAGCCGGATCCTCGTCGGCGAGCTCAGCATCGGCAGGCTGTCGTGGATCTCAGCGGACCTGACGGAGCCCGTGCGGTTTCCGGAGAGTGAGCCGCCGAGCTGGATCAGCAGGATCGCAGTGCGGGCCGCCGGCGACATCGGCCTCGTGGCCTGCCGCGACGGCAGCGTCTGGCTGTACCAATGGCAGGCGAGACGGCCGTACTCGGTGCTGCGAGCGGGGCGCGGCGCGGCGCTCGACGCCTGCTTCAGCCCCGATGGCCGCTGGATCGCGGTCGCCTACCGCGATGGCACGGCGCTCGTCTGGCCCGTCGAGCCGTGGCCCGCCGCCGCCCGGTACCGTCTGCCGATGCAGCGCTGACGCGCGGCATCAGGCGATCATGCTGCTGGCGACCGGCCACTGCGCGATGCGCGCCCGCAACCGCTGCCAGCGCTTGCCGCAGGCCTCCTGGGCGATGCCGAGTCGCTCCGCGGCCTCGCGCAGCGGCAGGTCCTCCATGCCGCAGTAGAGCATCAACTGGCGGTCGTCCTCGGCGAGTCTGGCGGTCTCGGCGAGGAACCGCTGGAACGCGTCGTCGCGCCCGACTCGCGTCGTGATGCTGGTGATGGACGCCGGCACTTCCGCCAGCGACATCAATCGTGTGGTGCTGCCATCGGCGCCGCGCTCGCGGATCTGCGCGGCGCTGCGTCCGACCTCGAGGAGCACCCTCTTCGCGACCGCGAACAGCCAGGCGCGGGGCGACGAGCGTTCGGGGTCGAACGACGTCGGGTAGATCCGGACCGCGCGCAACCAGACCTCCTGGGCGAGGTCTTCGGGGCCGACGTGGGCCCGCCACTCGGCGGGGATGCGGATCGTCGCCCAGGCGACCAGGGCGGCTGCGAGGCTGCGGAACAGATCGTCGATCGGCGGCCGCTCAGGCGACGGATCGCGGTTGACGCTCACCCCCGCCGGTGTAGCTGGCTTCGAAACGGAGGTCAACAGGAGCGGGGCCGAGCGGCCGCGCCGGCTGCAGGGCTCTCGGGACCGGGTGGGCGCGCGCTGGCCGGGCAAACCCGGTGGCGCCTGCCCTGGGAACCGGGGGATTCCTGTCCGGGCGTGTCGGCTCCTGGCCAATTCGCGGCGCTCGCCCCACCGGCGAGACCACCCGCTTCGAGAGCCAACCGATGAACCGCGACTTGCCAGCCCTGCTCGTTTCCGCCGCACGCGTCTGCAGCTTCGTCCTGCTGACGATCGCCGCGACGGCATCCCTTTCCCCGGCGCAGTGGCGCCACAACCCGCGCGTCGACGACGATCTGAACGGCAACCCGAGCGCCGAGGTGGTCCGGTTCGAAGTGCAGGGCCGCGCCTTCGTCTTGCAGGCGGAGAACGACGCTGCCCGCATCCACTGGACGACTCCTGGCGGCTACCACCGCACGGAGCCGCCGGCATCGTGGACGGACGGCAGCGGGCAGTCGATCACGGCCGTGCTCGCCGGGTGCAGGGTCGAGGAGCGTGACTTCTTCCTGGCGTACACGGTGCCGGTGGCCGGCTTCCAGCAGGAGCTGCGCGTCGCCCGGCTGCAGTGGAACCCGAACGGCACGGTGACCACCGTGGCGGGATGGGTGCAGGTGGGAGGGAGCCCGCGGAACCTGAGCATGGTCCTGCGCGAGACCACCAGCGGTATCGACGGCGTCCTCTTGGTCTGGCAGGACACCGGTGTCTCGTCGACGGTCCGTATGCAGGGACTGTCACAGTCCGGTGCCACGCTGAGCCCCATCTGGGTCTCGCCGCTGCCGGTGACCACGGCGAGCGACGACGCCTATCCGCCGTCCATCGCCAGCACGGGCGACGGACTCGGCGTCGCGACCTACATGTTCACCGGGGGGTATCACGAGGTCTGGGCGACGAAGTTCGATGCAGGCGGCGCCGCGATCTTCGCGATGCCGGTGCCCGGACAGGTCCAGAACGTCGACTTCGCCTGGCCGCACTACCGCGCCGTCAGCGACGGCGCCGGCGGCGCGTTCTTCGCCTACTCGACTCTCCGAGATCCCGGCAACGACAACTCCACCGATCTCGTGCACGCGCGCATCGCCGTCACCTGGAACGGCTCGTCGTGGGTCGTCACGCCGAGCGCAGTCGTCTGGCAGACGCAGCCGGACGGCCTGGACGGCGCCCGCCTGCGGCCGCTGGCGATGCTGGCGATGCCCGGGTCGGCGGCGATGGTCGTCTACCGCGACGACACCGTGATCCGCGCCTACAAGTTCGACGCGGCGTCGGGCCTGTCCGCGCAGTGGGTGATCTTCGTGCGCGGCGCCGACCTCGACAACACCGACGAAGTCGACGCCGTGCCGAGCCCGGAAGGCCCGGTGCTGGTCGTCACCGCGAACGACGACGTGATGTGCAAGAAGCTGGATGCCATGACCGGCCAGCCGATCTGGGACCACGGCGCACCGCGGTACTCGGAGATTCCGATCAACGGCGTCTTCGGGCAGGCCGGCAACGCACCGCGCCGGCCACGGGTGTTCCCGACCGGCGGGCCCGACACGCACGGCTTCCTGTTCTCGTGGTACGACGACCAGGTCAGCGGCCGGCCGGATCCGAGCGGCTGGTACGCCGAACGCATCCGCGACGACGGCAAGCTCGGCAAGAAGATGCAACTGCCCCACTCCGGGATGGGCGGCCTCATCGACAGTACCGTGTTCCTGGACCAGCACAGCTCCAGCTACATCGAACTGGACTCCATCCTGGTGGACCTGGGCGACGGCGTCGGCACCACGGGGGACCTCGAGATCTGGACCCGGGTTGGCCAGACCCACCAGGGCCACGAGAACGCCGGCGACTGGGTGCTGGCGGGGTCGGCCAACGTCGTCGTCACGGCGGCCCTGTGGATCGATGTCGAAATGATCCCGCCGATCGCGCTGCCGCCGGGGACCAACGGCATCGCGATCCGCGGCGTCGGCCTGTCGCTGCGCACGGTCGCCGGGACCGGCGCCGACACGTTCGGCGGTGATCCGGACGACGTGACGGTCGTCGCCGGCAGCATGGTCAGCGGCTGGCCCGGCGGCACGGCGCAGCCGGCGCGCGTGTTCTCCGGCGGCCTCGGCTACACGCTGCTCGACGGCCCGGGCGTCGCCACCGCGACGAGCCAGGGCACCGGCTGCGGCAGCCAGGGTCCGCTGTTGCTGGCCGCGGGGACGCGCCCGGTCCTCGGCACCACGGTCGACCTGGTGACGACGAACATGGCGCTGCCCCAATCGATCGGCTTCGTCGTGCTCGGCTTCACGCCGGTGCCCGGCGTGCCGCTCGACTTCCTGGGCATGAACGGCTGCAGCCTGTATCAGACGCTGGACCTGACGTTCTTCCTGGCGACCGCGAACGGGGCGATGGTGCTGCCGCTGGTGTTGCCGGCGGACCCGTTCCTGCTCGGCGGCACGGTCTACGCCCAGTCGGCGGTGCGCGATCCGATCGCGAACCCGTTCGGCCTGGCGGCCTCGAACGGCGTCACGCTGCATCTCGGCAACCTGTGACTTGCGGCGCCTGGGCTCGGAACCGGTGAGCCCAGGCCACGCGGCCGTTCGCACGCGCGGTTGAGCCGCTGCCCGAACCGACCGGGCGCGTGCGCTGCGCTTCGGGCAGTTCGAGGTTCTGGCGCAGGTGCAGCACCGGCTGATCGAGCTCGTCGGGCAATCGGTTGTGGCAGGTCCGGACCGCGCGGCCGCGCAGCAAGGCGGTCTCTGTTCGATCCCCGGGCCATCGGGAACATCCTCCGCTGCCTCGGTGTGCCCACCGATGCGCGGTCGCCGCCGCCACGCCGCCGCCGCAGCAGCGCCTGCCGTGGTGACGGGTCGACAGCTCGCCGCACTCCGCCAGGCCGCCGGACCTCGCGGGTCGGATCCGGTCTGCCGCAGCTCCTCGGCCGGGCGGCGCACGGACTGCTGCTGCACGCGGCGCAGCCGTCCGGCGGCACCGCGCGGCGGCGTGACGCTTCGTGGGCGGCACCCAGTGAGTGGCGCAGCCGGCCCCGCCGTTCTCTCGGCGCGTCCGCGGGTGGCGCTGACGCCGAGCCCCATGGAACCGTCGCCGATGCTCTGATGGGTGACGGTGAGCCGGACGCTTGCCGCTGAGCCTCGCGGCCAGGATCCGGCAGCCCTCTCGTCCAATCTAGAACAGACCGATCGTCGCCGTCAGCGCGTTTGCGGCCCGCACCGCCGCGAGCGCACCGGCGCCGTCGGCCTCCACCGGCACCGTCTGCTGGTGGAACACCGCCCCGAGCAGCGCCACGTGGTTCGGGACCGCCACCGCCGAGCGGACCGTGCCCGCGGCATCCGCCGCGACCAGGCCCACGATGTCGGGCGACACCAGCAGCGTGCAGCCGGGCTGGCCCTGGGGCAGCAGCGAGGACAGCGGGATCGACACCTGCGTGAACCCGATCGCCGTGAAGCAGGCCGACGCCGGCTGCAGGCCGGTGGTCGCGGTGCGGAACGGGGCGCCGAGCCAGGGCAGCGACTCGGCGGTCTGCACCAACGGGCCGGCGGCACTGCAGCCGCTGCCGAACGCGACCGCCTGGGCCGGGCACGACGACGTGAGCGTCGCCAGGCCACTGGCCGCGAGTCCGCCGGCGACACCGAAGATGCCGCCGACCACCAGCACGCCGTCGGCGCGTTGGGCCATCGCGCGCACCGACACCGGTGCACCGGCGGGCAGCGACGCGAGGCCGCTGCCGAAGCTGCTCCAGACGAAGTTGCTCCAGCGCGCGATGCCCGCATCGGGATCGGTCGATGGCGGGTGGAAGTCGCGGCCGACGACGACGTCGCCGTTCGGCAGTGTGCAGAGTGCGCGGGTCGGTCTCGCATCGGCGCTGCTCGCGCCCATCGGCAACCAGGTGCTGCCGTTCCAGCGGGCGCAGCGATCGTTGACGATTCCGAGCACGGTCGTGAACTCACCGGTCGCGACCACCTCGTCGTTCGGTCGCACGGCGAGCGCGTGCACGTCGCCGTTCAGGCCGAAACCGAGCGGCGACCAGGTCGTGCCGTTCCACTGCGCGACGTGGCTGCAACCGACGGTGCCGGCGGCGGTGAACGCTCCGCCCGCGAACAACCGACCGTCGCTGCGCACCGCCAGCGCGTGCACATCGCCGTTCAGGCCGAGGCCGAGCGGTGACCAGGTCGTGCCGTTCCACCGCGCGATGCGCGAACAGGCCACGCCGCCCGCCGTGGTGAACCTGCCGCCGGCGACGATGTCCCCGTTCGGCAGCTGTGCCAAGGCCAGCACCTGCTGGTCGCAACCGGTGCCGAGCGGCGACCAGTTGCTGCCATCCCAGCGTGCGATGTTGCCAGCGGCGTTGCCCCCGGCGCTCGTGAACACGCCACCGGCGACGATGTCGCCAGTGCCGAGCCTCGCCAGCGCATCGACGCTGAGGCCGACGATGCCGGTGCCGAGCGGCGCGAACGTCGTGCCGTTCCACCGGGCGATGCGATGCGCCTGGCTGCTCGTGGTCGAGAGGAACGAACCGCCGACGATCATGTCGTCGCCGCTCGGCGCGAGAGCGAGCACAGCGCCCTCGATCCCGGTCCCGGCCACGGCTTGCCAGGCGCTGCCGTCGTAGCGCCGGCAAGCCATGTTGGTCGAGTCGGCGACCATCGCGTAGTAGCTGCCGCCGTAGTAGGCAAGTGACTCAACGGCGCTGATGTTCCCCGCACTCGACCCGAAGGAGCTGCCGTTCCACTGCCACACCGACGGAGTGGAGTTCGTGACGATCATCACTGCGGCGCCCAGAGTCGAAGTGGATCGCACGTGCATCGCCATCGCATCGGCCGGCACTCCGCCGCCGAGCTCCTCCCAGAGCCACGACCCGGTGCCGCCAGACGTCCTCGCCACATGACTCGCGGCAACGCCGTTGATGCTCGTGAACTCGCCGGCAACGTAGAGGTGGGGCAGGATCGACGAAGGGCGCAGCGCGAGACAGCAGATCCGGCCGTTCGTCGAGGCGGCCTGCACCCAACTCGAACCGTTCCATGCCGCCACCATGCCGCTCAAGCTGACGAAGTTGTCCAAGGCGACGCACAACAGCCCCTGGAACGACACGGCTGCCTCCACACCCGTCCACACGCCACTCGGTAGCGGAATCATGCTCCAGGAGCTGCCGTTCCAGACGCTGACGACGGCGCTAGAGATGGGGCCAGAGGCACTGTAGCCACATGCGACGAGGTTGCCGTTCCACGAGGTCAGTGCTGTCGGTACGAACGTCAGCCCTGGGCCGAGCGCCTGCCAAGAAGTTCCGTTCCAGACGGCGATTTGTTCCATGCCCCCGCCGCTGAAGTAGCCGCCGGCGACGAGCAAGCCGTTCCACGTCGTGATCGAGGACACCTCGCCGTCGGCGGCCGCGTCGGGAATGGGCGGGAGGGCCTGCCACTGGGTGCCATCCCAGGTCATGACTCCCCGAGCCTCGGTCGCGGTCGCCCCGTACATCAGGCCGCCGACCACGAGGCGCTGCGGCAATGGCCCCCCGCCGTCGGGATCCCACAGTGTCGAGCACCGGCCTTCACCGATGAGGCCGGGCGGCTGCGCGCCGGAGCCCCACAGCGTCGGGCATTGACTCGCGACCGGATCACAGAACGTGGCGCCGACGGCGGCGAACAGGGACAGGAGGGTGAGCTGGAGCTTCATGGATTGCCTCACCCGCGGGAAACGACACCGGCCGCTGGCTGTGACGCGAATCCGGACCGAGGTGATTCGGGCGCCGCCGGGCCTCGTGCGTCGCATCGCTTCGGTCCGCCGCTTCTCGCGTCACACCGGCACGGGCATGGCGTTCCTCGCGGCGAGGTCGACCATGCCCGATGCCCCGCGCCGCGTCCCCGTCTCCGTCCGTTCCGGCCTGTTCGCCCTCGCCGGGCTCTTGCCATCGCTCGCGGCCCAGTGCGCGACGCAATGGGCGTCGACCGGTCTGCAGGCCGAGCTGACGGGGCAGGGCTCGTGCACCGCGCTGTGGGATCCCGACGGTGCGGGTCCGGAGCCCGAGCGTCTCGTCGTCGGTGGCGATGAGCTGATCGGCGGCGCCGCAGCGATCCAGCAGCGGGTGATGCTCTGGGACGGCAGCCGATGGCAGGCGCTCGGCCCGGGTCCCGGCACCGCCGGCAGCGTGCTCGCCCTGACCGTCTGGAACGGCCAGCTCGTCGCCGGCGGCGACTTCAGCGGCGGTGGCTTCGACCGCATCGCGCTGTGGGACGGCTCGGCGTGGCAACCGATCGGTGTCGGAGCGTTCCAGGCTCCGGTGCACGATCTGGCGGTGTGGAACGGCAACCTGGTCGCGGCGGCCACGTGGCCCAGCGCGCTGCCGCAGTCCACGGTCCGCTGGTGGGACGGCGTGTCGTGGTCCACCCTCCCGCTGCCGTGGAACGGTGCCGCGCACGCGCTGGCGTCGTACCAGGGCCTCTTGATCGTCGGGGGTCAGACCCTGTTCCAGCAGGGCGTGCTCGGCCGATGGGACGGCACCAACTGGCTGCCGCCGATACCGGCCGATGCCAGGATCACGAGCCTCGCCGTGCGGCAGCCTCAGGTGGTCGGTCTGGATCCGGTGCTCTACGTCGGTGGCGCGTTCACCGACATCGGTGGCACGGCCGCCGTGCGCATCGCGGCGACGACCGGCGGCGCGTCGTTCGCATGGAGCCAGACCGGCGGCGGTCTGTTCACCCAGTGCGACGCGCTGCACGTGCGCAACACCGGTGCCCTGGGCTTCGCGATCGTCGCGCTCGCCGGCGGAGTGCCGATGCAGTACCTGAGCGGCGGTTCGTGGATCTCGCTCGGCAGCCTCCAGCTCGAGTCCGTGACCTACTTCGGCGGCAGCTACCACGCAGCGAGGGCCAACGGCGCGGACGCCTGCCGGCGCTACGACGGCGCCTCGTGGTTGCCCGTGCGCGGCGAGGGATTCGATGGCGAGGTGCGTGCGCTGGTGCGCTCCGGCACCGACACCATCGTCGGCGGCACGTTCACTGCGACGCCGGACGGTGCGCGGTCGCGCATCGCGCGGTGGGACGGAACGGCGTTCCATGCCCTCGGCGCGGGCATGACCGGCCTGGTCGGCGGCAGTACCATCGTCGACGCCCTGCTGACGCTCGCGAACGGCGACCTCGTCGCCGGCGGCTCGTTCGTCAGCGCCGGCGGCGTGACCGCCAACAGCATCGCCCGGTGGAACGGCGCGGAGTGGTCGAGCCTGGGCACCGGGATGAACCAGCACGTGTCGGCGCTGTGCGAGATGCCGAACGGCGACCTCGTCGCCGGCGGCTCGTTCACGTCGGCCGGCGGGGTGCCGTGCGCGCACATCGCGCGCTGGAACGGCACGTCGTGGTCGCCGCTCGGCAGCGGCACGAATGCGACCGTCCACGCCCTCGCCGTGCGCAGGGACGGGGTCCTGTTCGCCGGCGGTTCCTTCTCGACCGCGGGTGGCAGCCCGTGCAGCCACATCGCGCAGTGGAACGGCACCGTGTGGTCGCCGGTGGGGCCGGGCTGCAATGGCGACGTGTTCGCGCTGTCGGTGCGCCACGGCGACGAGGTGATCGTGGCCGGCTCGTTCACCGCCGCCGGTGGCCTGCCGGCGAACCGGATCGCGCGGTCGCTCGCCACCGGTTGGTCGACGATGGGCGCTGCCGGCGTCGACCCGGCGGCGGCGCGCGCGGTCTTCGTCCTGCCGAACGGCGACGTCGTCGCCGGGCGCGGTTTCCATCAACCCGGGACGCTGCCCGACGGCGGCATCTCGCGCTGGGACGGCAGCACGTGGAGCGGCTTCGGCGCCGGTCTCGCCGCGGCGGCCCCCTCGAGCTCGGTCGCGGCGCGCGCGTTCGCGCTGCGGCCGGACGGCAGCCTGGTCGTCGGCGGCAACTTCAGCATCGCCGGCGGCGTGGTATCCCGCCAACTCGCCGTGCTGTCGTCGGCCTGCCCGCCGGCGGTGCACGCCTTCGGCGCGGGATGCAGCAGCGCGGCGGGTCCGGTCGTCGTCACGGCCGAGGCCCTGCCGTGGCTCGGCACGACGTTCCGCACGACGACGACCGGCATCGCACCGGTCTCGGTGTGTCTCGGCGTGGTCGGGCTCAGGTCCGCGTCGATCCCGCTGCCGTCGATCCTGCCCCAGGGCCAGCCGGGCTGCTCGCTGCTCGCGTCGCTCGACATCGTGCAGCTGCTGCAGCCGGACGGCGCCGGCAGCTGGCAGTCGGCGCTGCCGGTGCCAGCGAGCGCCTCGCTGCTGGGCGCGACGTTCTTCCAGCAGACGCTGCCCCTCGAGTTCGACGGCACGGGCGCATTCATGGCCGCGCGCGGCTCGAACGGGCTCGCGGCGACCATCGGGACCCTGTGAGGCGGCGACGCCGGCCGGTGACCGGCGGCCGATCGCGCGATCGCCGCCGGCGGGTAGACTTGCCGCCTGCCATGTCGGACGCCGAGCTCGATCCCGCCCAGTCCCTGCCGATGGCGGTGCACTCGGCTGCCGTCGAGGCGCTGTCCGGCGAAGGCGACTCCCGTGCGGCGGCGCTCGCCGAACTGTGTGCCGCCCATCCCGAACACACGGCTGCGCTGAACGCCTTGCTCGCGGACCTGATCGCCATGGAGCGACTGCTCGGCGGCGACGCCGTGCCGGATCCGGATCCGGTACCGGAGATCGGGCCGTACCGGGTGCTCCGCCGCCTCGGCGCCGGTGCGTTCGGCGAGGTGTACCACTGCGAGCAGGCAGCTCCGGTGCGCCGCGAAGTGGCGGTCAAGCTGTTGCGCGCCGGCGTCGCGGATCGCACGACCCTGCTGCGCTTCGCCGCCGAACAGCAGCTGATCGCGTCGCTGCAGCACCCGGCGATCGTGCAGGTCTTCGACGCCGGCGCGCTCGCCGACGGCAGGCCGTACTTCGTGATGGACGCGATCGACGGCACGCCGATCGACCGCTACTGCGACGAACGCGCGCTGGGCGTCGAGGCGCGGCTCGAGCTGTTCGCCGAGCTGTGCCGCGGCGTGCAGCACGCGCACGAGCGCGGCGTCGTGCACCGCGACCTCAAGCCGCAGAACGTGCTGGTCATCGAGATCGACGGGCGGCCGCGGCCGAAGATCATCGACTTCGGCATCGCCAAGGCGATGCACCAGAGCCGCGTGCCGCGCGCGTTCGACACCGAGGCCGGCCGCGTGATCGGCACGCCGGGCTACATGAGCCCCGAACAGCAGGGCGGCAGCTCCGACGAGGTCGACGCGCGCGCCGACGTGTTCGGCCTCGGCGTGATGCTCTACGAGCTGCTGTGCGGCCAGCTGCCGTGGGCTGTCGGTGCCGCCGCCACCGACGCCGATGCGCTGCGCCCCAGCACGCGCGTTGCCGGCACCGCTGGATCGGCGACGGCGATCGCGCGGCGCCGCGCGACCGAGCCGCGGCGCCTGGCGAGCCGGCTGCGCGGCGACCTCGACTGGATCGTGCTGCAGTGCCTGCGGCGCGAGCCCGAGCACAGATACCAGACGGCGCAGGCGCTGCTCGAGGACCTCGAGCGGCATGGCCGCAGCCAGCCGGTGCACGCGCGGCCGCCTTCGACGACCTACCGGCTGCGCAAGTTCGTCCGCCGGCACTCGGCCGCGACCGTCGCCATCGCGAGCGTGCTGGTGGTCACGGGTCTCGGGGCGGTCGGTCTGCGGCTGTACCGGGGTCGGGTCGGCGTCGAACTCGGCAACGCCGCGGCCCGGGCGGACGCCAACTTCGCCGATGCCACGGCAGCGGTGGCACTGCTGGTCGCACGGGCGAATCACCCATCGGTGCGGGAGGCGCCGCAGGGCGACGCCGCGCGCGAGGCGATGCTGCGCGACGCGGTGTCGTTCTACGACCGCTTCCTGCGCGATCGGCCGTCGGACTCGGCGTTGCGCGCCGAACGGTGTCGTGCGAGCAGGGGCCTGTCGCACGTCTACTGGCTGCTCGGCGATGCGGATCGTGCGACGGAGTTCGCGCAGCAGGCGATCGAGGACGGCGAGGCGGCGCTCGCGGCCGAACCCACCAACCTCGAGCGCCGCGGCTGGCTCGGCGAGGCCTGGTGCCGGCACGGGGTGGCGCGCTCGCTGGCCGGAGACGACGACGGCGCCGCGCGCGCGTTCCGGGCGGCAATCGACCACCTGGCCGCGGCCGCGACGGCCATGCCGGCGCGGTTCGGCGCGACCCACTGCAGCGCCCTGCGCGGCGCAGCGGCCACCCTGCCGCGCCGGGCCCATGCGGAGCGCACGCGCGCCTTGCGCGAGGCACTGCGGGTCGCCGACGAGCTGCGCACGGTGCTGCCGCACCAGCCGGAGGCCGCGCACGAATACGTGCTGACCAGTTGTGATCTCGCCTCCGCGCTGTTGACGGCGCACTCGCAGTCGGACGCCGATGCCGTGCTGCGCGCAGCGGCGGACGCGTTGCCGGACGTCGGCGAGGAACGGCTCCGTCTGACCGGTCGCGTCGCCGACCTGCGGGGGACGATCGCGTTCCAGACCGGCGACCGGACCGCGGCGATCGAGCACATTCGGGCGGCGGTGGCGGCGGCCGCGGAATGGGAGCGCGCCTGGCCCGAGCGGGTGCTGCCGCGCGTCCAGCACGCCCGCTCGTTGTGCAGCCTCGGCTATGCCCAGAACTACGTCGGCGACTTCGAGGCGTCGGCGACCGCGTTCCGCGCGGCGATCGCGATCTGCGAGCGGCTGTCGGCCGAAGCGCCCGACGGGCCGGGCACCCCGGTCCTGATGATCGCGCTGGAGCAGTTCGCGCTGACTCTGTTCGACCGGTTCCGGCACTCGACGCTGGCCGAGGCCGGCAGCTGCATCGAACGAGCGGTCGCCGTCGCGGCGGCACGCGACCTCGCTCCGACCGACAGCTGGCAACTGCTGGTCCTGCAGGCTTCGATCGCCGATTCTGCTGCGGCCGGCGGCGGCGACCGGTATTGGGCCGCCGTCGAAGCGGCGATGCCGGTCGAGCCGACCGGGCTCGGTCAGGACAAGGATCGGGTGCTCGGCGCCTTCACCGGCCTGGCCCGGTGGCATCTCGACCACGGCCGGCAGGAAGCCGCCACCGCCGCGCTGGCGCAGGCCGAAGCCTGGATCGCGCGCGACCCCGCGTTCCACGGGAAGCGCACCGTCGAGGTCGGCTGGCTCGCGGCGCGGCTGGCGGCCGGGCGCGGCGATCACGCGGCCTGCGCCGCCGCGGCCGACCGTGTGTTCGCGGCCCGACGGTCGTGGTTCGGGCGGTGGCGGGCCGGGGACTGCTTGCATCTCGCCTGGCGCCTCGCGAGCGAACGCGGGGACCCGGCGGCAGCCGCCTATCGGCAGCGTGCGCTGGAGCACTACGAGGAAGTCGTCGCGTGCCTGGCAGCCGACATCGAGAACGACCCGGACGATCCGTGGTACGTGCTGCCGTGGGCCGTCGGCTGCGTGCGGGCGGCCGAACTGGGGACCGGGTTCGGCGCCGCGGAAGTGCCGCTGCTGGACCGTGCGTTGCAGCTCCTGGACGCGGTGCGCGCCGACAGCCATGCGGACCAGTGGAACGAGCAGGCGTATCGCGACGGACGGGCGCTGCTGGAGCGGCTGACGGACGGGCGCTGAACGGGGGGCTATGCTCCGCCTCGTGGACGGCGATGTGCAGGACCTGTTCGAAGCGGCTCGCGCCGGCGACCGCGCGGCCGTGGAGCAGCTGGTCGCGCTCTACCAGGCGCGGCTGCACGCGTTCGTGCGGCTCCGGCTCGGCGACCGCGTCCGCGCGCGCGAGGCCACGGCGGACGTGGTGCAGTCGGTCTGTCGGGAGCTGATCGTCGCCGCCCCCAGGTTCGAATTCCGCGGCGAGGAGGCGTTCCGCGACTGGTTGTTCACCGCGGCGCTCAACAAGGTCCGCGACAAGCAGCGCTATCACGGCCGCGACCGACGCGACGCCGCCCGCGAGCACGATCCGGAGGCATGCCTCGCCAGCGCCGCGACCTACCTGACACCGAGCGTCGACGCGATCGGTCGCGAGACGGCGGCGGCGCTGGCGGCGGCGTTCGGCGAACTCAGCGACGAGCATCGCGAGGTCATCACCCTGGCGCGTGTCGTGCAGCTGCCGCACGCCGCGATCGCAGCGTCGATGGGGCGCAGCGAGGCGGCGGTGCGCCAGTTGCTCGTCCGCGCGCTGCTGCGGCTCGCCGCCCGGCTCAAGCAGCGCGGCGTCGTGCTCGAGTGAGGCCGCGGTCCGCCGATGACCGGCGGTTCGCGGCGGCGCGCGTCACCGCGGCGGGTAGGTCGCCTCGACCCGCTCGGCCCACTTCTCGTCGAGGCGGCGAACGACGCGCACTTCCCGGCGTTGCCGACCATGGCGCAGACCAGCGGCTTCCCCTTCCAGGTCGGACGGATGTCGGCCGGCCTCGAGCAGCAACACCTGCTACGCGTCGTTCATGCGGTGCCGCTGCGCCGCGCGGCCGCCCATCGTGTGCGCCCGGCTCACCCGCACGGACAACGGAACCCTCCCGCACCAGCTGAAGCGCCGGTATCGCGACGGATCCACGCGCGTCGTCTTCACTCCGCACATGGATCGAACGTCGCTGCGCCCCGATCCAGCGGCATGGCTACGGACTCTGCCCGCCGGAAGCCCGGCCTCGGCTGGCGGCCCCCACCACCGGCCCCCACGCCCCGTGACTCCTGCGTCAAGGCTGACCCTTGGCTGGAAGCAATGTGCACTCGGGAAGGCGGAGCCCGTCCGCGTACTTGGTCAGCGCCATCCTCGTCCAGGTGGAGTGATCCCGCGATCGGTCCTCGCCGCGCAGGATCCTGCGAAACCCGCAGTTCCGGACCAAGAAGTCCTCGAGCGATACCCACGCCGTTCCGGTGGCGCTCGTCTGCACTCGACAGGCAATGCAGGCGTCCCGCGCATCGAAGGAGACTCTGACGCCAACCGTGTCCCCTCGGTAGGTCACGACCGCTGTCAGAGGGGTGACTTCCTCCTCCTCGACGGCAAAGCCGAGGGGCAGCAAGAAACCGAACACCGACTTGGCTGTCTCGAGGAACTCTCGGGCCAATCGATCCTGCATCGACGTCTCACGTCCTCGAGTCGTAGGGCGTGCCTCCAGGCGTACGGTATCGAGTTCGCCGCCACGAGACCTGAGGCAGATCGCAACGCAACCGGGACATCGAAGCCGATCTGCAGCACGCCGCCGGGATACCCAGCGCGTCGATGCGAGCACGCAAGGCGGGTAGGAGACGGGCAGGAGACTCGGGCAGCGGTCCCCGACCACCTGCCCGATGCCGATCACCAGAGCCGGGGCATTGCCGACCGTGAAGCCGAGCGGATCGGCGGTCGGGTCGACCCACAGTGCCTGGGTGAAGAACTCGACGCCGAGGAACATCGGCGAGTTGGGGAGGCCGCTGCCTGGCGCCCGACCACGGCGTCGCGCGACAACCCGGAGTTCTCGACCCCGGATGGCGTGGACGGCCGCTTCCCCGACCCGAATGCCGGCACTCCAGGACGCGCACATGCGCACACCACCTCGCCCGCCTGTTCGACGCCCGGTCCCGGTGCACGCCGCCCTCTGTCTGGTTGGCGTGTTGCTCGGACGACCTGCTGCGGGGCAGGCGCCAGCGGGCTCCTCCGACGTGTCGGCTGCGGCTCCCGACGCGGCCAAGGGCAGGGTGGTGACGGAGATGAGCCGCGCCTGCTGGCATGTCTTCCAGGCGAAGAACGGCGACCGCTGGTTCGGGAGCGACGGGCAGGGGGTCTATCGCTGGGATGGGAAGACCCTCATCCACTACACGACGGAGGACGGGCTCAGCGGCAACAGGATCCGCGGCATCCAGGGCGACCAGGCGGGGAACGTCTACTTCACGACGTTCGACGGGATCTGCAGGTTCGACGGGCGCGCGTTCCACACGTTGCCGGTGGTGGCAGGCGAAGGCGCGGGCGATGGCTGGCGACTTCACCCCGAGGACCTGTGGTTCCATTGGTTCACGGGGATGCCGAGTGCCCCGCAGGCGCCGGACGCCGCCCCGATCGAAGGCCCGTATCGCTTCGATGGCACGACGCTGTACCACCTGCGACTGCCCAAGTCCGACCTCGACACGGGGGCGACGAACCGCCGGTGGAGCCCGTACGAGGTGTACGACATCTACCGGGACCGTCGCGGGCACGTGTGGATCGGCACGGGTGAGTTCGGCGTCTGCCGCTACGACGGGCGCTCGTTCGGCTGGCTGTACGAGCGGCACCTGACGATCGCCCCCAACGGCGGTTCGTTCGGCATCCGCTCCGTCATCGAGGACGCGGACGGCGCGTTCTGGATCTGCAACACGGGGTTCCGCTTCCGGGTCCAGCCCGAGAACAGGGATGGCAAGATCGTGTACACGCGCGAGGCGGGGATCGACCCGCAGTTGTCGAGGGGTGAGGAGATCTACTTCCAGGGCGCGGAAGCGGACGCCAAGGGAGAACTGTGGCTCTCGCCGTACGGCGGGGGCATCTGGCATTGCGACGGCAAGAGCCTGACGAACTACCCGGTGAAGGACGAGGGCGAGGACACGCACGTGTTCCGCATCTTCAAGGACAACGCCGGCGTGATGTGGCTGGGGACGCCGACTGCGGGGCCGTACCGGTTCGACGGCGAGGCGTTCGAGCCGTTCAGACCGTGACCCCGGCCACTCGAAACGACACGGCTTGTCAGGTCGTCGACGATGGAGTCGACTGCTGCGCGTGACCCATTCCCGCTGGCCGCTCGCGCTGCCCCTCGTCGCCGCGGTGGCGACCGTGTTCTGGCTGCTGCTGCGGGAGGACCGGGCCAGCCTGGCGGATCCGGCTGCGGGCACGCCGGTCGCGGCGCGGACCGGGGCGGACGGGCCGGTCGGCGCCGACGGCGCGGCCGCGTCGACGTCGCTGCCGGCAGCGACGAGGTCGCCGTTCGGCAGCACGGTTTACCTGCGATCCGGGACGGGGGCCCGGACTCCCTAGTATCCGAGTGTCCAGCGCACGCCGTTGGTGACACCGATCGGCACGGACGCGCCCGGCGTCGGATCGAACAGCAGGCCCTGGAACCACAGCGACTGGCCGACGAACACGAGGTCGAGCGGAATGTCGAGCGTCAGCTCCGATGGCTGCCCGACGCCGGACCAGGTCGGCATCGGCAGCATGCAGAACACGGTGCCGAGGTCGACGAGGATCTCGCCGTCGGCGCCGGACATGCCGATGCCGGGCACGACGATCCCGCATGGGAAGGCCGGCGGTGCTGCCGTGGCCATGACGAGGAACGGGACGGAGCCGGGCGCCTGCGTGCCGAGCGGGTTGTCCAGGGCGAACGGCACGGACGTGCCGATCGCCGGCGGGTCGGCGGTCAGGCTGCCGGCCGGGTTGATCCCGCAGCCGCCGCTCGTCACCGCTCCGAGCGGAGGTGCCAAGGCGCCGTTGGAACCGACGCTCTGCGCGAGGATGTCGTCGTTGGTCGTCTGCCGCTCGTCCCACACCAGCAGCACCGCCGAGGACGGCGTCATCGCAGTCTGCAGTCTCTGCCGCAGGACGGCCGCCCGGGAGAGGGTCACGGGCGGCACCCAGACGGCCGTGCCGTCGGCATCCGTGCGCATGCCGAG
This sequence comes from Planctomycetota bacterium, assembly GCA_050245995.1. Classification (GTDB taxonomy): domain Bacteria; phylum Planctomycetota; class UBA1135; order UBA1135; family UBA2386; genus JBFWWV01. The sequence goes on along the minus strand of JBFWWV010000012.1, from coordinate 158,948 downwards.
GATGAAGTCGTTGGAGTGGGCGAATGCCATCAGGCCGCCGTCGAAGGCAAATGCGTTCAGCAGTGGGCGCCCGCTGTTGGTGGCCAGGAGCGTGCGGCCGGCCGCTCCCCAGACGCGATTCCCGGACAGGTCGAACTTCTGCGCCTTGTAGCCGACGCCGTCGATGCCCGTGGGCCATGAACGCTCGTTCCAGAGCACGAAGCACTCCTGCGTGGCCAGGTCGATCGCCGCGGCCGGATCCACCTTGCTGCTCGCATTGGTCGCGACGTCGAGGCCATTGTGCGGGTAGCGCTCACTGCCCGCGGCGTCGAGGCGCTGCAGGCGGGTGTCGTAGGGCACGCCCGAGGTCCAGTGCCAGACGATGGCGGCGCCACCGAGGCCATCCGCGAGCAGGATCGGTTCGTGATCCAGCGGTACGGAGAACGTGTCGAACACCACGACCGGCGAGCCCGCGTTCCACTGCGGGTCGCCCATCACGTCGTACTTCTGCGCGTGGATGTGCCGCTGGCCGAACAATGTCCGGGTTCGGACCCAGCTGAGGATGACCGAGCCGTTCTCGGCAGCGACGACGCGGGCCAGGCCGGGATTGTCGCCGGGGAGGCCGAGGATGCCGATCCCGTCGGCCGCGTAGCGCGGACTGCCCGCACGGTCGAGGCGCTGGAGTCGCAGAGTCGACGTGCCGTTGTCGGACCACACGAAGACGAAGTCGCCGTCACGGGCCTCGCACAACCGCGGGCGCGGCTCGTCACCGGAGTTGTCGGACAGCGTGACGCCGTCCGGGCCCCAGAGCATCGCCCCGGTCGGATCGATGCGGTAGGCGTAGACGTCGAGGTCGCCCCCTGCCCGCGTGTCGCTGAACACGAGCACGCAGTTGTCCTCGCCGTCGACGATCAGATCCCACTCGGTCGGCGCCTGGGTCTGTGGATGGTCGGACACCAGCACCCCGTTGTGTGGCCATTGTTCGACCCCGTGCCGGTCCAGACGCTGCAGCCACAGCTCGAAGCCGGTGCCGTGGTGGTCGAACCAGCCGATGTAGCAGCCGCCATCGCTGGTCGCCGCGATGTGCGGCAGTCGTTGATCGTTGGCGCGGTCGGCGACAACGACGTTCTGCAACGGGCTGTCGGACCACTGTGCCGGCGCGGCGGCCGGCACTGCGACCATCCCGGCCAGCGCGAGAATCCTGGGTCTGGACATGACGAGGCTCTGTCGTGAGGTCGTGGGGTCCGGCGCATGCTACAGCCGCGCCGACCTTCCGACACGCCACGGCGTCGAGCACGAGCGCCACCGGGTCGACCAGACTCCGGGCACGATCCGTTGCCTCGCGCAACCGACACCGGTCACCGGCCACCCGTTCGTCCCGGTCGAAGCCGTGGACCGCGACATGCCAACGCGATCGCGAAGGCGACCGACTCCGTCGACGACGGCGACAGCGCGCTGCCGGGCTCCGGTCGTCCGGTGCAGCCGGCTGCGCTCGGATTGCCGGGATCGCCGTGCGAGGCCCTCGGCCGCGCACCGGTCCTCACTGGCGGCGGCGCCAAGAGACCTCGACCACCGGATCGGTGGCGGGGAGCCGGCGACGGACACGGAGGGCCTTCGCTCGCGTCGATGTCGGGTCGCCCACAACTCTCGAGAGGTCTCGCTACGCTCACTCGCACCTGCACTGCCTTCCCCCGAACATGCGCACCCTGCTGCCGACCCGTGTCCTCCCGTTCGCCGTCTGCGCCGCAGCCGCGGCGCAGAGCCCCCTGCCGCTGATCCACGACGACGGCACCCCGATCGCGCCCGTCCACCGCCAGGACCGCGACCTGCCGTCGGCGCTGCCGCACGCCGGGTTCCGTCGCGCCCTGCCGGCCCGGCTCACGGGCCACGTGGTCCCGGACGTGCTGGTGCTCGACGGCGGCACGCTGCTCCTCGCGGTCGCTCCGGACATCCACTCGACGGTGGTGCCGCTGCCGGGCCTGGGCCCGCACGCGACCGTGCACGACTGCGCGCCGATGCGCACGACCGCGATGGACCCGATGCAGCCGCTGGCGCTGGTCGGCCCCGGCGGCCTCCGTGTCTGGCGCATGGCGCCGGGCGTCGCCGCCCCGATCGTCACCGGCGTCCCGGACAGCGCCTGGCAGGGCGCGAGCCGGGTCGTGGCACACCCCGACGACGGAACGGTGCTGTTCGGCCTCGGCGCCGACGGGCAGACGCTGCTGTCGATCGCGTGCGCCGACGGCACCTGCTCGGGCCCGACGATGACGGCGACGATCGGCGAGGACGTCGTGGCGCTTGCCTGCATCGACTGGAACCGCGACGGCGCGTCGGATGTCGGCGTGCTCACCGCGGGCGTGCTGCAGGTCTACGACCGCAACGGCCGGATGATGACGCAGGAGGCGTTCGAGGATCCGCTCGCCTCGGACGACCTGCAGCTGGTGCGCTGGCTCGACGGCGCCGGCCGCACGATCGACGAGTGGCTGTGCCTGATCACCGGCGTCGGCATGCAGTCGGTGCTGGTGCGCAACGAGACGCTGAGCGCCGACGTTCCCTTGGGCCCGACCGCCTACGTCGCGCTGGCCGCCGGCGACCTCACCCTCGACGACAAGGAGGAACTGCTGCTGTCCACGGCCGCCAACGCCGAGGTCACGGTCCTGCTCAACCTGGCCGGCGGCCACCCCGAGGTCTTCGCGCATCACCCTGCGGTCGCCGTCCGCATCGAGGTGGCCGACCCCGATCCGACCGGCACCAGCGCGTGCGGCGTCGCCGTCGCCGACCTCGACGGCGACTTCGACGGCGACCTGCTCGCGCCGATCGAGCCGAACGGGACGCGCGGCGCGTTCCTGTCGCTCGTGCGGCCGCGCTTCCAGGCCCAGACGCCGCTCGCCGACTTCGACCAGCCGCATTTCCTCGACCCGATCGACCTGCTCGACCCCGTGCTGGCCGCGTCGATCGAGGCAGGCAAGCTGCGCTTCGAGTTCGCGATCGCGGCCGTGCCGGGCGCCTCGCACTACGAGGTCGCGATCTGGCGCGAGGAGCTGTCGGGCCAGCTGGCGCCGACGGCAGTGCAGCGGCTGTGGTTCGAGGAGGAAGGGATGCCGCTGGACCGTCGGTGCTGGGTCGAGGTCGACCGCGGGCACATCGACGCGGGCGGGACCTACGTCGCGATGCTGCGGCCGCTCGTGGTCACCGGCACGACGATCGAAATGGCGGGCGTCGCGGCGCTCGGCCGCCTGCACCGCCCCACGTTCCTCGCCGATCCGGACCCGGTGCGCGGCGGCGTCGTCGTCGGCGGCATCGGCACGGTGCGGCCGTTGCCGCTGCCGCCGAGCCCGGCGCCGACGCCGCCCACCCCCGGCACCAACTGACCGCGGCGGTCAGCGCCACGGCGCCGCATCGAGCCCGGACAGGCGCAGTCCGGCGAAGTAGTACGGGTGCGCCCGCCGCGGGTCGGCGGCGATCGCGCGCCGCGCGGACCGCAGTGCCGATGCCGCGCTCCGGCCCGCGCGCAGCTCGACGAACAGGGCCCGCAGCAGGTCCAGCGTCGCCCCGACCGGCAGGTCACCGCGCGCCGCGAGGACGGCGTCCGCGCCCGCCGCGAGGAACGCGCCGCCCAGGTGCCCCAGGCCGTCGTCGCCGATGCGGAGCGGCCCCGACGAGGCGCCGCAGACCCCGAGCACCACCACCGGCGGCGCGCGCAGCGCCTCCACGTCCTCGGCGAACAGCACGGACCCGGCGTCCGGCGCGGCGCCCGCCGCGGCCGACAGCAGGACGCCCGCGTGCCGCTCCCGGGTGTAGTCGGCGACGCCGTGCGCGAGGAGCAGACCGACGCGCGCCGCACCGAACCGGCCATCGGCGAGAGCGGGCGGCGTCGCGTCCGCGCCCCAGCGCGCGAACAACGCGTCCCCGGCGAACGGCTCCTGCAGGCGGTTCCGCAGCGCCGCGCCGAGGCGCAGCGGCTCGACCGCCCAACGCCGCTGCGCCGCGTCGCCGTGCGCGGGATCGCCCAGGACCGCCAGCGCCGGCGCCGACGGGTCGCGCGGTGCGGACGGGCGCCGCGCGAGGTGGTCCAGCAGCGCCAGCGACGGCGCGTGCCGGAGCTCGCGTTCGAGCGCGAGCCAGCCGTCGTCCCAGGGCATCAGGTGCATGGCCGCGGCCCCCTCCTGCTCGCCGACCAGCAGCACCTGGCGCCACCGCGAGAGCCGCGCCCGCAGCCGGGGCGTCAGGAGCCGCGCCGCGATCGGCGCGGCGCGCGCGCGCAGCGCCCGTTCGCCGACGGCGACGACGTCGTCGTCGCGCGGCGGCCGGTCGATCGCTGCCGCGAGCGCGAACACGTCCTCGACCATGCCGGCGTCGAAGGGCACCGACTCGTGCAGTTCGCCGTCCGCGTCGATCGCCAGCAGGTGCGCGCCGGCGCGCGCCACGACGTACATCAGGACTCCGCCCCCCGGTGGCACCAGCCGGCGGCGCACCTCGTCGAGCGTCGGCGACGCGGCGCCGAGCCGCCGCGACAGGGAGCCCAGCGAGAGCACCTGCTCGACGTGCCCGTACGCCGCGGCGAACGCGTCGGCGCCGAGCACCCGCGCGTCCAGCTCCAGCATCGTCGCCAGCACGTCGCGGCGGTCGGCGAACGCCAGCATGCCGGTGCCGCCGTCCCGCACCGGCATCGCGCGCCACGCCGCGCACAGCCGATCGAACGCCGTCTGCAGCGCGGCGTGGTGGCGGCGCAGCACCTCGACGTCCGCGCCGGACCCGAGGTCGAGGCGCGCGGCCAGCGCCGCGATCTCGGCGGCCGGCAGCGGCGCGTGGTCGCCGAGGTCGCGGAGACGCGCCAGCGCCGCGCGTGCCCGATCGCGCGCGCCGGCGCCCAGCCAGGCGAGCACGGCGTCGAACAAGGCGCGGTAGCGCTTCGAGGCGCGCAGCCCCGCGTCCGGGAGCTCCTCGAGCCCGGCGGCGATCGCGCGCAGCGCCGCCGGATCGCGCGCGCGACGGTGCGCCGCCAGCAGCGACAGCAGCCGCACGTCGGCCGCGTTCTCCGCGTCCGGCGTCGCCGCGCCGAGCCCGGCCAGGATGCGATCGGCCATCCGCTGCGCCCGCTCGAAGCGACCCTGCGCCAGCAGCAGATCGACGCCCAGCACCTCGCCCCGCACCCGTTCGGCGCCGTCGTCGGCCGCGAGCCGCCGCAGCGCCTCGAGGTGATGCTGCGCGCGGTCGAACACCCCGAGCTCGATGTAGCTGCGCACCGCCTCCTCGTGCAGCTCGCGCCACGCCACCAGCGCGACGGCCTCGCCGCCGTCCGCGGGCACGGGCGCCAGCGTCGCGGTCGCCGCGGTGAGGTGACGCAGCGCCTCGAAGGCGCGACCGGCGTCGCGCTCCATCGTCGCGAGGCCGATGTGCGCCAGCTCGCGCCGGACCGGCACGCGCGCACCCGGCGCGCCGGGCGCCAGCAGGGCCTCGAAAGCGGCGCGCGCCGCATCGAAGTCGGCCCGCGCCATGGCCGCCCGCGCGGTCGCAAGCTGCTCCCAGCCGTCCTGCGCCGGCATCCCGGGCCCGGCGAGCGCGGCGGTCAGCGCGACCGCGGCGGCGGCAACGCCGCCTCGCGCTCTTCGAGCAGGACGCCCGACGGATCGAACGCCTGCACCGCCCACCGCAGCGGACCGCGCGCTCGCGGCAGTTCGTTCGCTTCGAGCACCCATCGACGGTCTTCGGTTTCCAGCTCGCGCAGCGGCGCCGCCCCGGGCGCTGCCGGATCGACGATCTTCACGACGAAGCGCAGCCCCTGCAATGCCCGCCAGCCGAGCTCGACGCGGCCGCCGTCGCCCACCTGGGCGGCGTCCAGCTCGAGCCGCGCGGGTCCCAGCGTGCGCCGGTCGTCGCCGAGATCGACGTCGCCGTCCGACAGCCACCACGACAGCGCCAGCAGCACGATCGCGGCCGCGGCGAAGGCGAGCAGCGTCCGGTTGGACCCGGGCGCGGGCGGTCCGAACGGCCGCCCGTTCGACGGAGCTGCGGACCAACGAGCCGACGAATCGGCCGCGCCGCGCAGCGCGCGCAGGACCGCCGCGTCGTAGTCGGGCTGCGGCGGCGCCGCGGCGCCGAGCGCCTGCCATTCGCGCTCCAGCGCCGCGGTGGCGTCGAGGTCCCGCTGCAGCGCGAGCACCTGGTCCAGCGCCGCGCGGAACCGCGGGTCGGCCGCGGCGGCCTGCACCGCCGCGTCGGCGACGGCGACCTCGCCCGACGCGATCCGGAGCAGCAACTCGTCCTGTGCCCGGGTCAGCTCGTGCTCGCTCATCGACCACCTCCAGCGCCCTCGCCCGGCTCGGCGGCGGCGCGCGCCAGCGCCGCCCGCATGCGGCCGAGCGCGCGGTAGTAGCGCGTCTTGGCGGTGTTCGGGGAGCACCCCAGCGCCGCCGCGACGTCCTCGAACGTCAGCTGCTCGAAGTGCTTGAGCCGCACCACCGCGGCTTCGTCGGCAGCCAGCGCGTCGATCACGCGATGCATGCGCTCGGCGTCGACCGCCGGCGCGGACGGCTCGGCCGGCTGGTCCACGAGCTGTCCGGGGTCGACGTGGACCACCGCCGCCGCGCGGACCGCGCCCTTCCGGATGGCGTTGCGCAGCTCGAGGTCACAGAAGCGATACACCCAGGTCTCCAGCGCCGCGTCGCCGCGGTAGCCCTCGAGCTTGCGCCAGACCAGCGTCACGACCTCCTGGGTCAGGTCCTCGACGACCTCCCGCGGCAGATCGGCACCGATCTGCCTGCTGCGGGCGACGAGGAAGCGGGGGACACAGCGCATGCGGACGAGGAACCGATCGAGCGAGGCAGGGTCACGCCGCAGGACCGCCGCGGCCAGCGCGGCATCGGCGGCATGGGGCGTGGCCTGCGGACCCGGGTTGGCGTCGCGGCTCGCGTCGAAAGTTCGCGCCATGGTCGCCCGAATCGGGACGGGCCCGGCCGGTCGCCGGGCCCGCCAGCCGGCGTCCCCTACAGGTTCGCCAGGACCGTGAGCACGCCGTTCGACGACAGCAGCCCGGCGGGGTTCGCGCCCGGGCTGAAGCTCACCGACTGCCAGGCCACCACCGCGCCGAGGAACGCGGGGCTCGCCGGCAGCGGGATCGTGTCGATCGCCACGCCGACCGGGCCGATGTGCGAGGCCCAGGCGACCGGGTTCAGCATGTGCGCCTGGCAGTCCTGCATGCCGATGGCGCTCAGGTCGATCGGCGGCACCACGACGGTGGCCGAGTAGAGCAGCACCGACAGGGCGGAGCCGGTCGGGATGTTCGACGTGGTCATCGTCAGCGTCGTGCCGAGCACCGGCCGGTTGTTGGGCTCGAGCGTCAGCGGCGGCAGGATCGAGTTCGACACGCACAGCTGCACGCCGGCGCCGATGCTGGCCGAGAAGTCGCTGCCGCCCGGATCGGCGGTCGTGCCCGAGGTCCAGCCGACCAGGTACTGGTTGCCGGCCGTCGACATCGACTGGTAGTAGACGTCGACCCGTCCGCTCGGCTGGAACCGCATCTGGAACGTGCTGGTCCCCGGCGCGAAGAAGTTGGCGACGTTCTGCCAGGTCACGCGGACCTCGGTCGGGCTCGAGTCGACGCGCACCTGGCCGCCGCTGGTCGGGTCGAAGTCGTGCCACGCCGGCGCCCAGCGCGCCGAGCCGCCGACGAACCCGGCGACGTTGGGGTTGTAGTCGGCGCCGTTGGAGCTCGGCGACGCGAAGCCGTTGGAGCACACCCAGATCGTGCTGGTCGTGCCGCCGGGGTAGGCCAGCGAGAACGGCAGGTTCACCGGGATCTCGCTGTCGTCGCCCATCGGCAGCGCCGCGCCGGCCGGTGCGACAAAGGCGCCGGTGGCGGCGCCCAGCAGGTAGTCGGTGCCGACCAGGTTCAGCGACCACGAACCGTTCTGCATGTCGAACGAGGCCGGGCTGTTGAACATCTCGTAGATCGTGTCGGTGCACGGCGTGACCGCCGGGGCGCAGCCGGTGCCGACCGTCGCGTTGAACGCGACCAGCGGGCCGCTCGGGCCGCGCGCCGGCACCGAGACCGTCAGCGCGCCGGGACCCGGGCGGGCCTCGTCGACGTGCAGGAGCGAGTTGCCGGGACCGCGGCTGCTGTCGAACCAGCAGTTGAAGACGGTGTTCCAGTTCTGCGGATTGGTCGACGGACCGGAGAACACGATCTCGTTGCCGACGCGGGTGCCGGTCCAGTTGTTGAGCGGGTCGTCGTCGATGTCGCGGAAGCCGAAGTTCGAGGCGGTGGCGGCCGCGTCGATCGGGATCCGGAACGAAGCACCGCCGCGGCTGTTGTCGACGTTGTGCACCGCGTACTCGTAGTGGTACTGCCCGCCGGCGATCGGCGTGACGCGCACCGCGACGTAGAAGCGGCCGTCGTCGGCGCCGTTGCCGGCGCTGTCGAGCGTCGCGTCGCTCCAGTGCTGCAGGATCGAGCCGTAGACCATGCCGACGGCGTTGTTGGACAGGCTCCAGCCGGAGCCGGTCCAGGACGGGTTGAAGCCGCGCGACGCCAGGTTGTCGCCGCGGTTCGCAACCGCCTCGCCCTGATGGATCAACTGGATGCCGTAGTAGAACTTGCCCGGCACCAGCAGCTCGCTCTCCTTCACGGTGACGCGGTGCTCGACCTCGTCGTACGGGCCGGCCGGGCTGCGCGCGCCGTCGGTGGCGGCGGGGCCGGTGACGGCGGGTTCACCGCGGTCGAAGTGGCTGCCGACCGGGTTCCAGGTGCCGAGCCAGGGGTCGATCTCCTCGGGCGGGCCGAGCCAGAAGCGGTCGCCGTTGTTGCCGGCGCCGTAGGTGTCGGAGCAATTGACGCCCATCTGCGAGCCGCCGAGCGGGTTGGACTGGCAGCTGCCGCAGGCGCCGCTGAAGTTGGTCGAGACGAACGCGTGCTTGCAGAACGACCAGTCGTTGATCTGCACCATGCGCCCGTCGGTCTCGCGCACGATCAGGAAGCCGAACTTCGGGTGGTTGGACTGCATCGCCGCGAACCACGGGATCGGGATGCTGCCGGGGTTGCACATCGTGTTGAGCATCGACATGCCGACCTCGCCGCCCGGGTGCGCCGCGCCGCGGCGACCCCAGTAGGTCAGGTCGTCGACCAGCGACAGCCGGCCGTCGAGGCCGGGCACCGTGTTCGACTGGGCCAGAATGGGGCCGGCGGCAGCAGCGGCCGCGAGCGCGAGCAGAGCGACGGAACGCATCGGAACTCCTGGGAAGATGGACCGGATCGCGCGGGCCGCCCGAGGAGGCGGCCCGGAGGGGCAAGACAGTAGGGTGCCACCTCGACGCTGGCGAGCCCCCGCCGGCCGCCGGGCGCGATGCCGTTCGTCAGCGACCCTGGTCGGAACCGGCGCCGATCGGCTGGAGCTCCGCCGGGGCGGCCGCCGGCGCGCCTGCCGGCAGCGGGTCGCCCTGGAACACCAGCAGCGAGTGGAACACGTAGTCCATCGTGACGGCGTCCAGCGCCCGGTCGATCGCGGCGAACGCGCGCCAGTCGGTGCGCGCGAGGTGCCCGGCGTCCCGCCAGACGATCGCGCACGGCTGCTTGTCGCGGCGGCAGCGTTCCCGCAGGGCGAGCAGGGCGGCGGACAGCCGCGCCGGCGGTTCCTGCGGGAACCGCGGCATGTCGATCCGCTGCGTCAGCTCGCGAACGAACGCGGTGAGCGACTCGATGCGGTCGCCGTCGAGCTCGAGGACGCGGACGCCGTGCCGTTCGAGCGCCGCGCGCAGCGCCGGCTCGGCGTCGCGCGCGAACGGCTGCACCGGGTCGAGTTCGAGCCACGACAGGTCGGCGCGCAGCCGGCGCAGCAGGCGCCCCGGCGAGTTCGGGTGGCCGCCGCGGAACCCCTCGAACAGGATCCAGCCGATCGCGGCGGCGAACAGGATCAGGACCGGGATCCCGAGCCAGAGGTCGCGCACCAGGAAGACGCTCATCAGGATCGGGAACAGGAACCCGCCGCCCATGTACTGGGCAACCGGTGCGGTGGCCGGATGCGGGGCTGCCCGCGAACGCAGGAGCGATCGGATCACGAGGACGATCCTACCGGCCCCCGCAGGGCCGACAAGCCGCCCCGCCGCCCGCCCGTGCACGCGACGCTCGGCTGGGGCACCTCGCCGTGGTATCGATGCCGGCCGCGATGCGCTTCCTCCACACCGCGGACTGGCACCTCGGCAAGAAGCTGCGGCTGCGCAGCCGGCTGCCCGAGCAGCGGGCGGCGCTGCAGCAGCTGGGCGACGCGGCGATCGAGCACGCGGTCGACGCGGTGCTGATCGCCGGCGACGTCTACGAGTCGACGATGCCGCCGCCGGAGGCCGAGCAGGTCGCGTTCGAGTTCCTGGCGCGGCTCAGCCAGGCCGGCATCCCCAGCGTCGTGATCGCCGGCAACCACGACCAGCCGCAGCGGCTGCAGGCGCTGCGGCCGCTGCTCGAGTCGCTGCACATCCACGTGCGCGCCGAGGTCCGCGCGCCGCAGGACGGCGGCGTCGTCGAGCTGCGGTCGCGCGACGGCAGGGAGCGCGCGCTGGTCGCGGCGCTGCCGTTCGTGCCCGAGCGCAAGGTGCTCGACGCCGAGCTGGTCGCGCGCGGCACCGACGAAGGCCACGTGCGCTACGCCGACCGCATCGCCCGCGTGCTGGAGCGCTTCGACGCCGCGTTCGGCGACGACACGGTCAACGTGCTGCTGGCGCACCTGCTGATCACCGGCGCGCGCTTCGGCACCGGCGAGCGCCAGCTGCACCTTGGCGAGATCTTCGCGATCCACCCGGAGCAGCTGCCGGCGAAGGCGCACTACGCCGCGCTCGGTCACCTGCACCGGCCGCAGGAGCTGCCGGGCGCCCGCTGCCGCGCCGCCTACGCCGGCTCGCTGGTCGAGCTGGACTTCGGCGAGCGCGAGCAGCAGAAGCGCGCCGTGCTCGTCGAGGCGCACCCGGGCGCGCCGGCGCAGCTCACCGACGTCCCGCTGACCGCCGGCCGCCGCCTGCTCGACGTGACCGGCACGCTGGCGTCGCTGGACCAGCAGAAGGACCGGCTCGGCGACGCGTTCCTGCGCGTCACCGTGCAGGTGCCCGAGCCCACCCCCGGCATCGAGGACAAGGTGCGCGCGCTGCTCCCCTGTGCCGTCGAGGTGCGGCAGGACTGGCCGCGCGACCCAGCCGACGTCGCCGCCGACGCCGCGGACCCCGCCGACGCCCCGCAGGACCCGGCGGCGCTGTTCGCCGAGTTCCACCGCCGCGAGCAGGGCACCGCGCCGCCCGCGGCGATGGCCGCGCTGTTCGCCGAGCTCTACGCCGAGGCCCGCGGCGACCGCGACGACGGCGACGGCGAGGACCGCGAGGACCGCGAGGACCGCGACGCGTGAGGCCGCTGCGGCTCGAGATCGAAGGGCTCACCGCGTTCGTCGAGCGCGCGGTGCTCGACTTCACCGACCTGCAGCTGTTCGCGATCACCGGGCCGACCGGCGCCGGCAAGTCGACGCTGATCGACGCGATGCTGCTGGCCCTGTTCGGCAAGGTGCCGCGCGTGGGCAACCAGCACGGCCAGCTGATCGCACACGGCCGCGACCAGATGGTGGTGATGCTGGAGTTCGCGGTCGGCGACGAGACCTACCGCATCGCCCGCCGCATCCGGCACAAGGGCGCGACGCTCGTGCAGCTCGACCGCGTCACCGCCGCCGGGCCGGAGCCGCTGGCCGGCAAGGCCCGCGAGGCCGAGGCCCTCGTCGAGCAGCTGCTCGGCGTCGACTACGACGCGTTCACCCGGTCGGTCGTGCTGCCGCAGGGCCAGTTCGACGAGTTCCTGCGCGGCGACAAGGCGCAGCGCCGCGCGATCCTGGTGCACCTGCTCGGCATCGGGCACTACGACCGCATGGCGAAGCTCTGCCGCGACCGCCACGGCCGGCTGCAGCGCGCCGTCGACGACGCCGATCAGCGCCTCGGCGGCGAGCTGGCCGAGGCCACGCCCGAGCGCACCGAGCAGCTGCGCGGCGAACTGGCCGCCGCCGAGGCCGCCGTGGCGCAGGCGCAGCAACGGCAGGCGACGCTCGGCGCGTTGCAGCAGCACGCCGCCGCCGCCGACGCCGCGCGCCGGGCGCTGGCGGCGGCGCAGGCCGAGCGCGGCAAGGCGCTGCGCCAGGAGGCCGAGGCCTCTGCCGCGCTGACGCAGGTGCGCGAGCACGACGCGCGCTTCGCCGGCGAGCGCGACCGTCTGCGCGCGGCGCTCGACCAGGCACCGCTCGACGAGGCCCGGCTCGACGGCCTGCAGCGCGCGTCGCCGCTGCTGCCGCCGCTCGAACGGCTGCTGCGGGATCGCCCCGGTCTCGCCGCCGAGGCCGACGCGGCGGCCGAGCGCCAGCAGCGCGCCGAGGCGCAGCTCGCCGCGGCCACCGCCGCGCTGCCGGAGCTGGCCGCGACCGCCGCCGCGCGGCAGCAGGACCTCGCCGCGGCCACCGCCGCGCTCGAGCGCGAACGCCAGCGCCACGCCGCGATGCACCTGCGCCACGACCTGGTCGCCTCTGCGCCGTGCCCGGTCTGCGCGCAGCCGGTCGCCGCCGTGCCGCCGGTCGAGCCGACCGGCATCGACGCGCTGCAGCGCCGCGTCGACCAGGCCGCCGTGCAGCTCCGCCTCGCCGAGCAGCGCCGCCGCGACGCCGAGCGCCAGCAGGAGGAGCGCGCCGAGGCCCTGCCGCAGCTGCAGCAGGCCGCCGCCGCCGCCGCCGAGCGACGCGACCGCAACGACGCCGCCCGCGCCGACGCGCACGCCGAGCTCGGCGCGGCGGGCCTCGACGTCGCCGGGGACCTCGACGGCGACGGCCTCGCGGCGCTGCGCTCGCAGCTCGACCAGGAGCTCGCCGCGCTGCGGCGACGCCGCGACGAGCGCGCCGCGCTGCAACGCGAGCTGCAGGCCCTCGAGGCCGGCCACCGCGACGCCGCCGTGCGGCTGGCGCAGGCCAACGAGCGCCACGCGCTGCTCGGCGAGCAGCTGCGCCAGCTCGGGCAACGCCTCGCCGAGCTCGACGCCGCCGCGCGGACGGCCGCCGCCACCCTCGCCGCCGCGGTCGCCGCCAGCGGCGTCGCCGAGCTCGGCGGCGCCGGCGGCGCGGCGCCGTCGCCGGACCTCGGCGAGCGCATCGGCCGGCTGCTGCTGCAGGCGCAGCAGGACTGGCAGACGCAGAGCCGCCGCGGCGGCCAGCTGGCACAGCAGCTCGAGCACCAGCAGCAGGCCGTCGCGCGCGCCACGGCGCTGCGACGGAAGCGCGCGCAGGAGCAGGAGCGCGCGGACGTGGCCCGCGCCCTGCAGCAGCTGCTGCGCGCCGACCGGTTCCAGGACTTCGTGCTCGAGGCCGCCGTGCAGCGGCTGTGCCGCGACGGCAGCGAGCGGCTGCGGGCGCTGTCGACCGGACGCTACTCGCTGCGCCACGACGGCGGCGACTTCGCCATCGTCGACCACTGGAACGCCGACCGCGCCCGCTCGGTGCGCACGCTGTCGGGCGGGGAGACCTTCCTCGCGTCGCTGGCGCTGTCGCTGGCGCTGGCCGAGGGCATCCGTTCGTTCGCGGCGCGCACCGGCGACGCCGGCAGCCTCGAGTGCCTGTTCGTCGACGAGGGCTTCGGCGCGCTCGACGAGCAGGCACTCGAGGCCGCCGTGTCGGCGCTGGAGACCTTGCAGGGCGGCCGACGCATGGTCGGCGTGATCACCCACCTCGAGGCGCTGGCCGAGCGGCTGCCGGTGCGCGTCGTCGTCGACAACCGCGCGGGTCGCGCGACGGTGTCGGTGCGCTGACCGGCGGCGGGGCGCTGCTCAGTCGACCAGCAGCACCGGCCAGCCGCGTTCGTGCAGCCGCGCGGCGAACGCGCGCAGCGCCGCCGGGTCGCCGGCGCCCTGCAGCAGCACGCAGCCGCGCTGCGCCCGCCGCGCCAGCCCGCGCAGCTCCGGCCGCGCGACCTCGGTGCCGGTCATCGCCGCGGTGAAGCCGCCGAGGAACGCGCCGAGCACCAGCCCGAGCGGGATCGCCAGCTCGGGCATGCCGCCGAACAGGTCGAACACGCCCGCGAGCACGCCGTGGACCGCGCCGCCGAGGAGCGCGCCGCCCAGCACCGCCAGCACCAGGCCGCGGACCCAGCGCACCGCGGCGCGGTCGCGCCCGGCGCGGATCAGGCTCGAGAGGTGCGCCGCGTCGTCGGCCGGCGGATAGCGCCGCCAGCGCGCGTCGACCTCGGCCTCGACCGCGCCGGGGTCGACGCCGGGCGGCAGCAGCGCGAACAGCGTCATCGCCGGAGATCATGCCACGGTCGCGACCGATGGCGGTCGCGCTTGCGCCCCGCGCCGGCACTGGCCACCATGTCCGGCCCGCTTCCGGAGATCCGACGTGCGCCGATTCCTGCTGCCCCTGCCCCTGTTCCTCGCCGCCGCCTGCACGACCGAGGGCCCCGCGCCCACCCACGCCAGCGCCGGCGCCGAGGCCGGCGCGGGCATGGTCGACGAGGCCACCGCGCGCCGAGCGGTCCTGCGGCCGGCCGACGGCGACTGCGACCTGTCGACGCCGCTGGTCCCCGGCGTCCCGGGCAGCCCCGGCCACCGCATCGCGTCGGCGCGCAACCCGAACGGCGACAGCGAGCTGTCCTTCCTGATGCGGCACTTCGTCGACGACCTGCAGCAGGCCAGGGCGGCGCTCGAGCGCGGCGACGCGCCGGCCGCGGCGCTGCTGCCGGTGCACCGCCGCATGCGCTGTGCCTGGCCGACCAAGCCGAGCGAGCGCAACGAGGCCTACGACGAGATGGCGCGGGTCTACCTCGAGACGGTCGGCGCCTTCGACCGGGATCCCTCCAAGGCCGGCTACAACGCGGTGGTGCAGAGCTGCGTCTCGTGCCACACGATGACCTGCAGCAGCGTCATCGTGGCGATCGACCAGCTGCGCTGGGACTGACCCGCCCCGCGCGGGACCGGCGGGACCGTCAGCCGACGAACTTGTCGATGACCCGCTTGAGGTCGCCGCGCTGCATCGGCTTGGTGACGAAGTCGTCCATGCCCGCGTCCGCGCAGCGCTGCTGGAACTCGGAGCCGATGTTGGCGGTGAGCGCCACGATCGCCACCCGGTCGCGGCCGCTCTCCTGCTCGGCCTCACGGATCCGCTGCGCCGCCGCCGGGCCGTCGAGCCCGGGCATCTGGTAGTCCATCAGCACCAGGTCGAAGCTCTCGTCGGCGCAGCGCGTGACGGCCTCCACGCCGTCGGCGGCGATCACGACGTCGCAGCCGAGCCGCCGCAGCATCGCCTCGACGACCTTCTGGTTGATCTCGTTGTCCTCGGCGACCAGCACGCGTCGCGCCGAGCGGCGGACGTTGCGTTCGGCCTCGGCGCGCGGCGTCTCGACCCGCGTCACCAGCTCCGACAGGCACGCCAGCAGCGCACCGCGGCGCGCGTGCCGCGGCAGCCGCCGCACGCGCGTGTGCTCGGTCGAGCCGATGCGGGCGTCGCCGAGCACGAGCAGCGGGATGCGGGCCTCGCCGAACAGCGCGCCGAACTCGCTCGGGACCTCCTCGTCGTCGAGCGCCAGCACGACGATCTCCGGCGGCGACGACGACACCAGCGCGGTCGCCAGGGCGTTGGTCGCGTGCGCCCACCCGACCTCTGCGCCGTAGTCGCCGAGCGTGCCGCTGATCCCTTCGATCCGATGCGGGTCCTCGCCGACCACCAGCACGCTGCGGCCCTGCAGCCCCTGGGCGGCGACGAACGCCTGCCGCGCTTCGGCCTCGGCCGGCGGCAGCAGCAGCGTGAAGCGGAACGCGCTGCCGACGCCGCGCTCGCTCTCGACCTCGATCCAGCCGCCCATCAGCTGCACCAGGCGGCGACAGATCGCCAGCCCGAGGCCCGTGCCGCCGTAGTTGCGCGTCGTCGACGCGTCGACCTGCACGAACGCGGAGAACAGGCGCGCCTGGTCCTCCTTGCGGATGCCGATGCCCGTGTCGCGCACCTCGAACCGCACCATGGGCTCCGGGCCGGGCTCGACCTGCACCGCCACCGTGACGTGGCCCTGCGAGGTGAACTTGATCGCGTTCGAGACCAGGTTCATGACGACCTGTCGCACGCGCATCGGGTCGCCGACCACCATCCGCGGCACGCCGGCCGCGAACACCATGCGCAGCTCGAGGCCGCGGTCCCGCGCCGTCTCCTCGAACGCCCGCACGACGGTCTCCAGCTCGACCTCGAGGTCGAACGGCGTCTGCTCGACCTCGATCTTGTCGGCCTCGATCTTCGAGAAGTCGAGCACGTCGTTGATCAGCGCCAGCAGCATCTCGCCCGACGAGCGCACGGTCTGCATCAGGTCGCGCTGCCCCTCGTCGAGCGGCGTCTCCAGCAGCAGGTCCGTGGCGCCGATCACGGCGTTCATCGGCGTGCGGATCTCGTGGCTCACGACGGCCAGGAAGTCGCTCTTGGCCGCCGTGGCGCGCTCGGCCCGCTCCACCGCCTGCCGCAGCTCCTCGGTGCGGCTGTCGACCTGCCGCTCCAGGTCGGCGCGTTGCTCGGCGATGCGGTCGAGCATGCCGTTGACGCTGGTGCCGACGACCGAGAGCTCGTCGGTGCCGACGACGCCGCAGCGCTGCGTGTAGTCCCCGGCGCTGAAGTGCTCGCTGACGCGCACCAGGTCGCCGAGCCGGTCGAGCAGGATGCGGCGGTGGGCGCTGCGCACGACGAGCACCACCATGACGCTCATCATCAGGAACGTCGCCAAGGCGCCGAGCTGGATGTCGAGCGACGCCGCGCCCGCGCGCTCCTCCGCGCGACGTTCGGCCCCGGCCAGTTCGGCCTCGTACGCCGACAGCAGCAGCAGGCGCGGCTCCTGCGCGACGGCGACCCGCACCGTGGCGATGGTCTCGCCGTCGTCCTCGACGGTGGTGTCGACGTACCGCAGCGCCGCCCGCGACGGCGGCACGACGGGCTCGCCGTCGGGCCCCAGCACCACCAGGTCGTCGAACGCCGGCTGCTCCCGCAGCACGTTGACGAGGCCCTCGAGCACGCCGTAGTGGCGCTCGGGCATCGCGCGGCGCGCCGCGTCGGCGAGCAACCGGGTCGCCAGCTCGATCGAGGTGCGGGTGTCGCGATCCAGCCGCGCCAGCGCCTCGATGTGGTGCTGCGCCATTCGCACGCGCCGATCCTCGAGGTCCCGTTCGATCCGGTGGTGCTCGGCGCGCACCAGCACGATCACGCCGAGCGCGAACGGCACCAGCAGCGCCAGCAGCGTGACGACCAGCAGGCGCGCCGACACCCGGTTCCAGATGCTCCCGCGCTCGATCATGTGGCGCGATCCGCGCCGCGGCGGACCGCGACGACCACAGGCTCGTCCGCGACGGCGGCGGGCAGTGCGCGGGCGGGGTCGAGGGGGCGCGACATGGGTCCTGGATCGACCATCCGACGGCTCGGTACTCAGTGGGCACCCGCCGAACGGGGCGGTCGGGATCGTTCGGCGTCGCGTCTTCGACCAGCGTCGAAGAACCCGACACGGCCGCGCCTCGCTCCGGGACCGGCCGCGACGTAGGCTCGCCGCGGTGCTGCCCACGTGCTTCCTGACCGGCGCCACCGGCTTCGTCGGCGCCAACCTGCTGCCGATGCTGGCCGAGCGCTTTCGCGTGCGCTGCCTCGTGCGGACCCCGGGCGCCCTCGCGCTGCCGCCGGGCGTCGCCTGCGACGTCGTCCAGGGCGGCCTCCACGACGACGCCGCGCTGCGGGAAGGCGTCCGCGACGCCGAGGTCGTCGTGCACCTTGCGGCGCTGGTGTCGTTCCGGCGCGAGGACCACCCCGAGATGTTCGCGATCAACGCCGGCGCCACCGCGCGGCTGGCGGCGATGGCGCGCGCGGCCGGGGTCCGGCGCATGCTGCACGTGTCGACGATCTCCGCCGTGGCCTGCAGCGACACGCCGCGCGAGCTCGACGAGACCGCCGAGTACAACTACGGACCGCTGCGGATCGGCTACTGCGACAGCAAACGCGCGGGCGAGGACGCGGTGCGGCGCGAGGTCGAACAG
This sequence comes from Planctomycetota bacterium, assembly GCA_050245995.1. Classification (GTDB taxonomy): domain Bacteria; phylum Planctomycetota; class UBA1135; order UBA1135; family UBA2386; genus JBFWWV01. Next base: position 140,932 of record JBFWWV010000012.1, on the reverse strand, counting down.
GGCCTCGACGCGGTGATCGTCAACCCGCCGTCGATGTACGGCGCCGGCGACCGCCGGAAGGGCGAAGGCTCGCTCATGGATGCGCTGCTGCGCGGCCGCATCCGCCTGGCGCCGCCGGGCGGGCTGAACGTCGCCAACGTTCTCGACGTCTGCCGGGGCTGCCTCCAGGCGCTCGACCACGGCCGCCGCGGCGAGCGCTACATCCTCGGCGGCGAGAACCTGACCGGCCGCCAGCTGTTCGCACGAATCGCCGGCATCGTCGGCGGCACGGCGCCGCGCCGCAGCCCGCCACGCTGGGCCGTGCGCGCCGCGGCCCGGGCGCTCCGCGCGCTCGAGCGCGTGCGCGGCAGCCGACCGCCGCTCACCAGCGAGGTGCTGGCGCTCGCACCGCGCTTCCTGTGGTACTCGAGCAGGAAGGCCGCCGACGAGTTGGGCTACCGCCCGGGCAGCGTCGACGACGGCATCCGCGCGGCGCACTCCTGGATGCAGCAGCTGGACCGGACCGGCGCCTGAGCCGCGTTTTCCGCAGATCGACCGTCACGTTCGGGGCCGCTCGGGGCACGTCCCGTCCGGGTGCGGCGCCCGTCGACGACCGACGAGGCGCGCGGGCCCGATCCCCTGAGAGGAGAGTCTGATGCCAATCCAGAAGCACCTGTCCGTGCTGCTCGGCCTGATCGCGACGACGACGATGATCGCCGCCCAGGAGCGGTGCCCCTACCAGATGGCGCAACGCCAGCCGGCGAGTTGGGAAGGCGGCCCGTCGATCACCTGCGACTCCGGCGTGCAGATGCAGATCGCGAGCATCCAGGTGACCACCGGCGCCGTGCCCGGCGGCATGTCCTGCCCGCTGTTCGCGATCATCACGCCCGACCACGACCGGGTGGCCGTGAGCGCGTCGCCCACCCGCGTCGAACCGGTCGGATCCGCCCAGCAGATCGTGGCGTTCTTCAACTGCCGGCGCAGCTACTTCCTGTTCTTCAGCCTCGGCACGACGTGCGAGCTGGCGGAGACCAAGGTCATCGCGCAGCTGCCGTTGTACCGGACCGTGTCGTGCCCGTTCGGCGACGCGGTCCTCTGAAGCCGGCGATCCGCATCCCCGACCCGACGCACCGGACCGGGCGGCGGCCGCGAGCACACGACCCGAACCCCAGGAGAACACCATGCCCAGCCAGGCCGCGTCGCACCGTGCGCGCACCGTCTCCCGAAGCCGGATGATCCTCGGCAGCTGCGCGGTCGTCGTGATGCTGCTCGCGGCGCTCGCACTCGCCGCGAGCCACGCCGCCCGCGCGGCGCCGATCGATCCGACCGCCGCGGCTCGCGCCGCGGCCGGCCGACCGGCACCCGGGGATCCGCCGGCAACGTCGGCGCCGCCCGACATCGCGGCCGGGGCGCCGGGACCTACGTTTGCCCCCGCGTCACACGAGCGGATCGCGGTGCCACCGCCGCCCACACGCACGTTCGACCAGTACGTCGACGCGCTGGTGGCGGCCGGCCAGCAGGTCCTCGAACTGCAGGACGCGGGCGATCGCGACGGCGCGATGCGCCGCGATCGCGAGGCACAGCTGCTGTTCGACGAGATGCTGGTGCAGATCGACGACGCCGATCGTCAGGCGCTGGCCGCGTTGTCGACGACCGCGCCGCCCGCGGCCGCCGGCCGCAGCGATGGCGACCTGCGCCATCGGGTCCTCGAGCTGGCGCTCCGGGTGGCGCTGCAGCGACGGCACGCGCGCGGCGACCGCGACAGCCGTTCCGCCGTCGACCAGCTCACTGCCGCGATCCTGACCCTCCTGCCGGGAAGCCAGCGGCTGGCGCAGGACCTCGGTCGGGGCCTGCTCGAGGGCGCACCGTACCTGGGCGCCACGCACGAACCCCAGGTGCTCGAGCTGCTGGCGCTCAGCGGCGAGGGACGCTTCGACGTCGACGTCGCCAGGGCCTTGCTGACGACGTTGTGGGACAACCTGCGGGCGACGGGGGACCGCACCTCCGAGCAGCTGACCGGCCTCGGCCTGCTGCTGCTCGACGGCGGCAACACTCCGGAGCGCCTGGCGGCCGGCCGCCTGCTGCTCGCCGACGATCGCTACCGGCTCGTCGTGCTCGAGCACCTGCGCCGCACCCGCGACGAACGGCTCGCGCGCGAGCTGGCCATGGCTGCTGCCCAGCAGCTACCGCCGACCATCGCGCTCGGCGTGATCGCGGCGGCCGCGAGCGTCGTCGACGACCAGACGGCGCCGCTGCTCACGCTGGGGATGCGCGCGCCGGCCACGCTGCGGCAGGAATACGAACGCCGTCTGGGCGACGACGTGCAGCCGCGACTGCGCGCGCTGCTGGTGTCCGGCGCCGGCTTCACCGGCACCGAGGACGGCCTCGAGGTCGCGCGCATGGCGCTGGCGCAGGATCCGGACCCCGACGTCCGGATGCGCGCCCTGTTCGCGCTCACCGGGCGCGCCGGCGCCACGGACGGCGAGGCGGCGATCGGACGAGCACTCGACGACCCGCGCATCCGCGACGATCCGGCGCGACTGGCCGGAGTGGTGCTGGCGCTCGAGAACCTCGCTCGCGACGGCCTGATCAACGCCGTCGATCGGCTGGCGCCGCGGCTGCGCACCTGCGCGATGCTCAGCCCCGCCTCGCGGGACCACCTCGAACGGATCGTGGCCCAGACCCTGCCGGGCGGCGCCGTCGGTCGCTGACCGCGACCCGGCGACTGGGGCCCGGCGACTGGGACCCGGCGACTGGGACCCGGCGAATGGGGCCCGTGAGCTACTGCACGGGACTGCCACCCCGGACTGCCGCTCCGGACTGCCACTCCGGACTGGGCAACCGAAGCGGAGTCCGCCGGCGGACTACTTCTTCTTCTCGAGGTGCTTGGTGTGCTTGCGCAACCGCTTGCTGTACTTCATCAGCTCGAGCTTGGGCGTGCCCGGCTTCTTCATCAGCGTGTAGTTGCGGTCACCGGTCTCCTCGCACACGAGGAACACGATCTCTTTCTTCTTCTTGGGCTTGGCCATGGCTGCTCGGAAGGAGGGCCGAGCAGGGTAGCAACCAGGGCCGCCGGAACAAGGGCCGACCCGCGCGCCCTCCGGATTCCCGGCCTGGCCAGCTCGCCCCGCGCCCGGGGGGACCGTGGGACACGACCCGGGGCCCCGACCCTGGGCAGACCAGAGGAGCCGCGGCCAGCGGCGCCGCTACCGGCGGAGCCACTGCCCGCGGAGCCTGCCCGCGGAGCCTGCCCGCGGAGCCACGCCCGAGAGAGGCTCTGCCCGAACTGCCTGTCCTGGACGGAGAAGCGGCCCGGAGCCCCTCGGGACGGTTCGCCCCAGGACTCCACCCGCCGGGCCGCCCGCAGGTTCAGTAGTCGAGTACCAGCACCGGCATCAGTCCGCGCTGCGCCCCCCACGGCGAGAACGTCACCGTACCGGGGAAGAACAGGCTGGCGCACCGGTTCCCGACCGCCGCCGAGTCGAGCACCAGGACCACGCCGTTGCTGAGCGACAGGGGCACGGCGCCGGAGCGCGTCGGATCGAACCACGCTCCCTGCACCCCGAGCTGCATGCCAACGGTCGTGACCGACGCCGGCACGGCGAACCGCACCTCGTACGACCCGGCGATGTCGCTCTGACCGGTGAAGACGACGTCGAGCGGCGCCCACTGGAAACACCCGGCCAGCGCCGGGTCCACGGCTGCCAACGCGCCGCCGAAGCCCAGGTAGTCGAGCCCGATCGCTCGGGAGACCGGCGCGACGCCGACCCAGGCCAGCGCCAACGCGCCGGGACCGGTCGGCGCGGCGGGCGGCAGCCCGCGGAGCCGGAGCACGGCGTCGGCGCCGCGCAGGGGCGCGTCGGCGCCGGTCCACTCCAGCTCGAGCGGGTTCGGACCGAGCGTGCAGCTGCCGTCGCCGACGGTGACCGCGTAGCCGCGATCGACGCCGCCATCGAACCAGACGGCGTCGATCCAGGGTTCGGCCAGCGCCAACGGCGCGTCGGTGGTCTCGAATTCCAGGAACAGGTTGCCCGCGGTCACCGGCAAGGGCGTCGTGAACGGGATCACGAGGAACTCGTCGCCGAGCGGATCGGACCCGGACGGCGGCGTGCTGGCACCGACCTGGAACACGGCCGGCCCGGCGACCACCACCGCATTCGCAGGCACGTTGGACATGCGGTCGGGGTTCATGTTCTGCGGCTGCTGCACGGTGAAGCCGGCGCGCACGACGAGGGTGCGCTGCACGGCGGCGTAGGCCGGCTCACCCAGGAACGACGGGCGGCGCAAGCGCAGCCCCCGGATCTGCTGACCGATGAAGTTGGCCGGCAGCAGCTGCGCGCCGATCAACACCTGCAGCGAGCCGTGACTCCAGCGCAGCGGCATCGACATGGCCGCATTGCCCGGCAGCGTCTCGGCGAGCGGCGGCACGACGGCGCGCGCCTGGGCGCGCAGGGCTCCCCCCGCGAGCGTCGCCAGGATCGGCGTCGCCAGCGCCAGGACCAGGGTGGTCGAAGAAAGGGCCCGCGCCGTTCGCTCGTCGTGAATCGCCATCTCGTCGCTTCGCTCCGCCCGCTGTCATCGGCGGTTCGGCGGTCGCGACCGAAGGCGACCGGGCGGATCGGACCGACGCGCGGAGCCGAACCGCCGACCGCCCCACGGGCGCATGCGCGATCGCCGCGTGGGTCGCCAGCCGGGTCGCCAGTCGGGTCGCCAGTCGGGTCGCCAACTCGGATCGCCAGTCCGGATCGCCAGTCCGGATCACCAGTCGGGGCCGGGTATCGGGTCCGCTGATCGGGCCGGCAGTCGGATCCGGCCGCCATCCGACTCGACCGCGAACCCGAACTCGCCGGCGAGGAAGACGCCGGCGCTGCCACGGACCGGACCAGCCGAGCCGCATCCCTTCATCGCACGGCGGCGACGACGGGTGCGCTCGACCCGCCCGATGAAAAAAGGGGGCCCGGCTCTCCCACTGGCCGGGCCCCGAGGTGGGGGGGTCGTCCACGCAACTCGACTCCCATCCTCCCTTGTCCCGCCGCTCCTATCGGCGCGACGCTGGCACGGACCTGAGCCGGGTTCGCGCCGCCGCGGCCGGCGCGGAACGACACCGCAGTGCAGACCCGGCCGCGCCGGGACCCTACCATCGGCCGCGCATCGTGACACCCACTCGTCCCACAGCCCTGATCACCGGCGGCAGCCGCGGCATCGGCCTGGAGATCGCGCACGCGCTGGCCGGCGCTGGCCACCGCGTGGTGCTCGCCGCGCGCGATCCGGTCGCCCTCGAGGCGGCGCGCCAGGCGATGGCGACGCAGGGTCTGGAGGTCCGGGTGATCGCCGCGGACCTGCGCGATCCGGACGCGCCCGAACGCGTCGCGGAGGCCGCCCGTGCGGCATTCGGAACCCCGGTGCACGTCCTCGTCAACAACGCCGGCACCGCGCCGACGGCGAAGTTCGAGGCGACGACGGACGCGATCCTCGACGAGACCCTCGACCTGCACGTGCGCGCGCCGCTGGCGCTGATCCGCGCGGTGCTGCCGGCGATGCGCGACCGCGACGAGGGCTGCATCGTGCAGCTGGCCTCGACGGCGGGGCTGCGCGCGTTCCCGTTCACGGCCGCCTACACCGCGGCAAAGCACGCGATGGTCGGACTGACGCGCGTGCTCGCCGCCGAGCTGCAGAACACCGGCGTGCGCACCTGCGCGGTCTGCCCCGGTTTCGTCGACACCGACATCACGCGGCAGGCAGCCGCGGCGATCGCGGCCCGCGGCCGGCTGACGGTGGCGGAGGCGCTGCAGAGGATGGCGTCCCAGAACCGCATCGGCCGGATGCACGCGCCGGCCGAGGTCGCGTCGGCGGTGGTCCAGGTCGTGCGCGACCGCCCGGCCGGCTGCGTCTACGAGCTCGACCACGAGCCGCCCCGATTCCTCGACTGAAGTGGCCGACCGATCATGAGCCAGTACGACTTCCGCTTCGACCGCGGCACCGACGGAGTGGCGGTGCTCACCTTCGACCGTCCGGACACGCTGAACTCGCTGACGTTCGCGATCTACGGGCAGCTCGAACGGCTGTTCCTGCAGCTGCAGGACGACGACGACGTCAAGGTCGTGGTGCTGACGGGCCACGGCCGCGGCTTCTGCAGCGGCGGCAGCGTCGACGAGATCATCGCCCCGCTGCTCGAGTCGGAGCTGGACCAGACGCTGGGCTTCACGCGCATGACCGGCGCCGTCGTGCGCAACATGTGCAAGCTCGAGAAGCCGATCGTCGCGGCGATCAACGGTGTGGCCGCCGGCGCCGGCGCGGTGCTGGCGCTGGCCAGCGACCTGCGGGTCATGGCCGACACCGCGAAGTTCGCCTTCCTGTTCACCAAGGTCGGGCTCACCGGCGCGGACATGGGCGCGGCGTGGCTGCTGCCGCGCGTGGTGGGCACCGGCCGGGCGATGGAGCTGCTGTTGCTCGGCGACCGGGTCGAGGCCGAGGACGCGCTGCGCATGGGGCTGTGCAACCGCGTGGTCCCGGCCGACCAGGTGCTCGGCGAGGCGCTGACGCTGGCACGGCGCCTGGCCGAGGGGCCGCTGCTGGCGCAGGCGATGACCAAGAAGATGGTCTACCAGGAGTGGTCGATGGACTTCGAGGCCGCCATCGAGCAGGAGGCGCAGGCGCAGGCCCTGCTGCTGCGCGCGCACGACCACCGCGAATTCTACCGCGCCTGGACCGAGAAGCGCCCGCCGCGCTTCCAGGGGCGCTGACCGATGGCGCCCGCCCCGAACGAGGCGAACGCCGACGGTCCGGGTCGCGCCGGCGCGGGCGCCGGCGCGGGCGCGGCGCGGCCGGCCGCGGCCGGCGGCAACGCCGCGCTGTGGCTCCCGGACGACGACCTGGCGCCCGACGACGCGGCGTTCACGCGGCGCATCCGGGCGTTCGCGGAGGAGCACCTGCAGCCGCACGCGCGCGCGATCGACGAGCAGCGCACGTTCCGCCGCGAGATGGTGCGCGACCTGGCCGCGGCCGGCATCCTCGGCGGGCCGCTGCCGGCGGCGGTCGGCGGCGGCGACTGGACGCCGCTGCAGCTGGCGCTGGCGCACGAGGAGCTCGGCGCGGTGTGCGGCAACGCGCGGGGCTTCTGCGCGGTGCAGACCGGGCTCGTGGCGCAGTGCCTGCTGCGCTTCGGCGACGACGCCCAGCGCCGACGCTGGCTCGGACCGCTGGTGCGCGGCGAGGCGATCGGCTGCTTCGCGTTGACCGAGCCGGACGCCGGCAGCGACGTGGCGTCGCTGCAGACGCGCGCCCTGCGGCGCGCCTCAGGCTTCGCCCTCGCTGGCACCAAGCACTGGATCACCAACGGCGGCGTCGCCGACGTGGCGATCGTGTTCGCGACCGTCGACCCGGCGCTCGGCCACAAGGGCATCACCGCGTTCCTGGTCGAGACCGACCGACCCGGGCTGTCGCGCACGCCGATGGACGGGGTCGAGCTGGGCCACCGCGGCAGCGACCACGCGGTGCTGACGTTCGACGGCCTCGAGGCCCCGGCGGACGCGGTGGTCGGCGGCGAGGGCAACGGCTTCAAGGTGGCGATGGGCGGCCTGGCCGCCGGCCGGCTGTCGGTGGCGGCCGGCGCGGTCGGCATCCACCGTGCGGCGCTGGCGGCGGCGGTGGCGTTCACCGCCGGCCGGCGCCAGTTCGGGCAGCCGCTGGCGTCGTTCCAGATGGTGCAGGAACGGCTCGCCGACATGCTGACGTCGCTGCACCAGACCCGGGCGCTGGTGCACCGCTGCGCGCGGCGCCGCGCCGCCGGCACCGAGACCCACGCCGACGTGGCGATGGCCAAGCTGGCGGCGACCGAGGCGGCCGCCGCCGCCGCCGAGCAGTCCGTGCTGCTGCACGGCGCGCGCGGCTATTCGTCCGCGCACGCGCCCGAGCGCCTGCTGCGCGACATCCAGGCGCTGCGGATCTACGAGGGCACCTCGATGATCCAGAAGACGATCCTGGCGCGCCTGCTCACCCAGCCGTCGCGCTGAACCGACCCGCCGGGCAGACCGTCGGCGCCGACCCGCTGGGCCGCCGCGCGCTCCGCCCCCGCCCCCCCCCCCGCACCGGTCCGCACCGGCGGCAGTGGCTCGCGCGAGCGCGGGGCCATCGGCCTCGACGCCTCACTTGGCGTTGCTGAACGCCAGCGTCACCATGCCGCGGTCCTCCCAGTCGGCGCCGGCGCGAACGCTGCCGGGGGCGCTGTCGCGCTGCTGCGCCAGCTCGATGCGCACCATGTGCGGCTGCACCTCGGGGATGCCGAGCAGCGCCTTGCGCAGCGTCCACAGCCGGCGATCACACAGCTCGAGCGAGGTGACGGGGCGGCCGTCGCGGCCCGCGCCGAGGATCACGTCGGGCGCGTCGATGATGACGCGGATGTCGCTGGTGAACGTCAGCGAGCCCTGCGCCGCCTTGACCAGCCAGTTGTAGACGTCGCGCTGGATCGGGTGCGGCCGCCCGGCCTGGAAGAACGCCGACAGCGGCGCCCGCATGCTGACCGTGTCGTCGGTCTGCACGACCTCGAGCGACTTGCCGGTGACCTCCTCGAACTCGCGCGGCAGGGTCTCCTGCAGGAACTCGCGCATCGCGCCGTCCTGCGCGTTGATCAGCGGCGCGGGCAGCGTCGCCTCGCCGCCGCCCTTCTGCTTGTCGAAGATGCCCTCGTCGCGGGTCTTGCCCTCGCCGGCGATGTGGAACGCGAACTGCACCGACTCCTTGAGCTTCTTGAGCTTGGTCAGGTCGGCCTGGCCGAGCGCGTACAGCACCACGAACAGGGCGAACAGCAGCGTCATCATGTCCGCGAACGAGATGACCCACCGTTCGTGGTTGACGTGCTCTTCGTGCTTGTGCTTCTTGCCCATGGCACGCCAGGGCTAGTGCTTCTTGTCGCCGCCGTGCGAGCCGGCGTAGACCTTGAGCTTGCTGCGCAGGGCGCCCGGGGCGACGCCCGACTGGATGCCGACGACGCCCTCGAGCACCATCTGCTTGAGCAGCTGGTCGTGCTCGATGTGGCGCTTGAGCTTGAACGACATCGGCAGGCACACGACGTTGGCGAAGCCGACGCCGTAGACCGTCGCGACGAACGCGACGGCGATGCCGGGGCCGATCAGCTCGGGCTGGTCGAGCACGCTCATCACGTGCATCAGGCCGAGCACCGCGCCGAGCACGCCGACCGTCGGCGCGAGGGCGCCCCACGACTCCCAGAACTTCATGCCGGCCTTGTCGTCCTCGTCGCTGATGTGCATGTCGACCTCGACGGTCTCGCGGATCGCCTCGGCGGAGCTGCCGTCGATCGCCAGCGTCAGGCACTTCACGAGGAACGGGTCGCCCTGGCCGCTGTTGGCGTAGGTCTCGAGCGCGAGCAGACCCTCGCGTCGCGCAAGGTTGGCGAGCTCGAGGATCTTCTCCATCAGGCCGTGGAAGTCGTACTTCGGCGGCAGGAACACCTTCTTCAGCGCGGCGATCGCGTGCGGGACGTCGCTGGGCAGCGTCGCGACGAACGTCGCGCCGAGCGAGCCGAGGATCACGATCATGAAGGCCGTGAGCTGCAGCAGCGCCGTCGGATGGCCACCCTCCAGGATCATGCCGCCGATGACGCCGACGAAGGCGAGCACCAGGCCGAGCGGGGTGAAGATGTCCATGGATGCAGAGGTCCCGGATGCGGATCGTCACCGAGATCGGCAACCGGGCGGCGCCCGCCGTAGAGCGCCGGGAGGGCGCGATGGCACGGGCGGCACCGACGCAGCCCGCGCCGGGCGGTCGCGCCTGCGGACGCTACGCGTCCGCGTCGTCGTCGCCGTCGCCGTTCAGGACCTCGAAGGCGCGGATGCGGATCCGGCCGTCGCCGCGCGGGCGCGGACACTCGCGGAAGTCGTAGGTCGCCCGCGGCGCCGCGATCGCGCGCCGGAACCGGCGCGCGACCTGCTGCTCGAGCGCCTCGGCGAGCTGCCCCTCGGTGATGCGGCGGTTCTGCACCAGCGCGCCGCCGAGCTGCCGCAGGCCGTCGCCGTACTCCTTCGCGAAGGTCTCGAGGTCGAACGAGTCGACGAAGCCGAGCTCGACCAGCAGGTCGCCGATGCGCTCGGCGTTCGGCGGCCGGTTCGAGGTGGTCGCGACCATGCAGCCGTCGCTGAGATCGAACGTCATCTCCTCGGTGTCGAGGGTGACGCGCAGCGTGCCGCTCTTGCGCATGCGGCTCAGGAACTGGAACACCGACCGCAGCGGCATGGTGTCGTTGCTGCCCTGCAGCATGCACGTCGCGGTCGGCCGCGGCGGCACGCGCGTGGCGTCGACGGTCGGCTGCACCGGGCGCTTCACCGCCGCGTCCACCGGCGGCACGGTGTCGCCGGCCGGCGCGATCGGCATCGCCCGCGGGCCGGGGCGCGCGCCGGGCCGGGCGGCCGGCCGCGGCGCGCCGCCGCCCTCGCGGGCCAGCGGCGTGTTGAGCCCGCCGGCCGGGCGCCGCGGCGCGCCGGGCGGCGCCGCCCGCTGGCCGCGCGTCGGCCGCGCCTGCGCGGGTCCCGGCGCGGGCCCGGGCGCCGGGGCGCCGTGCCGCGGCGCCGGCCCCTGGGCGCGGCGCGTCGGCGGCGCCGCCTCGCGCTGCGGCGCCGCGATGCGCGCCAGCACGCCGCCGATGGCGTCGGCCAGCTGTCGCATGCCGCTCTCGACGCGCACGAGCTCGTCGCGGCTCTCGCCGAGCTCCAGGTTGCGCATCGTCACCTGCTCGAGGGTCTGGGCCATCGACGCGGCGAGCCCGATGAAGTCCTGGCAGTAGCCGGAGATCAGCGAGCTGGCGGCGCTGGCCGGAAACGCGGTCGCTTCCTGCATGCGTCCGGCATCGGCATCGGGCGCGTTGGTTCCGCAGTCCCATTTCACGACAGCGCGTGCCCGACACCGTCGGCCCGGCGCCCTGCGCCCGACCGGAGCGAACTCGCCGCGACCGCGCCGGTCGCGTAAGGTGCGGCCACCACCCTTCGTCCCGGAGATCGCAGTGGCCGCCCATTCCTGGTCCCCCTACTGGAACCCCAAGACCGAGACCCTGCCCAAGGAGCAGCTGCGCGCGCTGCAGACCCGCAAGCTGCAGGACCTGGTGCAGCGCGCCTGGAGCGGCTCGCCGTTCCATCGCCGGCTCTACGAGGCGGCCGGCGTGACGCCGGACTCGATCCGCACCCTCGACGACATCCGCCGCCTGCCGTTCATGACCCGTGAGGACTGGATGGCCAACCAGGCCGAGAAGCCGCTGTTCGGCGACCTGGTGACCCGGCCGCACGGCGACGCGATCCGCTACCACCTCACCTCGGGGACGTCCGGCCGGCAGCCGCTGCGCGTGCTCGACTCGCGCAAGGACTGGTCGTGGATCGCCGACATGTGGTGCTACGGCTTCTGGGGCTTCGGCATCCGGCCCGACGACGTCGTGTTCTTCGCGTTCTCGTACGGGTCCTTCATCGGCTTCTGGGGCGCGCACTACTGCTGCGAGAAGATCGGCACGCTGACGCTGGCGTCGGGCAACATGACCACCGAGCAGCGCGTGAAGCAGATCGTCGAGATGGGCGCCACCGTCGTCTGCGCGACGCCGACCTACGCGCTGCGCATGGGCCAGGCCGCCGAGAAGATGGGCATCGACCTGCGCCGCGACGGCAAGGTCCGGCGCGTGGTCGTCAGCGGCGAGCCGGCCGGCTCGATCCCCGCGGTCAAGAAGATGATCGAGGAGATGTGGGGCGGCAAGTGCGGCGACACCGCCGGCATGACCGAGATCGGCACGATCATGATCTTCGAGTGCGACCGCCAGCCCGGCGGCCCGCACATCATCGAGGACCACTTCATCGAGGAGGTGCTCGACCCGGAGACCGGCGAGCCGGTCGGCTACGGCGAACGCGGCGAGCGCGTGGTCACCTCGTTCGGCCGCGGCTTCATCCCGCTGCTCCGCTACCGCACCAAGGACCTGGTCTGCAAGGTCGAGCACTCGCGCTGCCCGTGCGGCCGCACCGGCGACATCTACGAGGGCGGCATCCTCGGGCGCGTCGACGACATGAAGCTGATCCGCGGCACCAACGTCTACCCGCGCGCGGTCGAGGCGATCGTGCGCGAGTACCCCGAGATCGAGGAGTTCCAGATCGTCATCACCCGCGAGGACGACGTCCGCGACGAGATCTCGGTGCACGTCGAGCTCAAGCCCGACCAGCAGCACGCGTGGACCGGGCTGTCGGCGCGCCTCGGCAAGGACCTCGCCGACAACCACGAGGGCCTGCGCTTCAACGTCGTCCAGGCCGCCACCGGCGAGCTGCCGCGCTTCGAGCTCAAGGCCAAGCGCCTGCAGGACCGCCGCCCGCAGAACTGACCGCAACTCCACCCCGAGGATCCGCCGATGACCGACGCCACCAAGGACACCCTGGGCAAGGCGATGACCGCCGACGAACGCGAGCTGCTGGCCCTCTACCGCAAGCTCCACCAGCTCAGCGGCAAGAAGGACCTGCCGCCGTGCGCGCTGATGAACGTGAAGCAGGCGATGGTGCTGCTGTGGAACGCGTGCAACGACCTGTGCCTGATCGCCGAGGAGCCGGGCTGCGACTGAAGGCCGGCGCGCGCGACCTCAGGGCCGCGCCTTGAGCTGCAGGTCGTCGCCGACCTTCTCCTCGTCTTCCTTGCCGACGCCGGCGCGCTGCCGGGCGATCACCACCTCCGGCTTCATGCGCAGGCGATTGCCGCCGGCCTGGTGACCGCTGCGGAACGCGGCACCCTCGCGCGCCATCTTCTCGAGGCGCGAGGTGTCGATCCGCAGGAACGCGCCGATGCGCCGCAGCACGGCGTCCGGCCGATCGACCAGCTCCTGGTAGCCGACGCGCAGGTAGTTGCGCCGGCCGACCGCGAAGCCCGCGAGCCACGCCAGAACGTTGGCGAGGACCCAGCCGGGCAGCGCGTGCAGCACGCGCAGCCGCGGCGCGCGCCGATAGCCCTCGGCCTGCCAGTTGCTCTGCTTGAGCACCGATCGCATCACGCGGAACGGCGACCGCACCAGGTGCAGGACGCGCACGTCGAGGCCGGCGACGCGCCGCAGCGCCACCGGGCGGAACGCGGCGTCGCGCGCCGACTTCGACGAGTCGACCACGAACCGCGCGCCGCCGCGCGTCATCGCCGTGAACAGCGCGCGCTGGAACCCGCGGTAGGCGTCGTGCTCCGCGCCGCCCCCGCGCCGCAGCGAGAACCACTTGCGCACGAAGCCGCGGCGCTGGTCGACGTGCAGCAGCTGCGCGCGCAGCGCGTCGTCGGCCGCCGCGAACTCGCGCACGATCGGCGCCCAGAACTCGCAGGTCGCGTACGGCTGCTGGCACGCACACCGCCGCTCCGGGTGCCGGAACTCGTCCAGCAGGTACATCAGCTCGCCGCCGCCGCGCACCTCGGTGTGGTTGCCGAGCACCAGATCGAGCAAGGTGGAACCGGAACGACCGTAGCCGGCAATGTAGATGACCGTGCCTGGTGTACGTTCCATGAGCCTGGGGCAATGATCCGAGTCACGCGCGCTCATCGACTCCGCGTGGGACGCGGCGCGACTGCGGGCCCGCAGCGTAGAGCGCACCGTGCCGCGCGCAACCGGGGGACCCGGGGGATCTCCGGCACGCCGAATCGCCTGCGCCGTCCACCGCAGCGCCCGCGCGGCGGCGTCCCGGGCATGTCCCATCGGGCGTGCGTCGGCCCGCCCAAGTGCGGAGGCGCCGCGTCGCGGTCGGTCACGGTCTGCTCCCACGGCGTCGGGGCCCGGCGCAACGCGCTTCCCCCGGCGCCCTCGTTCGGCCATGCTCACCCGACGGCGCTCACCACGCCATCGAGACCGCAGTCATGAGTAAGGCAAACGCGATCGAATGCGGGGCGCCGCCGGTGCGCCCCATGCAGGCCGCCGTGAAGCGCGGCTTCGACGTCGTGTCGTCGGCCGTCGTGCTGCTGCTGACCGCGCCGCTGCTGGCGCTGGTCGCGCTGCTGATCAAGTGCACGTCGCCGGGTCCGGTGTTCTACCGCGCGCGGCGCGCCGGGCGGTTCGGCGTGCCGTTCGCGATGCTGAAGTTCCGCACCATGCGCACCGGCACCGACAGCCACGACCGCAAGATCACCGACGACGGCGACGACCGCATCACGCCGCTCGGACGCCTGCTGCGCGCGACCAAGATCGACGAGCTGCCGCAGCTGTGGAACGTGCTGCGCGGCGACATGTCGATCGTCGGCCCGCGCCCCGAGGACCAGGACCTGGTCGATCGGCACTACACGCCGGCGCTGCGCCGCGCGCTGGAGACCCGCCCCGGCATCGCCTGCACCGCCGAGGTGCGGTGGTACCCCGACCTGACCTGGCACGACCCGCCGCCGCCCGGCGTGCCGCTGCAGCAGCACTACATCGCGCGCCATCTGCCGGCCCAGGCCGCCGAGGGCGTTCGCTACCGCGACACCCAGAGCCTGTGGCTCGACCTGTCGGTGATCGCGCGCACGCTGTGGTGCGTCGCCGTGCACTCGCTGCGCCCGCCGGCGCGGCGGCCGCTGACCGACGCGGACCTCCGGGCGCCGGAGCCGCCGACGGCGCGGACGCCGGCGCGCGAGGCCTGTCCATGACGACCTGCGTGATCAGCCAGCCGCGGTTCTTCCCGGGGCTGCACTACCTCGACCGCATGGTCCAGGCCGACGTGTTCGTGATCTTCGACACCGTGCAGTTCACCCCGCGGCACGAGGAGAACCGCGCCAAGCTGAAGACGCGCGACGGCACGCAATGGCTGTCGGTCCCCGTGCAGAAGCTCGGGCGCGACATGCGGATCGTCGACACCATGCCGAGCCCGGACCAGCCGTGGCAGGATGCCGCGATCAAGACACTGGCCCACCTGTACGGCAAGGCGCCGCACTACGCCGCGCACAAGGACGAGGTCGAGGCGATCCTGCGGGCGCCGCACCGCAACCTGACCGAACTGGACCGCGCGTCGTGGGCGCCGGCGCTGCGGCTGTGCGGGATCGACTGCGAGTTCGTGCTGGCCTCGGAGCTGCCGGTCGAAGGCCGCGGTCCGGAGCTGCTGCTCGCGATCTGCCGGCACCTCGGCGCGGACGTGTACTTGTCGGGCGGGTTCGGGCGCGAGTACCTGGAGCCGGACACGTTCGCCGCCGCCGGCGTCGAGGTGCGCTACCACGAGTTCGAGTATCCGACCTATCCGCAGCGGTTCGGCGAGTTCACGCCGTTCCTGAGCTACCTCGACGCGCTGTTCTGCACCGGACTGCGCCGCGACGAGCTGGCGTGGCCGGCGAGCAGCTCGCAGTAGAGCGCGCGCGTTCGTTCGGCGACGCGACCGAGGTCGAACAGGCTCTCCGCGCGCCGGCGCGACGCCGCGCCGAAGCGGCCGCGCAGCGCGGGGTCGTCGCACAGCCGCGCCACCGCCATCGCCAGGGCCGCCGGATCGGCGCTGCCGATCAGCAGGCCGTTCTCGCCCGCGGCCACCGCCTCGTTGCAGCCCGGGGAGTCGGTGGTCACCATCGGCAGCCCCATCGACGCCGCCTCCAGCAGCACGCGCGGGATGCCCTCGCGGTAGGCCGTCGGCAGCACGAACACGTCGGTGGCGGCCAGCACGTCGACGATGTCGGCGCGCGCGCCGGGCCAGGTCACGGCCTGGCGCAGCTGCTGCAGCTCCTCGGGCCGCAGCCGATCGCGGCTGCCCTCGTCGTCGGGCCCGACCAGCAGGAAGCGGACGCCGGCGCGGGTCGCGCGCACGGCGCGCGCCGCGTCGGCGAACTCGAGCACGCCCTTGGTGCGCGTGACGCGGGCGATCATCGTCACCACCACCGCGTCGACGGGCAGGCCCAGCTCCGCGCGCAGTTCCTGCCGCCGACCGGGCGCCACGCGCGCCGGCGCGAAGTGCGCCGTGTCGACGCCGCTGCCGAGGATCACGGTCGCGCGCTCGGGTGCGACGACGCCGGCGGCCACGAGCTGCCGCAGGTCGTCGTGGTTCTGGAACACGGTCCGCGCCGCGCGTCGACTGGCCGCGCGCTGCAGCCACTCGTAGACGCGCCGGAGCAACGCCGTCTTGATACCGCCCGCCGAATAGAGCGAGCCGAGCCCGGTCACGGTGCACACCGACGAAGGCACACCGGCGCGCTGCGCGGCGATGCAGCCGAACACGCCCGGCTTGGTGTCGAACGCGTGCACGAGATCGGGCCGCAGCTCGCGCAGCAGCTTCGTCAGCGCGCGCACCGTACGCACATCGGAGAACGGCGCGAGGCGTCGATCCAGCGGGTAGGCGCGGAACGAAACCCCATGCTGCGCGAAGGTTTCGGCGAGCATCGACGATGCACCGAACACCGTCACGTCGAACTCGGGCGCGAGCCGGTGGACCAGCGGCAGGCGCGCGTCGACGTCGGGGCCGCCGATCAGCACGACCTTGGCGCGCGGCGCTTCGCCGCGCTGCTCTGCGGGGGAGTCACTCACGATCGGAAGAGGAATGCGACGGTTGGCGCGGCGTGGATACGCGGTGCGCACCGCCGCCGCGGGCCCGCGATCCCCACCTGTTCATGTCCACGTATTAACGATCGGGTCGCACTGAACCACCTTGCAAGCGGACATCCGGTTCAGTACCTAGTCAGTACCGAACGAGCGCTCGGGCGTGCGAGGTACTCACCGGCCCCTCACGCATCCTTGCCGATCGCGCGTTCGCTCGAGTGCTGGGAGAACCAATGATGCGATTCCGATCGGGTAGTCGGGACGCGCGAGGTATCGCGAGAGCGGGCCTGGCGCGCCTGTTCGACACAATGCGCACGACATTCGCCGTGCGGCCACTGGCCGCGGTCGAACGCCGCCCGTGGCTGCATTCGGCGGTGTGCGTGGCGATCGACCTCGGCGTGCTCGCGATGGCGCTGCTGCTGGCCTTCCTCGTGCGCTACGAGGGCTGGCCGCACGGGCAGATGGCGACCGTGCTGATCGTCAACCTGCCGCTGGCGCTGGCCCTGCAGTACGGCGCGATGGCGCTGCTGCGCGTTCCCAGCCGCAGCTGGTCGTACGTCGGCGCCACCGACGTGCTGCCGATCGTCGCGGCGGTGTCCGCCGCGTCCCTGGTCCTGCTGGTCGTGCGCTACGGCGGCGCGCCGTTCGCGGACGAGTGGCCCGTCCTGCACTCGATCATGCTGCCCGTCAGCGTGATCGTGCTCGACGCCACGCTGGCGATCCTCGGCCTTTGCGCGGTGCGCTGCCTGCGCTCGCTGCAGACCCATCGCCGGCGGCGCCTGCTGGTCACGCCCGCCGAGCAGCGCCACCGCGCGCTGCTGATCGGCGCCGGCTGGA
The DNA here is from genome assembly GCA_050245995.1 of Planctomycetota bacterium. Taxonomy (GTDB): domain Bacteria; phylum Planctomycetota; class UBA1135; order UBA1135; family UBA2386; genus JBFWWV01. The sequence continues at coordinate 123,639 of JBFWWV010000012.1, read as the reverse complement.
GCGGCTCGGTGCTGGTGCGCGAGCTGCGCGACCGCGCCGACCTGGGCCTCGAGCCGGTCGCCTTCCTGGACGACGACCCGTGCAAGGTCGGCCGCCGGATCTGCGGCATCCCGGTCGCGGGGACCACCGAGCACCTCGACCTGATCGCGCGGCGCCTGGACGCAGACACCGCGCTCATCGCCATCGCCAACGCCGACTCCGCGGCGCTGCATCGCATCGTCGAGCGCTGCAAGGCGGCGCGGCTCACGACCAAGATCGTGCCGCACTACCACGAGATCCTGAGCGGCAAGGTGCGCGTGTCGCAGATGCGCGACGTCGCCATCGAGGACCTGCTCGGGCGCAAGCCGGTGGAGATCGAGCGCAGCGCCGCGCCCGCGGCGGTCGCCGGCAAGACCGCGATCGTGACCGGCGCCGGCGGCAGCATCGGCTCGGAGCTGTGCCGCCAGATCGTGCAGCTCAAGCCGCGCCGGCTGGTGCTGGTCGAGCGCGCCGAGAACTGCCTGTACCAGATCCACCGCGAGCTGTTCGGCCGCGACCTCGGCGTCGAGATCGTCCAGGAGCTGGCCGACGTCACCGACGCGCGGCGCATGGAGTGCATCTTCGAGGACCACGAGCCCGACATCGTGTTCCACGCGGCGGCGCACAAGCACGTGCCGATGATGGAGGAGGTCCCGGGCGAGGCCATCAAGAACAACGTGTTCGGCACCAAGACGGTCGCCGACCTGGCGCACCGCTTCGAGGTCGAGCGCTTCCTGCTGGTGTCCACCGACAAGGCGGTCAACCCGTCGTCGGTCATGGGCGCCACCAAGCGCTGCGCCGAGCTGTACATCAAGGACCTGGACGCGCGCAGCGACGTGCGCTTCGTGTCGGTGCGGTTCGGCAACGTCATGGGCTCCGCCGGCAGCGTGATCCCGCTGTTCCGCGAGCAGATCGCGCGCGGCGGCCCGCTGACGGTGACGCACCCGCAGATGGAGCGCTTCTTCATGACCATCCCCGAGGCCAGCCGGCTGGTGCTCGAGGCCGCCGCGCTCGGCGACGGCGGCGAGGTCATGCTGCTCGACATGGGCGAGCCCGTGCGCATCCAGCACCTCGCCGAGCAGATGATCCGGCTGTCGGGCTTCGAACCCGGCCTGCAGATCCGCATCGAGTACACCGGCGTGCGGCCGGGCGAGAAGCTCTACGAGGAGCTCGCCCTGCCCGAGGAGCTGGTCGATCGCACGGCGTGCCCCAAGGTCTTCGTCTGGCGCGGCGGCTCGCCGACCGTGCCGATCGCGCGGATGCTCGAGGAGCTCGCCGCGCCCGGCCGGACCGCCGACGAGATCCGGGCGACACTGCGCCGCGTCCTGCCCGAGTACCGCAAGCCCGCGCAGACGCCGCCGGCGCACGCCCGCACCTCGTTCAGCGCCTGACCGCGCTCCGGCGCCCCGGAGCACCCAGCCCAACGTCCCCCTGAGATGGCCGAGATCGAAACACGTCACCCGGTGCCCGACCCGTCGCCGGGCCAGGCGCTCGCGTTCCTGTGGCGCGGACGCTGGTTGATCGCCGGCCTGACCCTGGCGGCCGCTGCCGCCGGGACGTGGCTCGCGGAGCAGCGCGGGACGATCTGGCGCGCGCGGTCGATGCTCTACGTCGAGCGCGAGTCGCCGCTGATGCCCGGCAACGACGTGTCGCTGTGGGTGCAGTCGCGCAACTACGCCAACACGCAGGCGGCGCTGCTGCGGTCGGCGCCGGTGCTCGAGGCGGCGCTGGCGGCGTTCGGGCCGCGGCCGCTGTTCGGTGACGCGACCAACCACCTGGCGTGGCTGCAGCGCAACCTGAAGATCGCGGTCGGGGCGCAGGACGAGCTGATCACGGTGAGCCTGGACTCGCCGGCGCTGGACGACGCCTGCGACCTCGTCAACGACATCGTCGACACCTACCTCGCGTTCCACGCCGACAACAACCGCGAGACCGCGAGCGCGGTGCTGACCGACCTGACCGCGCAGCTCGAGCGCTACGAGGCCGAGCTGCAGGCCGTGCACGCCGAGCAGGTCGAGTTCCTGCGGACGCACCCCGGCGTCGGCCCGTCGCAGGACGCCGGCCTGCTCGCCGCCGAGCGCTACCGCGAGCTCAACAACGCGCTGACGCGCGCCGAGATCGACGCGGTCGAGGCCGAGGCGGCGTGGAAGGCGGCCAAGAGCATGGCGGCGTCGGCGGAGCTGCTGCGGCAGCTGCCGCTGACCAGCGGCGGCGTGTTCCAGCCGCGGCCGGCGCAGACCGAGATCCAGCAGCTGCGCGAGCGGCTGCAGCAGCTGCTGACCGCCGCGACGCGCGAGCACCCCGAGGTGCAGCGCCTGGAGCAGCGCATCGCCGCGGCCGAGCGCGAGGCCCAGACCAACGACACGCAGGTCGCCGAGGGCTACGTGGCGCTGCTCGAGCACCGCCTCGCCGGCGCGCGCGAGAAGGTCGCCGACCTCCGCGCCAAGGTCGCCGAGCACGAGCGCCAGGTGCTCGAGGTCAACCCCGCGCAGGCCGAGTACCGCGCGATCGAGGTGCGCTACGAACGGGCCCGCAAGGTCGCGGACGTGCTCTACGACCGCGTCCGCACGCTCGACATCAACGAGCGACTCGACGCCGCCCGCAAGGTCGAGCTCAACGCCATGGTCTACGAGCGCGCGACCCCGTCGGGCAGCACGGTGGCGTCGTCCAAGCGCACCCTGGTGGCGATCGCGACGTTCCTGGGCCTGGTGCTGGCGACGGGCATCGCCTGGCTGCGGTCGCTGGTCGACCAGCGCCTTCGCACGCCGGAGGAGGTCGCCGCGCTGGTGCCGCTGCTCGCGACGCTGCCACGGGTCGGCCGCGGCGCGTCGGTGCGCGAGACCTGGAGCCGGCGCCCCGCCTTCGCGGCGGCGATGCGGTCGCTGCGCACCGTGCTGCAGTTCGGCGTGCGCAGCGAGCGCTGCCGCGTCCTGCAGATCACCGCGCCCGTCGAGCACCCGGGCCGCACGCTGGTGGCCGCCGGTCTCGGCGTGGCGATGGCCCAGGCCGGCCAGCGCATCCTGCTCGTCGACGCCGACCTGCGCGGTGCGCAGCTCGCCGCGACGCTGGGCGTGACCGCGCGCGACGGCCTGCGGCAGGTGCTCGACCGCCGTGTCGAGCCCGCCGCCGCGATCGCGCCGACGCCGATCCCCAACCTGTTCGTGCTGCCCGCCGGCGCCGGCCCGGGCAACGCGATCGACCCACAGCTCGACGAGCACCTGGCGACGACGCTCGCGACGCTGCGCCCGGACTTCGACCGGATCCTGGTCGACTCGCCGCCGCTGTTGCTCGACAACGACGCCCGCGTCGTCGCCGCCGTGTGCGACGAGACGCTGCTGCTGGTGCGCAGCGGCCACACCACGCGCAAGGCCGTGCTGTCGGCGCTGTCGCTGGTCGCGGCCGTCGCGGGCCGCATCGCCGGTGCGGTGCTCGCGGGCACCAAGGGCGCCGCCGCCATCGGCGTCGCCGACGTGCACTCGCTGCGCGGGCCGGCCGGGCCGACCGACCGGCTGCTCGGCGCCAAGGACGACCAGCGCGGTCCCGGCCGCACCACGGGGACCCGGTGAAGGACATCGCCATGGCCCCGGTGCATCGCAATCCCCTTCGTCGATCCCGCGGCGCGCGGGCGCCAGCCGGCGCGCTGCTGCTGCTGCTGTGGTCGTTCGTCGCCGCCGGCTGCGGCAGCGCGCGGTTCTTCCTGGAGCCGGACGAGCTGCGCGAGTTCCAGCTCGCGGGCCCCGTCACGCCGGAGCTGGACCGCGCCGCGCTCATGCGGTCGATCCCCCCGCCCGGCCCCTACCGGGTCGACAGCGGCGACCTGCTCGAGATCCACGGCCCGCCTGCGCTGCTCACCCCGAGCGCCGCGACGGCGGGCGCCGGCGGCACCGTGCACCTGACACGGGTCGACAAGGACGGCAAGGTCCAGGTGCCGCTGGCCGGCGCCATCGACGTGCGTGGCCGCACGCTGCTCGAGATCGAGGCGGCGATCGCCGACGCGGTCCACCCCCAGTTCCTGGTCGATCGCCCGGCCGTCGTGGCACGGGTCGCCGAGCACCGCCGCGTGCCGGTGACCGTGATCGGCGCGGTCGAGGACCCGGGCGTGCACGAGCTGCGCAGCGACCAGCTGACCCTGTTCGGCGCGTTGTCGGAGGCCGGCGGCATCCTGAAGTCGACCAACCTCGTCGTCGGCGCGCGCCTGATCCGGGTGCGCCCGCGCGACGAACGCGTCGGCACCGACATCGTGCTGCCGGTGCGCGGGCTCAACGTGCCGTTCTCGGACGTACGCCTGCTCGGCGGCGAGACCATCGAGGTCGAGCGCTACGAGCCCGACACGTTCACGGTCATCGGCCTGGTCACCAAGCCGGGTGCCTACGAGTACCCGCCGGAGGTCACCTACAACCTGATGCAGGCGCTCGCCGTCGCCGGCGGCGTCGACATCATCGCCGATCCGCCGTACGCGACCGTGTTCCGCAAGGCGGACGACGGCCGCATCCTGCCGGCCACGTTCGAGATCAGCGGCAACGCGCTGATGGAGTCGTCCGGCCTGGCGATCAAGCCGGGCGACGTCATCGTCGTCGACCACACGACCGCAACGTGGTCGCGCTCGCTGCTGGCCCGCATCCTGAGCATCCAGTTCGGTTTCTTCGTCGACGAACGCGGCAACAACTGACCTACCCGCCATGAGTCCCCAGCTGCCCCAGGCCCCCGCCCGCTCCGTTCCGTTCTCCCCGCCCAACATCACCGAGGCCGAGATCGCCGAGGTCGTCGACACGCTGCGATCCGACTGGATCACCACCGGTCCGAAGACCCGCAAGTTCGAGGAGGAGTTCGCCGCCTACGTGCAGGCGCCCGGCGCGCTGGCGCTCAACTCCTGCACGGCGGGCCTGCACATCGCGCTGCTGACGCTCGGCGTGCGGCCCGGCGACCGGGTCGCCACCACGCCGATGACGTTCGCCGCCTCGGTCAACGTCATCGAACACGTCGGCGCCGTGCCGGTGCTGTGCGACGTCGAGCCCGACACGCTCAACCTGTCGCCGGCCGCGCTCGAGCGCGGCCTCGAGGGTGCGCGGGCCATCGTCGCGGTGCACTACGCCGGTCACCCGGTCGACATGGGCGCGATCACGGCGCTGGCGCGGGGCCGCGGCATCCCGATCGTGGAGGACGCCGCGCACGCGCTGCCGGCGCGCCACGGCGGCCGGATGATCGGCGGGCACGGCAACCTGACCGCGTTCAGCTTCTACGCCACCAAGAACCTGACGACCGCCGAGGGCGGCATGCTGACCGGCGACCCGGGCCTGCTCGAGCGCGCGCGGGTGCTGCACCTGCACGGCATGAGCAAGGACGCGGCCCGGCGCTACGAGAAGGGCGGCAGCTGGCGCTACGACATCCTGGCGCCGGGCTTCAAGTACAACATGACCGACGTGCAGGCGGCGATCGGCCGGGTCCAGCTCACGCGCATGGCCGAGATGCACGCGCGGCGCCTGCAGCTCGTGGCGCGCTACGACCGCGCGTTCGCCGACCTGCCGGAGCTCGAGACGCTGCCGGTGCGGCCCGACGTCGAGAGCGCCCACCACCTGTACGTGCTGCGGCTCGACACCGCGCGCCTCTCGATCGACCGCGACGAGTTCGTGCGCCGCCTCGCCGACCTCGGCGTCACCGCTTCGGTGCACTTCATCCCGATCCACGTGCACCCCTACTACCGCGACAAGTACGGCTGGGCCCCGACCGACTTCCCGGTCGCCTGGGACGCGTTCCAGCGCATGCTGTCGCTGCCGCTGTACTCGCGCATGAGCGACGAGGACGCCGACTACGTCGTCGACTGTGTGCGCCGACTGGTCGAGACGTCGCGCAGATGACCGTCGGCGGGGAGGCCCGTGGGAACGGCCGGCCGCGACGCGCGCTGCCGGGTGCGCCACCACCACGCCTCCTGCAGCGCCAGCACCATCCACACCGGCCGCTGGTGGAACACCTCGTGGGTCATGCCCACGGTCGCGATCGAGACCAGCCCGGCCAGGAAGCCGAGCAGCGACGGATCGCGCAGCTGCCGTCCGCGCAGCGCCAGCTGCACCGCGTGCCGCACCGCGCAGAACGCCAGCAGCAGCAGCGCCATCAGCCCCGGCGGCCCGCGCTCGATCAGGTGCGAGAACGCGTCGTTGTGCAGCTCCTTGCCGGTGATCTGCTTGTACTGGTCCGGCCCGACGCCGAACAGGCGCGGCTCGCCGAAGAACATGTCGAGGCCGCGCTCCCAGATCTCGAAGCGGCTCTCCGCGGAGTAGCCGCTGCGGCCGGTCAGCACGTAGTCGATGCGCTCCTGGATGCCGGGCACCGTCTGCGTCGCCACCAGGACCACCACCGCCAGCACCGACGCCACGAGGCCGGCGGCGACGCCGAACTGCAGCACCCGGCGCCAGTCCTGGAACAGCACGATCAGGCCGGCCAGGCCCGCCGCGAGGCCGGTCGCGAACGCCAGCAGGGCGCCCATCGAGCCGGTGCCGAGCACGGTCAGCAAGAGCACCGAGCCGGCGATCAGCATGCGGCCGTACGGCAGGCGCAGGGCCACCAGCGGCACGAAGCCGGTGACCTGGTACAGCGCCGCGGCGTTGCTGTTCTCCATCAGGCCGGACGGCCGGTTCAGGTCGAGCTTGCCGACGCCGGCGACCATCGCGTTCATGGTGTCCAGCACCGCGGGGCTGACGAACTGCAGCAGGATCAGCGCGCCGTTGGCGTAGACGCCGGCGAGCCACGCGATCAGCAGCAGGCGCCCGGCGCGCTCGTCGGCGTTGGCCCAGATCGTGCACACGGTCACCAGCCAGCCGTAGAGGTAGACCTCCTTCAGCAGCGACGTCAGGCTGCCGCCCGGGTCGGCGGACAGCAGGACCGAGAGCCCGGTCACGACGGCGACCAGCCAGAACGCGGGCAGCAGCGGCGCGACGACCGGCTTCTTGCCGTGCAGCAGCACCACCCAGCACAGCGGCAGCGTCGCGAAGCCGACCAGGTCCGCGGCCGACATGTTGAACGGCAGCACCAGGAACTGGATCGGCAGCAGCAGGAAGACCGCCGCCAAACAGGCTGTGAGGACGCGTTGCACGGGCGAGCTGCGCCGGCGCGGCGCGGGTCGGAGATGCTAGCGCCGCGGTGCCGCGACGGGCAGACTCCGCAGCAACGGAACGTCGCATGAACGGTGGACCGCGACACAGCCTCGGATGGGTGACCTGGTCGTCCCTGGGCCTCGGCGCCCAGGGCCTCGGCCAGTTCGCGCTGCTGGCGGTGCTCGCGCGACACCTGACCGCCGCCGAGTTCGGCGTGATGACGGCGACGCTGATCGTCGTCGGCGCGGGCCGCGCGGTGCACGCCGGCGTGTCGCCGGCGCTGGTGCAGCGCCAGGAGCTCCGGCCGGACCACGTGCGCTCGGCGTTCGCGTTGTCGTGGATGGTGGCGATCGGGCTGATCGGGCTGATGTGGGTGACGGCGCCCCTGGTCGGCGCCTTCTTCCACATGGAGCAGCTGGTGCCGGTGATGCGCGCGATGTCGCTGCTGTTCGCGATCCAGGCGCCGGGGCTGGTGCCCGAGGCGCTGCTGCAGCGCGGCATGCAGATGCGGTCGCTGGCCCAGGCCGAGGTCGCCGGCGTCCTGATCGGCTGGCTGCCGATCGGCATCGGCTGCGCGATGCTGGGCTGCGGCGTGTGGTCGCTGGTGGCGGCGCACCTCGGCCAGGCCCTGGTCAAGAGCGTGGCGCTGGTCTGGGTCCGGCCGCACGAACGCGCTGTGTGGCCGGTGCGCGGCGCCACCCGCGAGCTGGTGCACTACGGCACCGGCTTCGTCGCCGCCCGCCTTTGCAACGTCGCCGCGTCGCAGGGCGACAACTTCGTCGTCGGCCGCTGGATGTCGGCGGCGGCGCTCGGCGTCTACGGCCGCGCCTACCAGCTGATGGCGATGCCGGCGATGTTCCTCGGCGAGGTCGTCGACCGCATCGTGTTCCCGCTGCTGTCGCGGTGCCAGGACGACCGCGCGAGCCTGCGGCTGGCGTACGGCCGCGGCGTGTCGCTGGTGGCGACGATCATGGCGCCGGCGTCGGCGCTCAGCATCGTGCTGGCGCCCGAGCTCGTCGCCGTCGTGCTCGGCCCCAAGTGGGAGTCGGTGGTGCTGCCGTTCCAGGTGCTGATGTTCGGGCTGGTGTTCCGCACCGGCTACAAGATCAGCGACATGCTCGCGCGCGCCACCGGCACCGTCTACGCGCGCGCGTGGCGCCAGGCGATCTTCGCGGCGCTGATCTTCACCGGCGCCTGGATCGGCACCGAAGACGGCGTCGACGGCGTCGCCATCGGCATCGTCGCGGCGCTCGGCGTCAACTACCTGATGATGGCGCAGCTGAGCCTGCGGACCACCGGCATGGGCTGGGCGCGGTTCGCGTCGCTGCACGTGCGCGGCGCCGTCGTCGGCACCGCCGTCGCCGCGCTGACCTGGCCGCTGGCCGAGGGCATGCGCTCCCTGTGGCACCAGCCGTTCGCCGTGCTGACGTCGACGCTGCTGGTGGCCGGTGCGGTGCTGGCCGTGGCGCTGGTGCGCGCGCCGCGCAGCATCCTCGGCGGCGACGGCATGTGGCTCCTGTCCAACCTGACCGGACGCGCGAGCGCCGGCAGCGCCTGAACTCCCCGCCCGTCACCCCTCGATCCGCCCATGACCGGAACCCGCGCCAACGTCCTCGTGATCGCCGCCCATCCCGACGACGAACTGCTCGGCTGCGGCGGCACGGTGGCGCTGCACACGGCGGCCGGCGACGCGGTGACGTCCGTCATCGCCTGCGAGGGCGAGTCGCTGCGGTACGGCGACCGCGCCGTCGGCATGGAGGAGCACGCGCGCCGGGCCGCGCGGGTGCTCGGCGTCGGCGACGTGCGCTTCCTGCGGTTCCCGGACCAGCGGCTCGACACGCTGACTCTGACCGACGTGATCGCGCCGATCGAGGCGGTGATGCGCGAGGTGCAGCCGCGCGTCGTCTACTGCCAGTTCGGCGGCGACGCCAACCGCGACCACCAGCTGCTGTTCCAGGCGACGCTGGTGGCGACGCGACCGCTGCAGCCGACGCTCGAGTCGGTGCTGGCGTTCGACACCGCCAGCAGCACCGAATGGGCGTTCCCGCGCACGTTCGTGCCCGACACCTGGGTCGACATCTCCACCACGCTCGAACGCAAGCTCGAGGCGATGGCGTGCTACGAGAGCGAACTGCGCGAGTACCCGCACCCGCGCAGCCTGCAGGGGCTGCGCAACCGCGCGCACGCCTGGGGCAACCAGTGCTGCATGGACGCGGCCGAGACGTTCGTCACGGTGCGCCGTGTGCTGCGCGGGGGGCAGCCGGGGCGCTGACCGCGGGCGCCGCGCCGCCGACCTCCTCGCGCAGGTACCACTCGCAGAAGCGCTCGATGCCCAGCCGCACCGGCGTCGTGCAGCGGTAGTCGAGCTCGCGCTCGGCCAGCGACACATCGGCCCAGGTCTGCGGCACGTCGCCCGGCTGGTCGGGCTTGCGGTCGAGGACCGCGCGCCGGCCGAGGGCCTGCTCGAGCAGCGACACCAGCTCGCGCAGCGAGGTCGTCGCCGAGCCGCCGAGGTTGTAGATGCGGTAGCCCTGCGCGCGCTCCATCGCCGCGACGACGCCGCTGACGATGTCGTCGACGTAGGTGTAGTCGCGCCGCGTCGTGCCGTCGCCGAAGAACGGCAGCGGCGTGCCCGCGACGATGTGGCGCGCGAACTTGTGGATCGCCATCTCCGGCCGCTGCCGCGGCCCGTAGACGGTGAAGAACCGCAGGCACGTCACCGGGTTGCCGCGCAGGTGGTGGAACGCGTAGGCGAGCACCTCGCCGGCCTTCTTGCTGGCCGCGTAGGGCGAGACCGGGTGATCGACGTTGTCGGTCTCGGCGAACGGCACCTTGTCGTTGCCGCCGTAGACCGACGAGCTGCTGCCGAACACCACGCGCACGTCCGGGTCCTCGACCTGCTCCAGCAGCAGCTGCGTGCCGGTCACGTTCACGTCCATGTAGCGCACCGGGTCCTGGATCGACGGCCGCACGCCGGCGAGCGCCGCGAGATGGACGATGGTGTCGCAGCCGCGCACGGCGCGGCGGCAGTGCTCGGCGTCGCGGATGTCGCCCTCGAGGAACTCGAAGCGACCGCCGCCCTGCTGGGCGAGCTGCGCGAGGTTGCGCCGCTTGCGCGCCGGGTCGTAGAACGGATCGAGGTTGTCGAGCACGCGTACGCTGCAGCCACGCGCCAGCAATCGCGCGCCGAGATGCGAGCCGATGAAGCCGGCGCCGCCGGTAACGAGGATCCGTTCCACGGTGTTCTCACTCCTGATGTCGATGCGCTCGAGGACCGGCGTCGGTGCCGGGGCCGCGCTGCCCCGCGGTGGGCTGGACCGTCGCGCCACGCGCGACGGGGGTGAGGGCCCACCCCTCGACGACGATGATAGCGGACGGCCCCGGCGGGTCACGCCCGCAATGGCGCCGCCGCTGCACGCGTGACCGCAATGCGCGGATTGCGCAGATTGTGTGAACGAACGCTCCGATGCGGTGCCGCCACTGGAACCCGGCGGGACATTGGGGGAGACTGGCCCTCCTTGCGCGGCCCCTCACGCCGCCCCGGCACAGCCTTTCGGCCACCTCCTCGCCCACCGGGGACCCGATGATGATACGCCACCGGACCACCCGCACGACCGCGGTCACCACCTTCCTGGTCGCGCTCGGCGCGCTGCTCGGCGCCTGCGACAGCGGCGTGCCGGTGCCGGTGGTCGTCGACGACCGCGAGGGCGACCCGCCGGCCCCGGCGGCCCGCGTCTGGTACGTGGCCCCCGACGGCGACGACGCCGACAGCGGCACGTTCCTGCGACCGTGGCGCACGGTGACGCGCGGCGTCCTCGGCCTGCAGCGCGGCGAGACGCTGGTGCTGCGGGGCGGCACCTACTTCGAGTCCGAGATCCGCGTGCTGGCGGACGGTACCGCGGCGCAGCCGATCACGATCCGCAGCCACCCCGGCGAGACCGCGGTGATCGACGGCGGACTGCGCCCGTTCCGCTCGGCACCCAACCAGGACTGGGAGCCCGTGCAGCCGGGGCTGCAGCTGTACCGCTCGACTGCGACGTTCGCCGACGTCGACCGCGTGTTCGGCTACCTGACCGACGCCGACGGCGGCCACCAGCTGGTCCCGTACGAGGACCTCGCGCCGCTGAGCAGCACGCTGGAGGACTACAGCGAGACCGCGCCCTACTACGCCGGCCCCGGCCTGCACTGGGACGCGACCGACGGCCGCATCTACGTGCGGCTCGCGCACGGGCGCTACCAGACGCGGCTGAACCTGCTCGTGCCGCCCAACGCCGACCCGCGCGCGAACGAGCTGATCGTGTTCTCGGGCGCGTCCGTCCTGCGGCTCGACGGCGCCTCCCACCTGGTGTTCGAGGACGTGCACCTGCGCCACGGCAACCAGATGGTGCACATCGCCGGCGACTGCCACGACATCGTGTTCCGCGACTGCACGTTCCGCGGCGGCCGCTACCACCTGGTCGCGCGCGACCGGGCGCGCTACCTGCTGCTGGAGCGCTGCACGTTCGACGGCGGCTTCCCGCCGTGGGTCGCGCGCAGCGACGTCAAGCGCCCGGCCAGCAGCGCGCCGGCGCACTCGATGCAGGGCGCCGGCGTGTTCCTGGAGGGCACGGTCGACGAGGTCGAGATCGACAGCTGCCTGTTCCGGAACCTGTTCGACGCGATCGACGCCATCGACCGCCCGACCGACGTCGAGATCCACGGTTGCGCGTTCCATCGCATCCGCGACGACGTGCTGCAGCTGGGCTCCGCGGGCCACCGCGTCGAGTTCCATCACAACCTGCTCGTGGAGGTCGCGGCCGCCGTGTCGTGGCACGGCTCCGGCGCGCCGCCGCCCGACGCGATCGGCACGAAGTACGTCCACCACAACGTGATCGACACCAGCGTCCGGCAGCTGTACGGCCGCGACGACCCGCTCGGCCTGCTGGAGCCGTCCTGGCGCGGACCCGCCGGCGACGGCATGGCGACCGGGCCGGCGTTCGGCCTGCACGACACCGCGCTGCTGACCGGGCCCGACCCGTGGAAGGTCTATCACAACACGATCGTCGGCGCCGAGGACGTCGACGGGCACGGCTCCGGCGCCAGCTACCGCTTCGCGCCGTTCACTCCGGCCGAGCCACACGAGGTGTACAACAACATCTTCGTCCACACCGGCGACCAGCCGATCGTGTTCGATGCGCGGTGTGACGACGGCGCGCAGGTGTTCGACGGCAACCTGTACTTCCGCTCGCACCCGGGCCCGACGTCGCGCCTGCTCGAGGAGTACTCGGCCGGCGCCGTGCTGCTCGACTTCGCGGCGCTGCAAGCGTTCCGCAGCTCGAGCCTGTGGGCTGCCACGCGGCTGCACTACCCGCCCGGTTGGGAAGCCGCCGGCGTCGAAGGCGACCCGGGTCTCGACGCCATCTACCGCCCCGACCCGGCCGGTCCGGGCGCGACCGGCGCGCTCGATCTCAGCGGCCGCGGCTGGCCCGACACCGCGCCGGTGCCGTGGCGCGGCGCGTTCCCGCCGCGCTGATCCGCCCGGCGCCGCGCCCGCCCCCCGGCGCCGCGGCCCGCGAGAACGTCGCCGAATCCGTGCATCCCCGCCGCCCGGCGCGGCGTGAAGAGGGGTGATACAACCGGACGGCGCCGCCGGCCCGCACCATGACCCCGCTGCAGTCGATCGAACGCGAACTCGCCCAGAACGCCGGTGCGCTGCGCGCCCTCGCGCTCGACCTGGTCGGCCGCGACCACGCCGACGATCTGGTGCAGGAGACCGCGCTGCGGGCGCTGCGCACGCCGCCGCCGCAGCCGCACGCCCTGGCCGCGTGGCTGGCGACGATCCTGCGCCGACTCGCGAGCAGCCACCGCCGCGCCGCCGCGCGGCGGCAGCGCCGCGAGCGGTTGGCCGCCACCCCCGAGGCGCAGCCGCCGGCCTCCGCCGCGGCCGCCCGCCGCGACAGCCTGCGCGCGGTCACCGCCGCGCAGTTCGGTCTGCCCGAGCCGTACCAGTCGACGCTGCTGCTGCGCTACTTCGAGGGGTTGCCGCCGGCGGCGATCGCCGCGCAGCTCGACGTCCCGCCGGCGACCGTCAAGAGCCGGCTGCAGCGCGGGCTGGTGCTGCTGCGCACTGCGCTCGACCGCCGCGGCAGACCCGGCGAATGGCGCGCCGGGCTCTGCGCCGCCACCGGCCTCGTGATCCACCCGGTCACCGCGGCCGGCGTGTCCCTGGGAGTGCTGATGACCCACGTGACGAAGCTCACCGGCGCGGCAGCCGCGCTGCTGCTCGGCGCCGCGCTGCTCTGGCAGCTCGGCGGCGATCCGACCATGCAACCGGAGCCCGCACCCGCCGCCGTCGGTCCGTTGCCCGACACGGCTGCGGCGCGTGCCGGCGCGCCGGAGGCCCACGCCGACGCGGCGCGGGAGGCGCTGGCTCATGCCGCGTTCGGCGGCGTGGACCTGAGCCACCCGTTCGCGTTCGCGCTGCGGTGCCGCGCCGTCGACCGCCTCGGCCTGCCGGTCGCCGGCATCCGGGTGGCGATCGGCCCGACCGGCAGCGCGCGGAACCGCTGGCCGGAGGTCACCGACGACCGCGGCGAGGTCCTGCTGCAGTGGAACGGCCGCGCGCCGGCGCACCGCGTCTGCGTCGCGATCGGGGACGAACCGCCGCGCGAGCTGGAGCTGTTCGCCGGCGGCGAACGCACGGTCACCGCGGTCGCGCCGACGCAGTCGGCGTCGCACGAGCGGGCGGTGCTGCGCGCGGTGTCCGTGGCCCTGGTGACCCGGGCGCACGGCGCCGACACCGAGTTCCGCGTGACCCACGGCTCCTGGTCCGACGACGTGACGCCGCAGCGCGGCCTGCACCCCGAGCTGCTGTTCGCGGATCCGCTGATCGCGACGACCGGGGGGTCCGACACCCTGCCGGGCACGCCGGTGCTCGCCGACCTGCCGTTCCGGCGCATCGCCGTGGGCAGCTACACGTCGCTGCGGCTCGACACCCTGGTCGAGACCGCCCAGGACGACGACCACGACACCGGCGCCGTCGCCGGCATCGTCTACGGCGAGGACGGCGAGCCGGCCGCCGGCGTGCCCGTGTGCCTCGGCGACGACGCGCTGCAGCCGCTGCGGCGCACGGAGAGCGACGAGAATGGCGCGTTCCGCTTCGAGCGCGTGCCGATCGGTCCCAGGGTCGTGCGCGCCGGCGGCGACCGCAACGGCCTCGGCCGGACCCCGGTCCTGGTCGCGGCCGTCGGGCTGAATCCGGCGCCGGTCCACCTGCGGCGCGAGCAGCGCGTGCACGGCACCGCGGTCGGCGTCGACGGCGAACCGCTGAGCGGCTGGTGGGTCGAGTTCGAGACCCACGACGGCGGCTGGGCGGACCGCGACCAGATCGCCGAGGACGGCTCCTTCGACCTGGCCAACCAGCCGGCGCAGGCGGGCCGGGTGCAGCTGCGGCGCGACCTCGACCGGCTGCCGAGCGCCCGGTTCGACTCGGTGCTGCCAGGGGGCGCATCGCTCGCGTTCGACCTGCGCGGCGAGCGGGCGCCGCGCGGCGCGATCGCGCTGCGCCTGCCGACGCCGGCCGCCGGCGCCGACGAGCACGAGCCCCGGGTCACCGCGTGGCAGCGCGACAGCGGCCGCGGCGTGCGGCTCCAGGCCGACGACACCGGCCGCTGGTCGGTCGACGACCTGCCGGCCGGGTTCTACCGCGTCGAGGTCGCGTGCATCGCGATCGGCACCGTCGACCTGGGCGAGCACTGGCTCGACGGCCGCACGACGCTGGATCTCGGCACCGCGATGCTGCCGCTGCCCGGCACGCTGCGGGTCGAGCGCCGCCCGGACGACACCGTGCTCCAGCTCTGCCACCGCCGCGCCGGCAGCGACATCCGGGCGCTGTGCGACATGGGCGCGGAAGACGAGATCCCGCTGCCGGCCGGCGAGTGGCTGTTGTTCTGGCGCGACGCGGACGGCTCTGCGCGCGTCCGCGCGTTCACGCTGCGTCCCGGTGCCTGCGCGACGGTGGACCTCGGCGGCGCCGACTGACGGCGCCGCGCGTCAGACGCCCAGCACCGCGAACGCCGCGGCATCGACGTCCGGACCGCCGCCGTCGCCGTCGGCCTGCAGCGACTCCAGCGCCAGCCACATCGACGCGGCGTCGCCGGGCGCGATGCGCGCCAGCGCGTGGAGGCACGCGGCGCGCAGGTCGGTGTTCGGCCGCGCCGCCAGCTCGCGCAGCCGCGGCACCGCCGCCGCGGCGCGCTCGCCGGCCGCGCGCATCCCGGTCGCCATCGCCGCCTGGACGGCAGGATCGTCGCGCCGCAGGCCGTCGACCAGCGCCTCGATCGACGCGGGCTCGAGCACGGAGAACCCGGCCATCGCCGCGGCCGCGCGCGCCACGACCGCGGCGGCCGCGTCGTCGAACAGCGCTCGGAACCGCTCCTCGGCCCGCGACTGCAGCGCCGCGTCGGCCGAGGCCAACCGCGTGGCCGCCGCGATCGCCGCCAGCCGAACGTCGAGCACCGGGTCGTCGATCGCCAGAAGGACGGGCTCGACCACCGCCGCGGCCCGCGTCGCCGGCACCCACTGCAGGTTGTGCAGCGCCGCCTCGCGCACCACGGCGGCCGGATCGCCGAGGCACGGCAGGAGCTGCGGCGCGGCCTCGGCGCGGACCAGCCACCACAGCGTGTCGATCGCGTTGCGACGCACGTGCTCGTCGTCGTGCGCGAGCAGCGCCGCCACGTCGTCGCGCAGCTGTGCCGCCGCGTCGCCGACCTGTCGCACCTTCTGCAGCGCGCGCACGATCACGAACCGCCGCTCGCTCTGCAGATCGCGACGCAGCGCCGCCCACGCCGCGTCGTCCATGTCGGGCGCCGGAGTGGCGGGCCCGGCGCCGCCGCCCAGGCCGACCGCGAAACCCCCGCCGTCGAGCCGTTCGCGCACGCGGTCGGTCGCGGCCTCGAGCTCCGGCCGGATCGCCGCCACGGCCGAGAGCACCGCGTTCTTCAAGTCGTCGCTCGCGCCCTCGCCGTGCAGCTGCGCCACGACCCGGTCGGCGTGCGGCCGCGCCAGCGGGCCGAGCCCGGCGAACCCGCGCAGGGCGCCGACGCGGACCGCCTCGCTCGGATCGGCGAGGGCGTCGAGCAGCGCCGGCAACGAGCGCTCGGCGCCGACGCGGAACACCCCCAGCGTCACCAGCGCCGCGGCGCGCGCCTCGACCAGCGTCGCGCGCGCCTGCTCGAGCAGCGGCTCGACGCAGCGCGCGTCGTCGCCGCTGCTGCGGGCGAGCCCCTCCGTCGCCGCGATGCGCACCTCCGGCGCCCGGTCCGCGAGCGCCTTGCGCAGCGCCGCGCAGACGTCGTCGCGATCCACGTCCTGGTAGTGGGCGAGCCCGCTGACCGCGCGCCGGCGGACGTCGGCGTCGTCGTGATTCGTGCACTGCACGAGGAAGCGCACCACGCGGTCGGTGTCGACGGTCTCCAGCGCCGTGACCAGGTCGCGCAGCCGCTCGACCGGCGCGTCGCGCGTGGCCGCCAGCAGCGCGTCGGCCTCACGGCGCCGCAGGTGCGACAGGTCGCGCGCCGCCAGCACCCGCGCGGCGGCGTCGCGTTCGCGCGCGTTGCCGCGCCGCAGCATGGCCACCAGCGGCCCCTCGATGCCCTCGGCCTGCCACAGCAGCACGCCCTCGACGTTCTCGACCACCTGCGGGTCGGGATCGACCATCCGCAGCAGCAGCTGCTCGATCCCCTTCTCGCCCAGCCGCGCCAGCGCCGCGGCCGCCAGCGCGCCACGCACGCTCTCGTCGAGCAGGTCGACGCACGCCGGGATCGCCGTCGGCCCGATCGACACCAGCGCCTCGACCGCGCTCCAGCCGAGCGCGTCGTCGTGCAGCCACTCGAGCTGCCGCGGCATCGACCCGGGGTCGATCGCGCCGAGCGTGCACACCGCGACGCAGCGCAGGCCGCGGTCCCACTCGGCGACCGCGTCCTCGTCGCGCGCCTCCTCGACGTCGAGGACGCCGACGCTGACGAGCCCCTGCAGCGTCGCCCGATCGACCAGGGCGCCGTCGTGCTCGATCACCGCCAGCGCGGCCGGCGCCGCGGCGCGCGCGCCCGGCCCGAGCCGCGTCAGGGTCTCGAGCGCGAGGCGCCGCAGCAGGTAGCCCTCCTGGTTCACCAGCGCCGCCAGCAGCGGCGCCGCCGCGGCCGCCTGCCCGCGGAACGAACCCAGCGCGTGCACGGCCGCGGCGCGGCCGATCATGGCGCCCTCCTGCGCCTGGCGCACGAGCAGCCCGAACGCGCGCTCCTCGTGCTCGGTGTCGGGCGCGGCCGCCGCCAGCGCGTCGGCCAGCTCCACCGGCGCCACTCCGGTGCCCGCAAGCGCCATCACCTCGGCGGTGACCTCGCGCGCGTGCGGCCCGAGCAGGCGGATCGCGCCGAGTACGGCCGCGCGCGCCGGGCGGTCGAGGTCGCCGCGCAGCAGCCCACGCACCTCCGGCACGGCGGCGCGCCCGATGCGGCACAGCGCCCAGGCGCCCTGCTTCTGCGCGCGCCCGTCGTCGGCGCGGATCGCCGCGGCGACCGCCGCGGCGGCGTCGCCGTCACCGTCGCCGAGCCGACCGATCCCCTCCAGCGCCGCCACCCGGACGCGGCGGTCGCCGGAACGCAACAGCCCGACCAGCGGCCCGGGCACCAGCCCCGCCGGCCGGCCGACCTGCAGGCAGGCGAGGACCTGCGCCGCCGCGTGCCGGCGGTGGCGATCGCGCATCGCCGCCAGCAGTGCCGGCACCGCCGGGGGCCCGATCTCGACCAGCACCTGTCCGGCGTCGCTGGCCAGGGTCTCGTGCGCCAGCAGGCGGATCATCACGTCGATCGCCGGCGCGGCGGCTTCGCCGCACGTCGACAGCGCGAACAGCAGGCGCCACGCGTGCCCGTCCGCGCCGTCCAGCGCCGCATGGTTGCGGCGCAGCTCGCCGCGCCGCTCGCGCAGCTCGGGCGCGGACACCAGGTCGAGATCGCCGTAGCCGCTCGGCTCCGGCCACCCGAACTCGACCGGGTCCAGGCTCGAGTAGAACCCGTCGTCGGGCGCGTAGAACAGGGTCTGGCCGAACACCTCCGCGCAGCGATCGTCCGCGGTCGCGTCGCGCAGGCGGTCCACGAGCGCCGGCACCGCGGCTGCGCCGGCGGACTCGAGCGTGCGCAGCGCCCGCTCGCGGCGCTCCGGCAGCGGCGACCGCAGCCACTCGAGCGCCCGCGCCACGCGCGGCGGCGCGGCATCGGGCGCCGCGCCCGGGTCCTGCGCCGGCGCCGGCCGCAGCGGCCCCGCGATCGCCAGGATCGCACCCAGTCCACGGAGTGTGTTCGCCTTCATCGGGCGACCATCGTGCCGAGCCCACGCCGACGTCGGAAGCCCCGAGGCGAGGCCTCGCGACCGACGCGCCAACGCCGCGGCCGCGGGCGCCGTAGCAACGCCCATGAGAACCGTCCACCCGCCGACCCTCGCGCGGCGACTCGCGCTGCCGTTGCTGCTGCTGTCCGCGGCCCCGTTCGCGCGCGCGCAGGACGACCCGGCCGCGCCCGCGTCGACACCGGCGGCCGCCGCCTTCGACCTGGCGCCGCTCGAGGCCGCCGCGCGGGAGTTGCTCGAGGACGCGCGCGGGCGGCGCGGCTTCCCCGGCGCCGGCGCCGGCGTCGTGCTGGCCGACGGGCGCTCGTTCGGCGTGGTCACCGGCGCCCAGGACGCGGCCGGCGCGATTCCCCTCGGCCCGGACGACCAGTTCCTGTCCGGCAGCATCGGCAAGACCTACTGCGCGGCGATCGTGCTGCAGCTGATCGGCGACGGGAAGCTCGCGCTGGACCAGCGGGTCGCGACAGTGCTCGGCGAACGCCCCTGGTACGCCGCGGTGCCGAACGCCGACGCGATCACCCTGCGGCACCTGCTGACGCACCGGAGCGGCATCCCCGAGCACGTCTGGAAGGACGCGTTCCAGCGGCGCGTGCTCGCCGAACCCGACCGCGCGCCCGACCCGGTCGAGTGCGTCGGCTTCATCGCGGGTGATGCGCCGCTGTTCGCGCCGGGCACCGACTGGTCGTACGCGGACACCAACTTCGTGCTGCTCGGCCTGGTCGTCGAGGCGGTCACCGGGGCGCCGTTCGCCGCCGCGCTGGAGCGACGCCTGCTGGTCCCGCTGGAGCTGACCGCCACCGCGTGGAACGACGGCCGCGCCGTGCCGCGGCTGGTCGACGGCCACGCCAGCGGCGTCGCGTTCCACCGCGGCTCCACGGTGACCGAGGGCCGCTACTTCGTCGACGCGTCGTTCGAGTACTGCGGCGGCGGCCTGCGCTCGACGCCGCGCGACCTGGCCCGCTGGGGCCACGCGCTGTTCGCGGGCGACGTCGTGCCCGCCGACCTGCGCGCGGCGCAGCGCACCGGCGTGCCGTGCGACCGCCGCGTCGCCGACGGCTACGGCCTGGGCTGCTTCGTGCTCGACACCCCGCTCGGCCCCGCGTTCGGCCACTCCGGGTTCATGCCCGGGTTCCAGGCGATGCTCGAGCACTTCGAGCGGCCGCGGCTCACCGTCGCGCTGATGTGGAACACCGACGACGGGCGCAAGGTCGGCAACCCGCGGCGCGCCGCCGAGGAGCTGGCCGCGCGGCTGGTGGCCCTGCTGCCGCCGCCGGCATCGGCCGCGCCGGGCGACCAGGCCAGGTAGGCCGCGCCACGCGCCCGGCTCGGGGCGGCGCCGCCGTACCAAAAAGATGCCTCCGCCGACCCATGCCGCCGGCGGAGGCCATTCACATCCCAGGAGGAGCCCGCCTCACGGCGGGCACCGCGCCTACATCCGGAAACCTCACCAGTTGCCCGGCTGGGATACGCGGCACCTGACACTAGGAGGATGCCCGGCCGGGGTTGCCGGTGGCGGGAGTTTCTTTTGCATCTTCGGGCGCCGTCGCCGCCGTGTGCGCCCGGCCGCGCGGCGTCTGCGGCGACGAAGGGAGGTCGCGCGGCGGAGCCGCCTCCGGTTCCGGCGCGACGGAGGTCCGGCGACGGCGCCGGGCGATCAGTGCGATCCGTGGACCAGCTCGCACGCCTCGTAGACCGGCCCTTCCTGGCAGGTCTTCGAGTACGGCCAGCCGTGGAACCGCGGGCCCTGCACCGCGACCGAGCAGCCGTTGCAGACGCCGTAGCCGCAGGCCATGTAGGTCTCGAGCGACAGGAAGCAGCGCAGCGCGTGCCGCTCGCAGACCGCCGCGACCGCGAGCATCATCGGATCCGGCCCGCAGCAGAAGACGGCGCTGCCGACCGGGATCGCGCCCGCGGCGACCTGCTGTTCGAGCAGCTCGGTGACCCGCCCGCGGTGGCCGACGCTGCCGTCCTCGGTCGCCGCCAGCACCTCGGCCACGGCCCGGAAGTCGTCGATGCCGGCGAGCCCGGCGCGGTTGCGGCCGCCGAACAGCAGCCGCAGCGGCGTGCGGCCGGCTGCGCGCCGCTGCCGCGCGAGCAGCAGGAACGGCGCCAGCCCGACGCCACCGGCGACGCAGACCGGCTCCTCGATCTCGGCCGGGAACGGCCGCCCGAGCGGTCCGGTCAGGTGCACGCGCTCGCCCGGCCGCTGGTCGCACAAGGCGCGCGTCCCGGGCCCGACGGTCTTGATCAGGAAGCTGCCGACGTCGCCGTCCTCGGCGCGGTCGTACAGCGAGAACGGGCGCGGCAGCAGCACCGGCCAGCGACGCTCCGTGCGCAACATGTAGAACTGGCCCGGCAGCGTCGGCGGGATCGGCCCGTCCACCTCGAGCGCGAAGCTGTCGCCGCCGAGGTCGCGCACCGCACGGACCGTGTGGAGCCGGGTCTGCATGGCGGTGTGGCTATCTCCTCGGGGTTCCCGGCGCAAGCGCTTCGGGACTCGGGGCTCCGGGTTTGCTCCCGCCCCGGCCAGTCCGCATACTCCCCGCCCCCCTCGAGCCGCCGCGCCGTGCCCGCATCGCTGACGCTGACCACCTGGATCCTGCTGCCGCTGATCGGCGGACTGATCGGCCTCGGCACGAACTACATCGCCGTGCGGATGATCTTCCGGCCGCTGCGGCCGCGGCGGTTCCTGTTCGTCCGGTTCCACGGCCTGGTGCCGCGGCGCCAGAAGGACCTCGCGCGCAAGATCGGCAAGGTCGTCGGCAGCCACCTCGTCGAGCACCAGGACATCGTCCGTGGCCTCGGCAAGCTCGACTTCGACGCGCTGCTCGGCAGCGTGCTCGACAAGGGGCTCACGCCGAAGATCCAGGAGCTGCGCACGCTGCCGCTGATCGGCGGCTTCCTGACCGAGGAGCGCATCCAGGACGTGCGCCAGTCGATCCAGAAGAGCATCCTGGCCCACCGGCAGACGATCCTCGAGGAGATCGAGAACGGCCTCGAGAAGGGCCTCGACGTGCCCGGACTGGTCGAGCAGAAGGTCGCCGCCTTCCCCGTCGAGCAGCTCGAGCGCCTGATCCTCGACGTCGCCAGCCGGGAGCTGCGCGCGATCACGCTGCTCGGCGGCGTGCTCGGCGCGTTGATCGGCCTGCTGCAGGTCGGCGTGCTGTGGTACCTGGCCTGACGCGACCGCCGAGCACCGACATTGGCGCAGGCGCCATGCGCCGCCGGGCAAACGGAGTTCTGCGCGCGCTCGTCGGTCGTGGCGCGCCAGGCGTGGAACCCGTGCCCGCGGCGTTACGGTGTGCGCGCCCCGGTGCTAGAACCCGGTCCATCCCCCTGCCCATGACCCCGAGCCCACGCCCAATCGCCCTGCAGCTCGTCGCCCTGCAGCTCGTCGCCCCGCTGCTGGTCGCCGCGCTGGCCGCCGCGACGCTGTCCGCCCAGGACCCGCACGCGGCGATCGCCTACCCCGAGCGCGACGTCCTGAGCCCCTTCCGCGCCCCCGCCGAGATCGTCGCCCCCGAGCCGGAGATCGTGTTCACCGCGCTGCGCGCGATGCGCCGCATCGCCGAGACCCCGGGCGCGAGCGTCTCCTTCGACGCGGACGGCCGTGAGGTCGTCGACGACCCGGAGTGGCAGCGGCTGCACCGCGAGGTGCAGCGCATCGGCCTGGACGCCGGCGTGCTGGCCGGCCTGATGCGCAAGAACCGCGACGGCGACCTGCGCGACCTCGCGTTCTACGCGGCGTTCCACTGCACCAACATCGACTATGTCTGCAACCTGATCGGCCACATCCCGGGCGAGCCGATGCGCGCCACCCGCGAGAAGGCCTACCCGCGCGCGATCGAGTTCCTGCGCGCTCACCTCGGCCGCACGTTCGGCAGCCTGTCGAAGGAGCAGCAGGACGCGGTCACGGCCTCGATGCCCGAGCCCGGCAGCCCGGCCGCGCAGGCCAAGGGCATCACCCGCATGCCGCGCGCCGAGGACCTGCTGTTCGGCGTCAACCTCAAGCCGTTCTTCCAGCTGCTGGACCTCGAGGAGCCGGCCGACCAGGCGCAGGCGCTGTGGTTCCTGGCGCAGTGCTTCGAGATCCGCCGCGACCTGGCCGAGGCGTGGCTCGAGCCGGCGCTGCCGCGCGTGCGCCAGCTGCTGCTCGGCGACCACGCCGAGGTGCGCGCGCAGGCGCTCCTGCTGCTCGGCACGATCGCGCCGGCGGACGCCGCGGTGCCGGCGGCGGACGCCGATCGCGAAGCGCTCGAGGCGTTCGCCGACGCGGCGACCCGCGCGACGTTCCCGCCGATCCGGCGGATCTCCGACGGCGTGCTGCTGCTGCTGCCGAGCGCCGACCGCGACGCGATCGCCGCCGCCGGCCGCGCGGCGCTGACCGCGGGCGGGATCGGCGAGGCCACCTTCGGCAAGACGCCGAAGGGCCAGCCCTACCGCGGCCTGCGCATCGAGCGCATGCCTGCGGAGCTCGAGGTCCTCGGCATCCCGCTCGAAGCGATCGTCACCGCCGTGAACGGCGTGCCGATCAACGACGCCGGCAGCCTGCTGCGCGCCATCGAGGCGCAGTTCCGGTACCGCGACCGCTCGGAGGACCGTCAGGGCGTGATGCGGCCGCTGTTCCGCCGCGACCTGCTGGTGGAGCTGCTGATCGACGGCGAGACCCGGCTGTTCGAGTATCGCATCCGCTGACCCGCGGGCCGGGGGCGACGACCGGGGACCGGGCGCCTCTTCCTTCCCCAGCGGCGATTCTGCATCCTTGCGGCCGCCGCGATGACCCTGGTCACCCTCGAGAAGATCCGCCGCCGGTTCGGCGAGTTCCCCGTGCTCGACGGGCTGAGCCTGCGCGTCGACGAAGGCGACCGCATCGGCGTGATCGGCGACAACGGCGCCGGCAAGACGACGATGGTCCGGATCCTGGCCGGCGCCGAGGAGGCGGACACCGGCCAGCGCAACTGCAGGAAGGACCTGCGCATCGCCTACGGCGCGCAGATGCCGGCGATGCCCAGGGGCACCACCGTCTACGAGTGGGCGCGCCACGGCACCGGCGAGTACGGCGCGCTGGCGGCGCGCATGCGCTCGCTCGAGGCGCGCATGGCCGAAGGCTCGGAGCAGGCGCTCGCCGAGTACGGCCGGCTGCAGGCCGCGTTCGAGAGCGGCGGCGGCTACGACCACGACCACCAGGTCGAGCGCGTGCTCGAGGGTCTCGGCTTCGACGCCGAGGGGCGCCGGAAGGACGTCAGCGTGCTCAGCGGCGGCGAGCAGTCGCGCGTGCAGCTGGCGGTGCTGATGACCACGCCCGCCGACCTGCTGATCCTCGACGAGCCGACCAACCACCTCGACCTCGCCGGCATCGAGTTCGTCGAGGACTTCGTGCGGCGCTACCAGGGCGCGGTCCTGGTCGTCTCGCACGACCGCACGTTCCTGGACGCGGTGGCCACCTCGATCGTCGAGGTCGCGGACGGCGCGGCCGTGCGCTACCGCGGCAACTTCTCGCACTACGCCGAGCAGCGCGACCTGCGCCTCCTGACCGAGTCGCGCCAGTTCAAGAACCAGCGCGACTGGTACGAGAAGGAGATGGACTACATCCGCCGCAACATGGCGGGGCAGAACAGCGCGCAGGCCAAGGGCCGGCTCAAGCGCCTGCAGCGCGTGCAGCTGATCGACAAGCCCAAGGGCAACCGACGCGCGATGAAGCTGTCGTTCGCCGGCGGCAAGGGCCTGCAGGGGCAGACGGTGCTCGAGGCCGAGGGGCTGGAGCTGGCGATCGGCGGCCGCACGCTGCTGCGCGGCGGCGAGTTCCGCGTGCAGTTCGGCGAGGTGGTGGCGCTGCTGGGTCGCAACGGCGCCGGCAAGACCACGTTGTTGCGCGTGCTGGCCGAGATCGACGCGCCGCGCGCCGGCCGCATCAAGCGCGCGCAGAACCTGCGCGTCGGCTACTTCAGCCAGGACAAGCGCGACCTGCCGCAGCAGGGCACCGTGCTCGACGCGCTGCGCGAGCTCGACCGCACCGTCGACGAGCGCGAGCTGCGCGACCACCTGGCGATGTTCCTGTTCTGCGGCGACGACGTCGAGAAGCCGGTCGCCGACCTGTCGGGCGGCGAGAAGCAGCGGCTGTCGCTGGCGCGCCTCCTGCGCTCGCAGTTCGACCTGCTGTGCCTCGACGAGCCGACCAACCACCTCGACGTCAGCGGCACCGAGGGCCTCGAGCAGGCGCTCAAGGAGTACCCGGGCACGGTGGTGCTGATCTCGCACGACCGGCGGCTGGTCCACGAGATCGGCGACCGCGTGCTGTGGCTCGAGGGCGGCGCGATCCGCACGTTCGAGCGCGGCCTCGAGCAGTGCCAGCAGGTGCTGGCCGACGAGCGCGCGCAGGCCGCGCGGGCCGAGGCCGAGCAGAAGGACCGCGCCGCCCGTCGCACGCAGGAGGACGACCCGCGGCCCAAGGCGATCGAGACCGGCAAGATCCGCAACCCGCTGCTGTTCCAACGGCTCGAGGAGCGGATCATCGCGCTCGAGGCCGAGCTCGAGTCGACCCGTGCCGCGATGATGGAGCCCGACAACTACAGTTCGACGGCGCGCATGAAGGAGCTGCAGGCTCGCGAGACCGAGCTGCAGCGGCAGCTGCGCACCGCCTACGAGGAATGGGAGAACTGGCAGTGACGCCCGAACCCGCCGTGACGGCGCGCGGCGACCGGGTGCGCGCGCTGGCGGCGGCAGCGGCGGCGCTGGCGGTGTTCCTGCTGATGGCGCAGAACATCGTCCACGGCTTCGACGTCTTCGACTACCTGAAGAAGATCGACGGCGGCGACTGGCGGCACTCGCGGATGGTGCTGTACCTGCCGCTGGCCATCGCGTGGTGCCGCGCCTTCGAGTGGCTCGGCGTCGACGCCTACGCCGCGCTGCGCGCGTTGTCGTCGGTCGGCGCCGCCGTCGGCGTCGGCTACGCGTGGCTGGCGGCGCGGCGGCTGGGCCTGTGCCGCCACCGCGCCACGCTGGTCGCGGCCGGCTGCGTGGCGGTGCCGTCGGCGCTCTACACCGCCAGCGTCGCCGAGGTCGACGCGCTGCTGTTCGGCCTCGCGTGTGCGGCGTGGCTGCCGTTCGCGCGGCTGGTGACCGGCGGCGGCGCGCGCGCGGCGGCGCTGACCGGACTCGTCACCGGCGCGTCCGCCGGCTTCCACGCCGCCGGCCACCTGCTGGCCGGGGCCCTGACGGCGCTGAACCTGGGCTGGGGCTGGCCCGGACGCGGACCGCGGCGCACGCTGCCGCTGTCGGGCGTGCTGGCGGCGACACACCTGCTGGTGTCGATCGGCGTCGCGCTGCTCGGCGGCGCCACGCAGCAGGGAGAGATGGTCACCAACACCGTCCATCACGCGTTCCACGCCGACTTCGTCGGCCACGTGCTGTGGCACGAGTGGCTGCTGCCGTACCTGCCGTTCGCGCTGCTGTGGCTGGTCGCGCTGCGGAGCCGCGCCGATCGGGGGGCCGCGCTGGCGTTCGCCGCCTGCCTGCTCGGGTACCTGTACCTGACCACGCTGATCCTCGGCTACCAGCGCAGCGCCAAGGACTTCCTCGCGCAGGGCAACATCGTCGAGCGCGGCACCTTCCTGCTCGGTCTCGTGCCGCCGATGCTGCTGCTGGCGCTGCGCACGACGCCGCGCGCGCTCGGCTGGACCGCGGTCGCCGCCGGGCTCTTGAGCGGCGGCGTGCAGATCCGGCTGCGCGACTGGCCGGCGGACCCGCCGGGCTACGGCGCCGGCTGCGCGGAGCTGCAGCGCCGACAGGCGATGACGCTGTTCCTCGCCGACGTGCACGAGCAGGCGTGGATCGCGCGCCGCGCGCCCGGCATCCCCGTCCGCCTGCTCGGCGAGCCGCTGCTGCAGGCCCGGCTGGTGCGCGAACAGCTCGGCGCCGACCTCGACCCGGCGTTCTACGTGCTGTGGTTCGACCTCGAGTACGACATGGCGCGAGCCGGCGGCCGCGACTACGTGATCACCGGCCGGGCGCTGCACGCGATGGAGCAGTGCGCTGACCCGGGCTTCGTCGCAGCGGTACCGTTGCTGCGGCAGCGCTACGAGTTCGAACCACTGCACGCGGACTCGTTCGACGGCTGGCGCCTGCGGCGCCGCTGACGCCCGACCCGCCCGACTGCAGCTCAGCCGCGCATGCGCGCGTGCACCATCACCGACGCGCCGTGCCCGAACAGGCTCTCGACGATCGAGAACGGCATGCACGCGACGGTCACCGCCAGGTAGCCGAGGTTGGCGAGCATCGCGCCGAGGCCCTTCTCCTTGCCGCCGCGCGACAGCCGCGCCGGCGGATAGAGCCCGGGGACCAGGCTGTTGGCGAACGCCGTCGGATTGTCGCGCAGGCTGTGCTGGTTCTCGGCGACGACCTCGAAGCCCTGCTCCTCCAGCGTGCGCCGGAACGTCGCGTCGGAGTAGTCGACGAGGTGCCGCGGCACGTCGAGTCCGGCCCAGCGGCGGCCGAGCAGCTTGGCCTGCCAGCTGTTGGCGTTCGGCACCTGCAGCACCACCTCGCCGCCCGGCACCAGCAGCTTGCGCATCTGCTCGAGCACGGGGCCGACCGGGTGCACGTGCTCCAGGAAATGGAACGCCGTGACCAGCGAGAACGAGTGCGGCTGCAGCGAGCAGTCGGTCAGCGTGCTGCGCACGGCGCGGATGCCGCGCGCGCGCGTGTTCTGCAGCGCGGCGATCGACAGGTCCATGCCGACGCAGTCCTTCTCGCCGAGCGCCTCGAGGAACGAGCCGTCGCCGCAGCCGACGTCGAGCACGCGCACCGGCAGGCCGCGGGCGCGCTGGCCGTCGAGCACCTTGCGCACGAACTTGACGTGATCGCGCAGGACGAACTTGCGGTACTTCTCGAGCAGACCGCCCTGCGACGGCTTGTGCTCCTCGCGGTCGGTCGGGCCGATCCAGTAGTCCTCGGGGTAGTACGCGCCGAGCTGCTCGAGCGGCGGGATGGGCGCGAGGAACAGCGAGCGGCAGTCATCGCAGCGCTCCACGTCGAACCGCTCCTCGGTGGTGCGAAACAGGCGGTCGCCGAGACCCTTCCAGCGAAGCCTGGTTCGTTCCGATCGACAAACGGGACACGCGCTCATTGCGTGTGCTACACTAGCGAGAACGAGCGTTTTGACCACACTCGAGCGGCGCCGCGTACGCGCGCCGTCCGGCAACCATCGATGCCACCGCCGCCGGACCGCCGCAGATTCCTCGCGATTTTTTGGGCGCCGGGCCCCCGCGCCGCCTCGCAGAATGCCCGTCCGATGATCCGCGCCCGCTCCGCCGCGTCCTCGCACCAGAAACCGCGCGCCGCGCCGCCCTGCGGCCCGCGCCCGTCGACCGCAACGCCGGCGCACCGCAGCGCATGACCGCCGCCGAGGACAACGGGGGACCGCGCGTCAGCGCCGTCGTCGTCAACTGGAACGGCGGCGCGATGCTCGACGAGTGCCTGGCGTCGCTGTTCGCGCAGACGTGGCCCGACCTCGAGGTCATCGTCGTCGACAACGGCAGCAGCGACGGCAGCCTCGACCGCGCCGTCGCCACCTGGGGCGAGCGCCTGGTCGCGATCCGCAACGCGCGCAACGAGGGCTTCGCGCGCGCCAACAACCAGGCGTTCGCCCGCGCCACCGGCGAGTGGGTGTTCCTGCTCAACAACGACGCCGTCGCCGATCCGGACGCCATCGCCGAGCTGATGCGGTTCGTCGCCGGCCGCGATCAGGTCGGCATGCTCGCGTGCCGCATCCACCGGTTCGAGGAGCCCAACGTGTTCGACTCGACCGGTCTGCTGCTGTATCCCGACGGCGTCTGCCGGCCGCGCGGCTGGCAGGAGAAGGACCTCGGCCAGTACGACCGGGCCGAGGAGGTGCTGGCGCCGCACGGCTGCGCCTGCGCCTACCGCAAGTCGATGCTCGACGACAGCGGCACGTTCGACGAGATCTACTTCTGCTACCTCGAGGACCTCGACATCGCGATGCGCGGCCAGCTCGCCGGCTGGAAGTGCTGGTACGTGCCGACGTCGCGGGTGCTGCACCACAAGTCGGTCACCGCCGGCAACTACTCGAAGTTCAAGGCCTTCCACGTCGAGCGCAACCGCATCTGGAACGCGGTCAAGCTGCTGCCGCGGTTCATCCTGCTGATGAGCCCGATGTTCTCGATGAACCGCTACGCGATGCAGTTCTACGCCGCGTACACCCACAGCGGGTTGTCCGACGAGTTCGTCAAGGAGTACCGCTGGTACGGGCTCGTGTGGCTGATGCTGCGCGCCTACACCGCCGCGCTCTGGCGGCTGCCGCGCATGCTGCGCGAGCGCCGTCGGCTGTCCAGGCAGCGCCGGATCACCACGCAGGAGTGGTACGCGCTGATCAGCCGCTTCAAGCTCGACGCGATCGAGCTGGCGTTGAAGTACTGACTCCCGCGCGCCGGCGGCGCCGCCGGCTCACTCGACGCGGGCCGGCTGCTCGCGCGCCTGGGCCTGCTGCTGCGCGGCCGCCGTCCGGTCCGCGGGGGCGACGGGCGCCGCTGAGGCCGCCGACGGCGGCGCGGTGCGGAAGCGCTCCTTGAGCCGCAGGAACGGCTGCTCGAACCAGCGGAACGACACCCACGCGGCCGCGACCGACAGCGGTGCGCCGAGCGCGAACTCGAACAGCCCGTCGTCCGGGAGCCCGAGCTTCTGCACGACGCGCTGCGCCGCCGAGATGCACAGCGGGTGCAGCACGTAGACGCCGTACGACACGCGGCCGACGAACTGCAGCGGCGCCAGCCGCAGCAGGCCGGCGCCCGGCATCGACGGCCGCAGCACGACGCCGGCCAGCAACACCGCGGTCACCAGCGGCACCGCGACGTAGCGCCACGGCTCGGCGTTGGTGCTCCACAGCGCCGTCGCCGCGAGCCCCAGCGCCGCCGTCCAGAACACCGCCGGCCGCGCCGCGTGACGGACCGCCGCGAAGCCGCGTTCGCCGTGCAGCAGCGCCGCCAGGACCGCGCCCCACAGCAGCGCGTCGAGGCGCAGCTCGAACGGATAGTACAGCCGCGCCTCGGTGGCGCCGCCGGCGGCGACGACCGCGCGCCAGCCGATCACCGCCAGGATGCCGACCGCCGCCAGCCGCAGCGCGTGCCGCGGCCACAGCAGCACCGCGAACGGCCACAGCAGGTAGAACTTCTCCTCGACCGCCAGCGACCACGCCTGCACGAACGGCGGGTGCGCGTCGGGCCGGAACGCCAGGTACCAGTCCGACCAGTACAGCAGCAGCGACGGAAGGAACCGCTGGTACTCCGCGACGCTGCCGTCGCTGCGCGCCACGTGCGCGGCGCCCCAGTACAGCAGCACCGCGCCGTAGTACAGCGGGAAGATGCGCAGCGACCGCCGCATGTAGAAGCGACCGAGCTGCGCGCCCAGCGGCGCCGGCGGCTCGCGCAGCAGCAGCGTCGTGATCAGGAAGCCGCTGAGCACGAAGAACACGTCGACGCCGAGGTCGCCGTGGTGCCGCAGGAACTGCAGACCGAGGGTCGACGGCGCGCAGTGGAACGCCAGCACCCACAAGACGGCCAGGGCGCGCACGCCGTCGAGCGCCGCGAAGGTTCGCGTGCGCTGGTAGTCCGGGAATGCGAGCGAACCGTCCATCGGGCCGAACCGCAGCTATCGGCCGATGCCGCGCGGCACCTTGCCGCCAAGTCGAGGTGCGCCTCGCACGGCGGCGATGCTATCCTGCCCCGCCCGTTTCCCAAGCCGGCCGTGGCATCGGCCGTTTGCACCCGTGAGCCGACTGCACCGACACCTCCACGACCGTCTGCTCGCCGCCCTCGACACCCTGGGCCTCGCCGCCGCGGCGGCCGAGCCGCTGACGCGGCTCGATCCGCCCAAGAACCGGGACCACGGCGACGTCGCGCTCGGCGCGTTCCAGCTGGCCAAGGCCCTGGGCAAGGCGCCGCCGGCGCTGGCGCAGGAGCTCGCGGCGGCGGTCACCGCAGACGACGTGGTCGAGTCCGCGACTGCGGCCGGCCCGTTCGTGAACTTCCGGTTCCGCCGCGCCGCGCTGGCGCAGGACGTGCTCGGCGCCGTGCTGGCGGACGCCGCACCCTATGGCAAGGCGGCGCGGAGCGACGCGGTCGTGTGCATCGACTTCAGCTCGCCCAATATCGCCAAGCCGTTCCACATCGGCCACATGCGCAGCACGGTGATCGGCGGCGCCCTGTGCCGCATCCACCGCCATCTCGGCGCCACCGTGCACGGCATCAACCACCTCGGCGACTGGGGCATGCCGTTCGCCAAGATGATGACGGCGTACATGCACTGGGGCGACGAACAGGCCCTGCACGCGGCGCCGATGCGCTACATGTTCGACCTCTACAAGCGCTACGCGCAGGAGGCCAAGGCCGACCCCGCGCTCGACGCCGAGGCCGCGGCGCACTTCCGCGCGCTCGAGTCCGGCGCGGACAACGAGGAGCGGCGCATGTGGCAGTTCCTGCGCGACGAGTCGCTGAAGGCGTTCCAGGGCCCGTACGACCGGCTCGGTGTGACGTTCGACGCGATCACCGGCGAGTCGTTCTTCGAGGACAAGATGGAGGACGCGATGGCCCGCGTCACCCGGGCCGGCATCCTCGAGACGTCGGAGGGCGCCGAGGTCGTCACGCTCAAGGACAAGGGAATCCACACGCCGTGCCTGCTGCGCAAGAGCGACGGCACCACGCTGTACCACACCCGCGACCTCGCCGCGGTGTTCTACCGCGAGGCGACCTACCACCCGACCCGGATCCTGTACGTCGTCGGCGCCGAGCAGAAGCTGCACTTCGACCAGCTGAAGGCCGTGCTCGAGAAGATGAACGAGCCGATCGCCGCGGCGGTCGAGCACGTGCCGTTCGGCCTGGTGCTGAGCAGGAACGACGACGGCAAGTGGGAGAAGTTCGCGTCGCGCGCCGGCAACGCCGTGTTCCTCGACGAGATCCTCGACGAGGCCGTCGCCAAGGTGCGCGGCGTGATCGCCGAGAAGAACCCCGACCTCGACGACAAGGACCGCATCGCCGAGCAGGTCGGCGTGTCGGCGATCGTGTTCAACGACCTCAAGAACTCGCGCATCAAGGACGTGAAGTTCGACTGGGACGCGATGCTCAACTTCGAGGGCGAGACCGGGCCGTACGTGCAGTACGCCTGCGCGCGCCTGAGCTCGATCCTGCGCAAGGCCGAGGCGCCGGTGCCGGACGCGGCGACGATCGACTGGGCGCTGCTGGCCGACGCGGAGCGCGTGCTGCTGGTGATGATGGACTTCGGCAGCGCGGTACAGCGCGCCGCCGACCAGAGCGAGCCGAGCGTGGTCACCGCGCACACCATCGCGCTGGCCGGCGAGATCCACAGCTACCTCAAGGACCACCACGTGCTCGGCGCCGAGCCCGCCGTGCGCGACGCTCGGCTGGTGCTGGTCGAGGCGGCGCGCCGGCTGCTGGCGACGGGACTCGGGCTGCTGGGGATCCCGGCGCCCGAGCGGATGTAGCGCGCGGCGCCGCGCGCCGACCTTGCGCCCCGCCGCCCGCCGCGGGACGCTGGCCGCCGGCCATGGACCTGAGCAAGTACCTCCGCGACGTCCCCGACTTCCCCAAGCCCGGCATCCTGTTCAAGGACATCACGCCGATGCTGGCGGACCCGGCGGCCATGCAGGCCGCCATCGACCGCATGGCGGCGATCGATCCGGGCGGGATCGACCGCGTCGCCGCGATCGAGTCGCGCGGGTTCCTGTTCGGCGTGCCGCTGGCGCTGAAGCTCGGCAAGGGCTTCGTGCCGATCCGCAAGCCCGGCAAGCTGCCGTGGAAGACCAACCGCGTCGAGTACGTGCTCGAGTACGGCACCGACGCCGTCGAGATCCACCAGGACGGCGTGCACAAGGGCGAGCGCGTGCTGCTGGTCGACGACCTGCTGGCCACCGGCGGCACCGCCAAGGCGGCGTGCACGCTGATCGAGGCCTGCGGCGGCACGGTCGCGGCCTGCGTGTTCGCGGTCGAGCTGGCGTTCCTGCCGGGCCGGCAGAAGCTCGACGGCCACCGGGTCGAGTCGCTGATCCGGATCGGCTGAGGGCGGACTCGAGGGAGGAGCCATGCTCCGCGGGTCGAACTCATCGGCCCTCGCCTCTACAGCCACGGGACTTCCGGATCGAGAGCTGCTCGCTACTTCAGCGCCCAGTCACGGCCGCGCCAGACAGCCAGCTGACGTCCCCCGTCCGGGTCCCGGACGTGATAGTCGCAGGGCAGCACCCACCCGTCTCCCCACGCCGTCAGTTCGTCCATCCGGCCCCAATCACGCTGCATGCCCGCGGCTTCGGGCTGGGACACGATGGTCCACCGATCCGTGCGGAACGTGGCGCTCGCAGGCTCCATCCGGCGCATGTCTGATGACAACCCGGGCAGCCCCACCCCGTCCCACGGCTCGAGATCGATCCGCACATCGAGGCCGGTGGCGTCGACATACTGCGGCCGCAAGCCCGGCCCCACGATCAGTAGACTGGCCTCCGCGGCTCGCACGACACCCTCGAATACACCGCGGTCGAGATGACGCAACTGCAGGTCGAGCTCGCCCTCGACCACGGTCCCGGCCGCGATGTAACAACCAGCCACAGCCGCGTCGCCTGTCACCTGGAGGCGCAACTGCCGCAGTCCAGGTACCACCAACGCCACGTCTTCCCCCGCGCGAATCTCGATCCAGCGCTCGGCGAGGACGGCGACCGGCAGCGCGCTCATCACGACAGCCTCATAGTTACCGGGCAGCACACCGCGAAACGTCGCAACCAGCTGCCCGCCGATTCGATCCACCCGTGCCCAGCCATGGAACGTGTCCCACTCTGCGGTCACGGGATCGAGGCGTTGGCGCAGCCGAACCCACAGCGGAGCGTGTGGAATCCTAGGTCCGACATCGAGCCGGATCCGGGCATCCACTGTCGTCGCCAGAGTGACGACCAGATCCTCGTTGTGCTCCACCTGCACCTGCACGTCCGCTTTGCCCGGCGCGGAGCACAGCAACCGTATCGCGGATGCCGATCGATCTGCGAACACCTCGAACGAACCGGGTCCGACTCTGCGAACTTCGACCGGCGAGGCCTCCTCGTCGGCGGCCCTCAACGCACCCACCACTGCCCCTTCGACCGGACGGTCCAGCGAGTCGACACAGAGCACCGAGGCGAACGCATGGGATCGCAGCTGCACGACACCCAGGTCGTAGGTGGCGCCTTCGACGCGCGGCAGCCGGACGAGCGTACGCCGGCCCTCGCTGGTGAACTCCAGCGGGCCGTCCAGTTCGTCCCTGCCCACTGCGACCCGGAACGTCTCGTCTTGGCCCACTTGCACCGGTTCGCTCCGGACAGTGCGGAACCGGCTCACGAACTCGACCCGCACCGTGGACCCGGCGCTGCGACCGGAGAATCGTCCCGTGACGACCGCGACGTCCTCGCAGCGGATCCTGCTCTCGGTGTCCGCATCGACGACCACCGTGCCCACGCCGAACACACCAGAGCCCGCCCGGTGCGTCCAGGTGTAGCGCCGGCCAGGGCAAACCAGAATCCGGACCCGACCGTCGACGGTCGTTGCACCGAAGGGCTCCATGGCCCCTTCACCGAAGGTCACCACCGTACCACTCCAGTTCAGTTCGCCGCCCATGGCGTCGAGCAGCGATACCACCTGCAAGCGGGGCCGTTGGACTCGAATCGTCAGCTCCTGCTCTGCAACGATGGGGGCCGGGCGGAAAGCGCCTGCACCTCCGGGGAATCCGGGGCCCACGTCGATCCCCGCCAACGCGTCCACGGCCTGTGCCTTCACTGTATCGAGCAGATCACGCCACCCCGGGTACCGGAGCCTCCCCTCGTCGTCACTCCGACCCAGATCGCAATACGCGTGCTTTCGCACGCCCTGATCGGCAACCGGATACCGCAAGATCACTGGTGTGTCCGGGACTGCCGCGTCATCCTCGTCCAGAAGCCTCACGAACAGCGTGTCGCCAGGGCGGGCGACCACCTCCAGAAGCGCATCCGGTCGTGAGAGGTCGAACAGACGGCTTCCTGCCAGATCGCGGGCACGCACATACACCTGAAGGAACTGGCCAGCAGCGGGAACGGTCGCCGCCCCCCCCGCATCCGCCACGGTTCGCTGCGCCATCGCCATCAAACGCTCCGGCAAGGATGCGGCTTCCGGCTGGCCGCGGCGCTGCGCTCGCAAACGTCGAATGCGTTCTGAATCGTCGACCCAGAACACTTCGGCCCCACCGACTGGTCGCCCGGCATCGTCCACCACACGGATGCGCCGGTCGACGGCATCCCTATCGGGCGGCTCGATGGGATCTGTCGCCGCAACGGATCGGCGGGACTGCAGAAACTCATGTTCGACTCCTGCCCGATTCTCCGCCTGTTCCGGTGCGCGCCTCGACTCCGCCGCCGGCGCACTCTCATTCGGAAGATCCACCTCGGTTGCCAGGAGCCACGACCAACCCACCGTCCGCGACATCGCCAGGATGACGACGGACAGACCGGCAAGGACCAATCCGGCGGCCGCCACCTTCATCCGTGCTCCGGTCCTAGTTGGGCTTTGCACGTGCCACCTGGCCTGTGCCAGTTCCTCGCAAGACACATCGCACCGGCTTAATCACTCCCAACCGGTCGCGGACGGAGAACTCGACCCATCCGCGCCGGCCCTCCCACTCGACACGGTACACGCACGCGACGGCTTGCTCGAAGGCATTCACGCCCGACAGAACGACCGCCACTCCCGCTCTCGCCTTCCAACCCACGACAAGCCCGCCATCCGGCACCAGCACCTGTACTTCCCCGGCCGAACGACCCGAAGACGAGTCCGCGACGGCCTCGATTAGGCTCGGCACGGCGCACGGGGTAATCGATCGGTTCGCACGAATGGCGGAGACACTCAACAGAAGCTGACGGGTCAGGCGAACCGAGCCGGATTCGAAACCGAGCCGGACCTGCTGGCCAGAATCACCGGGCCCGAACCTCGCTCCGTCTATGCGCACCGTGATGCTGCCAGCCTGGCCGGGGGCAACCACAGCGGGGACCATCACGGCATCGACGAAGCAGCCACAAGTCGACTCTGCATCGGCGAGCCGGAGGCCGTCGGAACCATGGTTGGCGACCGGAATCCTGCGTACGGCGGGGCCAGGCAGCGCGTTGCCGACAAGCAGGGTCCAAGACTGCTCCGCGCAGACGTCCCAGGCATCGACGCCGGGCTCGCCTGGCCGCACGACGAGAGCCGTCCCGGTGAACGCCTCGCCGACACGCTCGGCGACCGGGTCGGTCAACGCGTGGGCCGCCATGCCGGCCGCGGCGTCGGCGATCACGACGCCTTTCGCCGAGGGGCCGACGACGAGATAGCGATGCCAAGACGTCCCAGCAGCCAACTGGACAATGGCCAGAGAGCGCGGGACCTCTCGGAGACCGTCGACCAGGCGCGACAGCGTCGTGGACTTGACGGCAGACACCTCGAGTCCGGAATCGGCCAGAACGGTGGCAGCAGCGTGCAGCGTGGGCAATTCGACTCGCGAAGGGCCGAGACCGAGCTCTTGCGCCAGATCCGACAAAATGAGCTCGTGCGAATGGAACGCCACCACCAGTGCCGTTGCGTTCAGCAGGCTGTTGTCGGCCGACTGTCCGGCCAACTCGCGCATCATCCAAGGTGTTGGTGCCTGGGCCGAGGCGCCGCCGATGCCCACCAGCGACACGGCACACATCAGCGCGGTTCCACGCCGGGCAGGCCTCGGTCGCCAACGCCGTCGTCCCGTCCGGTCAGCCGGGCGCAACCTTGCCGACCCGTTCTTGAGAACGAACATCCCGACCAGGATTACGACGCCACCCAGTATGATCAACCACCACCGTGCCAGCACGCCGCCGGCATGCTGGTAGAGCACCAGTTCATCGAGCACCCTGGCTTGGTCCTCGATTCGCGCGCCGAGTTCGACGTCCGGAGCTGCAACCGTCACACTCATCCCGGTGACCTCATCGGACACCACCGTTCCGTGTGGGAATCTCGGTTCGAAGACTTCGGCCGAAACACTGGTCAACAGCGACGATTCGATCACGTCCCCTTCGGATGTCGTCGTGACCTGGCCCGAAGAATCACTGTCGACGATCCGGAACCGATTCGGGTACCAGAAGTCGTCGTGGAGTCGGGATGCTTCGAGGACCTCGATCTCGCGCCGCACGAGCCCATCCGCCTGCCGATGCACATAGCGTTGCATGCAGTATGACCAGTCGGGCCGCAGGAACCACTCGTGAGTGCCTTTCAGGTCGCGTGACACGCATGTGAGCACGACACACGGATCACCGTCCTCGTGATGCAACCCGAAGGGAACCTCGGGACTGTCGAGCACATCGGAGAATCGCGCCCCCCGGTCGTCGTAGAACCCGGGTAGGGTAGCCGTCCAACCGTAGGAGACCTCCCGATGGTAAACAGCCCTTCCTCCACTGACCGCCGCCGATTTCATCGTGATCAGCGGATGTTCGTCCACCTGGGTCGACTTGCGCCAGGTCCAGCTCGTACGGCCGTCATATCCACGCGTCATTACTTCGCGATAGACCCGTCCGTCGTGGCGCATTATCATCGGATCCAGTTCGGTGCGCGACCGTCCATCCGGGTCACCCTCCCGCAACGCCCTCACGAACTTCTCGGTGATCGACGGCTGGCCGCCGGCACTGCTCATTGTCGATGTCGTCAAGGCAGTCACCTGTAAGAGTTGTACGGCATCTTCCTGACGTCGTACGACTCTCCGCAGGGCCTCCAGGTCGAACCGACCTGCCCGAGGCACCGGGGGTGCTCCGTTACCCTGCGGATCCTGACAAGGTGCAGCAATCACGCCCAGGAATCCGACCGCGAGTACAAGGGCGCAGGCACCGGCGGCCGGTGTCGCTACGAGCAAGGCGTACTCCCGGCATTGCACAACTGTCTGGTGCCCATGGGAATCTCGTCTCCGGAGGGCAAGCAACCGCAGGTCCAGCAGAGTCCTCCCCAGCTCCACGGGCCTGCGTCGCTGTCGCAGGACCCGTTCTTCTTCGTCCAGCACCAAACCTGCAAGACGGTGCAATGGGCATCCGGAGGCAGGATCTCGCCTGGCTTGGCGGCTCGACAGATGTCGTGCTTCTGCGGAGGCTGGTGAACGACGCTACAAGAACTCCCAGGGTTCAGGCACTCGCAGTTGTTCACGGGGTTGTAACCACAGCCATGGACGTCCGGGGCGGTCTCGCACAGCGCGCCGCCAGCAACCTGGCAGCAAAGGCCATTGCCCAAGCGGGCTGCTAGATGCGCGATCGATGTGGCCTCTGGTCCGAACGGATGGTTCGGATGACCGGCACCCAGCAGGACCATACACGCACCAGAGAACAACAAAGCGAAACGCAACTTCATGTGGAACCTCCGCTCCGAAGGGTGCGATGGCACTTCGAGGCGTGTCACCTCACGGAGTAAGGATCTAGTCGGTCAGGGGGGGGGGGGGGGGGGGGGGGGGCGGGGCCAACACCGCCAGCGCTTGAAGCAAGCGCAAGCGTCGCTCCCTGACTGTCTTCGGGGTCCGGTTCAAGGCTCGCGCGATTGCCTTCGTCGACCTTGCCCCGGAATCGATGGCTGCCAATAGCGCGACCTGATTCGGCGTGAGCGAGAGTCCCCTTGCGATGAGATGCGAGTTCCAGGAGACAACCGGCCCGCCTGGCTCCGGAACAGGTGTGACCTCCAGAGACTCGGACAGCGAGACCCATCGACTCGCTCGCCAACGATCTACCAGCCGACGTTGCGCGACCCGGAGAGCAAAGGCCCGGGGACTATGGACGCTGCCGCCCCGCGCCTCGCGCTCCAGAAGTGTCACCAGCGCATCCTGCACCGCGTCCTCCACGAGGTCATGCGGAGCCCAAGAGAGCTTGAGGACCAGCCAGTGGGTAAGTTCTGCCCACGGCAGTTCGTCGTCCCACGGCACTCTGTGCACTACTGTGCCCACCAGACTGTCCCTTGTCGGCTCCCGGACCCGTCCCGGACCCGCCACTCCAGGACCGACGATACTCCCCGACAGATCGAAGACGCAAGGGGTCGAATGAGGTCGCGGGCGCATGAGGGGGGGGCTCGAGGCACCGATCCAACTTCGTCCAACGCCGGCTGCGACCCGAGCGTAGCGTTCCCACTTCCCATGTCGCGCTCCCGCCCGCCGTCGGTCCCGCCGCTCCCCGTCCGCCACGTCGCGCTGCCGCTGCTGGCGGCGCTGCTGCTCGCCCCCGCGCTGTCGGCGCAGGGACGCCGCAGCGAGTTCGCGCGCGCGCCCGGCATCCGTCCGGACGTCACGATCTTCAGCCCGCTCGACCTGCCGACGCCGACGTCGCGGCGCACGGCGTCGGGCGCGCCCGGCCCCGACTACTGGCAGCAGAAGGTCGACTATCGCATCGACGTGACGCTCGAGCCGGAGACCCGCACGGTGCGCGGCAGCGAGCACGTCACCTACCACAACCACTCGCCCGACGCGCTCGACTACCTGTGGGTGCACCTCGAGCAGAACGTGCTGCGCGCGGACAGCATCGGCGCGCTGACCGGCGGCCACGAGGCGGTCGGCGTCGAGCCGGAGCACAGCTCGGGCGTCACCGTGCACGAGCTGCAGAGCGCCGGCCAGGAGCTGGTGCACCGGGTGTACGACACGATGATGCTGGTCGAGCTGCCGGCGCCGATCGCGCCGGGCGCCACCTTCGAGTTCGACTGCGCCTGGTCGTTCCAGGTGCCGCAGACCGTGTTCCGCCGGTTCGGCACCTGGCGCGTCGAGAAGGGCATCGTCTGGGAGATCGCCCAGTGGTTCCCGGCGGTCGCGGTCTACGACGACGTGCACGGCTGGAACACGCTGCCGTACACCGGCACCGGCGAGTTCTACACCAACTTCGGCGACTACGAGCTGAACATCACCGCGCCGCGCGACCACCTCGTCGTCGCGACGGGCGTGCTGCAGAACCCCGAGTCGGTCTACACCGAGGAGCAGCAGCGGCGCCTCGCGCAGGCGCGGCAGTCGCGCGACACCGTGATCCTCCGCGGCGAGGACGAGGTCGGCGACCCGGCCAGCCGCCCCGCCGGCGAGGGCCCGCTGACCTGGCGCTTCCGGGCCGAGAACGTGCGCACGGTGGCGTGGGCGTCGTCCGAGGCCTTCCTCCTCGACGCCACCTCACGCGGCGACCTGCTGGTGCAGTCGGCGTACCCCGCCGAGTCGCTGCCGGTCTGGAGCCAGTCGACGCAGATGCTGGCGACGGCGATCGAGGGCTACAACCGGCGCTGGTTCCCCTATCCGTACCCGGTCGCGACCAACGTCGGCGGCATCGAGGGCGGCATGGAGTACCCGATGATCATCTTCTGCAGCGGACGCAACAGCCGGAACGATCGCGGGCTCTACGGCGTCACGACGCACGAGATCGGGCACAACTGGTTCCCGATGCTGGTGAACACCGACGAGCGCCGGCACGCGTGGATGGACGAGGGATTCAACACGTTCATCAACCGCTACTCGGGCGCCGACTGGTTCGAGCGGTTCCAGGAGGCCAAGCCGTCGGCCTACGCCGGCATGATGCGCGCGCCGGGCGTGCCGATCGTCACCGCGGCCGACCGGCTGAACGGCATGCAACTCGGCCTGCTGCAGTACCAGAAGACCGGCGTCGGACTCACGATCCTGCGCGAGTACGTGCTCGGCGAGGAGCGCTTCGACTTCGCGTTCCGCACCTACATCCGCCGCTGGGCGTTCAAGTCGCCGCAGCCGGCCGACTTCTTCCGCACGATGGAGGACGCGGCCGGCATGGACCTCGCGTGGTTCTGGCGCGGCTGGTTCCTGGAGGACGCGATGCTCGATCAGGCGATCGACGGCGTGCTGCAGTCCGAGTCGCGGGCGCGCATCACCTTCGACAACCGCGAGCGCATGGTCATGCCGCTGCGCTACCGCGTCACCTTCGCCGACGAGAGCACGTTCGAGCGGACCTTGCCGGTCGAGGCGTGGTTCCGATCCGACCGCATCACCGAGACGATCGCCACCGACCAGGAGATCGTGGAGGTGCGCATCGACCCCGACGCGATGCTCCCGGACACCGAGCGGAAGAACAACATCTGGACCCGGGATTGAGACGAGGACCGATCGCCCAAGTCACATCCGGATCACAACTTGTGGAAAGTCCTCAAGTTTTCTGCAGATAGCGCTCAATCGGGTCCCGGGACCTGCCGATCCTAGGGTCCCGGCCCGCGAGGGCTGGTCGTTCTTTAGGTGTTCGGCTCCCACCAAGACGCTTCTCGAAAAGGCAAACCCGGCGAAAGCCGGTGACGCAAAGCCACAGGGCCTTCGGTCGTTCGCGACCATGGCAGCCGGTTCCCGAAATGAAGCAAGGGCAACAAGACAACGAGCGCAACCGCGCCAACGTGCCCGCAGACTCCTCTCCAGGAGACAGGGAAAGCGCCACCGGCACCCCGGACCCCAGGTCCACGGGTGCGGTGCCTTTCGACGCGTCCGGAGCCGCCGTCCCGCACTCCCGTCCCGATCACGCTGGTCCCAACCACGCTGGGCCCACACCGGGAGTGTCCGTGCCTGTCGAAGAATCCTGGAGTCCTCCCATGGCCAAGTCTGCGGTCGCCGTCCGTTCCTCCCGCGCCAAGTCCGCCACCCCCGCGCCGAAGAAGACGCCCAAGCTGCGCGCCATCCCTGGCGGCGCCAAGAAGGCGTCGAAGCCGGCCGCTCGCGCCGCCACGACCAGGAGCGTCGCGCCCGCCAAGGCGACGCCGGTCCGCCTGACCCCGCGCACCGCCACGCCGGCGACCCTGCCCGCGGCGCCGGTGCAGCCCCTGCACCCGCAGCTGCTGGGTGAGGAGGAACTCGAGGCGGTCTGGAAGACCTACAAGAAGACGCGCGACGACAACCTGCGCAACATCCTGATCGAGCACCACATGCCCCTGGTGCGGATGATCGCCGAGCGCGTGCTGCAGACGCTGCCGAAGTCGATCGAGCTCGA
Organism: Planctomycetota bacterium; assembly: GCA_050245995.1. GTDB lineage: Bacteria > Planctomycetota > UBA1135 > UBA1135 > UBA2386 > JBFWWV01. The sequence goes on along the minus strand of JBFWWV010000012.1, from coordinate 82,152 downwards.
CGACCTGAGCAGCGCCGGCACGTTCGGCCTGATGGACGCGATCAACGGCTTCGACCTGACGCGCGGCATCAAGTTCAAGACCTACTGCACGACGCGCATCCGCGGCTCGATCCTCGACGAGCTGCGCTCGCAGGACTGGGTGCCGCGCCTCGTGCGCCTGAAGGCCCACAAGCTCGAGCGCGCGACGCGTCAGCTCGAAGGCGAGCTGGGCCGCCTGCCCAACCAGGCCGAGCTGGCCAAGGCGCTGGGCCTGTCGATGGACGACCTGCAGGCGCACCAGAACGAGGCCAGCGCCAAGACGATCTTCTCGCTGTCGGAGAAGTGGGACGACGGCGACGACGACAAGGAGATGGAGAAGGTCGAGATCCTCGCCGACAAGAAGTGCGTCGATCCGCTCGACACCATCCAGCAGCGCGACGCCCTCGACACCATCACGCGCAACCTCACCAAGAAGGAGCGCCTGATCATCCTGATGTACTACTACGAGGGCCTGACGATGCGCGAGATCGGCGAGATCATGGAGCTCACCGAGTCGCGCGTCTGCCAGATCCACAGCAACGTGATGGCGCGCCTCAAGGCGCAGCTCGATCGCGTCCAGCTGCAGAGCGTCTGATCCGGCGCGGCCGCTGGCGCCGGCCCGCCGGTCGGGCCGGCGAGCCGCCCCGCGAGCCGGGCCCGGATCCGGCCGAGCGACCCCACCGCGGCGCGGCACCTGCCAGCCGCCGCGGGCGGCGCCCACGAAGCCCCGAATCGGGACGGCGCGGGCATGCGGACTGGAGTCCATGGGGTGCGCGAGCCGAAAACGCCGAAGCGCCGCGGGTTCGCGGCCGCGACGCCACCAGCCAGGATGAGCAAGCTTGTCCAGATCATGCGCACGCTGCGCTCGATGCCGCCCCTGCCGGACGTGGCGTCGCGCGTGCTGTCCATCGTGCGCAATCCGGAGTACTCGATCGACGCGCTCGTGGCGGTCGTGCGCACCGATCCGGCGCTGACGACGCGCATCCTCAAGCTCTGCAACTCCTCGCTGTTCGGGCTGTCGCAGGAGATCACGTCGGTGTCCGACGCGGTGGCCTACCTGGGCTCGCGCAACCTGGTCAAGCTGGTGCTGGTCAGCTGCACGGCGTCGTACTTCAAGAACCTGCCGCCCAACCCGTACGCCGACCCGACACAGCTGTGGCGCCAGACGCTGGCGTGCTCGACCGCGTGCCAGGCGCTGGCCGAGCGCTGCGGCCACGGGCAGCCGGCGACCGCCTTCACCGTCGGCATCCTGCACAACGTCGGCCGCATCGCCATGGTGCAGGTGGTCGATCCCGAGACGCTGGCCCGGGCCGCGCGCGAGCTGATGGACCCCGCGGCCTCGCCGCTGGAGGTCGAGCGCCGGGTCATCGGGCTCGATCACGCCGCCGCCAGCGGCATCGTGACCGAGAGCTGGAACCTGCCGATGGAGCTCCGGCGCGCCGCCCGCAACCACCACGACGTGTCCCACCTGGCGTCGGACGACGACCTCACGGCGCTGCTGCACGTCGCCGACGAGACCATCATGAGCCTCGGCATCGGCGAACTGCAGGCCGAGCGCCCGCACGCCCCGGCGCCGATGGCCCTGCAGCGCCTGCGCCTCACCAACGAGGACGTGGAGGCGGTCAAGAAGGTCGTCGAGCAGGAACTCGACAGGATCGGAAAGCTGCTGAACCCGGAGCCCCAGGTCGGCCGATAGCGATTGCAGCCAAACCGCTGCAACACGCGCGACTGCAAAGGGAGCATCCGTGACCAAGAACATCCTGATCGTCGACGACTCCGCAACGATGCGGAAGATCATCATGCGCGGCCTGCGCCAGGCCGGCATCGAGCACGCCGAGTTCAAGGAGGCCGGCGACGGCGTCCAGGGCATGCAGGCCCTCGAGGGCGGGTCCTTCGACCTGATCCTCTCGGACGTCAACATGCCGAACATGAACGGCCTCGACTTCATCAAGGCCGTCGGCGACAAGATGGCGGCCTCCGCGCCCCCGATCGTGCTCATCACGACCGAGGGCAGCGAGGAGGTCGTCAAGGAGGCGATGACGCGCGGGGCGAAGGGCTACCTCAAGAAGCCCTTCACGCCGGAGAAGATCCAGGAAGTCATCGGACCGTTCCTCAAGTAGTGCGCCGACCGCTGGCCATGGCCACAGGAGAGTGAAATGGCTGTCGAGTCACTTGCACCCGAACTGGTCGGCAGCCTCGGCGCTGCCGCGCGCGAGGTCCTCGAGACCATGGCCTCGACCACCCCGTCGGCGATCGACGAGGTGCCCGAGACCGCGGACCACCTGCAGGACGAGGTCATCGGCCTGCTGGGGTTCACCGGCACGCGCAGCGGCACCTTCGCCGTCCGCACGACCGAGCTGGTCGCCCGGTCGATCGCCGCGAAGATGCTGATGATGACGCCGGAGGAGCTCGGCGACTTCGGCGAGGCCGCGGACGGGTTCGGCGAGCTGGTCAACATGATCAGCGGCAACTTCAAGAACGCCTGGGTCGCCACCGGCAACCAGATGGACCTGTCGGTTCCGCACGTCATCCACCTCGGCCGCGTCTCGATCAGCCACCCCCACGAAGGCACCGTGCGCTCCTGCGTGCGCGTCACCGTGCCGGAGGGGCAGCTGATGGTCGGGGTCCACTTCGAGGCGCAGTGACCAGCGCGGCACGCGCCCCCCGATGTCCGTCACGATCCTCAAGAAGGGGACCGGCAAGGAGCTGAGGAAGCTCTTCGCCAAGCTCGCCAGCGCCATCAGCGAGACGGTGGGGTCGCTGATCGGACGCGAGCTCGTCGTCCATCCGGTCGACGTCGTCGTGACGGACGCCGAGACGATGCTGGGCTCCATCGAGCGCGCCAACGCCGTCGTGCGCGGCGCGCTCGACAAGGACTACGCGGGGCGCACGTTGTTCGCGCTGTTCGAGCTGCCCGATGCGGTGGCGATGGCCGGGCTGCTGATGCTCACGCCGGAGGACGTCATCGAGCAACGCCGCACGACCGGCACGCTCGAGGGCGAGGACCTCGAGGCGTTCGGCGAGCTGGGCAACGTGCTGTGCTCGGGCCTCGGCAGCGTGCTGCGCGAGAGCATCGCCAACGTCGACATGCGCCTCCAGGACCATGGCCTCGTGAAGCCCGGCCTGGACGCCGACTCGCTGCTGCCCGCGGACCCGCTGGTCGGCTGCAGGCTGCGGCTGCGGGTCGGCAGCTTCGCCGAGACGTCGGCGTGGCTGCTGCTCGACCGCGCAACCGCCGAGGCCTGGAACAAGGGCGTGCTCGACGACTCCGGCCCCGAACCCGAGGTCCCGGCCGAGGCCCCGGTCGACGCCGGCGCGCAGCGGGTCGAGGAGGACCTCGAGGACATCCCGGCGGCGCCGATCCGCGGCGTGCTCAATGCCTACGTGGCGCTGCCCGAGACCTACCGCGTGCTGCGGCGGAGCTGCCGCCGCGTCGGCCTGGACCTCCGCAAGCACAACCGCGCCGAGATCCCGAACCCGGCCGCCCATCGCGGCGAGGTCGTGCTGCTCGACGTTCCGGCCGGCGAGGAACGCCGGTTCGACTGGTGCCGGCGCATCAAGGACTTCGGCGTCGGCACGCGCGTCGTGCTGCTGCTCCATCGGCCGTCGCGCGCGCGCGTGACCCAGGCGTTCCTCAGCCAGGCGGACCTGATCCTCGGCCTGCCGATCGAGGAGCCGCAGCTGTCGGCGAAGCTCAGTTCGCTGCTGGACGAGTGATCGCGCCGCCGCCGCCGGCCCGGAACCGCCGCACCTCGTCGGCGGTGCGCTGGGCGGACTCGACGATGCGGCGCAGCGCCTGCTCGTGCGCGTCCTGGGTGCCCGCGGCGCCGGCCGCGGCGGCCTGCAGCTCGATCGTGCCGAGCAGGTTGTTGACGCGGTGCAGGAGGTCGTCGATCGGGGCGCGCGCCATGGCACCGGCACCGTAGCCGCGACTGTCGCGAGATTCGACGCTGCGCGATGCGACGCGCGGCGTCGCGCGGCACGGCACCGCGTAGCCGTGACGCCGCGCGCGACCACCACATGTTGGTGATCCACGCGTGGCATCGAAGTTGCCTTGCGAAGGACACAACCATGTCCACCAATCGCAAGTGGCTGCTCCTGCCCCCTGTCGTGGCGCTGCTGATCGTGCTCGGTCCGCTGTCGATGCGCCCCGAGCCCGCGCGCGCCGGGACGTCGCCGCTGGCCGCGTCGAGCGAGCCCGCCCCGATCGCGGCCCCGAGCGCCGGCCGCGACGCGCCGCCGGCGCTGCCGCAGGCGCCGGACCTCTGGCAGGTGGGCTCCACGCTGTTCGGCGTGCTGCTGCTCGGCGGCGCCGGCCTGATGGTGCTGCGGCGCCTGCGCCAGGGCCCCAAGGTCACCGGCACCGGCGCGATCCAGCTGCGACAGTCTCTGCGGCTGTCGGGCAAGCAGGTGGTGCACGCGGTCGAGTTCGACGGCCGCGTGCTGCTGCTCGGCGAGGGCGAACGCGGCCTGCAGCTGCTGCACGCGGGCGCGCCGGCCACGGACCTGCTCGACGAGCCGGTCGCGCCGACGGCCGCCGCCGCGGACGACGACGGCGCCGTGCCGCGCGACCTGGTGCTGCCGCGCCCGCCGGCGCGCGCCGCCAGCACGGCGCCCGCCGAGGTCGCCCGCGCCGCCGCCACCGCCCGGCAGCGCCGCGCCGCCGCGACGGCCCCGGCCGAGCGCCCGCAGTCCTCCGGCATCCTCGGCGACTTCCGCGCCCTGCTGGCGAAGGCGGGTCGCTGATGCGCCACCTGCTGTCCCTGCTCCTGGCGGTGCTCGGTCTGATCGCCGGCGCGCGCGCCCAGGCGCCCGACCCGGCGCCGGACCCCGCTCCGCCTGCGTCGACACCCGCCGCCGGCGCCCAGGGCCCTGGCACGCAGGGCGCCGGCACCGCCGCGCCGTTCGCCGCCCCCGGCCCCGGCCTCACGCTGACGCTCAACGGCGGCGACGAGCGCAAGAACCTCGGCACCGCGATCGAGATCGTGCTGCTGATGACGCTGCTGTCGATGGCGCCGGCGCTGGTCATGACCATGACCTGCTTCACGCGCATCGTCGTGGTGCTGTCGTTCCTGAAGCGCGCGATGTCCATGCAGGACCTGCCGCCCGCGCTGGTCACCACCGGCTTCGCGCTGTTCATGACCGTGTTCGTGATGAAGCCGGTCGCGACCGACATCTACGAGCAGGCCTACGTGCCCTACATGGAGCAGAAGATGGACTTCCGCGAGGCCGGCGAGGTCGCCGCCGCGCGCATGAACCAGTTCCTGCTGCGCCAGACCCGCGAGGAGGACGTCGCGCTGATGCTGCAGCTGAGCGGCACGCGGCGCCCCGCCACCGCCGCCGACACGCCGCTGCACATCGCCGTGCCGGCGTTCGTGCTGTCGGAGATCAAGACGAGCTTCCAGATGGGGTTCGTGCTGTTCCTGCCGTTCGTCGTCATCGACCTCGTGATCAGCTCGATCCTGGTGTCGATGGGCATGTTCACCCTGCCGCCCGTCGTCGTCTCGACGCCGCTCAAGCTGCTGCTGTTCGTGCTGGTCGGCGGCTGGGACCTGGTGGTCGTGTCGCTGGTGCAGAGCTTCACCGCCTGATCGGAACCCCCATGGACCACTCGACCCTGCTCGATCTCTGCCGCACCACGCTGACGACGGCGCTGATGATCGTCGCGCCGGCCCTGCTGGTCGGCATGAGCGTCGGCCTCGCGATCAGCTTCTTCCAGACGCTGACCTCGCTGCAGGAACAGACGCTCACCATGGTGCCGAAGATGCTCGCCGTCGTCGCCACGCTGCTGGTGCTGATGCCGTGGATCCTCGGCACCCTGCAGGAGTTCACCTCGTCGCTGTTCCGCAACCTCGCGGCGCTCGGGAAAGCCGGCTGACCGTGGACCTCGCGCTGCTCGAAGGCCACGCCGTGGCGATGCTGCTGCACATCGTGCGCGCCGGCGCGTTCCTCGCCGTCGTGCCGCTGTTCGGCCGCCAGCGCGACACGTTCTTCCTGCGCCTGATCCTGTCGCTGGCGCTCGGCTCGATCCTGTGGTGGAGCCACATCGGCCCGGTCGCCGTGCCGCGCGACCTGATCGGCCTCTGCATCGCGGTCGGCGGCGAGTGCCTGATCGGCTTCGCGCTCGGCTACGCGCTGAGCCTGCTGACGGCGCTGCTGGTGTCGGCCGGCGAGATCATCAGCGTCGAGATGGGCTTCACCATGGCGCGCGCCATGAACCCCGAGAGCGGCGTCGACGCGACCGTGGTGTCGCAGCTGTTCCAGGTGTTCGGCTTCCTGCTGATCCTCGAGTTCGACATCCACCACGAGGCGCTGCGCATCCTGGCGGCGACCTACGACGCCTGCCCGGTCGGCGGCGGCGTCGACGTCGGGCCGATCTGGGCCGGCGTCCGCACGCTGGTGAGCTCGACCATCCTGTTCGCGGTGCAGTACGCGTTCCCGGTGCTGTCGGTGATGATGCTGCTGACGCTCGGGCTGGTGCTGTTCGGCCGCGCGGTGCCGCACGTGAACCTGATGGAGTTCAGCTTCATCGCCCGCGTGCTGACCGCGCTCGGCGCCGCGTCGTACTTCATGAGCTCCGGCACGCCGTTCCTGCAGGGCGCGTTCGCCGACATCCTCGTTGGCGTTCGCGCCATGTTCCCCGGTTGAGGTGACCGATGGCGATGTTCGGTGACGACCAGGGCCGCACGGAGAAGGCCACGCCCGGCAAGCTCAGCGAGTCGCGAAACAAGGGCGACACGCACCTGTCGCGCGAGCTGGTGACCGGCGGCTCGCTGCTGGTCACGGCGATCGCCCTCGACGCCGGCGGCGGCTGGCTGATGCACGCGCTCGGCGACGCGATGCGCCACGGCCTCAACGTGGACCTCGGCGAGCACCCGATCGCGGCGGGCGACGTCCCGGGCGCCTCGCGCGAGATCCTGCAGACGCTGGCGCTGATCGCGGCCCCGGTGCTGCTGCTGATGGGCACCCTGTTCTCGGCGGCGGTGCTGTTCGGCTACCTGCAGATCGGCCTGAAGATCTCGAACCAGGCGCTGCGTTTCAACCTGGGCCGCCTCAACCCCGCGTCGAACTGGAAGAAGCTGCTGAGCCCGCAGTCGCTGGTGCGCACCGGCCTCGCGGTGATCAAGCTCGGCGGGCTGTGCGGCGTGATGGCGCTGGTGCTGCAGGACCGCTGGATGGTGCTGACCCGCCTGTCGGACCTGAGCTTCCCGGTGGCGATCCAGGTCGTCGCCGACCTGGCGATGACGGTGCTGATCTGGGTCGCGGCGTTCGCGTTCGTGCTGGCGCTCTTCGACGTGCTGTGGCAGCGCTACGACTTCCAGCAGCGCAACATGATGACCAAGCAGGAGGTCGAGGACGAACGCAAGCGCGGCGAGGGTGACCCGCTGATCAAGAGCCGGCTGCGCTCGGCCCGCATGGAGCTGCTGCGGAACCGGATGATGCAGGCGATCCCCAACGCCGACGTCGTCATCACCAACCCGACCCACTTCGCGGTGGCGCTGCGCTACGACCGCAAGAAGAACCGCGCGCCCGAGGTCATAGCCAAGGGCGCCGACGAGATGGCGGCCCGCATCCGCGAACTCGCCCGCGAACACGACGTGCCGCTGATGGAGGACCCGCCGCTGGCGCGGGCGCTGTTCCGCGCCGTCAAGGTCGGCCAGGAGATTCCGGCGCGCTTCTACGAGGCCGTCGCCACCGTCCTGAGCCACGTCTACCGCCTGAAGGACCGCGTCGCCTAGCCCGGGCCAGCCCATGCAGCCGCTGAACGACAACTCGCACCGCCGCAACCAGGTCCTGGCCCTGTGCTTCCTCGGCATCCTGGCCGTGATGGTCGTGCCGATGCCGTCCATCCTGCTGGACGCGCTGCTGTGCCTGAACATCACGACCAGCCTCTTGATCGTGATGTCGGTGCTCAACGCGCAGCGGCCGACCGACTTCAGCACGTTCCCGACCGTGCTGCTGTTCACGGCGTTGTTCCGGCTGTCGCTGAACGTCGCGTCGACGCGGCTCATCCTGCTGGACGGCGACGCCGGCAACGTCATCCGCACGTTCGGCGACTTCGTCGTCGGCGGCCAGCCGGTGGTCGGCGTCATCGTGTTCCTGATCCTGGTGGTGATCCAGTTCGTGGTGATCACCAAGGGCCAGAACCGCATCAGCGAGGTCGCGGCGCGCTTCACGTTGGACGCGATGCCCGGCAAGCAGATGTCGATCGACGCCGACCTGAACGCCGGCCTGATCACCAACGAGGAGGCCAAGGCGCGCCGCAAGGCGCTGACGCAGGAGGCCGAGTTCTACGGCGCGATGGACGGCGCCGGCAAGTTCGTGCGCGGCGACGCCGTCGCCGGCCTGATCATCACCGGCATCAACATCGCCGGCGGCCTGGTCATGGCGATGGTCTACCGGCAGATGACGTTCCAGGACGCGCTGCAGACCTACACGCTGCTGACGGTCGGCGACGGCCTGGTGTCGCAGATCCCGGGCCTGCTCGTGTCGACCGCGTCGGGCGTGCTGGTCACCAAGGGCGCCAGCGAGGCCGGCATCGGCCACGAGATGGGCGAGCAGCTGTTCCGCAGCGGCCGCATGCTGCGCGCGGTCGCCGGCATCCTGGTGATCATGTCGCTGCTGCCCGGCATGCCGACGCTGCTGTTCGGCGCCGCGGCGGCAGGCCTGTTCGTGTTCGCCACCGCGCTCGACACCCACAAGCAGGTCGCCGAGGCCGAGGCGCAGGCCGCGGCCGAGGAACCCGCGGCCGACCCGGCGCAGCAGCCGATCGAGGACCTGCTGGCCGTCGACCGGCTCGGCATCGAGATCGGCTACCGCCTGATCGGGCTCGTGGAACCGGGCCGCCACGGCGGCCTCTTGGACCACATCCGCTCGGTGCGGCGGCAGTTCGCGCAGAGCCTCGGCATCGTCGTGCCGCCGATCCGCGTGCGCGACAACGTGCAGCTCGAGCCCAACGCCTACCGCATCCTGCTCGGCGGCCAGGAGGTCGCGCGCGGCGAGCTGCGCGCCGGGCACTTCCTGGCGATGGACCCGAGCGGCACCGCGCCCGCGATCGCCGGCGTCGACACCACCGAGCCCGCGTTCGGCCTGCCGGCGCGCTGGATCGCCGAGGGCGACAAGGACCGCGCCGAGGTGCGCGGCTACACGGTCATCGACGCGCCGTCGGTGCTGGTCACGCACCTGACCGAGGTGCTGAAGAAGATCGCCGGCGAGCTGCTGTCGCGCGACGACGTGAAGACGCTGGTCGACAACCTCAAGAAGTCGGCGCCCGCGGTCGTCGAGGAGCTGATCCCGCAGCAGCTGCCGCTCGGCCAGGTGCAGCGCATCCTGTCGCACCTGCTCAAGGAGGGCGTGCCGATCCGCAACCTGCAGACCATCCTCGAGTCGCTGGCCGACGCCTGCGTCGACACCAAGGACCCGCAGAAGCTGGTCGAGCACGTGCGCGGCCGGCTCGCGCGCACCATCGTCGAGCCGCACCTCGACCCCGCCGGCACGCTGCACGCGGCGTTCCTCGACCCCGACCTCGAACGCCAGCTGGCCGACGCGCTGGCCGGCACCGACGGCATCGCCAACCTGCCCGGCGGCTTCCTCGGCCGCTTCGTCGACGCCACCGCGACCGCGCTGGCCGAGCTCGCCAAGGGCGGCCGCGACCCGGTGCTGGTCACCCGCGCGTCGCTGCGGCCGTTCCTGGCCGAGGCGGTCGCCGGCGTGATCCCCAACGCCGCCGTGCTGAGCTACCAGGAGACCGCGCCGGCCAAGCGCATCGAGACCGCGCAGCGGATCGCGGTGCCGACGGCCGGAGCGGCGAGCTGAGGTCCATCCCCCACGACCCCGCGCTGAATCCACACCATGCTGCTGAAACGCATCGAAGCAAGTTCCCTGCCCGAGGCGCTCGAGCGCGTGCGCGCCGAGTGCGGCGACGACGCGCTCGTCGTCGAGACCCGCAGCACGCGCACCGGCTTCCTGGTGGTCGCGGCGCGGCCCGACACCGAGCTGCCGCGCAAGGCCGGCAAGGCGACTGCGCCGACCGCGGCCGCGCGCGATCAGCTGGGCCGGCCGGCGCAGCGCCTCCTGCCGGACTGGACCCGCGGCTTCGCGCCGCTGGCGCAGAAGGCCGAGGAGTTCGGCCTGTCGCGGCGCATCCTGACCGCGGTCGAGAACGCGCTGCTCGGCACCAAGGTCGAGCTCGGCCGCCAGGGCGACCCGGCGCTGCCGCGCCTCGCCGCGCGCGTGCTGCAGGCGCTGCTGGCGCAGGAGACCCGCTTCGAAGGGCGCCCGGTGCACCGCGACTTCCACGCCGTGGCGCTGGTCGGCCCGACCGGCGTCGGCAAGACCACCACGCTCGGCAAGCTCGCCGCGCGCGCCGTGCAGCAGGGCCAGGACATCGCCATCGTCACGGTCGACACCTATCGCGTCGCCGCCGTCGAGCAGCTGCGCGCGTTCGCCGACCTGCTCGACGTGCCGATGGAGGTCGCGTTCACGCCGCAGGACCTGCGCCGCACGCTGCAGCGCCACGCGGACCGCGACCGCGTCTACATCGACACCACCGGCCGCAGCCCGCTCGACACCCAGGCGCTGCAGGCCGGCTCGGCGGCGCTGCCCGGCAGCGACATCGCGCGCCTGCTGTGCCTCGGCGCCGGCACCCGCCGCCGCGACGCCGAGGTCGTGATCGACGCGCACGACCGCGCCGGCATCGACGGCGTCTGCATCACCAAGTGGGACGAGACGACGATGCCCGGCGAGGCGCTGTCCGCGGTCGTCGAGCGCGGCCTGAAGTTCACGCACCTCGGCATCGGCCAGGAGGTGCCGCAGGACCTCGTCGAAGCCGACGCGCAGCTGCTGGCGAGCGCCGCGTTCGATCTTCCGGCGGAGGTGCGGCGATGAGCGGCGGGTCCGGCGACACGGGCGAGGGCGGCGCGCTGCGCCTCGGCCGGCAGGCCGACGCGCTACGGCGGGCCGCCGTGCCCAGCGCCGGTGCCGGCGCCGGTGCCGGTGCCAGCGGCCCGATCGCGTCCCCCGCGCCGCCGTGGCTCGCCGTCACCGGCGCCAAGGGCGGCGTCGGCAAGACGCTGGTCGCCGTCAATCTCGCGTTGCTGCTCGCGCAGAAGGGCTACCGCACCCTGCTGGTCGACCTCGACCCCGGCTGCGGCAACGTCGACGTCCACCTGCGCCTGCCGCGGCGCTGGTCGCTCGACGACGCGGTCGCCGGTCGCTGCACGCCCGAGGCCGCCGTCGTCGACGGCCCGGCCGGCCTGCGCGTGCTCGCCGGCCGCAGCGGCGCCGACGACCTGTGCGCCGCCGACCCCGAGCGCCTGCGCCGCACGTTCGCCGCCGTCGACGCCGCCGCGCGCGGCTCTGACCTCGTCGTCTGCGACACCGGCGCCGGCCTCGGCCCCGTGACGCTCGCCGCCGCCGAGCGCGCCCAGGCCGTGCTCGGCCTCGTCACCCCCGACCCCGCCGCGATCACCGACGCCTACGCCCAGTGCAAGCTGCTGCACCAGCGCGGCCGCCCGCTGCCGCGCCTCGTGCTCAACGGCGTCACCAGCCGCGACGAGGCGATGCGCACCGCCGGCCGGTTCGCGACCGTCTGCCGCCGCTTCCTCGGCGCCGACGCGCCGCTGTGCGGCTGGCTGCGCCGCGACGAAGGTCTCGCGCAGAGCGCGCTGCAGCAGCGCCCATTCGCGCTCGCCGGCCACGGCCCCGCGCTCGACGAGCTGCGCGCGCTGTGCGCCGCGGCGCTGGCCGCGCTGCCGTCGCTGCCGCGCCGGCCTGTGCGCGGCGTGGCGGCGGTGGCGGTCTAGAACCCGATCGTCGCCAGGTTCGACGTCAGGAAGCCGCCCGTCTGCGTCCAGCCGAACGCCTGCACGCCGAGCTGCGTGCCCAACGGGACCCCCGGCGGGATCGCGAACGACTGCAGCACGAGGCTCGGCTGCGGACCCAGCCGCAGGTCGCTCCACACCGCGGTCGGGTCCACGAACACCGGGCCGATCCCGGCACTCCATGGCGGCGTCTGGATCGGGCCGATCAGCAGCAGCGTCGCCGACGACGGCTGGCCGAAGTCCTGGCGGATGGTCAGCGTCGTGCCCTGCTGCGTCGTGCGGACGCCGACCTGGGGGGTGGGGATCCAATTCACGCGCGTGATCCCGAACGGCGGCAGCTGCACCGAACTGTCGTAGTACACGTTGGGCCAGGGGTCGCAGGTACCAATCGCGGGCGGATACTGAAATCCACCAAGGGTCGTCCCACCGATCACCCGCGCCCCCGCCGACAGGTGCACGACCGAACGGCACAGCCACAACGGCGAACTCGCGACGTGGTGCGACAGGTACTCCGAGGGGCCCTCGACGCGACCTCCTGCAATCCAGAGTTCGCTGTCGGTGACACGGAGGGTGCCCGCCATGTGCGTGGCCAGGACACTGCCCTGGGTCTGCGTGACCGTCGTGTCGGTCATTACCCATCTTGATCGCTCTATGCCCCACGAGGTGTCGCCAGTGTCGACCGTGCACTGACTCAGAGTCACGAGGTCACAGTCGATGAAGCGCGTCGGCGGAGTCAGCGAAGGCAGTCCCCCGCCGGTGAGCGTCGCACGGGAGAACAGGATGGGCCCAGCGCAAGCCTGGCAGTCGAGCCAGAACAACGCTGAAGTCGAGACGATGTGCACACCGTCCAGCACCAGTCGCTGCCGGGCAGCGAGGTTCCGAACGGTCCACGACCCATTGATGCGCACCGGGAGCGACTGGCGCTCCGCCACGATCCACAACCCCTTGCCGTCGATCAGGGGCGGCGCCGCATACATGTCGGCCGCCACGTACTGGGATGTGGTCGCCCGCAGTACGAGCGTGTCACCATCCGCAGCAGCCGTCACTGCGGCTGGCAGATCCGTGAAGTCCGCTCCCGGTCGATCGTAGCGGTCGACGATCCAGGTCTGCTGCGCGCCAACCGTTTGCCCTGCGATGAGGCCTAGTGCAAGGCCGCACACCTGATGACACCACCACGCCGCCCCATAGGTTCGTTGTCCCGACCTCATCGCACCCACCTCCGCAGGCCCAGCGAGCCTGCCACGTAGAGTTCGTTCTCACCGTCTTGATCGAGGTCCGCGAACTCGATCGCGTTGTAGTTCCCGACCGCACCCTCGACCAGGGTCTGGTAGCGCAGCGACTGCAGGCCGCCCGCGGGATCGAGGTCCAGGATCAGCAGGTGCCCGTCGAGCGCACCGACCACCAGCACATCCACCGGTTGCCCGCTCGCGTCCGGCAACTGCCCGGCGGCCATCCCGCAAACGCCGAAGACCTTGGGCATCGCCTGCGCGCCGAGGACGGTCTGACCATCGAGCACGAGCACCTCGCGCTCGTGCAATGTCGCACCGGCGAAGCTCGCCGCACCCTGGTACTCGATGCGGACGATGGCCGACACGAGATCGTCGGCCGGCGGCCCGACTGCTGCAGCGTCGACCCCGCGACCGCCCATCAGAACCCGATCGTCGCCAGGTTCGACGTCAGGAAGCCACCCGCAGGCGTCCAGCCGAACGCCTGCACGCCGAGCTGCGTGCCCAACGGGACGCCCGGCGGGATCGCGAACGACTGCAGCACGAGGCTCGGCTGCGGACCCAGCCGCAGGTCGCTCCACACCGCAGTCGGGTCCACGAACACCGGGCCGATCCCGGCACTCCACGGCGGCGTCTGGATCGCGCCGATCAGCAGCAGCGTCGCCGACGACGGCTGGCCGTAGTCCTGGCGGATCGTCAGCGTCGTGCCCTGCTGCGTCGTGCGGACGCCGACCTGGGGGGTGGCGAAGTAGTCGATCCATGGAGCCAAGCCGCCCAGGATCTGCACCGATGCGTCGTAGTGGACTTCCGGCAAGTCAGGATCGAAGACGCAGGTGTTCAGGAACCCCTCGTACCGGAACCCACCAAGGGTCGTTCCACCGATCACCCGCGCCCCCGCCGACAGGTGCACGACCGAACGGCACAGCCACAACGGCGAGCTCGCGACGTGGTGCGACAGGAACTCCGAGGACCCCTCGACGCGCCCACCCGCGATCCAGAGTTCGCTGTCGGTGAGACGGAGGGTGCCCGGCATGTGGGTCCCGAACCCAGTCTGCACCTGCTCGATGACCGAGTCGTGGACCATCAGTCGCGACCTCACGAATCCCCACGAGGCGTCCCCGGGGTTGATCGAGCACTGACTCATGACGACCAGCTCGCAGTCGGTGAACTGGGTCATGGGGTCCTGCAGCGGAAACCCCTGCCCACGGAAGGTCGATCGATGGAACAGGACCGGTCCAGCGCACGACTCGCACCGGATGTAGAACAGCGCGAAGAACTGGATCGACTGGATGCCGTCGATCACGAGCCGTTGATCGGCGCGCAGATTGCGGATGGTCCAGGCCCCGTCGATGGTGACGGGGATGCTCTGGCGTTCGCCCACGATCCGCAGGCCCTTGCCGTCGATCAGCGGCGGCGCCGAGTACATGTCGGCCGCGGTGAATGCAGGACTGGTCGCGCGCAGCAACAGCAGGTCGCCGTCGCTCGCCGCCGTAACCGCCGCCGGGAGATCGGTGAAGTCTGCTCCCGGTCGATTCCAACGGTCGACGATCCAGGTCGCCTGTGCCACCGCACTCGGTGCGATCCACAGGCTCGCTGCGAGGAGCAGAGAAGCTCGATCCTTCATGGCACGCTCCGGCACCTCTCCTCTGGTTGCGCTCGTCGCGACATCGACGGGATGACTGTGCCCGGATGGTACCTTCACCCGGTCGAGCGCCAACCCCCACCGACCCGCGAACTCCCCAGTCCCCGCACGACCTCTTCGACCCCGCGCCACCGCACCCCTGCCGCATCGTTCACCAGTCCTACGCGCATCCCCCGATGCACTTCGCGACGGTGCGCCACATCGCCGCAGCCCCGCGCGAAACGCCCGGCGACAAGGCGACTTGAGGCTCAATCGCGGCGACCCCGCTGGCCGAAGAACGCCGCAGCACACCGATGCGTGATGGGAGTGACGAGATCGGTCGGCGGGCCAGCGCCAAGGTGACGGGGATCGCGTTCGCGATCACCTACCTGTGGGCGCAGCTGTCCGGCGCCGGCGGCCTGACCGCCCTGACGCGCGCCGCCGTGGTGGCGGTGATCGCGCTGGGGCTGTCGTATGTCCTCCTGCGGCCGGTGATCGACGCGGTGCTCGACGCGCTGGCGCGCGACGAGGCCAAGCGGCAGGCCGAGCTCGCCAAGGAGGACGACGCGTGAAGCCGGGCGCCGCGAGCCGCGTGCAGCGCACGCCGGAGGAACGCGACAAGCTGGTCGAGGCGTACCTGCCGTTGGTGCGCTACGTGGTCGCGCGCCTGCCGGTGACGATGCCGGCGACGCTGGACCGCGACGACTTCTACAGCACCGGCGTGCTGGGCCTGATCCACGCGGCGACCACCTACGACCCGCTGCGCGGCGCGTCGTTCAAGACGTTCGCCTACACGGCGATCCGCGGCGCGATCCTCGACGAGATCAGGCGCCATGACCCGGTGCCGCGCAACCGCCGCGATCGGCTGCGGCTGCTCGAAGCGACGCAGAAGGAGCTCTACGCCCGGCTGCAGCGCGAGCCGACGCAGGCCGAGGTCGCCGAGGCGATGGGCGTGTCGCAGGACGACCTCGACGCGGACCTGCAGGCGCTGCACACGGCGCGCACGCTGAGCCTCGACGAGACCACCGGCGGCGACGACGACGGACTGTCGACCTGGGCGGCGCTGCTGGCCGATCCGGTCGCGGCCGACCCGGGCGACCGCGCGGTCGATTCGGAGCGCCGGGAGCTGCTGGCCAAGGCGATCGCCGAGCTGCCGGAGACCGACCGCCACGTCGTGGTGCTCTACTACCACGAACGGCTCTACCTCAAGGAGATCGGCCAGGTGCTGCAGGTCACCGAGTCGCGCGTGAGCCAGATCCTGTCGCGCGCGATCGAGCGGCTGCGGCTGAAGCTCGGCGCGGAGGTGCCGGCGTGAACCCGGTGCAGAGCACGCCGGCGGCCGCGGTGCGTCGCATTCCGCAACAGCCGGGCGAGCGGCGGCAGCAGCCGGGCGCCGAGGACCAGTTCCGGCGCGCGCTCGCGGAGCGGGGCGCCGGGGAGCAGGGTGCCGCCGGGGATCGCCCGGACGGCGAGGCGGATGGTGGCGGCCGTCCCGCGACAGAGTCTCCCGCGACAGTGTCTCCCGTGACAGAGTCTCCCGTGACAGCGGCGCTTCAGCGCCAGCTGGCCCGCAGCCGAAAGGTACCCCGTCGCACCGACGACGGCGCCCCGCCCCGGCACATCGACGTGCTCGCGTGACGGAGGGGGCGCCACCCCCGACGCACGCCGATGACCGCTCCGAGACCCACCGATGGCCGCCCCACCGCCGCCCAGCACGGCCCCATCAAGGGCGTGCTGCGCCGCGACCACGTGCGCCTCGTCGCGCAGCCTGCCGTGATCGACTGCGCCGGCAGCGACCAGGGCACGCCGATGACGGTGGTGCCGCTGATGGACGGCGATCGCGTCGCCGGCCTCGAGGTGCGCTGCGGCTGCGGCGCCAGCACGCTGATCGAATGCATCTACCAAGCGGAGGACCTGTCGTGAGAACGCATCTGCTGCCCCTGCTGCTGCTGCTGGCGCTGCCGTTCCCGGCCTGCAAGGCGCCGGACCTGCTGTACGAGCCGAAGCCCGACGACCCCCTCGACGGCTACCAGGGCCACCTCGCCGAGGCCGGCGTCAACACCGCGATGGACTGGGGCCCCAAGCAGGAGTACCTGCTCAGCGGCTACAAGGCGCTGCGCGAGGAGCACGCGACGCTGCAGAAGCGCTTCGACGAGCTGCTGTCCGAGAACCAGAACCTCAAGCTGCGCCTGAACGGCGAAGGCGACGCGCTGCAGAAGGAGCGCACCCTGCGCGCGCAGGCCGAGGCCGAGCTGCAGACCCAGCAGCAGAAGCGCCGCGAGCTCGAGGCGCAGCTGCTGAGCCTCGGCATCGAGAAGCAGAAGCTCGAGCAGACCGCGCTGCTGGCGCGCATCGCCGATCTGCAGCGCTCGCTCGAGGAGTTCGCGCCGCCCGCCGACGCGGCGGCGCCGCCGGGGGCGCCGCGATGAGCCGTTCGCGCGCTCCGTCGCTGCTGCCGCGGCTGCTCGTGCTGCTGCTCCTCTGGCCGCTCGTCGGCTGCATGCTCGAGCGGCCGCCCGAGCAGCGGCCGGTCAACAACTACCTCGCCGACGCCCGCGACCTCGCCAACGTGCGCCGCATCATGGTGCTGCCGTTCGCCGAGGATCCCGGCGTCGTCGCCGACACCGACCGCATCCGCGACAGCTACCTCGCCGAGCTGCAGAAGCTGCGCCGCTTCGAGATCGTGCCGCTGCCCGCCAGCGCGCTCGAGGTCGACGAGCTCAACCGATCGGTGCGGCACGGCAGCCTGTCGACCGAGGCCGTCGTGCGCCTGTGCAACCGCTACCACCTCGACGGCGTGCTGGTCGGCACCGTCACCGCGTGGCGCGCCTACACGCCGCCGCACCTCGGCATGCGCACCAACCTGGTCTCGGTCCACTCCGGCGCCGTGGTCTGGGCCGTCGACGCGCTCTACGACTCGAACGACCGCAGCACCGTCAACGACCTGCGCCACTTCCACGACCACGTGCAGGCGCACGACGGCAACCTGCACGGCTGGGAGTTCGACCTGATCGCCCCGTCGCGGTTCTGCTCGTACGTGGCGCACCGGCTGGTGGGGACCTGGGTCGAGGGCTGACCGTCAGGCCGGATCGTCCGGCAACGGGTTGCGCGCCGGCGCCTCGTCGTGGTGGATGCGGCCGAGCAGCGCGCGCATCAGCCTGTTGAGCACTGGCTGCCGGTGCCGCACCCAGACGTGCAGCGGACTCGGGCGCGCGCCGAGCGCGGCCTTCGGCTCGAGCGCCGTGCGGCCGAACGACACGCGGCGCGCGCCGGCGTCGATCGCGTCGCCGACGGCGACGTGCAGCAGCCGCAGATACAACGGCAGCTCCGCCGCGACCTCGCGGTCGAAGCCGATGTGGTAGGCGATGGCGGAGTCCTGGTCCTCGAGCAGGGTGACCACGAAGCCGAGCACCTCGCCGCCCGGCCGCAGCAGCGCGGCACGACGCGACGATAGCCGACCGGACCGCTCACGCGGACCCTGGCGCCGCCGTCCGCAACCGCGCCGCCGCGCGCAGCCCCATCGCCATCACGCCGATCCCCGCGGCCAGCAGCACGCAGGACAGCCAGCGCGGCAGCGCGAACACGCCGCCGGTGTCGTGCACGATCTGCGCCAGCGCGGGGTCGCCGCGCAGCACCGGCGTGACGAACGCCTCGGCCAGAAGCAGCAGGATGCCGGTGACGGCCATCAGGCCGCCGAACACCAGCGGGAACCGCAGCTTCGCCTGCGCCTGCACCGGCAGCGCCATCACCGGCTCGAACGCGGCCAGCACCAGCATGCCGAGCGCCAGCGACGCGAGCAGCATCGGCAGCACCACCGGCAGCAGCGCGTCGGCGCGGCCGTTCACCAGGCACACGAAGCCGAGCATCAGCATCCAGGCGCTGCAGCCGAACAGCACGCCGAAGCGCGCGCCGAGCACCGCGGCGCGCGAGACGACGGGCGGCGCATCCAGGGAACGGGTGGTCATCGCAGCTCCTTCAGGTCACCGAGGTCCAGATCCTGCGCCGCGGTCAGCACGCCGACCCCGATCGCGCGCGGCTGCGTCATGCCGCCGATCGTCAACTGGTAGGAGCCCGCCGGCAGCGGGCCGATCGCGAACGTGCCGTCGGCGGCGGTCGTCGCCTCGCGCCGCACCATCAGCGGCTGGCCGCCCACAGCGCCGCCGAAGCCCAGCGCCGCGATCTCGACACCGCCGCGCGGCGCCCCCTGGTCGTCGACGAAGCGGCCGCGCAGCGAGTGCGCCGGCAGCTGGTCGGCGCGCAGCGCGAGCACGACCTCGTCGGTGGAGACCGGCACGGCCTCGAGCCGCGCCAGCATCATCAGCTGCTGGCCGCCGACCATCACCACCGCGGTGACGTCGACGTCGCCGCTGCGCCGGCCCTCGAAGCGCGCCTCGCCGCCGTTCACCGGCAGGATCGACGGCGCCGAGTTGTCGGGCACGTGCGGCCCGACCCAGATCGTGAGCCCCGGCGGCAGGTCGCCGTCGGCCTCGACGCGCACGCGCAGCGGTCGCGCCGCGGCCACCGTCGCGTCCCAGCGCACGACAGCGCCGGCGTCGACGGTCACCACGTCGGACGCGAGGATCTCGGCGCCGCGCGCGACCCGCACCTCGACCTCGCCGGGCAGGAGCCCTTCGAGCGCGAACTCGCCGTCCGCGCCGAGCGGCACCAGACGCGCCGCGACCAGGTTGGTCAGGAAGCCGAGCTCCTGGCCGCCGCGCGGCCAGCCCATCACCTGCACCCCCGCCGGCGCGACGCCCTCGACGCGGCCGCGGATCGAGCCGCCGGCCGCGGCGCGCAGGTCGGCTGTGGCGGAGCCGTTCGTGGTGTCGACCGTGGTCCAGCACGGCATCGCCGCCATCGACCGCGGCTGCGCCAGCACCAGCAGCCGCGCCGCCGGAGCCTCGTCGGTGACGAACCGGCCGTCGTCGTCGGCGCAGAGCCACAGCGGCGCGACCCGCGGCTTGTCGCGCTCCCAGAACGTCAGGTCCTTGTGCGCCTCGGGCAGCACCGAGATCGCCGCCCCGGCCAGCGGCTGGCCGTCGGCATCGACGGCGCGACCCGACAGGCGGCGGCCGGTGTCGCCCAGCTGCAGCGTCATCGTCGCGGCGCCGCCGTCGGCGCCCGCGACCCGGTGCGCCGGCGAGGGCACGCGACCCGCTGCGCGCGCCTGCAGTTCGACGCCGGCCGCCAGACCCGGGGCGCGAAAGCGACCGAGCGCGTCGGTCACCGCCACCGGCGGCGCGCTGAGGCGGCTGCCCTGCAGCACCACGGTGGCACCCGGCACCGGCTGCTGGCGCGCGTCGACCACCGTGCCGGTGACCGTCACGCCCGCCGGCAGCTCGACCTCGCATTCGACGACCGCACCGGCGCTCACGTCGCGCGCGGCGACGCGGCCGAACCGGTCGACGTCCACGTGCCACGCGCCGGGCGCGCAGCCCTCGAACCGCACGCGACCGTCGGCGTCCGTCGCGACGAACTCGCCGCCGGCGCCGAACGCCTGCAGCGCCGTCCCCGGTTGCGCCGCCACGCCGTAGCCGGCGAGCGGCGCGCGCGAGCCGCTGGCGACCAGCCGCACGGCGAGCGTGCCGGTGGCGGCCTCGGGCGGCCGCTCGTCCGCCGGCGGCACCGGCGCCGGCTCGACCTCGACCCGATCGCGCGCGGCGGCGGGCGCGGGCGCGGGCGAACGGGCCGGCGCGGCGTCGCCGACGTCGGCGACCGCCGCGGCGCCGCCGCCGTCGCCGGCGGCCGCCACCACCGTGGACGCGTCGGGCTCGCCGCCCGACCACCAGGACCAACCGACCAGACCGAGGACCAGAGCGGCCCCCGCCGCGAGCACTTTGTGGTGCAACATCAACAGACCTCCGAACACCAGAGCAGAACCCAGACCCATCGATGTCCCTGGCGTCGCCTGCAGCACCGCGGCGCGCACCGCGGCGAGGCCGCGGCCCGGCAGCGCCGACACCGCGGCGGCCGAGGCCAGCCCCGCCGGCAGCAGCCGGCGCAGCTGGTCGATGCCGCGGCTGATCTGCGCCCGCACGGTGCCCGCCGGGCGCTCGAGCGTGCGCGCGATCTCCTGGGCTTCGAGCCCGTGCTCGAACCACAGCCGCAGCGCCGGACGGTACGCCTCCGGCAGGCGATCGATCGCGCGCTGCAGTTCGACGCCGAGCTCGTGCGCGATCGCGTCCGCGGACGCATCGGCGACCACGTCGCCGCGGGTCCGCGTCGGATCGATCGCGCGCTTGCTGCGGCGCCTGGCCGCCCGCGCCTGGTTGCCCAGGATGCCGAGCAGCCACGGCAGCACCGGCCGACCGCGCTCGTGCGCGTCGGCCGACTCGATCGCCTGCACGAACGTCGCCTGCACCAGGTCCTCGGCCGAAGCCTCGGTCGACGCCAGGTGCCGGGCCACCCGCAGCAGCTCGGGTGCCGTGCGATCGAACACGATCGCCAGCGCCCGGCTGTCGCGGCGCGCCTGGAAGCGCGCGAAGGCCATCTCGACGGTGCGCAGGAACATCAACGGGTCTGGCCCCGGGGTCGGAGCCGTGCTGCGCGATTCTGCGAGAAACCGACGGACGCCTCGACAGGGCACCCCGCGGCGCCGTCGTTTCCTTCCCGGCGCATGCGGCCGCACCGGGGCGGTTCCTTCAATGACAACGGCATGATATCACAATGAACCCTCGTCCCAGTCATTGAAGGAACCAATGAACCACGTACGTCCCCGGCCCAGGGTCCATGGCGTGACCGTGGCCCTGTCCATGGCCGCAGCCCAGCTCGCCTCCCACGCTCCCGCGCAATCCCTGAAGGCGATCCCGACCACCACGGAGATGGTCGACCTGCTGCGGGACCCGACCGCGCCGCCGGCCCCTCGGATCCCGTTCCCCGGCCTGCCGGTCCTGCCCGAACTGGCGATCCACTCGCTCTACGTCAACGTCCTCACCGGCCAGCCGCTGCTGATGGACGACCCGCCGTTCGGCATCAGCTTCGCCATCCCCGCCACGGGCATCGCGCCGTTCGTCGACGGCGAACCCGACCGACCGCTGCAGGTACCCGCGACCGAGCTGGACTTCATCGTCGATCGCGTCGCCGCCGTTCGCCTGGGCAAGGCGCTGTTCTGGGACATGCAGCTCGGCAGCGACGGGGTCCAGGCCTGCGCGAGCTGCCACTTCCACGCCGGCGCCGACGATCGGTCCCGCAACCAACTCAATCCCGGCACCCTGGCCGGCGACGCGGCGCTGGAGGTCGGCGACAAGAACGTCCAGCTGAACGTCGCCGACTTCCCGTTCCACCGGCTTCGGAACCCGGATGTGGCCGGGGAGCCGCTGCGCAACCCGGGCAACGTCGTGCGCGACGCGAACGACGTCTGCTCCTCGATGGGCGTGCGCTGGCGCGAGTTCGTCGACATCGAGGCGCCCGGGCCGGGCGCGTTCCTCCCCGGCACCGACCCGCCGGTGCTGAAGCCGGACATCGGCCGCGTCCAGCCGGACCCGGTCGGCGCCGTCTTCCAGGGCGTGCGGCGCGTCGAGCCGCGCAACACGCCGACCTTCTTCGCCGCCGCGTCGAACTTCGACAACTTCTGGGATGGTCGCGGGCGGCACGACTTCAACGGCGGCAGTCCCCACGGCGCATCCGACCCGGCTGCGCACGTGTTCGTCGACGGTCCAGGCGGGCTCGAGGCGACGCGGCCGCTGCTTCGGTTCTCGAGCTTCGCCTCCCTGGCGACCGGCCCCGCGCTGAGCAACTTCGAGATGTCGTTCGACAAGCGCAGCTGGGCCAAGATCGGCAAGAAGCTGCTGCAGCCCGGCGTCGTCCCCCTCGCCAACCAGCTCGTTCACCCCGACGACAGCGTGCTGGGCGGCCTGTCGCGCCAGGTCGCCGGCGCAGGGATGCCCGGCCTCACCGCCACCTACCGCGAACTGATCACGCAGGCCTTCGCGCCGCAGCTGTGGTCCAACACCACCCAGCACACGGAGCAGGTGGCCGATGCCGACGACCCGCTCGACGGGGTCGCCCTGGTGGTCGTCGCCGGACCGGCCGACGCCAGGTCGACCGACCAGTTCGACCAGATGGAGGCCAACTTCAGCCTGTTCTTCGGCCTCGCCACACAGGCGTACGCGCAGCTCCTGCTGCCCGACGACTCACCGTTCGACCGCTTCCACGACGCCAACCCGAACGAGTTCCTCGGCCTCGTCGAGGACATCGAGCCGACGGTCCCCGGCGTGCAGGTCGTCGGCCTCAGCGAACGCCAGCTGTTCGGCTACGACCTGTTCCAGGGGTCGAACCTGTCGCGACGCAACCCGCTGCAGCGGTCGCTGGGCTGCAACGTGTGCCACTTCGGCCCGAATCTGACCGAGCACTCCGTGGTCAACATCCACGGCGCATTCCCCGCGGACCTCGTCACCGGCGAGGACAAGCTGCTGTCCGGCTTCCTGCTCGAGAACGTCCT
Organism: Planctomycetota bacterium; assembly: GCA_050245995.1. Classification (GTDB taxonomy): domain Bacteria; phylum Planctomycetota; class UBA1135; order UBA1135; family UBA2386; genus JBFWWV01. Next base: position 59,025 of record JBFWWV010000012.1, on the reverse strand, counting down.
CAACGGCAACGCGCAGTCGACCATGGAGCTCGACACGATGAACCAGGCCCTGGACGGCATCGCCGCCACCAACGGCATCGCCCTGATGGACAAGGGCGTCTACAACATCGGCGTCCGTCCGATCGCCGAGGACCTCGGGCGCGGCGCCGACGACGGCTTCGGCCTGCCGCTCTCGCTGGCGGCGCTGGCCCTGCAGAAGGCGGGCTATCCGGTGGGCAGGCACTCGGACCCGCTCGACCCCTTGCCGCCGTTGCCGTCGCACCTGGTGCCGTACGTCAACGACCTGCCGACCGGCGCGGCGTTCCCCAACATCAACCAGCCGATCTTCGTCCCGGATGCCGTCGCCCCGAGCGGGGACTTCCTGCTGCTGCCGTCGGGCACCTACCCGAACCCCAACCGCGTCGGCCGGATGGGCAACTTCAAGGTGCCCAGCCTCAAGAACGTCGAGCTGACCGGTCCGTACATGCACAACGGCGGCATGCTGACGCTGCGACAGGTCGTCGACTTCTACGCGCGCGGCGGCGACTTCCCGATCACCAACGAGTCCGAGCGCGACCCGTTGATCCGCGACCTGCACGTCGAGTTCGAGACCTTCCTGACCGACGACGACGAGGTCGCGCTGGTGGACTTCCTGCTCGCGCTGACCGACGAGCGCGTCAAGTACGAGCGCGCGCCGTTCGATCACCCCGAGCTGCTGATTCCGGTCGACGGCACCGCACCGGACAACCTGGCCGGGCGCGCGGCGCTGCTGTCCGATCCGGCCTTCCGACGGATCGACGCGGTCGGCGCCGGCGGCCGCGCCGCGCCGCTGGCGAACTTCCTGGGGGTCTCCAGCATCGAGGGCGACATCGGTCCCGATCACTTCGACGCGTTCACCGACGCGGCGACGTTCCAGACGTTCGGCGAGGGCTGCCCGAACGCCGCCGGCGCGATCATGACCGTGTCCGGGACGCCGCCGATCCGCGGCGGCACCTGCACCCTCACCTTCGCCGACACACCGTCACCGACCTCCGTCGTGATCGCCTGTCTGGGGCTGAGCAGATCGAGCGGCGCCGGGCTCGCCGGGGCTCCGGACCTGCCGTTGGACCTCGGTCCGATCGGCATGCCCGGCTGTCGACTGCTGGTCTCGGCCGACCTCGGCGTCGAGTTCCTGATCGGGCGTCAGATGGTGCTGGGCATCCCGGACGCCCCGGCCTTCCGCGGCCTCACCTTCTACGTGCAGGGTCTCGTCGAGGACCCGGCGGCCAACACCCTGGGCATGGTGGCGTCCGACGCCGGGGCCTGCACGATCGGAGACTGATCGCGGGCAACCCGTCCGACCGGCGACGGTCGCGATCTGCGCCGCCGCGATCGCCGGCGGCGGCGCTATCGTGCGCGACCCATGGGCATCCTCGATTGGTTCCGGCAGCGGCCCGCGTCGCTGCCCATCGCCGTCTGGCTCGACGACGCAGCGCGGACCCGCGGGCTCTTGGCGGCGGTGCGCGACGACCTGGAGCAGGGCCGCTCGGTGCTGCTGGTCGGCCACTTCCCGGCGGCGCTGCTGCGGTCGGGCGAAGCCCTGGCGGACGCCGGCATCGCCTTCTCGACCAAGGCGAAGTGGACCCCGGCCGACGCGGAGGCGCTGCTGCGCCCCGGCGGAGACCGCGTCGTCGCCGTGCTGGCGCGGGCACTGCCCGAACCGGCCGCGAACGCCCCCCGCCAGGGCCGCCCCGCGCCGCGCCCGGACGCCGCGCCGGTCGCGCTCCGGCTGGTCGACCTGCACCCCCTCGCCGCGGCCAACGACCGCGTCGCCGCGTTCGCGCGGGCCCTGCCGACCGCCGTCGAGGCGAAGGCGTACGTGTCGTTCGACGAGCCGCTGCTGAGTCAGTTCACCAGGCCGTGGGTCCAGACCATGATGGGCGCCCTGGGCCTGGGCCCGGACGACTCCATCGAGCACCCCGCCGTGACCCGGTCGCTGTCCAAGGCATTGCGGAAGATCGAACGTGGCAGCACCGGCGACGTCGCCTGCGACTCGGTCGAGGAGTGGCTCGAGCGCAACGCGCCGCGCTGACACCGAGGCACGGCGCGCCTGCCCGGGCGACTCGCCCCAGGATCGCAACGACCTCGCTGCGCACCTCGACCGATCCGCTCCGCGGCGCTACCGTGCGCAGCGCCTCGCCGACCCGTCGGTGAGACCGGCGGTCCGGCCACCTCACCGGCGCCGTCCGCCACCTTCGTCGGCCTCGGCCGGCGGCGTCCCCACCGGAGTCGAACCGCGGTGAACCTCGCTCCCCTCCCGGCCGGTGTCCTGACCGCGCTGCTGCTCTCGACCGGCGCCGCAGCCCAGGACTTCACCTACCCGAACTTCTCGTCGACCGCGGGACTCAGCCTGAACGGCTCCGCGGCGCAGAGCGGCACGAGCTTGCGGCTGACCGCGCCGCTGGCGATCCAGGTCGGCAGCGCGTGGCACACCGCACCGGTGTCCGTCGCCGAGGGCTTCGAGACGCAGTTCCAGTTCGCGATGTCGCCGTCGCCCGCCGGCATGGCGTTCGTCGTGCAGGGCTCGCCCGCCGGCGCCACCGCCCTGGGCGGCGACATGTGGGGCCTCGGCTACGGCTTCGGCAGCACCACCAATCCGATCACCAACAGCCTGGCGATCGAGTTCGACTGCGCGCGCGACGGCTTCCTGAACGACACCAGCGCCAACGAGATCAGCGTGCACACCACGGGCGCGCTCGGCAACAGCGAGAACGAGGGCGTGTCGATCGGCCGGGTCACGCCGACGCAGGACTTCAGCAACAACGCGGCGCACACGGTCCGCATCTACTACGAGCCCGGGTTCCTGCAGGTGTACCTGGACGACCTGCTCAACCCGCTGCTGACGGTGCCCTTCACGTTCGAGAGCGGCGGCACGCAGCTCACCGGCGGCAGCACCGGCGGCCTCGGCCTCGGCGGCATCACCGCCTGGGTCGGCTTCACCGCCGCGACCCCGTTCGGGACGACGGGCCAGTTCGCCGACGTGCGCGCCTGGGACTGGACCTCGTACACGCAGCCGCACCCGTGCTACACCGGCAACGTCGGCGCGGGCTCCGGCGGCCCCTACGACCTGCTGACGATCAACGGCGACAACGGCGGCTTCTTCCGGCTCGCGCGCCTGAACCTGGCCGACCCGTTCACGGTCGGCGTGGCGCCGCCGCCGGGGCTGAGCAGCGCGCCCTACCTGCTGTTCGCGACCCTCGGCCCCGCCTCGGCCAGCACGGTGACGTCGACCATCGCCGGCACCGCGTGCTTCCCGCTGCTGGCGTCGATCGACCTCGGCCCGGCGCCGGCGCCGGTCACGTTTCCGGTGCCGCCCGGCCTGCTGCTGCCCGAGCTGACGCTGCAGGCGGCGATGGCGACCGACCCGCTGAACCCGGCGGCCATCGGGCTGACCAACGCGATCGGCGTGCGCTTCACGCCGGCGCCGGCTCCCTCGGTCGCGGCGGTCACGCCCAACTCGGCGCCGCTCGGCGGCACGATCTCGATCGCCGGCGACAACTTCTCGCAGTTCGTCACCCTGGACATCGACGGCGTGCCGGTGCCGGTGTCGACCGTCACGCAGACGATCATCACCTTCGCGATGCCGGCCGGCGTCGCCTGCGACGCCACGCTGCGCATCCGCAACCCCGACGGCGGCGAGGGGACGCTGCCGTTCAACCGCACGCCGACGATCACCAACGCGGTCAACACCTCGGGCCCCGCCGCCGGCGGCGGCGTGTTCGCGGTGATCGGCACCGGCTTCGCGCCCGGCATGACCGCGATGGTCGGCGCCGTGCCGGCCACCGTCACGTCCGCGTCCGCCACGGCGGTCGTGCTGAGCATGCCGCCGGGTCCGATCGGCCCGGCGACGGTCGTCTTCACCACGCCGGGCGGCTGCTCGGTGTCCAGCACCTACACCTACCAATGAGCCCGCGTCCCCACACCCGGCGCGCGCGCCGAACAGGAGGTCTCGTGAGTCGATTCGACGTCTTCGCCGCCGGCGCGGCGCTCCTCGTCACGCTGGCCGGGACCGACACGGTCCGGGCCCAGGCCGCGCTCGATATCGACGGCCAGACCGCGCGGATCGCGCCGCTCGGCAGCACGGTCGCGATCCACGTGGTCGGCACCCCCGGTGACGCCGTGGTGCTGCTGACCGACCTCGCCCCCGGGCCGTCGACGGTGTTCGGCCAGACGGTCCCGCTCGGGCTGACGCCGGCGCTGGCGGCGTTCGCGGTCGGCAGCATCCCGGCGGGCGGCACCCTGACGCTCGACTACACCCTGCCGTGGGCCGACGCGATGCACGGCACCAAGATCTGGCTCGCCGCGGTCACGCCCGACGCGTCCACGCCGACGGGGCTGGTGGCCTCCAACGGCGCCTCGCTGGCGATGGTGGCCCGGCCGCAGCTGGCGGGCAATCCGCTCACCACGTTCCCGTTCTTCGAGCACGTGGCGGCGATCAACCGGCAGTCGCCGGTGTCGCTCGGCCTCGACACGCGGTTCCGCTTCGCCGCCGGCCGCAACGCCGACGTCTACGTGGTCGCCGCACGCACCGCCGCCGAATGGGACCTGAACCCGGCCCTGGTCGACGCGCGCGGCGCGGCGCAGCCGGTGACGTTCCCGGTCGGCGCGACCTCGATCACGCAGAACACCTTCCTGCTCGACGCCGGCACCCTGCAGGGCCCCAACGAGGCGCCGACCTCGGGCGACCCGAGCATCGCCACCGGCTACGACGTCGTGGTCGACTTCGGCCAGGACGGCCAGTTCGACCCCGAGGTCGACCTGATCGACGGCTACGGCGACGAAGCCGGCTTCTACGTCGTGCGCGACCTCGCGCTCGGCGGCATCGCCACCAATCCGGCCCGCGGCCCGTACGCGGTGTCGGTGCTGACCTACACCGGCGGCTCCTTCCTCGGCCAGCGGACCTACTACCCGACGAACATCGCGACGCTGGGCCAGCTGCCGCTGGTGGTCGTGAGCCACGGCAACGGCCACGACTACACGTGGTACAACCACATCGGCTACCACCTCGCGTCGTACGGCTACGTGGTGATGAGCCACCAGAACAACACGATGCCCGGCAGCCACACCGCGGCTGTGTCGACGCTGGCCAACACCGACTACATCCTCGGCAACCTGGCGACGATCGGCGCCGGCGTGCTCAACGGCCACGTCGACTCGCACCAGATCGTCTGGATCGGCCACAGCCGCGGCGCCGACGGCGTCGCGCGCGCCTACGACCAGCTGTTCCGCGGCGCCGCCACGCCGGCCAACTACGCGATCGGCGACATCGTGCTGGTCTCCAGCATGGCGCCGGTCGACTTCGGCGGCTGGGACGGCTCGAACACGACGCTCGGCGGCCCGGGCAACGGCTCGCACCCGCACGACGCCAACTTCCACCTGTGGGTCGCGCAGGCCGACGCCGACGTGCACGGCTGCGTCAGCGCGCCGCAGACCTACTGGTACGCGCTGCACGAACGCGCCACCGAGAAGCGCCAGTCGATCTCGCTGTACGGCGTCGGCCACGGCGACCTGCACGACGGCGGCGGCAGCTCGGTCGCGTCCGGGCCGGCACTGATCGGCCGCACGACCACGCACCAGATCATGCGCGGCTACCTGCTGGCGCTGATCTCGCACCACGTGCAGGGCGACGTGCCGTCGCGCGACTACCTGTGGCGCCAGTACGAGCGCTTCCGCGCCGTCACCGCGCCGGCCACGGCCAACGTCGTCGTGAACATGACGATCCGCGACGACCTCGCGGCCGGGAAGTACGTGATCGACGACTTCCAGAACCAGTCGTTCACCAGCCCCAACGTCGCCACCTCGGGCGCCGGCGTCGCGTTCGACGTGCAGGGGTTCGTCGAGGGCCGCGCCGACGACGCCAACAACGACTACTCGGCGTCGATCGCCGACCCGTTCAACGGGTTCGCCTACGACGAGTTCACCGGCACCGGCGGCCTGCGCAGCGACAGCTTCGCCTGCGTGTTCAGCTTCGACGGCGCCACCGACCACAGCCTGGTCTACGACCTGTCGACGGCGGCCCCGCGGCCCAACCTGGCCGAGTACACCCACCTGACGTTCCGCGCCGCGCAGGCGTCGCGGCACCCGCTGACCACCGCCGTCCTCGGCGACCTCACCTTCGCGGTCGAGCTCGAGGACGAGGCGGGCAACACCGGCACCATCGACATCGGCGCCTATGGCGGCGGCATCGAGGAGCCGTACCAGCGCAACAGCAACCCGACCTGCGGCGTCGGCCTGGGCTGGACCAGCGAGTACGAGACGATCTGCATCCGCCTCACCGACTTCCAGAACGACGGCTCCGGCGTCGACCTGTCGCGCGTGCGACGGATCGCGTTCCGGTTCGGCCCCTCCTACGGCTCCGCGCAGGGCCGCCTCGCCTTCGACGATATCGAACTGGACCGCCGATGAACCACCCCGACTCCGTGGACTTCCCCTCGCCCGCGGCGCCGCTCCGGCCGCGCCGCGCTCCGCGCCTGTGGACCGGCGCCGCGGTCGTCGCCACCGCCGCCGTCGTCCTCGCGGTCGCCGCGTCGCGCGGTGACGGGGCCTCTGACCGGACCGCGCCGGCGGCGCCGCCGCTGCGGCAGCTGGAGCTCGTGCACGCCGAGCGCTTCGCCCTGGATGCGCCGTACGCGCACCTGTGGCGCGCGGACCGGCCGCAGGTCCGGGACGGCTGGCTGCTGGTGCTGCGCGGCGACGCGGCCTGGATGCAGCCGCAGCAGCTGCAGGAGCCGGTGCTGCAGGTCGGCGCAGAGACCGCCGAGCGCATCAACACCGGCAAGGGCTCGGGCCACGTCATCGCGCTGGTGCCCGGCGACGTCCGGCTCGCTGACGCGCCGATCTTCTACGCCGAGGCGGCGCTGCCCGAGGAACTGCACCAGTCCGACCTCGACCGGTCGCTCGCGACCGCGCGCGCGTCCGGCGCCGTGCCGCCGAGCGCCGCGGCGATCGAAGCCGCGGTCGGAGCCGCCGGCGGCGAGGGCGCTCGCTACGCCGACGACTTCGAGCTGCGGCTGCGCGCGATCGACCTCGTGGAGCGCTACGCGCCCGACGAGAAGGAGCTGATCGCCGGCTGGCGCGTCCCGCGCGTTCGCTGAGCCCGCCGCCTCCCGCGCCGCGCGGCCGAGCGCCGCCGCGGCGCCGCGCGCGGCCAGCCCGCGCGAGCGCGCGCCGCGGGATTCCCGTCACGCCGCACCTCGTCGCAAACGCAATTGCCACGAGGCGCGCGTGCCCACGCCCCCCGTCGGCGCGCGGCGCCCGGACCTCATTCCGCAGGCATACCGCTCATGCAGATCCTCCGTACCCTCGGCGCCGTCGCCGTGCTCGCCGGCCTCTCGCTCGCCCAGGTCATCCCCATCGGTCCGCAGCCCGTGCCGCCGATCCGCCCCAACAACGGCATCGTCGGCGGCCAGGACCAGAACGGGCTGTACCAGCTGTACCTCGTGCCCAACCTCGGCACGCCCGCGCCCGGAGCGCCGCAGACCATGACCGGGCTGTCGGCCGGCCTCGCCAGCCGCATGGTGCGCTTCGTCATCGACCAGGCCAACGCCGACATCATCGCCGCCGCGTCGCCGACCGGCGGCTCGGGCGAGATCGAGATCTGGCGCGTCAAGGTGTTCAACACGTCCGTCGTCAGCGAGACGCTGCTGACGACGCTGCCGGGCACCGCCGGCATGATCGCGCGGGCGATGCACCGCGACGCGTCGGGCTGCATCCTGGTGCTGTGCCGCCCGAACACCATCGGCGGCACCTTCACCGTGCACCGCGTGGCGGTCACGCGGCAGGGCGCGCTCGCGTCGCAGATCCCGATCGGCAACCCCGCGGCCGACATGATCGACGCGATCGCCACCGACCCGGCCGGCCAGATCGTGCTCGGCGGCCGCCGCGCGCCGTACAGCTCGGCGTCGCCCGGCGTCACGCTGTCGGTCAGCCAGGCCGGCGGCACCCCGACCGTCAGCAGCGTGGTGCCCGGCTTCCACGTGATCGCCGCCGAGACCGACTCGATCGGCACGCCGGCGCTCGGCCTCTCGCCGCAGTCGCTGCCGCCGCAGGCGGACTTCTCGTGCGGTGGCGCGCAGTTCAACTTCCAGTTCAATTCGCCGCCGTTCACGACGCTGTTCAACGACATCGAGCGCACGCCGTCCGGCAACCTGTTCGTGCTCGCGGGCGTCGGCTTCTTCGCCGCCGGCGGCCCCGGCGGCCTGATCCAGGTCGGCGCCAGCGGCTGCGTGCCGGGCGCGCCGATGAACCTGATGGTGTTCCAGCACGGCATCAACCAGGTCGCGATCGCGTTCGCCTCGACGGCCTACGGCTGCGGCTGCCCGCCGTCGACGGACGTGCTGCCGCAGATCGGCGAGTTCACGCCGCCGACGATCGGCCAGCCGTGGCAGGTGGTGCTCACCAACGGCGTGCCGAACTCGCAGGCGATCCTGATCTCCGGCCGCACCGACAAGAACTTCCAGGGCCTGCCGCTGCCGCAGCCGCTGTCGATCGTCGGCGGCCAGCCGCAGTGCTTCCTGCTCAACAGCGCGGTGTTCCAGTTCGGCCCGCTGAACACCAACCCGGCCGGCACCGCCATCCACAGCCTGACGATCCCCAACGACCCGACGCTGATCGGCTCGCGCCTGTTCAGCGAGTGGCTCGTGTTCGAGACCACGCCCGGCGTGCCGTTCTTCTCGACCGCCGGCCTCGCGTCGACGATCCGGTAGCCGACGTCGATCGCCACGGCGCGCCGTTGCATTGCGGTGCCTGCTGCGCCAAGTTCCCGGCCCCGCGCGGCGCAACGCGCCGCACGCGGGCCCCACCCTTGAGCGTCACCCTCCACGCGCGCGGCCTCGGCGCCAGCTTCGGCGCCCGCGAGCTGTTCTCCGGCCTCGACCTGGTCGTGGCCCCAGGCGACGTCGTCGGCCTGGTCGGCCCCAACGGCACCGGCAAGTCGACGCTGCTGCGGATCCTGGCCGGGCTGCGCCCGCCGGACGCCGGCAGCCTGCACACCGCGCCGCCCGACGCGGCGATCGGCCACCTCGCGCAGGAGCCCGAGCGCCTGCCCGGCGAGACGGTGCGCGCGCTGCTGGCGCGGCGCACCGGCGTCGCCGCGGCCGAGGCGCGCATGAACGCCACCGCCGACGCGATGGCGCGCGGCGAGGCCGGCGCCGACGACGCCTACGCCGACGCCCTCGATCGCTGGCTCGGACTCGGCGGCGCCGACCTCGACGAACGCACCGCGGTCGTCACCGCCGACCTCGGCCTCGACGTCGACCTCGACCTGCCGACGACCGCGCTGTCGGGCGGGCAGGCCGCGCGCGCCGCGCTCGCCGGGCTGCTGCTGTCGCGCTACGACGCCTACCTGCTCGACGAGCCGACCAACGACCTCGACCTCGACGGCCTCGAGCAGCTGGAGGAGTTCGTCGTGCGGCTCGGCGCGCCGACCGTGCTGGTCAGCCACGACCGCGAGTTCCTCGCGCGCACCGTCACGCGCATCGTCGAGATCGATCGCAGCCTGCAGCGCATCGTCACCTACGGCGGCGGCTTCGAGGCGTGGCTCGAGGAGCGCCGCACGCTGCGGCGCCACGCGCAGGCGGCCTACGACGAGAACGCCACGCGCCGCGCCGAGCTCGAGGCGCGCGCCCGCCGCCAGCGCGCCTGGATGCAGAAGGGCGTCAAGAACGCGCGCCGCAAGGCCAAGGACCGCGACAAGATCGGCCGCGCGTTCCGCATCGAGAGCACCGAGAAGCAGGCCGCCAAGGTGCGCCAGACCGAGCGCATGATCGAGCGCCTCGAATCGGTCGAGGCGCCGCGCAAGGAGTGGCGCCTGCAGTTCGAGATCGCGGCGGCACCGCGGTCGGGCGACGTCGTCGCCACCGCACGCGAGGCGGTGGTCGCGCGCGGCGCGTTCACGCTCGGCCCGATCGACCTGCAGCTGGGCTACGGCGACCGCGTGGCGATCACCGGGCCGAACGGCGGCGGCAAGAGCACCCTGCTGGCGCTGCTGCTCGGGCGTCTCGCGCCGAGCGCCGGCGCCGTCACCTCGGGTGCTGGCGTCGTCGTCGGCGAGGTCGACCAGGCGCGCCAGGCGTTCGTCGAGGACGTGCCGGTGCTCGAGGCGTTCGGCCGCTGCGTGCCGGACTGGAGCACCGCCGACGTGCGCACGCTGCTGGCGAAGTTCGGCGTGGGCGCCGGCTTCGTCGGGCGCTCGGCGGAGTCGCTGTCGCCCGGCGAGCGCACGCGCGTGGCGCTGGCGCTGCTGCAGGCGCGCGGCACCAACCTGCTGGTCCTCGACGAGCCGACCAACCACCTCGACCTGGAGGCGATCGAGCAGCTCGAGCAGGCGCTGGAGACGTTCGCCGGCACGCTGCTGCTGGTCACGCACGACCGGCGCATGCTCGACGTCGTGCGGCTGACCCGGCGCTGGCACGTCGAGGACGGTCGTCTCGTCGAGGTCGCGGCGGACTGAGCCCTGCGACCCGGCGCGGTTCGGCGGCGCGCCGCGTGGAGCGGGCGGCCGGACCGGGTAGCGTCTGCGCCTGCCGATGGCCCGCAAGAACCGCAGCGACGAGCGCCGCGCCGAGCTGATCCGCGTCGTCGCCGCGACGTTCGCCGAGCTCGGCTACCGCCGCGCCACGACCGCGGTGCTGGCCGAGCGCTGCGGCCTGCAGGAGGCGGCGCTGTACCGGCTGTGGCCCGACAAGCGCGCGATGTTCGTCGCCGCGATCGGCTTCGTCGGCGACAACTCCGAGCGCATCTGGCGCGAGCAGGCCGAACGCCACGCCGACGGTGGCTCCGGCGCCGAACGCGTGGTCGCGTACGAGGCGCGACACCTCGGCGAGTTCGGCCTCTACCGCATCCTGTTCGCGGGCCTGTCGGAGACCGACGACCCGGAGATCGCCGAGGCGCTGCGCCGCACCTACACGCGCATGCTCGAGTTCATCGGCGCGGAGGTGCGCGACCACCGCGCCGCGCGCGCTGGCGCGGGCAGCCGCGGAAGCGCCGCGCTGCCGCCGGCGCCCGACCTGACCGCGTGGGCGCTGCTGGGCCTCGGCACCGCCACCAACGTCGGCCGCGAGCTCGGCCTGCTCGGCGACCGCGCGCGCCGGCAGCTGTTCGAGTCGATCGGCCGGCAGCTGCTCGGTTAGTTGTTTTCCCGGGGTACTCCCGGAGGAACAGGGAGAGCACCGAGAGCACGGGGAGGGGCACAGAGCTGAGGGCGCTCGACCCAGGGGGCCGTCACGCGGCACGCACGCATCCGCGAGCCAGAGAAGAAACCACAGAGGACACAGAGAGCACGGAGCAGAAAGCAGCCGCCCAGCCAAGGCATCCGCCAAGCCGGGCGAGGCCTCCGCGGTGTGCGCGTGCGTCGCGTTCGGTGCGTTGGCTCCTGCTGGGCGGCTGCGTTGTGTCGGCGTGTGCTTTCTGCTCTGTGTGCTCTGTGCTCTCTGTGGTTTTTTTTCTGGGGTACTCCCGGAAGAACAGGGAGAGCACGGAGAGCACCGGGAGGGGCACAGAGCTGAGGGCGCTCGACTCAGGGAGCCGTCACGCGGCACGCAGGCATCCGCGAGCCAGAGAAGAAACCACAGAGGACACAGAGAGCACGGAGCAGAAAGCAGCCGCCCAGCCAAGGCATCCGCCAAGCCGGGCGAGGACCTCTGCGGTGTGCGCGTGCGTCGCGTTCGGTGCGTTGGCTCCTGCTGGGCGGCTGCGTTCGTGTCGGCGTGTGCTTTCTGCTCTGTGTGCTCTGTGCTCTCTGTGGTTTGTTTTCTGGGGTACTCCCGGAAGAACAGGGAGAGCACGGAGAGCACCGGGAGGGGCACAGAGCTGAGGGCGCTCGACTCAGGGGGCCGTCACGCTGCACGCACGCATCCGCGAGCCAGAGAAGAAACCACAGAGGACACAGAGAGCACGGAGCAGAAAGCAGCCGCCCAGCCAGGGCATCCGCCAAGGCGGGCGAGGCCCCTGCGGTCTGCGGTGTGCGCGTGCGTCGCGTTCGGTGCGTTGGCTCCTGCTGGGCGGCTGCCTTCGCCTGGCGGTTGCTTTCTGCTCTGTGCCCCTCCCGGTGCTCTCTGTGCTCTCCCTGTTGCCTTCTGAGGAACAGGGAGAGCACCGAGAGCACGGGAGGGGCACGGAGCAGAGGGCCTCGACTCAGGTGGCCGTCACGCGGCACGCACGCATCCGTGAACCAGAGGAGGCCAAGGACGGCACCGCGAACGCAGATGCGAGGTCACGCGGACCTCGGTCCGGGTCAACGCAGGAGCTCACGCAGCCGCGCCACGGCGAGCGCTTCGCCGTCGGCGGCGGTCTTCGGCGCCAGCCGACGGAAGTCGCGATGCTGGTCGTTCTGGAGGTCCGCCAGCACCACGTCGCCCGCGCGGGTGGCCACGACCACGTGGACCATGCCGCGGCCCGACGTGTCGAGCGCGAGGTCGACGGCGACCGCGAAGTCGGCCGCGATCGGCTGCGCGCGCAGCGCCTGTTGCAACGCCGCGGCGAGGTCCCAGAGCCGTCGCTGCTCGTTGCTGGTCGCCGCCACCACGAGCGGCGGTCGGTCGACCGCGGTCGCGGCCGCGCAGCCGAGCTCGTCCATCAGGCGCGCGGCCAGCGCCGGCGCCGAGGCCGGCGGCTGCGCGTCCGGCGCGGGTGGCACCGACCGGAGCGACGGCCAGACCGCGAAGGTCGCGGTCGCGAGGTCCCTTCGCAACGCAACCAGCCGCTGGGCTATCGCCGCGCGCTCGGCGTCGTCGGGCAGCCCCGACTTCGCGCGCCAGCGGCGCTGGAACGCGCCGTCCTCGACGCCGCCGCGCGCGGGGCGCCAGTCGGCGAGTTCGAACAGGCGATCGGCGACGAGCGTGGCGCAGCCGAGCGGATCCGGGTCGCGCCCGGCCGTGCGGCGGAACGCAGGGTCGCCCGGCAGCTGCCGGTCGATCCAGACCGGATCGCCCGCAGCGTCGACGATCGCGAACCGCACCTCGGTGGGCCCGCGCCGCGGGTCGCCGAGGAACTGGGCGTAGAGGTGCCAGCCGTCGCGTCCGTCGCCGGGCTCGCCGTCGGCCCCGGTTCCGCCCGACCCGGTCTCCCCTCCGCCGGTGGGTCGCGCGGCGCCGCGCACGTGCACGCGGAGCAGGTCGGGCACCTCGGCCCAGTCGGCGTCTCCCGGGTCGAACGGCGGCGTGGCGACGCCGAGCGCCGCCATGCCCCGCCTCTCGAGCACCAGGCCGAGCGCGTCGGCGACGTCGGCGTCGGCGCGCCCGAGCACCCGCACCGGATGCAGCAGCAGGTGGGCGCGCAACCCGGCCGCGTGCAGCGCCGCGCGCCGCGCCGCGAGCGCCGGATCCGCGGCCTCGGGCGCCTGGGCCGGAGAACAGCCGGCCAGCACGCCGAGGGACAGGGTCAGCAGGGAGACGGTGTGGACCAGGCAGTTCATGAGGCCTCGTTCGTTTTGTTAGTGTTTACTATCAAAACAACCATGCCGCAAGCAGCCGTTGTGCGGAGGGGCCGCGCGGCAGCCGAGGTTCCGGCGCAACCGGGCGGGGACGCATCGCGGGCGCGTGGGCCCGGCGCGGATCCGCGCCGGCTCGCGACGCGACGGAGCGCCGCCAGGTGGGTCGACCCCGCAATGCGTCCGTCCCGTCGGGACGCGGATCGCCTACCAGTCGGGAGGCTCGCGACCCGTCGATGGGGCCACCAACGCCGCGTTGCGGCGACGCGGCCATTGCCGCGCCCGGCCGACCGTCGCTCAGACCGAGCGGAAGTCGCCCTGCAGCAGGCGACCGGCGACGTCCCGGTAGACGGCGTCGTTGTCCAGTTCGCCGCTGATCAGCCGCTCCATGGCGCGCGCGACGCGGGCCTCGCGGTCCGGCTCTTCGGCCTTTGCGGCCGCGACGTGCGCCTCGAACGCCGCCTTGGCATCGCGGCCGTCGCTGCTGATCGAGGCGCGATCGACACCGCCGCTGGCCTTGCCACCGGAGGCCGATCCCGCAGCGCCCTTGTCGCGCTTGCCGTCGACCCGCACCGGCCGGTCCGCGCCACGATCGACGCCGCCGTTGTTGCCCACGTGTCCGATGTTCATCGTTCTGCCTCCGCTGCAGCACCTGGGCTGCCAGCCCTTCGATTATCGGCAGCAGCTGCCTCGGCTTGAGAGGCACCCCGCGGGAAAAGTGCGCGAACCGGGACCGCGTGCGGTGCGACCGATCAGATCGCGCACGGTCCCGGCAGGATCTGCCGACCGGCACATCCTGCCGACCCGCGTCCGGCAGGATCTGCCGACCCGGGCCCCAGATCGACGCCGCGCCGAGCCCCTCGCCGAGAAAACCGCCCATGGCATGGGCGGGACGGCCCGCGCGGCGGCCCGCGGCACGGTCCGTGCATTGTCGCGGCCGGAGGAGAGTCCTGGTCACCCCGTTCGCAATCACCCGGTTCGGTCGCGTCGAGTTCGACCCCACGCGTGTGCCGCAGGCCACGTGGGCCGAGCCGCGTGCGGCCGAGACGTTCGCGCAGCGCCTCGATGCGCGCCGCCGCGACGACGAGGTGCCGGCGCCGGCGCCGACCGACGCCGAGCCGGCCGCGCCGGCCGAGCCCAAGGCCGCGCCGACCAACGAGGACCCGACGAACCCGACCGCGCGCGACCTGGACCAGGGCGCCGCGGACGCGGACACCGGCGCGGACTCCCCGGCCCCGACCGGGACGGTCGCGGCCGACACCGATCTACCCTCGAGGGCGGAGCCGGCACGGCGAAGCAAGGCAGAAGAAGGAGCCGGCGCCGCCCTCGAATCTCAACCGCAGCGCGCCGCCGCCGGCGCCAGCGCCGCCCTCGCGGCGGCCGTCGCCACCGCCGGCGTGCGCCGCGCCGGCCCCGCCGCGACCGCGGTCGCCGGCGTGGCCGACGTCGGCGCCGCGGCGACCGCGACGGCCGCCGCGCGCACCGGCGCCGACCGCATCGGCGGCCACCAGCTGCCGGTGACACAGCGCCAGCCGGCCGCACCGGCCGCGGCGCCCGGCTTCCGCACGCTGACGCCGCACGCGCTGCAGCTCGACGAGCAGGCGCGCGACTCGGTCTTCAAGCAGATCCTGTTCAAGCTGGGCAAGGACACCAGCGAGATGCGCCTGCGGCTCGACCCGCCGGAGCTCGGCGAGATCGACCTGCACCTGGTGGTCGAGAAGGGCAACACGCTGCGCCTGTCGATCGCCACCGACCGCGCCGACCTGCGCGAGCTGCTGCAGAGCGGCCTCGGCCAGCTCGAGAAGGCGCTGCGCGACAGCGGCCTGTCGGTCGCGCACGCCGAGGTGCACACGCGGCAGCAGGGTCGCGGCGACGGCGGCCAGGACGCGCGGAACGGGGGCTTCGCCGCCGACGCGCGCACCAACGACTCCGACGCGGCGCCCGTGGCGCCGCCCAAGGCCGGCTGGATCGCCGGCACCGGCCTCGACTTCTGGGTTTGAGAGAAACCACATGACTTCCATCAGCGGCCTTCCCGGTCAGAGCCCCGTGTCGTCGGTGCTGTCGCAGAGCGGCGGCAGCTTCGGCGAGAACCCGTTCCTGCTGCTGCTCACCGAGCAGTTGCGCAACCAGACGCCGCTGGAGCCGGTGGACAACGAGAGCTTCATGAACCAGATGGCGAGCTACTCGTCGATGCAGCAGCAGCAGGACCTCAACACCAACATGCTGGCGCTGCTGGACTACCAGGGCCTGCTCGCCCGCATGCAGGGCCTGAGCCAGGGCAGCGCGCTGCTCGGCAAGGAGGTCACCTACACCGACGCCAACGGCCGCGACGTCACCGACCTGGTCGACTCGGTCTACGTCGACGACAGCGGCGAGGTGCGGCTGCGCCTGCACGACGGCGACGAGGTGTCGCTGCGCGACGTGCACTCGATCGGCATGGCCGACGACGCCGGCGCCGGGGACGACGGCGCGTCGACGGGCGACGACACCACCGGGGCCTGAGGCCCGCCGCAGAACCGCATCAGGGAGAAGGAGCCACCATGGTCAGCACTGCACTCTACACCGGCCTGTCGGGCCTGCGCCTGCACCAGAGCTACATCGACGTCATCGGCAACAACCTCGCCAACGTCACCACCGCCGGCTTCCGCGGCGCGCGTCCGACGTTCAGCGACATCCTGAGCTTCACGGTGCGCACCGGCTCCGGCCCCAGCGGCAACCTCGGCGGCCTCAACCCGCTGCAGCTCGGCCACGGCGCGATCATGTCGACCGTCGACACCGACATCAACCAGGGCACGTTCCAGGACACGGGGCGCCCGCTGGACGTGGCGCTGCAGGGCAAGGGCTTCTTCACGCTGAGCGACGGGCTGCAGCGGTTCTACACCCGCGTCGGGACCTTCGGCATCGACAACGACCGCACGCTGGTCGACCTGCGCAGCGGCCTGCGCGTGCTGAACTCGAGCGGCTCCAACATCACCGTGCCCGTCTCCGACACGCTGCCGGCGCAGCCGACGTCGTCGGTGACGTTCCAGGGCAACCTGCCCGCGCGCGTCAGCGGCCCGCTGTTCGAGATCGTCGAGTCCGCGGCGATCTTCAAGCAGGGCGATCCCGCCAGCAAGCTGGCGCAGGGCACCGCCGGCGCCGGCAACCAGTTCGACCTCACGAGCTTCACCAACGGCGGATCGATCCTGGTCTCGGTCAACGGCGGCGCGCAGCAGACCGTGACGTTCCCCAGCGCGACGTTCGGCGGCGGCCCGGTGACGGCGTCGCAGATCGCCGCGCAGTTCAGCGTCGCCGGCCTCAGCGTCACCGCCGACGACCTGAACGGCACGATCGACTTCGACACCGTCCGGCTCGGCGACAACGCCACGCTGAAGTTCGACGACGGCCCGGGCTCCAGCGGCATGCTGGCCGCGCTCGGCCTCAACGCGACGCTGAGCTCGGGCAGCGAGCAGGCGGCCACGGCGACGACCGACCTGGCCAACCTGACCGCGCGCCGCAACGCCTACCAGGACGGCGACCAGATCACCATCAGCGGCACGAACCCGGACAACACCGCGTTCTCGAACACGTTCGTCTACGGCGTGGGCAACGACGGCACGACGCTGCAGGACCTGATCGACTTCGTCAACCAGAACACCATCGACGGCAACCAGTCGACGATGACGCTGACGGCCGACGGTCACCTGCGGTTGACCGCGGACGCCAAGGGCCCGGGCGACCTGTCGCTGTCGATCGGCGACGTCACCGGCAACTCCGGCCAGAGCAACTGGTCGAACTTCACCGTCACGCAGAACGGCACCGGCCCCGACACCGCCGTGACTTCGATCGAGGTCATCGACTCGCAGGGCCTGGGCCACACGGTGACGATGACGTTCACGCGCAGCGAGAACGACTCGGCCACCTGGGACATGGTCGCGACCATGGACGCCACCGAGGGCTCGATCTCGCAGGACTCGATCGGCCAGATCCGGTTCAACGACGACGGCTCGTTCAACGTGATCGGCGGCGGCAGCAACACGCTGCAGTTCGACTTCACCGGCATCAGCACGTCGCAGTCGGTGTCGATCAACCTCGGCACCTCGGGCCAGTTCGACGGCATCGCGATGCTCGGCGACGCGGCGACGCTGGCGGCCACCGACCAGGACGGCTTCGGATCCGGCACGCTGCTGAACGCCGGCTTCAACACCGACGGCGAGCTGACCGGCTTCTACAGCAACGGCCAGAGCCGCGTGCTCGACACGCTGCGCGTGACGATGTTCGCCAACGAGGCCGGCCTGCTCCGGATCGGCGACACGATGTTCGTCGAGTCGCCGAACTCGGACGACCCGATCTTCACCGTCGCCGGCAGCGCCGGCGCCGGCACCGTCCGCCCCGGCTCGCTCGAGAACAGCAACGTCGACATCGCCCGTGAGTTCGTCAACCTGATCGAGGCCCAGCGCGGCTTCCAGGCCAACTCGCGCGTCATCACGACGACCGACGAGATCCTGGCCGAGCTCATCAACATCGTGAGGTGATCGTGACGCGCTACGCCGAGATCGCACTGGTGCGCGGCTTGGGCTACCTCGCGGAGGCCCAGGGCGCAATCACCCACAACCTCGCCAACGTCGATACCGCCGGCTTCAAGCGCCGCGCGCCGGTCGCGGTCGAGTCCGGCCGGGCGTTCGACACCGTGCTCGGCGAGCGCATGCCGATGGTGCGCTACGGCGAGGTCGCCGACTGGAGCCAGGGCACCGCGCGCGAGACCGGCAACCGGCTCGACGTGGCACTCGGCCAGGGCACCTGGCTGCGCGTGCAGGACGGCCAGGGCCGCACCTACCTCACGCGCGACGGCTCGATGCAGATCGACGCGCAGGGCCGCCTGGTCACGCGCGACGGCATGCGCTACCTCGACCAGGGCGGCAACACCATCACCCTCGACGGCGAGGGCGGCGCCCCGGCCGACGTCGCCATCGCGCCGAACGGCCAGCTGTCCGACCCGCGCACCGGCCAGACCTGGGGCCCGCTCGGCGTGTTCGAGGTCGCGGACCCGCGGGCGCTGATGCCGCAGGGCGGCGGCCTCTACACCGTGCCCGACGACGTCGCCCTGAAGCTGCAGCCCGAGGGCGTGCAGCAGGGCTTCCAGGAGGGCAGCAACGTCGACAGCCTGCAGGAGCTCGTGCAGATGATCATCGTGCAGCGCAGCTTCTCGGCCACGCAGAAGGCCCTCACCGGCATCGGTCGCATGCAGGACCAACTCATCCAGAACATCAACCGCTGATCCCCGAACTCCGATGCTCAAGAGCCTCTACACCACCGCCACGGGCATGAAGGCCCAGCAGACCATGGTCGACATGATCGCGAACAACATCGCGAACGTGAACACCGCGGGCTTCAAGAAGTCCCAGGCCTCGTTCGAGGACCTGCTGTACGTCACGCTGCAGTCGCCCGGCCTCGCGCGCGGCGCCGGCGACACCGCGGTGCCGATCGGCACGCAGATCGGCTCCGGCACGCGGCTCAACGGCACCACCAAGGTCTACAGCTCGGGAACGCTCGAGATCACCGACAGAAACCTCGACATCGCGGTCGACGGCGAGGGCTTCTTCGCCGTCGTGCTGCCCGACGGCGGCACCGGCTACACCCGCGACGGCGCGTTCCACCTGAACGCCGACGGCAAGCTGGTGACCGGCCAGGGCCACATCCTGCTGCCCGAGATCACCGTCCCGGCCGACACGCTCGAGATCAACATCGACCCCGAAGGGCGCGTCAGCGGCCGCACCGCCGGCAACCCCGACAGCGCCACCCAGTTCGGCCAGATCACGATCCACCGCTTCATCAACCCGTCGGGCATGCTCGCGGTCGGCGGCAACGTCGCGCGGCCCACCGAGTCGTCGGGCGCGCCGGTGTCCGGCACGCCCGGCCTGAACGGCCTCGGCACCCTCAAGCAGGGCTTCGTCGAGCGCAGCAACGTCCAGATCGTCAACGAGCTGGTCAGCCTGATCGTCGCGCAGCGCGCCTACGAGGTGAACAGCCGCGCCATCCAGGCCAGCGACCAGATGCTGTCGACGGCCACCAACATCGTCCGCTGATCGGAGGCGCGCCATGTTCCCCGCACTCACCCTCGCCCTCCTGGCCGCACTCCCGCAGGCGCCGCAGCGGCAGCCGCAGCCCCAGCCGCCGCAACCGGCCTACGAGATCGCGCTCAAGACCAACGCGCTGGCGCGCGGCATGCAGGTCAGCATCGGCGAGCTCGCCGACATCTCGCCGACCGACGCCGACGCGCTGACGATCGGCAGCGTGGTGTTCGGTCCGGCGCCGGTGGCCGGCTTCGCCCGCACCGTCACCCGCACCGACGTGCTGCGCTCGCTGGTCGCCGCCGGCTACGGCGCCGGCACGTTCCGCTTCCGCGGCGCCAGCGAGACGCTGGTGCAGTCGGTCACCGTGCCGGTGTCGCCCGCGTCGCTGGTCGACGCCGCCACCACCGTCCTGCAGGCGGTGCTGGCGCAGGAGGGCGGCGACGTCGAGCTCGAGCCCCAGGGCGTCGTCCGCAACCTGCAGGTGCAGCCCGGCCACCGGAGCCAGGAGCTGCGCGCGCGGGTGCGCGGCGCCGAGACGCAGCCGGGCTCCGCGGTCGTCGACGTCGACGTGCTGGTCGACGGCGAGGTCGCCAAGACGGTGCCCGTGCAGTTCAAGCTGACCCGCTTCCAGCAGGTGCTGAAGGTCGCCGCCACGGTGCGCGCCGGCGCGCCGCTCGGCCCGGAGAACGTGGCGGTCACGCGCGAGCGGCTGAGCCAGTCGACCGGCCTGTTCCTGACCTCGTTCGACCAGATCGCCGGCATGATCGCGCGGCGCAACCTGCAGCCGAACCAGCTGCTCACCCTCGGCGACGTCGGCCAGCCGGCGATCATCCGCCGCGGCGAGGTCGTCACGGTGATCGTCACGCGCGGACGCGTCAAGGTCACCGCCACCGCGGTCGCCAACCACGACGCCGGCCGCGGCGAACCCGTCACCTGCACCAACCCGCGCACGCGCGCCCAGGTCACCGGCATCGCCGAGGCCAGCGGCACCGTCGTGGTCCCCACCAAGTGAATCGGAGCTCCACCATGCACCGCACCCGGATCCTGTCCGTCCTGCTGTCGACGCTGGCCGCCGCGGCCGCGCTCCCGGCGCAGAACCCCTACGTGCGCGCCGGCGCGCGCGTCGCCTCCGCCGCCGACCTGCGCGCGCGCGCCGTCGGCGACCTGCTGACGATCACCATCCAGGAACAGCACAGCGTCAAGAACGAGGACAAGACGGAGCGCAAGAACGACACGTCGCTGGCCGCGCGCCTCGAGGCGTACACGCTCAGCGACAAGACGTTCAAGAGCAACGTGCTGCCCTCGATCTCGGTGACCAAGGAGCAGGACTTCACCGGCGAGTCGAAGCAGAACAGCGGCTCCGACGTGCGCGCCAGCATCGCCGTGATGGTGGTCGACGTGCAGCCCAACGGCAACCTGGTGGTCGCCGGCCAGCGCTCGGTCACGGTCAACGACGAGACCAAGACGCTGCGCATCAGCGGCATCGTCCGCTCGCTCGACGTCACCAACGGCAACACCGTCAGCAGCGCCCAGGTCGCCGACGCGCGCATCGCCATCCACGGCGAGGGCGGCGGCACCCGCCAGGTGACCAAGGGCCCGGTGGGCCAGCTGTTCGACACCCTGATCTGGGCCGCGTGGCCGTTCTGAGCCGAGACCGACGATGCACCGACGCACCCTGAAGCTGATCGTCACCGGCCTGCTGGCGACGCTGCCGGCCGCGCGCCTGCCGGCGCAGTCGCCACTGGACGCCATGGCCTCGACCTCGACCGCGACCGCGACGGGCGCAGGCATCGTCGAGCCGCGCATCCGCGACATCACCCGCCTGCACAACGTCATGCCGCACCTGCTGGTCGGCTTCGGCCTGGTCACGGGCCTCGGCGGCACCGGCGCCAGCGACCGCGGCACGCGGCAGGCGATCCTGAACATGGTCCGCGATCAGGGTCTGAACCTGAGCATCGCCGACGTCGTCGGCGGCAACACCGCCCTGGTGTCGCTGACCGCGTCGGTGCAGCCGTTCGCCAAGCAGGGCCAGCCGATCGACGTGAAGGTGCAGACCATCGGCGACGCCACCTCGCTGCGCGGCGGCCAGCTGATGCGCGCCGAGCTGCGCGGCGTCGACGGCCAGACCCACGTCGTCGTGCAGGGCCCGGTGCTGGTCGGCGGCTTCTCCGCGCAGGGCAGCTCCGCGTCGGTGCAGAAGAACCTCAGCACCACCGGCTGGGTCAACAACGGCGGCATCGTCGTGCGCGACATGAACTCGTCGTTCTTCTCCGAGGCCGGCGACCTCGAGCTGCAGGTGACGACGCCGTCGGCCTACAACGCCGCGTCGATCGCCGCCGGTGTGCGCACCGCGCTGTCCGGCCAGGACCTCCGCGTCGCCGCCGTCGACCCGACGCTGGTGCGCATCGAGCTGCCGCGCGAGGCGCGCACCAACGAGAACGCGATGGCGATCCTCAACCGCATCGGCCAGCAACGCGTGCCGGTCGAGAACCCGGCCAAGATCGTCGTCGACCAGACCAGCGGCACCGTGCTGGCCGGCGAGGGCGTGCTGATCAGCCCGTGCGTCGTCGGCCTCACCGACCTCACGATCTCGATCGTCGAGGAGGAGCAGGTGTCGCAGCCCGAGCCGCTGAGCCAGGGCGAGACCACGCGCGTGCCGCGGACCAACATCCAGGTGCAGAGCAACAGCACCGAGCTCAAGCCGATCGCCGGCGGGGCCACGGTGTCGGAGCTGCTGCAGAACCTCAAGTCGCTCGGCCTGACCCCGGCGCAGCTGGTGTCGGTGTTCCAGGCGCTCGACGACGGCGGCTTCCTGCACGCCGAGCTGGAGGTGCGGTGATGGACGGCCTGCAGCGGCTGGACCGCGCGACCATGCACCCGGTCGACCCGGACGTGAAGCTGCGCCGCGAGGCGCGCGACGTCGCCCGGCAGTTCGAGGGCGTGCTGGTCCGCACCCTGGTGGCGTCGCTGCGCGAGACCGCCAGCTTCGGCGCGGAGGGCTCGGGCATGTTCGGCGGCGGCCCCGGCGCCGACACCTACGCCGACTGGTTCGACCAGCACGTCACCGACGAGCTGACGGACTCCGGCCGGATCGGCGTCGCCGACGTGCTGATGCGCGAGTTCGAGCGCTGGAAGCAGATCCCCGCCGAGCGGCGCGAGCCCGGCCTGCTGCAGGTCGACCGTTCCGCGCTGCGCCGCCAGGACCTGCCGCTGCGCGCGATGAACGCCCTGCCGACGACCCTGTCCATGAACGCACCCGCCACCGGAGGCATCGATGTCGCTGCCTGAGATCGCCGAGAACGTCACCCGTTCGCTGCAGACGTCGGCCGAGCTGCTCGCGCGCATGCGCGACGGCCTCGTGCGGCGCCGCACCGCCTGGATCGCCGCCCGTCCGGGCACGCTGGCCGAGCCGGCCCGCGCGCTGGACGAGCACGCAGCGGCGCTGCGCGCCGAGGACGAGCGCCGCGCCGAGCTGCTGCAGCGCGCCCGCGACCTGCTGCCGGCGCCGGCCGGCGCCGCCGGCCGACGGCACCTCGACGCGTCGGCGCTCGCCGCGCACCTGGCGCCCGCGCCGGCCGCGCGGCTGCAGCAGGCCGCCCGCGCCGCCGCCGACGTGGCGCGCGCCGTGCGGACCGAGCTGGCGATGGGCGAACGGCTGCTGCGGTTCTCGCAGCGGGCGCACGACCAGCTCCTGGCCGGCGTCAGCGCCGCGGCGGCGGCCGCGGCCGGCGACGTCGGCGGCTACGACCGCACCGCCCGCCGCGTCGCGCACGCGATGAAGACCGCGCCCGGCGCCAGCGGCAACCTGATCGACGGAAGGATGTGAGGAGGCGACCATGAGCTACGGATTCGGAATGGGGGCCGGACTGCGCGCGCTGACCGCGGCGCGCATCGGCATGCAGACCGCCGGCAACAACGTCGCCAACGCCAACACGCCGGGCTACTCGCGCCAGCGCGTGGAGCTGTCGGCGGCCATGCCGTTCGCGCTCGCGCGCGGCATGCAGATCGGCAGCGGCGTCGACGTGTCGAGCATCACCCGCCTGGTCGACGACGGGCTCGAGCGCCGGCTGCGCCTGCAGACCGGCCTGGTCGCGTCCGCGGCCGTCGACTACTCGCGCCTCAACGAGCTCGAGGGCCTGCTCAACGAGCCCGACGGCGGCCTGAGCACCGGCCTGGCCGGGTTCTTCGGCAGCGTCGCCCGGCTGCAGACCGATCCGTCCGACCGCGCGCTGCGCGGCGGCGTGGTGCAGGCCGGCACCGAGCTGGCGCAGGGCTTCCAGCTGCTGTCGCGGCGGCTCGGCGACCTGCGCGGCAGCACGTTCGACGAGGTCCGCGGCCTGGTCCGCGAGGCCAACCAGATCGCGGCGTCGGTGGCCGACCTCAACGCGCAGATCATCTCCCTGGAGGCCAACGGCAGCGCCGCCAACGATCTGCGCGACACCCGCGCGCAGCACATCAAGCGGCTGTCGGAGCTGGTCGACGTCAACGCCGTCGAGCGCAGCACCGGCTCACTGGACCTGCTGGTCGGCGGCCACCTGCTGGTGTCCGGCGACCGCTCGTCGCAGCTCGGCGTCGGCAAGACCGCGGCCGACCAGACCCGGATCCTGGTCAGCGGCACCAACACCGGCCTGAACGTCCGCGAAGGCCGGATCGCCGCGCTGCTGCGCCAGGAGCAGGGCGAGCTGCCGGCGTACGACGACCGCATCGACCGGCTGGCGCGCAACCTGATCCTCGAGATCAACCGCCACCACACCACCGGCATGCCGCGTTCGGGCCCGTTCCGCTCGCTGACGTCGACCTACGGCGCCCAGGACGGCGACCGCGACGGCCAGCGCGGCGACGAGCTGCTGTCGCAGGCCGGGTTCCTGTTCGACGTCCAGGACGGCGCGGTGTTCGTGTCGGTGTCCGACCTGGACACCGGCCGGATGGAGCGCACCCGCGTCGAGGTCAACCCGAACGCGATGACGCTGCAGGACTTCGCCGACGCGCTCAGCGCGATCGACCACCTGACCGCCAGCGTCGACCCGACCGGCCGCCTGCGCGTGGCCGCCGACACCGGCTACGGCTTCGACTTCTCGCCGCGGCTCAACCCGCAGCCCGACGACCTCGGCACGTTCGGCGGCAGCCGGCCGAGCGTCGGCTCCGACGCGAGCGGGCCGTACGACCTGTCGTCGCAGACGTTCCCGGTCAGCTTCACCGTGAGCACCGGCACCGCCACGACGCCGACCGTCACGACCGTCACGCTCGACACCACCGACTTCCAGAACCTCGGCTCGGCCACGACCGAGGAGCTGGTGGCGGCGATCAACGCGGATCTCGGCGCGGCCGGCACCGCCGCCGACGTCGGCGGCCGACTGGTGATCCGCAGCAACAGCGGCGGCGGCACCTCGGAGCTGCGGCTGGGCAACGTCGGCGCGGGCACCGCGTTGTCGGCGCTCGGCCTGTCGAGCAACGTCGCCACCGGCCAGGACGTCGGCGTCGAGGTGACGATCGAGGGCGCGTTCACCGGCGACGACAACGGCACCCTGGTGTTCGTGCCCGAGGGCGACGGCCAGATCGGCGTCACCCCCAACCTGCGCGTGCGCGTGCTCGATCAGGCAGGCAGCCTGGTGACCACGGTCAACGTCGGCGCCGGCTACGAGCCGGGCAAGCCGATCGACCTCGGCAACGGCGTGCAGGTCTCGTTCGGCGCCGGCGACCTGTCGGCCAGCACCGGCGACGTGTTCGCGCTCGACGTGCTCGCCGACAGCGACACCAGCGACATCCTGGCGGCGCTCGGCATGAACGCGTTCTTCCTCGGCAGCGGCGCCAGCGACATCGCGGTCAACCCGGACCTGCAGGCCAACGTCGACGGCTTCGCCGCCGGCCTCGGCCTCGCCAGCGGCGACGCCGGCAACCTCGCGCGGCTGATGGGCCTGCGCGACAGCGACGTCGGCGACCTCGACGAGAACACCGTCGAGGACTTCTGGGCCGACGTGGTCGGCGACATCGGCTTCGCCACCGCCGGCGCCGAGCAGACGCTGCAGACGCAGGACACGCTGATGCAGCACCTCGAGGCCGAGCGCGAGTCGGTGAGCGGCGTCAACATCGACGAGGAGATGCTCGACCTCGTGAAGTACCAGCAGTCGTTCGAGGCCGCCGCGCGCTTCCTGTCGACGGTGCAGGAGCTCACCAACACCCTGATCAACATCGGACGCTGAGATGACACTGCGCATCACCCAGGGGCACCTGTTCTCGCGGGCGCTCGGCGACATCCACCGCAGCCTCGGGCGCTACACGGTCCTGCAGCAGCAGGTGGCCACCGGCCGCCGCGTCAGCCAGCCGTCGGACGACCCGTCGGCGGCGCTGCGGATCATCCCGCTGCAGAACGACCTGCGCGACCTGCGGCAGCTGTCGGACAACGTCGCGCTGGCGCGCGAGACGCTCGACACCGGCGCCGCCTCGCTCGAGGACGGATCGAGCCTGGTGCAGCGCCTGCGCGAGCTCACCACGCAGGCCGCCAACGGCACGATCGGCCCGAGCGATCGGGCCAGCATCGGCGCCGAGATGGACCAGCTGCTGCAGCAGCTGGTGAGCATCGCCAACAGCCGGCGCGGCGACCGCTTCCTGTTCGGCGGCACCGAGAGCGGCACGGCGCCGTTCGAGCTGGTCGACGACGCCGGCGGGTCGCGGGTGCTCTACCACGGCAACCACGACCGCCTCGAGGTGGAGGTCGCGCCGGGCGTCACGACGGCACTGAACCTCGCCGGCGACGCGATCTTCCAGAGCCGCGAACGCAGTGGCGTGACGTTCACCGGCGACACCGGCGCGCGCGCGGCCGGCGTCGGCGACACCGGCATCGGCTTCCAGACGCTGGCGGTGACGTTCAACGGCCTGCACACCGACGCGCCGTCGGGCGTGTCCGCCGGCAGCGGCACCTCGAACGCGGTCGGCCCGATCGACTACGTGTTCACCAACACCCCGCCGACGATGAGCATCGGCGGCGGCCCGGCAGTGGCGATACCCGCCGCCGACCAGGACTTCACGACCGCCGACGGGCGGGTGCTGAACCTCACGGTGACCGGCCCGCCGGCGACGCTGACCGGCACCTTCACCGCCAAGGCGGGCCTCAGCACCGACGGCGGCCAGACCGTCGTCGACGTCAGCGACTTCTCGGCCACCAGCGTCGGCGTGCGGCACGGATTCGACCGCTCGGTGCTGAACGTCGACGTCACCGGGCTCACGCGCACGGGCGAGGAGCTGGTCAAGCACGAGGGCACGTTCGACGCGTTCACGGTGCTCATCACGCTGCGCGATCTGCTGCAGAACGAGGCGGGCCTCGACGACCAGACCGTGCGCGACCGCACCTCGGCGATGCTCACCGAGATCGACGGCGCGCACGACGCGGTGCTCGACGGCCTGCGCGAGCTCGGCTTCCGCTCGTCGAGCATGCAGGTGCTGAGCAACCGCGTCGGCAGCCTGCAGCTGTCGCGCGAGGAGTCGCTGTCGGCGATCCAGGACACCGACATGGCCCAGGCCATCCTCGACCTGCAGCGCCAGGACATCTCGTACCAGGCGGCGCTGCAGATCGGCGCGCGGGTGATCCAGACCAGCCTGCAGAACTTCCTGTGAGGGCGACCCCCGCGAGGACCTTTCCGACGAGGACCCTTCCGACGAGGACCATGCCGTGACCGACCCGATCGACCACCGCCCCCTGCCGACCGGCGCCGTCGCCGGCGCGAACCCCGCCGCGCCGCGCCCCGCCGCGCCGGCCGCGGGCGACGACTCGCCGGCGTTCCGCCGGCTGCTCGAGTCGCTGGAGCAGCTCGCGCGCCCCGAGCAGACGCCGCCCGAGGTGCACGACCCCGAGTCGTTGAAGGAGGCGCTGGCCTCGGCCGACGACGGCTTCCAGCAGGTCATGGACCTGCGCCGCCGCCTCGAGGACGCGTTCCGGCAGCGCGCGCAATGACCGCCGCCGGCGTCACCAGCACGCCGCTGCTGCGGCGCGTCGCGCCCGCCGAGCTGGCGCCGCTGCTCGACCGGCTGTCGGAGTGGCTGCTGCCCGGCGCCGGCTACGGCGTGCACCACACCTGGCCGCAGCTGTACCGCAGCGACGGCGACGGCCGGTTCTTCGGCCGCTTCGACGGCGACCGTCTGCGCAGCTGGTGCGCCTTCCGCTTCGCCGACGCGATCACCGCCGACGGCCCGCGCCGCGTCGCGCTGCTCGGCTCGGTCGCCACCGAGCCCGAGGTGCGCGGCCGCGGCCTGGCGCAGCAGGTGCTGCAGGCGGCGCTCGACGACTGCCGCGCCGAGGGCGCCGCGGCGGTGCTGCTCTGGGCCGAACGGCCGGAGCTGTACGCGCGCACCGGCTTCGCGCCGGGCGCCTCTGAGCTGTGCCTCGCGCTGCGCGGCGACGTCGGCGCGCCCGCGGGCCCCGACGCCGTCGTCGAGACCGAGGCCGGCCGCGCGCGCTTCGCCGCGATCCAGGACCACCCGCGCCTGTCGGCGCTGCACCGCCAGAAGCCCGTGCGCATCGACCGCACCGACCAGGAGATGTCCGCGCGCCTGACGACACCGGGGCTGTGGACCTGCGTGCTCGAACGCGACGGCGCCGTCGTCGCCTACGCCTGCACCGGCAAGGGCGCCGACCTGCAGGGCTGGTGGCACGAGCTCGGCGGCAGCGACCGCGACGTCACGGCACTGCTGCCCGCCGCCGCGCGCCTCACCGGCCTGCGCGATTCGCTGGTGCTGGTGCCGCCGTACCGCGGCGCGCTGCCGGCGCTGCTCGGCGACCGGGTCCTGGATCGCGCGACAGTGCAGGGGCCGATGGTCCGCGTGCTGGGCGACGCGCCGCTGCCGGCGCTGTTCGTCGACGGCCTCGACTCGGTCTGAGCCGACACGACCGTGTTGCCGACGCGCATACGGGCTCGGCGTGGACCGCCTGCGCGGGTCAGCGCACGAACAGGTCGTCGAGCCGATACAGCTTGTCGGCGACCAACCGCCACACGTCGGGGATGCGCTCCAGCTCCTCGCCGTCGGCGCGGTTGACGCGGACGACCTCGCTGTCGGTGTCGCCCATGCCGAGCACGTACAGCGACGCGTCCCACTCGCTGCGCGCGAATGCCACGGCGTGCGGCGGCTTCCAGTCCACCGCGCCGAGGTCGTGGTTGAGCGAAACGATGTCGTCGACGACGACGCCCTGCTCGAGCAGCATGCCGCGGCAGCGCGGCAGGCCGTAGACGCGGAACACGCCGCCGAACAGGATCATGCCGCCGCAGGTGTTGTAGAACGTGCGCAGGTCGCGCGGCAGCGGACCGCCGAGCTCGGCCTCCAGCCGCTCCAATTGCTCGGGCCGGAGCCGCGGGAACACGGCGTGCAGCCAACCCTCGACCTCGCCATCCACTTGCCGCGCGATCAGCTCGGTGCCGTCCCGCAGCCGGCGGGAGCCGAGCTCGCGCCAGGCGTCGAAGACATCCTGGATCCGGGTGATCGCCTGGAGTGCGCCGCGCATACGTACTTCCACGCAGGAGGTATCGACCCGGCGCCGGCGCCGCGGGCACGGGGGTTTCCCCTGCGGCGCTTCACCCCATGGGAAAAACCCTGCGGGATCCGGGGTTGCTGCCCTACACTCGCCGCCCAATTTCCCGGCCCCGGCACCCCTCCCGGGGCGCCGAAGTCGCAGCCCCAACGAGAACGCAGCCCCGCATGGACATCGTAGTCTGCATCAAGCGCGTGCCGGCAACGGACACCGCGATCAAGATCGCCGCCGACGGCAAGTCGTTCGACTCCGCCGGTGTCAAGTTCGAGTTGAACGCCTACGACGAGTTCGCCCTCGAGCAGGCGCTGCGCACCAAGGAACAGCTCGGCGCCGGCACGGTGACCGTGGTCACCCTGGGTCCCAAGGACGCGCAGAAGGAGCTGCGCGACGCGCTCGCGCGCGGCGCCGACAAGGCGGTGCTGCTGGTGACCGACGAGTGGGTCAACGACAGCTGGTCCGCCGCCAAGGCGCTGGTCGGCTGGATGAAGACCCAGAAGTGCGACCTGGTGTTCTGCGGCAAGCAGGCGGTCGATGCCGACAACAGCCAGCTGCCGCCGCGCCTCGCGGCGATGCTCGGCTTCGGCTGCGTGACCGAGGTCGTCAAGCTGTCGCTCGAGGGCTCGGTGTTCACCGCCGAACGCGACATCGAGGGCGCGCGCGAGGTGATCGAGTGCAAGACGCCGGCGGTGATCAGCTGCAACAAGGGCCTGAACGACCCGCGCTACCCGAACCTCAAGGGCATCATGGCGGCGAAGAAGAAGCCGCTCGAGGAGGTCCCGACCCGGCTCGAGGCGCCGGCCATGTCGGTGACCGCGCTGACGCTGCCGCCGGCCCGCGCCGCCGGCAAGATCCTCGGCAACGGCGCCGACGCCGTCCCGGCGCTGATCGACGCGCTGCGCAACGAAGCCAAGGCCCTCTGACCCGCCCACGCACAGGACTCCCATGAGCAACATCGTCGTCGTCGCCGAAGTCCGCGCGGGCAAGCTGAAGCGCCCGTCGCTCGAAGCCGTCACCGCCGCCACGCAGCTCGCCGCCGCGTCGGGCGGCAAGGTCATCGCGCTGGCGCTGGGCCAGGGCCTGGACGCCGCCGCGGCGGGGCTGGCCGGCAGCGGCGCCAACCAGGTCGTCGCGATCGACGACGCGAGCCTCGCCGCCTTCGCCGGCGACGGCTGGGCCCGCATCGTCGCCGAACAGTGCAAGCAGCTCGGCGCCGCCGCGGCGCTGATGGCGCACACGGCGATGGCCAAGGACCTGATGCCGCGCGTCGCCGCGCTGCTCGACACCGGCCTGTGCACCGACGTCGTGGCCGTGCGCTGCGAGGGCGGCACGTTCGGCGCCGACAAGCCGGTGTTCGCCGGCAAGGCGCTGATGACCGTGCAGGCGACGCGCCAGCCGTTCCTGGCGACGCTGCGGCCCAACAACTTCCAGGCCGGCAGCGGCAGCGGCGCCGAGATCACCAAGGCCAGCGCGCAGCTCGGCGACATCCTGTCGATCGTCAAGGAGGTCACCGCTGGCGCCACCGACCGCGTGCCGCTGCAGGAGGCCAAGGTGGTCGTGTCCGGCGGCCGCGGGCTCAAGGAGCCCGAGAACTTCAAGCTCGTCGAGGACCTCGCCGCCGCGTTCGGCCCAGGCGTCGCCGCCGTCGGCAGCACGCGCGCCGTCGTCGACGCCGGTTGGCGCCCGCACCGCGAGCAGGTCGGCCAGACGGGCAAGGTCGTGTCGCCGCAGCTCTACATCGCCGTCGGCATCAGCGGCGCGATCCAGCACCTCGCCGGCATGCGCACCGCGCGCACGATCGTCGCCATCAACAAGGACCCCGAGGCGCCGATCTTCAAGGTCGCCGACTACGGGATCGTCGGCGACGCGTTCGAAGTCGTGCCGGCGCTGACCGCCGCGATCCAGCAGGCGGTCGCGGCGCACTGAGCGGGAGATCGCCGCCGCGGCACCGCGCGTCAGACCTTCTGCGACTTCCAGCGCCCGCGGCGGAACAGCAGCACCGCCGCGACCGCGAACGCCGATTCGGCGACGGTCACCGACCAGAACACGCCGCTCGGCCCCAGTTCGAGCGGGTGCGCCAGCAGCCACGCCAGCGGCAGCTCCAGCACCCAGAAGAACCAGAAGTTGAGCCAGGTCGGCGTACGCGTGTCGCCGGCGCCGTTGAACGCCTGCATGGTCACCATGCCCCAGGCGAAGAACACGTAGCCCGCGGCGACGATCCGCAGCGTCGAGACGGCGTACCGCGCGATCTCCGGATCGTCGGTGAAGACGGCGATGATCGCCTCGGGGAACAGCTCCATGGCCAGCGTCACCGCGCCGAGGAACACCATGTCGTAGACCCCGGTGAGCCACACCGAGCGCTCGGCGCGGTCGGGCCGGCCGGCGCCGAGGTTCTGGCCGACCAGCGTCGCCGCGGCGTTGCTCAGGCCCCAGGCCGGCAGCAGCGCGAACATCAGGATGCGGATGCCGGTCGTGTAGCCCGCGGCCGCGGCCTCGCCGAAGCCGTTGACCAGCCGCATCAGCACGATCCAGCTCGACGTGGCGATCAGGAACTGGCCGACCGTCCCCATCGACAGCCGCAGCAGCGTCCACATCGGCCCGGCGTCGAACCGGATCAGCCGCGGCATGTGGATGCGGCCGCGGCCGCGCTGCAGCAGCCACATCTGGTAGACGACCGCGACGCTGCGGCCGATGAACGTCGCCACGCCGGCACCGGTGATGCCCAGCGCCGGGAACGGCCCGAGGCCGAAGATCAGGCACGGGTCCAGGACCAGGTTGATGCCGTTCGCGACCGCCAGCGTCTTGAGCGCCAGCATCGGGTCGCCGGCGCCGCGGAAGATCGCGTTCTGCAGGAACAGCAGGGTGACGATCACATTGCCTCCGAGCACCCACTGCGCGTAGCCGGTGCCGGCCTCGACGACCTTCTGGTTGCCGTCGGTCATCATCCCGAGCAGCTCCGGCGCGAACAGCGTGCACGGCACGCCGATCAGCACGCCGAGCGCCAGCCCGAGCCCGATCGACTGCGCGGCCGCGACCGACGCGCCGGGCAGGTCCTTCTCGCCGAC
Source organism: Planctomycetota bacterium (assembly GCA_050245995.1). Classification (GTDB taxonomy): domain Bacteria; phylum Planctomycetota; class UBA1135; order UBA1135; family UBA2386; genus JBFWWV01. Next base: position 26,949 of record JBFWWV010000012.1, on the reverse strand, counting down.
GCGGCGCGCCACCGTCGCCGTCGTCGCCATGCCGACGCCGATCGCGATGGCGTAGACGATCGTCAGCAGCGCCTCGGTGGCGCCGACGGCCGCGGCCGCCGCGCCGCCGGTCGGCGTGGCAGAGAACAGGCCGCGGTCGATCTGATTGACCCACCAGATGTCCACCAGCGCGAACACCGACTCGAGCGCCATCTCGAGCACCATCGGCACCGCCAGCAGCAGGATGGCGCGGCCGATGGCGCCCTGGGTGTAGTCGTACTGCTCGCCGCGCAGGGCGCCCTTGATGCTCTGCCAGGTCGAACGGTCGGACTGCGGCGCGGGTGCGGAGGTCTCGGTCACGGGGGCGGGGAGCAGAGGCCGCCGGCGCCGCAGCGTCAAGGCGCCGGGTGAACCGCCGCGCCCGAGGGCGCGGATGCCGCGCGCAGGCGGGCGAGGTCCTGCGCCACCGCTTCCTGCTGCTGCCATTGCCCGTAGGCCGCGCCCTTCGACGCCAACTGCAGCAGCCGGCGCCGCAGCGCGGGGTCGAGGGCGCCCGGCGCGGCCCGGCGGAACGGCGTGCCCGGCAGCGGCAGGAACGTGTGGCCGTGGACGCGCGCGCCGCGCTCCACCAGCCGATCCATCAGCCGCAGCGTGGCGGCCGCGTCGTCGGCGGTCTCGCCCGGCAGCCCGAACAGGAAGTCGACGTGCGGCACGAAGCCGTGCTCGACGCACAGCAGAGCGGCGCGCTCGATCGCGGCCACGTCGTGGCCGCGCGCGCTGTCGCGGAGCACGCGGTCGCTGCCCGACTGCCCGCCGAGGATCAGGGCGCGGTTGTCGGCGTAGCGGCGGACCAGCCGCAGCGCCGCCGGCGTCACGTGCTCGGGTCGCACCTCGGACGGGAACGTCCCGAACCACAGCCGCCGGTCCGGCCCGATGTCCTCGCGCACGCCGGCGAGCAGCGCCTCGACGGCGTCGAGGTCCGGGTCCGGCCCGCTGGCGCCGTACGACAGCGACGTCGGCGACAGGAACCGGATGTCCTTGAAGCCGCGCGTCACGACGAAGCGCGCCCATTCGCGCACGTTGGCGACGCTGCGGTGGCGGAAACTGGCGCCGGCGAAGTACGGCGTCTGGCAGAACCGGCAGGCGTAGATGCAGCCGCGCGTGATCTCGATCGGGCCGTAGCGCCCGTGCTCCGGTGCGCCGGGCGGGAAGTCGTCCAGCGCCGGCCGCGGCCCGCGGGCGTTGCGGCGCAGCGCGCCGCCCGGGTCGAGCGACGCCACCCCCGGCACCGCGCGCAGGTCGCCGCCGTCGCGCAGCGCCCGCACGAGGTCGCGCAGCAACAGCTCGCCCTCGCCGAGCGCCACCAGGTCGAAGCCGCGGCGCAGCGTCTGCAGCGGCTCGGCCGTCGCGTGCACGCCGCCGGCCACGTGCAGCACCGCGGGGTCCCGGACCCGGGCCCGCACCTGGTCCAGTTCGAGCCCGAGGCGCGCGAAGTCGGGCGAGTAGAACGACCAGCCGACCAGTACCCGTGCCGTGCGCGCGCGCAGGGTCGCGATCGCCGCCACGACCGCGTCGACGCCGTTGGCGAACTCCACCGGCACCCCGGCCAGGTCCGGCGCCGCCTCGAGCGATCCGGTCAGCACGTGGAACGCGAACTTGCCGGTGCGTCGATAGGCCCAGACCACCGCCACGGCGGGGTCGGACGGCGATCGTTCTGCGGCGTCGGCGGCGGCCTGCACGGCGCGGCGACGCTACCCGGAAGCGCCCGCCGCGCCCAGCGCCGCGGCCCAGCGCCGCCACCCGCCTGCACGGGCTTGCGGTCGGCCCGGCGGTGGGCACACTCAGGCTGCACTTCAGAAAGGAGTTCCGGTGTTTGCCCTGCGGATGCGCCAGAAGGAATCCGAGTTCTACTTCGTCAGCTACCCCGCCGAGGACCTGCTGCGCAAGGTCCGGTTCGTGTCGAGGTTCTACGGCGAGCGCGGCGAGGTCATCGGCGGCGAGGAGCCCAGGAAGAAGAAGTCCGAGCCCGATGACGTGGAGCGCTACGTCCAGGCGATCGAGAAGAACAGCAAGTCGTTCCAGCGCGACCTGAACCGCAGGAAGATCCGTCAGATCAAGGACTTCTACCGCAACGAGACGCGACAGCCGGTGATCCCCGGCGCGGTGCTGCTGTTCACCTCGGAGAAGCTCGAGTTCCAGCCGATGCGCGGCATGGAGCGCGCCGGCAACCTGCTCGAGCCGCGCAAGGACTTCCTGATCATCGACGGCCAGCACCGGCTCGCCGGTCTGCACTTCTACCTGCAGGAGAAGGACGCCGACAAGCGGGTCGAGGTGCCGGTGGTGATCTTCGACGGCAAGACCAGCGACTTCGCGACCGAGATGTTCGTGGTGATCAACAGCACGCACACGCGCATCAACAAGTCGCACCTGATCGACCTGTACGAGCGCATCGAGTGGGGCACCGACCCGGAGAAGAAGTACGCCGCCGGCCTCGTGCGCGCGCTGTACGAGAACGACGACTCGCCGCTGCAGTACCACATCAACATGCTCGGCGGCCGCTCCGCGCAGGAGATGTGGATCAACCAGGCGCAGCTGTTCAGCGAGGTGTTCCGGCTGATCCGGCGCAAGGACGCGGCGCACCGCTTCAAGGACGGGCGTGGCTGGAACAAGGAGCGCGGCTACGGCCTCGTCCGCGACGTGCTCAAGGCGTGCCGCGCCGGCTTCGGCGACGCCTGGGGCGACAACAAGAACCACATGGTCACGCGCGACGTGACGATCGAGGCGATGCTGCGGCTCTGCGGCGACGTCGCCGCCAAGATCGACGCAACCGTGCCGCCCGGCCACGAACTGCAGAAGCTGCTCGAGTCGCGGTTCCGGCCGCTGGCAGAGCTGGTGCACGACTTCCGCCGCGAGGGCTTCTACGAGCGCTTCCCGGCGCGCGGCCAGGCCGAGCGCATCGACATCATCAGGAAGCGCATGGCGCGGCAGACGGCGCTCGAGTAGCGCCCGCGAGCTCAGCGCGCCGCCGCGCCGCCGCCGAACCGCGCGGCCTCGCCGGCGGCGCGCTGCCGCCACGTCCCGGCAGGCTCCGCCCCGCGCTCGGGGCACAGCTCGTTGAGCGGGCACTGTTCGCAGTCGGGTGCCTTCGCCAGGCACAGGTAGCGACCGTGCAGCAGCAGACGATGGCCGCCGTCGATCCAGCGGTCCTGCGGCAGCAGGGCGCACAGGTCGCGCTCGATCTGCTCGGGCTTGTCGCTCGCCGTGAGGCCGAGCAGGCGGGACACGCGCGCGACGTGCGTGTCGACGACGATGCCCGCCGCGATCCCGCAGGCCACGCCGAGCACCACGTTGGCGGTCTTGCGCGCGACGCCCGGCAGCTCGCACAGGGCCGCCATGTCGCGCGGCACCTCGCCGGCGTGGCGCGCAACCAGCTCCATGCTGCAGGCCTGGATCGCCTTGGCCTTGTTGCGGAAGAACCCGGTCCGGTGCACCACCTGCTCGACCTCCTCGCGCGGCGCCGCCGCCAGCGCCGCGGGCGTCGGCCAGCGGCGGAACAGCTCGGGGGTCACGGTGTTGACGGTGCGATCGGTGCTCTGCGCGCTGAGGATCGTCGCGATCAGCAGCGTCCACGGCGAGTCGTGGTCGAGCTCGCAGCGCGGGTCGGGGATCGCGGCGGTCAGGCGCTGCAGCAGTTCGCGCACACAGGCGCCGGCGCCCACGGGCTTCGTCGCCGGGGCCGCCGCCCGCCGCCTGGTCGGCGGCTGCTGGTTCTTCCTGGGCTTGCGAGCGGCCACGTGATCACCGTAGCCGGACCGCGCCCGGAGAGAAGCGACCGCCGTCAGCCGCGCGCGCCGAACACATCGGTGCCGATCCGGACCAGCGTCGACCCGCACGCCACCGCCACCTCGAGGTCGCCGCTCATCCCCAGGCTGAGCGTCGGCAGCGGCAGCCCGCTCGCCGCGCGCAGCTCGGCGGCCAGCCCGGCGACGCGACGGAACGCCGGCGCCGGGTCGCCGTCCAGCGGCCCCATCCCCATCAGGCCCTCGACCTGCAGCGCCGGGCATTCCCGGCCGACGAACTGCAGCAGCGCCGCGGCGTCCTGCGGCGGGCAGCCGTGCTTCTGTGGCTCGTCGGTGGCGTGGATCTGCAGCAGCACCGAGAGCCGCCGCCCGGCGGGCGCCAGCTCCCGCTGCAGCGCCGCCGCCAGCTTCGGCCGGTCGAGGCTGTGCAGCAGCGCGAACCCCGGCACGCAGAGCAGGTCGCGCACCTTGTTGGTCTGCAGCGAACCGATCATGTGCCAGCGCAGCTCGGTGAGGTCGGCGAGCTCGGGCGCCTTGGCGACCAGCTCCTGCACCCGGTTCTCGCCGAACGCACGCTGCCCGAGGGCATACGCCGCGCGGACGTCTGCGGCGGGATGCGTCTTGCTGACCGCGAGCAGGGCCACCGCGTCGGCCGTTCGCCCGGCCGCCCGCGCCGCCGCAGCGATCCGCTCCTGCACCGCCGCGAGCCGCCGCGCGAGGTCCGCGTCCGTCATTCGTCCTCGCTGTACCAGTGCGCGGTCAACGGCCCCGGGAACAGCACGCGGCCGCGGCGGATCAGCGTCGACTTGCCCGGGAACTCGAAGCCGGCGAGCAGCGCATCCCATGCCTCGTAGTGCTCGACCATCGCCACCCACTCGAACAGCGCCTGCTGCACCTGCGGCTCGCCGCGGTGGCGATCGCCGAGGTGCCGCGCCACGGTCTTCATGAACGCCTCGGTCTCGCGCGCGAAGGTCGACGCCGTGATCTCGTCCGGCCGGAACTCGAATTGCTCGATGAGGCTCTGCCGGTACGCCTGCGCGACCTGGCGCAACGAGGCGCCCAGCAGGATGTCGTCGACGGCGCGGCGCAGGTCCATGTCGCGGGTGCGCGGCGCTAGTGCCGGAAGTGGCGCTGCCCGGTGCAGACCATGGCGATGCCGGCGGCGTCGGCGGCGGCCACGACCTCGTCGTCGCGCTTGCTGCCGCCGGGTTGGATCACGGCGGTGACGCCGGCGTCGATGCAGACCTGCAGGCCGTCGGCGAACGGGAAGAAGGCGTCGCCGGCGGCGACGGCGCCGCGCGCGCGTTCGCCGGCCTTGTGCGCCGCGAGCCGGGCCGAGTCGACGCGGCTCATCTGCCCGGCGCCGACGCCGACCACGAACGTACTGCCATCGCCGTCGCGGCGCGCGAACACGATCGCGTTGGACCGCACGTGCTTTCCGACCAGCCAGGCGAAGCGCAGCGCCTCCTGCTCGTCCGCGGTCGGCGCGCGCCGGGTAACGGCGTCGTTGCGCGGCGCCTCGCGCGGCACATCGGCGGTCTGCAGCAGGAAGCCGCCGCAGACCTGACGGCCGACGAAGCGGTTGCGCACGGTCACGTCGGGCAGCCCGCCGAGCTCGAGCACACGCACGCTCTGGCCCCACTTGGCGCCGTGCAGCGCGCGGACCGCGTCCTCCTCGACCTGCGGCGCGACGACGACCTCGAGGAAGGTCCCGCGCTGCACCAGCAGCTCGGCCTGGCTGCGGTCGAACGGCCGGTTGGTGGCGAGGATGCCGCCGAACGCCGACACCGGGTCGCCGTCGAGCGCCAGCTCGCACGCGCGCAACGGTGCCTCCGCCACGGCGGCGCCGCACGGGTTGTTGTGCTTGACGACCACGCATGCCGGCGCCGAGAACTCGAGCGCCAGCCCCAGCGCCGCGTCGGCGTCGAGGATGTTGTTGTAGCTCAGCTCCTTGCCGCCGCGCTGCCGCGCCGCCGCCAGGCTGGGACCGCGGTCGCCGAACGTGTAGAAGGCGGCCGCCTGGTGCGGGTTCTCGCCGTAGCGCAGGTCCTGCAGCTTTTCGCCGCCGAGCGACACGCGCGCCGGGAAGAACGGCTCGCCCGGCTGCGTGCGCCGCTCGCAGTCGAACCACGCCGCGACCGCCGCGTCGTAGGCGGCGGTGTGCGCGAACGCCTTGGCCGCGAGCTTGCGCAGCAACTCGGGCGGCAGGCGCCCGCCGTGCTCGCGCAGCGCGCGCAGCACCACGTCGTAGTCCGCCGGGTCGACCACGACCGCGACGTGCGCGTGGTTCTTGGCCGCGCTGCGGATCATGGCCGGACCGCCGATGTCGATGTTCTCGACGATCTCGTTGCGCCCGACCCCGGCCTTGCCGACGGTCTCGCGGAACCGGTAGAGGTTGACGCACAGCACGTCGATCGGCTCGATCCCGTGCTGCGCCATCGCCGCCACGTGACCGGGGTCGTCGCGGCGCCCGAGCAGGCCGCCGTGCACGCGCGGGTGCAGCGTCTTCACCCGACCGTCCATCAGCTCCGGGAAGCCGGTGTAGTCGGCGACCTCCTGGGCCTCGACACCGCCCTCGATCAGGGCCTTGCGCGTGCCGCCGGTCGACAGCACCGAGAACCCCTGCGCCGCGAGCCCGCGGCCGAACTCCACGACACCCGACTTGTCCGTGACCGAGATCAGCGCTCGTCGCATCAGTTCGCCCGTCGCTTGAGGTAGGCCTCGATGAAGGGGTCGAGGTCGCCGTCCAGCACGCCGGCGACGTCCGACGTCTCCAGCTCGGTGCGCAGGTCCTTGCACATCTGGTACGGCTGCAGCACGTAGCTGCGGATCTGGTTGCCCCAGCTGATCGAGCCGCGGTCGCCGTAGAACTTGGCCAGCTCGGCCTCGCGCTTTGCGAGTTCGAGCTGGTACAGCTTGCCCTTCAGGGCCCGCATCGCCGACTCGCGGTTCTTGTGCTGGCTGCGCTCGTTCTGGCAGGTGACGACGATGCCGGTGGGAAGGTGCGTGATGCGGATCGCCGACTCCGTCTTGTTGACGTGCTGGCCGCCGGCGCCGGACGCGCGGTAGGTGTCGACGCGCAGGTCCTTGTCCTGGATGTCGACCTTCACGTCGTCGTCGAACTCGGGGACCACCTCGACGGAGGCGAACGAGGTCTGGCGCCGCGCCTGGCCGTCGAACGGCGAGATGCGGACCAGCCGGTGCACGCCCTGCTCCGCCTTCATGCGACCGTAGGCGAACGGCCCGCTGATGCGGATCGTCGCGTTCTTGATGCCGGCCTCCTCTGCCTTCTGGAAGTCCATCTCCTCGACCTCGTAGTCGTGGTCCTCCGCCCACTTGATGTACATGCGGAGCAGCATCTCGGCCCAGTCGGAGGCGTCGACACCGCCGGCTCCCGGCTGCAGCGTCACGATGGCGTTGCGGCTGTCGTGCTCGCCGCCGAGCATCATCTGGAACTCGAGGCGATCCAGCTGCGCGCGGATCTTCGCGTCGATGTCGTCGAGGTCCTGCTCGACCGCGGCGGGGTCCTCCTCGCCGAGCTCGATCAGCACGTGGGCGTCGTCCAGCAGCTTCTGCATCTCGTCGATCGGATCGACGACCTGCAGACACAGCTTCTTCTGCTGCATCAGTCGCTGCGCGGCTTCCGGCTCGTCCCAGAAGCCCGGCTGGGTCATCTTGTGCTCGATCTGCGCGAGCTCACGGTGTCTGCGTTCGTAGTCAAAGACTCCCCTTGACCTGGTTGACACGCAGCTCGGTCTGGCGCAGCGCCTGGATGTGGTCGTGGATGCCCATGACGGGCGGTCTAACCGTCGACGCGGCGAGTTTCCAGGGGGCGCGCGGGTCGGGTGCGCCGGCCGGCCGGCCCGTCGACAACCGGATCACCGGCCGCCGCACACGGCAGCTTCGCGCGGGGGAGAAAAGAACCTGCGACGGGCACTGCAGGCAAAGGATCGAAGTCGGCGAATCAAGGCCCGTCGCAGGTCGGTGTTCCAACTTGCCGTTGGCACATCCTCGGCGGACGCCGCGGCCGCATTAGCGCGCACGTTGGGCGCTCCCGCGGAGTTGCGCGATCGGCCGCGCGCCGGGCGCCGGTCGCACCGGCGGGATCGCGGCGCCGAGCCGCCGCGGAGAGGTCGCGGAGACGCCCGGCGGGTGCTCAGGAATCGAGCAGTTCGCGCAGCCGCTGCATCAGCGCGACCCAGTGCTCGCGTGCCATAGTGAGATCGCGCCGCATCGCCACGTCGCGCTCGAAGGTCTCGGCGAGCAGTTCGAGCAGCGGCACGCGCGCCGCGGCGGGCGTCGCGTCGTCGAGGATCCTGTCGACCATCGGCCGGACGGCGGCGAGGAAGCGAGGGTCCGCGTTGTCATGGCGGCTCGCGAGTTCGTGGATCAGGGCCTCGGCACGGGTCATGGTCGGACACTCCCCCGGCGTGCTGCGCCGGCCCGGAAGTCTACCGTCGCCACGGCGAGGGGCCGGACCTGCCGCGCGGCGCACGCGACGCCGCGGCGCGTCGCCCGTGGCAAGGGCGGGCCGACGCCGTCCCGCGCCGGGACGCGCCGTCGATCGCGCCGGAACGGCGCCGCGACGGCCGCCCATGCCGGCGACCCTCGCATCTGCGCCGCGGGCGATCCGGTCAGTACGAGCCGTGCAACGCGCCGTTGGCGGCGATGCGCTTGCGCGCGACCAGCTCGGACGACTTGTAGCTCTTGAGCTTGTTGTAGAGCGTCTTGGTGTCGATGCCGAGGATCCGCGCCGCGCGCGTCTTGTTGCCGCCGGTCGACGCCAGCACCCGCAGGATGTGGCGCTTCTCGACCTCGGCGAGCGGCAGCTGCAGGACCTCGTCCTCGTTGCCGTCCTGCAGCATCTTGCGCAGCACGGCGGACGACTCGATCAGCACCATGTCGTGTTCGGCGCCCTCGAGCCTGCCGCGCAGTTCGTCGAGGGATTCGCAGGTCGTGGCCAGGCAGCCCCAGTCCGCCGTCGTGGCGTGCAGGGCCGCGGCCTTGGGGTCGCGGACGGAGAACAAGAGAAGTCGTTTGCCGAGTGCCATGGACGAGCCTCGCGGGGACTGAATCGAGCGTTGGGGCCTGTGGCGTGAGAGCCGGGACTGCTACGTCATGTCGCCGACGCACGCCGATGGTTTTCGACTTTTCAGAGTTTCCTCGACACGGCGATGGCGATCGCGGAGCTGCCAAACGGAGCGCTAGCCGTGAACGCCGGCGAAGTAACACAACTTCCCGCGCCGCGCCCCCGAACCGGACGCGAACGGCCCGTGCCGCCGACGCGGCGAACGCGCGCGGCGCGACATGACGCCGGCCCGAACGAGCCGCGTACTCAGTCGAACGTCTTGTGGCTCAACGACAGATGCCCGCTGCCGGTGCGCAACACGATCTCGGTGCGGCCGTCGCCCCGCTGCCCCGTCATCACCGCGCTGTAGGCGGTGACACGGTCCACCGGCAGGCCGAAGCTGGTGTGCACCTTCCCCGTCTCCGCGCGCGCATCGACGCGGAACCCCGTGCTCGGCGGGATGATGCACTGCACGTCGCCGTTGCCGCTCACCAGCCGGAGGAGTTCGCCGGGCTCGCGCACGAACACCTGCATCTGACCCATCCGGGTCTCGATGTCGAGGTCGCCGCGGTGGTCGTTGACGATCAGCACGCCGGTGCCGACGCGGACCCGCGTCGCGCCGTGACACGCCATGCACTTGACGTCGCCGCGCCGCGTCTCGATCGAGGTCGGGGCCTCGCGGTCGGCCACGTCGATGTCGCAGCTGCCCTCGATCCGCACCTCGAGCGGCAGATCGCGCGGCGCGGTGACGCGGACCTCGACGCCGAGGACGCCGGACATCAGCTCGGGTGGCCTGGTGGGGCCGCGCAGGACCCAGGTGCCGGGCGCCGCCGGGTCGGCCTCGAGCCGCAGCTCCGCGCCGCGCGCCTCGAACCGCTGCAGGTCCTCGGCCGTGTCCGCGCCGCAGCGGATGTGCCCCTCGTAGGCGACCGCGTCGCGGCCGCCCGGCCGGACCTCCAGCCTCCCGTTCTGGATCTCGATGCGGAGGACCTGGAGCCCCGCCGGCAGCGGCAGACTGCCGCCGGTCGGGCGCACCGATCGGTGGCCGAGCCGCCCCGAGCACGATGCGAGGCATGCCGCCGCCGCGAGGGCAAGAGCCAAGATGTTTCTCATGTTCAACTTACGCCGGATGGACCGATCCGCCGGTGACACCGCATCGGCGCCACCGGGCGGCGGCAACTCCGGCACTGGGTCGGAGTTTTCGCCGTCCGGGCCCGTCGGGGCCGTCGCTCGATCCCTGTTCGCACGCGTCGACGACCCTGGCCACCGGGGGCCCTCCGGTGTTCCGTCGGCGCGTTCCCGGACGATCATGGTGAGAGCGCGCCCTCCCGTCCACCATGGCACCGCAAGTGCAGCACGAACCCGACCCGGTCACGATGGTGGCCTACCACCGCGCGCTCACCGAGCACGCCGACGGGCTGAAGTCGTACGCGGCGCGGATGCTCGGCGACACGATCGCCGCGGAGGACGTGGCGCAGGACGCCTTCCTCGCGCTCTACCGTCACCTGCAGCAGGTGCCGCCCGCCGCCTACCGGCCGTGGCTCTATCGCGTCGCGCGCAACCTGTGCCTCGACCAGCTGCGGCGTCGCAAGTTCAAGCTCAGCCTGTTCCGCGACCTGACGCGCGACGACGACAACGCGTTCGTGCCGGCCGCCGACGACAACGCCCGCCCCGATCAGCTGGCCGAATCGCGCGAGGCGAACGAGGCGATCGAGCAGGCGATCCAGCAGCTGCCCGCCAAGTTCCGGGAGGCCTTCTTGCTCTGCGAAGTCGAAGGCATGAGCTACGAGGACGCGTCCGCGGTCCTCGGTTGTCCGGTCAAGACCGTGTCGACGCGCCTGTTCCGCGCGCGACAGCGGTTCAAGTCCCTGGTGAGCAGGCAGATCAAGGTCTGATCCGAAGTGTGTCGAGCCCGATGAACTGTTCCACGTGTCAATACGAGCTCTCGCAGTGCCTCGACGGCAGACTGCCCTCGGGCCGCCGCGCCGTGGTCATGGACCACGTCGCCGCCTGCGCGGAGTGCGACCGGTTCTGGCGCGAGCTGCAGGGCGCGCAGGCGCTGGTCCTCAACCTGCAGCGGCACCGGGTCGAGCCCGACTTCCGCGACCGGTTGTTCGAACGCGTCCAGACCGGTGAGGGCACGCCACCGGCGGTGTTCCAGGAGCAGGTCTCGCTCGGCACCAAGGTGCGCTACCTGTGCACCGGCGCCGCCGCCGCCGCCGCGGTGCTGGTCGCCGCGACGCTGCTGCGTTCGCGCGGCGAGTCCGCGCCGGAGCACCTGGACCGCGTCGCCACGACCGCGGGCGTCGGGTCCGACGTCCGCGCGACCGGGGACGCGCCGCGCAGCGACACGAACCGTCGCGCGGTCGAACGCACGGCGCCGCCGGCGACGCTGGCGGGCAGCGGCCCGGCCATGCGGCCGCGCGCGAACGCGGCGCCCGTCGCCGACGGCCAACCGTACGTGGCCTCGCAACAGGCGTCGCCGCTGGTGCCGCGCGAACCGCTGCTGGGCGCGGTCAAGCCGCTGACCCCCGACCTCATCGCGGTCGAGACGGCGCGGCAGTTCGAGAACCGCCACCGCTTCGCGACGCAGTGCCTGAGCTTGTTCGACCAGCGCCAGGGCGACGCGGCGATGGCCAACACGATCTGCGAGCAGGCGCTCGAGCTCGACCAGCTCGGCGGCGTGCTCTCGGATCTGCGCGACTCCAACTGGCTGTCGTTCCACGACGTCAGGGTCGACGCCGACCTGCGCGTGTTCCTCGGCCTGCTCGACCGCGAGCAGCTGGAGGTGCCCGAACAGCGCGCCGAGGCGGTGCAGATCGTGCGCCGCATCGTGGCGCCGGCGCTGCGCCGGAGCAGCAGCCTGGGCCAGCTGACCAACGCGCTGAGCGTCACGCCCAGCTTCGACGCGCACGACCGCACGCACGAGCTGATGCAGTTCACGCGGGCCTGGCCCGACGTGATCGGCCAGATCTTCTTCGTGCTGCCGAGCGGGCCGGACCCGGTCGACGTCGATCCGCTGCAGCTGAGCCGGACGTTCCGGTTCCAGGACTCGTGCGGTCCGGTCTACGTCACGCCGATGAGCGAGGTGCAGGGCTCGCGCTTGGTGTTCCGCCGCTTGCACGGCCAGGTCAACTTCCGGTTCGAGGCGCGGAGCGGCGAATCCGCCGGCGCGGAACCCGCCGAGCGCCGCGACGATCGCTGAGCCGCGGCGCGCCGCTGGTCGCCCGGCTGGCGGACAGGTGCATTGGCGCGCCGGAGATCGGCGCGAATGTCCCGAACCGCGCGACCGGACGCGCAACTTCGTCGGCGATTGCGGCTACCATCGATCCGCCCCGCCAATGACGATGCAATTCCTCCACGTCGCGCTCTGCTGCCTCGGCCTCGCTGCGACCCGCGCGCCCGCGCCGACCTCGTGGTCCCCCGGCCTCGACGCCCCGATCGAAGCCGCGATCGCCGTTCGCGGGGACGACAAGCCGGTCAAGGCGCTCGAAGCCTGGTTGAAGGCCTACCGCGCCGGCAAGCTCGACCTCGGCAGCCGCCAGGACCTCGGCAAGGGCTCGATCGCCGAGAAGTTCGGCCTCCTGCCCAAGGGCCTGATCGGCGCGTTCACCGCCCAGCGGGAGCTCGAGACCCTGCTCGAAGCCGCGGTGGCCTTGCAGAACGAGGCCGCCGCCGAGGTCGTGCTGCAGGTGGCGGCGATCGGCCTGGACCACGGCAAGATCAAGTACAAGCGCGAGATGGCGCCGTTCGCCGTGCAGCGCATCGGCCTGGAGGCGTGTCTCCGCTTCACCGCCGAGCCGGCCATCGCCTACATCCGCGCCGCGGCGGCGGGCGAGGGCAAGGCGGACAAGACCTACGGCGATGGCGAGCGGGCTGCGGCTCTGCGGGTGCTCGCGCAGCGCAAGGACGAACGCGCACGCGACCTCAACGAGGCGGCGCTGCACCTCCCCGAGGTGCCCCTGCGGCTGGCCGGCGCCGAATCGCTGACGCTGCTGGCCGACCCGGCGAGCGGGCCGGCGCTGGCGGGCGCCCTCGCCGGCGAGAGGAACGCCATCCTCGTCGGCGCCATCGTCGACGGTCTGCGTGCGGTCTACGCCGACTACCTGGTCCGCGGCCGACCGGAGCCGGCCGTGAGCAAGGGCAGCGACAAGGAGAAGGACAAGGACAAGGGCGACCGTGGTGCTGGCGAGAAGGGCGCGGACAAGAAGGACGAGGACGGCGCCAAGGACAAGGCCGCCGGCAGCGGCGACGAGGTCGCCGCGCCGACCCCGGTGAAGCCCGCGGCGCCGCTGGCTCCCACGCCCGAGGTGCAGGCCGCCATCGACGCCGTCGTGGCCGCGATCGGCCACGCCTCCTGGCGCGCCGACATGCACCTGGTGCAGTTCGCTCGCGACATGGACGCGGTCGCGGCGACGCCGGCGCTGATCTCGTTGCTGCAGCGCTTCGTCGACCACCCGGAGCAGGTCGAGTCGGGCGAGCTGTCGCGCCTGCTGCAGTACCGTGCCCACGCGACCCTGGCCACGCTGACGGGCGCGGTGTACGGCCCGCTGGCGATCGACGAGTGGCGGAAGTTCTGGGATCAGGAGGGCGCGAAGCTCCTGGCCGCCGGCCGCGCGGTCGAGCCGCGCGGCAAGATCCAGGAGACGGCGAGCGGCTTCTTCGGCATCCCGGTCCGCGGCAACCGCGTGCTGTTCGTCGTCGACCTGTCGGGGAGCATGGAGTTCCGCATGCAGCTGCTGCCCGGCGAGATCGAGGAGAGCAAGAGCGACGAGGCGCCCGGCGAGACGCGCCTGGCGTTCGCCAAGCGCCAGCTGTTCAAGGTGCTCGACGACGTCGCCGAGCACAGCCTGCTCAACATCATCACCTTCAACGGCCGTCACGACGCGACCGTGTGGCAGAAGGACCTGGTCGAGGCCAACAAGCGCAACAAGAAGAAGGCGCGCGAGTACATCGCGGCCTGGAGCGCGGTGTACAAGAAGCCCAACGAGCACCACGGCGGCACCAACATGTGGTCCGGCCTGGAGACCGCGTTGCGCATGAAGACTCCGGTCTACGGTGACGTCGACGAGGACGCGATCGACGAGATGTTCGTCGTCTCGGACGGCGCGCCCTCGGTCGGCGAGGTGGTCGACCCGATCGAGATCCTGCGGCTCGTCAACGAGGCGAACCGGTTCGCCCGGATCCGCATCAACACGGTGTTCATCACCTCGCCCAACACCCGCAACCCCGACAACCTGTCGCTGACGCCGGAGGAGCTGATGCGCCGCATGGCCGAGGAGAACGGCGGGACCTACGTCGAGCTCAAGCGCTGACGCCGCGCGCGCCGTGCGGCAGCGGCAGCAGCGGCCCGGCGATCGCCAGCAGCGCGCCGACCGCGACCAGGGTCCACGCCGCGAGGTCGGTCTCGCGCAGCACCTCGATCGGGACCTCGCGCATGGCGAACGCCATGCGGATGTCGCCGCCCTGCAGGAAGATCGTCGCCTCGCCGACCGCGCGCCACAGGAAGAACGTGTTGGCGACCTCCTCGCGCATGTAGTGCGCCAGCGCCACCTGCCCGTGCAGCACCAGGCCGGCGCCGATCAGGATTCCCCCGACCAGGGTCAGCAGCCACCGCGCGAATCGCGCCAGCAGCACGCGGACGCCGCGACCCGCGGGCGGGGGCGCCGGCCCCTTGCGGCCCGCGCTGCCGCGCACGTCACGGGTCGAGCGGGAAGCGCTCGCAAGCGCCGGCATCGAACACCACCTGGTAGCGCGGCGCCAGCAGCCGCAGAAGGTCCGCCGGCGTGCGGATGCGATCCTCGGTCACGCGCGCCGTGACCTCGTCGTCGCCGGTCTGCTCCATGTTGCGAGTGTAGCGCAGCACCGGTCCGGGCAGGCGCAGCCGCACCGTCACGTCCAGGCCGCGCAGTTGCGCGCGCCGACGCTCGAAGAACTCCTCCACCACCGGATCCGTCGTGTCGCCCATCGCCGCGGCCTTCTGCCGGGCCTCGCCCCACGCGGCCTTGCCCTGCGGGTAGAACGACACCTCGATCGAACCGGGCACCGGCCCGCGGGTGAACTCCCACTCCGCCGCCGAGCCCGACAGCGGGCTCCGGCGCAGGGTCGCCGGCGCGTCGAAGCCGGCCTGCAGCGTCACCGTGCGCGCGCCGTCCTTCCGGGTCGCGGCGTGGGCCTTCAGCTCCAACCCCGCGCTCTCCAGCTCGCGCCGCACCGAGGCCTCCGCGAACAGCGCGCCCGGGTCGGCGGGCGCTCCGCCCTGGTTGGCCGCGGCCGCGCGCTGGACGTCGGCCAGCGTCGCCTCCGACATCCGCAGCACCACGTCGATGGTGCCGCCCCCGTTCGGCGCGATCGTCACGGTCTGTTCGACCTCGAGACACCCGGACAACGCCAGCGTCGCCGTCAGCGCGAGCGCCAGCGCCCGCGAACGCGGCGCACGGCGCAGGCGGCCGGCGCCGGCGCCGCCACAGATCCTCGGCTCCATGACGGGCTGATCGGCCGATGCCAAGGGTCGGCTGGAGCCGAACCGGCCGATCGCGAGTGCAGCGCCGGCGGCGCGGCCTTAGAACCGGGGCGATGCTCGCCCAAGTGGACGCCGCATCGTGGACCTCCGACTACCCGCTGGTCGCCATCTGCGCGGGCTTCGCCCTGCTGCTGGGCGGGGCCAACGTCCTGGTCCGCGGCGCCGTCTGGATCGCCCTGGTGCTGGGCGTCAGCCCGATGACCGTCGGCCTGACGCTGGTCGCGTTCGGCACCTCGCTGCCCGAGCTGCTCGTCAGCCTGACGTCGGCATGGAAGGGGAGCAGCGACATCGCCATGGCCAACGTCGTCGGCAGCAACGCGATGAACGTCCTGCTGATCGTCGGCACCGCCGCCGTCATCCGCCCGATCCACGTCGTCGTCGACCGGCTGGAGCTGGTCTACATGCTGCTCGCGACGGCGCTGCTGGTGCCGCCGTTCGCGCTGGGCGTGGTCGACCGCCCGATCGCGGCGGTGATGTTCGCGCTGGTCGTCGCGTTCTGCTGGCAGCTGCTGCGGCGCGAGCGCAGGGCCCAGCGGCTGCGGCGGGAGACCTCGGCGCCGGACCTGGCGGTCGATCCGAGCCGCGTGCGCGGCACTCCGACCGGCTGGCTGGTGCACGTGCTGCTGCTGTTCGTGGGCTTCGCGCTGCTGAAGTACGGCGCCGACTGGCTGATCGACGGCTCGGTGACGGCCGCGCGCGGGCTCGGCATCAGCGACGCGCTGATCGGCATGACCATCGTCGCCGGCGGCACCAGCCTGCCGGAGCTCGCGACCTCGGCCATCGCCGCGCGCAAGGGCCACTCCGAGATCGCGATCGGCAACGTGCTCGGCAGCAACATCTTCAACGTCGGTTGCGTGCTGGGCGTGTGCGGCCTCGTGCACCCCCTCGAGGCGAGCGCGGCGCTGCTGCCCTTGCTGGCGCTGGCCGTCGGTTCGGCGATCTGGCTGGCGTTGGTCCTGCGGGTGCGGTTCGGCACCGGCCGCGTCACCGGTGCGCTGTTCCTGCTGGCCTGGGCCGGCTTCGTGGTGTGGCAGGCTTGGCGCGAGGGCGCGTTCTGACGTGGACGGCGCCGCCGACAGCGGCGATCCGGCCGGCGTGATCGCGGCACTGCGGGCGTCGGCGCCGTGGCTGTTCGCACCCGAGCTCGGCGCCTGCCTCGTCGGCAGCCACGCGCTGGCGATCGCCTGCGCGCGCGACGGCGTGCCCGGCCCCGCGCCGCGCGACCTCGACCTCGCGTGGGCCCTCGATCTCGAGGCCGGCCGCCGTCTGCTCGAGCAGCACGGGGTGTTCACGCCGACGACGGCCGGCAACCAGGAGCGCGGCACGCTGGCGCTGAAGCTCGACGGCCATCGGATCGAGGTCACCGCGTTCCGCGACGGCGACGCCTCGCTGCCGCTGCCGGCGCGCATCGACCGCGACCTCGGCGCCCGCGACATGACGGTCGGCGCGCTCGCGGTGGAGCTCGCCACCGGCGCGGTGCACGACCCGACCGGCGGCCTCGCGCACTGGCGCGCGCGGCGGGTCGTCGCGGTCGGGGACGCCGAGGCGCGCGTGCGCGAGCACCCGGTGCGCTGGCTGCGCTACTACCGCAAGGCGCGCGAATGGGACTTCGAGGTCGACGCCGGCATCCGCAAGCTGCGCCTGTCGCCGCAGCTGCTCGACGCACTGCCGCCCGAGGCGGTCGCCGGCGAGCTGCGCGCGGCGCTGGGCCAGTGCGCGTCGCCGGGCCGGTTCTTCCTCGACCTGCACGAGGCCGGGGTGCTGGCGCACCTGCTGCCGGAGCTGGCGCCGCAGTTCGACGGCCGGCCGGCCGGACCGCAGCGCTGGCACCCCGAGGTCGGCCAGGCCCTGCACATGATCCTGGCGCTCGAGTGGGCCGCCGCGCGCGCCGCCGACCTCGACGAACGCGACCGCCTCGCGGTCCTGCTCGCGGTGCTGGGCCACGACCTCGGCAAGGGGCTCACGCCGCCGGCCGACCTGCCGTCGCACCCAGGTCACGAGGGCATGGGGCTGGCGCCGCTCGCGCGCATGCTCGACCGCTACCCGGGCCTCGCCGACCAGCGGGCGCGCACGCTGGCGCTCGCCGTGTGCGAGCTGCACCTCACGGCGCGGCGCCTCGACGAGCTGCGCCCCGGCACGCTCGCCCGGCTCTACGACCGGCACTTCCGCGCCAAGGACGCGCCGATCGAGCTGTTCGCGCTGGCGGTGGCCGCCGACGTCGCCGGCCGCCTCGGCCTCGAGGACCAGGGGCCGCCGGTGCAGGCCCGCGTGCTCGCCGATCTGCAGTGGCTGCGCGCGCGCTGCGGCGCGATCGACGCCGCCGCCCTGCGCCGCCAGCACCCCGACGTCGACGCGTTCCGGCGCGCGCTGCACGAAGCGCGCGCGCGGGCGCTGGCCGGCGGGCCGCCGCGCGGCGACTGACCGGCGGCGGAGGGCGCGCTACTGCCGCCCGAGCCGCACCTCGACGTCGGACACCGTCTTGCCGGCGACGACGTCGACCTCGGTGGCCTGCCCTTCGTCGCCGCTGCCGCCGGGCCCGATCGCCGTCGCGCTCACCGCGTAGCGCCCCGGCGTGAGGCCGCCGAACGTGAAGGCGCCGCCCATCGCCGGCTGCCGGTCCGGCTGCGCGTCCGGGTCGGCGCCCGCGCCGACGCGTCGGCACTGGACCAGGGCCATGCCGACGGGCTGCCCGTCCGCGTCGACGACCCGACCGCGCAGCCGGCCGGCCGCCGCCAGCTCGACGCGGCCGGCGTCGGTGCGCCCGCTGTCGGTGACCGTCTGGTCGTCGACCCGCGCGGCGGCGAACCGCGGATGGGTGACCCGGACCGAGTAGCGCCCGGGCGGCACGTCGTCGAGCTCGACGACGCCGTCGACGTCGGTGGTCGCGCGCGGCGCGCCCATGGTCATCGACGTCGCGTCGCTGGAACCGCCGGAATCGGCGTCCACGGTCATGCTGATCATCATCATGCGACGCTGCGGCGCCGGCGCGCCGCCCGCGCCCGCGGCCTCGACCAGCTCGACCTCGGCACCCTCGATCGGCTCGCCGTCCTCGGCGGTGACGACCTGCACGCGCAGCGCGCCGTAGCGCAGCCGGAGGTCCTGGCGCAGCTCGGCCTGATCGGGCAGCACCTCGATGTCGGCGTGCGCGCGCGCGACCTGCTCCGGCTTGCCCCAGCTGATCCGGTAGCTGCCCGGCTGCACCGAGTCGATGGCGAACGCGCCGTCGCGGTCGCTCAGCGCCGTCGGCCCGCCCATGCCGGGCACCCCGGACACCACCGGCTCGTCGCCGGAGGTCGGCTGCAGCTCGATGGTCACGCCGGCGACGGGCCCGTCGAGCCCCGTGACGGTGCCGTGCACCCTGGTCAGCTGCGGCATGCGCAACGGCACCTCGGTCGCCTCGCCGGCCACGATCAGGAACTCGACGCGCGTGCTCGGCAGCCCGCGTTCGTTGCCGCCGACGACGAACGACATGCCGCCGCCGAGGTGCTGCGCCGGCGCCGGCAGCTCCAGCTCGGCGGTGTAGCGACCGGCCGGCAGCCGATCGACCTCGGCGCGGCCGTCGGCCCCGCTGGCGCCCTTGTGCGTCGCCGGGGACCCGGTCTCGCCGAGCGGTCCGCGCAGCACGAACTGGGCGGCGCGTGCTGCGCCGTCGGGCCCGGTGACCACGAGCTGCGCCACGCCGGGTTTCCGCAGGTGCAGCTCCGCCGAGACGGCGCCCCGCACCGGCAGCACGGCCGCCACCGGCGGCGACGGCGCGAACTTCGGGTGCTCGGCGACCACCTCCACGTCGCCGGCGGGCAGGCCGGCGATGAGCACCACGCCGTGTTCATCGGTCTCGGCCGAACCGAGCGGACGTGCGTCGGGATCGAACATGCGGACGTCGGGGCCTTCGCCGTCGTCCTCGGCCTCGCGCCGCTCGGTCCGCATGGCGCGGCGGAACACCGAGCCCGACGGCTGCGCCGGGCGCTGCGTGCGCACCTCGACCCGGGCGCCTGGGACCGGCGCGCCGGCCTCGTCGACCACGAGCGCCGTCAGCACGGCGCCGATGTCGGCGATCAGCGTCACGCCCTCGAGCACCTCCGCCGGCCGCAGCACGATGCCGGCCTGCTCGACCGGTCGATGCCCGTCGCCGTCGGCGCGCAGGATCGATGTGCCGGGGCGGACGCCCTCGAGGCGGAACGCGCCGTTCTCGGCGGTGATCGCGCGGTGGCGAGCCGCCACGTCCACGCCGGCCAGGTCGAACACCGCGCCGCGGTTCCGGTCGTCGGCGGCGACGGCGGTGATGCGGCTGCCGGCGATCGGCTGCCCCGCGGTGTCCTTCAGGACGCCGGCGATCGTCGCCAGCCGCGCGATCTCCAACACCACGTTGCCGGTGCCGACGCGCACCGACGACGCCACGGCCTGGTCGTGGCCGTCGGCCTGCGCGCGCACGGCCACCGTCTCGTCGGTCAGGCCGCCCAGCGTGAAGAACCCGTTCGCGTCGGTCTTGGTCGCCTCGTCGGCGGAGAACCGCTGGATCGAGACGCCGGGGCTGCGCTCGGTGCGTCGCGCGGCGACGCTGGCGCCCGCCACCGGCACGCCGCGGTCGTCGATGACCTGACCCGCGATCGCCTGGCCGCGTTCGACGACCAGACGCACGTCGTCGCGAACCTCCTCGGGACCGAGGTCGAGCCGCACGGTCGCCGGCAGGAAGCGGTCCGACGCCGTCCGCAGCGTCCAGGGCCCCGGGTGCAGCGCGCCGACCGCGAAGCTGCCGTCGGCGGCGGTCGCCGTCTCCGAGCGCAGCCCGACCCCGAACGCGCCGGTATCGGCCCCGACGGTGACGCCCTCGACCGGCTGGCCCGCCGCGTCGACGACGACGCCGCGCACCTGTACCGGCACCTGCACCTCGACGTCGCCGAGGTCGTGGCTGCCCGACGCGGTGGAGAAGCGCACCGAGCCCTTCGCCAGCACCAGCTCGTCGCGCCGCGCGGTCCGGAGGTCGCCGGCGTGGCCGCGCGCCATCGGGAACTCGAAGCGCCCGTCGGCGCCGCTGCGCACCCGCCGGTCCGCGTCGTCGCCTCGCGACACGACCGGCCCGATCGGCACGTCGCCGAGCGCCCCGTTGGTGCGCCAGCTGCTCCAGGACACCTCGACGTCGGCGCGCGGCCGGCCGTCGCGCCCGACCAGCCGCCCCGACACGGTGCAGGCGGCGGCGTCCGCGGCGGCGGCCGGGGCGGTCGGCGCCACGACGGTTCGCTGCGCGTCGGCCCGGTCGTCGTCGCCGCCGGGGACCTGTGCCGTCGCGGCAGCGTGCGCTGTGTCGCCGCGCGCGGCGTCACCGGCACCCGTCGTTGCCACGGGCTCCGCGCCGCCCGGCAGCTGCGGCCCCGCGAGATCCCCCTGACCGGTGAACAGGAACCAGGCGCCGGCCACGACCAGCCCCAGGACGACGACGAGCACAGCCTGCGATCTCACGAGACACCTCCGGACGAAGAGAGTCCGGGTCTACGAACCCGGCGGCAGGTAACTTCCGGTCCGAGCGACCCAGCTTCGCCCGACCGGGCGCCGGGGCCACACGGAGCATGGGCCGTCGCCGCGCGCGTCGCTACGCTCTGCCGGCACGTTCCGGTTCGGCGCCGCGCGCGCCCCGACCCAGGAGCCCGACCGCGGTGTCCTGCCGAGGAGCCCAACCCCAGGAGCCTGCCATGCCCACCCTGCCGCACTGCAAGAATCGTCGCGCCGAGTTCCTCGAGCTGCTGGACGACCCGGTCCTGCTGTTCGCCGGCGGCTGGATGTCGCGCAACTACCCAGCCAACTGGTGGCCCTACCGCGCCGACAGCACCTTCCTGTTCTTCTTCCCGGATCCCGAGCCCGGCGCGGCGGCGCTGTTCGACCCCGCGGACGGAACGGTGACGCTGTTCCTCGACGAGCGGACCCAGCAGGACGCCCTCTGGCACGGCGCGGTCCCCAGCTTCGCCGACGTCAAGAAGGCGCTCGGCGTGAACGACGTGCAGAACCGCGCCGACCTCGCGGCCTTCGTCGCCAAGAAGCTCGGCAGGCGCCGCTGCCGCGCCGTCGCCGTCGCCGACGGCCTCACCACGCGCGAGGCCGCCGCGATCACCGGCCAGGACCTCGACTTCCGCGACCCGGCGCGCGTCGGCGACCCCGAGGTGCTGGCCGCGATCGCACGTCTCCGCCTGCGGCGCGCGCCGGACGAGCTGGCGGCGATGCGCCAGGCGGCGGCGGTGACCAAGGAGGCCCACGTCGGCGCGATGGCGCGCACGCGGCCCGGCATCTACGAGCAGGAGCTGGTCGGGCATGTCGTCGGCGCGTTCGCCCGGCACGGCTGCGCGCCGGCCTACAACACCATCCTCAGCGTGCGCGGCGAGGTGCTGCACAACACCCACCATCAGAACATGCTGCTCGAGTCCGACCTGGTGCTGCTCGATGCCGGCGCCGAGACGCGCAGCGGCTACTGCGCCGACGTGACCCGCACCTGGCCGGTGTCGGGCAGGTTCTCGGCCGAGGCGCGCGACATCTACGACATCGTGCTCGCCGCCGAGAACGCCGCGATCGAGGCCGCCGTCCCCGGCGCGCGCTACCGCGACCTGCACCTGCTGGCGGCACGCACCATCGCCGACGGCCTCGTGCAGCTCGGGCTGATGCACGGCGACCCGTCGGCGCTGGTCGAGAGCGGCGCGCACGCGCTGTTCTTCCCGCACGGCGTGGGCCACCTGCTCGGCATCGACGTGCACGACATGGAGGCGTTCGGCGACCAGATCCACTACGGCCCGGGCCGCACGCGCAGCGACCAGTTCGGCACCGCCTACCTGCGCCTCGATCTCGACCTCGAGCCCGGCATGTGCTTCACGATCGAGCCCGGCATCTACTTCGTGCCGGCGATCCTGCACGACGCCGAGTTCAGGAAGCGCTTCAAGGGGCAGGTCGACTTCGCCAAGGCGGAGACGTTCCTGACCATGCACGGCCTGCGCGGCTTCGGCGGCATCCGCATCGAGGACGACGTGCACTGCACCGAGCACGGCCCCGAGGTGCTCAGCGCCGCCATCCCGAAGGAGCGGACCGCCATCGAGGCGCTGGTCGGCAGCGGCTGCTCGTGACCACCGCCGCGCCCAGGCGCTGCCCGTGGTGCGGCGACGACCCGCTGTACGTCGCCTACCACGACGACGAATGGGGCGTGCCGCAGCGCGACGACCGCCACCTGTTCGAGATGCTGGTGCTCGAGGGCGCGCAGGCGGGGCTCAGCTGGATCACGATCCTGCGCAAGCGCGAGCATTACCGGCGCGTGTTCGCGGGTTTCGACCCGAACAAGGTCGCGCGCTTCGACGCCCGCAAGCGCGCGATGCTGCTGCAGGACCCGGGCATCGTGCGCAACCGCCTCAAGATCGAGTCCGCGGTCACCAACGCGCAGGCATTCCTGCAGCTGCAGCAGGAGCACGGCAGCTTCGCCGCCTGGCTGTGGGCGTTCGTCGACGACCGGCCGCTGCGCAACCGACCGCGCGCGATGACGGCGGTGCCGGCCCGCACCCCGCTGTCCGACGCGATCAGCAAGGAGCTGAAGCGGCGCGGCTTCAAGTTCGTCGGCAGCACCATCGTCTACGCATTCCTGCAGGCGGTGGGCGTGGTCGACGATCACCTCGCATCGTGCTGGAAGGCAGGCACCGGGCGGGTTGCAGCCCGACGCGCACCGCGCGCGGTCCCACTTCGGCGCGCTCCGACAGACGGGCCTCAGCCGCCGCGCTCGCGCAGACGATAGCCCCTCCACGTTGCTCGATCTCCTGACCGGCACGGCCACTCTCGCCCGCACTCCGGGCATCACGGCCGCTCTGCCTGCTCGTGAGGATCGTCGATCCTGCAGCACACCGGGTCCGACTCGGCGCCCGTGGCTCGTGACTGCCACCGCGGCGTTCGCTTCAAGGCTTCGGGGTCGCGACGGCCGCTGCCCCTGCTGGGAGATCGACCAATGCAATCGAAGAACTCTGGCTTCACGCTCATCGAGCTGATGATCGTCGTCGCGATCATCGCCATCATCGCGTCCATCGCGATTCCCAACCTGCTCAGCGCCCGACTCAACGCCAACGAGTCGGCGGCGATCGCCACGCTGAAGAACATCTCGTCGTCGCAGGCGCAGTGCCAGGCGTCCGGCGCAATCGACGCCAACAACAACGGCGCCGGCGAGTACGGCTACTTCGCCGAGCTGTCCGGCACGCTCGACGTGCGCGGCACGACCCAGCGCATCAGCCCGCCGGTGCTGAGCACTGCGTTCGGCAACGTCGCCAACTCGGTGGTGACGCGCTCGGGCTACGTGTTCAAGATCTTCCTGCCCGACAGCGCCGCTGCCGGCATCGAGGAGGACGCGGACGGCGGCGACAGCGCCAACGACAACGGCGTCGACCCGCAGACCGCCGAGGTGCTGTGGTGCTGCTACGCGTGGCCGTCCTCGCGCGGCAACTCCGGCAAGCGCACGTTCTTCATCAACCAGAGCGGCGACGTGCTGTCGAGCAAGAACCTGGTGATGCTCTACGGCGGCACCACCGAACCGCTGTTCTCGGCCGCCTACGTCGGCGCCGGAACGCTGGCCATGGATGCACGCGTCGCCGCCAACACGGTCGCCAGCGACGGCGAGGTCTGGGTCGTCGTGAACTGAGCCGACGTGCCCGTATGCTGACGGGCATGGCGAAGATCGCGCGGCCGCTCAGCAACGATCTGGTGCGCGCGATCCGGCTGGCGGCGCAGGGCATGGCCAACGTGCCCGGCGCCCCGGTCGCGCGCGTCGTCGCCCGCAGCGGCTTCGTCCGCACGCTGGGCGGCGCCGAGGCCTACCTCGGCGTGCGCGCCCGACAGCGGACCATGCACCGCCCGGCGCTGGAGCTCAGCGTCGACCGCGGCGACCTGCAGGTGCTCCCGGCCGTCCGCGGCTGCATCTACCTGGTGCCGCGCGAAGACGCCGCGCTGTGCCTCCGCATCGCCGCGCGGCTGTCGAAGGCGCGCGTCGACCGCGAACTGCGGCGGGCCGGCGTCACTCCGCGCGAGCTCGCCGCCACGGCGCAACAGGCACTCGCCACGTTGCGGCACGGACCGCTGGGCACCACCGCCCTGCGCAAGGCGATGCCCGAGGACGCCGTGCGCAGCC
Source organism: Planctomycetota bacterium (assembly GCA_050245995.1). Lineage (GTDB taxonomy): Bacteria > Planctomycetota > UBA1135 > UBA1135 > UBA2386 > JBFWWV01. Next base: position 2,446 of record JBFWWV010000012.1, on the reverse strand, counting down.
TGGGCGACGCCGGCAGGAAGGTCGGCATCGGCTCGACGCTGCCGCCGGCGCTGCGCGAGCTCGAGTTCGCCGGCGCCATCGAGCGGGCGCCCGAGGGCGGCCGCCTCGACACCGAGCGCTACCTCTGGCGCGTGACCGCGGGCGGGCCGTTCGCCGCGGTCGACGTGCCCGACGACCCGGTCGAGCAGGCCGCGATGCTCCTCGAACGGTTCGTGCGCTGGACCGGTGTGGCCACGCTGGTCCAGTTCCAGGCCTGGTCCGGCCTGACGGCGCGCGAGGCCAGGGCGGCGGTGCCGCGCAGCGACGTCGTGCCGGCCGCCGCCGTGGAAGCGACGGGGACGGTCCTGTGTTCGCCACACCTCGACGAGCTGCTGCACCTCGAGCCCGCGGTCGCGCACGCGACGGCGTTCCTGCCGTTCGAGGACAACCTGGTGCACCTGTTCGGCGGCGCCGGGCACCTGTGCGATCCGGAATTCCTGGACCTGCCGGTGCCCGGCTGGGGGCGCGGCGCCGCCGGCCGCGGCGACGGCGCCACGACGCTGCGCACGGCCAGCCACCCAGCGCTGCGGCCGCTGATCGCCGACGGCCGCCTCAGCGGCTTCTGGGAGTACGACCCCGACGCGGGCGTCGCGGTGCCGAGCTGCTTCCGCACGCCGTCGCGCCAGGCGCAGGTGCTGATCGAGGAGCTGTCGGCATCGACCAGCGCGTTCCTGCGCGAGGAGCTCGGCCACGGCCGCAGCTTCTCGCTCGACACCGACGACGACCTGCGCCGACGGCTCGCGTTGCTGCGCACGATCGGCGGCGCCCCGCGCCGGCGACCGGCGCGCGCCGCGAAGGTCGCGACGGCGAAGGCGAAGGCGAAGGCGAAGGCGCGCCGGCAGGCCGCCGACACCACCCCTGCCCCGGCGAAGAAGGCGCCCGCGCGCACGCGCCCGACCAACCGACGCTGACCATGGCCGACCGCACCGCGATCGCCGCCGCCTTCGACCGCCAGCAGCGCCTGTGCGCCGACTTCGACGCGCCGATCTACGCCGAGCTGTGCCGGCGCGGCGCCGAGGACGTCCGCCGCGGCGGCGCGATCGCGGACCTGGTGACCGGCTTCGACGGCGACCCGGCCGCGCAGGCGCTGCCGCTGCGGGTGCTCGCCGCAGCGCACGCCCGCGTGCTGGACGGAACGGCGCCCCACCTGGCGATGCACTTCCCGACCGCCGGCGGTACGCCGCGCTGGCCCGACGCCTTCGACGCCTTGCTCGACGTGCTGCGCGATCCCGCGACGGGCGTGCGCGAATGGCTGGGCCACCCGCCGCAGACCAACGAGGTCGGTCGCTCGGCCGCGTTGCTCGGCGGCTTCGTGTGCGCGGCGGCGACCGCCGACCTGCCGCTGCACCTGCGCGAGCTCGGCGCCAGCGCCGGCCTCAACCTGCGCTGGGACCGCTACGCCTACGAGCTCGGCCCCGCGCGCTGGGGCGCGACCGGCGCCCGGCCGCTGCTGCGGCCGATGTGGACCGGCCCGCCGCCGCCGCTCGCGACGCCCGCGGTGGCGAGCCGACGCGGCTGCGACCTGCGGCCGCTGGACCCGCGCGACGACGCCGTGCGGCGGCGGCTCGAGGCGTTCGTCTGGCCCGACCACCCCGAACGAATGGACACGCTGCGCGCGGCCCTCGACGCGGCGCGCGGCGACGACCTGCAGATCGAGCGCTCCGACGCCGGCGAATGGCTCGACGCCCAGCTGCAGTGCGGCTGGCGCGGCGGCGCGCTGGTGGTGTTCCACTCCTCGGTCTGGCACTACCTGCCGCCGTCGACCCGACAGCGGATCGAGCGCTCCCTCGGCGCCGCCGGCGCGACCGCCAGCGCCGCGGCGCCGCTGCACTGGCTGCGCTGGGAGGACCTGCCCGGCTCGTCGCTGCACGAGCTGCGGCTGCAGTCGTGGCCCGGCGGCGACGACCGGCTCCTGGCGATCGGCCAGCCGCACGGCCGCTGGATCGAGTGGCTCGCGGCCGACGCGCCGCCTCAGCCGATCACGCGGTAGGTCTGCACCGACGGCGCGTCGGCGCTGAGCCCCTCGATCTCGCCGTGCGCCGCCTGCAGGTGCGGGGCGGCGAGGTGCTGGGTGAGGTCCGCGTCGGTGCGCCACTCCTCGACGAACGTGAAGTCGGTCGGGTCGTGCAGGTTCTGCAGCAGCTCGTAGCGCAGACAACCCGCCTCCATCCGGGTCGGCTGCAGCAGTCCCTTGAGGACGTCGCGCATCGCGTCGATGGTGTCGGGGCGGGCGGAGATGTGGGCCACGACGCGAACCGTCATGCGACGAGGCTACCGCACGCGGTCGTGGCCGAACAGCGCCGCCAGCCGGCGCGGCAGCCAGCGGAGCCAGCCGCCGGTCGGATCGCGCCGGTGCCAGCCGTGCCGCTGCAGCAGCGCGAGCTCGCGTTCGCGGCACGTCGGGTCC
>JBFWWV010000011.1:209381-236271 GCA_050245995.1 Planctomycetota bacterium | reverse complement strand
TCTCTCGGGTGCGCGGCATTACGCAGGCTCCGGGTATTGGACGGTGCCGCGCAGGCGATGGAGGCCGAAGGAGTGGAAGTAGTCGCGATCCCAACGCGCGGCCTCGCCCGCGCGCAGATGACGACCCGCCATGCCGCCCACAGGACGTCACGCCTGTGGATGCGGTCGTACAGGGCATGGAAACGTCTACCCGGTGCCCGCTTGGCCGCGGCCCACAGTCGCCGTTGCAGTCGTCGGACTTTGTCCACGCGCGATTGCGCGGGGGGTTGGTTGGGACCGATCGAGTCGGCCATGCCCTCGCCCTTACCTGCTTCAACGACCTGACCACCGCAGGGGCCCTTCCCTCCCGTCGCGTTGTTCGTCGCGACGTTCGTGAGCGACGCTCGCGCGTTGCTCGTCAGTACTACTGCCCCCTCGGACTCCCGCTGTGCAGGCTGCGATTTCGGCGTTGCCTTATGCGCTGGCCCTTGCCGCGACGACGGCGGCACAGACGGGTCTCTCGTGTTGCACTCCCGACCTTGCACGCGTGCTGCACCCCATACCCCGCCGTCGCGACCCGCGCCCATCTCCGAGCGTTGCGCGGGACGTGTTGCCTTCGCCGTGAGATGAGCGGCTCGGCCAACGGATTGTTCATCTGTCGAGGCTGCAGGCTTCACTTCATGTTGCGGCCCGCGTGCTTGCTCCCCGCTGCGCGGCTCTTGCCGCCTCACGGGCTCGTGATACCCCGCTCGGCCGGCCCGGTCTCCCGGTGTCGGCTGGGGCCTGCTACCCGGCGCTTCGGCGCCTACCGGGGCGGGACTGGCTCCCGCGGATCGAGAGCGACGTGCGCCAGCCGGCTTCGGCCCTCGCGGGTCTCTGTCGTCTGTAGCGTCACGACGCACCACCCGCGCATGCTACGGCGCCCGGCAGCGGGCGCGACCGCAGAGCGCCCAGAACGGCGCCGGCGGCGTCAGTCCGCCAGCATCTCGCGCGCGCGCTCGAGGATCTTGGTCGGGCTGAATGGCTTGGTCATGTAATCGTCGGCGCCGGCCTGGCGCCCGACCTCGCGGTCGCTGTCCTGGCCCTTGGCCGTCAGCAGGATGATCTTCGTCCCCTGCAGTTCGGGGTCCTTCTTGACCGCCTCGCAGACCTCGAAGCCGCTCTTCTTCGGCATCATCACGTCCATGAACACGAGGTCCGGACGGTGCTCGCGGATCGCCGCCAGCGCCTCGTCGCCGTTGCGCGCCTCGACGACGTTGTAGTTGCCCTTGCGCAGGACGAACGACAGCGAGCGGCAGATGAACGGCTCGTCGTCCACAACCAGGACCGTGTGTTGCTTCACTGCCGCTTCTCCCGTCCGGCGTCCGCCGGCACCTTGATGGCGACGACGGTGATGTCGTCGCCGCGCTCCCCCGGCTTGCGGAAGTCCTGGACCGCGGCCAGCACCGCGTCGATGACCTGCCGCGCCGTCCCCACAGCCGCCCGCGCCAGCACCTGGCACAGACGCTCCTCGCCGAACATCTCGTCGCCGGCGTCGACCGCCTCGGTCACGCCGTCGGTGTAGAGCAGCAGGCAGTCGCCGGGCTGCAGCTCGAACGCAACGCTCTCGTAGGTCGCGTTCGGCAGAAAGCCGAACACGGTGCTGTCGGCGCGCAGGCGCGACACCGTGCCGAACGCGGCGCGGTAGAGCATCAGGTCGTTGTGGCCGGCGTTCACGACCTGCACCGAGTGGCTGTCGGCGCTGAGCGCCACGCCCGCGGCGGTGATGAACCGCTCGGTGCGCATCAGGTCCTGGAACATCGTCTGCGCCAGGTCCTCGAACAGCTGCGCCGGGTCGCTGCGGACCGCGGCCAGCGTGCGCAGCGTCGCGCGGGCGCTGACCATCATCATGCCGCTGGCCAGGTTGTGCCCCGACACGTCGGCGATGACGGCCAGGGTGCGCCCGTCGGCGAGCTGCACGTAGTCGAAGTAGTCGCCGCCGACGTCGCCCGACGTGCGGTAGTCGCCGGCGAGGTCGAAGCCCGTCACGGCGGCCGGGCGCTCGGGCAGGATCTGCGCCTGGATCGCCTGCGCCATGCTGAGCTCCTTGCCGAACTCCGCCGTCTTGCGCGCGCCGATGACCGCGCCGAGCATCGAGGCGAACGACACCGCGACCTGACGCTCCTCGGAGCCGAGGCGCGCGCGCTGCGCGGCGTAGCCACCCTCGAGCTTGTCGCACAGCAGGATCACGCCGAGCACCTGGCGGCGATCGCCGTCGTCGCTGGTCACCGGCACGCCGAGCACGTCGCGACGTGCGAGGCTCTCCGGCGCCATCGGCTCGGGCCGCGCGGCGCCGTCGTCGTACGAACGCAGCACCGCGGACTCGCCGTCGGCCAGCACCTCCGCGATCAGGCCGTCCTGCAGCGGAACGATGTCCTCGAGCGGGTACGGGCGCACCACCGTGCGGCCGTGGCCGTCGACCTCGACGTGCACCAGCACCTCGGCGAGCCCCGACTTGGGGTGGGTCTGCAGGTAGATCGCGCGCTCGACGCCGGTCGCGGTGACGCAGGCCAGCAGGCCGGTGCGCGCGATCTCGGCCTCGGAGCCGGCCGCCGACAGCTTCGGCAGCGTCTCGCCCAGCATCGCCACCTGCTCGAGCAGCTGCAGCGAGCTGTGGTTCATGCTGTCCATGTCCTGCTCGAGCTGCTCGCAGCGGGCCAGGGTCTGCAGCATCACGCGCAGGAACGGCTCCAGCGCCGGGTGCGCCCCCTCGGCGAACGTCGCCACCAGCTCCTCGCCGCCCGGCAGCGTCTGGTGCACGGCGCGCTGCCGCGCGGCCAGCAGCACCTGCGGGCCGTGCTCGGTCTGCTGCCAGCGCGGCGCGCCCGCGGTCTGCCAGACGACGTCGCCGCGCGCGTCGATCGCGCAGGCGCCGACGTCCGGGATCGCCTCGGCGATCCGGCGCAGCAGTTCGTGCGTGGACGAGGAAGTGAGCACGTGGACGATTCGAGGCTCAGCCGATGCGGGACTGCGAGGACGCGCCGGCGAGCTTCTTCATCCGCAGGGTGTTCCAGCCGTCGCGACGCGCGTAGACGACCTCGTCCATGACCATGCGGGCGATGTAGATGCCGTAGCCGCCGGCCTCGGCCGGCATCTGCTCGACCAGGCCCAGGCCGCCGGTGTCGTGTTCGAGGGGATCGAACTCGGGCCCCTGGTCGCGCAGCTCGACCTCGAACGAGTCGCCGGTCACGGTGAACTGCACCTCGATCGGCAGGGTCTCGTCGAGCTCGTAGGCGTGCCGCAGCACGTTGGTCACCATCTCCTGCAGCGCCAGCAGCACGTGGTAGCGCGTGCCCTCCGCGTCCTCCTGGAACGGAACGGACTCGAGCAGCGTCTCGCCTGTCTGCCAGACGAGTCGCAGCTGGTCCATTTGACCGGTGAGCCGGAGCAAGAGCTGTGCGAACATCCGTAGCCTCGAACGTGGGTTGACCGGCTCAGTATCGGCGCCCGGCACACCCCGGCATGAGCGCTGTTCCGACCTGGGGCCGGCGCGTGGACGCACTGCGGGATGTCCCCATCCCCATGTTCGAGAACGGGTTGTGAAGGCCTATCCGACCGGGATGGCGGCGCCGTTGGCACCGATCCGTGGCGCTGCTACGCTGCCGCGACTGGCTGCGGTGCCGGTCGGCGGTCGTGCCGATCGGCGGCCGCACGAAGGGTGGATAGGTGTGATTGCCAACAACGTCCTGCGATGGGACGCGGCCCGTGCCGTGCTCCTGGCGCTGCTGATCCTGCCGGCCTGCAGCGTGGTGCCGCGCGGTCCGACGCGCGACCGCGGCCCCGAACCCGTGCTGTCGGTCGACTACGTGCTCGCGCCGGTCGACGCGTCGACCGGCTACGACACGCAGGGCCTCGAGCGATCGAGTGACCCGGCGGCGATGCTGCGGTGCGCCTGGATCGAACTGCACCGGCGACGGCCGCAGGACGCGATCGACCGCGCGGCGCGGGTGCTGTACGGCACCGCGGCGGCCTCGCCGCAGGCCGAGGCGCTGGCGCGCTACATCCGCGCCGAGGCCTACGCCGCCATGGGCCAGCCCAAGAACGCCGTCTACGACCGCGAGCGCGCGCGGGAGCTGGCGCTCGATCCGCGCCTGCTCGAGCGGCTTCGGGAAGGGCCGGAGCAGCCGGCGCCGGCGATGCCGACCCCGGTCGCGGCCGAGGCCGCCAGCGTGCTGCCGCGCGCCACCTGGCGCCCGGCGCAGCCGGTGTCCGCACGGCTCGATCCCATGGGGCGGATCTACCGCATCACCGTGCACCACTCGGCAATGCTGTTCCGCGACCTGGGCCCGGACACCGCCGCCGGCCAGATCCGGGTGATCCAGCGCAATCACATGACGCAGCCCGAGCTCCGCTACGGCGACATCGGCTACCACTTCCTGATCGATCCCGCCGGCCGGATCTGGCAGGGCCGCGAGCTGCGCTGGCAGGGCGCGCACGCGCGCAGCGTCAACAACGTCGGCAACATCGGCATCTGTGTGCTCGGCAACTTCATCCGCGGCCGCGACGGCCAGCGCCCCACCAGCGCCGAGATCGGCGCCCTGCGCCACCTGATCGGCGCGCTGTCGCAGCAGTACGGCATCCCCGGCAACCAGGTGTTCAGCCACCGCGACTTCGTCAACACCGAGTGTCCGGGCGAGTACCTCGAGACCGAAGTGCAGCGGATCGCCAGCGCGATCGGCAGCGGTCGCGGCCACCCGGTCGCCAGCGCGCAGGCGCCGCGCCCGGTGGCGAACGCCGAGCTGCCGTAGGAGGCTGCGTCACGGGAGGCGAGCCGCCCGGTGCTGGGTTTCGTTCCGGATCGCGCCGCGGAAGCGCAGGCGAACCGGTGGATCCATCGAGGCTTTCGCGGCGCGAGCCGGGCGAAGGACGCGTGACCGGCGGCTTGCATCCCCGCGGCGCAGGCTCCTAGTCCAGGGCCCACCCGGGCCGCTCAGGCCCCCGGCCGGCCCGGTCGATAGGACCGACATGCCGGCGCCCCTGGAAGGCCCGATCCGCCCGAGCTCCCTGCACGCGCTGCCGGGCGCCCTGCTGCACTGCGCCCTGCTGACGGTCCTGACCGTCGCGATGGTGGCGCTGACCGGCTGGACCGACACCGAGGCGCTGCTGCGGCCGCTGTTCTTCGCGCTGCTCTACTCGTTCCTGCGCGAGACCGGGCGGCGCTATCCGCACATCCGCGGCCTGCCGATGCGGCTGTGCGAGAGCGGCTTCCTGGTGCTGACGCTGGCGGCGGTCGGCAGCGCCGGGCTGATGCTCGCCGGCACCGGCGACGCCGACTCGTGGCTGTCGCAGCTGCGCGTGGTCCTGGACCGGGGCGCGATCTTCCTGCTCGGCATCGTGCTGCTGGCCTACGGCCTCCTGCTCTGGATCCCGCTGGTGCTCGAGAGCCACCGCCAGCTCGAGGCGTCGGTCGCGCGCACGCGCGGCGAGCTGCAGGAGTCGGAGTCGGCGCGCACCAGCATGGAGCGCCAGCTGGTGGACACGCACCGGCTCAGCATCCTGGGCGAGCTGGCCGCCGGCATCGCGCACGACCTCCGCAACCCCCTGACCATCATGAAGGGCGCCGCCGACGCCCTCGTGCGCCGCGCGCGCACGCCGGAGTCGACCGCCGAGCACGCCGAGATCATCCGCCGCGGCGTCGAGAAGGCCGACCGGACGATCCAGGCGCTGATCGACCTCGGGCGACCGCGCCGGAGCAAGGCCGGTCCGGTGCCGTTGGCCGACGTCGCGCGCGAGGCGCTGGCGCTGGTGCAGGTCGAGGGCCGGCGACGGCACCTGCGCTACGTCGCCGAGGTCGGGGACGCGGTGGTGCTGGCCGATCGCGACCTGCTGATGCAGGTGCTCATCAACCTGCTGCTGAACGCCACCCAGTCGTCGCCCGACAAGGGGCCCGTCGACCTGCGCGCGCGGCGGGTCGGGCGCGGCGAAGGCGCCGCGATCGCCATCGTCGTCGAGGACCGCGGCCAGGGGCTGCCGCCCGAGGTCCGGCACCAGCTGTTCACGCCGTTCTTCACCACCCGCAGCGGCGGCACCGGCCTCGGCCTGCTGAGCAGCCGCCGCATCGCCACCGAGATGGGCGGCAACCTGGGCCTCTATCCGCGCACCCGCGGCGGCGCCCGCGCCCTGCTCGTGCTGCCGGCGGCCCCGCCGCGGGGCTCGACGGCGGCGCCCGGCACGGCGGCGCGCGAGCGCCTGCAGCCGTCGCCGCCGAAGGTCCGCGAGGCCATCGCCACGGCGCGCGCCGAGGTCCGAGAGCCGCGATGACCGGGTCGCGGATCCTCGTGGTCGACGACGAGCCGGACCTGCGGTTCGTGCTGCGCGACCTGTTCGAGGACGCCGGCTTCGAGGTGCTCGAGGCCGGCGACGGCGCCGAGGCCCTGGAGCTGGCGCAGCGGACGGCGCCGGACGTGGTGCTCACCGACGTGCGCATGCCGCGCATGCAGGGTCTCGAGCTGCTGCGCGAGCTCCAGCGCCGGAACCAGGACCTGCCGGTGGTGCTGCTGTCGGCGGTCGAGGACATCGCCACGGCCGTCGGCGCCATCCAGGAGGGCGCCTTCGACTACCAGGCCAAGCCGTACGACGCCCAGCGGCTGCTGCTGACCGTGCAGCGCGCCGCCGAGCAGCACGCGCTGCGCCGCGAGCTGCACGAGCTGCGCAGCAAGCCCGGGCCCGAGCAGGTGGGGTTCGGCGACAGCGCCGAGGCCCGCGAGCTGCAGCGCCACATCGACCTGGTTGCCGCGCAGCCGACACTGTCGGTCCTGCTGATCGGCGAATCGGGCACCGGCAAGGAGGTCGTCGCGCGCGAGATCCACCGGCGCTCGCCGGTGGCGGCCGGCCCGTTCGTCGCGATCGACTGCGGCGCCCTGCCGGAGCCGCTGATGGAGAGCCAGCTGTTCGGCCACAAGCGCGGCGCGTTCACCGGCGCCGACCGCGACCGGCCCGGCCTGTTCCAGATGGCCGACGGCGGCACCCTGTTCCTCGACGAACTCGGCAACCTGCCGCCGCCGTTGCAGGCCAAGCTGCTGCGCGCCCTGCAGGAGCGCGCCGTGGTGCCGGTCGGCGGCAGCGAGCCGGTTGCGTTCCGGACCCGGCTGGTCTCCGCGACCAATGCCGCGCTCGACGAAGAGATGCGGGCCGGCCGGTTCCGCGTCGACCTCTACCACCGCGTCGCCGAGTTCACGCTGGCGCTGCCGCCGCTGCGCGAACGCCCCGGCGACGTGCTGCAGTTCGCGCGGCGCTTCCTGGGCGAGGCCAACCTCGAGATGGGCCGCAGCGTGCGCGGCATCACCGCCGCGGCCGAGGCCTGGCTGCAGCGGCAGCCGTGGCCCGGCAACCTGCGCGAGCTGCGCAACGTGATCCGCCGCGCCGTCCTGCTGTGCCCCGACAGCGAGCTCGACCAGAGCGACCTCGGCCCGGCCGCGCCCGGCGGCCCCACGCCCCAGGCGGACGATCCGGAGCTGTCGCTCACCGACCGCGTGCGCGCGGCGTCCGACCGGCTCGAGGCCCAGATCCTGCAGCAGGCGCTCGCCGACGCCGGTGGCAACAAGGCGCAGGCGGCGCGCTCGCTGCAGGTCGACTACACGACCCTGCACCGCAAGCTGAAGCGGCACGGCCTGCTCGGCTGACGCGCCCCCGTCGGCGACGGACCATGGCAGACCTGCCCGGCCGACCATGGCGACCGCGCCATGGTCCGGCCCACCCAGGACCGTCCGGCGGCGCCACCCCGCGCCGATCCGTCGATGCCAAGGCCCCCCGCATTTTGCGGCGCGGTTGGCAAGGCAGTTGCTTCCGTGCACCCGTCTTCCTTCCCAACAGCCCGGTGCCCGGGGCCGTCACCCATGTCGGGTGGCGGCCCCGAGCCCTGTACGGGCGGCCCCCCCGCCTCGCGGCCCGGCGGAGCATCGCACCGTGGAGTTGCCGGCGGTCGCGCGCGTACTATCGGCCGTTCGCATGGCACCCCCGACCCGCACCCCACGATCGCTCGCGCTCACCGCGCTGGCGCTGCTGACCGCGTGCGGGGAGGACGCCGCCCCCCAGGGACGCCAGGGCGCGCAAGGCCCGCCGCAGCCCCCGGCGCAGTTCTTCGACTTCGGCACGATCGACCACGGCAAGGCCAGGGAGCACGACTTCGTGCTGGACCCGAACGCCGTGCTCGGCCCGGGTTACTACGCCGCCGGCGCGCACGTCGACTGCTCCTGCGCGCGGACCATGCTGCTGCTGCGCGACGCCACCGGCGCCGAACGCGTGGTGCAGGTGCAGAGCCCGGCGTCGTCGCCGCAACCCGGTGAGGTGCTGGTCGTGCGGACGCTGGTGGACACCGTGCACAAGGAGCCGATCGACCACCCGCCGACCGACAGCCGCGTGCTGGTGGTCTTCCAGCGCACCGACGCGCGGGACGCCGGCTCGCGCGTGCTCTGGCCGCTGAACTTCCGGTTCGCGGTCGACGCGCCGGTGCGCGTGCGGCCGTTCGCCGTGCTGGACTTCGAACGCGTTCCGGCCTCCCGGCAGCGCGAGGTGCTGACGACGCTGGCAGGCGACCTGCCGGACCGGCCGGTCCGGTTCGGCCCGGTCCGCTGCGACGACCCGCGCGTCGAGCTGAGCCTCGAGCCGCGCGACGACCTGACCTTCCTGCGCGCGCGACTGCGGCCGCGGCCGGACGACTCCGGCCCGTTCCGCGCGCTGGTGACCATCGACACCGATCTCGACTCCGGCTACCGCGTGCAGCTCGCCGCGGTCGGGACCGTCGTGCCGGACCTGGAGGCGTCGCCGATCCCGAAGGTGTCGCTGCGCGCCGACCTGCGCCACGAGCAGACGCCGGAGCGCGCCCAGAGCCAGTACATCCTGGTCAGCGACCACGACCTGTCGCGGCCCGCGGAGTTCGTGGTCCACAGCCTCGTCGACCAGGCCGGCGCGGACGCCCGCGACTGCTTCGACGTGACCTTCGAGCCGGTGGACGGTGACCCGCGCGCGCATCGGCTGCGGCTGCGCTGGGTCGGCCACCGCGATTCCGAGTTCCGGGGCGAGCTGGTGCTGGCGAAGGACCCGACCGAGGGTCCGTTCCTGCCCATCGAGGTAGTAGCCTTGCACCTGCCGCAACGATGAAGCGAACCCACCCCCTCGGCCTGCTCTCCGCCGCGCTGCTCGGCGGCGCGATGCTCGCGACCCTCTGCCAGTGCGGCGACGACGGCCCGGCCGACGCCGGCCCCACCGCCGCGGGCGCGCAGCCGGCCGCCGCGAAGGCACCCCAGGATCCGGAGCCCCCGCCCACGGTGCTCGGCGACCGCGTGCACGTGATCCTGTCCGGCAACATGCACGGGCACCTCGAGCCGTGCGGATGCGCGTCGGGCCAGCTCGGCGGCCTCCCGCGACGGCTGGTCTACCTGCAGGAGATCCACCGCCCCGACCTGTTGATCGAGGGCGGCAACCTGGCCGGCGGCAGCAACGCGCTCGACCTCGAGAAGGCGTTCACGGCGGTGCAGGTGCTGTTCGGCATGCAGCCGGAGACGCACTACGACGCGCTCGGCACCGGCCCGCAGGACCTGGAGCTGCCGCTCGACGCGTGGGGCCAGCTGCTCCAGGCCTACGACGCGCCGGTCCTGGCCGCCGACCTCGAGGCCGGCTCCGGCGACGCGCCGTTCCAGCCGCGCGCGTTCGTCGAGAAGGACGTGCGCGACACCAAGGTGCGCGTCGTGTCGCTGGTGATGTCGCTGCCCGAGGCGCTGGCGAACCGGGAGCCGGCGCCGCTGCGCCTGCTCGACCCCGCGGCGGGCTGGGCACGCGGCCTCGAGGGCGCGGCCGACGCGACGCTGCGAATGCTGCTGGCGCACACCTCGCCGGAGCGCGCGCGGCAGCTCGCGGCCGAGCTGCAGCCCAAGCCGGACGTGCTGGTCTGCGTGCACGACTCGGTGCACGAACCGCTGGCCGAGCCCGAGTACCGCGCCGACGTGCCGATCGTCCATCCGGGCACGCGAGGGCGGTTCGTCGTCGACTTCTGGTTCGGACGCGCCGCTTCGGGCGGCGCGATCCCGCGCTACGACCTGGTGCCGCTGCGCGGCAGCGAGACCAAGCCCGACGCCGGCCAGGACCCGGCCGTCAAGGAGATGCTGCGACAGCATCGGGTCTACGTCGCCGAGGAAGGGCTGCGCGAGAAGCTGGCGCGGCAGCGGCCCACCGCGAACGGGCACAGCTACGTCGGCAACGCCACCTGCGGCTCGTGCCACCAGACCGACTACCAGCTGTGGAAGAACAGCAAGCACGGCGGCGCGTGGGCGACGCTCGAGCGCGCCGAGAAGGACCCGACCCGCTACGGCTGGCCGGTCACGAAGTACCCCGACTGCGTCGGCTGCCACACGGTCGGCTACGGCGAGGAGACCGGGTTCCTGAACCCGACCGAGACGCCCGAGCTGGCCGACGTCGGCTGCGAGCGGTGCCACGGCCCCGGCAGCGCGCACAGCAAGGATCCGCTCGGCGCGCGCATGGGCCGGGTCGGCGACGGCGTGCCGTCGGCGGTCTGCACGCAGTGCCACGACTTCGAGCAGTCGCCCGACTTCGACTACATGCGGCGCTGGCCGATGATCCAGCACGGGCAGACCAAGGCAGTGCGGCCGAAGTAGCGCCGGCGCGGACCGCCGCCGCGGCCTTGCCAGCGCCGCGTGGGGACCGCGCCCGAGCGCGCCGCGACGCCCGCTCGGGGGCGACCGCCGGGCCGGGGCGGCGGGCGGCCGACCGCAGCGGCGAACGGGAGATACCCTTCTCCGTCCGCTCACGCCGCCCATGGCAGCCTTCCTGGCGCTGATCCTCCCGCTCGCTACCTGGTTCGCCGCCCCGCGTCTGTACCGGTGGCGACAGCGACGTCGCCTGCTCCGCGTCTGCCGCGCCCACAGGGTGGTGGCGATCACGTTCGACGACGGCCCGGGACGGCAGCTCACGCCGGTGGTCCTCGAACGACTGGCGTTGGCGGGCGTGCCGGCGACGTTCTTCCTGCTCGGGCGGCAGATCCCCGGCCGCGAGGACGTGGTCGCCCGGATCCGCGATCACGGCCACGAGATCGGTTCGCACGGCGTCGAGCACGAGCACCACCTGAACACCTGGCCGTGGCGCGGCGTGCGCGACATGACCGCGTCGCTGCGCCACCTCGAGACCCTGCTCGATCGGCGCCGCGGTGACGTCGCCTTCCGGCCGCCGCACGGCAAGATGAATCCGTGGTCGATGCTGGTCGCGTGGTGGCGCGGCACGCCGGTGGCGACCTGGACCCACGACAGCAACGACACGCGCCTCGACCTGGACGAACCGCCGCGCGAGACCGCCGACCGCCTGCGCCGCAGCGGCGGCGGCGTGGTGCTCCTGCACGACTTCGACCGCACGATCCCGAACCCCACCGCCCGCGTGCTGGCGCGACTCGACGCGATCCTGCGGCTGCAGTTGGAGGGCTACCGCTTCGTGCGCTTCGCGGACCTGGACGTCCTGGCGCGCGGCGGCGCAGTGCCGGCGCCGGTCCGCCCGCTGCGGCTGGCACCGCCGGACCCGGCCCCGCCGCTCGATCCGCCGCTGTGGCCGCCGCAGAAGCGCCGCCGGCGCAAGAAGCGCCACCCCGGCGGCGGCGCCTGAGCCGCCGCGGCCGGCGCCGCTCGCCCTCAGCCCGGCACGACGACGCGGGCGGCCTTGTTCTTGCCGACCTGCAGCAGCCGCGTGCCCGGCGCCAGCGCCGTGTTCGGGTCCTTCTGCACCTCGCCGTCGACGCGCACGCCGCCGCCCTGCACCAGTCGACGCCCCTCGCTGTTCGAGGCGCAGAGGTTCGCCAGCGCCAGCGCCGCGGGCAGCCACAGCTTGCCGTCGCGCAGCGCGTCGGCGCCGACCGCGACCTCGGGCACGGTGTCCGGCAGCCCGCCCTTCTGGTGCATGCGGTCGAACTCGGCGCGCGCGGCCGCGGCCGCGTCGGCGCCGTGGTAGCCGCCGACGATCGCCGCGGCGAGCTCGAACTTCGCGTCCAGCGGCCGCGCCAGCAGCGACGCCACGTGCGGCGCCGGCACGTCGGTGAGCAGCGTGAAGTACTTCTCGATCAGGTCGTTCGGCAGCCGCATCAGCTTCTGGAACTGCTCGCCGGCGGGCTCCTGCACGCCGACGTAGTTGCCGAGCGACTTCGACATCTTCTGGCTGCCGTCGAGGCCCTCGAGCAGCGGCGTGGTCAGGCACACCTGCGGCCGCTGCCCCTGCTGCTTCTGCAGCTCGCGGCCGACCAGCAGGTTGAACAGCTGGTCGGTGCCGCCCAGCTCGACGTCGGCGCGCAGTTCCACCGAGTCCTGCCCCTGCAGCAACGGATAGAGGAACTCGTGCACGCTGATCGGCTGGTTCTGCTGGAACCGCTTCTGGAAGTCGTCGCGCTCGAGGATGCGCGCGACGGTGTAGCGCCCGGCCAGCGCCACGCAGTCCATGAACGACATGCGGTCGAACCACTCGCCGTTCTCGCGCTCCTCGATGCGATCCACGTCGAGCACCGCGGCGATCTGCGCACGATAGGTCTGCTTGTTGGCGTCGACCTGGGCGCGGTCCAACGGCGGCCGCGTCTTGTTGCGGCCGGTCGGGTCGCCGACCATCGCCGTCGCGGTGCCCCACAGCACGACGGCCGTGTGCCCGAGGCGCTGGAACTCGGCCAGCTTGCGCAACACCACCGTGTGCCCGAGGTGGATGTCGGGAGAGCTGGGATCGATGCCGAGCTTGACGCGCAGCGGCGTGCCGCTGCGGCGGCTGTGCTCGAGCCGCTCGAGCAGATCGGCCTCGTCGACGAGGTCCACGGCGCCGCGGCGCAGGGCGGCCAGCTGTTCCTGGGCGGGAGCGAACGTCACGTGCAGCGTTCTACCGCTGCGCCTGCCACCACGCGAGCCAGCCGTCGCGATCGCCGACCGCGACGTCGGCGCCGGTGACGGCGCGCAGCGCCGCCGTGGCCACCAGCGCCTGGTCGCGGCGGCCGAGCCGGACCCAGTCGATCAGCAGGCCCAGGACTTCGACGCGCTGCGCCGCCGGGGCGAACTCGGCGGCGAGGCGCACGTGCGCGAAGTGCTCCCGGTCACCGCGTTGCATCGCCGCGCGCAGCGCCAGCAGCGGGTCGCGCCGGATCGCCGCGTGGCCCGGCGGCCACTGCGTGGCGAGCGCCGTGCACAGCGTCGTCGTGCGCACCGGCGCGCGGTCCTCGCCGTGCTGGACGTAGCCCGGCAGCAGGTCGATCCGCAGCGACAGCTCGCGCCGGACGGCCGCGGTGTCGCCGAGGTCGACCTGCAGCGGCAGGCGCAGCGGCGCGCCGCCGAGCTCGAAGCCGCGCTCCAGACGCACGACCTCGGCAGCCTTGTGCTCGCGCGAGCTGCCGTCGACGAAGTGGTCGAGCACCAGCATCGAGAACCGGAACGCGAGCGGGTCGCGGTCGTCGCGGCCCCCGAGCAGCCACGGGCCGTCGGGCGGCGTCGGCAGCACCAGTTCGTAGCGCAGCGGCACCCCGATGCAGTCGGGCCCGTGCTCCCCCGCCGCGGCGTCCTGCGCCGCCGGCGCCGGCGACGGCACGAGTTCGGTGGCGCGCCGCGCGTGCTGCTCGAACTGGAGGCCGTGCTGCAGCGCCCGGAACCCGAGCAGCCGCTGCCGCGCCCAGTCGGGGGCGTCGTCGCGCAGGAACGTCGCGACCATCGACCGCAGCGCCGGCAGGTCGCCCTCCTGGTGGGCCTGCTGCAGCCGCGCGAACATCGACTCGTAGAACTCCCGCACCGCGCGGTCGGTGCCGGCGGGCGCCTGCGGCAGCGGGATCACCACCGGCGTGGCGTCGACCGCCGGCCGCTCCGGGTCCTCCCATTCGACGGTGCCGACGCACCCGGCCAGAACGACGAGCGGGAGGACGAGCCGGCCGGCCGGCGCGCGTCTGCTGCCGATCGAACCGCCGCAGACGGGCGGAGTCGAACGACCGGCAGCAGGGCGCACCGCGCGCTAGCCTTCGGCGTTGTCGCCGTCGCCGTCGCCGGCGCTGTCGCCGTCGCCGGACTGCTTCTGCGCCTCGCGCTCGCTCATGCGCTGACCGATGCCCTTGAGCTGGTCGGCGAGCGAACCGATCGGCGTGTGCTCGCGGCGCTCGGTCGTCTCCTCGACCGCCGCGGTGCTCTCGCCCTCGGCGCCGTCCTCGAAGTGGGCCTGGATCAGCGTCAGGCCGATCTTCCGCTCGTCGGGGTCGATCTTGATGATGCGGACCTCGACGCGCTGCCCGACCTTGACCACCTCCTCGGGGTTGTCGACCTTGTGGTCGGCCAGCTCCGAGATGTGCAGAAGACCTTCGAGGCCCTGCTCCAGCTCGACGAAGACGCCGAAGTTGGTGATCTTGGTGACGGTGCCCGGGACGCTGTCGCCGATGTGGTAGCGCGCCGGGATGTCGCCCTGCCACGGGTCCTGGTGCAGCTGCTTGAGACCGAGCGCGATGCGCTTCTTCTCCTGGTCGACCGAGAGCACCACGCACTCGATCTCCTCGCCCTTCTTCACGACCTCGCTCGGATGCGTGATCTTGCGCGTCCAGCTCATGTCGGTGATGTGCAGCAGGCCGTCGATGCCCTCCTGCAGCTCGATGAAGGCGCCGTAGTTGGTCAGGTTGCGCACCTTGCCGCGGATGACGGTGCCCGGCGGGTAGTGCTCGGCCACCATGTCCCACGGGTTCACCTCGGTCTGCTTCATGCCGAGGCTGATCGTCTGCTTCTCGGTGTCGATCTCGAGCACCACGACCTCGAGCCGGTCACCCTGCTTGACGACCTCGCTCGGGTGGTTGACGCGCTTGGTCCAGGACATCTCGGAGATGTGCACCAGGCCCTCGACGCCGTCCTCGAGCTTCACGAACGCGCCGTAGCTCATCAGGTTGACGACCTCGCCGGTGATGCGCGAACCCACCGGGTACTTGTCGGTGATGTTCTCCCACGGCGACGCCGACTTCTGCTTCATGCCGAGGGCGATGCGCTCGCGCTCGCGGTCGACCTTGAGGATCTTGACCTCGATCTCGTCGTCCAGCTTGACCATCTCCGACGGGTGGTTCACGCGGCCCCACGACATGTCGGTGATGTGCAGCAGGCCGTCGATGCCGCCGAGGTCGACGAACACGCCGAAGTCGGCGATGTTCTTGACGACGCCGGAGCGGATCTGGCCCTCCTCGAGTTCGCCGAGCAGCTGCGCCTTCTTCTCCTCGCGCTCCTCCTCGATGAGCTTGCGGCGGGAGATGACGATGTTCATGCGCTCTTCGTCGATCTTGATGATGCGCGCCTCGATCTCCTTGCCGATCCAGTCGCCGATGTCGCCGGCGCGGCGGATGTTGACCTGGGACGCGGGCAGGAACACCGGCACGCCGATGTCGACCAGCAGGCCGCCCTTGATCTTGCGCAGGACGGCGCCCTTGACGTCGTCGCCCTCCTTGTGGGTCTTGATGATGTTCTCCCACCCACGGATGCGGTCGGCCTTGCGCTTGCTCAGGATGATCTGGCCGGTCGCGTCCTCGATCGCCTCGACCAGGCACTCGATCTCGCTGCCCGGGACCACGGCCTCCGGGTCGGTGAACTCATCGAGCGGGATCTGGCCCTCGGCCTTGTAGCTGACGTCGACGACGACCATGCCGTCGTGCAGCACGCGGATGACCCTGCCCTTCACGATCTTGTTGGGCGCGAGGTCGTTGACCGTCTTGCCGATGGCGGTGTCGAGGTCCGCCAACGTCG
The DNA here is from genome assembly GCA_050245995.1 of Planctomycetota bacterium. Taxonomy (GTDB): domain Bacteria; phylum Planctomycetota; class UBA1135; order UBA1135; family UBA2386; genus JBFWWV01. The sequence continues at coordinate 220,537 of JBFWWV010000011.1, read as the reverse complement.
TCGTGCCGAGCGCCTCCGACGTGAGCCGCGAGAGCTCGTCGTCGTCGAGCTTGAATTTCTTGACCAGTTGCTTGCCGTGCATCAAACGAGAGTGGGTTGGGAAGGAGAAAAACGGGGTTGTTGGAGAGCCGGCGACGACCGCTCGGAGAGCGGCGCCCCGAAACCAGACAGACCAGGGCCAGACAGTGCGACCGGACGGAACACCCGTCCGGAAGTTCGCCGGGCCAGGACGTGGATCACGACCTGGAACCGGCAGAAGGAGAGGAATCGGCCGGGAGGGCTCCCGGACCGTGGCCGACTCCGGCCGCTTCGCCCGCGGACGCGGGCGGGTCGTCGCTGAGCGCGGCGTGCGCGAGCCTCGCGACCTCGCGCCGCAGCGCCTCGCTGCCGCCGGGGGCCAGCACCCGCTCCGGCGACCAGACCTCGCTGCACCGGACGGTGCACTTGCGCGGCCGCGTGAACCAGGCGCCCTTGGGCAGGGCGCGGAACGAGCCCTCGATCCCGACGGGCAGCACCGGCGCGCCGGTGCGGCGCACCAGGAACTCGACGCCGGTGCGGAACGGCGCGGTCTTGCCGTCGTCGCTGCGGGTCCCCTCGGCGAACACCGCGACGCACCCGCCCTGCTGCAGCTGCTCGGTGAGCTTGCGCAGCACGTCCTTGGACGGCGCGTTGCGGTCGATCAGGCTGACGCCCACCTTGCGCAACCACCACCGCAGCGGCGGAACGGCGGCGAGCCCCTGCTTGGCCAGGAAGCGCACCGGGCGCACGACGGTGACGCCGAGCAACGGCGGGTCGAGGAAGCTGCAGTGGTTGGCCACCGCCAGCAGCGGCCCCTGCATCGGCACGTGCTCGCGGCCCTCGGTCGACAGCCGCAGCCACAGCCGCGCCCACAGCGCCATCATCGAACGGCTGGCCTGGTAGACGAAATCGCTGTAGCCCGGCGGCGGGACCGTGGTGCCCGGCGGCGGGACCGGCGGCGCTGGGGCCGCGTTCGCCGGCGATCGGCTCATCGGCCGCGCACCAGCGCGAGGATCGCGTCCACGACCTGCTCGGTCGAACGTCCGGTCGAGTCGATGCAGGTGGCGTCGGCCGCCTGCACGAGCGGCGCGTCCCTGCGGGTCGAGTCGAGACGATCGCGCACCTCGATCTCGGCCAGCGTCTCGCGCTCGCTGACCTCACGGCCGCGCGCCGCGAAGTCGCGCTGGCGGCGCCGCGCGCGCTCGCGCGGCTCGGCGGTCAGGAACACCTTCCAGCGGGCGTGCGGGAACACCACCGAGCCCATGTCGCGGCCTTCGGCCACCACCGGCCCGTGGCGCGCGACCTCGCGCTGCAGCTCGGTCATCGCCTGCCGCACGAACGGCAGCGCCGAGACCGCGGACACGCGGGCCTCCACCATGTGCGAGCGCAGGTGGGCGGTCACCTCGCGACCGTCGACCAGCACCCGCCCGCCGCCCTGCAGTTGCAGGCGCATCTCGGCCAGCGTCCGGCGCATCACCTGCTCCGCCTGCGCGGTGTCGGCCGCGGCGCTCGGCGCGTGCTGGCCGGGCGCGCAGTCGCGCGACAGGAAGTGCCAGGTCACCGCGCGATACATCGCGCCGGTGTCCAGGTACTGATAGCCGAGCTTCTGCGCCACCATCTTGGCGACGGTGCTCTTGCCGGCACCCGACGGGCCGTCGATGGCGACGACCTCGGTCGGATCCGACGCGCGATCGGTGCTGGCGTCGTTCAAGCAGGGAGGGTTGGAGGGGCGGCATTCTTACTAGAGTCGGCACGGATTGAGAAAGATCGTCCGCCGACCCGGCAAGGCATGGACCGCGGGCCTGACCCGGCGCGGGGCCGGAGAAAGGGGCGCCAAGGATAGCGCCGGGCGACCACCGCCCGCAACGGCCGTGGCGGCCGATCCCGCGACCCGACCGACCGGGCGGCGGACTCGCCCGGGGCGGCTCCGGCCCATGGGGATCGGCCCGTGGGGATCGACCCGTGGGGACCGGCCCGTGGGGATCGGCCCGGAAGGTCGAACCGACATGTCGACCCGGTGGATGGGGCCGATTCCCGCGGGCGGGGCCGGCCGCCCCCGCCGGCAGGGGGCCACCCCTTGGGGCGGTGGAGCGGCCAGTCCCCCCACAAGCCCCACAAGCGGGGACGCGGCCGTCAGGCGCTCGCCGCCGTGCGCTCCTCGAGGGCGACCCGCTGCTTGTGCGGGAGCACCAGCATGCCGCGCTGCACGAACAGCAGCAGCGTCCGCTGCCAGTGGGCTGCGTCGCCGCCCATGGCCGCGACGATCTCGGTCGAGGTCCGCTTGCCGTCGGCCAGCTCGATCAGCTTCTTCTCGTCGTCGCTGAGCTGGAACACCACCTGCACCTGCGTCACCAGCAGCGCGTGCGAGGTGCGCTGCGGCAGCGGGCCGCCCTCCGGCGGCACGCCCTGCTCGGCCGGCGGGGTGTGGACGTCGAAGTCGTAGGTCCGCAGGAAGTTGAACTCCGGGCTGAACGGCGCGCGGTCGCCCATCTCGTCGAACGAGCGCGGGAAGTCACCGCCACGCTCGAAGCCGGTGATCTTGCGCACGTCCTTCGGGTTCTCGGTCAGGTAGACGAAGAAGCCCATGCGCGTGACCGAGTCGCGGTCGCCACGCGCCTGGAACGCGCGGTCGAGTTCCGTCAGGTCGTAGTGCTTGCGGCCGTCGCGGTGCTCGTAGTCCCAGCGCCCGTCCGGGTTCTGGAACAGGTCGATCTGGTACATGTCGCCCTTCGACCGGAAGATGTCGTCGTCGGGCGAGATCGCGTAGGTGCCCATGTACGACGACAGCAGCACCGCCTCGCGGTGCTCGTCGAGGTACGTGTAGCTCTTGATGTCCTTCTCCGGCGTGGCGCCGGGGAAGCCGATGAACCACTGCACCGACGTCGCGATATTGGCGTCGCGCAGCGCGCCGAGCATCAGGTGCACGCGCGACAGGTCGTTGCCCTTGACCATCAGGTCGAGCATCTCCTGGTCGCCGGACTCGTAGCCGAACTGCAGGAAGCGCGCGCCGCCCTCGGCGATCAGCTGGGTGAACGTCGTGTCGCAGAACAGCTTCTCGAACTTGGTCTCGGCCGCCCACCAGAACTTCTCGTCGGCCGGGCGCTCGCGGTTCCACTTGGCGACGTCGCGCATCAGGCGCGGCGGCGTCAGCGGGTCCCAGAACATGATGTGGCGCGTGCCGATCTGCTGCTGGATCTGCTTGATGTCCTCGATGACCAGCTCCGCCTTGCGGAAGCGGAAGTTCTGCTTGATGTCGAACGAGCAGAACGTGCACTTGCCGTAGTAGCAGCCGCGCGACGTCTGGTAGTTGATGACCGGCACCGGCAGGAAGTACCGGTCGATGTGCAGGTCGCGGTAGTCCGGCGTCGCGGTCTCGTTGAGGTTCGGCAGGTTGCGCGACAGCGGCTTGTGGATCGCGCCGGCCTCGTCGCGCCAGTACAGGTTCGGCACCTGATCGAGCGGCGCGCCCTCACCGGCGGCGATCTTGTCGAGCGCCGTCGCCAGCATCGGCAGGCTCATGTCGGCCTCGCCCGGCATGCCGAAGTCGAAGTAGTCGTAGAAGCGCTGGTCGTTGCACATCAGCTCGTGGTGCGCGCTGATGATCGAGCCGCCGACGACGATCTTGACGTGCGGCGCCTTCTGCTTGAGCTCCTTGGCGATCGCGAACGCCTCGACCGACTGCTCGTTGAACGGGATCGAGATGCCGATCAGCTGCGGGTCGGTGGCGAGGATCTCGTCGACCAGCTCGCCCTTGACGATGCGGTGGATCGGGTTGTCGAACGGGCTCTCCAGGTAGCCGAACAGCTCGTCGCAGTAGCCGGGCTTCAGCTGGTAGAACTGCGGGTTCGACGCGTAGACCGCGCGCAGCACGTTGGCGATCGTGTCGTAGGCCCAGTTGGCCTTGTCGGGCTGCAGGAACTCGTCGCGGTCGCGCAGGATCTCGACCGCGCGCTCGGCGTCGAGCAGGCGATCGAACGGGACGATCGCCAGCTGCGCCATGCCCTGCAGCCGCGCCATCTCGTCGCGCGTCAGCACGGTCTTGTTGCGCAGTTCCTTCCAGGTGTGCTCGAACCAGGTGCGGACCTCCTGGAGCACCTCGCGGCGGATCACCCGCTCGAACGCCTCGAGGTTCGCGTCGTACAGCCGCGTCGGGTGGCCTTGGGCCTGCAGGCAGCCGGACAGCAGCGGCAGGCCGCCGTACGCGGTCGCCGGGATGTTGCGGTTCGGAGGGAAGACCAGGGTGACTCGCATGGGTGTCTCGTTGCCGGTGCCGGGTGCGTATTCTGAGGGGTGCGGTCGGCGTAGCTGCCGGATTCCGGCCCGAATCCGGTGCCAGGCATCCGGTCGAGCCGGCACCCTAGCACTCCATCGGCGGGGTGAAAACCCAGGCTACAGTGAAGACGGCGCCGCCCGCCTGCGCGGCGGCCGGCGACGCCCGCTTCCGCGCCGGGGCCCCGGCGCGGCGTTCCGGACGCCCCCCTGACGCGGCCCCCTTCGACCCGGACGGCAGCAGGGATGCACCCGGGCTCCGCGCGCGTCCCGAAACGAGATGCCCAGCCACCGAAGCGCTCCGGGCGGGGTCGGCCGGCGATCCGCACCGCGGATCGGTCCGACAAGCCGCACCGACGCCCCGGGGCACGTCAGCGGTCGTCGCGCAGCCAGGCGAAGGCGGCGGCCGCCAGCAGCAGCGGGCCGAGGGCGACGACGGCGGCCAGGCCCTGCTCCCACCAGACCTCGGCGAACGGCACGCCGGCGCCGACCAGCCAGCGCGCTGCGGCCAGCAGGGCGACCGACAGCGACCGTCGATACCAGCGGCGCCAACGCGCGACCGCGACCCAGATGGCGGTCGGCGGCAGCGACAGCGCGAGCGCGCCGAGCGCTCCCTCGACCGCGGACGCGGCGCGCTCCTGCAGCAGCACGAGGCCGATCCACGGCACCAGCAGCGGGGCGGCGACGAACGCCGCGAGGTAGACCAGGCGCTCGAGTTCGTCCGGCATCGACCGCGCGCCGGGGCGCCACACCTCGCGCGGCGAGTCGCCGTCCGCGCGCGGCGTCGCGCCGTCGGCCCCCTGGTCGTCACGCATCGCGCGCCGTCCCCGCACCCGGCAGCGGCAGCGGCTGCAACTCGCCCGCGAACGGCCGCCCGCCCGGCTCCTCCAGCTCGAACCGGTCGCGGACCACCAGCCGCACGCCGGCCTCGTCGAACGCGGGCAGCACCAGGTAGTCGCCTTCGGGCACCGCGCCGTGCGCGAGCCGGTGGATGTGACCGAACACGACGCGCTCGACGCCGGAGCGCAGCGCCGTCGCGATCGCGTCCGCGGTCGGCAGGAACCGGCCCTGGTCGCCCGCGCGGGTCACCCGCTGGCTCTTCCTGCGCGCCCGCGCCGCGACCCAGTGCGCCAGCGGCAGCGGCAGCCGCCGCGCGAGCCCCTTCGTCCACGGGCGGCGCAGCCACTTCTTGGCGCGCTGGTAGGGCAGGTCGTTCCGGCACAGCTCGTCGCCGTGCAGCAGCAGCGCCTTCTTGCCCGCCAGCACCGTGCGCAGGCCGCCGGGCACGACCACCGCACCGGTGGCCCGCTCCCACTCGGCGCCGAGCAGGAAGTCGCGGTTGCCGTGCAGCACCGCGATCTCGGCGCCGCCGGCCGTCGCCGCGGCGAAGCGATCGGCCACCTCGCGCCAGATGCCGACGCCCAGCTGCCGCGGCGTCACGTAGGAGTCGAACAGGTCGCCCAGCACCAGCACGCGCGCGCCTTGCGCGGCGGCGTCGTCGAGCAACTCGCCGAGCCACCCGACCACCGGTCCGCCGCCCTGCGGCACGTGCAGGTCCGACAGCACCACGGTCGGCCGCTCGGTGGCCGCGAGGTCGAACACCCGCGTCCCGAAGATGCGGAGCCCGTTGGTGGCGATCCTCATCGGCGGACCTCGACGCACAGCCCGGCCACCGGATCGAACGGCAGCTCGAAGGTCGCGCGCTCGCCGAGGTCCTCGCCGCGCGTCGAGCGCAGCCGCACGGGCTGCGGGAACTCCAGCTGCACCGGCCGCGCGCCGGCGCCGGCCAGCTGCACCAGGACGGCCGGGTCGTCGACCGCATCGGCGCGTACGACGAGCAGCGTGCGGCCGTCGCGGGCGCGCAGCCAGCTGCGCTGGATGCAGGTCGGCAACCCGTCGCCGCGGACGTCGCAGCGCGGGTCGACGCCGGCCGCGCGCAGCACCTGCCGCACGCGTCGGCGCAGGTCGACGGCGACGGCGACCGCCGCCGGGTCGAGCCGCAGGCGCGCGTAGTCGCACACCGGCAGGTTGAGGTAGACCGCGCGACCGCGGCCCTGACGCTGCTCGGCGAACACGGCCGCGTCGTCGAGCTGCTCGGCGAGTTCGGCGCGCAGCAGCCGTTCGGCGACGCGAGTGCCCGGCGCCCCCCGCCCTTCGCGCACCGCCAGGTCCTGCTGCCGCAGGCTGCGCTCGCGGAGGCCGAACAGCGCGTCGAGCCCGCCGGCCTGGCGCAGCACCAGGTCGTCGCCGTAGAGCGCCGTCGAGTGGTCGGCCAGCGCGACGCCGCCCTGCTTCACGTACGCGGTGATCGCCGCGCAGGCGCGGTCGCCGAGCGCCACCGTCGCCGGCAGGATCAGCAGTCGCGGTCGCCGCTGCAGGAGCTGCACCGGCAGGTCGTCGGCGGCGACGAAGCGGCCGCGGATCCCGAGGTCCGCCAGCAACTTCACCCAGCTGCGCCGGGCGGCGACGCTGGTGCTGTGCTCGACCTCGTACGAGCCGAGACGGCGCACCCAGGTGAGCCCGTCGGCGTTCGAGTCCAGCATCCACCACGCCCGCACCGACGCGTGCGACTCGCAGATCCAGACGTCGTCGGCCAGCGGCACGGCGCCGGCGCAGGCGTCCAGCATCGGCCGCAGGCGCTGCACGGCCGCGCGGAACTGCGCGCCGGCGGCCGTCGGCCGACCGTCCTGGCCGAGGGCCACAGCGTCGTTCCAGACGACCACGCCGGCCTGGCCGCGCGCCGCGGCCTCGCCGAGTCGCGCGGTCACCAGCGCCTCGAAGCGGCCGTGCGCCGCCTCCTGCGGATCGGTCGGCAGGGTCAGCGTCGACCAGTACGAGGCCGCGGGCGCGAGGCTGCGCGCCAGCTCGGGCGCGGCGGCGAGGTCGTACGGCTCGAGCAGCGACAACCCCGGCAGCAGGCGCGCGTAGTCGTGGCCGCCGAACGCCAACGGCGGCTGCAGCCCCGTGAGGCCGACCGGCACACCGGGCAGCTGCCGCCGCACGTGCCCGGCGATCCCGGCGACCGCCGTCGCGAACCCGTCGTCGACGAAGTCGAGCCAGTCGGCCCACGGCTGCAGGTTCTGCGGCAGCAGCAGGCCGCCCAGCTCCCGACGCCGCACCTGGTCGGTGCTGAGCGGCTCGATCGCCGGCTCGGCGGCGAAGTCGGTGCCCCACGCGGCGTTGACCGCGGCGAGACCGCCGTGGCGCTGCAGCGCGAACGCGCGGAACGCGGTCCGGCAGCCGTCGCAGCGGCACAGGTCGAGCGGGTCGCCGTGCCGCGTGGTCGAGGCCTCGTCGGCCAGGGCGACGAACAGGAGGCCGGGGGCGGCCGGCGCGTCCTGGGGCGGGCGCCCGGCCTCGGCGTGCCGCAGCGCCGCGGCCGCGGCGCGGATGCCGAGGTCGGCGGTCCGCGCGGGGTCGCGCAGGCACTGCGGACGCACCAACGCGTCGGGGTCGCGCCGCCGCTCGTAGTCGTTGCGCAGCGGCAGGAAGTCGCGGTCGCGCAGCTCGAGGAAGCCCTTGCCGACCGGCTGGTCCAGGTACCAGCCGAGTCCGGCGGCCAGCAGCGGCGCCGGGTCGCCGTCGGGGCCGAGGTTGACCGCCGAGAAGCCGGCATCGCGCACCGCGCGCAGGTGCGCAGGGTCGGCGACGCGCTCGGCGGGCACCCAGAGCACCGTCTCGAAGCCGCCGCGAACCACGGGGCCGGGAGACGGGGCATCGGCCAACGGGGCATCGGGCGCCGGGGCATCGGGCGCCGGCTCCTGCGCAGTGGCGACACCGACCCCCAGCAACGAGAGCCCGAACGCCAGCGCCGCGCTGCGCCGGCGCCGGCTCATTCGATGCCGTAGTCCTTCAGCTTCTCCCACAGCACCTTGCGGGAGATGCCGAGCACCGACGCGGCCTTGGTGCGGTGGCCGCCGACCGCCTTGAGCACCGCCTTCAGGTGCTCGCGCTCGGCCTGGACCATGACCTCGCGCAGCGACTGCAGCTCGGTCGGCGGCTCGAGCGCCGCGCGCCGCGTCTTGTCGACCGGCAGCAGGTGCTCCTTCTTGAGCACCGTGGCGCCGCCGGCCATCGCGATCGCCTGCGCCACGTGGTTCTCGAGCTCGCGCACGTTGCCGGGCCAGCTGTACTGCCCCATCGCCTCGAGCACGTCGGTCTTGATCGTGAACGATCGGCCGCCGCCGATCTTCTCGACGAAGTGCTGCGCCAGCAGCGCCACGTCGCCCTCGCGCTCGCACAGCGGCGGCAGCCGCACCGGCACCACGTTGAGCCGGTAGTAGAGGTCCTCGCGGAACTTCCCCTGCCGCACCAGGTCCATCAGCGGCACCTTGGTCGCCGACACCACGCGGATGTCGACCTTGATCAGCTGCTCGCCGCCGACGCGCTCGAACTCGCGCTCCTGCAGCACGCGCAGCAGCTTGACCTGCACCGACAGCGGCATGTCGTCGATGTCGTCCAGGAAGATCGTGCCGCCCGACGCCACCTCGAAGCGCCCGCGGCGCAGCTTCTGCGCGTCGGTGAACGCGCCCTTCTCGTGGCCGAACAGCTCGGTCTCGAGCAGCGTGTCGGGCAGGGCGCCGCACGACAGCGCGACGAACGGCTGCTCCCTGCGCGCCGACAGCTGATGGATCGCGCGTGCGATGCGCTCCTTGCCGGTGCCGCTCTGGCCTTCGATCAGCACCGAGGCGTCGTTCTGCGCGACCGTGCGCACGGTCTTGATGACCGCCTCCATCGCCCGGCTGCGGCCGATCACGCCGGGCAACCCGCCCTGCTGGCCGTGCAGCTGCGCGCGCAGCCGCTCGTTCTCGTGGATCAGCGCGCGCACCTTGCCGAGCCGCGCCAGCCGGTCGAGCACGTGCGCGTTCAGGAACGGCTTCTGGATGTAGTCGTCGGCGCCGAGCCGCATCGCCTCGACCGCCTGCTCGACGGTGGCGTAGCCGGTCATCATCAGCACCTCGGTGTCCGGCCGCGCCTCCTTGGCGGCGCGCAGCACGGCGAGGCCGTCGGCGCCCGGCAGGCGCACGTCGGTGATCACGCAGTCGTAGGCGCGCTCCTTCAGCAGCCGGATCGCCTCCTGGCCGTCGGGGGTGTGCGTCACCGTGTGCCCGGCCTCGGTGAGGTCGTCCTGCAGCGTCACCGCGATGGTCTGCTCGTCCTCGACCAGCAGGACCTGCATCGTGCCCCGATCACTCATGCTCGAATCCGAAGTCCTTGCAGAAGGCGGCCGGCCGGTCCACGGTGCCGAGCCGGGTGGCGAGTCCGCCGGGAGCACGCGTCACGCCGTCGTCCATGGTCGTGGCGCGACCCTCAGCCGCGATCGTCCGTCGGCTGCTCGCCGCCCAGCAGCTGGGTCTCGCCGAACGAGCAGATCCGATTGCCGCCGCGCTCGACCGCGAACTCGAGCGCCGCCTCGGCCTGGCCGACCAGGGTATCGAAGAACATCGCCTGGCTCTCTCCGGTGGCGGTGATGCCGACGCTGAGGCTCAGGTCGAGGGCGCGCCCGTCGACGACGACCTCGTACTCGCGGAACAACGCGTGCAGTCGATCGGCCACGACGCGGGTCTGGTCGACGTTGGTGTGCGGCAGGACCAGCAGGTAGCGGTCCTCGTTCACGACGCCGAGCATGTCGGCCCCGCGGGTGCGTTCGCGGACCAGGCGATGCAGCGTGTCGCGAACGGTGGTCCGCAACTCGACGCCGTAGAGGTCGACGAGCTGCGCCATGCGATCCACCTGCAGCAGCAGGCAGCCGAGCGCCATGCCGTGTCGGCGCGAGCGCGCGAACTCGGTCTTCATCAGGTGCAGGATCTGCGCCTGGGAGAACATCGAGCCGCTGACGAACCCCTCACCGCCCTCGCGGGTGGGCGCCGCCTTGCCCCCTCCGGGCCGGCCCTTGCGGAAGCCTGGTCTGCTCATGCCGGTCGTGCCGGAGTTGCCATCGCCGGAGACCTTACCCGGGACGAGGCGCAGAAAAAAAAGTCGGGCCTCAGCCGGTCAGAACTGAGGCCCGGGGAATGCGGGCGAGGCTACGCGATGGAGAGGGCGGTTAGGGAGGGGGATACTGGTCTCCACCACACAGCCTCAGCCCTTTTTGTGTCTGCTGGGAATCAGGCGAGGAAGGAACTTCCTTTCCTGACCTGGCCCGTTGGTCAGACAGGCCAGAAGTCATGACAGAGAGCGTTTCGCAGGAGTCGGGTTGCCCCGGCTCCTACCCCGGTCCGCGTTTCCCGTCGGCCAGGCTAGCCGTCGGTCGCGCGTTCCAGTGGTGTGGATCATGCCGGCTTGCCCACGGATTTCAACAGGGTCGGCCCAAATCTTTCCCCCATGCCTTCCCCATCGCGGAAAACCCGCGGTGGCACGGGCCGTGGCTAGCCGGGGCGGGTGCCCGGGAACACGCCGTAGAACCACTCGAGCAGACCGTAAATGTTGATGTCGGGCCACTTGTGCTTGAGCAGCAACAGCAGCACCAGCACCGTCACGCTGTAGATCGCGAAGAAGATGAACTGCGCGACAAGCTTCGCGACGAACGTCTTGGTGCGCAGCCCGAGCGGTTTTCCAGGTGTCTCCCGACCACCGCGGAGGATCCAGTCGCGGTGCGCGCGCAGCGCCTTCTGCGCCAGGTCCTGAGGGTCGGCAGCTTCCGCCAGCACGACCCCGTTGACGACCTGCCACGGGTACTCCGACGGACTCGCGAGCACCGTTCGCTTGAGCGCCTCCATGGTTCGCTTCGGCACCGCGCCCGCCAGCAGGCGCACCGAGACGGCGCCGATCGCGGTCATGGTATCGTCGCCGCCGTGCGCCCCGCTCGGGGTCGACGCCACGGACGCTGCGCCGGGAGCCGGCCCGGGCTGGGTCCCTGGCTGGGTCCC
>JBFWWV010000011.1:82695-209281 GCA_050245995.1 Planctomycetota bacterium | reverse complement strand
GGCTGGGTCCCTGGCTGGGTCCCCTGCTGGCTTCCCCGCTGGGGCTCGGACGGCGGCACGGCACCCGGGGTCGGTTCGTCAGTCATTCCGCCCGCAATACCACAGGCCTGCCGCCGTCGGAAAACCCCGCGGCACCATTCCATCCCGGACGGGCCGCAGATCCCTACCCCCATGCCGCTCCCACGCCCCCACCGCGACGAACGTGACGCCCTGCGCCTCGACGACCTCGCGTCCGCACTCGACGCCGGCCTGACCCCCGCTCAACTCGGCGCGCCGGCGACGGCGCAGGACGAACAGGTGCTCGCGGCGCTCGGACGCGCGCGCGGCGCGGCGCTGGAGTCGGTCGATGCCCAGGTGCTCGAGGCGGCGTGGACCGCCGGCCGCGGCCCGGCGGCGCTGCGCCGACTCGCCGAGCAGCGGCGGCAGCGGGCCACGTTCACCCGCGAACTGGTCGCCGCGCTGCGCTACCCGGCGCTGCTGCTCGCCCTGAGCGCGCTGGTGTCCCTGATCAGCCTGCGCCTCGGTTCGTCCTGGGTGCCATGGGTCGGCCTCGGCCTCAGCGGCGCCGCCGTCGTCGGCGCCATCGCCGTCTGGCGCGGCGTGCGCACCGGCGGCCCCGCCTGGCTCGCGCTGCCGCTGGTCGGCGAATGGGCCCGCGCGCTGGGCGAAGTCCCCTACCTCGAGATCCTCCACTCGCTCTACGCCTCGGGTGTCGGCCTGCGCGAAGCCCACGCCCGCGCCGCGCCCGCGTCGCCGATCGCCGCGGTCCGCGCCCGCCTCCTCGCCGCCGACGTGCTCGTGCAGAGCGGCGGATCGCTGACCGAGGCGCTCACGCAGGCCAACCCCGTCGACCACGAGACCCTGACCTTGATCGCCACCGGCGAACGAACCGGCGGCCTCGAGGAGGCGCTGGAGAACGCGCTGCGCCGCCGCCGCTTCGTCGCGCAATCGCGCGCCCAGGTCCTCGGCAAGGCTCTCGGCAGCGGTGCGTTCCTGCTGGCCGTGGGGATCGTCTTCGCCGTGGTGCTCTCGTTCTACAGCAGCTACTTCGGCATGCTGAGGCACTGACTTGCTGCGGTGCAAGCTCGCTCGCTTCGCTCGCTCGCGCACCGCGCGCGCGGACGCGGTCCGCGCGCCGGAGGCGACCGACGACACCGGCGCGGGGGCACAACTCCCGCATCCAACGCATCCGCGAGACCCGGAGAGCATCCGCTCCGGGGGCGCAGCGGCCGGGCCGGCTGGCACTCGCCGCGCCGCGACGCAGCATCCGCGAGGCGAAGCAACGGGCGCGTCACGGCGCGTGCGGGCCGGCCCCTGGCCGCTGCTGCGGCAACGCCGCTCGGGCTGGGTCGCGCTTTGCGCCCCGCGAAGGCGGGGGGCGCAAAGCTGAACACCAGGGCAGCCGCGACGGGAACCCAGCCGCCTGGCGCGCGGCTTCGGCTCGCTCGCTGACGCTCGCATCGCGCGCCGCGGCATCCGCGAGGAACCTCGGATCGCTGCGAGGTGGCGCCCACGTCGTCGATGGTCGGTGATCCGCGTTCGAGCGTGCGCCGGGGGAATCCGCCGGTCGATGGTCTCCGGTCGCAGGCCGCGCGGCCGCGCGGCCGCCGGCCTCCGCCGAGGTTCCTCGCGGCTGCCGCGGCGCGCGGAGGCGCGAAGCGCCGCAGCTTCAGCCGCGCGCTGGGCGGCTGTGCTCCCGTCGCGGCTGCCCCTGGCATTCAGCTTCGCTGCCCCCGCGCATGCGGGCAGCGGAGCGCGACCCCGCCCGAATGTCGTGGCCGCAGCAGCGGCCAGGGGCCGGCCCGCACGCGCCGTGACGCGCCCGTTGCGTCACCTCGCGGATGCTGCAACGCGGCGCGGCGCGTGCCAGCCGGCCCGGCCGCTGCGCCCCCGGAGCGGATGCACTCCGAGTCTCGCGGATGGGTGAGATGCGGGTGTTGCGTCCCCGCACCCGTGTCGTCGGTCGCCTCCGGCGCGCGGACCGCGTCCGCGCGCGCGGGGCGCGAGGACGCCGAAGGCGCCCGAGCTTGCACCGCAGCAAATCCTGACAGCCGCGCCGTTTCGCGGTCCAATGGCCGGCATGGACCCGCGCGTGGGCGAACCCGATCAACCGAGGACGGCGAGCGAACACGAGTTGCGCTGGCTGCAGGCGTTCCGGCAGGGCGACACCGCGGCGTTCCAGCCGCTGATCCGGCCGCATCTCCCGGGGCTCCTCGCGCTGGCCCGGCGGCACTGCCGCGACCCGCATTGGGCCGACGACCTGGTGCAGGAGACGCTGGTCCGGGCATTCAAGGGCCTGCCGCAGTTCCGCGGCGAGGCGGCGCTGCGCACGTGGTTGTTCCGGATCCTGGTGCGGCTGGCGTCGGAGCCGCAGCGCTGGCGCCGCGGCGACGCGGCGGCGCAGACGATGCCGCTGGACCTCGACGTTCCCGACACGCTCGACGACCCGGCGCTGCGGTCGGCGATCGAGCGGGAGCTGCACCAGCAGCTCGACATCGCGCTCGAACGGCTGCCGCACCGCCAGCGCACGGCGCTGCACCTGCGCGCGGTCGAGGGCATGGACTACGCCGGCGTCGCGGCGGTGCTCGAGTGCACGCAGGCGGCGGCGCGGATGCTGGTGCTCGAGGCCCGCAAGAAGATCCTCGCGCGCATGGGAGGGCTGCTGGAGCCATGAACGCCCACGCGTGCGAACACACGTTGGCGGTGGTCGCGCGCCACCTCGACGGCGACGTCGACGAGGCGCAGCCACATGCGATCGCGTGGCAGCCGGCCGACTTCCTGGCCGAGCACCTGCGGACCTGTGCTCTGTGCCAGCGCGAGCTGCAGCGCAGCCGGCGGCTCGACGCGGCCCTGGCCGAGTCGTCGGGGCGCGCCAACGGCGGGTCGGACGACGACGCGACGCGCTGGCAGCGGCTGCTCGACCGCGCCGTCGCGGCGGCCGCCGTGCCGTCGGCGCCGGTCGCCGCACCGCAGGTCGCCGCGGCGCGCGTGTGGTCGTGGACCGCGCGCGTGCTGACGAGCGCGGCGCTGCTGAGCCTGGGCTACCTCGCGGCGTCGTGGCTGACGCCGCACCCGCCAGCGGCGCCGACCGGGACGCCATCGCTCCCGCCGCGCGCCGTCGTCGCCGACGATCCGCAGCCGGGCCCCGCGACGCCCGAGGACCCGACGCCTTCGCCCGCCCAGGAGCTCCTGCACCACGGCATCCCGATCGCCTCGCGCCGCGGCCGCGCGCCGACGAACGAGCCGTGGTCGCCGCTCGCGGCCGAACGTCCGCGCAGCCGCGCCGAGGCGCAGGCGCTGGCGCTGGTCCTCTCCGACCGCCACCTGGCCGATCGGCTGCAGCTGTCGACCGGTCTGGCGCTCTGGTCGCTCGGTGTGCGCACCATCGCCGCGGACGCGGCGACGGCGGCGCGCGCGCTGCAGCGGCGCTGCGCGCAGGCCCTGCTGGACGCGCCGGGCAACGCCGGCCTCGACGCCTGGACCCGCGCGGTGGCCGCGCTCGGGACCGGCCCGCTCCTCGACCAGGTGCTGGCCGACGGCCGTCAGCGGTCGGCGGTGGTGAACTGGCTGCGCGGTCGGCTGCCGACGGCGGCGCCCTCGCGCCAGGCGAACCTCGACGAGCTGGCCGTGCTGACCGCGGCGGTGCGCCTCGGCGGCCGCGACCTCGACGGCGCGGTGCGGCAGGCCATGCGGCGCAGCGATCTGCACGAAGAGCTCGCGGCGGCGCTGCGCGCGCTGCCCTACCGGCCGGGTCGCTCGGCGCTGCTGCTCGACGTCTGGAGCGACCGGGTGGCGCGCACCGACGACGACGACGACGAGGCGCTGGCGCGGACCCTGTTCGGCGGCCAGCCCCCGGCCGCGGCCAGCGAACTCGGCGACGAGCTGCAGCGCAGCCGCCACACCCCGCGGCGGGTGCGCTGCCTGCTGGCGCTCGGCGCGCTCGGCGCCGGTGCCGTTCGCGACCAGCTGGTCCAGCACCTGCAGAGCCGCGTGCTGCCGGAGGCGATGGCGGCCGCGTTCGCGCTCGCGCAGCTCCCCCACGCCGAGCTGCGGCCGCTGCTCGAGCCGCAGCGCCGGCCGCTCGTGCCGACATCGCGCGCGTGGCTGCTGCGCGCGGCGCTGTGCCGCGCCGGCGTCGACCGGGCCGGCACCTGGCTCGACGAACTCGACCTCACGCCGGCCGAGCGCGACATGCTCGGCGCCGGCTGCACCTTCCGACAGTTCCCGGTGCTGGCCGCGTTGCTGCGCGACCGGGGCCCGGCCAGCTACTGAACAGGAGACCGACCATGTCCCGACCCATCGTTCCGGCCCGTGCTGCGTACGCGGCGAACCGCGCCGGTCTGCCGGCGCTGCTCGCCGCGGCACTGCTCGGCGCCGACGCCCTTGCCCAGCAGGCACCGCAACGCGTGCTCGAGGTGTTCCAGCGCGAGGTCCTGCACACGCGCCGCAACAGCGACCTGCCGCCGTTCGGCACGCTGCTGCCGTCGCCCGCCGACGGCCTCTACCGCCTCGACCTGCTCGGCGACGCGGGCAACGGCGAACCCCGGACCTCCGAGCTGCCGGTGCGCTTCCTCGAGATCGCGCACCAGGACGACTTCGACAACGAGGGGATGGCGTACGACGCCTCCGAACGGCTGCTGCAGCTCGAGGCCCGCCCCGAGCTGATGCAGCAGCTGCGCGGCGAACTCGCGGCCCTGGACGCGATCACCGGCCGCCGGATCGAGCTGCGCGCGGCGTTGTACGAGCTCCCCGACGGCGCGGCGGCGGCCACGGTGCTCGCGCCGGAGACCGACGCCCGCCGGGGACGCCTCTTGTGGGAGAGCCGCGCCGCCGCGAAGCACGGCGCGACGGTGACGTTCGACGCGATGAAGTGGACCCGCTACGTGCAGCAGATCAACGTCGAGGTCGCACAGAAGCAGTCGATCTCCAACCCGGTCGTGGCGGTGTTCGGCGAGGGCCCGTGCGTGGCGGTGTCCGCGCACGCGCTGGTCGACTCGGACGACGTGGCGCTGTTCGTCCAGTTCGCGTGCGGGACGCTCGAACGGCTCGAGACCGTGGTGACCGGCGTGCCGGAGCAGCCGAACCTCGACCAGCCGCTGCTGGCGACGACGTTCGGCGCGGCGTCGGCCCGGGTCACGAGCGGCGGCGCGATGCAGGTCGCGGTCGGCGGCGCGACCGGCGGCGCGCCCCTGCTGCTGGTGATCGAGCCGCGCTACACGTCGCCGCGCGCGGCGGCCGAGATCCACGGCGTCGCGTTGCTACCGATGACCGCGATGACGTCCTCGGCGCTGCGCCAACGCCGCCCGTTCCCGGACCCGCGCTCCCACATGCTCGACAACTACGAGGCCAGCTTCGGCGGCGACGACGGCGACTCCCCCCTCGACCCGGACCAGCTGGCCGAGATCGTGCGCCGCGCGATCGCCCAGGAGGAGGCCTCTGTCGAGCCCTGCGACGGGTTCCTGCTGGTGCGCGCCGACGCCGCCGCGCGGCAGCGCGGCGCGACCGCGCTCACCCACCTGCAGGACCAGCTGCTGCGCAACGTCTCGGTGCGCTGCACCGCGGTGCTCGACGAGGCCTCCGGCCCGGAGACGTTCGCCGCCGTCCAGGTCGACGGCCAGGGCCGCGCCCTGAACCTCCACGACGTGGCCCTGCCGAGCCTGCCGGGCCGCGTGGCCACCCTCTGGCGCGGGCGCGAGGCGATGGCCATCTCGACGATGGTCCCGGAGATCGCCCAGGAGGCCGCGATCGCGGCGCCGGTCGTGAACCTCCGCCAGAGCGGTCTGTGGCTGCGCTTCGCGCCGCCGACCGGTCCGTCGGGAGACACCTTCGATCTGGACGCACAGCTGGACCAGCAGGAGATGGCGCCGGCGCGGAGCCTCGGCACCGGCGGCCTGCTGCAGCTGGGCCAGTGCGCGTCGCTGCGCGCGCGGCGGATCCACGCGCTGCCGGCCGACACCGACACCACGGTCGCGCGCGGCGTCACGATGCGGCTGGACGGCCGCTGGTGGCGCCCCAGCCTGGTGGTCCGGCGCAGCGAGGACGCCGCCGGCGCCGTGCGCTGACGCGCGCGCGCGCCGCCGGTATCGTCGCGGCCATGCCGTGCGTCCGGAGTCCGATCCCGTCCCTGGCGCTCGCCGTCGCCTTCGGCCTCGCGATCCTCGCGCCGGCCGGTGCGCAGGCGCCGCCCGTCGACGGCGCCGCGCCTCCGCCGGCGCCGTCGTTCGCGTACCTGACGACGCCGCCGCTGGGCATGCCGCCGATGCCGACGCCGCCCGGCGGCGCACCGACCGTCGCGATGTTCGACCTCGGCCGGGACCTGTTCGCCGACCCGGTGCTGAGCCGCGACCGCACGGTGTCGTGCGCGACCTGCCACCCGGCCGCCACCGCGTTCGCCAGCCCCGAGCCGCGGCCGGCCGGCGTCGACGGCCGCCGCGCGCGGCGGCACGCGCCGGCGCTGCTGAACCGCGGCTGGGGCCAGCGCATGCGCTGGGACGGCAGCACCGCCTCGCTCGACGCCTTCGTGCTGCAGCCGATCGCCGATCCCATGGAGATGGACCTGCCGCTCGACGCGGCGCTCCGGCGCCTGCGCGACGACCCGCTGTGGCGCGCGCGGTTCGCCGCGGCGTTCGACGACGGCGTCACCGAGCCGAACCTCGCGCGCGCGCTGGCGACGTTCGTGCGCGGCATCGCCGCCGGCGACGCGCCGATCGACCGGTTCCACGCCGGCGACGCCCGCGCGTTGTCGGCGAGCCAGCGCACCGGCCTGTGGCTGTTCGAGAGCAAGGCCGGCTGCTGGCGCTGCCACCCGGCGCCGCTGTTCACCGACGAGCGCATGCACAACACCGGCGTCGGCGCCCGGGACGGCGCGCCCGAGGCCGGGCTCGCGGCGCACACCGGCGACGCCGCCGACACCGGTCGCTTCAAGACGCCGACGCTGCGCGGCATCGGCCGCAGCGCACCGTTCATGCACGACGGCAGCCTGCCCGGCCTCGAGGACGTCGTGCGGTTCTACGCGCGCGGCGGCGAGGCCAACCCGCACCTGGACGCCGCGGTGGGCCCGCTGCGCCTGGACGAGGCCGAGCAGCGCCACCTGGTGGAGTTCCTCCGCACCCTCTGACCACCAGCGGGCGGGCGTTGGCAATCGCCCCTTCGCCGCGCTAGGGTCACCGCGGGCGCGGCCACGTCGGCGGCGCCCCTGACCCACCCCCGACAAAGGACGACTCGTGCCGCACGTACTCTGACGGCGCTGAGGCCTCCCAGGCCGGGGTGCGGTCGTACCCCAAGGGTGACTTCGGCGCAGCGGGTCCCGCTGCCGGGACCGGTCCGTGCGGTGCGATGTCGCGACATCGCATGCCACGACTCCTCTCGCTCTGCGTGCCCGCTCTGGCGGGCTGTCTCGCCGCCCAATCCGGCGCCGACGCCCCGTCGTCGGTGAACTGGAACGACCTGACCAAGTCCGGCCTGCCGATCCGGTTCTACGGCTTCTTCCGGCTGGACGCCTACTACGACACGGCGCGCTTCAACAGCGTGATCCTGCCGGCGACGGTCGTGGCCGAGAACGCCGGCAACCGCAACGACGGCGAGTTCTTCCTCGACCCGCGCCTGACGCGCTTCGGTCTCGAGGTCGTGCCGCAGGAGGTCAACGGCGCCAGGATCGGCGGCCGGCTGGAGACCGACTTCGCGAACTTCCCGACCGGCGGCAGCGAGTCGCGCGCGACGCCGCGCATCCGGCTGGCGTACATCGACATCGACAAGGGCGACTACGGCTTCCGCATCGGCCAGGACTGGGACACGATCTCGCCGCTGTATCCGGCCGTGAACGGCGAGTTGCTGCAGTGGAACGCCGGCAACCTCGGCGACCGCCGCACGCAGATCCAGGCGCGCTGCACGCCCAAGGACGCCAGCTACGACTTCAAGGTCGCCCTCGGCATGTCCGGCGTGGTCAACGGCCAGGACCTCGACAGCAACAGCCGTCTCGACGGCGTCGCCGCCGGCATGCCGCACCTGCAGGTGCGCGGCGGCTGCACGCAGGAGCTGTTCGTCGACAAGAAGCCGGCGAAGTTCGGCGCCTGGGGCGCCCTCGGCCGCACCGAGGTCGACACCGCGATCAACGGCGAGACCCGCTTCGACACGTGGCTCGCCGGCATCGACGTCGAGCTGCCGCTGTGCGAGTCGGTGACCCTGCGCGGCGAGGCGTGGACCGGCACGTGTCTCGGTGACTTCCGCGGCGGCATCGGCCAGACGGTCAACGGCGCCGGCCGCGAGATCGAGTCCACCGGCGGCTGGGGCGAGTTCGTCTGGAAGGAGGGCAAGTGCCAGTACCACCTCGGCGCCAGCACCGACGACCCCGAGGGCGAGGACCTCGCACCGGGCAACCCGAACCGCAACCTCGTGGGCTACCTCGGCACCGTGCGCGACTGGGACTGCGGCCTGCGCACCGGCCTCGACGTGCTCTACTGGCAGACCGACTACGCCGGCGGGGCGCTCGGCAACGCGGTCCGTTTCGACCTCTACTTCGTCTACTCGTTCTGACGGAGGCCCGCCATGACCCGCATCCTTCCCCTCAGCGTGGCGGCCACCGGCCTGCTCGCCGCCTGCACGTCCACCGGCCGCGCGCCGTCCGCGACGACGCAGGCCACGTTCGCCGTCCAGCACTCGATCCGCGTGCCCGTGCCCGACGGCGCCCGCCGCGTGCGGGTCTGGTTCCCGGTGCCGGGTGACGACGAGCACCAGACCGTCACCGACCTCGACGTCCAGGCGTCGACGGCCTGCCGGACCGTCCAGGACGCCAACGGCAACCGCTACGTCTACGCCGAGACCACCGGTGCCGACGGCGACGTCCGGATCCGCACGTCGTTCCGGGTGACGCGCCGCGAGGTCCTGGGCGACATCGACCCGGCGCACACGCGGCCGCTGACCGAGGCCGAGCGCCGGCAGCACGCGGCGAGCCTCGCGTCCAACCAGCACGTCGTGGTCGACGACGGCATCCGCACGCTCGCGGCGCAGATCGCCGGCGACGAGCAGAACCCGGTCCTGGTCGCCCGCAGGCTGTACGACTGGACGCTCGACAACGTCGAGTACTGGGTCAAGGACCCGTCGAGGTGGAAGGCGTCGCCGGTCGGCAGCTCCGAGTACTGCCTGTCGAGCCGCACCGGCAACTGCACCGACTTCCACTCGCTGTGGACGGCGCTGGCGCGCGCCCGCGGCATCCCGACGCGCATGAAGTACGGCTCGCTGTTCAAGCCGTCGCTGGACGGTGTGGACCAGGACGCCAGCTACCACTGCTGGCCCGAGTCGTGGTTCCCCGGCATCGGCTGGGTGCCCAACGACGTCGCCGTGGCCGACATCTACCGCGGCAGCTACGCCCTCGACGCCAGCAACCGCGACAAGGTCGTGCTGACCACCGCCGCGGGCTACCGGGGCCCGGACGAGCGCATGGTCGACTACTACTTCGGCAACCTGGACTGCCGCCGGGTGTGCTGGACCGAGGGCCGCGACCTGACGCTCGACCCGCCGCAGGCCGGCGGCCCGGTCAACGCGGTGGCGAAGGGCTACGTCGAGATCGACGACGCCCCGTTCGCTGCCTTCGAACGCAAGATGACGTATCGTGAAATCCAGTGACCCCGAGGACCCAGCCATGAACAAGTTCTGCGTCAGCCTCACCCACGCCAAGAACGACAGCGACAAGGCGACCGTCGCCTTCGTCGTCGCCAACGCCGCCGTCGCCAGCGACAAGGACACCGTGGTGTTCCTGAGCACCGAGGCCGTGCGCCTGGCGGTGCAGGGCTACGCCGACGACGTGCACGAGGAGGGCTTCGCGCCGCTGCGCGAGCTGATGGCCAACTTCGTCAAGGCCGGCGGCAACGTCTGGGTGTGCTCGCCCTGCTTCAAGCGCCGCAAGCTCGACGAAGGCGCCCTGATCGCCGGCGCCACCATCGTCGGCGGCGCCAAGCTCGTCGAGTTCACCAGCGCCGGCGCGCCCTGCGTCAGCTACTGACCCCGGATCGCCGAGGAGTGCGCCCGATGGCCGATCCCTGCGTCGAACGCGAGGACGACACGCCGCTGCGGACCCGCGAGCTGCTCGCCGGACTGCGCGCCGTGACCGGTGACCCGTGCGCCGGCTGCGGCGCGCTGCTCTGCGGCCACGGCGCGGTGCTGAGCTGGGTGCTCGGCTACCGCAGCCAGCCGCGCTGCGGCCCCTGCCTCGCGCAGGCGCTGGGCGAGGAGCACCGCGCGCTGGCCGAGCGCGCGCTGCAGTGGATCCTGCGGCGCGACTGCTTCCTGCGCGGCTGGCTCTGGGCCAGCGCCGTCGAAGGGCAACCCGGCGCCGAACGACCCGCGTGCCAGTTCGGCGACGCGTCGACGCCCGCCGCGCCGACCGCGGGGCGCGAGCCGGCGGCGGAGCCGTTCGACGCCGACGCCGTCGAGGCCGACGACGAGTGGGACGCCGGGCAGCTCGGCTGCGGCGACCTGGTCCTCGAGCTGCGCAACCGCCTGCGCGCGCTGGAGCCGGCCAGCGTGCTGCGCGTTCGGGCCGAGGACCCGGCCGCGCCGGTCGACCTGCCGGCGTGGTGCGGCCTGACCGGGCACACGCTGCTGTCGGCGCGGCACCCGGTCTACCTGCTGATGCGCAGGGAAGACGCGTGAGCACCGCACCGCCGGCGGCCGCCGTCTGCGACGGCGGCGACCTCGACTGCGGCAGCGGCCTGCTGCTGATCATCCGCTCGGCGATGCAGCCGCTGCAGCCCGGTGAGGTGCTCGAGGTGCGCAGCCGCGAGACCTCGGTGCGCGAGGACCTGCCGGCCTGGTGCCGGATGGTGGGCCACGCCCTGCTGCACGAGCAGGACGGCGCCGATTCGCGCAGCTACTTCCTGCGCAAGAAGGGCGCCGACGACGCGCTCGACGGGGACCTGCAGCAGGCCCGCGACCACGTCTGGCAGGTCCGCAGCCGCTGGTCGGGCGGCATGCAGGCCAAGGTGTCGGTGCGCAACCACGGGCTCGTGCTGGGTCAGCCGGCGAGCTTCGACACCGACGACCCGGCGCCGTCGGCGATCGAGTTCCTGCTGGCCGCCGTCGCCGGCGCGCTGACCACCGGCCTGCAGTGGCGGCTGTCCCGTCGCGGCATCGCGGTGCGCAACCTCGAGGTCATCGCCCGCGGCCGCGCCGACGACATCCTGGTGTTCCTGGAGGTCGAGAACCACGGCAACCCCGGGCTGCGCGAGGTGGCGATCACGGTCTACGCCGACGCCGACCTCGACGCCGACGCCTTCGCCGCGCTGGTCCAGGAGACCGCGCGTCGCTGCCCCGTGACGCAGTCGCTGCTGCGCACCGTCGCGGTCCCGATCGAAACCCGCGTGCTGTGATCCTCCCACGATGACCGACCGCCGCCCGATCCCGCGCTTCCCCGTCACCGTCGTCGGCAGCTGGCCGCGCCCGCAGTGGCTGCTCGACGCCACCCGCAGGCGCGCGCCCGATCTCGAGCAGCTGCGCGACCGCGCCGTGCGGCGCGCGCTCGAGCTGCAGCAGCAGGCCGGCGTCGACGTCGTCAGCGACGGCGAGCAGCGACGCGACAACTTCTACTCGTTCCTGTGCGAGAAGCTCGATGGCATGCGGCTGATGACGATGGCCGACCTGCTCGACCACGTCGAGGACAAGGCCGCGTTCGAGAACCTGCTGCAGGCGCTCGACGTGCCGGCGTTCGCGATCAAGAACCCGACCGTGGTCGGCCCGCTGCGGCGCCGCGAGCCGCTCGCGGTGCGCGAGGCCGCGTTCGTGCGCGAGCACTGCGACCTGCCGGTGAAGGTCACGCTGCCGGGCCCCTACCTGCTGAGCCGGTCGATCTGGGTCAAGGGCCTGTCGAGCGCCGCGTACCCGACGCGCGAGGCGCTGTGCGCGGACGTCGTGCGGATCCTGCGCGAGGAGCTGCAGGAGCTGGCCGCGCTCGGCGTCGAGATGGTGCAGTTCGACGAACCGGTGCTGACCGAGGTGGTGTTCGCCGGCAAGTCGGCCACCCGCACCTTCATGTGCGCGGCCTTGGCGCAGAAGGCCAGCCCCGAGGAGGAGCTGCTCCTCGCCGTCGACCTGATCGGCCGGGTGACCGACGGGATCACCGGCCCGATCACCGCCGTGCACGTCTGCCGCGGCAACTGGAGCCAGAACGAGGAGGTGCTGCTGACCGGCGACTACGCGCCGCTGCTGCCGCACCTCGCGCAGATGCCGGTCGACCAGCTGGTGCTCGAGTACGCGACGCCCAGGGCCGGGCCCGAGGCGCTGCTGGCCCAGCTGCCGCAGCGGCAGAGCGTCGGTTTCGGCGCGGTCAACCCGCGCACCGAACCGACCGAGGATCCGGCCGCGGTGGCGGACCGCGTCCGCGGCCTGGCCGACCTGCTCGGCCCCGACCGCGTGTTCCTGAACCCGGACTGCGGCTTCGGCACCTTCGCCGACCGGCCGGTGGCCAGCGAGGACGTGGCCGTGCGCAAGATGGAGATCCTGGCCGCTGCGGCGCGGCGGCTGCGCGGCTGAGCCCCGGGCATCGATGGCCACCGCGCGCGATCGCTGGCTCGAGATCCTCGCGGTGCTGTGCATCGGCGCGGCACCCGACGTGTTCTTCTCGACCGCGCAGGCGTGCGGCGCCGGGGCGGCGCCGTGGACGCCGACGGCCCACGCGGTGTCGGTGCTGCTCCGCGCCGTCTGGGTGTCGGTGCCGGTGCTGTGGATCCTCCGGCGCAGCGGCGAGCCGCTGCCGACGTTCGGGCTGGCGGCGTTCCGCTGGGCCGACCTCTGGCTCGGAGTCGTGACCCTCGGGGCCGCGGTGGCCGTGGACCTGCTGGTCTGGCCCCTGTTCGCCGGCGGCGCAGGACCGGCCGCCGCGGTCGAGCACGGCGCGCCGGCGCCGGTGCCGCTGCTCCTGATGATGAGCGCCGCCAACGGCTTCGCCGAGGAGCTGGTCGTGCGCGCCTACCTGCTGACGCGCCTGCGACCGCTGCTCGGCGCGCTGCCGGCGCTGCTGCTGTCGACGGCGGTGTTCACCGCCTACCACACCTACCTGGGCGCCGAGGGCGCGCTGCGCATCGCCGCCACGGGGCTGGTGCTTGGCGGGACCTACCTGGTCGTGCCCCGGCTCTGGCCGGTGGCGGTGGCGCATGCCCTGCTGGACGCCGTCGCGCTCTGGCCGTAGCCCGCTGCGCGCGGGGCGTCGGGCGCCTTGCGCGCAGCTCGGGACGGGACCGGGCCCAGGGTCCGGGTCCGCTCTCTACTCGTCGTCGGCCGACGCCAGCGCCGCGCCGTCCGCGCGCGCCCGGGCCGCCTCGCCGTGCGCCTTGGCCAGCGCCACCTGCGCGGCCTGGTAGGTGCGCAGCCGCCGGCGGTAGTCGTCGCCGTTGCCGCCCTTGGCGATCGCCAGCTGCTGCAGCGCCACCGCGCGCTCGACCTGTCCGTTGAGGAAGCGGGCCAGCGCGACGGTGTCGAGATGGCGGTGGTGCAGCCCCTCGCCCTGCGCCTCCATCCGCTCCGCCAGCGCCAGCGCGACCTCGTCGAACTTGCCGGTGGTCTCCTGGTCGGTCATCAGGTTCCAGGCCACGCTGTTGAGCCGGTTGACGTCGTCGCCGACGCGGTCGACGACCTTTGCCAGCGTGCTCTGCGCGCGCTGCGGGTGGTCGTTCTGCCGCAGCCACTGGTAGTGCGACATCAGCGCGCGCGACCGCGACGGCGCGCAGTTGCGCTCGCGCTCCGGCTCGAACGTCGCCTCCAGCGCATCGAGCGCCTGCTCGAGCTGGCGCTCGAGCTTGTCGATGTGCCGCTGCGCCCGCTCGAGGTCGCGGCGCGCCTGATCGAGCTCGCGCTCGGCGGCCTGGCCGCCGCGCCCGGGCTCCTGGACCACCGCGGTGGTCGTGACGCGGGCCTGACTGCGGACCGGCGTGGCCGGGTCCTGGGTGGAGACGAGACACAGCGGAGTCGAGACGACGGCGGCGGCGAACAGGCCCTTGACGATCATGGCGGGGTCCTCCGGGTGGCGGGAGACGGTGCGCCGCGCGACCCCCAGCGGGTCACCGACGCGCGCACCATCATGGCGCCCGCTGCGCGCGAGGGGCAGCCGTACGCGCGAGCGGACCGGGGAGAGTTGCCCTGTCCGCGCGGTACTTCGGAGCAGTCGCGCGGCGGATCCCCTCGGCGTCAGCCGCGCGGTCGCGGGTCGGCGACCGCCTTGCCCACCGGCAGCGCGTCGAGGGTCGACTGCACCACCGCGAAGAACGGGCGGCGCCGCGGATCCAGGCCCCGGAACACCAGGGTGGCGGCCGCGACGGCGGTCACCGCGTCCCGCGCCGCGGCGAACGCCGGGTCGTCGCCGGGCTGCGGCAGGTCGCGGCCGTCGCCGCGCGCCACCAGGAGCACGCGCGCGCCGGCCAGCTGCTGCTGCAGCTCCGCGAGGCGGGCCTGCACCGCCTGCACGTGCGCCGGATCGTCGCCGACGCCGATGCCCAGCATCCACATCGGCGCCTCGGCCTCGGCCTTGCGACCCAGGACGCTCACGACCTCGCGCACGACCTCCGGGTACAGCTGCACCGGCCGCTGGCCGCCGCGGTCGAGCAGCACCCGGCCAGGCCCGCGCGCCAGCAGCGCGTTCAGCAGCGACGCCAGCGGCTCGGCGTCGGGCGCCGGCGCGTCGTTCCACACGATCGTGACGGCGACGTCGTCGAGGCCGTCGTCGCCGATCACCGAGGCGAGCTCGCGCTCGATCTGCCGTCGCACCATCGCCGGATCCGCGGTCGGTGTGACCTCGAGCCGCAGCTCGTCGCCGCGGCGCGCGCCGATCAGCGCCGGCGGGTGCACCTGCACCGGCGTCGGCCCCCCCAGGATCACGCGCGACGCTCCGCGATCGACCGCCACGGCGAGCAGCCGCTCGGTCAGCGCCGACGGCACCAGCGTGACGACCGCGTCGATCCACGACTCGCCGGCGTCGAGCTCGCGCTGCAGCGCCCGCTCGATCTGGTCGGCGTCGCGGCCGGCGGCCGCGGCGGCGACGCGGAAGCCCTCGCGCGCCGAGCCGGTGATCGCCAGCAGCGGCGGGGCGACGACGTCGATCGCGCCGTGGTCGTCGAGCTCGACGCGCACGGCGCCGGCCTGCTCGACGGCCTCGAGCACCGCCTTCTGCACGGTGCGAGACGGCGCCACCGCGCCGGCGAACGCCACCCGCACGGGCTTGCCGCGCAGCTCGTCGCGCGCGCCGGGCAGCCAGCGCTCGAACGCGCGCACCAGCTCCGGCGGCTTGCCGGCGTCGGTGTCGATCTGCAGCAGCCGCAGCGCGCCCTCGGGGCGCAGCGCCACCGGCGGCGGCAGCAGGATCTCGCGCTCGCCGCCGCCGACCGTGGTCCACAGCGCCCGCGGGCCGAACGCGCCGATGCCCTCGCGCAGGCACTGCTGCTCGAGCTCGGAGTCGAGCTTGGTGCCGGACTCCCAGTGCACCGCCACGGCCTTGCCGCGGAGGCGGTCGCCGAGCTCGGCGCTCTCGCGCCGGAACGCCACCAGCAGCGCCGCGCGGTCGCGCCCGCCGGCGGCGACGCGCAGCGCCACCTCGTCGCCGCGCTCCTCGAGCGTCAGCAGCGCCGGCCACAGCACGTCGGCCGGGCCGCCGTCGCGCGACACCGCCACCCGCTGCGGCTCGGCCTGGACGCAGAACTGCAGGCACTGCTGCAGCACCGCGCTCGACGCCGACTGCGGCAGCTCGACGGTGATGTCCTTGTCCTGCAGGCGCTCCCCGGCGTCGCCGAGCACCATGGCGATGGCCTCCTCGGTCTCGACCTCGCGCTCGGCCGGGTCGACGGTGATCTTCGCGCGCGGGCCGTCGATCACCAGCTGCACGCGGCGCTCGAGCTCGCGGTCGAACAGCACGCGCTGGCCGACCTGCAGCCGCAGCGCCCCGGCGTCGCCCAGCGTGCGCGCCAGCAGCTGGCGCAGCGCCGCGTCGGGGCGCGCGCTGCCGCTGAACGCGAACTCGAGCCGCTGCCCCTTGGCGGCGGCGACCAGCCCGACCAGCTCCGGCTGCAGCGCCATCTGCAGGTCGGCGGCCTCGAGCTGCCCGGTCTCGACCTCGACCCGCATGACGTCGCCGTCGACGGTGCGCTGCACCTGCACCCGCGGCAGCTCGCCCTCGTGCACCAGCTCGTCGCCGTAGCCGCGTCGCACGACGACCTTGCGCGCCTTGAAGTGGCGCAGCACCTCGCCGCAGAGGTCCTTGACCGCGCTGCCGATGATCGTGTCGCCGAGGAACGTCACCACGACGCGGTGATGGCGCACCTTGGCCGCGGCGGCGCCGACGACCCGGCGCAGCGGCGCCTCGACCGCGGCCGGCATCGACGCCTTTTCCATTTCCGGGACGGTGACCCCCACCGCCGTGTCGAAACCGGCCTCGTCGGCGGGCGAACAGTCGACGCGCACGGCATCGGCGCCGTCGGCGTCGCCCAGCCCGGGCAGCTCCTCCAGCTCGTCGGCCAGCTCCTCGAGCGTCGGCAGGTCGTCGTCGGGCTCGCGCTCGGCCTGCGGCTTGCGATCGGACTTTCCGGTTCGGCGAGGTCTGGACATCGGGTGCGCTCGTCGGGCTCAGGAATCGGGGCCGCACAGCGAACCCACCCGGCGCGCCCGCGGCAAGGCCCGGCCGCCGGGTTCGCGCCGCTCTCAAGCGGATCGCAGCGGATGCCGACAGACGGGGCTCACCATCCGGCGGGAATGCGCCGCCGCGCACCGCCGGGCCCGAATCCATGTCGCGATCCACTCTCGTCTCCGCTCTCGCCGCCGCCGCGGCCTTGCTCCTCACCGCTTGTAGCGCCACGGCCCCCTCGCCGGCCATGGACACGGCACCGGCCGAGCAGCGGTCCGCGCCGCTCGCGGCCGCGCCCGCCGGTGAGACCGCCGTGCGGACCGGCGCGCGGACCGGCGCGCGCGCCGTCGTGCGCGCGGAGCCGCTGTTCCCGCTCGCCGTGTGCGTGGTCGACGGCCGCGCGCTCGGCGCCGACGCCGAGGACTTCCGCGCCGGCGGCCACGCGTTCCGCACCTGCAGCAGCGGCTGCCGCGCGCAGGTCGAGGCCGACCCGTTCGCGTTCGCGCCGAAGGTCGACGCCGCGCTCATCGCCGCCCAGCTGCCGCACTATCCGCTGACCACCTGCCCGGTGTCGGGCAAGCCGCTCGACACCCACGGCGGGCCGGTGGACCTGGTCCTCGACGGCACGCTGGTGCGGTTCTGCTGCCGCCACTGCACGAAGCTCGGCGCCGATCCGCGCGCGCTGGTCGACCTGGTCCGCGCCACCGCCCACAACCAGCAGCTGCTCGACTACCCGCTCGACACCTGCATCGTCTCGGGCCGCCCGCTCGGCGAGAACCAGGTGACGGTGATGTACGGCACGACGATGGTGAAGTTCTGCTGCCAGGGCTGCGCCGACCGCTTCGCCGAGACCCCGCACCGCTGGCTGCCGCGCCTCCAGGCCGGGACCGCGAACGAGTGGATCCAGGTCGACGCGCCGGCGCGCACCACCTGCATCGTCACCGGCAAGCCGCTCGGCGACGGCGCGGTGACGTTCACGGTCAAGGACCGCACGTGGTCCACCTGCTGCGAGAAGTGCAAGATCCGCGTCGAGGGCAACCCGCTGGGCTACATCGAGAAGCTCGAGCAGGAGCTGCGCACGGCCGGCGCCGCCGACTACCCGCTCGACACCTGCCCGATCTCCGGCGAGACCCTCGGCTCGATGGGCGCGCCGGTCGAGCTGGTGCTCGACGGCACCCTGGTGCGGCTGTGCTGCGACAAGTGCGCCGCGCGCGCGAAGGCGAAGACCGCCGACGTCGTGCGCGCGGTGCGGACCGCCGCGCTGCGGCGGCAGCTGGCCGACTACCCGCTCGGCACCTGCGCGGTGTCGGGCGAGCCGCTCGGCGAGGACACCGTCACCGCGATGGTCGGCACGACCGTCGTGCGCCTGTGCTCCGAGCGCTGCGTCGAGACGCTGCAGCAGCGCCCGGCGGCGGCGCTGCAGCAGGTGCAGGCGGCGCGCGCCGCGGCGCGGGCCGAGGCCGGCGCGAGCTGCTGCAAGCCGGCCGGCAGCTGCTGCTGCGGCGGCGACGCCCGCTGACCGCGGCCGGGGCTCAGCGCAGGTCGCCGACCCACGGACAGGCGACCACACCCGCCGCGTCCTCGAACACCAGCACGCGGCTGGCGCCGCGCCCCTCCACCGACAGGGTCAACGGCACGTCGCCGGCCCGGCCGACCGCCCAGTCGGGTCGCTCGACGCGCAGCTCGGCGCGGAACGGCGCCCCCTGCGGCCACTCGACGATCGTGCCGATCTCGCCGTCGCGGGTCCAGCCGACGCGCACCCAGGCGGTGCCGTCCAGGCCGCGGACGCGCAGCCAGGACACCTTCTGCGGCTGCACCTGGCTGCCCACGAACTGCAGCTCGGCGCCGCTGCCCACGCGCGCGCGGACCTCGGCCATCACGCGGCGCGCCGCCGCGAGCGCGCCGCCGTTGGCGAAGCAGCTCGACGGCGCGTCGTCGCGACCGAACAGCAGCGGCTCCAGCCCGGCCATGCCGCGGTCCTCGAACAGCCGCAGCGCGCGGTCGAGGCCCTCGAGCGGCCAGCGCCCGTGCGCGAGGCGCGCGGACGCGACCAGGCCGATGCCGGCCAACTCGAGCTCGCGACCGTCGCCGCGCCGACGGACCTCGAAGCGGCCGCCGGTCGGCAGCTCGAACACGCCGACGAAGCGCAGCAAGTCGTCGTCGCCGACCGCGGCGGACGCGCCCGCGTCCCGGCTCGGCGGCGGCGCGGGCGCCGGCACGGGCACCGGGATCGCAGCACCGCTCGGCGCGGCCGCGTCGGCGCCGACCACCGCCGCCGGCAGCGCCGGCGCCACCGCCGCGGTGATCGCCAGTTCGAGCGGGTCGAGGTCGCATTCGTCGGTCAACAGCACGATCCACGCCCGCGCGTCGAGCTGCAGCAGCAGCCGCGCGCGGTAGCCGGTCGCGGCGCCGTGCAGCTGGATCCAGGTCACGCCGCTGCGCACCACCGTCTGCACCTGCAGGGCGTTGCCGGCGTCGAAGGGCTGCAGCAGCACCGCGCGGTCGTCGGCGTCGAGCAGCCGGCTGCCGCACAGCGCGGCGGCCAGCGCCGACAGATCGTCGACGCTCGCGAGCAGGCCGCGGCCGCCCTTCTGCGACCAGTCCCACGGCAGGTCGTCCACCGGCGCCAGGGTGCCGTCGGGCCGGCGCCGCGCCGTGAGCCGCGCGGCGTCGACGCGGCCCTGACCGACGAAGCACGCGCCGCGCATGCCGGCCGGCTGCAGGGTGCGCGTGCGCACCACGTCCTCGAAGTCCTTGCCGCCGCACTGCTCGAGCAGCAGCGCCAGCAGCGTGCTGTGCGCCGGGCTCCAGCGGAACGCCGCGCCGGGCACCCCGTCGAGCGGCGCGCGCGCGAGCGCCGCGATCGCCGTGCGGCGCGCGCCCGCGTCGCCGTCGTAGGCGATCGCCGCCGGCAGCGCGGCGCTGTGGCGGATCAGGTGCCGCCAGGTGATCGAGGCCTTGTCGTCGGGCCAGCCGGGCAGCCGCCGCCCGACCGGGTCGTCGATCTTCCAGCGCTTCTGCGCGCACAGCCGCAGCGCCGCGAGCGCCGTCACGCGATCGGACAGCGTGCCGAGGTCGAACAGGCTATTGCGGTCGACCGGCGCGCCCGCGGCGCGGTCCTGCGCGCCGCGGCAGACCACCGCCCGCGCCTCGCCGTCGGTCGCCACCAGCACCGCGCCCCACAGGTCGGGGGCCGCGCGGTCCACCGCCGCGGCGACCGCGGCCTCGAGGTCCTGCGCCGGCGCGGCGGCGGCGAGCAGCAGCGCGCCCGCCGCGACCCGCAGGGCACCGAGTCGCCAGTCGCCGCGCGCCGCCTGAGCCATGGCGCAGAGCATCGCCGCCGCAGGGCCGCGAAGGAAGGACGAGTCGCGGGCCGGCCGTCAGCGCGCGCCGAGCAGCCGCCGCGCGAAGTCCGCCATCGCCTCGGTCGACGCCGGATCGACCGACGGCTGGTGCTCCACGGCGTCGAGCCGGAACGCGCGGCCGTCCCACGCGAACGCGAGCCCGTGCGCACCGCGCTGCGTCGGCGGCGACGGCAACACCAGGCACGCGCGGTCCGCGGTCGCCCGGCCGAAGCCGCCGCCGGTGACCAGCCGGGTGAGCCCGAGCGCGCCGCCGGCGCCGACGTAGGCGCGCAGCGCGGAGCCGTCGAGCGCACGACCGAGCTGGCCGAGGCGACGGGCGAACGAGTCCGCGTAGTCCGCCGTCACGTAGGCGCGGAACGCGTCGACATCGCCCTCCGTGCAGGCGTGGTCGTGCCACTGCAGCACCGACACCAGCCGGCGGCCGTCGGCGTCGTCCGCCGCGAACCGCGGCGGCAACGGGTTGTCGTGCGACCGCGGCAGCCACGGCCACGCCATCGCACCGATGCCGAGCGCGATCGCGCTCAGCGCCAGCACCCACTTGCCGGGATCAGTCGCCATAGTGCACCCTCACGATTCCGGGTCGGAAGCGGATCACCACGCCGGCCGCCTCGGCGGCGCGGCGCGCGGCCGGGTCGGCGTGGCGCAGTTCGTCCTCGGGTACCAGCTCGGCGCCGTCGAGCCGCAGCGGCACGGGCCCGGCCAGCACCGCGGTGAACGGCAGTTCGGCCGGGCGGTCGGCGGCGGCCTCGACCACCAGCAGCAACTCGCGGGCGGCCGGATCGTACGCGCAGTGGGACAGCGGCGCGCGCGTCGCCAGCACGTGCGGCAGCAGGGGTCCGCCGTGCGCCTGCGTGGTGATCCGGTAGTCGCCGCGGCGGTTCGGCAGCAGCACCGTGCGCCCCGAGTACAGGGCCCATGGCGCGCCGTCGACGAACACCTCGTCGAAGTCGGCGCCCATCGTCACCGACGGCCGCACCAGCGGGCTCTCCTGCAGCACCCGCGCCAGCACGGCGCCGGGCTCGGGGTCGCGCAGCGCGACGGTCTGCAGCGCGCCGGGCCCCGGCCGCGTGCGCGCCAGCAGCGCCTGCCCGCCCACCAGCTGCACGACGTCGCCGGGGAGGTGGTTCACGCGCAGCAGGTCGGCGCCGGGACTGCCCTGCTGCGCGGCGCGCCACGTCCACCAGCCGTTCTCGCGCACCAGGAACGGCGTGCGCGCGGCCTGCTGCACCGCGATCACGCGGGTCCACGGCAGCGGTTGTTCGTTGTGCAGATCGGCCTCGCCGGTGGCGCCGAGGTCGAGCGCGGTCGGGCGGTCGAGCTCCGCGAACACCCGGACCAGGTGCTGCAGCGTCGCCGCCGACGCCCCGCGCTGCAGGAACGCGAAGCCGATGACGCTGCGCGTGCCCGGCTCCGGCTGGTCGTGCAGCACCAGCTCGCCGCCGTCGAGCCGGAAGCGTCCGTAGCGCGGCAGCCGGATCGGCACCACCGCCAGGTCCGGCAGCGACGGCTCGTCCGCGGCCAGCACGAACGGCTGCTGCAGCGAGCGTTCGTCCTCGCCGCCGCTGGCGAGCAGCAGCCGGCGATGGTGCAGCAGGCCGAAGCGCCGCTCCTGCTGCAGGCTGCGCACGGCGTGCTCGACGTCGGCGCGCAGCAGCAGACCGGGGAAGTCGGCGAGCATCCGCAGCTCGACGGTCTCGCGGTGATAGGTCGACGCGCTGCGCTCGCGCACGATCGCGAGGCCACCGGCCGGCAGCGCGACCTCGGCCTCGGCGGCCACATCGCCGGTGCGCACCAGCTGCAGGCGGTCGAGCGCGACGGCGCCGCCGTCGAGGACCTCGATCCGCAGCGACCGCAGACCGCCGCGCGCGAGGTCGATCGCCAGCGCGCGCCGCAGCGGCAGCCGGCCGTCCTCGAACGGCAGCAGCGACAACACGTCGTCGTCGACGCCGACCGCGAGCACGCCCGCGCCCTGCAGCGCGCGGCCCTCGAGCCGCAGCTCGAACCGCCCCTGCAGCCCGCCCAGCATCAGGTCGAGGCGCTGCGGCCAGCGCGGCGCGGCGTCGAACGCCAGCGCCTGCGGCACAGAGCCCGCCGGCGTGACCGCGTGCGCGCCGGTGTAGCCGCCCTCGCCGCGGCGCCCCGCGGCCAGCAGGTCCAGCTGCGCGGTGCGCAGCTCGTCGGCGTCCGGACGGCCGCCGAAGAACCGCGTGCGGAAGAACGAGTCGCAGAGCCGCGCGCCGCCGCTGCCGCCGAAACGCCCGAGGCCGCCGCCGTCGAAGTCGAGCGCGCCGCCGCTGCCGAGCAGCCGCAGCCGGTTGTTGCGCAGCATCACCGTCGCGGCCGGCACCGGCAGCCCTTCGCCGAAGCCGGGCTGCACCTCGGGCAGCAGCGCCCGCTGCGCCGCGCGCCAGCCGTCGCGCCCGGTCGCCGTGCAGCGCGCCGCCACCGCGGCGACCAGCGGCTCCGACGACACGCCGGTGACGTAGGCCTCGGTGTCGGCGGTCATCGTCGCCGGGTCGTGGCGCGACCACAGCATCGCGCCGCCGCGGCCGCGGCGCGCGCGCACGAAGTCCGTCGCCTGCCGCGCGATCCAGTCGCCGTACGAGCCGCCGGCCGAGGCGTCGCCGTCGGTCGCGCCGCCGAGCGACCGCGACGGCCGCCGCGCCCTGCAGTCGAGGTAGCCCACCGGATGGACGTCGGCCGGGAACCCGTCGCGCCAGCCGCGCGCCAGCCCCGCCGCGCGCAGCCCCGCGGGGGCGCCGTCGCGCCCGTCCAGAGCCCCGATCGCGCCGCCGAGCGCGGGCACTCGTTCGCCAAGCCGCACCACGTGCGCCGCCGGCTGGAAGTCCTGCAGCATCGCCACGCCGAATCCGCGCGGGTCGTCGAACCACTGCCGCAGCGCCACGCCGTCGAGCGCGCGGTCGGCGCCGAGCCGGCGCAGGTCGGCCCACTGCCGCGCGAGGTAGCGCAGCGCCGCCAGCCGCGGCTGCGGCGCGGCCCCGCCCGGCGGCGGATCGAGCAGCACCTGCACGAGCTGGCCGCGCGCGTGCGCCTCGCGCAGCAGCTGCGGCACCGCGTCGCCGGTCCAGCCGCGCGCGAACGCGGAGCCGAGGTAGTGCTCGGGCCGCGCCAGCGGGTCGGTCTCCGCCCACGGCAGCGGCAGGCCGCGCTGCGGATCGACGAGGTCGAGCGCGAGCACGGTGGCGCCGCCGAGGAAACCCGGCAGCACGACGTCGTCGAGCACCTGCGACGGACCGCGCGGCGCGGTCTCGTCGTGCACCGCGGCCTCCCAGCCCCAGTGCGCCAGCAGCGACGCACCGGGCACCGCGCGCTCGGCGAGCTCCGGCAGCCGCGCCGGCAGCGGCTCGGGCTCGGGCTGCGGCAGCAGCCAGTAGCCGAGGTTGCGCGGCGCCGCGCCGTCGCCGAGCCAGCGGAGACATCGCCCGAAGAACGCCTCCGCGTTCTGCGCGATCACCGGGTCGTCGGCGGCGACGTCGGGCTCGAGGCCGAGCCCGAGCACCTGGCCCTTGCCGAGCTGCCAGCGCGTCAGCACCGTCGCCGGCCACAGGGCGCCCTGGCCGTCGCACTCGCGCACCAGCGACCCGAGCGGCTCCCCGCGCGCCGGCGGCCCGGCCGCGAACAGGCACAGCGGCGCCGCCAGTGGGGCGCCGCCGCTCAGGAAGAACGCGTGCTCGCGCTGCGGCGCCGGCACCAGCCCTTCGACCAGTTCCGGCACGCGGCCCGACACCAGCTGGAAGCCCAGCCGCGCGCGGCCGGTCGCGGTGCGCGGGTCGAAGCCCCAGCGGAACGGCTCGACCACGTCGGGCGCGCGCTCCTCGAGGCCGAGCTCGGTGCACAGCGCGACGGCGTAGCCCAGCAGCACCACGCGGCCGCCGTTCTCGACGAACCGGCGCACCACCTGCAGCGCCGCCGTGTGCGCGCGCAGGTCGGGGACGCGCCAGCCGCGCCCGCCGAGCACCAGCGCGTCGATGCCGGCCAGCGCGTCGTCCTGCAGCGGCCCGAGCGGCAGCGCGCGCAGGTGCAGCTCGGTGCCGGCGGGCATCAGCGCCTGCAGCGGCGCCGACACCGCCTGCGTCGGCGGGTCGCCGCCCCCGGCGCGCGCGCCGCGGCACGCCGGCAACGCCGCCAGCAGCAGCGCGGTCGCTGCCGCGAGCGCGCGTCGGAGGCCCGGTCTGGAACGCCGCGATTGCATCGTTGCCATGGGTGGATCGGCACGAGCCCGGGGGCGAGCTTGAGCCCGGCCGACGGAACTGTGCGGGTTTTCGACACCGCCGCCGGGTTCGGCTACCCTGCCGCGCCGTGACCGACCCCGCCGACGACCGCCTGTACTTCCGCCAGCTGCTGGCCGGCCGCGACTTCGCCGTCGGCGATCCGATCGCCACGCAGATGGTCAACTTCGTCTATCTGATCGGCGATCGCGTGGCCAAGAAGGCGGTGCTGGTCGACCCGTGCTACGCGGTGGCCGAGCTGGTGCAGTTGGCGCGCGCCGACGGCTACGAGATCGAAGGCGCGCTGGCGACGCACTACCACCCCGACCACATCGGCGGCGACATGTACGGCCACTCGCTGCAGGGCGTCCGCGAGCTGCTGACGCAGTGCCCGTGCAAGGTGCACGTCCAGCGCGCGGAGGTGCCGTGGGTGAAGCGCATCACCGGCTGCGGCGACACCGACCTCGCCGTGCACGACAGCGGCGACGTCGTGAAGGTCGGCGAGATCCCGATCCAGCTGATCCACACGCCGGGCCACACGCCGGGCTCGCAGTGCTTCCTGGTGCAGAACCGGCTGGTCGCCGGCGACACGCTGTTCCTGCAGGGCTGCGGCCGCACCGACCTGCCGGGCGGCGACCCGCGGCAGCTGTACCTGTCCCTGACGCAGAAGCTGGCCAAGGTGCCCGACGACGCCGTGCTGTATCCCGGCCACCTCTACGACCCGCGGCCGAACGCGAAGCTCGGCGAGACCCGGCGCAGCAACATGGTGTTCCAGCCGAAGTCCGAGGCCGAGTGGCTGCAGATGTTCGGCGCCTGAGCTGCCCTCGATGAGTCCCCGATCATGAGCCGCGTCGTCTGGGACAGCGACCAGGGCCGCATGTGCCCGCGCTGCCGCAAGGCGATGGCGCAGTGCCGTTGCGGCGAGGAGCTGGCGCCGCCGGCCGGCGACGGCGTCGTGCGCGTGCGCCGCGAGGTGCGCAACGGCAAGACGCTCACGGTCGTGCTCGGCGTGCCGCTGCGCAAGGCCGAGCTGCAGGCGTTCGGCAAGCAGCTCAAGCAGCGCTGCGGCACGGGCGGCACCGTCAAGGACGGCGCGATCGAGCTGCAGGGCGACCATCGCGAGCAGGTCGTCGCGTTCCTGCAGCAGCAGGGGCACACGGTCAAGCTGGCCGGCGGGTGACCTTCAGGCGCGGCGCACGCAGGAGCGCGGCGCAAGTCCGCGGGCGAACACCGGGGCCGCCACAGCGCCCGTCCGCAGCACCGCGAACATGTGCGTCGGCGTGATCGCGCCGCCGCGCAGCAGCTCCTCGTCGCGCGCGTGCACGCGGTCGACGAACGCGCGGTCGGCGGCTCTGCCGACGTCGAAGTTCGGGCCGTAGCCGCGGTCGACGAACACGTCGATCACGTTGGCGAAGCCGGCGAACGCCTGGACCTCGAAGCGCTCCAGCAGCAGCGGCAGCACGTCCTGCGCGCGCACGCCCTCGAAGCCGTCGCCGGCGCAGTCGAAGTCGACGAACTCCGGCGCCGCGGTCCGGGTCTGGTGGTTGAAGCGGTGCGTCGGCGGCAGCTCGGCCCAGAACCGCTCGACCTCGGCCCGCGCCTCGGGCCAGCGCATGTGCCCGTTGCGCCCGATCATGTCGCTGATCACGAGCACGCCGTGCGGGAGCAGCGCCGCGCGCGCCCAGTCGAACAGGCGCTCCAGCTCGACGAGGTGATGCAGCGACTGGTTCGCGAGCAGCGCGTCGTAGCGCCCCGCGTCCCGCCAGCGGTTGAGGTCGCCGCGGCGGAACTCGACGTGGCCGGCGAGCCCGCGGCGCCCGGCGGCCGCGGCGCCCGCGCGCACCAGCGCCGGGTTCTGGTCGACGCACACCAGCCGGAACGATTCGAGCCCGCCGGCGCGCAGGCGCTCGGCGACCGCCAGCTCGGACTCGCCGGCGCCGCTGCCGAGGCTCAGGAATCGCACCGCGCCGGGCGCCGCCGCAGCGGCGCGCCGCAGCCAGTGCGCGAAGAACTCCTCCGGC
Organism: Planctomycetota bacterium; assembly: GCA_050245995.1. GTDB lineage: Bacteria > Planctomycetota > UBA1135 > UBA1135 > UBA2386 > JBFWWV01. Next base: position 183,072 of record JBFWWV010000011.1, on the reverse strand, counting down.
GACCCTCCGCCGAGCTCGCGCAGCATCGGCCGCACGAAGGTGTGCGACCAGTGGTGGAAGATCGGCGGCAGCGCGTGCACGGGCCGGTCGGCGCCGAACAGGGCGCGCTCGCGCCGCATCCGCCGCAGGTAGTGCCACCAGCTGCCGAACCTGCCCAACATCACGTCGCACTGTCGGCGCCGCGGCGCGCCGGATCAACCCGGCTGTCATCGCCGCGTCAGCAGTAGTGCGAGCAACGTCCCCGCGGCATCGACCGTCGGCGCGATCCCGCCCCTCGCCGTTGAGCTGCGGCGCGCAGCGCCGTCAGCTCCGACCGTGGCGGGCCGAGCCGCCGCATCGGCCGTTCCTCAGTAGTAGCGCACCCACAGGTAGACCTGCGCGATCGCCAGCGTCATCAGCGTCACCGGCACGCCCATGCGCAGGAAGCGACCGAACGTCACCTTGGTGCCCGAGCGCTCGAGCACGCCGAGCACGACGACGTTGGCCGACGCGCCGATCGGCGTGGCGTTGCCGCCGAGGCAGGCGCCGAGCGCCAGCGCCCACCACACCGGCATCATCACCGGCTGGTGCAGCGTCTCGACCGGCAGGCTGGCGGGATCGGCCTGGCCGGCGTGGAACACGGAGTTGGCCATGTCGAGCACCAGCGGGTTCATCGTCGCCACGTAGGGGATGTTGTCGACGACGGCCGACAGCACGCCGGACGCCCACAGCAGCGCCGTCGCCGTGGTCTGCATGCCGTCGGCCGTTGGCGCGGTGGCGCCGACGATCGCGTGCGACACGTCGCGCACGACCCCCACCTTGACGATGCCGCCGACGACGATGAACAGGCCGATGAAGAAGAAGATCGTCGGCCACTCGACGTCGGCCAGCACGTCGTGCGGGTTGCCCTTGGCGATCAGCAGCAGCAGCGCTGCGCCGAACAGCGCGATCGTCGCCGGCTCCAGGTGCAGGGTGCCGTGCATCAGGAACCCGACCAGCACCAGCGCCAGCACGGCCACCGCCTTGCGCGCCAGCACGGCGTCCTTGATGACGCGCCGCGGGTCCATCGCAAGCACGCGCTGGCGCCGCTCCTCGGTGACCTTCAGCCGCTTGCCGTAGAGCAGCAGCAGCGCGCCGAGGAACGCGGCCATCATCACCGCCACCGCCGGCGCCAGGTTGACCAGGAAGTCGACGAAGTCCAGCTGGGCGCGCGAGCCGATCACGATGTTCGGCGGATCGCCGATCAACGTGGCGGCGCCGCCGATGTTGGACGCCATGGTCTCGGCCAGCAGGAACGGCACGGGATCGAGGTCCAGTTCGTCGGCGATCAGCAGCGTCACCGGCGCGATCAGCAGCACGGTGGTGACGTTGTCGAGCAGCGCCGAGGCCACCGCCGTCAGCCCGACGAACAGCAGCAGGATCCGGATCGGCCGGCCCTGCGCCACGCGGGCCGCGCGGATCGCGGCCCACTCGAACAGCCCGGTGCGCGCCAGCACGTTCACCAGGATCATCATCGAGATCAGCAGGAACACGACGTTGTGGTCGATGCCGATGTGGGTGCTGTGGAACGCCTCCTCCTGGCTGACGATGCCGAGCACCAGCATCAGCCCGGCGCCGAACAGCGCCGCCTTGGTCTTGTGGACCTTCTCCGACACGATGCCGGCGAACGTCAGCACGAAGATCGCGGTGGCGATCCAGTAGGCAGCCGGCGAGGCCGCCACGGTGTCCGCGGAGCCGATCATCGCCTCACGCACCCGCCAGCCTGGTCGCCGCGGCCAGCACGCTGCGCCGCGTGACGACGCCGACGAACCGGCCGCCGTCGATCACCGGCAGGGTCTTGCGCCACTTGTGCACGAACTTCTCGACCGCGTGCATCAGCGGCTCGTCCGGCGCGATCGAGTCGACGTCGCGCGACATGACGCTGGCGACGTCGGTGTTCTTGAACCGCTCGAACACCTCCTCGAAGTAGCTCTCGTGCAGGATCGTCGCCAGGCTGCCGGTCATGCCGACGTAGTGCGGCAGCAGCCGGCGGAACACGTCCTCGACCGACACGACCCCGACCAGCCGGCCGGCGTCGACCACCGAGGCGGTGGTCTGGTTGCCGTCGAGGACGGCGAGGACGAACTGCAGCAGCGTCGTCGTCGGCGCCACCGTCAGGGGATCGGGGATGATCGCGTCGCGCGCGCGCATGGGCAGCTCCACGGGCCGGTCGCGACGGCGACGCGGCCCGGTGACTACTACCCGATCGAATGCCGGCGCGCCCGCGGGATTGCACGGCGGCGCGAGCCCGACGTCGGTTCCGCACTGGTTCCGATCGGGCTACGCACTCGGATCGGGCCGCCGCAGCTCCTCCAGCTCGGCCAGCGTGCGCGGCCAGTCGCCCTTCAGCAGCGTGGACAGGCCGCGGTCGGCCAGCACCCGGCCGCCGCACTGGCACCGCGCGCAGTAGTTGCACTCGTTGTCCGCGTAGCGGATCCGCTGCACCGGCGCGCCGCAGTCCGGACACGGCTCGCGGTAGCGCCCGTGCACCGCCATGCCGGGCCGGAACGCGGTGACCTTGTCGGGGAAGCCTTGGCCGACCTCGGCGCGCAGCCGCTCGGTCCACAGCGTCAGCGTGTCGCGGCAGGCCGCGTGCAGGCGACGGAGCGCGTCGTCGTCGAGACCGCGCGTCCGCGCCACCGGGCTGAGCCGGGCGCGGTGCAGGATCTCGTCGGAGTAGGCGTTGCCGATGCCGTCGAGCACGGTCGGGTCGGTGAGGGCGCGCTTCAGCGTGCGGTTGTCGCGCTGCAGCGCCGCCGCGAACGCCGCGGCGTCCGACGCGTGCACGTCGATCCCGCCGCGATCGAACGCCGCCAGCGCCGCGCGCCCCTGCACCACGTGCAGCGACGCGCGCTTCTTGCTCGCCGCCTCGGTGAGCAGCAGCGTGCCGTGCTCGAAGTCGACGCACAGCAGCGTGCCCTTGCCGGCCAGCGTGAAGTCGACCGGCTTCCAGCGCAGGCGGCCGGCGATCATCAGGTGCACGACCAGCAGCAGCTCGCCGTCGAGCTCCAGCGCCAGGCGCTTGCCGATCCGGTGCACCGCGCGCACCTCGCGGCCGTGCGCCGCGGTCAGCGCCGGCTCGACCGTGCGCAGCACGAACGGGGTCGCCAGCCGCACCTGCAGCAGCGCACGGCCGACGGTCACGGCCTCGAGCCGTTCGCGGTAGACGGTGACGTCGGGCAGCTCCGGCACGGCGCGGCGGCCGGACTACCGGTCGAGGATCATCTCGAACGGCCGGAACACCTCGTCGAAGCGGTGCCAGTAGCCGTTCCAGCTCTTGAAGATCGAGGCGTCGTGATTGACGCCGTTGTAGATCGCGACGAACGGCCCGGCGACCGCGCCGCCCAGGAACACGAACGGCATGAAGTACCACTGCCGCGGCGGGATCGCCACGCGCACCAGGTCGACGCCGCCGGTGATCGGGCTGACCGCGGTGCCGAGGATGGTGGCGCAGCCGCCGAGCGGCAGCAGCGCGAGCAGCGACAGGACGGCCGGGCGGAGCGTGCGGAGCATCGACGCATCGTCGCGCCGAGGGGTTCCACCGGCAAGCAGCGGCGGCACGCACCGTGTGCGGTCGTTTGCCCTCAGCGCGGCCCGCGGCCGCCAGGAGCTCAGACGCCTCCGAACGTCGTCGGGTTGGTGAGCTGCACCGCGCCGTCCGCCCGCAGTTCGACACCCTGGAGGCCCACGAACAGCTCCGGCGGCAGCCCCGGCGGGATCGCGAACTGCCACAGCAGGTCGCCGCTGGCCGGCACCGCGGCGAAGAACGCCACGCAGGACGCTGGGTCGACGCACAGGAGTCCCGCGCCGCTGAACGACGGCTGCGGCAGCAGACCGCCGAACGCCAGCAGCGCCACCGACGACGGCGTGCACCGGTGGTCCACCGACAGCACGTTGCCCTGGATCGACGTCCGGATCGCCGGCACCGGATCGTTCGCGCGCAGGCTGCCGACGTAGCCGATCACCGTGGACCGCGGGTCGAAGTGCACGAGCGATGTGTTCACATCGTCGATCGCCTCGCGCGGCCCGGCGGCGGTGATCCCGCCTTGCAGCAGCGTGCCCGGGCCGACCCAGACTTCCGAGTTCCGCGTGCGCAGGGCCGATCCGGAGTTACCCAGATGGTTGACATCCAGCCCGATGACGGTGCTGTTGATCAGCCAGACCTTGCTGTCCACGGCATCGATCACCGGGCCGGCGAAGGAATTGCGCCAATCCGTGTCCACGGAGATCAAGCTCGAACGGACAGGATCCCGAGGCCCCAGGACCCATAGGACACTCTGCTTGACCAACAGCAACCGGGTGTCCACCCAGATGCTCGGGCCTGTGCTGCCGGTCCGGGCGACAATCCGCTCGAAGACCACCTCCCCGTCGTTGTTGCGAAGGTCGAAGAGCCCGCCAGCAATCGGCCTCACTGGGGCCCATAGACCCAACTGGATATCGACGACGTGCACACGCTGCCCCATGGGCAGGTTTCGAATGGAGATGTCACCGTACCACCAGGTCGTCGACGGACCCTCCGCACCCTCGCCCACAATGGTGACACCCTTGCCATCGATCAGCGGTGCTGAGTAGTAGCCGACAAGCGGCGGCGGCACGCCGATGGATCGGATCTCGATGCGGTCCCCGGACGCCGCCGCATCGACGGCCGGTTGCACGTCGGTGAAGTGCGTACCTGGACGGTTGAGCAGATCGACGACCCAGGTGGACTGCGCCGGCAGAGACAGACCGAACAGAACTCCAACCACAAAATGAATGCGCATCTTCGCACCTCGCGAGCGACAAGGGTGTCGCATCACTGGACCCACTTCCGCAGGCCCAGCGAGCCCGCAGCGTAGAGTTCGTTGCCGGCCGCACTCGGGTCCAGGTCGGCGATCACGAGTGAGTTGTATGCGCCGACTGCGCCTTCGACCCGAGTCTCGTACAGCGGCGCCTGCGGCAGGAGGTCGCCGACCGCCATGCCGCAGACGCCGAAGACCTTGGGCCGCGGGAACGGGGTGGCACTGCCGTCGAGCAGGATCCGCCCCTGGCGCGCCACCGTGCAGTTCGCCAGCGAGGCGTTGCCGGTGAAGCGCAGCGCGCCAGTGCGACCCCGACTGATCAGCAGCAGCGACTCGGCGGGGTGCACGACACCGCGCATCCCGAATGGACCGGCAGCGCCGGCCGTCCCCTTCTTCGAACCCGAAAGAACAATCGCACCCGCGAAACCAGGACGCGATGGCGGCAGTGTCCTGCGGCGGGGAGCCGCAGGCAATCCCCTCCCCTTGGACCAGCTTCGAACCAGGTCCGCCGGTCAGCCCACCGAGACCCCCACTGCCACCCGCGCCAGCGGCAGCCGCACGCGGAAGCACGCGCCGCCCAGCGGCGAGTCGCCCACCGACAACGCGCCGCCGAGCGACTGCGCGCACGCGTGCGCGGAGAACAGACCGAGGCCGGCGCCGTCCGGGCGCGTCGACTGCAGCCGTCGGAACAGGTCGGCGCGCCGCTCGGGCGGCACGCCGGGGCCGTCGTCGTGCACTTCCACCGCGGCGGTGTCGCCTTCGGCGGTGATCACCACGCGAACGGCGCCGCTCCCGCCGGTGGCCTGACCGGCGTTGAGCACCAGGTTGCCGACGATCTGGTCGAGCAGCAGCGGCTGCGCGGTGACGGCCACCGGCCCCGGCGCCTCGACGACGAACTCGAAGCGGCAGCCGCGCAACTGCTCGTGCGACCGCATCGACCGCACGCCCTCCTGGACCGTCGCGACGAGGTCGAGCTCCTGGCCCTCGCCCGGCCCGGCCTCGCGCGCCGCGACCAGCAGCCGTTTGTTCAGCCCCACCAGCCGCTTCACCGAGCGCTGCAGTTCCTGGATGGTCTCGCGGTCGTCCGGGTCGCCGAAGTGCAGCAGCTCGATGTGACCGAGCAGCGCAGTCAGCACGTTGTTCGCGTCGTGCGCCACCGTGGCGGCGATCACCCCGGCGAACACCTTGCCCTCGCTCGCGACCAGCGCCCGCTCGCGTCGCGCCAGTTCGTCGGCGTCGCGCTCGATCCGGCGCATCGCCGCGCGCGCGCCGACCCAGGTGAACAGGGTCGTCACGGCGACGAACACGACGCCCTTGACGGTCTCGATCGCCTGCATGTTGGCGACGTCGGTCGCCAGCGCCGCAGCCACGTCCGACGACACCACGATGTAGGTCGTGGCGACGACGGCGTACGACAACGCCAGCACGGCTGCATAGATCGTGCTTCGGTTCATCGGACTCGCACCACCCCGGTCGCTCCGAAACGCCCGGCGGGCAGCGGCCCGAGTCTAGCGCACCCGTCGCGCAGGTCCCGGCGGCACGCCGGGCCGAAGGTCGATTTCCTGCCTGCGACACGGCGCCGACGCGGCGCGGCGGCGGCGAGGCTTTGAATCGCGCCGAGGCCCGCTATCGTGCGCGCCCCAGCGCCCGGCGCGCCGGCACGAACCATGTCCGCCCAGGAAGCCTCCGAGCCGTTCAACGCGCGCATGCACGAGGGCGGCAAGCTGTCGTTCCGCGCCCGGCTGCCCGAGGGCGAGGTCGACACCGGCGATCGGCTGGTGCACGGCGGCAAGGACCCGCCGCCTCTGGAGGACCTGGTGCCGGCCGCGTTCCTGCGGGCCGGCGCGGCCGAGGTCGAGATCGGCCCGGGCAAGGGCGCGTTCGTGCTGGCGTCGACGCAGGCGCGCCCCGACACCTTCGTGCTCGGCATCGAGGCGGCGCCGGGCTACGCCGCGCACGCCGCGGCGCGCCTCGCCGCGGCCGGCGCGACCAACGGCCTGCTGCTGATCGACAACGGCAAGCTGTACCTTCAGGACCGCGTGCCGACGGCGTCGCTGGCCGCGGTGCACGTGTACTTCCCCGACCCGTGGCCCAAGCGCCGCCACGCCGGGCGGCGGTTCTTCACCGACGACGTGCCGGCGGTGCTGGCGCGCGTGCTGCAGGACGGCGGCCATCTGTTCGTCGCCACCGACAACCCGGCCTACGCCGGTCAGGTGGCGCGGGTGATGGGCAGCGCCGCCGACTTCTGCTGCGACGAGGCCGAGCGCGCGCGGCGGCTCGAACTCGGCGCGGGCCACGCGTTCTCGCCCACCAACTTCGAGCGCAAGTACATCGAGCAGGGGCGCGCGATCCGCCGCTGGGCGTTCCGGAGGCTCCGTCGGTCATGACCGCCGGCGGCCGGCGCTGGGTCGCGATCGGGCGGCCCGACGAGCTGCAGTTCACGCCCGGCGCGGCCGTCCGGATCGGCGACCACTGGATCGCCGTCTTCCCGCTGCAGGGCGAACCGGACCGCCAGTGGGTCGCGATCGACAACGCCTGCCCGCACGCCGGCGCGCCGCTGTGCGACGGCGCGGTCCTGGACGGCAAGGTCGTGTGCTCGCTGCACCTCTGGGAGTTCGACCTGCGCACCGGCGCGTGCGACATCGGCGCCGACTGGAACGTGCGCACCTGGCCCGTGCGCCTGCGCGACGGCGTGCTCGAGGTCGAGGTCGGGCCGGACTGACGCCGGTTCGGTCAGCGACCGCTGCGACCCGGGACGAACGACGCCGGCACCGCGATCGGTCGACCGGACGGCCGCTCCGACGGATCGGCGTCGGGCTGCCGCCCGTCGGTCGGCCGGGGCCGGAGCGGCGACACCGCGACCGCGGCCGGCGGCAGCACCCAGGCCGGGGCCCGGTCGAGGCCGTTCCGCCACGGACCGGGACGCAGGCCGACGGCGGCGACCGCGGCTGGAGCCGGGGCGACGCCCGCCGGCGCAACCGACGGCTCGGCTGCGGCCCGTGCCGGGTCACGCGTCGCCGGCAACCACGGGTTGCCACACGCCAACGCCGCCGCGATCACGACGGCGGCGGCACAGACACAACAGGAACTCTGCATGGGAGGACCCGGCACCAGCCTACGCGGCGGCCGCCCGCAGCGGTCGACCTTTCGCGCGACCCCGGCGCAACGCGGCGCCGACCGGGCAATTGCGTCGCCGCGCCAAACGCTCCGCCGGCGCCGACGGCCGGTCCTGCGAGCCGGCGCGAGCATTCGGCCGCCGCAGCACCTATCGTTCCCGCCCTTTTGCAGCGCCGCATCCGGCGCCCACGACCCGTGACCGACGGCATCCAACCGGACCGACTCGACAAGCTGCAGGCGCTGCGCCAGAAGGGCCAGGACCCGTACCCGCCGCGCACCCCCCGCGGCATCCCGATCCAGAGCGTGCTGGGCGACTTCGACCGGCACGCCGGCGCCACCGCGACGTTCTGCGGCCGGCTCAGCGTGATCCGCGACTTCGGCAAGCTGCGCTTCGGCCACCTGACCGACCGCAGCGGCTCGATCCAGATCGGCTTCCAGCGCGACCGTCTGGCGGAGTTCTGGCCGGACCGCAAGCTGGTCGAGGCCAACGACCTGGTCGCCGTGACCGGCGAGCTGGGCCGCACCCAGAAGGGCGAGCCGACGCTGTGGGCCGCCGAGGTCGTGCTGGCCAGCAAGGCGCTGCGGCCGGCGCCGGAGAAGTGGCACGGCCTGCAGGACCAGGAGCAGCGCTACCGCCAGCGCTACGTCGACCTGTTCGCCAACGAGCAGGTGCGCAGCGCGTTCGTGCTGCGCAGCAGGATCGTGCAGCAGGTGCGCGCCTACTTCGACTCGCTCGACTACTGCGAGGTCGAGACGCCGATCTTGCAGCCGATCTTCGGCGGCGCCACCGCGCGGCCGTTCCGCACCCACCACAACGCGCTCGACATGCCGCTCTACCTGCGCATCGCGCCGGAGCTGTACCTCAAGCGCCTGCTGGTCGGCGGCCTCGAGCGCGTCTACGAGATCGGCCGGGTGTTCCGCAACGAGGGCATCAGCACGCGCCACAACCCCGAGTTCACGATGCTCGAGAGCTACGAGGCGTGGGCCGACTACCGCGACGTGATGGACCGCGTCGAGGGGCTGTTCGCGCACCTGTGCACCCACGTGCTCGGCGAGCAGGGCGTGGTCACCTTCCGCGATCGCGAGTACGACCTGCGCCCGCCGTTCCAGAAGGCGCGCTACCTCGACCTGTTCGCGCAGCACAACGACGGCCTCGACTGGTTCGATCACGACGGCGTGCTCGCGCGCGCCCGGAAGCTCGGTCTGCCGACCGACGGCATCCCGGCGCCGAAGCTGGCCAACGACGTGTTCGAGGCGACGGTCGAGGACACGCTGCAGGGGCCGGTGTTCGTGCACGACTACCCGGTGGCGATCAGCCCGCTGGCCAAGCGCACGCCGGAGGACCCGCGCGTGACCGAGCGCTTCGAGCTGTTCGTCGCCGGCATGGAGCTCGGCAACGCGTTCAGCGAGCTGAACGACCCGCTCGACCAGGAGCAGCGGTTCCGGGAGCAGCTGCAGCACCAGGACGACGAGTCGCCGGGGGAGATGGACGTCGACTATGTCACCGCGCTGGAGTACGGCATGCCGCCGGCCGGCGGGCTCGGCATCGGCATCGACCGCCTGACGATGCTGCTGACCGGCGCGGCGTCGATCCGCGACGTCGTGCTGTTCCCGCTGCTGCGGCGGCGCGACCCGGCCGAGACGGCGGACGACGCGACGGGCGAGGCCCCGAGCAGCGGCGACGGCCCGAGCGGCGACGCGGAGCGCTGACGTTGGGACCGGCGTTCTCCTGGGCCCTGGCGCTGCGCTACCTGACCTCGCGCTGGGTCAACGTGCTCGGCATGCTCGGCGTCGCCGTCGCCGTGTGGGCGCTGGTCGTCGTGGTGTCGGTGTTCTCCGGCTTCATCGCCGACATCCGCGCCGAGGTGCGCCGCAGCGCGCCGGACCTGCTGGTCACCGGTCTGCCGTTCGAGACCGGGTTCGAGCGCGTGCGCCGCGCGCTCGCGGACGACCCCGACGTCGTCGCGATGGCGCCGCGGTTGCGCCACTACGGGGTCATGCTGCGCGACGGCGAGGTCACCACGCTGTCCAACGAGATCGACTTCAACGCCGCCAACAACTTCGTGCAGCTGCTCGGCGTCGATCCGGCGCTGGAGCGCGAGGTGACGCCGTTCGACGAGTGGGTCGAGGCCGGGCGGCACGCGGTGCCGACCGGCGCCGACCACGGCGCGCCGCCGCTCGCCGAGGACCTGCGCGTGCCGGACGCGGTCGAGTACTTCGCGCGCCGGCGCGCCGGCCTGCCGGTGCCGGACCGGGTCGAGGACTTCCGCTCGATGTGGCCCGGCATGCTGCTGGGCCGCAACCGCGCGCGGCGCGAGGGGCGCGGCCTGATGCTGGGCTCGCCGCTGCAGGTGTTCACGGTCGACTTCACCGAGGACGCAGAGGCCGGCAAGGTCCTGTCGCTGAACGGGCAGTTCGCGTTCGCCGGCGCGTTCCGGACCGGGTCGACCCAGTTCGACGACGCCACCGCGATCGTCGCGATCGAACCGGTGCGCACGCTGCTCGGCCACGACGCGCTCGACGACGCCAGCGTCGACCTCTGCACCGACGTGGCGATCCGCGCCACAGCCGGTCTGTCGATCGAGCAACTGCGGACGCTCGGCGACCGGCTGCTGCCGCGCGTGCTGGCGGCGCTGCCGCAGCCGCTGCCGCCCGAGGCGCACCCCGAGGTGTTGACCTGGGAGCAGCAGAACCAGGTGTTCCTCGACGCGGTCGACACCGAGCGTTCGATGATGACCGTGGTGCTGTTCGCGGTCATGCTGATCGCCGCGTTCCTGATCTATGCGACGCTCAACATGATGGTGACGCAGAAGGTCAAGGACATCGGCATCCTGACCGCGCTCGGCGGCGCGCCGCGCGGAGTCGGTCAGATCTTCACGCGGTGCGGCCTGGTGATCGGCGCGGTCGGCGCCGGCGCCGGGGTGCTGCTCGGGCTGCTGACGCTGTGGCAGCTGAACGCGATGAACGAGTGGCTGTTCGCGCACATCGGCTTCGAGCTGTTCCCGCGCACGCTGTTCGACCTGCCGAAGGTCCCCTACCGCGTCGACCCCGAGTGGGTCGTCGGCGTCGCGGTGTTCGCGTTCCTGCTGACGCTGCTGGTCGCCTGGATCCCGGCGCGCAAGGCGGCGCGCATGCACCCCGTCGAGGCCCTGTCGTACGAATGACCGCTCCCGTCCTGTCCGCCGAGCACGTCACCAAGAGCTACCGGCTCGGCAAGCGCGAGATCCCGATCCTCAAGGGCGTCGACCTGCAGGTCCAGCCCGGCGAGATGGTCGCGCTGCTCGGCGCGTCCGGCGCCGGCAAGTCGACGCTGCTGCACGTGCTCGGCCTGCTCGACGCGCCCACCACCGGCAGCGTCTGCTACGACGGCGAGCCGGTGCACGACCTGTCGATCGGCAAGCGCGCGCGGCTGCGGCACCGGCACGTGGGCTTCGTGTTCCAGTTCTACCACCTGATCCCCGAGCTGACGGCGCTGCAGAACGTGCTGCTCGCGCGGATGATGCAGCTGTCGGTGCTGCGCTACTGGGCGCAGCGCGGGGCGATCCGCGCGGCGGCGACGACGCTGCTGCGCGACTTCGGCCTCGGCGAGCGCCTCGACCACCGGCCGAGCGAGCTGTCCGGCGGCGAGCGCCAGCGCGTCGCCATCGCGCGCGCGCTGCTGGCCGAGCCGCGCGTGATCCTGGCCGACGAGCCGACCGGCAACCTCGACTCGGAGACCGCCGACGGCGTCATGGACCTGCTGTTCCGCATCAACCGCGAACGGCAGCTCGCCTTCCTGCTGGTGACGCACAACGAGGACGTCGCCCGCCGCTGCCACCGCGTGGTGCGCCTCAAGGACGGCGTGGTGGTCGCCTGATGTACCGGCCGTTCCTGGCGCTCCGCTACCTGCTGTCGCGGCCGATCAACCTGCTCGGCGTGCTCGGCGTCACGCTCGGCGTCTGGGCGCTGATCGTCGTCGTGTCGATCTTCAGCGGGTTCCTGGCGGTGATCGGCGAGCACCTGCGCTCGGCCTCGGCCGACGTCACCGTGCGCTACCTGCCGCCGGACACGCCGTTCGAGCGGCTCGAGCGCGTCCTCGACGCCGACCCCGAGGTCCTCGGCGTGGCGCCGCGGCTGGTGCACTTCGCGCTGCTGCACCGGCCCGGGCAGCGGCCGCCGCCGCCGCCGGTGCTCGGTCGCGGCGCGCTGCAGGGCGGCGACGGTCCGTTCGTGTTCCTGATCGGCGTCGACCCCGCGCGCGAGCGCGACACCACCGGCTTCCGGGGCTGGCTCGAGGCCGTCGGCCAGGACCTGCGCGTCGCCGACCTCGACCGGCCGCTGGGCCGACAGGACGGCCTGCCGACGCTGCTGCTCGGCGAGGAACGCATGCGCAGCGCCGGGCTGCGGCCGGGCGATCGCGTGGTGCTGAGCACCGGCCGGACGGTGCGCACCGACGAGGGCAAGTGGCGCATCGAGCGCATCGACGACACCGACCCGGACACCGGCGAACCGCAGGTGCCGACGTTCGTGGTCGCCGGCGCCTACCGGACCCGCCACATCGGCTACGACGGCAACAACGCGCTGGTGCACATCGACGAGCTGCGGCAGCTGCTGCGACTCGGCCCGGACGTCGTCCGCGAGGTCGCGGTGCGCGTCCCGCCCGGCGTCGATCTCGACGAGGCCGCCGGCCGGGTGCAGCGCGCCGTGCGCCGCGAGCTCGGCTTCGAGAACTCGTCACCGATGGTCGGCCCGATCGCGGTGTCCTGGCGCGTCTGGCACGGCGGTTTCCTCGAGGGCGTCGAGTGGCAGCGCGCGCTGATGAAGATCATCCTGATCGTCATCATGATCGTCGCCGCCGTGCTGATGTACGCGACGCTGTCGATGATGGTCGCCGAGAAGACCTCGGACATCGGCATCCTGACCGCCTTGGGCGGCTCGCCACGCGGCGTGATGACGGTGTTCCTCGCGTGCGGCCTGGCGATCACGCTGACCGGCATCGCGCTCGGCACGATCACCGGCTGCCTGTCGGCGATCTGGCTCGATGACTTCCGCGTGCTCGTGCGCGGCCTCACCGGCGTCGACCTGTTCCCGGTGAAGGTCTACAACCTCGACCGCGTGCCGCACGAGCTCGACCCCTGGTGGATCCTGCAGGTGGCCGGCGTGGCGGTGACGGTCGGCGTCCTGGTGTCGGCCCTTCCGGCGCTCCGCGCCGCGCGGCATGATCCGTTGATCTCACTGCGCGGCAGCTGATCGGCCGATGCAGGAGGACCCGCCCGGCCTGCCATGCGCGCCCGCAACCCGAGAGCCAAGACGCCGACCGCGCTGACCGCGATCGCCCTGCTGTCGTGCTGCTGGTCCTGCGCCAACACGCCGACCATGCAGCCCCACCGGCCGCTGGGCGCGGCGCCGAAATCCGCGGCGCGCCTCCTCGGCCAGTGGTTCGGGCCGTCGACCCTGGCCCGCGACACCGGCCGGGCCGCGGCGCGGGCGCGGCAGATGCTGGGCTCCGAGATGAACCTCGGCACGATGGGCGCGCGCGCGCGCCAGCTGGTCGCGGCGGTGCCCGGCCGGCTGGTGACCGCACGGCGCGATCTCGGCACCCTGGCCGGCGCCGAGCACCGCCGGCTGATGACGCTGCGGCACTCGCCGGCGTGGGCGGCGCTCGATCCGGTGGCCGACGTCCCCGATCTCCGGCAGGCCGGAGAACGGCTGCCCGCGCTGCTGCAGCTCGACCGCCGCGCGCTCGGCGAAAGCGACGACATCCGGCACCGCACCGACCCGGACGACGATCACCCCGAAGCCGGCTGGCTCGATCGCATCCTGCGCCGGGTGCTGCCGTAGGCCCGACGGTCACGGTCGGCCCGCGGCCGGCCCCCGTCCGCGCGGCAGGCCGTGCTCGCAGGCGCGCCGCGTTCGGCGTAGAACGCCCCGGCCCCCACCCGAATCGCATGCGCCGACGCCACCGCCCCGCCTTCTCTGCCCCGCTTCGGTCGTTGAGCCTGCCGCTGCTGCTGCTGGCCTCGCCGACCCTGGCCCAGCAGCCGCTGCCCGCCGACCGCCAGGACGGCGCCGCCGCGGTCACCGTCGCCGACACCCGGGCCTGGCTCGGCCAGCTGGCGTCGGAGGAGTTCGGCGGCCGCGGCACCGGCGAGCCCGGCTTCCAGCTCGCGGCCGACTACGTGCGCGACCACTTCGCCGCGCTCGGCCTCGAGCCCGGCGCGGGCGACGGCTGGTTCCAGGACCTGCCGTGGGCGCACAGCAAGCCCGATATCGGCAACGCCTCGCTGCGCTTCGCGCGATCCTCCGGCCAGGAGGTCGTGATTCCCGGCGCGCGCCTCGGCGGCAGCGTCGCCGACACCCTGCGATGCGACGGCGAGGTCGTCGTGCTGGTTCGGCCGACCGAGGAGTCGGTCGGCGAGGCCGAGCTCGAGGGCCGCGTCGTCGTGCTCCTGCTGGGCGGCGGGGAGGCCGATCGCCGCGGCGCGGGCCGCGAGGTCTTCTCTGCGCTGCGGCTGATGCAGGGCAAGGGCGCGGCGGCCCTGCTGTTCGTCGCCCACGGCGACGTCGAGGAGCCCCTGCGCGAGCGTTCGGGCCCGACCGGCGGCAACCGCGCCGCGCGCGGCCGCGGCATGCTGCCCAACCGGATCGACCTCGGCCGCGCCGACTACCAGGCGCTGCTGCGCCTGTGCGGGCGCGACACCGATCTGCCGGCCGGCGCGCACCGCCTCGACGTGCGCGCCCACATCGACGTGCCGGTCGAGCAGACGCCGGCGCCGGCGTGCAACGTCGTCGGCGTCCTGCGCGGCAGCGACCCGGCGCGCCGCGACGAGTACGTCGTGATCGGCAGCCACCTCGACCATCTGGGCCGCAGCGGCGACCGGTTCTTCCCCGGCGCCGACGACGACGGCTCGGGGACGACCGGGGTGATGGCCGCGGCGCAGATGTTCGCGAAGAACGGGACCCGGCCGGCGCGCAGCGTCCTGTTCGTGTGTTTCTGCGGCGAGGAGCGCGGCCTGCTGGGCTCGCGCCACTTCGCCGACAACCCGCCGATCCCGATCGAGTCGATCGTCGCCGAGCTGCAGATGGACATGATCGGCCGCGACGAGGAGGAGGCGCGCGACGGCCGTCGCCTGGTCAACAAGGGCGAGACCGCCGCCGACAACCGCAACTCGCTGCACGTGGTCGGCACCACCCGGCTGGCGCCGAGCCTGCACGAGCTGTGCCTCGCCGCCAACACGCGCGCCGGCTTCGACCTCGAGGACGACCACGAGGACATGTTCGGCCGCAGCGACCACGCCAACTTCGCGCGGCTCGGCGTGCCGGTGGCGTTCTTCTTCACCGGCCTGCACCGCGACTACCACCAGGAGTCCGACACGCCGGACAAGATCCACTACGAGAAGCTGCTGCGCGTCGCGACGTACGTCTACGACATCGGGTTCTCGCTGGCGCAGGCCGAGGACCGGCCGCACGTCGATCCGGAACTGTGGCGGGAATACCGCGGCAAGGGCCGTCGCGAGCCGGCGGCGCCGCTGCTCGGCGAGGGCGACGGGCGGTAGGTTTCCCGGGGCGGATCCCAACACCCGGGGCCCGACCGGGACTGGAACCAGTGTCGCCGGCGCGTGCCGGCCCACCGCTCCGGACAGCTGCCCCCATGACCTACCCGTCGCCGTTCGCCGCAGGACTCTTCACGCTGCTCACCGTCTCCGCCCCGGCCCAGGACCTGGCCGAGGCCCGGGCCCTGCGCGACCG
Organism: Planctomycetota bacterium; assembly: GCA_050245995.1. GTDB lineage: Bacteria > Planctomycetota > UBA1135 > UBA1135 > UBA2386 > JBFWWV01. The sequence continues at coordinate 167,431 of JBFWWV010000011.1, read as the reverse complement.
CTCCGTGCCGCTCTGGGAGCAGCAGGACTACGGCGGCGCCAGCGCGGCGCTGCAGCAGGCGCATGCCATCTACATCCGGCTGGAAGGGGACCACGCGCCGGACATCGCCGTCGTCTGCCGCGCGATCGTCTGGAACGAGGCGATGCGCCGGGACGCCGCGGCCGCGCAGCAGTGGTTCGAGGAGCTGCTGGCGCTCGCGGCCGACCGTCCGGAGCTCGACGGCGAACTGCGCAGCGCTTACGGCGGTCTGTGGCGGCTCAGCGCCGACACGGACGGGACGGCGGCGAAGGTCGCGGTGCTGGAGCGGGCGCGCGCAGCGCTGCAGCAGCACCCCGGTTCGGCGACCGCCCGCCGGCTCGCGGCCCAGTGCCTGCACGACATCGGCAACGCGCATGGCGATGCCGGCGACCTGCCGGCCATGCGGTCGATGCTCGGTCGCGCCGTCGCCGAGCGCGCGGCGATCGGCGACGAGACCGGTCGCTGCTGGAGCCTGGTGAGCACGGCCTACCACGAGCTGCGGGCCGGTCTCGCCGACGAGGCCGCGACGCCCTTGCGGCAGGCCTGGGTGCTCGCGGAGACCGCGCCGGTGCTCGAGTGCCAGGGTGCGCTGGCCATCAACTACGGAGACCTGGTGCGCATCGGTCGCGAGACCGGGCCGTCGCCCGGCGTCGTCGACGCGCTCTGGGCGATCGCGGAGTCCGCGGTCGGCAGCGACCGCCCGTTCGCGCTGCCGCCCGACCGCGCGGTGCGCAGCGCGTTCGAGCTGGACCGCGCGGCGCGCGGCGATGCGAAGGCCGCGCTCGCCGCGGGCAAGCGGGCGCTGCAGCTCGAGGAGCGTCTCGACGCGCCGGCCGAAGTGCACGCCGACCTGCGGCTGCGCGTGGCAGCGGCGCTCGCCGACGGCGGCACCGCCGGCACGCGCTACGCACGCTCGCTGGCCGAAGGACTCGACTGCGGCGACGGACCCTGCGCGCCACACCTGCAGGCGCGTCGCGACGGGCTGCTCGCGGTGCTGGCCGCGCACGGCAAGCAGTCCGCCGACTACGCGCGGCTGGCCCGCGACGCGGTCGCGGCGATGCGCGCGCTCGGCGACCGCCAGGGGCTGCTCGACCTGCTGCAGCAGCTGACCTCGATCCGGCCGGCGAAGGGGACGGCCGAGGCCCACGCCGAGCTGCAGCGACAGCTCGACGAGCTGCGGAGCCAGGGCGGCCCCGGCGGCGACGGCAGCAGCGCGCAGAGCCAGGGAGTCGGCACCCTGCCGGCCGACGTCGGCCCGCACACGGTCGTGTTCGAGCTGCGGTTCGAGCCCCCGACCGACGGCGAGGGTCTCGGCACGGCGGTCCTGACCGATCGGATCGGCGGTGGCAGCAAGCGCCTCGACCTGCGCTGGAAGCCGCGCAACGTCAGCTTCAACGGCTGCGGCCTGGGCCTGTTCGGCGGCTACGTCACGGTGCGGTCGCTGCAGTACGGCGGAGCGGCGTCCGCCGGCGGCGCCCCGGGACAGTGCTCGCTCGACGAGTTGGGCAGCTACCTGCCGCTGTGCCAGGGCGGTCGCTGGCTGCTGCACCACAACGGCGCCGTCCGCTTCGCGCGGGAGCAGTGAGCCGATGGCCGCCGGGGTCGCGCCCGAGGAGCTGTTCCTGCAGTCGCGCTGGGTCCTCACGCTCGCCCGCCGCCTGGTCGGCGCCGGCGATGCCGGCGACCTCGCACAGGAGGCGATGCTCGCCGCGCTGCGAAGGCCGCCGCGCGGCGACGGTCCGTTGCGCCCGTGGCTCGCCCGCGTCACCCGCAACCTCGCGTGGAAGCGCCGCCGCGGCGAGCGCCGGCGCCAGGTGCACGAGACAGGCGCCGCCGCGACGCGTGCGTCGGCGCTGCCGGCCGCCGGGGAGCTCGCCGCCGCCGGCGAACTGCTGCAACGGGTGGTCGCCGAGGTCGGGCACCTCGACGAGCCGCTGCGCGCGATCGTGACGCTGCGCTACCTGCAGGAGCTCGACGCCACCGAGATCGGCCGCCGGCTCGGCATGCCCGCGGGCACCGTGCGGTGGCGCCTGGCGCAGGGCATGGAGCAGCTGCGGCGGCGCCTGGACGCGCAGCACGACGGCGAGCGCGCCCGCTGGAGCGCGCCGCTGGCGGCGGTGCTGGGGGTCCGCGCGATGCCCGTGACGCCGCCGTGGTCGCTGCTGCGCACTGCGGCGTGGCCGCTGGCCGCGGTGTCGCTGACCGTCGGCGCGGCGCTGTCGGTCGCGCGCATCGGCACCGCTCCAACGCCGCCGGAACGGACGACCCTGGCCGCCGGCCCGTCTGCGCCACCCGCCGCAGCGGACGGCGTCGCACCGCCGGCCTCGCCGCGGACCGCCGCCGACCCGGCGACGGCCGCCGTGGCGAAGCCGACGGCAGCGAACGCGCCGGTGCCGCCCGACGCCGTCGCGTTCGCCGCGCGCGTGCTGGACCGCGACGGCCGGCCCCTGCACGCCGTTCTGCAGTGGCGTCCCGGCAGCGATCACCTGGGCCTGACCGACGCCGACGGCCACGTCCGGCTGGTGCTGCGACCGCCGACCCAGGGCACGCCGGTCCCGTTGCAGCTGTCGGCCAACGGCCACGCCACGCGACGCCTCGCCGCCACCGGCGTGCGCGGCGAATGGACCCATCTCGGCGACCTGGTCCTGCCGCCCGCGCGGTCCGCGCAGGGTCGGGTGCTGGGGCCCGACGGGACGCCCGTCGTCGGGGCCCGCGTGTTCGCCACGCCGGCCGCGATCGGCCATGCCGCAGCGCCCGTCGACCCGGAGCGCGGCCCGCCGGGCTGGCCCGAGTTCGCCGTAGACGCAGCGGCGACGGCGGCCGACGGCGCCTTCCGGATCCACGGGCTGCCGGCGCTAGACGTGCGCCTGTGGGCCGTCGCGGACGACCGCGTGTTCGCCGGCTCGGCGCCGCTGCGGCTCGGCGAGCCCGGACCGCAGCCGCCGGTCACGATGTGCTGCGCGCCGCTGCCGCCGGGGAGCGCCGCGCAGGTGGAGGTGGTCGACCCGTCCGGTTCGCCGGTCGCCGCGGCACGCGTGCGTCGGCGCAGCACCGGCGTCATCGCCGACCAGCAGGACCCGGGCCAGATCCTGCGCCCGCGCTGGTTCGCGGCCGACTCGGGCGGCGATGTCGTGCTGCCGCTGCGGGTCGGGCTGGACTACGAACTGCGGATCGAAGCGCCCGGGTACGCGGTCTCGACGATCGGCAACGTGCGCGCCGGCGACCGCGTCCGCGCGGCGCTCGAACCGCGCTGAGGCCGACGGCGCGCCACGGTCACTCCCACTCGCGCAGCGCGCGGGGCGCGTCGAAGATCTCGCGCAGCACGATCGCGCGCGGCAGGTTCGACAGGTCGACCAGGGTCGAGCCGCCGCGCGCGCGCAGCGGCCGGACGGCGCCCGTACGACCACCCAGCATGCCCATCTCGTAGGCGCCGACCGATCCCGACAGCGGTCCGCGGCGCTGCTGCATCTGCTCGCCGACGTGCGGGTCGACCCGCGTGTCCCACGAGTCGAACGAACTGCCGCGCAGCGGCTGCGGCGGCGCCTCGGGCGTCGCCACGTTGCGCCGCGCGGCGACCGGCTGCGCCGGCGCCGGCGCCTTGCGCTGCGGCGCGGCGCGCCGCGGCTCCATGCCGAGGATCCGCCGCATCTCCGCCATCACCTCGTCCTGGGTCGGCTCCACCCGTCGCACCGGCGCCGTCGGCACGGGCTGCCGACTCGCCGACGGCATGGTCACGGGGTGCTGCCGAGACAGCGGCGGCGGCGGCGATGCCGCCGTCGGCACCCGCCGTGGCGGCGTGGCCGACGGCCGCCGCGCGCTGGGATTGCGCTTGCCGAACACCTTGCCGACGCCGCTGGCGATCCAGCCCAGGATCAGCAGGGCCACGATCGGGTTCTGGCGCAGGAAGTCGATCAGCTTGTCCATCGAACCTCAGTCCTGCTTCGGCTTCTGGCGCTGCTCGCGCTGCTCGTGCAGGTGCGCCTCCTCACCGGCGGCGATCTGGCCGCGCATCCGCGTGTCGGCCTCGATGTTCTTCAGCCGCTGGTAGTCCATGATGCCCAGGTTGCCGGCGCGGAACGCGTCGGCCATCGCCTTCGGCACCTCGGCCTCGGCCAGCACGAGCTTGGCCCGGTTGGTGGCGATCTCGGCGATGTTCTCCTGCTCGGCGGCGACCGCCATCGCGCGCCGGCTCTCGGCCGCGGCCTGCGCCACGCGCTTGTCGGCCTCGGCCTGGTCGGCCTGCAGCCGCGCGCCGATGTTGTCGCCGATGTCGACGTCGGCGATGTCGATCGACAGGATCTCGAACGCCGTGCCGGCGTCGAGGCCCTTGGCCAGCACACCCTTGCTGATGCGGTCGGGGTTCTCGAGCACGTCCTTGTGCGACGTCGAGCTGCCGATCGTCGAGACGATGCCCTCGCCGACGCGGGCGATGATCGTCTCCTCCGTGGCGCCGCCGACCAGCCGCTGGATGTTGGTGCGCACGGTCACGCGCGCCTTTGCCAGCACCTGGATGCCGTCCTTGGCCATCGCCGCGACCTTGTTCTCGGCCGGGCAGTCGATGACCTTCGGATTGACGCAGGTCTGCACCGCGTCGAGCACGTCACGGCCGGCGAGGTCGATGGCCGCCGCGCGCATGAAGTCGAGCCCGAGCGCGGCGCGGTCGGCCGCGATCAGCGCGCGCACGACGTTGAGGACGTTGCCGCCCGCGAGGTAGTGCGCCTCGATCTGCTGCGTGGTGACCGGCACGCCGGCCTGCGTCGCGCTGATCATCGCCCGCGTGATCACCGTCGGGTTGACCTTGCGCAGCCACATGCCGACCAGCTGGAACAGGCTGATCTTGGTGCGGGTCATCACCGCCTGGATCCACAGGTTCACGAACTTGAACAGGACCAGGACCACAACGACCAGCAGCAGGAGCAGACCGATCAGGATCCACTCGCCGATTCCGAAACTCGTGCCTTGTGCGAACATCGCTACTCCATCACTCCTTGGGATTCGTTGCTGGCGGCGGCCGCGCCGGGCTGCTCGTCGAGCTTGACGACGACGCGGTTGCCGACCACCTCGATGACGCGGATCGGGCTGCCCTGCTCGAGCAGCTCGCCGCGCGTCACCACGTCGACCTTGCGCCCGTCGATGCGGGCGAAGCCCGCCGGCCGCAGCCGCGACACGGTCACGCCGTGCTTGCCCGGCAGGTCGCGCAGGGCCGGGTCCATCGCGCCGCCGGCGACCTCCTCGTGCCGCGGCCCCTCGAGCATCAGCGCGCGGCCGAACGGCGTGCGCGGCAGGATGCGGAACGCTCCCCACAGGACCAGCGGCGCGAGCACCGCCTCGGCGACCAGCATCGTCATGCCGAAGCCGTTGCCGTCCTGGAAGGCGAGGAACACCGAGCCGAACAGCGCCGCACCCGACAGCAGGGTCAGCACGCCGAACGACACGAAGAACACCTCGCCGACCAGCAGCAGCAGGCCGACCAGCGCCAGCAGCAGCACCAGGCCGACGCTGCCGCCCTCGGCGCCGCCCGCCCCGCCGGCGTCGGCACGCTCGACCAGGATGCGGTTGCCGCGCACCTCGAGCACCCGGACGAGCGCGCCGCTGTCGATGAACTCGCCGTTGGTCACGACGTCGTAGCGCTCGCCCGACGCCACCATGACCCCGGCCGGCCGCAGCACCGTCGAGGCGCGGCCGACCGCGCCGACCAGCGCGGCGAACCGCTCGGGCGCCGAGCTCGGCGCCACCGCGGTGCCGCCGAACGTCGGCGACGGCGCCGGCAGGTAGAGACGGTTCAGCAGCGGCACCTTCGGCAGCACGCGCCACAGCAGCGACGCGAACACCAGCACCGCGACGAAGAGCACGGTCAGGTGCACGAGGTTGTGGAACAGGATGTCGTGCTGGCTGACCGTGCTCGGCAGCACGAACGTCTGCCGGCTCAGGATCAGCGAGAACACCAGGCTCAGGAAACCCACCGCGCCGAACACGATCAGGCCGGGCAGCAGGAAGATCTCGACGGCCAGCGCGGCGATGCCGAGGAAGAACAGCAGGATCTCGGTCAGCTCGGCCAGGCCGACCAGGTAGTTGTAGAACAGCGCCAGCGCCAGGAACGCGGTGCCCAGCAGGCCCGGCAGTCCGACCCCCGGCGTCTTCACCTCGAGGATCAGCAGCACCAGCCCGAGCACCAGCAGCGCCGGCTGGAACCACTCGAGCCAGCCGACCATGCGCTCCGACCAGGCGAACTCGAGCTCGCCGACGGTGCTCGGGTCGACCCGCAGCACGTCGGTGCACAGCTGCTCCATGGTCTGCACCACGCCCTGCGACAGCCGCACCTCGTCGGCCTCGGCGGCGGTCAGCACCACCGGCTGCGTGACCTTCGTCTGCTCGAGGATCGTGGCGCCGGCGGCCTGCAGCCCGGTCAGCTCCGACGCCTCGACGATCCGCGACGTCTCCATGCCGCGCTCGCGCAACCGGACCCGCACCAGCTGCATCGCCGGGTCGGCCATGCCCTCGCACAGCCGCAGCGCGTCGCTCGACGGCGGCGTGCGTCGCCGCTCGAGGCGCTGCCGCAGCTCGTCCGCGTAGGCGCGCAGCCGCTTGCGCTCGGCGGACTCGTCCGACAGCTCCTCGAGCTGGTCGAAGAACGTGGGCATCGGCGTGATCGAGCCGATGTCGCCGTCGCGCAGGAAGTAGAGCTGGTCGCACAGCAGCGCCAGGTAGGCCGCGCCGCCGCGCACGTGGCCGTGCACCACCGCCGTGGTCGCGACCGTCGCGCGCACCTGCTCCAGGTGGTCGAGCAGCCCCTGCACGTCGGCGGCGGACTCGGCGTCGCCGCCGGCGTCGTCCAGTCGGAACACGACGCCCAGGTGCCGCGCCGCCGCCTCGCGCAGGGCGCGGTGACAGAGCGCGATCTCCTGGGTGCCCAGGACGCCGGTCAACGGCACCACCAGCAGCTGCAGTTCGGGCGGCCCTGCGGTCTGCGGCTCGCGCAGCGGCGACAGCTGCGCCGGCAGCCCCGCCAGCAGCCCGGACCAGACCAGCGTCAGGGCCCCGAGCCACGCGATCCAGCGGTGCCGCGCAGACGACTCCGCGCCGCGACGGGGACCAGGCTGGCGGATGGGGCCACCCGACGCGACTCCGTGACGCGAACTCACGCGGCCAGATTTAGCACACGGGTGCGGGGAAATCCCAGCGCTGCAGGCGATCGCGGCGACCGATCCCGCCGATTCCCGGCCACTCCACCGCGCGCCGAGCCGACCAGCCGCAACAAAGCCTGGATCGCCACCCGCGCCCGGTGACAATCCTGCCGCGCAGACGCGTAGCCGACCGCATGACCTCGACCACCCCGACTCCACCCGCCGATCCGTTCCCGACCCCACCCGTCGCCGAGGCCGCGCCCGAGAGCGTGATCATCCGGCCGTGGCCCAAGGTCGTGTTCCTCTATCCGACCACCGTCGCGGCGCTGCTGGCGTTCCTGCTGAGACTGCTGGGGGTCGAGGAGCGCATCCTCGGCAACACGTTCATGTGCGTGCTGTGCATGAACCTGTTCGTGTTCAGCTTCGACTTCTCGCGGATCAAGTCGATCACCTTCGTGATCGGCGGCATCTGCGCGCTGCTGCTGCTGCTGTGGCTCGACACCAAGATGAACGTCACCGGGTTCCTGGGCAACCTGTTCGGCGGCATCGACATCCGCATGAACGCGGCGTTCTACGGCTTCCTCGGCGCGTTCCTGGTGTTCGTGCTGCTGGTCGTGTTCGTCAACTCGCGGTTCCACTACTACGAGGTCAACGCGCGCGAGATCTTGCACCACCACGGCTACCTCGGCGACATCACCCGGTGGTCCACCGACGGCCTGGAGATGAACAAGGAGATCTACGACATGGCCGAGTACATCCTGCTGCGCAGCGGCCGGCTGATCTTCATGCCGGCCACCAGCAAGAAGGCCATCGTCATCGACAACGTCGCCAAGGTGAACCGCGTCGAGGAGCGGGTGAACGACCTGCTGTCGCACGTCGCCGTCCGCTTCAACCAGCGACCCGGTCCCGGCTAGGAGCCTGCCGCTCCCGCGGGGGTTGCCGTTCCCGCGGGGGGTGCCGTTCCCGCAGGGGGTGCCGTTCCCGCAGGGGGTGCCGTTCCCGCAGGGGGTGGCCGTTCCCGCACGGGTCGGCGCGAACCGGTCGCCGACACCGGGTTCGCGGCCCGCCCGGGGCGGGCGCCGCATGGCGCCGACCGCACCGGCCGCGTAATTCTGGCGCCCTCGTTTCGGTCGCCGACCGGCACCGGCCGATAGCAAGGGTCGCAGTCCCTGCGAGATCGCAGCCCGATTCCGTCCCCGCGAACGCACCGCGGGCCCACTTCCTGGAGAGTTCCTTGAGCAGACATTGGTTCGTCGCTGGTTCCCTCACCGACCTGCGCCGCATGGCCCCCGTCGCCGCTGCGCTGACCGCGCGCGGCACCCCCGCCAGCCTGCGCTGGCTCGGCGCCGCTCCGGCGCCGGGCCTCGCCGGCGTGACCCTGGACGGCCACACCGACCTGCCCGCCGACGCGACCTTCGCGCAGCGCACCGCCGCCGCCGAGACGCTGCTGCGTGAACGCCCCGCTGCGGTCGTGGTGGCCGGCAGTTCGCCGACCGCGCACGCGGTCGCGGCGTGCGCCCACGCCGCCGGGATCCCGGTGGCGCACCTCGACGCCGGCGCGCGCGCGTACACCGAGGCCGACGGCGCGGCGCGCGCGATCGACCACCTGAGCTCGCTGTGGCTGTGCGGCACCCAGGCCCAGGCCACCAACCTGCTGCGCGAAGGTGTGCCGCAGGCCAGGGTGCACACGGTCGGGACCGCGCTCTGCGCCGGGCTCGACGCCGCGCCGGGCGCCGGCGACGGCCGCGTGCTGCTGTGGACGGCCGGCCCGCAGGCCGACGCGCTGCGAGCCGCGCTGCAGGCTGCCACCGCCGGTCGCAAGCTGACGTTCGCCGCCGCGACCGGCGATCTGACCGCGCTGGTCGGCGCCACCGCCGTGATCACCGATTGCGCGTCGGTGCAGCAGGCGGCCTGCGCGCTGCGCGTGCCGTGCGTCACCACGACGCCGTTCACCAGCCGCCCCGAGACGGTCGACTGCGGCGCCAACCAGATCGCCGGACCCGAGCCGCACGCCGTGGCGCGCGCGCTCGAGATCGCGCTGGCAGGCCCGCGCGACTGGACCTCGCCCTACGCCGCAGGCGCCGCCGACGCGGCGACCGCGCTGGCGGGGCTCGGCGCGACCGCACCGGCCGCGCCGACCGCCACCACCCCGATGAGCCTGCCGAGCGACGGCGACTGGACCGGCCGCACGCTCGGGCACGAGGAGTGCGAGCTGGCGACGCGCGCGATCCGCAGCGGCACCCTCAACTCCACCAAGGGCACGTTCGTGACCCGGTTCGAGCAGGAGTTCGCGCGCGCGACCGGCCGCAAGCACGCGATCGCGTGCGCCAGCGGCTCGGCCGCCGTGCACTGCGCGATCAACGCGCTGTGCCTGCAGCCCGGCGACGAGGTGATCACCACCCCGATCACCGACATGGGTGCCCTGACCTGCATCCTGTACGAGGGCGCCGTGCCGGTGTTCGCCGACGTCGACCCGGTGACGATCAACGTCACCGCGGCGACCCTGGCGGCGCAGATCACCGACCGCACCCGCGCCATCGTCGTCACGCACCTGTTCGGCCTGAGCTGCGACATGGCGCCGATCGTGCAGCTGGCCAAGGAGCGCAACCTGATCCTGATCGAGGACATGGCGCAGGCGTTCGGCGCGACCGAGCGCACCGGCCGGCCCGGGACGTTCGGCGCGATCTCGTGCTACAGCCTGCAGCAGGGCAAGCACATGACCACCGGCGAGGGCGGCGTCTGCACCACCGACGACCCGGGCCTCGCGCGGCGCCTGTTCCTGTTCGTCAACAAGGCATGGGGCTACGGCGATCCGAAGCCGGACCACTACTTCCCGGCGCTGAACTTCCGCCTGACCGAGCTGCAGGGCGCCGTGGCGCTGGCCCAGCTGCGCAAGCTCGACTGGGTGGTCGAACGCCGGCGCCAGGTGGCCGCGCAGCTGACCGCCGGCCTGCAGGGCATCGCCGGCCTGACGTTGCCGCAGGACCCGCCCGGCGGCCGCCACTCGTGGTGGAAGTACGCGTTCCTGGTCGACCCGACGGTCGTCGAAGGCGGCGCCGTGCAGCTCGGCAAGCGCATGAAGGAGCGCGGCGTGTTCTGCGTGCCCCGCTACATCCAGAAGCCGGCGTTCGAATGCGAGCTGTTCCAGGACTTCAACAGCTCGCCGGTGTCGCAGATGCCGCTCGCCAACAGCGCGCGCCGCAACCAGCCGCAGCCGCTGTTCGACCGCAAGAACTACCCCGGCACCGTGCGCGCGCTCGACCGCGTGATCGTGCTGCCGATCAACGAGCTCTACACCAAGGAGCACGTCGACTACGTCACCGGCGTGATCCGCAGCGAAGCGAGGGTGCTGGCCCATGCCTGAGACCCAGGGCAAGCCGTTGGAACTCTGCGTCGTCGGCTGCGGCGGCATCGCCCAGGCCTACCTGCAGGCGCTGCAGCGCACGCCGACGCTCAAGCTGATCGCCGCCGTCGACACCGACGCGGCCCGCGCCGACGCCGCCGCGGCCCCGCACGGGGCGCGCACTGCGCGCGACGTCCACACCCTCCTGCAGGAGGGCATGGCGTTCGACGCGGCGCTGGTCCTGACCCCGCCCAACACCCACGAGGCGCTGGCGACGGCGCTGCTGGCGGCGGGTGCGCACGTCCTGTGCGAGAAGCCGCTGACGGTGTCGACGCAGGCCGCGCAGCGCATGCTGCAGGCCGCCAAGGCGCACCGGCGGCTCCTGATGATGGGCTCGAAGTTCCGCTACACGCCGGACATGGCCAAGGCCAAGGCGCTGCTCGACCAGGGCATCCTCGGCGAGGTCACGCTGTTCGAGAACGTGTTCTGCGCCCGCGTCGACATGCAGAAGCGCTGGAACTCCGTGCGCAGCATCGCCGGCGGCGGCGTGCTGCTCGACAACGGCTGCCACTCGGTCGACATCGCCCGCTACCTGCTCGGCCCGATCGCGCGCGTGCAGGCGCTGTTCGGCAAGCCGGTGCAGAAGCTCGAGGTCGAGGACACGGTGCGGCTGATGTTCGAGGCGCAGTCCGGCGCCATGGGCGCGATCGACCTGTCGTGGAGCCTGCACAAGGAGGTGCCGTCGTACGTCCGCCTCTACGGCAGCAAGGGCACCATGGAGATCGGCTGGAAGACCTCGCGCTACAAGCTGCAGGGCGAGGGCGACTGGACCGCGTTCGGCCAGGGCTACGACAAGGTCGGCGCGTTCCAGGCGCAGCTCGAGAACTTCGCCGGCGCGATCCGCGGCACCGAGGAGCCGGTCATCACCGAGACCGACGCGATCGCCTCGGTGCAGGTGATCGAAGAGGCCTACCGCTCCGCGCACGAACAGAAGTGGCACGAGCTGGTCTGATCCGCGAACGTTGACCGCGCCCGCAGCGGCGCCCCCCCCCCACCGATGGCCGACCTCGACGACTCCGTTCTGCCGCCGCCGAAGGTGCATCCCACCGCGTTGGTCGAGCCCGACGTGGTGCTCGGCAACGGCACCTCGGTCTGGGACAGCGTCCACATCCGCCGCGGCGCGCGCATCGGCCGCAAGTGCATCGTCGGCGAGAAGACCTACGTCGCCTACGACGTGGTGATCGGCGACCTCGTCAAGCTGAACGCGGCGGTCTACGTCTGCGCGCAGGTGACGATCGAGGACGGCGTGATGGTCGCGGCGCACACGGTGTTCACCAACGACCGGTTCCCGCGCGCGTGCGACCCCGACCTGCGCGACCTGCGCAGCAGCGACCCGGACGAGGAGACGCTGTGGACCACCGTCGGCCGGGGCAGCACGATCGGCGCCAACTGCACGATCGGCCCGGGCCTGCAGCTCGGCGCGTTCTGCATGGTCGGCATGGGCAGCGTGGTGACGCGCGACGTGCCGCCGCACGGGCTCGTGCTCGGCAACCCGGCGCGGCTGATCGGGCTGGTCTGCCGCTGCGGCGAGCCGGTCGCGAAGTTCGGCGGCGGCGGGCCGCCGGCCAGCGGCGAGTTCGCGTGCCACCGCTGCCACCGCACCGTCACCTGGACCGCGCGGTGACCGCGCGGCGCGTGCGGTGAGCGGCACGACCGCGGTCGTCGGCGGCGGTGTCACCGGCCTGGTGCTCGCCCTGCGCCTGTGCCAGCGCGGCCACCGGGTGACGCTGTTCGACGCCCAGCCCGAGCCGGGCGGGCTGTCGATCGCGGCGCGCTTCCCCGACTTCACCTGGGACCGCTTCTACCACGTGATCGCCGGCGGCGATCAGGCGCTGCTGGCGCTGCTCGACGAGCTCGGGCTCGGCGGCGAGGTGCGGTGGCAGCGCGCGACCCAGGGCGTCTATCTCGACGGCGCGGTGCACCCCCTGGTCGGCCCGCTGGACCTGCTGCGGCTGCCGCGGCTGTCGTTGCTCGACAAGCTGCGGCTAGGCTGGTTCGCGCTGAACGGGCACCGCGCGCGCCCCGATCGCGAGCTGGACCACAGCACGTCGGCGGACTGGGCCCGTGCGCGCTGCGGCGAGCACGCGTTCGACACGCTGTGGCGGCCGCTGCTGCGCAGCAAGCTCGGCGACGCGGCGCCGCAGATCGCCGCCCGCTTCCTGCACGCGACCTTCCGGCGCCTGCGCCAGGCGCGCGGCAAGGGCCACCGCGAGCAGTTCGGCTACGTGCGCGGTGGCTACCGCCGCGTGCTCGACACGCTGGTGGGCACCCTGCACAGCCACGGCGTACGCCTGCGCAGCGGCGCACGCGTCACCGCGGTCCAGGCCGCCGGCCGCGGTGCGACGGTGCAGGCCGCCGGCAGCAGCGAGACCTTCGACCGCGTGATCGTCACGCTGCCCAACCCGCAGCTGGTCGACGTCGTCAAGGACCTGGACACCGCCGATCGGGAGCGGCTGCGCGCGACGCCGTATCTCGGTGTCGCCTGCACCGTCGCCGTGGGCCGCACGCCGCTGTCGGGGCACTACATCCTGAACCTGTGCGACGACGGCCTGGCGATCACCGGCGTGATCGAGATGACCGCGGTCGTCGACCGCCAGCACACCGGCGGCCGGACCCTGGTCTACCTGCCGCGCTACGCGACCGCCGACTCCGAGGTGTTCGCGGCCGGCGACGACGTGCTCGCCGACCGCGCCCTGGCCGACCTGAACCGAGTGCTGCCCGAGACCCGCAGCGGCTGGCTGCTGCACCGGACCGTCCACCGCGCACGGCTGGTGCAGCCGCTGCAGTTCGCCGGCGCCGAGCCGCACGCGCCGCCGCGCGAGGTGGTGCCGGGCCGGGTCTACTGCGTCAGCAACGCCTGCCTGCCGCCGGGCACGCTGAACAACAACGACTGCATCGCGCTGGCGACGGCGGCGGCCGAGGCGCTGTAGGACGTCAGGCCCGCGGCGCCTCGCGGTCGCTCTGCCGCGCCCACTCGGTCAGCAGCCGACCGTCGCGCACCATCCACAGCCCGAGGGCGCCGACCGCGCCGACGTTGAACAGGAGACGCAGCAGCAGCGACCCGAACGGCAGGTCCCCCAGCAGCGTGACCGCCGCCGTCAGCCCCCACAGCGACCCGACCATCAGCACCATGCCGGCGATCTTCACCGCCACCCAGAACCAGTCGTGTTTCGTCATTCGTCGTCCTCCGCGGCGCATGCTACCCCAGAACCCGGTGTGCGCGCGCGTCGCCTTCGTCGCGTCGGCTCTTGCTGGGCGGGTTCGTCAGCGTCGGCGATTTCTTTCTGCTCTGTGCCCCTCCCGGTGCTCTCCGTGCTCTCTGTGGTTCTTTCTGGGGTACTCCCGGAAGAACAGGGAGAGCACAGAGAGCATCGGGAGGGGCACGGAGCAGAGGGCACTCGACTCAGGGGGCCGTCACGCGGCACGCAGGCATCCGCGAACCAGAGAAGAAACCACAGAGGACACGGAGAGCACGGAGCAGAAAGCAGCCGCCCAGCCAGGGCATCCGCCAAGCCGGGCGAGGACCTCTGCGGTGTGCGCGTGCGTCGCGTTCGGTGCGTTGGCTCCTGCTGAGCGGCTGCGTTCGTGTGGTCGTGTGCTTTCTGCTCTGTGTGCTCTGTGCTCTCTGTGGTTCTTGTTTCTGGGGTACTCCCGGAGGAACAGGGAGAGCACGGAGAGCACCGGGAGGGGCACAGAGCAGAGGGCGCTCGACTCAGGGGGCCGTCACGCGGCACGCAGGCATCCGCGAACCAGAGAAGAAACCACAGAGGGCACAGAGAGCACGGAGCAGAAAGCAGCCGCCCTGCCAGGGCATCCGCCACGGCGGGCGATGCCTCTGCGGTGTGCGCGTGCGTCGCGTTCGGTGCGTTGGCTCTTGCTGGGCGGCTGCGTTCGTGTCGGCGTGTGCTTTCTGCTCTGTGCCCCTCCCGGTGCTCTCCGTGCTCTCCCCGTTCCTTCCGGTTCCTTCGGGATCCGGACGAGACGACCATCGAACGCGCGCAACTGCGTCGCCGCCGCTCGGCCGGGCGTCCGGTCAGTCGGCGTCCTTGCCGAGCCGCGCGTAGAGCGTGCGGCGCGCGATGCCGAGCAGGCGGGCGGCCTCGGCCTTGTTGCCGCCGGCGGCCTGCAGGGCGCGGTCGATCGCCCAGCGCTCGAGGGCGGCCAGCTCGAACGTGCTCGGCGGCGCCTCGCCGCCGCCCGCGACCGGCTGCTCGGCCGGCAGGGCGGTCGGCAGCGGGCCGTCGCCGGCCAGCGCCACCAGCCGCTGCATCAGGTTGCGCAACTCGCGCAGGTTGCCCGCGAACGAGCGCCTGGCCAGCCCGGCCGCGAGTTCGTCCGGCAGCGCGCGAGCCGCCGCCGCGCCCGCGATGTCGGCCAGGAACCGCCGCGCCAGCAGCGGCGTGTCGCCGATCCGTTCGCGCAGCGGCGGCAACCGCACCGTGACCACCGCCAGCCGGAAGTACAGGTCCTCGCGCAGACGGTTCTGCTGCACCGCGACGCGCGGGTCGCGGTTGGTCGCGGCGACCACCCGCACGTCGAACGGCTCGCTGCGGTCGCTGCCGACCGGCCGCACCGAGCGTTCCTCCAGGGCACGCAGCAGCCGCGCCTGCAGCTCCAGGTCCATCTCGGTGAGCTCGTCGAGGAACAGCGTGCCGCCGGACGCCTCCCGGAACAGCCCGCGACGCGCCTTGTCGGCGCCCGTGAACGCGCCCTTCTCGTGGCCGAACAGCTCGCTCTCCAATAGCGCCGGCGCGATCGCTGCGGCGTTGACGCCGACGAACGGACCCTGCCGCCGCGGTCCCTGGTCGTGCAGCGCCCGCGCCGCCAGCTCCTTGCCGGTGCCGCTCTCGCCCCACAGCAGCACCGGGAAGTCCTGGTCGACCACCCGGTCGAGCACCTGCAGCGCCGCCAGCAACGCCGGCGACTCGCCGACGATCGCCGCGAACGGGTGCCGCAGCTCGGCGCGGGTCACGACCGGCTGCAGCGCCGTCAGCTGCTCCTGCTGCGCCTGCACGGTGGCGGCCAGCGCGCGGTTCTGCTGCGCGAGGCGCGCCGCCTGCTCCTCGTTGGCCGCCAGCAGCGAGTGCAGGTGCAGCACGATCGCGGCCTGGTCGGCGAACGCCATCAGCCACGGCAGATCGCGTTCGGCGAACACCTCGGCGTGGAAACGATGGTCGAGGTACAGGCAGCCGAGCACCTCGTCGCCGACGCGCAGCGGCATCGCCAGCACCGAGCGCAGCTTCAGGTCCGCGACGCTGGCAGCGGCGCCCAGTTCGCCCTGCTGCGCGTCCTCGGAGAACACGCCCTCGCCGGCCAGGGCGCGCTGCACGACCGTCGACGACACCTTGCGTTCGGGGTGCACCACCGACTCGCGATCGAGGCTGCGCGCGACCTCGACGCGCACGCCCGGCGGCGCCGCCTGCGGCAGCAGCAGGAACCCGCGCTCGGCCCGGAACAGCCGCACCGCCTCGTCGACCAGCAGCGTCAGCAGCTGGCGGCGGTCCTTGGCCTGGGCCAGCTCGCGGTTGAGCGACAGGATCGCCGACAGCCGGCCGCGATCGGCGTCGTCGCCGCCGCCGCGCAGCCGCGCCAGGAACTCGCCGAAGCGCGCCATCACCGCCCCGCCGCCGCGGCCAGCGCCGCCGCCAGCGCCCGGCCGAACATCGCCTCGGCGTGGCGTTCGTGCGCGCCCAGGCCGCCCCGTTCGCCGAGTGCCCGGTGCAGCGCCGCCGCGGCCTCGGCCGTCGGCACGCCCTCGAGCACGGCGCCGGCGACCGCGGCCACCGCGTGGCTCGCCGGACAGCCGGCGGCCCGCCAGCGCAGCGCGTCGATGCGGCCGTCGCGGCAGCGCACGTCGACCTCGACCTCGTCGCCGCACACCGGATGCTCGCCGCGCCCGGTGCCGACCTCGTCCCCGACGAGTCGTCCGGCGCCGGGGGCGGCGGCCATCAGCGCGCGCAGTTCGGGCCCCATGCTCGCTGTGGCCGCCCCGTCACGGCCGCTCGGCCGGTGGCGGCAGCGCGGCGTCCGGCGCAGCGGCGCTCGGCGGCAGCCGATCGAGCGCCGAGAACTCGGCCTCCAGCCAGGAGCAGGCGCCGAGCGCGGCAACGCTGCCGAGCAGCAGCAGCCGACCGGCGCGGCGCGCACGGTCGGTCCGCGGACGCGGCCCGGTGTCGGACGGCGCGCGGGCTGCAGGGGCCGATCGGGGTCGGGGGAATCGGGTTGGGGTCATCTGGACTGCGAGGGGTCATCGGCCACGGGTTCGTCATCGGCCCACAGCTGCGCCAGCGTCTCGCGCCGGCGGATCAGCCGCACCACGTCGCCGTCGACCAGCACTTCGGCGGGTCGCGGCCGCGAGTTGTAGGTCGAGGCCATCGCGGCACCGTACGCGCCGGCCCCGAACACCGCCAGCCGCTGGCCCTGGGCGACCACCGGCAGGTCGCGGCCGCGCGCCAGGAAGTCGCCGCTCTCGCAGACCGGGCCGACGACGTCCACCGTGCGGGTCGGCCCTTCGGCGCGGCGCAGCGGCGCGATCGGGTGCTCGGCCGCGTACAGCGCCGGCCGCACCAGCTCGGTCATGGCCGCGTCGACCAGCACGAACTCGGTCCGACCGCTGCGCTTGTGCCCGAGCACCTCGGTGAGCAGGACGCCGGCGTCGCCGACCAGGTAGCGACCCGGCTCCAGCATCGGTTCCAACGCGTGCTGGCGCAGGATCGGCAGCACGGCGGCGGCCAACTCGTTCGGGTCCAGCGCCGCGCCCTGGCCGTAGCCGATGCCGAAGCCGCCGCCCAGGTCGTAGTGCCGCACGCCGCGTCGCCGCACGGGGTCGCCGGCGACGAATTCGAGCACGCGCCGCAGCGCCTCCACATAGGGCTCGACCGCCCGGAGCTGGCTGCCCAGGTGCACGTGGTACCCGCACAGGTCGAGGTTCCGATCGGCGGCGATGCGCGTCACCAGCTCGCCGGCCTGATCGAGGTCGATGCCGAACTTGCTGTCGTGCCGCGCGGTGGCGATGTAGGCGTGGGTGTCGACGGCGATCGCCGGGTTGAGGCGCAGCGACACCGGCACGACGCGACCACACGCCGCGCCGGCCGCGGACAGCAGCGGCAGCTCGTGCGGCGACTCGACCGAGAACGCCTTCACCCCGGCCGCGACGCCGGCCTCGATCTCCCAGCGCTGCTTGGCGGCGCCGGCGAACACCGCGCGCCGCGGGTCGATGCCGGCGGCGCCCAGGCGCCGCAGCTCGCCACCGCTGACCAGGTCGAAGCCGGCGCCGAGGCCGGCCAGCAGCCGCAGCAGCGCCAGGTTCGGATTGGCCTTGACCGCGTAACAGATCGCGGCGCCGTCGCCGAACGCCGCGCGCAGCGCCTGCCAGCGCTGCCGGATCGAGCCGGCGCTGTAGACGTAGAGCGGCGTCCCGAAGCGCGCGGCCAGCGCGTCGAGCGGCTGATCCTCGCACCAGAGCTCGGGCACCCCGTCGGCGGCCCGCCGGTAGTGGAACTCCGGTGCGCCGGATTGCGGACAGACGGTTCGGTCGGGGGCGGGGTCGGCCAAGGCGCGCGAAGGCTACGGCGCCGGCCTTCCGGCGGCCACCCTGCGGCGGCCGCCCCCTCACGCCGGTCGGGTCGCCGTCGGGTCGCCCGATCAGACCGCGGCGGCGCGGAGGCGGTGCTTGAGCCGATCGAGCACGCGGCCGTGGATCTGACAGATCCGCGATGCGGACAGGCGCAGCCGGCGCGCGACCTCCTTGCCGCTCATGCCCTCGAGGTAGTGCAGCTGCAGCACCTTCCACTCCATCGGCTGCAGGTTCTCCTGGATCTTGGCCACCAGCTCCTGGCGGCTGATCGCCTCGATCGGCGACTCCAGCTCGTCGTCGGCCAGCAGGTCCATGGAGTCCCAGACCGACCCGTCGTCGTCGTCCGGGATGTGGCCGAACAGGTGCTGCTCGCCGCGGCGGACGTAGGACCGCTGCAGGGTCTCGAGCGACACGCCCAGCTCGGCGGCGAGCTCCGCGTCCGAGGGGTCACGCAGCAGCTCGGCCCGCAGCCGCAAGAGCGCCTGCTCGCGATCGCGCAGCCGGCGCCGGTACAGGCGCGGCAGGAAATCCATGTTGCGCAGTTCGTCCAGCATCGCCCCCCGCACGCGGATCCGCGCGAAGGTGGCGAAGTGCTCGCTGCGCTGCGGCTCGAACTTGTCGATCGCCTGCATCAGGCCCCAGATGCCCGCGTGCACCAGGTCCTGGGAGTCGACGCATGCCGGCAGCCGCGCCGACAGGCGGCGGGCCATGGCCTCCACCGTGGCGCGGTGCCGCTCGACCAGCAGGTCGCGCAGGACGGTCGTGCGCCGCCGGCGGTAGCGCCGCAGCAGGTCCTCGGTCGACGGCTTGGCCGTCGGCGACGGCCGCGAACCGGCGACCGTCGTTGCGTCGTTCAGGCGCCCGCGGGCCTTCCGCAGCCCGCGCTTGGCAGAGTCATCGTCGTCGATTGGCATCGATCCACCCTCCGATGCGCGCGGCGCGGCAACGACCTCGAACGCGCCGTCGGCCTGACCGCCGACAGCGCGCGTCCTCGGTTCGTCGCCGGTGCGCGGCTCGCGCGAGCGAGTTCCGCGGCCGACGACGATCGTCTGCGACGCGCGTCATCAAGACGGAGACACACTCTACCGGAGATACGGTCCTTCGTGCAACGTGCGAATCGCGCGCGCTCGACATTCGCACGCGCGATCTCGGGATCGATCGTTGCAAAACCGACGACGACGCAGTGCGTCGCGCGCGCCATCAACCGTCGACGTTGCCGATCTCGATGCCGAGCGTGTGCAGCACCGCGCGCTCGGCGGCGCGCATGCGCGCCCGCGCCCGCGCGCCCTTGTCGTCGAAGCCGCACAGGTGCAGCAGACCGTGCACGACGTACAACGCCACTTCGGCGCGCGTCGAATGGCCGTGCACGCGCGCCTGCCGCGCCGCGGTCTCGACGCTGACGACCAGCTCCGCAGCGCCGTCGAGCGCGAACGAGATCACGTCGGTCGGCCTCCGATCGCCGAGGAACTCGCCGTGGATGCCCCCGATCTCGGCGTCGTCCGTCAGCAGCAGCGAGACCGGCATCTGCGGCACGCCGCCGTGCTCGAGCGCCGCGCGCACGACGCGGCGCAGGAACGCGCGGTCGGAGCGCGGCCGGCCGCGGTCGGTGATCTGCAGGGAATCGTCGTCGAGCGCCATGGTCGCGCCGCGCTCCTTCCTGGCCTTCTGGCCCGCACGGGAATTCACGGCCGCACCTGCTCCCGGCGCGGCTGCGCCCGATCCTGGTCGTAGGCGCGCACGATCCGGCTGACCACCGGGTGCCGCACCACGTCGGCGGCGCCAAGCCGCGCGATGCCGATGCCCTCGACCCCCTGCAGGCGCCGCAGCGCGTCGGCCAGGCCGGACGCAACATTCCCGGGCAGGTCGACTTGGGACGGATCGCCGGTGATGATCATGCGCGAGTGTTCGCCCAGTCGGGTGAGGAACATCAGCATCTGGGTCACGGTCGTGTTCTGCGCCTCGTCGAGGATCACGAACGACCGGTTGAGCGTGCGGCCGCGCATGTAGGCCAGCGGGCACACCTCGACGACGTCGCTCTCCAGCCAGCGCGTCCGCGTCCGCGCGTCGAGCAGGTCCTGCAGCGCGTCGTACATCGGCCGCAGGTACGGATCGATCTTCTGCTGGAAGTCGCCGGGCAGGAATCCCAGCTTCTCGCCGGCCTCGACTGCGGGGCGCACCAGCACGATGCGCCGGACGCTGCCCTTGCGCATCGCCTCGATCGCCTGCGCCACCGCCAGATACGTCTTGCCGGTGCCGGCCGGGCCGGTCGCGAACACGACGTCGTGCCGGTCCATGACCTCGAGGTACTCCTGCTGGCCCTCCGTGCGCGCCTTGACGGCGGCCTGGACGCGCGGCGGCGGCGGCACCTTGTGCCCGTCGACCGCCACGGCCGGCTCGGCCGGCGGCTCGTCGGGCGCGCCCTGCCGCAGGCGGTCGGCGATCTCCTGTGTCGTCAGCTTCTTGCCCGAGCGCAGCGCGAACAGGCAGTCCTCCAGCACCTGCTGCACCTGCACCACGTGCTGCGGCTCGCCGAGCAGGCGCAGCCCGCCGTCGCGCACCAGCACGGAGACGCCGTGCAGTTCGCGGATCAGCCGCGCGTTGCTGTCGAGCGGCCCGAGCAGCGTGCGGGCCTCTTCGGTCGATTGGACGGGGATCTGGACGTCGGCGTCGTTCGCGGTCACGGACGAGACCTCACGTCAGCCACACGAGGAACAGGAACCATGCGGAGAACGAGAACAACAGACTGTCGATCAGGTCGAGCACGCCGCCGTGTGCCGGCAGCAGCCGGGAACTGTCCTTGGCGCCACACCGGCGCTTCAACAGGGATTCGACCAGATCGCCGGTCTGGGTGGTGACGTTCAGCACGAATCCGACCAGGACGGCGGTCCCGACGCCCATCGCCAGGTCGTCCACCAGGGCAGAGCGGAGCAGAACCGCCAGTGCCACCGACGCCAGCAGGCTGCCGAGCGCGCCCTCGACCGTCTTGCCGGGGCTGATGTGCGGGATCAGCTTGTGCCGGCCGAGCAGGCGCCCGAGGCAGTAGCCGCCGATGTCACCGCCCTTGCAGACCAGCACCACGTACAGCACCGACGGCAGGTGGCGGAAGCAGATGCCCTGGCCCAGGTAGACCTGCCACGACACGAACAGGAACCCGAGCAGCGTCGCTCCCTGCTCCTCGAGCCCGCGCTGCATGCTGGTGCGGCCCAGCGACCGCACCGCCAGCGGGAACAGCAGCGCCAGCGTCAGGCCCACCATCGGGTACAGCTCGCGATCGAGCTCGTGCCAGCCCATCGGGAACGCGAGCAGGTGCAGCAGCACCGCCGCGACCAGCAGCATGGTGCGCGCGATCGCGAACCCCGCCGCGCGCAGCATGGTGACGTACTCCCAGGCCCCCGCGACCCCGAGCAGGCCGAGCAGGCCGGCCGACAGCGCGCCCTGCTTCTGCAACAGCACCCGGTCGAGGTCGAGCCAGAACACGCCGCCGACCAGCAGCAGCATGGTCGGCGCCAGCACGGCGCGCGTCCGCAGGTCGCCCATCAGCCGCGCACCTTGCCGAACTTGCGCACCCGCCGGCCGTAGTCGCGGAACGCCTCGTGCAGGTGCTCGGCGCCGAACTCGGGCCAGCACACCGAGGTGATGTGGATCTCGGCGTAGCTGATCTGCCACAGCAGGAAGTTGCTGACGCGGTTCTCGCCGGCGGTGCGGATCAGCAGGTCGGGGTCGGGCAGCGACGGCTGGTAGAGCCGCGCCGCCAGCGCCGCCTCGTCGATCGCGGCCGGATCGAGTTCGCCGCGCTGCACCGCCTCGGCCAGCCGGCGCGCGGCGTCGACCAGCTCCTGGCGGCCGCCGTAGGAGATCGCCAGGCACAGCCGCATGCCGCCGTTGCCGGCGGTCGCGGCGATGGTCGCGTCGAGCAGCGCGCGGGTCTCGTCGTCGAGGCGCTCGACCCGGCCGGCGTGCAGCAGCCGCACGTCGTTCTCCATCAGCGTCGGCAGCTCCTGCATCAGGAACTTGCGCAGGAGGCCCATCAGCAGGCGGACCTCGCGCGGCGGCCGCGCCCAGTTCTCCTCCGAGAACGCGTACAGCGTCAGCGCCTCGACGCCCAGCCGCGCGCACTCGGTGACCGTCGTGCGCACCGCGTCGGTGCCCTTCTCGTGGCCGCGGATGCGCTCGAAGCCGGCGCGGCGCGCCCAGCGGCCGTTGCCGTCCATGATCACCGCGACCGAGCGCGGCACGACCAGGTCGCCGGCGCCGCGCCCGTCGCTCACCGGACGATCACCTGCTGCCGCTCGGGACCGACCGAGATGGTCCGCACCGGCAGGCCGGTGTGGCGCTCGATCGCCTCGACGTAGCGCTGCGCCGCGGCCGGCAGGTCCGCGAACTTCCGGCACCCGCGCAGGTCGCCGGTGAAGCCGGGCATCGCCTCGACCACCGGCTCGACGACGTCGAGGTCGAACGCGACGAAGCGGTCGGTGACGGTGCCGTCCGGCAGCTTGTAGGCGGTCACCAGGTTCAGGCCGCCGAAGTCGGCGAGTACGTCGAGGTTGGTGACCACCAGCTCGTCGGTGCCCGACAGCGCGCCGGCGTAGCGCACCGCGACGGCGTCGAACCAACCGATGCGGCGCGGGCGGCCGGTGGTCGAGCCGTACTCCTTGCCGGCCGCGCGCAGCCGCTCGGCGGGTTCGCCGGCGAGTTCGCTGGGGAACGGGCCCTCGCCGACGCGCGTCGCGTAGGCCTTGACGATGCCGACCGTGCGCATGCCGTGCGGCGGCAGGCCGGTGCCGGAGAACGCGCCGCCGGTGCTGCTGTGCGAGCTGGTCACGAACGGGTAGGTGCCGTGCTCCAGGTCGAGCAGGCAGCCCTGCGCGCCCTCCAGCAGGATGCGCTTGCCGTCCTTGTGCGCGCGCCGCAGCAGGTCGCCGGTGTCGACGATCGCCGGCCGCAGCGCCGCGCCCGCCGCCGCCAGCTGGTCGAACAGCTGCGCCGGCGACAGCTCCGGCAGGCCGGCGCCGTGGAACAGCGGGTTCTTCTCGGCGCACAGACGCTCGAGCCCCTGCTGCAGCCGCTCCGGGCGCACGAGATCGCCCATGCGCAGGCCGATGCGGTTGCAGCGGTCGGCGTAGCACGGACCGATGCCGCGGCCGGTGGTGCCGATGCGCCCCTTGCCGCGTGCCTGCTCGTGCCAGTGGTCCTGGACGCGGTGCGCCTCGAGGATCACGTGCGCGCGCTCGCTGACCAGCAGGTTGGCTCCGGGTTCGACACGGAGGCCGCGCTCCTGCAGGCGCTTCACCTCGTCGACCAGGTGCAGCGGGTCGACCACGACGCCGTTGCCGATCACGTTGGTCACGTCGGGGTGGACGATGCCGGACGGCACCAGGTGCAGGACCAGCTTGCCGCTGGGCAGGATCAGCGTGTGGCCGGCGTTGTGGCCGCCGCCGAACCGCACGACGAAGTCGGCGGAGTCGGCGAGGAAGTCGATGATCTTCCCCTTCCCTTCGTCACCCCAGAGGATGCCGACGACGCAGGTTGTGGACATGGGGATGGAGCCGCGGGCGGGAAAAAGGGCGGCAGCATAGGGCAGCGGCCGGCGGCGCTCCAGTTCTGCCCACGGTCGATCCCCCCCGATGCGTCTGCCACGGGCATGGCGGACACGCGAACGCACCCCGACGCAGACGACGGCCCGGCCACGGCAGCGCTCGCGGCGCTCGAGCCGTTCGTCCGGCGCCTGCTTCCGGCGCAGCTGCACCGGCACGCGCAGCGGCGCCGACTGCCGCCCGGCGACCGCCGCGAGCTGCTCGACGACCTGCACCAGGAGCTGCGCCTGGACTGCCTGCTGCACCCGACGGCGATCGCGGCGCTGGACGAACGCGAACGACACCAGCGCTGGTTCCGCCTGGCGGAGCGCTGGCTCTACCGCCAGCGCCGGCGCGGCGAGGAGGTCGCCGAGGACCTCGACTGGCTGGCCGGTGGAGCGGCGGTCGGCGACGCCCCCGCACCGGAGGCGTCGGCGGCGCTGCTGCCGGCCGCGGTGCACCGCCGACTCGTCGCCGTGCAGCGACGCTCGGAGCGACACCGCAACGGCCGCTGCAACCTGACCGCCACCGCCGCGCGACTCGGCCTCGGCCGCCGCGAACTGCGCGGGCTGTGGGCCGAGGTGGCGAGCCACCTGGGCTACGACGACGCGTTCCTCGCGTTCTGGCAGCGCCGGCTGGCCGAGGCGCTGTGCGGCCTCGCCGCCGACCTGCTGCGCGACCAGGGCGCCCTCTGCCTGCTGCCGCGCGCGCGGGCGTTGCCCGACCCCGAGGGGCGGCTGCGCCGGATCCGCAGGATCCGCGCCGCGCTGTCGGTCCGGCCGGTGCCGTTCGCGCTGCGGCGGATGCTGGCGCAGGTGCTGCGTCGACGGTCGGCCCCGACGCCCGCCGGGCTGCTGGCCGCGGCCGCGGCCCTGCACCCGAGTGGAACGGTGCGCCTTTGGCAGTTCGAGGCCGCGGTGCTCGAGCGCGACTGGGCCGACGCCGCGCGGGCGCTGCGGGCGGCGCGCGTCGCCGGCTGCGGCGACGACCTGGCGGTGGCGCTGGTGCTCGCGCGCGCCCGGCTGCTCCAGGTGCGCGGCCGCGACGACGCGGCGCTGCAGCTGTTGCGGCGCGCGAGCGACCGACGCGCCGGCCGCGAACCGCGCCTGCGACGCGCGCTGACGGCGCTCCGGTGCGCACCGGGCGGTTGACGCGGCGCCGGTCCTCCGCCAGCCTCCGCCGGACATGTCCCTCGACCTCGAACGCGCCGCCGCGGCGCTGCAGCGCGGCGACGACGCCGACTTCCGGCGGCTGGTCCAGGGCGGGGTGCGCGACCGCAGGACCGGCGACGGCTCGACGGCGCTGCGGATCGCCGTCGACTGCCGGCGCCCGGACCTGGTCGCGCTGTGCCTTCGGCACGGGGCCTCGGCCGACGTCGCGGCGGACGACGGCCACACCCCGCTGACCAGCGCCCTCGACGACGGCGACTCCGAGCTGGTGATCGTCCGCGCGCTGCTCGACGCCGGCGCGGCGCCGGCGGGGCTGACGCCGGACGATCGACACCTCGTCCCCCCGGTCCCGCTGGCGGTGGCCGCCGCGCGCGGCGCCAGCGCGGCGATCGCGGCGCTGCTCGACGCCGGCGCCGCCGTCGATCAGCGCGAGCACGAGGACGGCGAGACGGCGCTGATGATCGCCGCGCGCCAGGGCCACCTCGAGGCGGCGCACCTGCTGCTGGCCCGCGGTGCGGACCCGACGCTGCGCGACCGCACCGTCGACCAGACGGCGCTCGACATCGCCGAAGGGTCCCCGGTGCCCGACGCGGCGGCCGTCGCCCGGCTGCTGCGGGCGGCGACGCGCGGCTGAGCCGAACCGGCGCTCAGCCGGAGAACCCCGCCGTCAGCGCCGCGGCCAGGTCGCGTTCGAGCGCGGGGTCGGGGCGCGGCGCGCTCCACTCGGGCAACCGGTCGAACCAGCCGAGCCGCAGGTAGCGGGCCTCCACCACGACGCCGAGGCCATCGCCCTCGCGGAACACCGAGGCGCGAAGCTGCTGCGCCAGCTCGGCGTCCGGCCCGGGCACCCAGTCGGTCTGCAGGCGGAACGCCGCCGCGTCGGCCAGCACCACGCGGCCGTACTTGCCGCGCAGGATCTCGACGCAGCGCTGGAACGCGTCGGCCGGCAGCCCGGCCGCGGGCGTCACCACCAGCGGCTCGTAGCGCGCGACGGCGCACGCGGCCAACGCCAGCGCCGCCAGCGACGCGACGCTACGCACGGCGACCACGCGCCCTGCCGACGGCGCCCCGGCGCCAGCCGCCGCCACCCGGCGTGCGCAGCTCGACGGCGTCGCCGGCGTCGAGCTGCAGCGTCACCTTGCTGGCGAGCCGCCGCCGCCGCCCGCCCTGCTCGCACCAGAGTTCGCCCGGCGCGCCGTCGCCACCGCCGAGCACGCCCGGCGGCCCCTGCAGCTGCCGGTCGCCGAGGAACGTCACGTGCACCGGCGCGAGCGCCCGCAGCACCTTGTCGATGCCCGCGCCGCCGCGATGCCGCCCGGCGCCGCCGCTGCCGCGCCGCACGGTCAACCGCTCGACCCGGACCGGGTAGCGGTGCTCGAGCTCCTCGATCGGCGTGTTGCGCGTGTTGGTCATGTGCGTCTGCACCGCAGCGCGGCCGTCGCGCGACGGCCCGGCGCCGGCGCCGCCCGCGAGCGTCTCGTAGAACGCGAACTCGCGGCCGCCGTCGTCGCGACCGCCGACCGACAGGTTGCTCATCGTGCCGGCCGAGCTGGCCGGGATCCGATCGCGCAGCGCGCCGCCGGCGGCGCGCGCCAGCGCCTGCAGGCACACGTCGACCAGGCGCTGGCTGGTCTCGACGTTGCCGCCCGCGACCGGCGCCGGCCGGATCGGGTCGACGATCGTGCCGGGCCGCGTCGCGACCTCGAACAGCCGGAACAGGCCGTCGTTGGTAGGCATCCGCTCCGGGCACAGGCACCGCACGGCGTACGCGCACGCCGCCAGCACGACGCTGCGGTTGGCGTTGACGCCGCCCGCGGCCTGCGGGGCGCTGCGGGAGAAGTCGAACGACAGCCGGCGGCCGCCGGTGCCGAGCCGCAACGCGATGTCGAGCGGACCGTTGCCCTGGCCGTCGTCGTCGAGGTGATCGCGGGCCGCGAACGCGCCGCGGCGCAGCTGCCGCAGCGCCGCCCGGCCGGTGCGCTCGGTGTAGTCCATCAGCTGCGCCGTCTGCCGGCGCAGCGCGTCGCGCCCCAACTCGCGCTGCAGCTGCAGCAGCCGTTCGCCCAGCTTCCGCAGGCACGCCTCCTGGGCGCGCAGGTCGAGCCGACGCTCGTCGGCGCCGCGCACGTTGGCGAGCAGCAGGGACAGCACGGCGGCCTGCTCCTTGCCGCGGCGGCGCAGCAGCACCGGCGGGATCACCAGCCCTTCGCCGTGCAGGTCGCGGGCGATCCCCATCGAACCCGGCACCGCGCCGCCGATGTCGGCGTGGTGCGCGCGGCCGCTGACGAACCAGTCCGGCCGCCGCGCGCCGGGCGCGAACACCGGCGCGATCATCGTCACGTCGGGCAGGTGGGTGCCGCCCTGGTACGGGTCGTTGAGGATGGCGGTGTCGCCCGGGGCGAAGTCGATCGCGGCGCGCGCGGCGGCCACCGCGTCGGCGGCGCTGCCCAGGTGCACCGGGATGTGCGCGGCCTGCGCGACCAGCCGGCCGTCGCGGTCGAACACCGCCACCGAGTAGTCGCGGCGCTCGCGGATGTTCGGGCTGACCGCGCTCTGCTGCAGCAGCAGGCCGGCCTCCTCGCAGACCGCCGCCAGCATGTGGTGGCAGATCTCGAGGCGGACGGGATCGGGACGCGGCACGCGGCCGCAGTCTACCGGCAGCGGGCGCCGGCGCGCACGATGGCGCGCCCGGCGCGCGCGTCAGTCGCCGCCGCCACCACCACCGCCGCCGCCGCCGCGGCGCCGACCGCCGCCGGTGTCGCCACCGGTGTCCCCGCCACCGCCGCCGTTGTCGCCGCCGCCGCCGCCACCGCGACCGCCGCGACCGCGGCGCATGCCCTCGGTCATCTTGTCCCACGCGGCCTGCGCCTGCTCGAGGTTGCCGGCGTCGAGCGCCTTCTTGAGACCGTCGACGGAGGCCTGCAGCTGGTCGGCGCGTTCGTCCATGCCGTTCTCCCGCAGCCGGTCGATCATGCCGGTCATGCGCTCGAGGCGCTGGGTCTTGAACTCGTCGAGTTCCTCCTTGGACATCTTGGCGAACTCGACCGGCGCGAAGCCGCGGCGCTCGCCGCCGGGACCGCGCCCGCCCTCACCGCCGCCCTCGGCCGCGCGCCGCATGCGCGCGATCTGGCGCTCGAGCCGCGTCACGCGGTCGTCGTCGCCCTCCTGCTTGGCCTCGGCGAGCTGCTTCTCGAGGTCGGCCAGCCGCTGCGCCGGGTCCACGTCGGCGCCGCGACCGGCGCCGCCGTCGCGCGGGCGCCCCGCGCCGCGACCGCCCGGCTCGGCGTCTGCGCCGGGCCGCGCCGGCGAGCCTGTCGCGACGTCGCCGAGCAGCTTCTGGTGCTTCTTGGCGAACACGGCGGCGGCGTCGGCCTTGCCGGTCCGCGTCAGCAGCCCGAACTGGAAGCGCGCGGCCTCGCGCGCGAGCCGGTGCTCGGGCGCCTGCTCGAGGAACTGGTCGTAGAGCACCATGGCGGCGGCGAAGTTCCGCTCGCCGTTCTCGAGCCAGTAGGCCTTGTAGAAGGTCGCCTCCGCCGGGTTGGCGTCGGCGTCCTGTGCGACGAGGGGAAGGGCGAGCGCGAACAGCGCGGCCGCCGCGAAACGGGTCATCATGTGCGACTCCTGGGAAACGGTCCGAAACGATAGGCGCCGGGAACGGCGGCCGGACGGATGGCCCACGTAACGGATTGGTCCCGCCCCCGCCGCGCGTCAGGGGGGTATGCGAACCACGCCACGCGACGCTGTCACCCGCCCTCGCCCCCTGCCGCCGCTGCCGCGCGCCGCCGAGGCCGCGTTGGCGGCCCTGCTGGTCGGGCGCGGTCACCCCGCGCGGATGGCGGCGACGCCGCGCTCCGCGGCCGGAGCGCGCCGGGATCGCCGGCACGGCGGCGCCACCGTGCCGACCGATCCGCCGCCGGTCTGACCCGCGTTGCCGCCGCCCGGTGGGGCGCGGTCAGTTGAAGATCAGCGTCGACCGGACCGCCGACGTCGAGTCGACGTTGAGGACCGGGGTCGCCAGGAGTTCGGCCATCTGCGTGTAGATGGTCAGTCCGGCCAGCGCGCCGGCCGGCACCGGCAGCGAGAACGACGCCAGACCGTTCCCCGGGTCGAGCACGCCGAAGCCCAGCACCAGGTTGTTGTCGAGCACCGGCCAGCCCTGGAACGGCGACGTCGTCGGCCCCAGCCCGAGCAGCATCGCCCAGGTGTTGCCCGGACCGCCGCCCATGTTCCAGACCAGCGACTGGCCGCCGAGCACCGCGCCGTTGACCTGCAGCTGGCAGGGGTCGGTCGCCTGCACCTGCAGCTGGACCGTGTTGCTCGCGCCCAGCGAGTTGGTCACCTGCACCGTGGTCGCCCCGATCGGCGTGCCGACCGGCGGGTTGAAACGCAGCGTGTTGTCGTCGGGCGTGGTGAAGCCGGAGGTCAGCACCGTGCTGCCGACCTGCACCTGCAGCGCGCCGATGAAGCCGGCGCCCGTCAGCGTGACCGTGCCGGGCGCGAACGTCGTGACGGTGGCCGGGGCGATGCCGGTGATCTGCGCCGGGTTGGGGATCACCGTGAGGCACGTCCTCGACTGCACGAACGAGGCGATCTGGTTGCGCGCGCTGGCTCCGAACGTGGTCACGCTGTTGTTACAGCCGCCGAGGCCCGAGCACATGATGTAGCACGGGTTGATGCCGTCGCAGTGCTGCGCGTTGAAGTTGTGCCCGAGCTCGTGCGCGGACAGCCCGGTCCGCTGGGTGAAGTTGGTGCGGAAGCGCGACTGCACCAGGCCGTAGCCGGGCGCGCACACGACGCCCAGCTGGGCGATGCCGATCACGCTGCCGGTCAGGTTGCGGCCGGTGAACAGGTGGGCGATGTCGCGCTGGACGCCGGCGTGGTTGGCGGCCCAGTGCGTCTGGAACTCGCCGAGCAGCCCGCCCGGGTCGTTGGTGCTGTACGGGTTGGCGGCCGACGAGGTGTTGACGAGGATCTGCGTGATCGTGAAGTTCGTCTGCACGTCGCTCAGGTAGATCGCGCTCACCGCGTTGACGACGGCGGTGACGTCGTTCTGCGTCGCGACCGTGCTGCTGCCGTTCGCCTGGTAGAACTGGAAGTCCGCCTCGCAGGCGATCTCGCAGGTCCACGCCAGGTCGAGCCCCACCGGCTCGGGCACCGGGCCGGTCATCGTCGAGTTCACCCCGCACAGGTGGTTGGACGTCGTGTTGTCGGCGGTGCGGTAGACGACGTGCAATGCCGGACCGGCGCCGGGCTGCACCTCGCGCACCTGCTGGATGCCCCACTCCTCGCCGTTGGCCATACGCACCAGGGCCTGCACCGCGGGGCCGTCGATCGCCGCGGCGACCCAGCTCCCCTGATCCTCGAGCACGCTGCCCCGGTAGGTGACGTTCGCCGGACGCGGCACCTCGTGCACGCCCGCGTCGTCGCGGACCAGCAGCCGGAAGCCCGGCGCCCGCACGTCGTGCGGCATCAGCGCCAGCGTGTACGTCGTCCCCGCGAGTTCCACCCGCACGGCGCGGTCGCCGTTCGGTGCGGCCTCGACGTCGAGGTGCTGCACGGTGCCGGCGACGATGCCGAACTGGCCGCACAGCTGCGGTGGCGCGGGGTACGGCCGCTGCGCCGGATCCAGCCGCTGCGCCGGCGCCAGCGCCGACATCAGGACGACGCCGAAGACGGTGAAGACGCCCGCCGCGACGCGGCGGGCCCGAGGAGAACTGGCTTGCATGGGTGGCGGAAGGGGCGGGCGGGGCGAGCGGGGCGGGCGGGGCGAGCGGGGATGCGGACGGGCGACGGCGGCTCGATCAGT
The DNA here is from genome assembly GCA_050245995.1 of Planctomycetota bacterium. Classification (GTDB taxonomy): domain Bacteria; phylum Planctomycetota; class UBA1135; order UBA1135; family UBA2386; genus JBFWWV01. Next base: position 136,762 of record JBFWWV010000011.1, on the reverse strand, counting down.
TGAAGATGAGCGTCGAACGCACCGTCGACGAGCTGTCCACCGTGAGCGCCGTGGTCGACGGCAGCAGCTCGACCATCTGCGACCAGATGGTCTGCCCGCTGAGCGAACCGGCGGGCACCGGCACGCCCATGGTCGCCATCCCGTTCTGCGGGTCGAGGAAGCCGAAGCCCAGCAGGAACAGGTTGTCGATGATCGGCCAGCCCTGGAACGGCGTGGTGCTCGGACCGGGGCCGAGCAGCAGCACCCAGGCGTTGCCGAGGCCGCCACCCATCGTCCAGGTGAGCGTCTGCCCGCCCAGCACGGCGCCGTTGACGGTCATCTGGCACGGGTCCGTCGCCTGCACGAACATCCCCGACGCGCCGGTGCCGGCGGAGTTGGTGACGTTGATCAGCGCGATGCCGACCGGCAGGCCCGGCGGCGGGTTGAAGCGCAGCGTGTTGTCGTCCGGGGTCGTGAACCCCGAGGTCAGCACCGTGCTGCCGATCTGCACCTGGGTCGTGCCCAGGAAGCCCGAGCCGCTGAGCGTCACGGTGCCCGGCGCGAACGTGTTGATCGCCGACGGGGTCACCGAGCTGATCACCGGGTTGCTCGGCACCACGGTCAGGCAGTTGCGCGTGTTGGCGAAGCCGACGATCTGGTTGCGCTCGTTCTGGCTGAAGGTCGAGACGTTGCCGCTGCAACCACCGGCGCCCGAGCACATGATGTTGCAGGGCGGCACGGCGTCGCAGTGCTGGGCGCTGAAGTTGTGGCCGATCTCGTGCGCCGTCACCGCGACGCGCAGCGCGAAGTTGCCGGTCCAGCGCGACTGCGACACCCCGTAGCCCGACGTGGTGCACACCGAGGACACGAAGGCAATGCCGATCGCGCCGCCGCTGGACTGCCCCATCGGCCGGCCCGTGAACAGGTGGGCGATGTCGCGCTGGATGCCGCCGTGGGTGCCGTTCCAGTTGTTGCGGAACTGGTTCAGCAGCGTGCCCGCGACGCTCGACGTGTACGGGTTGGTCGCCGACGACGTGTTGACCAGGATCTGCGTCAGCGCGTAGCCGATCTGCACGTCGGCCAGGTAGATCGTCTCGACCGCGTTGATGACGCCGGTGATGTCGTTCTGCGTCGCCGTCGAGTTGCTGCCGTTGAGCTGGTAGTACTGGAAGTCGGCCTCGCAGGCGATCTCGCACTCGAGCGTGACGTCGGTCTGCACCGGCGTTGGCACCGGCGCGGTCAGCGAGCCCTGCACGCCGCAGTTCCACGGCAGGTTGGCGCTGTCCGTCGAGCGGAACACGACGTGCAGCGCCGGCCCCGCGTTGGGCTGGACCTCACGCACCGGCTGGATCACCCACAGGTCGCCGTCGGCCATCCGCACCAGCGCCTTCAGCTGCGGCCCCTCGATGGTCGCCGCGACCCAGCTGTTCGGGTCCTCGAGCGCGCTGCCGCGGTAGGTCACGCTGGCGGGGCGCGGCACGGCGTGGATGCCGTTGTCGTCGCGCACCAGCAGCTGGAAGTCCGCGGAGCGCACGTCGTGCGGCATCAGCGCCAGGGTGAACACGGTGCCGGCGAAGTCGACCCGCACCGCGCGGTCGCCGTCGGGCGTGGGCAGCACCTCGAGGTGTTGCACCGTCCCCGCCGCGATGTCGAACTGAGCGCACAGCACAGGCGGCGCGGGATACGGCCGGCTCGCTGCGTCTTGCTTCTGCGCGAACGTCGGGACGGTCAGCAGGCCCAGGAGGAGAAGAGTCGCGGCCGACCGGGGGCCACGCGAAGGGACGGAATCGTGCATCAGGCGACGGGCTTGGGGAGCAGGGCGGCCCCAAGGATACCCGCCGCGACCCCGGTTGCGCACCCGGGCACTTGGCCTGAGCCCCGATCCGCCGCGGGATCAGGCCTTGGCGTCGGCCCGCTCGCGCAGCCGCACGGCCACCATCTCGCCGAGTTCGCGGCAGCCGTGTTCGCCGGCCCGCAAGCTGCGGATCCGGCCGGTCTGGATCAGGTCGGCGACGGTCGCCTCGACCTGGCGCCCCGCCTCGGCCTCGCCGACGTGGTCCAGCAGCAGACCGAGGGCCAGGATCGTGGCCAGCGGCGACGCCTTGTCGGTGCCCTTGTACTTCGGCGCGCTGCCGTGGATGCCCTCGAACATCGACACCTTGCCGGGGTGGATGTTGCCCGACGCGGCGATGCCCATGCCGCCGATCAGCATCGCGCCGAGGTCGGTGATGATGTCGCCGAACAGGTTGGTGGTCACCGCGACGTCGAACCACTCCGGCGTCTTCACCATCCACATGCACGCCGCGTCGATGTAGGCGTGGTCGGTGGCGATGCCGGGGTACTCCTTGGCGACCTCGGCGAACGTGCGGGTCCACAGGTCCTGCGCGCGGACCGCGTTGGCCTTGTCGACCAGCGTCACCTGCGGGCGCTCGCGGCCGGGCTTCGGCCCGCGCTTCTTCGCCAGCTCGAACGCGTGGCGGATGATGCGCTCGGTGCCGCGCCGGGTGTAGATCATCTCCTGCAGCGCGATCTCGTGCTCGGTGCCCTTCTTGGTGTAGCCGTAGACGCCGGCGTAGGCGTCCTCGGTGTTCTCGCGGCAGAACACCATGTCGATGTCGGCCGGGGTCTTGCCCTTCAGCGGGCACAGCGACTCGTGGTAGAGCTTGATCGGCCGCAGGTTCACGAACAGGTCGAGCTTGTGCCGCATGCCGGCGATGATCGCGAACTCGAGCTTGCCCACCTCGATGCGCGGGTCGCCGATCGCGCCGAACAGCACCGCGTGCATGTCGCGGATGCGGTCGAAGGCGGCCTCGGGCATGGTCTCACCCGTCTTCAGGAAGTGTTCGGCGCCGTACGGCATCGGCTCGCGCCGGGTCTGGAAGCCGTAGGTCTCCTGCGCCGCGTCGAGGACGCCGAGGGCGGCGTTCACCACCTCTTCGCCGATGCCGTCGCCGGGGAGAACGCCGATGTCGTAGACCTTGCTCATGGGTTGCCGTCGGGTGTGCGGCGGCCTCGGCCGCGTCGAAAGGGCGGAGCAGTATCGCGAGCCCGCCCGACGCGGCCAAGGTCAAACTGCCCGGGCCGGGCGAGCGCCCGTGCGGTGTTCCGCTGCGGCGCCACACGCAGCCCCTGGCGACCCTCCACGCCCGGCCACACCGTCGACTTGCGCCGCGCGCCCCGTGCCCGACACTGCGTCTCCCCCATGGCCCGCATCCACGGCATCGTCGTCCTCGCCGCCATCGCAGCCGGCACCGGATTGTGGTTCGCGATGATCCGCGGCGGCGACGACGTGGCGCCGCCGCTGCCGTCGACCGCGCCGCCCGCCGATGCCGGGGAAGGCCTCGACCCACCCGACCAGCTGCGCACGGGCGACCCGGTCCGGGTGGCCGCCGATCGCCCGACCACCACTTCGGGCTCGACGAATCCCGCCGCCCCGGCGGACGACCCGGTCGTGGGAGCACCCACGGTCGCGACCACCGACGCGCCGGCGGCCAACGTCGAGTTGCACGTGCTGCACCTCGTCGGCCGCGCGCCGGTCGACGCGTTCCGCTGGAGCTATCAGCGCGCCGACGGGTCGCCGCCGCTGCACGGCGACGGCGCCTCTGGCCGCGCCGCGCTGGCGTTGCCCGCCGGCACCGTCGGCCGCCTGCTGGTCGAGGCCGCCGACCTCGAGGCCGAGACCCGACCGCTGCAGGTGCCGGGCGCGACGGCGCCGCCGACCCGCGTCGACCTCGCGCTCGCACCGCGCGCGGCGGCCAGCGGCGTCACGCTGCGCGCGCGCGCGCCCGACGGCGCGCCGGTGACGCGCCTGCGGCTCGACGTGTGGCGCCTGCAGCCCGGCGAGGAGTTCGCCGCCGCGACCGACGACCCCGACGGCGAGCCGATGTGGTCGCGGGTCGGCGGCGCCGACGACGGCGCGTTCGCGCTGCCGACGCTGGCCGCCGACAGCTACGCGCTGCGCGCGCAGCCGGTCGACGAGGACGGCGCGCCGCTGCCGCTGCAGCCGTGGCGACACCGACTGGCGTTCGCCGGGCACGAAGCAGTCGCGCTGGTGGCGCAGTTCGCCGCCGGCGTCGTCCTGCAGGTGCAGGTCGCGCCCGACGGCGGCGCGCCCGTGCTGGTGCGGGCCGAGGTCACGGACCCGGCCCGCGGCGTGCTCCCGGTGGCGTGGCGGTCGGTCCGCGACGACGCGACACCGACCGTCGGCCGCTCGGTGGTCGAGTTGCCGGGACGCGCGACCACGCTGCTGGCGTTGCCGCCGGGCGCCTACGCGCTGCGCCTCGAGCTCGACGGCGCGGCGCTGGCGCTCCAGCCCGACCACGCCGCCGGCGACCCGGGCCGGCGGGCCTTCACGGCCACGCTGCCGCGCTGAGCGCGGGCCGCACGCTCAGCTCGCGGTGGAGCCGGCGCCCGCGCCCGCGCCGCTGGGGCGCAGCGCCGCGAGCTTCTCCTCGTGCATCGCGCCGAGGCTCGCCAGGTAGCCGACCAGCACCGCGCCGGCCAGCGACACCATCAGGTCGAACGGGGTGTCCACCAGCTCGCCGAACCGCGGCGCGATGACCACCGCGCAGTAGACCGCCACCGCCGACGCCACGCACGAGAACCGGGTCCGCGGCACGACCTGCCACACCATGCCGGTGATGCAGCCGGCCATCGCCATGCGGACGAACCCGGCGAGCCCCTCGGTCAGCATCAGCGGCAGGGCCGCGACGAAGAACACGACGTAGGCGACCCAGAACCACTCGAGCAGCTCCTGGCTGCGGACCCGCTGGCGATCGGCCGGGGCGCCGGCGACCACGGTCGGTGTCCCCGCCGGCGCCGCGGACGCGGCCGGCGCCGGCCGCTCGGCCTGCCAGGCGCGCCGCAGGCGATCCTGCTCCAGCACCGGCATCGCCCGGAACCACGCCTCGCGCTCCCGCGCGTCGGTCGACTCGTCGACTGCGGCCACCTCGGCCCGGCGTTGATCGCCGGGAGCACGCTCGCGTGCTGGCGCAGCCGGCGCCTCGGGCTTGCGCGCGACAGGCGGCGGCGCCGGCACCTGCATCATCGCCACCAACGCGCTCGCCTGGGCCGCGACCGAGCTCTGCAGTCCCGGCATCGCCGGCTCCCGATCCCCGGCCGCGGCCGCCTCGGCAACCGCGACCGGCCGGGCCGCTGCACTGCGCGGCTGCAGCGCGGCCGCCTCCCCGGGAAACCGCGCTGCGTCGCCCTCGGGCAGCGGGTCCCAATCGCTCGAATCGGTGGACATGATCCGGAGTCCTTCGACCCCTGGTCGAACCCGCTGGAGTGGGTGCATCCCGAACCGGGACGGAGCGCGCTGCAGCCCGCGGCGACATGGCCGCTGCACCGCAATCGGGCGGGTCGTGGCCTCCGCGCCGAGACGCTATCCTGTCGTCGTGAACGCGTTCTCCCGCCGTGCACCGACGCTCCCTCGCACGCCGCGGCGGAGGCCAACGTGAACTTCGCGACCGCGCACCACCGACCCGACCGCCCGCTGTGGCCGCGCTGGCCGACGTCCCGGCCGCTGGCGCGGGCGCTGCTGGGCTGCTGCATGGTCGCGGTCGTCACCACCGCGTTCCCCTGGGTGCGCATCCTGGTGCCGTCGCTGTGGGGCGAGGTCCTCGGACCGGTCGCCGCGCGCACCGACGCCGGCTTCACCTGCGTGACCACGTGCCTCTTGACCGCGCTGCTGGTGCTGGTCGAAGGCTCCGGCGCACAGACGCGCGAGGCCGTGCGCACCGGGTGCCTGTTGATGATGGCGATCGCGGCGGCGGTGATCGGCTGGCGCCTGCTGATCGGCCCCGGCGAGCTGCGCGGCGTCTCGATGGCGCACTCCGGGTGGTTCTTCGCCGCCGTGGCCGCGGTCGCCGTCGGCGTCGTGCTGTGCCAGCTGCGGCTGCCGCGGCCCGCGCGGACTAGGTGACCGCCCGGCGGCGCCGCACGACCTCGTACACCACGAGGCCCACCGCGAACGCGCCGGCGTCGATCGCGACCGCGTGCGGGTTGCTGTAGCTGTAGCTCAGCAGTAGGAACAGGCCGAGCGCCACCTGCAGCCCGACGACGACGCCGGCCGCCGGCGTGCGGAACGGCCGCGGCCGCTCGGGCGCGCGCCGGCGCTGCACCAGCAGACCGATCGCCACCAGCGACACGGTCACCGAGATGATCGGCACCGTCACGTCGAGCAGCTGGCCGAACGAGTTGGTCGTCGCGAACACGATCGCCAGCGCTGCGATCCACAGCGTCGCCCCGACCGGGGCGCCGCTCTCGGGCACGCGGCCGAGGAACGGCAGCGCGAGCCCCTCTTCGGCGAGCACGCGCGCGATGCGCGGGCCGGTCAGGAAGTAGGCGTTCAGCGCGCCGAGCATGATCACGACCGCGACGACCGTCAGCACGACACCCCCGGCCTCGCCGAACGCGGCGCCGGCGACGTCGAGCGCCGGGAACTTCGACTGCGCCAGCCCATCGACGCCGAGCACCCAGACGAACGACGCGTTGGCCAGCAGGTAGAGACCGGTGATCGTCAGCAGCGACGCGAACAGCGCGCGCGGCAACGCCCGGCCCGGGTCGCGCGTTTCGCCGGCCATGTAGACCGCGTCGGCGTAGCCGTCATAGGTGAAGATCACCTGCACCATCGCGCCGCCGACGGCCGCGAGCAACGCACCGGTCGTCGCCGGGAACGACGCCGTCGCCGCCGGTGCATCGGACACCGCGCCGCCGGCCGCCAGCGCCGCGGCCCCGCAGACGCCGCCGAGCAGCAGCACCTTGGCCAGCACGAGCCCGATCTCCACGCGCGCGCCGAACCGCAGGCCGATCAGGTTCATCGCCGCGAGCGCCGCGATCACTGCCACGGCCACCGAGAGCCCGAACGGCGACGTCGGCGCGCCGCTGCCCAACGTGTCGGCGCCGCCGGCGACCAGCTCGCCGGTGACCACCGCGACCGCCGCCAGCGACGCCGGCCAGGTCACCAGGAGCATCGACCAGCCGATCAGGAACGCGACGCGTCGACCGAACGACAGGTGCAGGTACGCGACCAGGCCGCCGACGCGCGGCACCGACGACGCCATCTCGGCGAGGATCAGCGCGTCGAGCGTCGCGACGACGGCGCCGAGCACCCAGACGCCGAAGATCCAGCCGACGTTCGGCAGCTCGCCGGCGATCGCGCCGGGCGTGCGCAGGATGCCCGCCCCGACCGCCATGCCGACGCAGACCGCGGCGCCGGCCAGCGGCCCGAGGATCCGCCGCAGTTCGCCGAGGCCGCGTTCGCCGGTCACACGGGCAGCGTAGCGCCGGTGGCGATGCGGGCCCACTTCGCGGCGGGCCCGCCGCGCGGATCACGCGTCGACGCGGTCCTGCTCCATGACCTTGGTCCAGGCCTTCACGAAGTCGCGGACGAACTTCTGCTCACCGCCGGCCTGGGCGTAGACCTCGGCGATCGCGCGCAGCTGGCTGTTGCTGCCGAAGATCAGGTCGCACGACGTCGCGGTCCACTTCGCTGCGCCGCTCCTGCGATCCTTGCCCTCGAACAGGTCGGCGTTCGACGCCATCGGCGACCACTGGGTGGCCATGTCGAGCAGGTTGACGAAGAAGTCGTTGGTCAGCTTGCCCGGTCGCGCGGTCAGCACGCCGTGCTTGCTGCGGCCGGTGTTGGCGTCGAGCGCGCGCATGCCGCCCACCAGCGCCGTCATCTCCGGCGCCGTCAGGTTCAGCTTGAACGCGTGGTCGAGCAGCTGCTCGGGCGCCGGGCGGTCGCCGGCGGTCAGGAAGTTGCGGAACCCGTCGGTCCTCGGCTCGAGCACGTCGAACGACTCGGCGTCGGTCATCGCCGCGGTCGCGTCCGTGCGACCCGGCCGGAAGGGCACCTGCACGCTGTGGCCGGCCGCCTTCGCCGCCGCCTCGACCGCCGCGCAGCCGCCGAGCACGATCACGTCGGCCAGCGAGACCTTCTTGCCGCCCGACAGCGTGGCGTTGAAGTCCTTCTGGACCTTCTCGAGCGTCGCCAGCACCTTCGCCAGCTCGGCGGGCTGGTTGACGGCCCAGTCCTTCTGCGGCGCGAGCCGGATGCGCGCGCCGTTGGCGCCGCCGCGCCAGTCGGTGCCGCGGAACGTCGCCGCCGACGCCCAGGCGGTGTTGACCAGCTGCGGCACGCCGAGGCCGGAGGCCAGGATCTTCGCCTTCAGGTCGGCGATGTCCTTGCCGTCGATCAGCGGGTGATCGACCGGCGGCACCGGGTCCTGCCACTGCTGCGCCGGCGGCACCGACTTGCCGAGCAGCCGCTCGTGGCTGCCCATGTCGCGGTGCGTCAGCTTGAACCACGCCTTGGCGAACGCCGCCTTGAACTCCTCCTCGTTCTCGAGGAAGCGCTTGCTGATCGGTCCGTAGATCGGGTCGAAGCGCAGCGCCAGGTCGGTCGTGAGCATCACCACCGGATGGCCCTTGCCGGGCAGGTGCGCGTCCGGCGTCGTGCGGTCGGTCTGGCCGGCCTTCGGGATCCACTGCGAGGCGCCCGCTGGGCTCTTGGTCAGCTCCCACTCGTACTCGAACAGGTTCGACAGGAAGTCGTGCGACCACTTGTCGGGCGAGTAGGTCCAGGCGCCTTCGAGGCCGCTGGTGATCGTGTCCTCGGCGTTGCCCTTGCCGAAGGCGTTCTTCCAGCCGAGGCCCTGCTCCTCGATCGCCGCGGCGGCGGGCTCACGACCGACGTTGCCGTTCGGGTTGGCGGCGCCGTGGGTCTTGCCGAGCGTGTGGCCGCCGGCGATCAGCGCGACGGTCTCCTCGTCGTTCATGCCCATCCGGCCGAACGTGATGCGGATGTCCGTCGCCGCCTTCAGCGGATCCGGGTCGCCGTTCGGGCCCTCCGGGTTGACGTAGATCAGCCCCATCTGCGAGGCGGCCAGCGGGTTCTTCAGCATGCGCTCCGCGTTGAAGCGCTTGTCGGCCAGCCACTCGGTCTCCGGCCCCCAGTTGACGTCGTCCTCGGGCTCCCAGACGTCCGCGCGGCCGCCGCCGAAGCCGAAGGTCTGAAAGCCCATCGTCTCGAGCGCGACGTTGCCGGTCAGGATCATCAGGTCGGCCCACGAGATCTGGTTGCCGTACTTCTGCTTGATGGGCCACAGCAGGCGACGCGCCTTGTCGAGGTTGCCGTTGTCGGGCCAGCTGTTGAGTGGCGCGAAGCGGATCGTGCCCGAGGCCGAGCCGCCGCGGCCGTCCGAGATGCGGTAGGTGCCGGCGCTGTGCCAGGCGAGACGGATCATGAGACCGCCGTAGTGGCCGTAGTCCGCGGGCCACCACTCCTGCGACGTGGTCAACGCCGCGGCGATGTCCTTCTTCAGCGCGTCGAGATCGAGCTTCGCGAACTCGGCCGCGTAGTCGAAGCCGGCGTCCATCGGATTGCTCTTCTCCGAGTGCTGCGCCAGGATCGCGAGGTTCAGCTGGTTCGGCCACCAGTCGCGGTTGGAACGACCGCCGAGCGCCGTGTTGCGGTCCTTGACGTCGGTGCCCTGTTGCGCGTGACCCATGACCGGACATCCTTCGATCGATGCGGCGGCCGTCGGATCGACGGTCGCCTGGCTGGACGGAGCGGACACCGAGCACGCTGCGGCCGCGAACGGGACCGCGAGCGCGATGGCCGCGCAGAGGTCCGGGCGCAGTCGCGCGCTGGTGTTGCGGGAAAGTGTCTTCTGCATGATCAGTTCTCCTGGTTCTGCTGTCGTGTTGGCTTGCGTTGTCGTGTCGGCCTGCGCCGCGCCCGGCCGCGCCGGGCGGGCGCCGAAGGGTCGCGCCGATCCCGGGCGCACCGGCGACACAGCCCCTGCACCTGGACCGAGTAGTCCCGCACCCGGAATCCGGACGACGCGAAGTCGGGGAGCGCCAGGTCGTCGAAGGCCGCGGCCGCGAGGTCGCTCATCGCACTGCAGCGATCGCACACCAGATGGTGGTGCCGATCGATACGCACGTCGTAGCGGGCCGCGGTCGCCGGATGGCTGACGCGCTGGATCAGGCCGTTGGTCACCAGCGCCTCGAGTGTGCGGTACACGGTCGCGCGCGAGGTCCCGGGCAGCCGCTGCTCGAGCGCGCGCGCCACGTCGTCGGCGGTCGGATGGTCGGTGCGCGTGCGCAGCACGTCGAAGATCGCGCGCCGCTGCGCCGTGAGCGGCAGGCCGAGAGCCCGACACCGCTCGGTGAAGTGCGGCAGCTCGCGTGGCGCGACCATGGGCTGCGAACACATCGCACCTGCGAGTTCTTTGCAACAGGAGTCGCGCTGTCGCTGCGATCCAGCGGGCCGGCTGTCGCAGCAATAGGGCGCGACGCAGGCGGCACCGGACTCGTCCTACGCACTCGATCCGAGGCGGAACAGCTTGCACCACGACCAGCGCGACCGTGTGCCGCGACACCTCACCGCACGGCTCCCATCGCAATCCGTCGCGTTCCCGCGCGCGGTGCCTCCTCTACTCCGCCGAGACAGGTCGTGGCGGGTAGGTTCGCGTGCGCTCGATTCTCCGGAGCAGACGCGCCTCGCGCTCATCCCGCGGTGCGCCCCTTGCTCGCGCCTACAGCTCGTCCGGCCCGCCCACGTAGCCCAGGAACGCGCTCGCCGCCACCACCGGCGGGCTCGCCAGGTACACCTGCCCCGGACCCGAGCGCCCCGGGAAGTTGCGGTTGATCGCCGAGACCGTGACCTCGTCCTTGGTGAACGACACGCCGGGACCGGCCTTGATGCAGGCGCCGCAGCTCGGGTCGATCAGCTCGACGCCCGCGCGCTCGAACAGCTCGACGTAGCCCATCGTCTCGGCGTAGGCGCGGATGCGCTGGCTGCCGAACTGGATGTAGAGCTTCACCGTGTCGAGGGTGCGCCCCTTGTCGAGCGCCTTCTTGACCACGGCGGCGTACATGTCCATGTCCGCCTTCTTGCCGCCGGTGCACGAGCCGCCGTAGGCGATGTTCACGGCGACCTTGCCCTGCTGCGCGCGCAGCAGGGCCAGCGGCACGCCGTTGCGCGGATCGCCCGGCGTGGCGACGGTCGGCACCAGCTGCGACAGGTCGATGTCGAACGTCTTGCAGTAGCTGGCGCCGGGGTCGGCCTTGACGAGCTGCGCGCGCAGCTTCGCCTTGTCGGTCCCGCGCTGGTCGCCGATGTAGTCGACGACGACCTCGTCGGCCTCGATGATCCCGGTGAAGCCGCCGGCCTCCACCGCCATGTTGGTCAGCGTCGCGCGCTCGTCGAGCGACATCGCCGCGACCGCGGGGCCGGCGAACTCGAGCACCTTGCCGATGCCGGCGCCGGTCTTGAAGAACTCGTCGCTGAGCAGGTGCAGCATCAGGTCCTTGGCGCAGACGCCATCCCGCATGCTGCCGGTGAGGTTCACGCGCACCGACTCGGGCACCTTGACCCGCACGTCCTTGGTGAACCAGCTGTTGGCCATGTCGGTCGAGCCGACGCCGAACGCGAAGCAGCCGAGCGCGCCGGCCATGCACGTGTGGCTGTCGGTGCCGATCACCAGCTGACCCGGCTCGGCGATGTCCTCGATCACGATGTTGTGGCAGATGCCCTCGCTGCCGACCGTCTGGCCGCCGCGCTCGACCTCGCCGTAGAGCTTGATGCCCTGCGCCGTGGTGAAGCGCTCCTGCACGGTCGCCAGGCTGGCGGCCTGCTCCTTCAGCCCCATCTTCACGTGCGCCTCGGGCATCACGCGGTCGAGGAACGTCAGGTGGTCGCGGAACGCGAACACCGACTGCGGGTCCTTGACCTTGGCGTCGGCGCCGAGCCCCATCTTGAACAGGGCCTCGGCCATCGGCGTCACGTACTCGTGGCTGAAGCGCACGTCGGTGCGCACGAACAGCGCGTCGCCGGGCTGCACGGCCGGGATGCCGAGCTGGCCGGTGCGGGCGTCGGCGATCGCGCGGTTGCTGATGATCTTCTCGCACAGCGTCATCGGCCGCTTGCCGGTCGTCACGGCCGGCGGCGCGGTGTCGCCGCGCAGGCGCGCCTGGTTGTAGGCGAACAGGCCGCCGTGCCGGACGATCTCGGCGGCGATCGGGTCGAGACCCTTGGTGAACTCCTCGATCGGGATCGCCTCGCCCTTCTCGATGCGGCCGATCAGCGAGAAGTCGGTCGAGGTCAGAAGGCCGATGTTCTGGCAGTTCTGGCCGTAGATCTTCTCGATGTTCCTGGCGATGACCAGCTGGACGCCGGCCTTGAGCTCGGAGTACGGCGCGGTCTCGCGCGAGCTGCCGCAGCCCTTGCTGACGCCGCTGACGATCACCGAGAAGCCGCCGTCCTTGATCGCGTCCGGCTTCACCGCACCGCCGCGCAGGCCGACCAGGCAGTAGCGCGCCAGCGTCTCGTCGTAGTAGTAGCAGACCCAGCCGGGCGTCAGCTCGTCGGTCGAGATGTTGTCGATCAGCTTGCGGTCCGGATCGAACGGCAGCCGCTCGCCGCCGTACAGCTGCGCCTCGAGGGTCTTCTGGTCCTCGGTCAGGTAGAGCACGCGGCCCTCGAACTCGACGGTACGTCCCGGTTGCGTGGTCATGGCTGCGGCTCCTTGGCTCGGTGCGGTGCGTTCAGCGTGCGGTTCGTTCAGACGCGTTCGAGGATCATGGCGATGCCCTGGCCGCCGCCGATGCAGGCCGAGGCGCAGCCGAGCGACTTGCCGCTCTGCTCCAGCTCGCGCATCAGGGTCAGCAGCAGGCGGGCGCCCGTGGCGCCGAGCGGGTGGCCCAGCGCGATCGCGCCGCCGTTGACGTTGACCTTGTTCCGGTCGAGGCCGAGCTCCTTCTCGCAGCCGAGGTACTGCGCCGAGAACGCCTCGTTGATCTCGATCAGGTCGAGGTCACCCACCTTCAGGCCGGCGCGCTCGCAGGCCATCTGGATCGCCGGCACCGGGCCGAGCCCCATGACCTCGGGCGGCACGCCGGCGAGGCCCCACGACCGGATCCGGACCTTGGGGACGAGGCCGCGCGCCTTGGCGTTCTCGGCCGTCGTCACCACCAGCATCGCCGCGCCGTCGACGATGCCCGAGGCGTTGCCGGCGGTCACCGTGCCGTCCTTGCCGAACGCCGGACGCAGCGAGCGCAGCGCCTCGATCGTGGTCTCCGGCTTGATGTGGTCGTCGGTGTCGACGACGACCTCCTTGCGGCCCATCTGCACCGTCAGCGGCGCGATCTCGGCGGCGAACTTGCCGGCCTGGACCGCGGCGGCGCCGAGCATGTGGCTGCGCAGCGCGTACTCGTCCTGCTCCTCGCGCGAGATCTCGCACTTCTTGGCGACGTTCTCCGCGGTCTGCGCCATGAAGAACTTGCAGAACGGGTCGTACAGCGCCTGGAACAGCAGGTCCTCGAGCTCGGTCTTGGCGCCGAAGCGGATGCCCTGGCGGACGCCGCGGACGACGAACGGCACCTGGCTCATGTTCTCCATGCCGCCCGCGAGGCACAGCTTCGCCTCGCCGGCCAGGATCGAGTGCGCGGCGCTCACCACCGACTGGATGCCGGAGCCGCACAGGCGGTTCACGGTCAGCGCCGGCTTGTCGATCGGCACGCCCGCCTTCAGGGCCACGTGGCGGGCGCCGTAGATCGCGTCGCTGCTGCTCTGCGCGGCGTTGCCGACGAAGGTCTCGTCGACCTGATCGGGCGTGACCTTGCCGCGCTCGAGCGCCGACCTGGCGGCGTGCGCGCACAGGTCGATGGCGGAGACGTCCTTGAACTTGCCGAAACCGGGGGTGCCCGAGTACTCGGCCATGGCGGTGCGGGCACCGCCGACGATCACCAGATCAGGTCGCATCCGCGGAGCATCGATCATCCGCGGGGGATTCGCAAGCGCGCGCGGCCGGCCGGCGCCGGCCTCGCCGGCCCAGACTCAGGGGGAGCGGGAGAACGAACCCAGCGAACCAGACTCAGCGAACCGGCTCAGCGAACCGGACTCACGAGGCGATCGGCCGCGGCGCCAGGCAGGCGCGGATCTCGGCGTTGGTCTCGCGCAGCGCCGCCTCGACCTGGACCACGTCCATGGCCAGCTCGCGCTCGCGGTCGCCGAGTTCCTCCCACAGGATGCCGAGTTCGCGCGGCACCGCCGTGCCCTGGGCCGCGCACGCCGTGCGATGGCGCTCCCAGCTGCGCAGCTCGGACTGGACGTCGCGCAGGGCGCCGGTCAGAACGATCTGCTGGCGCCGCAGGGACGCCCGCATCTCGACCAGGTCGGAAAGCGAGTTGCCGCGATCGCGGAGTGAGAACATCGAACCTCCAGGTGCAGAGGGGAAGGAGTCCCCGGCAGCGCCGGCGACACCGACAAGTAGCCGCTCCGACGGTCCAGGTTTCACCGGATGCCGCATCCTCTGGCACCGAGGCCGGCAGCGCGTGAAGATGAGATGATGATTCGGTCGCTGCGTTTCGTCCTGATCGCCCTGGTCCTGCTGCTCGGCTCGGCCTGCACCGCGTTCGGCAAGCTCAACCTCTACTCCGAGGCCGAGGAGGCGCAGCTCGGCATCCAGGCGTACGCCGAGGCCACCGCCGAGTACCCCGAGATCACCAGCGGCCCGCAGTACCTCATGCTGCAGCGCGTGGGCCAGCGCATCGCCGCCGCGGCGCAGAAGGACTACCAGTGGGAGTTCAAGCTGCTGCGCGCCGACGACATCCCGAACGCCTGGTGCCTGCCGGGCGGCAAGGTGGCGGTCTACACCGGCATCCTGCCGCTGACGCAGGACGAGGACGGCCTGGCCGCGGTCGTGGGCCACGAGGTCGCGCACGCGACGCTGCGGCACGGCGGCAAGCGCATGACCCAGGCGTCGATCCTGCAGGCGGCGATGACCGCCGTCGGCGCCGGCCTGTCGCTGACCGAGATGAGCGACGAGGCCAAGACGGGGGTGCTGACCGCGTTCGGCCTGGGCTCGCAGGTCGGCGTGCTGCTGCCCTACAGCCGCGACCACGAGACCGAGGCCGATGTCGTCGGCATCCGCTACGCCGTCCGCGCCGGCTACGACCCGTACGCGGCCGTGGCCCTCTGGGAGCGCATGGCGGCGCTCGGCAGCGGCGGCCCCGAATGGCTCAGCACCCACCCCCACTCCGAGGCGCGCGCCCAGAAGCTGCGGCAGGTGATCCCGCAGATCGTGGCCGAGGAAGGCAAGGCGCCGAGCCGCTGACGCGCGCCTTGAGCGCCACCCGGCCAGCCGGAGCCCCGGTGCCAGCGCCGGTTCGCGACCCGACTGCACCCGCACCGCCCCCCGGTGCCGATGAGAGCCGCCGGGGAACCGTTGATGAGACCGAAGGCACCGGGCTTCACGCTGATCGAACTGATGATCGTCGTCACCGTGCTGGCGATTCTCGCCAGCATCGCGCTGCCGAGCCTGATGAGCGCGCGGTCCAACGCCAACGAGAAGAGCGTCGTCGCCACCCTCCGGTCGATCGTCACCGCGCAGCAGCTGGCGCGCACCAACGGCATGATCGACCTGGACTCCAACGGCCAGGGCGAGGCCGCGAGCCTGCCCGAGCTCGCCGGCACCCAGGTGCTGCGCGGCACGTCGACGTTCCTGCGGCCTGCGTACCTGTCGGCAGGCCTCGGCAAGATCGACACCGATGGCCATGCGCTGTCGCACGGCTTCTACTTCGCCGTGTACCTGCCCGACGCCGCCGGCGTCGGCCAGATCGCGTCGCCGACGACGATGGCCACGGTCGCGCCCGGCATGGCCGAGAACTACTGGACCTGCCTGGCATGGCCGCGCGACCGCCAGCTGCAGGGCTACGGGACGTTCTTCACCAACCAGCTCGGCGACATCCTGCAGTCGCGCGACTCCACCTACTCGGGCAAGGCCAACCCGCCGCCCGCCGGCGCCGCGCTGGTCGGCATTCCCGCCACGCAGATCAACAGCTCGGAGACCGCCGCCGGCGGCCGCGCCGCCGCCGACGGCAACACCTGGCGCGTGGTGCCGTGATTCGGCGGTGCAAGCAGGCGCGCTGAGCGCGCCTGCGCACCGCGCGCGCGGACGCGGTCCGCGCGCCGGAGGCGACCGACGACACGGGCGCGGGAGCACAACTCCCGCATCCAACGCATCCGCGAGAGCGGAGAGCATCCGCTCCGGGGGCGCAGCGGCCGGGCCGGCTGGCACGCGCCGCGCCGCGTTGCGCATCCGCGAAGCAACGCGCAAGACGCGTCACGGCGCGTGCGGGCCGGCCCCTGGCCGCTGCTGCGGCCTCGACGCTCCGGCAGGGTCGCGCTTTGCGCCCCGCGAAGGCGGGAGGCGCAAAGCTGAACACCAGAGGCAGCCGCGACGGGAACACAACCGCCTGGCTCGCGGCTTCGGCTCGCTCGCTGGCGCTCGCATCGCGCGCCGCGGCATCCGCGAGGAACCTCGGATCGCTGCGAGGTGGCAACGGCGCCGTCGCCGTCGAGGGTCGGTGAGCCGCGGTCGCGCGTGCGCCGGGGGAATCCGCCGGTCGATGGTCTCCGGCCAACGGCCGCGCGGCCGCCGGGCTCCACCGAGGTTCCTCGCGGATGCTGCGGCGCGCGGAGGCGCGAAGCGCCGCAGCCGAAGCCGCGCGCCAGGCGGCTGTGCTCCCGTCGCGGCTGCCCTTGGTATTCAGCTTCGCTGCCCCCGCGCATGCGGGCAGCGAAGCGCGACCCGGCCCGAGCGGCGTGGCCGCAGCAGCGGCCCGGGCCGGCCCGCACGCGCCGTGACGCGCCTGCGGTGTTGCCTTGCGGATGTGCAACGCGGCGCGGCGCGTGCCAGCCGGCCCGGCCGCTGCGCCCCCGGAGCGGATGCGTTCCCTCCGCGCGGATGCGCGCGTCGCGGGTGTTGCGTCCCCGCGCCGTTGTCGTCGGTCGCCGCCGGCGCGCGGACCGCGTCCGCGCGCGCGGTGCGCGAGCGAGCGAAGCGAGCGAGCTTGCACCGCAGTCTTGCTGATTACTGCTTCCGCAGCGCGAACCGCACCGGCAGGCCGTCGCTGCCGATCGTCCCCTCGCCGCCGTGGGCGCCGTCGGGGGCCTCGCCGAATTCGAAGGCCGTCGCCAGCACCTGCTCGGCGACGTAGCCGCGGTGCGCGTCGATCGCCGCGCGCGCGGCGCCGTCGGCGGCGACGACCAGCGCGATGCGGTCGCTGACGTGCAGGCCGGCGTCCTTGCGCGCCTGCTGCACCAGCCGGACGAAGTCGCGCGCGGCACCCTCCTGCTCGAGCGCGGCGGTGATCTCGGTGTCGAGCACGATCATCGTGCGGCCGTCGCCGAGCGCCGCGGCGGCGACAGAGGGCTTGGGCTGCAGGCGCTGCTCGAAGTCCTGCGCGTCGAGGGTGGCGCCGCCCAGCTCGGCGCGGCCATCGGGCCGCACCTTCCAGTCGCCGCTGCGGGTGGCGGCGAGCACCGCCTTCATCTGCGGGCCGAGCTTGGGGCCGAGGACCTTGGCGTCGACGTGCAGGCGGACGTCGCCGTAGGCGGCGAAGTCGCTGGCGAAGTCCACCGCCTTGACGTTGAGCTCGTCCTGCAGCAGCGGCGCGTACTCGCGCAGCGACTCGGCGCCGGCACCGGCCAGCGTGACGCCGGCGAGCGGCAGCCGGGTGCGCAGCTTGCGCTCCTCGCGCAGCATCAGCCCCTGCGAGCAGGCGTCGCGCAGCAGGTCCATGCGCCGCACGAGGTCCGGGTCGGCCGGCAGCGTCGCGGCGTCGGGCCAGTCCTGCAGGTGCACCGACTCGAGGCCGGTGAGCCCGCCGTGCACCGACTCGGTCAGCAGCGGCAGCAGCGGCGCGGCCACGCGGCACAGGGTGACGAGACACGTGTACAGCGTGTCGAACGCGTCCTGCCGGTCGGCGGCGTCGGTCTCGCCCCAGAACCGCGCGCGGCTGCGGCGGATGTACCAGTTGTTGAGCGCGTCGAGGTACTGCACGACGACGGCGCAGGCGCCCGCCAGGTCGTAGTCGTCCATCGCGCGCTGCACGTCCTCCACCAGCCCGCGCGTCTTGGCGAGCGCGTAACGGTCGAGCAGCTGCGTCTGATCGGCGCGCAGCCGCGCGGTGACGCCGTCGACGTTCGCGTACAGGGTGAAGAAGTAGTAGGCGTTCCAGATCGGGTTCAGCACCAGCCGCACGATCTCGGCGATCTGCTTGCCCTCCTTGTCGATGCGCAGGTCGGCGCCGCGCAGCACCGGCCCGCTCATCAGGAACCAGCGCAGCGCGTCGCTGCCCTTCGTCGCGAACAGCTGCTCGGGGTCCGGGTAGTTGCGCAGCGACTTGCTGAGCTTCTGCCCGCCCTCGTCGAGCAGCACGCCGTGGCACATGCAGTTGCGGAACGGCGGCTTGTCGAACAGCGCGGTCGCCAGCACCACCAGCGTGTAGAACCAGCCGCGCGTCTGCGCCACGTACTCGACGATGAAGTCGGCCGGGAAGTGGTCCTCGAACCACTGCTTGTTCTCGAACGGGTAGTGCACCTGCGCGAACGGCATCGACCCCGACTCGAACCAGCAGTCGAGCACCTCGGGCACGCGGCGCATCATCGACTTGCCGCTGGGGTCGTCGGGGTTCGGGCGCACGAGCTCGTCGACGAACGGACGGTGCAGGTCGGTGACCTGCACGCCGAAGTCGCGCTCGAGCTCGGCGATCGAGCCGTACACGTCGACGCGGGGATACTTCGGGTCGTCGCTCTTCCACACCGGGATCGGCGAGCCCCAGAAGCGGTTGCGCGAGATCGACCAGTCGCGCGCGTTCTCCAGCCACTTGCCGAACTGGCCGTCCTTCACGCGCTCGGGGATCCAGCGGATCTGCCGGTTGTTGGCCAGCATGCGGTCCTTGATCGCGGTGACCTTGACGAACCAGGCGCCGGGGATCGCCTTGTAGATCAGCGGCTCGCGCGTGCGCCAGCAGTGCGGGTACTCGTGGGTGTAGGTGACGTGCCGCAGCAGGGCGCCGCGGTCCTTGAGCACCTTGATGATGTCCTTGTTGGCGTCGAACACGAGCACGCCCTGCCAGTCGGGGACCTCGGCGGTGTAGCGACCGCGGTCGTCGACCGGGCAGACCAGCTCGATGCCGTTCGCCTCGCAGACCTTCTGGTCGTCCTCGCCGAAGCCGGGCGCCATGTGGACGATGCCGGTGCCGGTCGTCGTGTCGACGAACTCGCCGACGAGCACGCGGAAGCAGTTGGCGCGGCCGGCGAAGTACGGGAACAGCGGCGTGTAGGTGCGGCCGACGAGGTCCTTGCCCTTCAGCGTGCGCACGACCTCGTGGCCCTGCAGCTCCTTCTCGTACTCCTGCAGCGTCGCCGCGCCGAGCAGCAGGTGCCGGTCGCCCAGCCGCACCACCGCGTAGTCGATGTCGGGGCCGACCGCGAGCGCCAGGTTGCTCGGCAGCGTCCACGGCGTCGTCGTCCAGACCAGGGCCTCGACGCCGCCCGGCGGATCGCCGGCGGCGGGGTCGAGCCGGAACGCGACGGTGATCGCCGGGTCCTGGCGCGGCCGCGTCGCGTCGTCCATGCGCATCTCGTGGTTGCTGACCGGGGTCTGCATCGCCCACGAGTACGGCATCACGCGGTGGCCCTCGTAGACCAGCCCCTTGTCCCACAGCTGGCGGAACGCCCACATCACGCTCTCCATGTAGGAGAGGTCCATGGTCTTGTAGTCGCGGTCGAAGTCGACCCAGCGCGCCTGCCGCGTGACGTAGGTGCGCCACTCGTCGGTGTAGCGCAGCACGCTCTGCCGGCAGTGGTCGTTGTACCTGTCGATGCCGAACGCCGTGATCGCCTCGCGGCCGGCGATCTGCAGCTCCTTCTCGGCCTCCATCTCCGCCGGCAGGCCGTGGCAGTCCCAGCCGAACCGGCGCTCGACGCGCTTGCCGCGCATCGTCTGGTAGCGCGGCACGACGTCCTTGACGTAGCCGGTCAGCAGGTGCCCGTAGTGCGGCAGCCCGTTGGCGAACGGCGGACCGTCGTAGAACACGTACTCGCCCTGCCCGTGCGCCCCCGCCGGCCGGTTGTCGATCGACCGCTGGAACGTCCCCTGCTCGCGCCAGCGCCGGAGCACCTCCTGCTCGAGCGCCGGGTAGTCGGCCTGCGGGGAGACCTCGGGGTAGGGCTGGGATCGTTTCGGGCCGGACATCGGCCGGGCATGTTGCAGGAACGCGCGCGGGCCGGCAACCGCGAGACCCGTTACCATCCCGCCATGAGCCTGCTGAACTGGATCTTCGACATCTACCAGCACGGGAAGATCGACCGCGCCCAGGACGAGGCGCGCCAGCTGCGCAGCGAGCTGGCGACGCTGCGCAGCACCCGCGGCGACGTCGACCAGGAGCGCCTGCTGCGCGCCGTCGGCGAGCTGGCGCTGGCGGTCAAGACCGTGCAGCGACTGGCCGTCGAGAAGGGGCTGTGCACGGAGCAGGAGTTCCGGCAGAAGGCCGCCGCGATCGACCGCGAGGACGGTGCCGCCGACGGGCGCGCGCCGATCTGAGCCCCCCCGTACATGCCGACGCCGCGCACCCCGGAGGGCGCGCGGCGTCGCGTCGGGTCAACCGATCGAGCGGCGCTCGATCAGCTGCCGATCAGCGCCGTGGCGCCGTCGCTGAACACACCGCCCAGCGCGTTGACCGGGTCGAACGACAGCGCCTGGGTGTAGATGTGCAGGCCCAGGAAGACCGAGGCGTTCGGCACGTTCAGGGTCCACGTCGCGACGTTGCCGACGGCGGTCACCAGACCGCCGTTGAAGTCGGCCGCGATCAGGATGTCGCAGCCCGGCGCGCCGATCAGCGAGCCCGGCAGCGGCAGCGGGAAGCCGCCGAACGTGGTGTTGCTCAGGCCGTAGAACGGCAGCACGCCGAACGGCACGTTGTCGAACTCCATCGTCCACGGCTGGCCGAGGTGCGGCAGCGCCGTCGCGGTGTTGCCGACCACGCCCAGCGAGCCGGCGCAACCGGCGCCGAACGTGTAGTACGCGCCGAGGCCCTGCGGCTGCGTCGCGTAGTGGAGGCGGCCGCTCCAGATGCGCGGCGTGAACAGCGTGCCGCCGAACGGCGCCGAGCGCGCCTGGCCGAGGCTCAGGGTGATGTCGGCGTTGCTGTAGCTGGTCAGACCCGGGGCCGGGTTGCTGCCGGTGCCCATGTAGGCCGGGCCCACCGTGTTCATGTGCACCACCGCGCCGTGGGTGCCCGGCGGCAGGTAGACCGGCGTCGCCAGTTGCACGTACGTCTGCTCGTCGCGGGGCTGCGAGACGCCAGCGCCCGTGACCATGCTCCAACCGGTTGGGTTCGTGTCGTTGCCGACATAGGTGCCCGGGATCGTGTAGAAGTCGATCGTGAACGGCGTGCCGCCCGCGTCGTTGCAGTTGACGTGCATTCCGCAGATCTCGATGCCATCCGGCGCGGTGACGTTGATGTCGAAGAAGTTGCCTGTGCCGGCGACGCCCGCGTTGTTGGTGTCGAACAGCGTCTCCAGGGTCGGCATCGGCGCGATCTCGATCACCTTGGTGTCGGTCCGGCAGGAGTTGCTGGCCGTCAGGCTCACCGCGACCGGCGCACAACCCGGCTGGTAGAAAAACACGGGGTTCTGCACGGTCGAGTCGGTCCCGGGAATGCCGTCCAGGTCCCAGGCCCAGCTGGTCGCCGAGGGCGAGCTGAGGTCGGTGAACTGGAAGACCGCAGGATCGCCGATCTTGGTCCACGACCAATTGGCAACCAGAGTGTCGACGGCCACGACGTCGGTCCGGGTCACCGTGAAGGTGCCGGTGGAATCGAATACCGTCAAGCGGACAGTATGGTCACCGCAGGCGTAGACGGACGACGGATTCTGCACGAAGGTCTCGTCCACGAGGTCGTTGTCGAGGTCCCACGCCCACAGCGTGATGCCGGCAACTTGGTCCATGGAGACCGAGCCATCGTTGAACTGCACGTTCAACGGCGAGAGACCCGTCACAGGAGCCGGCGTGAAGTGCACGTACGACGTCATCTGGTAGTGGATCGTCAGGTTCGGCGTGCGCACGCCTGACTCGCCGCCGGAGAACGGCGCCGCCAGATTGGAGTTCTGGATGCGACCATTGGTGAGGTCGACGGACATCTCAGCCGTTGAGAACACCGTCGGCAGTGGCGGCACCTGTGTGGCGCCATTCAGATAGACGTGGCGCATGTTCTTGTGATGCAGCGCCATGCCGTACGTGCCCGGCGCCAGATAGAAGCCCTTGTCGAGCACGATGACCGTCGGCGCCGCTTGCTCGAAGCTGGTGGCGCTACTGACGAGCGTCCATGCCGCCGGATTGCTGTGGTTTCCGGTGTGGGTGCCGCCGATCGCCGTGGTGTAGACGTCGAGCTCACTCGACGAGCCACCATCCTGAGTGGGCATGTCGAACTGCGTGATGATCAGTCCGGACGGCACGGTTACCGTCAGATCGAAGTAGACCGTGTTGGAGAACGGCGCAGTTGACGTCAGCACCAGACCTCCGCTCGTTAGGGCACCCATGGTGGTGACGAGTGGGGACTGCGCGCTCGCCGGAACGGCGGAGAGGGCGACGAGCGAAGCGAGTAGCAAGGATCTCATGAGTCAGGAACCTCCAGTAGTCTCGGGAAGGTCGCGGAAGCCTAGCCGGCGCGCCCCGCAGGGGCAGAGGCCCTCCCACCCGGTCGGGTGGATCCCCATGACCCAGCCCGCCCGGGCGGCGATCCCGGGGGGAGAATCAGCGTTGTCCCATTCCGGGCAAGAACTTGCAGTTTCCCCAAGGGCGCATCGGGCACCTCGGGCACTCGTCCCGTAGTTGTATCAGCCCGAGACCCGCCCTCCATGACCTCCCCACTGGATTCCCCGACCGTCCAGACCGCCGCGGTCGACCCCGCATGGAATGGCCTGCGCCTCGACGCGGCCCTCCGGCGCGTGCGACCGGAGTTGTCGCAGACGCAAGCCCGCGCGCTGTGCGCAGCCGGCGCCGTCGCGCTCGACGGCGTGCGCTCGGCCGCGAGCGTACGGATCGGCAAGGCGCGCACGATCGACTGGTACACGGGCGACCTCGAACGGACACTGCGACTCTCGCTGCCGATCGTCGCCGAGCGCGACGGCGTGCTGGTGCTGCACAAGCCGCCGGGACTCGCGGTGCACGGCGGCCCGCTGGTCGACGACAGCGTCGCCGCGCGCCTCGCGGCGACCATGCCCGGCGTCGGCCTCGCGCAACGGCTCGACCGCCCGGCCTCGGGGCTGCTGCTGTGCGGCAGGGACGCGGCCGCGCTGGCGGCGCTCGGCGCGGCGATGGAGCGCGGCGCGATCGCGCGGCACTACCTGGCGGTGACCGCCGGCGTCGTCGATGGCGACGCGCGCACGATCGACCTGCCGCTGCGCGTCACCGACGAACCGTTCGGCGACCGCCCGAAGGTCGTCGTCGATGGCGATGGCGGCCAGCCCGCGCGCACCCACCTGCAGGTGCTGGCCCGATCGCGCGCGGCGACGCTGGTGCGGCTCACGCTCGACACCGGCCGCACCCACCAGATCCGCGCCCACCTGCGCGCGATCGGCCACCCGCTGCTGGGCGACCCGCGCTACGGCGACGCCGCCGCCAACGCGGCGGCGCGCGCCACGCACGGCATCGACCGCGCGATGCTGCACTGCGCCGAGCTGCGGCTGCCCACCCCAGCGACGGGGAGCGAACTGCACGTGCGCGCGCTGCTCGAACCCGACTTCGCGCGGATGTTCCCGCGCTGGCGACCCGACTGAAGCACGACCGGCGACCGACAGGTCAGACGCCCGGCCCCCACGGCGTCGTGTCGCGGCGCTCCAGCCCGTGGCGCACCGCCGCCTCGCCGTGGCGGTCGCGGATCGCGTCCATTGCCGCCAGCACCTTCTGGCTGCGCGCGTCGGCGGCGCCGAACAGCGACCCCTGCGCCGCGGCAGACGCCGGCCGCAGGTCGGCCGCGGTCACGCCGAGCAGCCGGATGCCGGGGGTGCCGGGCCAGCACCCGGCCAGCAGGTCGCGCGCGGTCCGGTAGAGCACCAGGTCGTCCTGCGTCGCCGCGACCTTCCGCTGCCGGGTGCAGGTCTCGAAGTCCGGCAGCCGCAGCTTGAGGCGCACGACCGTCGCTGCGAAGCCGCCCTGCCGCAGGCGACGACCGACCTGGCCGGCGAGCTGCAGCAACACCTCGTGTGCGGCGTCGACGGTCGTCAGGTCCTCGGCGAACGTCAGCTCGTGGCCGATCGACTTCGGCGCGCGCTCGGACTCGACGGCGCGGTCGTCGAGCCCGTTCGCCAGCGCGTGCAGGTGCGCGCCGAGCCCTTCGCCGAACGCCGCGACCAGCTGCTCGCGCGACCGCGCCTGCACGCAGGCGATCGTGCGCAGGCCGCTCCGGTGCAGCAGCTCCTGGGTCTTGGGACCGACGCCCCACAGCCGCTTCACCGGCAGCGGCGCGAGGAACGCGCGCTCGGTGCCGGCGGGCACCACCACCAGGCCGTCCGGCTTCTGCAGGTCGCTGGCGACCTTGGCGACGAACTTGCTGGCGGCGACGCCGACCGACACGGTCAGCTGCGTCTCGGCGCGCACCTCGGCCCGGATGCGCGCGGCGATCGCCGGGCCGTCGCCGAACAGCGCCCGGCTGCCCGTGACGTCGAGGAACGCCTCGTCCAGCGACAGCGGCTCGATCGCGTCGGTGTAGCGCGCGAACACGGCGGCGATCTGCCGGCTGACCGCGGCGTAGACCTCCATGCGCGGCCGCACGAAGATGCCCTGCGGACACAGCCGCTTCGCGCGCACGCCGGGCATCGCCGAGTGCACGCCGAACGTGCGCGCCTCGTAGCTGGCGGTCGCGACCACCTGCCGCGGTCCCGAGCCGCCGACGATCACCGGCTTGCCGCGCAGCTCCGGGTGATCGCGCTGCTCGATGGCCGCGTAGAACGCGTCCATGTCGGCGTGCAGGATCGAGCGGGGCGCCCCGGCCATGCCGGGCATCCTCACGCCGCCGCGGCCCCCTCGCCAGCCCTTGCCGCGAGTCGCGCGGGATTCCGCCGGCTGCTCGAGCGCATCCGACGCCCAGGTGCCCATGACCCGGCGCCCGATCCCGCCCCTCCTGACCCACGCAGCAACCGCGTTCCTCACGGCGCTGGCCCTGCCCTCGATGGCCGCCGCGCAGTGGCGGCCGATCGCACCGGCCGGCGGCCCCACCGGTCGCGTGCAGGCGGCGATGGCGTTCGAGCCGCTGTTCGCGTCCGAGACCCTGCTGTTCGGCGGACGCGTGGTCGGCGGCGCGCTGGACGCCGAGACCTGGAGCCTGGGCTCGGGCGGCTGGACGCTGCGGACCCCGGCGACCAGTCCGAGTGCGCGCGCCGGCCACGACATGGTGTTCGACCTCGGTCGCGGCGTGATGGTGCTGTACGGCGGCTTCAACCCGAGCCCCGCCGGCGGGCTGTCGCTCGACGACACCTGGGAGTGGAACGGCACCGACTGGACGCAGGCCGCGCCGCTGGCGACGCCCGGCGGCCGCGCGGCCTTCGGCATGGCCTACGACGCGCTGCGCGGCCGCACCGTCGTCTACGGCGGCATCGCCAACAGCCTGCTGCTCGGCGCCACCAACACCACGTTCGAGTACGACGGCAGCACCTGGACCCAGGTCGCGACCGCGGGGCCCGGACCGCGCGTCGCGCCGGCGATGGCGTTCCACGCCGTGATCGGCCGGGTCGTGCTGCACGGCGGCACCAACCCGCTGAGCGGGCCGACCGGCAGCACCTGGACCTTCGACGGCACGACCTGGACCGCCGTCGGCGGCCCCGGCCCGTCGCCACGCGGCGACGCGCGCATGGTCTACGACGACCGCCGCGCCGAGACCGTGCTGCACGGCGGCGCCGACGGCTCGGGCGCGCTCCTCGCCGACACGTGGGCCTTCGACGGCGCCGTCTGGCGGCAGGACCTGGCGGTCGGCACGGCGCCGGGCGCGCGCAGCCGGTTCGCGATGGCGCTGGCCACCGGTCGCGGACCGGTGCTGTTCGGCGGCGTCGATGCGGGCGGCAACGGCCCGACCGACACCTGGGAGTACGGCGCCGAGGTCGACCCGTTCGGCGCCGGATGCCCGGGCAGCAGCGGCGTGCCGCTGCTGGCGGCGCTCGGCACGCCGCGGCTCGGCCGCTCGTTCGCGGTCGCGCTGTCGGGGCTGCTGCCGGCCGCGCCGATCGGCGTCGTCGCGATCGGCTTCAGCGACACGACGGCGGGCGGCCTGCCGCTGCCGTTCGATCTGACCGTCGTCGGCATGACCGGCTGCACGCTGCTGGTCGATCCGCAGATCGTCGAGGCCGCACCGGCAGCCGGCGGTCAGGCCGTGCACACGCTGGCGATCCCGCTGGCCGCGCACCTGCTGGGTGCGACCTTCTTCGAGCAGGGCTTCTCGTTCGAGCTGCCCGGCTGGAACGCGTTCGGCGGCGTCACCAGCGGCGCGCTGCGCTGCATCGTCGGGAACTGATCGGCCGCCGCGGGTCCACCTCGGCGACCGCTCCTGTTACGCTTCCGGGGTCGTGGGCTACCGCGGCATGACCCGCCGGCGGCCTCGGCCCGGCAGCGGGCCGTCCGCGACCCAAGGAGGTTCTGATGCTGCCGGTCCAGTGGACCCGAGTCGGGAGCGCCGTCGCGCTGTGCTGCGGCGCCGCGTCCGCCCAGTGGTCGGAGTCCCTCCTGTCCCCGTCGCCGGCCGGCGTGAACTCGGCGGCGTGCGCCTTCGAGTTCGTCACCGGTCGCACCGTCCTGTTCGGCGGCAGCGAGGGCGGGCTCGCGGCCGTCGACCGCACCTGGTCGTTCGACGGCACGCAATGGGTCGCGCTGACGCCGCCACTGGCGCCGCCGCCGCGCCACGGCGCGGCGATGGCCGGCAACCTCGCCTCCGGGACCCTGGTGCTGTACGGCGGCATGTCCTCGGTGTTCGGACCGGTCCTCGACGACACCTGGGAGTGGAACGGCACCACCTGGCGCCAGCTCGCCACGGTCGGCTCGCCGGGCGGTCGCGCGTCGGCGCCGATGGTCTACGACGTGCTGCGCAACCGCATGGTCCTGCACGGCGGCCGCCGCGACATCGTCAACATCGCCGGCGAGACCTGGGAGTTCGACGGCATCGGCTGGAGCTTCGTGACCACCGCGCAGTCGCCGGGCCCCGTGCGCGAGGCGGCGATGGCGTACGAACTCGCCCGCGGGCGCACGCTGCTGTTCGGCGGCTTCCACGCGACCAGCGGGACCACGGCCGAGACCTGGGCCTTCGACGGCCTGCAGTGGACCCGGCTCACGCCGAGCACCTCGCCGCCGGCGCGTCAGCAGGCGGGCATGGTCTACGACTGGGCCGACGGTTCCTGCCTGCTGTTCGGCGGCACCAGCGGCACGACCTTCGACTACCTCGACGACACCTGGTCGTTCGACGGCGTCGACTGGACCCTGCAGCCCGGGCCGCGGCCCGCCGGGCGCACGCTGTTCGCGATGGCGCACGACCCGCTGCGGACCAGCACGGTGCTGATCGGCGGCTCGCGCATCTTCAGCCAGCAGCAGCTGGCCACGAACTGGACCTTCGGCCCGCTGTCGACGCCATTGGCCCCGGGCTGCGCCGGCGCCGCTGGCGTGCCGCGGCTGTCGACCTCGCTGCCGACGGTCGGCTCCGCCGTGCAGGTCACGCTCGACCGCCTGCTGCCGTCGGCCACCGCGGCGGCGCTGGTGTTCGGGTTCGCGGCGCAGTCGATCGACCTCGGCCCGGCCGGCCTGCCCGGCTGCACGCTGGCGTCGACGATCGACCGCGTCGACGCCCTCGTCGCCAGCGGTGGCACCGCGAGCCACACCTTCGCGGTGCCCGCCGACCCGGCGCTCGCCGGCTTCGAGTTCTTCCTGACGGGCATCTCGTTCGACCCGATCAACGCCTTCGGCGCCGTGCTGTCGGATTCGGTCCGCGCGCTGATCGGCCGCTGACGCTCCACGCCTCCGTCCCCCGTGCTCCCATGTCGATCTCCAGAACCTGTCTCGTGCTCACGCCGGTGCTGCTCGGCGCCACGGCGCCGGCCCAGTGGACCGGGGAGCGCCTCCTGCACTCGCCCGCGTTGACCAACTTCGCCACCGCTGCGTTCGACCACACCAGCCAGCAGGTCATGGCCTTCGGCGGCTACAACAGCGCGTCCCAGCCCACCAACACGACCTGGCGCTACGACGGCGCGCTGTGGAGCTCCGCCATCGTCCCGGGCTCGCCGCCGCCGCGCGCACACGCGCAGATGGCGGCCAACGCGGCGCGCGGCATCGTCGTGCTGTTCGGCGGGCAGGGCTCGGTGTTCGGCCCGCTGCTGGACGACACCTGGGAGTGGAACGGCACCACGTGGCAGCAGCGCATCACGTCGACGACGCCCGGCCCGCGCATCGACGGAGCGATGGCCTACGACCTGCTGCGCGACCGCGTGGTGCTGTTCGGCGGGCGCGTCAGTTTCTCGTCGATGACCGACGAGACCTGGGAGTACGACGGCCAGAACTGGACGCTGCAGTCCGTGAGTGCCGCGCCGCTCGCGCGCTACGCGGCGGCGATGGCGTACGACATCGCGCGCGGCCAGATGGTGCTGTACGGCGGCACGACGCAGGCGGGCATCGAGCAGTCCGACACCTGGACCTACAACGGCGCCCAGTGGCAGCTGGTGCCGAACTCTCCGGCGCCCGGCCCGCGCCACGCGGCGCAGATGGTCTACGACTGGCGCGCCGGGCGCTGCCGCCTGTTCGGCGGCTACGGCGCGTCCTCGATCCAGACCCACGAGGACGCCTTTGAGTTCGACGGCGCGACCTGGACGCAGACGCCGGGTCCGTACCCGCCGGGCCGGACCGAGCACGCGATGGCGTACGACCCGGTGCGCGACCAGACGCTGCTGTTCGGCGGCCGCCGCTTCTTCGCCACGCTGGACTCGACCTGGACCTACGGTCCGCGCAGCGTGCCGTTCGCCTTCGGCTGCCCGGGCGGCAACGGCGTGCCGCTGCTGACGACGTCGGTGCCGAGAGTCGGCACCACCACGACGGTCGCGCTCCAGCAGCTGCTGCCCGCCGCGACCAGCGCGCTGCTGGTGTTCGGCTTCACCGAGCTGGACCGCAGCCGGCTCGACGCGTTCGGGCTGCCGGGCTGCAGCCTGTACTCGACCGTCGACCGCATCGACGCGATGCCCGCCGCCGGCGGCGCCGCGGCGCACGCGTTCGCCGTGCCGCCGGATCCGGCCCTGGCCGGCTTCGGGCTGGTGCTGACCGGCGTGTCGTTCGACCCGATCAACCCGTTCGGCGCGGTGCTGTCGGCGCCGCAGCGCGTGGTCATCGGCCGCTGATCAACGCGCCTGCAGCAGCACGCAGTCGACGCCGAACGCGAGGCGCGGCGGCGCGGCGAGCGGCCCCGTCAGCGTGAACCCGAGCGCGACCGGCCGGGCGAGGTCGCGCTCGCCGAGTTCGACCTCGCGCACGCCGAGCGGCGGCCCGCCGCCCTGGAGATCGACGTCGGGCGCCGCGCGCTCGCCGTTCCAGTCGACCCGCACGACGCCGTGGTCCGGCCCGGTGCTGAGCCGCAGCACCACGCGGTAGCGACCCGGCCGCAGCGCCGCCAGCCCGAACGTCACCGCGTCGCCGACCCGCTGCACGCGCACGGCGCGGCGGTGCTGCGCGCTGAAGTCGCTGCCCACGTGCTCGATCGCGACGTCGACGCCGTCGCTCCGGCGCAGCACCGGCCACAGCTCGGCCTCGTCCGCGCCCGGCAGCTGCGTGATCGGCGGCGGCTGCCGCTCGACGGTCACCAGGTCGACGCCGACCGCGCCGCCGGCGGGGCACACCAGCTGCAGTTCGTGCGGGCCGGCGCTCAGCGCGCGGCGCTCGAACACCAGGTCCTCGAGCCGCTCGCCGAACGCGCACGACAGGGCGAACATGTCGCGCTCGTCGCGGCGCAGCCGTTCGCCGTCGAGCAGCACCCGGACGTCGGGGCCGCCCGGATGCTGCACGCAGCACAGCCGCAGCAGGTACTCCCCGGCCGCGTCGACGGCGAACGGCAGCGTCAGCACCCCGTCGGTCTCGGCCTGCCACCACAGCACCGCGCCGCTGCGCGTGATCGAGCACGGCCGCGCGGGGTCGATCGCGCCGGCCGACGCGCGCGCGCCGCCGGGGAACGCGCCCGGCCGCCACGTGCCGAGGCCGGGCGCCTCCGTCAGCAGCCCCGGTGGCCACGGCGCCAGCGCCGGCGGCCGGACGTCGGCGGGCTGCAGCGCGCGGTGGTCGGTGACCGCGCCGGGTGCCGCATAGAACCACGCGAGGCGGCCGTAGCTCAGCGGTGCCACGTCCCGGTGCGACCACAGCTCCATCGCCACCAGCAGCTCGCGCGCGAACGGCAGGTCGTCGACGACCTGCAGCCGGTGGTTGCTGACGAAGCCGCAGGTGCCCGGCCCCGTCGTCAGCGGCTGCCCGCAGTACGGCGCGTCGAACCGGCGCCAGTGCGACCACGAGTAGTTGAAGTAGTCCTCGCTGCCGGTGCCGATCGTCGACCAGGCGCCGTCGACGCGGATCTTCTCGTCGCCTTCGCCCCACCAGTTGTCGCGCCACGAGGGGTGCATCGGCGGGTTGAGCAGCTGGCACGCGAGGCCCACCAGCCGGCCGCGGCCGGACACCTGCACGTACGGCAGGTCGACCGGCGCGCGATCGGCCTGCGCGTGCAGGTCGCGGTCGTGCCGCCACAGGGCGTGGAAGTACAGCGACCCGTCGTCGAACGCGCGGTCGTCGACGTCCGCGCGCACGATCCAGCCGACCGGCTCGGCGCCCCAGTTGCACAGCTCGAGCCGCAGCACGCGCCGGAACGGCATCGGCCAGCGGCAGTCGAGCCCCGCGCGCGTGTCGCAGGCGAGGCTGTGCAGCGGCGGCAGGCCGGGGCCGGCGCCGCTGAGCAGACCGACCGGCACCTCGACCTGCGGCACCGAGCTGTCGTCGCAGCGGATCCGCAGCACCACCGTGCGCCAGGCGTCGTCGCCGCCGTGTTCGAGCGCGAACCGCAGCAGGCGCAGCGCGCCGCCGCCCGCGGCGGTCACCTCCCCGCGCCAGGTCTCCCCCGGCCGCAGGGTGCAGCGCCAGCCGTTCTCGCGCGGCCCCGCGAGTCCGCGGTCGGGGCCGGCGGCGAGCGCGGCCCGCCACGCCGCGGCCTCCTGCAGCCGCGCGATCGTCGCCGCGTCCGGCGCGAACGTCTCGACCGCGACGCCCGCCGCGTAGCGCCGCACCTGCAGCTGGTAGAAGTGCACGTCGCTGAGCCGCCCGGTCCAGACGATGCGCAGCCGCCGCGCGAACGGCACCGGCAGGTAGTCGGCGTCCTCCTGCTGCAGGAGCTGCCGCAGGTCGGCGGGCAGGTCGGCGTAGCCGGGCAGCAGCGCTGTGCTGCGGCGCGCGAAGAACTCGCGGCCCTGGCCGGTGAACAGCGGCGCGTCCGCGTCGTCGAGCCAGACCCTCAGGGTGCCCGGCATCCCCGCCGACCAGCCGCGCACGATCGCGCCCGGACCGTCGACAGAGCAGACCAGGTACTCGCCGACGCCGTCGCCGCCGGGCTGGCGCAGCACCGCCGCGAAGTTCGGCACCGGCTCCTGGCCGAAGCCGTCGGCGTTCGCGAACCAGTGCGGCCGGTCGGGGGTGGTCGTGCGGCGGTCGGTGCTGCTCCACTGCCACGTCGAGTACGCCGGCGCCGGCAGGCGCGTCAGCCGATCGAGGTCGTGCAGCTCGGCCATCAGGCTCTCGAAGGTGACGGTCTGTGCGCGCGCCGGGGTACACGCGAGCAGGACGAAGGCGGCGGCGAGGACGCGCATGGGGCCCATGATCTACGCCAACGGCCGCGCCGCGTCGCCGGTGCAGCGCCCCGCTGGCGCCGTTCGCACCGGGTCGGCCGCGCGGCCGGTGTCGTTGTGGGACGCCGCGCGGACCTCGGGTCGCGCGCCGCCGCCGCCGCGGCCGATGGCGCAGGATCCACGGAGCACCCATGCCAGCCAACCGCCGCGTCGCCGCCATCGCCCTGTTCGCCACCGCCGCCATCGGCCAGGTCGCTCCGACCCCACCGCCGGCGCCGCAGGCCGAGACCCGCGCCGCGCCGACCGGGCCGCGCAGCGCCGAACGACAGATGGCCGACCTGCTCGCCGAGGTGCAACAGGGGAACGGCGAGGCGCTGTGGCGGCAGCTGCCGCCGAGCTACCGCGACGACGTCGAGCGGCTGGTCCGCGCGTTCGGCGCGCGCGTCGACGCGCAGGTGTACGACCGGTCGATGGCGCTGGTCGGGCGCCTCGCGCGCGTCGGCGCCGCGCAGCGCGAGCGGTTCTTCGCCACGCCGCTGCTGCGCGCGTCGTTGGAGTCCGAGCCCGAGCTCGCCGGCCAACGCCGGCTCGCGTTCGACGCGGTCGTCCGCGTGCTGCAGGAGCTCGGCGACGGGCCGCTGCGCGACGTCGACGGGCTGCAGCAGTTCGACGGCGCCGTGTTCGCCGCCGGGCCCGGTTCGAGCCTGCTGCGCTCGGTGCTGCGGATCGCCGAGGAGCGGGGCATCGACACCGCCGCGGCGCTGGCCGACACCCACATCGCGACCGTGCGCGACGGCGCGGATCGCGCCACGCTGCGCATGACCGCCGACGGCGAACCGGCGCAGCTCGTGACGCTGGTCTGCGTCGAGGGTCACTGGCTGCCGCAGGCGCTGGCCCAGGGGTGGGATCGCGCCATGGCGCGCGCGAACGCGGCGGTCGCGGCGATGCCCGAGACCCCGGACCAGCGCACCCGCGCGCAGGCGCGGATGGTGCTCGACGTGTTCGGCACCCTGCTGAAGGGCCTCGAGGACGCCGACACGCAGGCGGAGTTCGACGCCGCGATGGCGCGGGTCACCGACCTCGCGCAGCGCGGCGGCGCGCGCCGCGCCGCCGGCAACGCGCGCTGATCCCGAGCGGACCGGTCAGTCGCCGATCCGGATCGTGCGGCGGTTGGACAGCGACCCGCCGCCCACGGGCCCGCCGTCGACGACCAGCGCCTGCGCGGTCGTCTCGAGCCCGCGCATGGCCGGGACCGGCGGGATCGAGTAGCCGAGTCGCAGGCGTCCCAGGGCATCCACGAGGCCGAACTCGACCAGCGCCAGGCGGGTGACCTCGAGGAAACACCCGGAGACCAACGGGCTCGGATCCAGCCGCTCGCCGAAGCCGACGAACGCCGCGGCGCCCGGGACCCCGAACAGGTCGAGCAACAGGCTGGCGCCCGGGCGCGGCCTGCCGACCGCCTCGAGCTGCGGCGTGACCGGCCCGCACATCCAGAGCGCGGAGTCCGCGGCGGCGCCGGTCGGGGTGAACGCGCGTTCGAGGCCGGACTGCGGATCGAACTGCAGCAGGCGACGCCGCTGCGACTCGAAGTGCGCGGGCCGGAACAGGGCCCGGGTCGCGTCGCCCTCGGGCAGCGCCGACCAGGTGCTGCCATCCCAGCGGAGCATGCCGCGCGCGGCGGACGCGACACCGTAGGCAACCACGGCGCCGCGGTCGGCGTCGAAGTCCCCCTGCACCACGAACGCCGCCTGCGACCGCAGCGACCACGCGCCGGCGGCATGTTCCCAGGTCTCGTTGCTGGAGAAGCCCGAGGCGTCGCCGCCGCTCGCCATCACCAGGACCTGCCGCAACGGGTCGTACACGAGCAGCGGCTGCAGGCGCGCGCCCGGTCGGGTGCCGCCGATCACCGGCTGCCGCCAGGTGACGCCGTCGTACTCCCAGAGCTCATCGGTCAACCCGGACGCCAGTTCGCCGCCGAACATCCAGGCGCGCCCGCCCGCCGCGTCGGCCGCCATCGCGTGCCCGGCGCGCGGCGCCGGCGAGGCGATCGGCGAGCGCGGGCTCCACGCGGTGCCGTTCCACGACCAGGTGTCGCCCAGGAGCCCGGCCGCGTCGCGGCCGCCGAACAACAGGACCGAGCCGCCCGGCGAGTTCGGCGCGAGCGCCGCAGAGCGGCGCGGCGACGGCCCCGCGGTCGCGCGCAGCTGCCAGCCGTCGTCCCACACCCAGGTGTCGCCGAGGTCGCCGCCGGCGTCGGCACCGCCGAAGCAGACGACGCCGCCGTTGGTCGCGTCGGCCGCGAGCGCTTCTCCGGTGCGCGACGGCATCCCGCCGGCGGGGACCACCAGGGTCCAACCCGCCGCGTCGCGCCGCCAGGTGTCGAGGCCGTTGCCGTCGTCGCTGGTCATCGCGAACATCGCGGCGCCGTCGTCGCAGCTGGTGACGATCACCTGCCCCGGCAGTTGCGCGATCGGCGACCACACCGCGCCGTCCCAGCTCCATGCCTGGCGCGAGGTGGCGGACGGCTCGAATTCGCCGAGCTGCACCACGCGGCCGAGCACCGGATCGAAGCACAGCTCGGTGCGGCGCGGCAGCGGGCCGCCGGCGGTCGACACCGCGGTCCAGACGGCGCCGTTCCACTCCCAGGTGTCGCCGAGCGCACCGTTGGCGTCCTGCCCGCCGAACAACACGACCCGACCGCGCGCGCGATCGGTGGCCATCGCCGCGAACGCGCGCGGGGACGGCGCCCCCGCCGGGGTCGCCTGGACCGACCAGCCACCGTCCCAGTGCGCGGTGAGATCGCGGAGGTTCTGCGCCGTGTCGAACCCGCCGAACACGAAGAGTCGGCCGTTCACCGGATCGACCGCGCTACCCGAACCGGAGAGCCAGCCGCCGCGCCGCTGGAAGGCCCAGCCGCCGGGGCGTCGCAGGCCCTCGGTCGGCAGGTCCCGGAAGCTCGTGTCGGGCTCGGTCGCCACGACCAGCTGCTGCGCCAGCGCGTCGAAGCCGACGAACGTCACGATGCCGCGGCCTTCGACGGGCCCGAGGCCGTTCGGCAACAGCCGCCGCCAGGCGCCGCCGTCGAGCTCCCAATGCGAAGCGTCGAGGCCGCTGAACAGGCACAGGCGGCGGCGCAGCGTGTCGAAGTACAGCTCGGCCGGGGCCTGGATGGTCTGCTGCAGCGACGCGGCCGGCGAGATGCGCGGCGACGTCGCCAGCTCGCTCCACGTCTCGCCCTGGGCGTGCAGGGTGCCGCTGGCCGCAACCAGCACGGCCCACGCAGCGTCGCGCCGGCGGGAGAACCAGGTCCGTGAATCCACCATGACGCGCTGCGGAGCAACCGGCGTGCCCGCGAACACCCAGGACGTCCCCAGGGAGCCGACTCGCGCCAACAAGCACGCGGTGTTACGTCGCGACCACGGTAGGCCGGTCTCCCTTCGAGGCAAAGGCGGCGGCCGCCCCGCGCCGCCCCCGGGCACTCGGGTACGCTGGCCGTGGGGATCCCCGTCCCCGACGCCGCCGCTCCTGCTGCGTCCACCCCACCCCCCGATGCTCCTCCCCCGCTGGCCTGCGCTGGCGCTGGCGGTCGCCGCGCTCACCGGCTGCAGCGGCCGCCAGGCGTCGCCGCCGATCGCCACGCCCGATCCCGACCCGCTGCCCCAAGGCGCGGTCGGCGTCGAGCGCGTGCGCGCGTTCGCGCATCCGTCGTGCGCCGCGCACGCCGGCGTCGACGCCGTGCGGATGCCGCGGCCCGATCCCGACACCGGCGACCTGCGCGACGACTGGCTGCTGGTGACGGCCGGCAGCACCGGGGTCTACGGGGCGCTGGTCGACGACGCGTGGACCCTGCGCGACGAGGCGTTCTGGCCGGTGCCCGGCCAGAGCCTGCCGTGGTCCGACGTGCGCGCGGCGCGCCTGCGCGATCCGGCCGGCCGCGAACGGGCCTACGTCTACCACGTGTCGCAGGGCAGCGGCGACCTGCAGATCACCGACGTCACCGACTTCCCGCTGCGGACCACGGTGCGCTGGCCGATCGACCTCGGCCTGCCGGTCGCGGTGCACGGCGCGCACACGCTGCAGATCGACGCCGCGCGCGGCGTCCTCGTGCTGAACGGCGTGCGCGCCACCGGCTCCCCGCTGCCGCCGCCACTCACCGAGGGCTGCGCGCCGGCGGCGTTCTTCGACGTCGCCACCGACCCGATGCACCCGCGGCTGCTGTCGCTGTTCGTCGGCCCCGACGACGGCGACCAGGTGCTGTTCGACAGCCAGTTCCTCGAGGTCGACGGCCAGCCGCTGTGGGCGGCGACCATCCAGCAGCCGCAGCGCGGCAACGCGTCGTACTTCGCGTTCTACGACGCGTCGGATCCGACGGCGATGGCGACGGCGGCGCGGGTCGGGGTGTACCTCGGTCCGGCCTCGGGCGCGATGCACAACGTCGTGGCGCTGCCGCCGCGACCGGACGGCGCACCGCGCCTGTGCGCCGGATTCGAGGCGTTCGCGTTCGGCGCGGGCGCCGGCGACGTGGTCGGCAAGGCCGGCGTGCTGGACGCGCGCGACCTGCTGGCCGGCGCCGCGCCGCAGCTGGTCGGCTGGCTCGTCGACGACAGCAACCGCCTGCACGCGGTGCACAACCCCGCCGCGCGTGTCCGGGAGTCCGCGGCGCACACCTTCGACGCGGTGCCGCTGGCGCACTTCACCGCCGGCTACTGCCTGTTCCGCTGCGACCAGGACCAGGGCAGCGTCGAGCTGCTGGCCCGCGTCCCGCTCAGCGACGTGACGCCGAGCGCCGACGCCGGCCGCTTCCACCCGACGATGAACGTGCCGACCTGGCCCGCGGTCTACAACGGCGCCTGGGACGCGGTCGCGACGCCGATCGGCGACTTCGTCAGCTCGACCGATCGCGAGGCGTCGTACCTGATCGAGCCGACGTTCGGGTTCGTGCGCCGGTTCGGCAGCTACGTCCCGGGTCCCGACGGCGCGGTCCTGCGCGTCGTGCTGCGCGGCCCGGTGCCGACGGTCGGCGACGCGCTGCAGCTCGAGGTCCAGGGTGCTGCGCCCGGCGTCCCCGTGCACCTGCTGGTCGGCACCGCGGTCGCGTCGCCGCCGGTCGTGCGCGGCGCCGCCGGCGCGATCCACGTCGACCCGGCCGGCATCGTCCTCGAGCTCGAACAGGCCCCCGCCGGGACCGCCGTGGCGTTCGCGCTGCCGCCGGTGCCCGGCGCGCGGCAGCTGGTGCTCACGGCGTGGCAGCCCGGCGCCGGCCGCGGCGGCGCCGCACGACGGTCGCCCGCGGGGTTGGTCCGGCTGCGATCCCCGACCGCGCGATCGACCCGGTAGCCGGTAGGCTCTGCCGCCGTGATCCCCCGCGAACTGATCGGCACCGCCGCGATCCCCGGTGCCCCAGGCGAGCTGCGCTGCTACCGCCACGACGGCGCCTTCGCGTTCTGGCTCGAGGGCAAGGAGCTGATGAGCAGCCGCGCCACCGGCTCGGAGGAGCAGCTCGCGGAGCTTGCCCTCGCCGCGCTGCCGCCGGCGGCCATGACGTCGGCGCGCGTGCTCGTCGGCGGGCTCGGCATGGGCTTCACGCTGGCCCGCGCGCTGGCGCTGGTCGGCGAACGCGCCGAGGTCGAGGTCGCGGAGCTGGTGCCCGAGGTCGTCACCTGGAACCGCGAGCTGCTCGGCCACTGCGCCGGCCACCCGCTGCAGGACCGCCGCACCCGGCTGTTCCAAGGCGACGTCGCCGCGCGCATCGCCGCGGCCAGTTCGCACTTCCACGCGATCCTGCTGGACGTCGACAACGGCCCCGAGGCGCTGGTGCGCAGGGCCAACGACGCGCTGTACCACGCCAACGGCCTGCGCGCCGCGCGCCGCGCGCTGGTGCGGCACGGCGTGCTCGCGGTGTGGTCGTCGCGCGGCGACGACGCGTTCGCGCGGCGTCTCGCCAGGAACGGTTTCCGCGCCGCGGAGCACCGCGTGCGGGCGCGGCGCACGAAGGGCCCGGTGCGCACCCTCTGGGTCGCCACGCCGGCCTGAGGCGCGGCGCGAGGTCGGGCGCGGGGCGCGCGGGTTGCCGCCCCGACGCCCAGGCCCTACCCTGGTTGCCCCCGTTTCCGGCGCGGCGTCGCTCGGCGCCCCCGGAACTCCGACCCCGACAGGTCACCCCACGGAGCCCCTCGAGCGCGATGCAGTCACCCAACACCGTTCCGGCCCGCAAGCTGAAGATCTTCACCCGCCGCGACCTCGACCGCATCCCGCAACTGCAGCGGTTGAGCAGCGACGACCTGTTGTCGATGAAGGCGGTCGCCTCGGTGTTGCCGTTCCGCGTGAACGACTACGTCGTCGACGAGCTGATCGACTGGGAGCACGTCCCCGAGGACCCGATCTACCAGCTCACCTTCCCGCAGCCGGGCATGCTGCAGGACGGCGACCTGCAGCGGATGCGCGACCTGCTGCTGCGCGAGGCCCCCGACGACGAGGTCCAGGCGACGGCGCGCGAGATCCAGGGCGGGCTGAATCCGCACCCGGCCGGCCAGATGGAGCTCAACGTCCCGCACCTCGAGGGCGAGCCGCTGCCGGGCATGCAGCACAAGTACCGCGAGACGGTGCTGTTCTTCCCCAGCAGCGGTCAGACGTGCCACACCTACTGCACCTACTGCTTCCGCTGGCCGCAGTTCGTCGGTCTCGACGAGCTGAAGTTCGCCGCGCGCGAGGCGGACTCGCTGTGCGACTACCTGCGCCAGCACCCCGAGGTCAACAGCGTGCTGTTCACCGGCGGCGACCCGATGGTGATGAAGACCAAGGTGCTGCGCCGCTACCTCGAGCCGTTGCTGCAGCCCGAGCTCGACCACATCCTGTCGATCCGCATCGGCACCAAGGCGCCGGCCTACTGGCCGATGCGGTTCACCACCGACGACGACGCCGACGAGCTGATGCGGCTGTTCGAGGAGGTGCGCGCCGCCGGCCGCCACCTGGCGATCATGGCGCACTACAGCCACCCGCGCGAGCTGGAGACGCCGCAGGCGCAGGCCGCCG
The DNA here is from genome assembly GCA_050245995.1 of Planctomycetota bacterium. Classification (GTDB taxonomy): domain Bacteria; phylum Planctomycetota; class UBA1135; order UBA1135; family UBA2386; genus JBFWWV01. Next base: position 98,055 of record JBFWWV010000011.1, on the reverse strand, counting down.
TGCGCCGCATCCACGCCACCGGCGCCACCGTGCGCTGCCAGGCGCCGCTGATCCGCCACGTCAACGACGACGCGCAGACCTGGACCGACCTCTGGAAGCGCCAGCTGCTGCTCGGCGCGGTGCCCTACTACATGTTCGTCGAGCGCGACACCGGCCCGAAGGGCTACTTCGAGGTGCCGCTCGCGCGCGCCTACGAGATCTTCTCGACCGCCTACCGCCGCGTGTCGGGCCTCGGCCGCACGGTGCGCGGTCCGTCGATGTCGGCGACGCCCGGCAAGGTGCTGATCGACGGCGTGGCCGACGTGAACGGCGAGACGGTGTTCGTGCTGAAGTTCCTGCAGGCCCGCGACCCGGCCTGGGTCAACCGCGTGTTCTTCGCGAAGTACGACGAGCGCGCCTGCTGGCTCGACGACCTGAAGCCGGCCTTCGGCCAGACGGAGTGGTGGTGGCAGCCGATCGTCGACTCGATGAAGCAGCAGGGCTGGCAGCCGGCCTGGGGCGAGCGGTCACGCGTCCGCAAGAAGATGACCGAGTTCGGGCACGTCGAGTGGGAGTAGCGCGGGCCGGGGCTCGCCCCCCAGGCCCTTGGCAGGGGCGACCGTCGGCATCTTCCGACGCCGACACGCGGATTTCGGCCCGCACGGCGTGCGCGGGCCGGATTCTGGCTCTTCCCTGCATGGATCCTGTCCATGCCGATCGTCGCCCTCCTCACCGGATTGCCCCTGCTCCGACCCCGGCGCACAGCCTGGCCTGGGGTCTCTTGCCGTATCCTCCGGCGCGGGCACAATCCCAACGGCGACGCGCGCGGGAGGCCGGCCGGCCGTCGTCCGTGCCACCTCGCCACCGCGCTGTCGTTGCTCTTGGACGAAAACACCCGCAACCTGATCAGTCGCGCCCTCGGCAGCGACCGCGACGCGATCGAGGCGCTGTTCGAGCGCTATCGCGACCGGTTGCGGCAGGCGCTGCGCAAGCTGGTCGGACCGAAGTACCGGCTGGTGCTCGCCGACAGCGAGGACGCGACCCAGGACGCGATCCTGTCGGCGCTGCGCCGGCTCAACCAGTTCGAGTACCGCGGCGAGGGCTCGTTCCTGGCCTGGCTGCTGAAGGGCGCCGAGTTCGAGATCGTCCGACGCGTGCGCGCGATCGAGGCGCAGAAGCGTTCGTCGCCGCTGCCCAACGTCGAGTTCGACACGCAGATGGCCAGGGTGCTGCCCGGCAAGGACCCGTCGCCGTCCGACATCCTGGGCGAGCAGGAGATGGCCGAGCGCGTGCGCCAGGCGCTGGGCCAGCTGCCCGACCGCGAGCGCGAGGTCATCGTGCTGCGCCGCTACCTCGAGCTCGACACCGAGGAGATCTGCGAGGAGATGGGCCTGCCGACGGCCGGCGCCGTGCGCGCGCTGCTGTCCCGGGCGCAGGCGCGCCTGTCCGGGCTGCTGTCGCGCGAGGAGTGACATGGCCATCCGCGGCAGCAACGGCAACGGCAGCGTCGACGGCCCGGCGCTCGGCCCGGGCGACGCGGACGACATGGTGCAGCAGGCGGTCGAGGACTTCGTCGATCGCTGCACCGCCGGCGAGGACCCCGACCCGGCGACGTTCGCCGCCACCTGGCCCGAGCCGCTGCGCCCGCGCATCCTCGACCGCTGCCGGCGGTTCCTGCAGTTCGACGACTTCATGGGCCAGCAGGTGTGGTCGGAGCAGGACCTGCGCGCGCCCAACAGCCGCACCTTCGGCGACTACGTGATCCAGGAGGAGCTCGGCCGCGGCGGCATGGGCATCGTCTACCTCGCCCACCAGCAGTCGCTGAACCGGCGCGTGGCGCTGAAGGTGATGGCCAGCGGCCTGTCGCTGAGCCGCCGCCACGTCGAGCGCTTCCGGCGCGAGGCGACCGCGGCGGCGCAGCTGCGCCACCCCGGCATCGTGCCGGTGCACAGCTTCACCGAGGTCGACGGTACGTTCGCGTTCGCGATGGACTACATCGCCGGCCGCAACGTCGGCGAGATCCTCGACGACCTGCGGCTGCAGAACGGCCGCGACCCGCAGCAGGTCGAGGGCACGCTGGGCGTGCAGCCGGAGAACGGCTATGTCGCCGAGTGCGCGCTGCTGTGCGCGCAGATCGCGGCGGCGCTGGCGGCCGCGCACCAGGCCGGCATCGCCCACCGCGACATCAAACCGCGCAACATCATGGTCGACGAGTCGGGCCAGGCGCGGCTGCTGGACTTCGGCCTGGCCAAGAGCCTCGGCGAGGCCAGCATCTCGCAGTCGGGCGACATCACCGGCACCGCGCACTACATGAGCCCCGAGCAGACGCTGGCCAAGCGCGTCACGCTCGACCACCGCACCGACATCTTCTCGCTGGGCGTGATCCTCTACGAGATGCTCACGCTGCGGCGGCCGTTCGACGGCAAGAACCTGCAGCAGATCGTCTACGAGATCTGCTTCAAGGAGCCGGTCGCGATCCACAAGCTCAACGCCAAGGTGCCGCGCGACCTGGTCACCATCTGCAACAAGGCGCTCGAGAAGGACCCGCAGAACCGCTACCAGACCGCCGCCGAGCTCGAGGCCGACCTGCAGCGCTTCCTGCGCTGGGAGCCGATCCACGCGCGCCCCGCCAGCGCGCTGGTCCGCGTGTCGAAGTGGGTGCAGCGCCACCGCACCGAGAGCACGGTCGCCGCGCTGCTGGTGCTCGCCGGCGCGGTCGTCGCCGGCGTCACCTGGTTCCGGATCAGCGAGTCGCGCGCGCGCGGCGCCGACCTGCTGGCGCAGGCGCACGCCGCGGCCGAGGCCGGCGACCACGACCGCGCGCGGCGACTGGCGACCGAGGCGCTGACGTTCGTGCCGGGCGACGAGCGCGTGGTCGACGCGCTGGAGCTGATCAACCGCGACAGCCAGATCGCCGCGTCGAACGAGCAGCGGCTGGTCGCCGAGGCCAACTACCTGCTGCTGAAGAGCAGCCAGGTGCGCAGCCAGAACCGCGAGCAGGCGCTGCAGCTGGCGCTCGAGGCGGTCGCGACCCGCGACTCGCAGGACGCGCGCAGCGCCGTGCTCGAGGCGCTCGGCCCGGGCTACCACACGACGCTGTTCGACCCCGACCGGCAGGTGATCCGGCTGCGCCAGGGCACCGACGGCGCGATCGTCGCGACCTGCGCGCTGAACGGCCCGGCGACGCTGTGGGACGCCGGCTCCGGCGAGGAGCTGCGCCGGCTCGACGGCCGCGGCGCGGCGATCGACCTGGTGTTCCACCCCGACGGCGAACGCGCGGCGACCGCCAACATCGGCCGCGGCGCCAGCGTCTGGCGCACGGCCGACGGCGCCGAGCTGCTGCACATCCCGCACGACGGTCTGGTCGAGACGGTGCGGCTCGACGCACGCGGCGCGCGGCTGCTGACGACCAGCTACGGCGACTACCAGCGCGGCCCGTTCGCGGCGCGCGTCTGGGACACGGCCACCGGCGCACCGCTCGGCGCGGTGCAGCACACGCGCTACGTCGAGGTCGCCGAACTCAGCCCGTGCGGGCGCTACGTGGCCAGCGCCGGCGACGCCGGCTTCGTGCGGGTCTGGGACGCGGGGACCGGCGCCGAGCTGGCGCGGCTGCCGCACCGGGCGCGCGTGCGGGCGCTGGCGTTCGCGCCGGTCGCCGCGACGATCGGCGAGACGATCGGCGAGACGGGCACCCAGGCTGGCGCCGCCACGGCCGAGTCGGCGGACGGCGGCACGAGCCGGCTGCTGGCGACCGCCGGCGTCGACGGCATCGCCCGCCTGTTCCGGCTGCCGGACGGCGAACTGCTCGGCGAGCTGCGCCACGCCAAGGCCATCGAGTCGGTGCGGTTCGATCCGGCGGGCACCGCGCTGCTGACTGCCGGACGGGACCACACCGCGCGGCTGTGGACCCTGCGCGCCGACCTGCTCGCCGGCGCGCGCCCCGACCGACCGGTGGAGGCCACCGCGCCCAGCGGCGGCGGCTCGACGGGTACCGGCGCGGTCGGCGCCCAACCCGCGGGCCCCGCCGCGATCGAGAGCCGCCTGTTCCTCGGCCACGGCAGCAGCGTGCTGGGCGCCGCGTTCGATCCGCTCGGCCAGTTCGTCGCCACCGCCTGCGGCGACGGCACGGCGCGCGTGTTCGACGTCGCCAGCGGCGCCGAGCTGCTGCGCTACGAGGTCGGCAACACCATCGACTCGGTCGCGTTCGCGCCCGACGGCGGCAGCGTGCTGGTGCACGCCGGACCGTCGCGCGCGCTGCGACTGCACCTCGACGATGCCCGCGGCATCGTGCTGCTGCGGCACCAGTCGTTCGTCAACGCCGCGTGCTTCGACCGCGGCGGCGACTACGCCGTCACCGCCTGCGACGACGAGAGCATCGCGATCTGGAACGCCCGGGACGGCGCGCTGGTGCGCCGCATCAAGGACCTCGGCGACCCGGTGCTGGCGGTCGACGTCGACCCCAAGAGCCAGCGCCTGCTGGTGGCGACCATGTCGGGCCGGGTCGGCTTCTTCGGCCTGTGGAACGGCGACCCGCTGCTGGACCTGACCGGCCACACCGGCCGCGTCCGCACCGCGGCGTTCGCGGCCGACGGCGAGCTGGTGGTGACCTGCGGCGACGACGGCCGCGCCGTGGTGTGGAACGCGCGCGACGCGCGCCCGATCTGCACGATCGCGCGCCAGGGTCCGGTCGCGGCCGCGGCGCTGGCGCCGTCCGGCGCGGTGCTGGCGACGCTCGACGCCGGCGCCACCTCGGTGCTGCTGTGGAACGTCGCCGACGGCGCGACCGCCGGCGAGCTGCGCCACGACCAGCCGGTGCAGGCGGTGGCGTTCGCCCCCGACGGGCGCCACCTGCTGACCGCCGGCGACGACGGCACCGCCCGCCTGCTGCGGCTCGACGGCACCGTCGAGCGGCTGTTCCGCGCCGGCGAACGCCTGCACCACGCCGCGTTCGCGCGCGACGGCCGCACGCTGCTGACCTGCGGCGGCGACGACGAGCCGGCGGCGCAGCTGTGGGACGTCGCGACCGGCGAGCTGCGGCTGCGTTTCACCGCCCACCGCGCGGCGCTCGTCGGCGGCGCGCTGAGCCACGACGGCAGCCAGGCGATCACCTGCAGCAAGGACCGCACCGCGCAGATCTGGCCGACCGACCCCGTCGCCGCCGCGCGCAAGCTCGCCGAACCAGGCCCCCGCGCCGACCGCGACCCGCCGCGGTCGCCCCCGACCACTACCCCGGCGCACCCGCACGCGGGCGACCGCCGCCGCTGACCTTCCACCGCACGACACCAGAGGCTCGACCATGAACACCACGACCGCGACCCGCCTCCCGACCTTGCCGACCGCGGCGCTGTGCGCGCTGCTGCTGGCGACCGTCGGCCCCGACCTCCGCGCGCAGGCGCCGAAGGACCCGCCGCCGTGGTGGGGCAACCAGGACGAGGACACCGTCAGCCTGCACTGGGACTTCGCCAACCAGGCCAACCCGCTGGCGCCGACGACGCAGGTCCTGCCGACCTGGTACGCGCCGCCGCCCGGCCCCGGCATGTTCACCAACTCGCCCAACGTCGGCTGGATCGCGTCGCTCGGCGGGCAGAGCGGCGTGATGGGCTTCACCGGCGGCTCGGGCTCGATCAGCGCGCTGGTCGACAACGACCCGCGGCCGTTCTGGATCAAGATCTTCTTCATGCAGTACGACTCGTTCGGCGATGTCAGCGCCGAGATCGCGAAGGACCTCGTGAAGTACGAGCGGGCGATCGTCTCGGAGACCAAGGAGCCGCTGCCGAACGGCTGGATCCGCACGACGATCGGCATGTACCTGATCCCGCAGCCGATCGACGAGACCGCGAGCTTCGCGATGAACGACCCGGGCAACACGACCGTCGCGATCGACAACGTGTTCGTGAACAGCAAGTGCGTGAAGCCGCCGCCCGACGAGGAGGGCAAGGCGCTCGGCGAGATCGACGCCGCGTCGCTGAACATCGACCTGGCGCTCGCCACCGGCGGCGCCACCTGCACCGCCGTCGCCGCCACCGAGGACCAGGCCGGCGTGCTGACGTTCTGGGTCGCCGGCCGCACCGGCAACGCGGACGCGGTGTTCCGGCTCGACAGCGCCGGTGTGCAGGTGGGCGCCGCGGTGCCCCTGCCGACCGCCATCGCGTCGGTCGAGGGCGCCTCGGACCTCACCGTCGCCGAGTTGCCGCTGTCGCCGACCGTGCGCAGGAAGTTCGTGTTCGGCACGCTCGACCGCCGGCCGGCCAACGGCACCGTCGCCATCGTCGGCATCGACAGCGTGCTCGGCGCCGTGGCACCGGCGCGGACGGTGACGATCCAGGGCCCCGCCCTGGGGGTGATCGGCCCCGGCCCGCTGGGCCTCGCGTTCTCGCGCCACGGCGACGGCGGCAACGGCACGTTCTGGATCTCCGACCAGCTCGGCAACCTGTCCGAGGTCGACCAGAACGGCAACGTGCTGCGGCAGCTCACGCCGGCCTCGAACGGCCTGCCGACCGGCCTGTCGGGCTGCGGCTACGACGACAGCACCAACCAGTTCTACCTGTTCAGCCAGACCCTGCGGACGCTGTCGACGACCCGCACCTCGCAGGTCAACGGCGTCGTGTTCGACGGCTACACCCTGCGGCAGACCGGCATCCAGTTCTTCGGCGACATGACGCTGCCGAGCCTGCTCGGCCCGCCCGGCGGCCGCGCCGCCGGCCTGTCGGTGCTGCGCCGCAACAACGGCGACATGAAGCTGCTGTGCGTGCAGCAGCTGTCGCCGACGCGGTCGCAGCTGGTCAGCCTGAACGGCCCCTACCAGTTCGGCTGGAGCCTGATGGGCCGCTGCGGCATGCGCGGCGGCCCGCCGCTCGAGAACAGCACCTTCGACGTGACCCTGACCGGCGTGCCCCGCGCCGGCGCGGCGATGCTGTTCTGCGGCGTCGACAACTCGCAGTCCGGCGGCGTGCCGCTGCCGCTCGACCTCGGCGGCGCGCTCGGCATGGACGAGAGCACGCTGCTGCTCGACCCGCTGGTCACGTTCCCGTTCCAGGTGGCGCCGACGCCGCGCACCGGCACGTTCGCGCAGCCGGTGGCGGTGCCGCCCGGCTTCGCCGGCACGACGCTGTTCTTCCAGTGGCTGGTGTTCGACCCGGCCGTCGTGCTCGGCATGGCGGCGTCGCAGGGCGGCGAGACCGTCGTCTACCCGAACTGAGGCAGCCCCAACCGAACCGCGACGGCGGCGGTCAGTTGCCGCCGCCGCGCGGCGCGCCCGGCTCGGCAGGCTCGGCGTCCTTGGACCCGCCCTCGCCCTCGCCCGCCGCGGCCTTCTTCAGCCGCTCGGCGCGCGCCGCGTGCAGCGGTCCGGGCCGCCGGTGGAACACGAACTCGACCTCGGTACCGACCGGCGGCATCAGCCGCGTCAGCCACCAGTTCTGGTCGTCGCGCGCGCGCTCGTGCCGCATCGTGCCCAGGTGGTTGTCGGGCGACAGGTAGCACACGCTCACCAGATTGCCCTCGAAGTCGGCGACGAACACCTCGGGGTCGTCCTTGTAGAGCCGCGCCATGCGCCCGCCGAGGTAGATCCAGCTGGCGTCCTGCACGGCCTCCTGCGTGGTCAGGTCGCCGATCAGGTCCTCGATGCAGTGCTGCTCGACCTTGCCGTCGGCGCCGGTCCACTTCACGGTGATCCAGAACGGCGTGCCCTCCGGCGGCGTGACGATCACCGGGTCGGCGCCGTTCTCGATCTCCTGCAGCGTCGGCGGCGGGTCCTTCTCGCGGTAGGTGGCATTCCGGCCGGGCTCGAGCCCGAGCAGCAGCAGCGCCGCGTTGAGCACGCTCGGCTTGCTCTCGGTGAAGAACATCGCCTCGTGCTTCTTGCCGCGGCGGTGGATCAGCGCGTACTCGATCGGGTCGGGCGGCTCGATCGCCACGGCCGGCACGGTCACCGTGCCGGCGTCGAGGTCGACGCGCACCTTCTCCTGGTCGAACTGCGCCCGCATCGCCGCGGCGAGGTCGGCGCCCTGCTGCGCGCCCGCCTGCGCGGCCTCGGGGTCCTTCTCCTGCTGCGCCGGCGCCGGGGTCGCGAACAGGACCGGCAACAGGGTCGCGAACAGGACCGGCAACACGGTCGCGAACAGGACCGGCAGCAGCGCCGCGGACGAACGTCGGAGCGTGGTCTTCATCGGGGTTCTTCGGAGCCAAGGATAGCGTCGGCGGCGATGCGCGTGGCGGCATCCGCGCCGGCGAGTTCGAGGGCGTTGGCCGCCGCGGCGCGGGCGCCGGGCAGGTCGCCGGCGGCGGCGGCTGCGCGCGCCGACGCCAGCCACGGCGCCGCCGCCAGCGCGGCGTGCGGGTCGAAGCCGGCGTCGGGGTCGCGCACACCCAGGTGGATGCGCAGGTGCATGCCCATGTGCGGCAGCCGCAGCAGCAGCGCCACCGCGCGGCGCCAGGCGACCGCGGCGTCGGCGAACGCGGACGACGCGGCCAGCTGCTGCGCGAAGTAGAACTGCGCCGGACCGGCGCCGGCGTCGTCGGCGTCGGGGATCGCCAGCACCAGCGCCGCGGTCGCGCGCCCGACCTGCACGCGCAGCTCGGGCATCGCCTGCAGCGCCGTCCACAGGAACAGCCAGCGCTGCCGCACGAGGCCCTGGACGTCGCGTTCGGCCGCCATCCGGGCCGCCGGCGCGAACACGGCGGCGACCGCCTGCGACTCGCGGCGCAGCAGCGCCGCGATCGCGCCGGTCACCGGGAAGCCGGTGCGGCCCTCCGGCGAACGCGCGGCGCGCACCGCCTCGCGCGGGTCGCGCCGCGGCTGCTCGAACAGCAGGAACTGCACCAGCTCGACGTCCTGCGGCCGCAGCGGCTGCGGCATCGTCGCCAGCGCGGCGAACGCGAACAGGTCGTCGCGCTCGGGGTCGCCGCCGGCCGTGGGCCGCCAGGCCGCCAGCAGCTCGCCGCGCTCGGGCCCGGCCAGCAGCCCCTGCAGCGCGACCTCACGCACCTCCTGCGCCTCGTCGCCGGTCTCGGCGAATGCCTCGCGCAGCGCCGCGCGCGCCGCGGGCAGCGCGCAGCCGGCGATCCACTGCAGCAGCTCGACGCGCAGGTCGGGGTCGGTGGTCGCCGCCAGCAGGTCGAGCACGGTGTTCCAGTGGGGCTCGGGCAGCGTCGGCAGCGCGTGCCGACAGCGCCGCACGAACGATGCCCGCCGGCTCGACAGCCCCGTCAGCAGTTTGTCGAGCTCGCGGCGGTCGCCGAGTTCGGCGAGCACCAGCGCGAGATGCTGCCGCCGCGCGTGCTCGGCGTCGGGTGCCGGCAGCCGCGTGCGCGTGACCTCGGCCAGCAGCGCGGCCGCGGCGATCGGATCGTGGCGATGGCCGAGCGCGTCGTAGCAGAGCCGCAGCGCGTCCGGCTCGGCGCCGGCGTCGTCGAGCGCCGCCTCGACGCCGGCGTCGCTGCCGACCAGCACCAGCGCGGTGCGCGCGGCGCCGCGCGCGGCGGCGACCGCCGGCGCCTCGGGGTCCTGCTGGCGTGCGGCCGCGCGCAGGATCTGCAGCACGCCGTGCTCGAGCTCGGGCGACAGCGACGTGCTGCCGGTGACCGCGCGCAGCGACCCGCGCTGGCCGATCGACCGCAGCACGGCGAGCTGGGTCTCGCGGTCGCTGTCGAGCGCCTGCAGCACCACGTCGTCGGGGATGCCCTCGACGCGCGCCGCGAACATCCGGCGCCAGCGCTCGGCGCCGTATTCCTGCGCGAACTGCGCCAGCTCGGGTTCGTAGTGCCCGGCGTCGAGCAGCGCGTCGAACGCGGTCAGCCGCAGCGCCGCGTCGACCTGCCGGTCGCCGACCAACTGCGCCACGCGCCGCCGCTCGGCGGCGGTGTCGAGCAGCGGCCCGGCGCGCAGCAGCCAGATGCGCTCGGCGGGGATCTCGCCGTCGACCACGGCGCGCACGCGTTCGTGGAACGCGGGGTCGTCCTGCTGCGCCAGCCGATCGACCAGCGGCGCCACGCGCTCCTCGGGCAGCGCCGCCATCAGGCCGAGCAGCTGGCGCGTGCCGTTCGGCGACAGGCGGTCCAGCCACGGGATCAGGCGCTCGACCTCGGCGCCGCCGCCGAGCAGCTCGTGGGCGACGCCGACCAGCTGATCGGCGATCGCCGGCGGGATGCGCGGGACGGCGACCGCGGCCTCGTCGGCGCCGTTGGCCATCGCCCGCAGCAGGGCCTCGGCCTCCTTGCGATCCGGCGGCAGCAGCCGCGCGGCGAGCGCGAGGTGGCGCAGGTCCGGGAACAGCGAGATCGCCATGCGCTGCACCCAGGCATCGACGGCCGGGCGCGGCGCCACCGCCAGCTCCGTCAACACCGCGCGCGCGGCACGCGGATCGGCAGACAGCCCCTTCTGCAACAGTTCGGGCCACTCGATCCACTCGTGCCGCAGGATCCGCACCGCGGTCTGCTGGAGTGCCTCGTTGTCCGAGGACAGCGCCTGCAGCATCGCGGCAGCGTCGAGGTCGCCGCGATCCTGCAGCGCACCGAGCGCCTCGCAGCGCACCTCGGCCGGAAGCTCGGCGTCGAACGGCGAAGGCCCCTGGCCGGGCACGGGCTCCTGCGCCGCCAGCGACCCGAGCGCGAACGCCCACACCGCAGAGCGCCACCTCATCGCAGCACCTCCGCCACCGCCAGCGGCAGGTCTTCGGCGCACAGCCCCGCCGGCGACAGCCGCCGCGCGACCAGGTCGCCGGCGCGGCCGTGCACGTGCACCGCGAGCCGCGCCGCGTCGAACGGCGCCATGCCCTGCGCCAGCAGCGCGCCGCACAGGCCGGCCAGCACGTCGCCGCTGCCGCCGGTCGCCATGCCCGGGTTGCCGGTGCGGTTCTGGAACAGGCGGCGGCCGCTGCACACCAGCGTGCCCGCACCCTTGAGCACCGCCACGGCGCCGCTGCGGCGCGACAGTTCGACTGCGGCGCGCTGGCGCTGCGCCTGCACGGCCTTGGTGTCGCAACCCAGCAGGCGCGCGGCCTCGCCCGGGTGCGGCAGCAGCACCTTCGCAGCAGCGCCGGGCAGCGGCGCGCGCAGCGGCGCCAGCGCGTTCAGCGCGTCCGCATCGAGCACCACCGGTCCCTGCGCCGCGCGCAGCACCGCCAGCACCAGGGCGCGCACCGCGGCGCCGCCGCCGAGCCCCGGCCCCACCACCGTGCACTGCGCCGCGGCGACCGCCGCGCGCAGGCCGGCCATCGGGCTGCGGCGCCGCGTCATCGCCGCCGGCACCGCCACCGTGAACGGCGCCTGCAGCGCCGCCGGCAGCGCCGCCTGCACGAGGCCCGCGCCGCCGCGCAGCGCCCCGCGCGCGCACAGGATCGCCGCGCCGAGCATGCCGTCGCTGCCGGCCACGACCAGCACGGTGCCGAACGTGCCCTTGTGCGCCGCTGCGGCGCGCGCCGGCAACTTCGGCACCGCGCGCACCAGCTCGATCGGCCCGGTGGCCGGCAGGGTCGTCGGCCGCGCGGCCGCCGGGCTCACAGCGCCCCCCAGTCGACCGCGCAGCGCACCGCGCCGACCTCGTCGCCGCGCGTGTTGCGCACCGCCGGCTGCCAGAACCCCCGCAGGTCGTCGGGCACTGTCGTCGCCCCGTCGCCGAACGCGCCGAGGTGCCGCAGCAGGTCGACGACCACCGGCTGGTAGCCGCGGTCGCTGCCGTCGTGGGCCTTCACCGCGATGCCGACCGCGCCCGGGCAGCGCCGCCGCTGCGGGTCGGGCGCCAGCGCCGCGGCGTAGACGCCTTCGGCCCCGTTCTTGGCGAACACGCGCCCGGGCGCGGTGCGCACGAGCGCCGTGCACAGGCGCCCGCGGCCGGCCAGCAGCTCGGGTTCGCGTCCGGCGGCGGCGAGGATCGTGCGGCATGCGGCGGCTCGAACGGCCGGCACCCCGTCCGGGTTCGCCAGCCTGGCGAACGCCCGCGCCAGCGCAGCCAGCGGCAGCACGAACGTCGGCGCCCCGCAGCCGTCGATGCCGCGCTCGGGCACCCCGTCGACGCCGGCCATCGCCGCCACCGCCGCCGCCACCTCGCGCTGGCTCCGACTCCCGGGATCGAGGTAGCCGCTGAGGTCGTCGCCGCACGCCCGCGCCAGGTGCAGGAACCCGGTGTGCTTGCCCGAGCAGTTGTTGTGCACGCGGGTCGGCCGTTCGCCGCGGGCCAGCAGCTCGCGGCGGGTCTCGGCACAGAATGGCGCGTGCGGCCCGCAGCCGAGGTCGTCCTCGGCGAAGCCGCCGCGCAGCAGGAAACGGCGCACCGTGTCGGTGTGCGCGCGCGTGCCGCCGTGGCTCGCGCACATCACCGCGATCTCGCCGGCGGTGAGCTCCAGCGTCCGGTCGAGCCCGCGCTCGAGGAACGGCAGCGCCTGCAGCGGCTTGGTGGCCGACCGGCAGATCACCGGCGCCTGGGCCGGCCCCGCCGCCAGCAGCAGGTCGCCGTCGTGCCACACCGCCACCGCGCCGCGGTGCCAGGACTCGACCCGGCCGCTGCGGGTCACCGTCGAGAGCAGCACACCGTCGTCGAAAGGGAGGCTCGGCATCGTCCGCGCCGGTGGTTATAACGCCACGGCACCGCCGCCATGGATCTGATCGAAGTCGAACTCGCCCGCGTCGTCATCCAGCAGAAGGGCGAACAGCAGTACATCCACCTGCGCGAGAAGGGCGGCTCCGGCCGGACCTTCCCGATCGTCATCGGCTTCCACGAGGTCGAGGAGATCAACCGCAAGCTGTGCGGCATCCAGGCGCCCCGGCCGCTGACCCACGACCTCGTCGGCCGCGTGCTCAAGGAACTCGGCTGGCGCCTCGGCCGCGTCATCGTCACCGAGCTGCGCGACGGCACGTTCTTCGCCAACCTGGTGCTGATGCCCGCCGACGCCACCACCGCCCAGGGCCCCGACGAGCGCCGCGTCGACTGCCGCCCGTCCGACGCGATCGCCCTGGCCGTGCAGACCGGCGCGCGCATGTTCGTGGCGCGCTCTGTGTTCGACACCGTGGCGCCCGGCGAGGCGTCGGCGTAGCTGACAGCCGACAGCCGGCTGCCGGAGCAGACCGCACTCGGCTACGATCCCGGCATGGAAGCCGAGGAGACCCGCGGTCGTCGTCGAGTGGCACCGGTTGTCGCCCTGCTGTGGAGCATGGGCCTGTCGGCGCAGACGACCTGGACCGTCGATCGGCTCGGTCGCCCCGGCACCGACTTCCTCGACCTGCAGCCGGCCGTCGACGCCGCGGCCTCCGGCGACGTGATCCGCATCCGCGCCGCCGGCGCCCCGACCTTCGGTGCACCCAGCTACAACGCGCCGATCATCGACGGCAAGGGCCTGACGGTGCTGGGCGAGGGATCTGCGTCGACCTGGATGCGCGGCAACTTCCAGGTGCGCAATCTGCAGCCGGGGCAGTTGGTGCGGCTCGCGGACTTCGTCGTCTGGGAGTTCCAGTTCAGCCCGATCCAATCAGGCATGCGACTGGACGGCAATGAGGGTGTCGTGGTATTGGAACGGGTTCGGCTGGATGTGAAGTTCAACAATCCCGGATCCGGCATCTACGACTGCAGCCTGGTCATCATGAGCCAGGTCCACGTGGTCGCCCAGCCTAGTGGCATGGGTTCCACTCGATCGACCCTCGTTCTTCAAGACTGCCTGTACGAGTCCATCAACACCAATCAAGGACTGACCATCTCGCCCTTTGGTGCAATCGACAGTCGCGTGTGGATGCACCACACAACGATTCTCGGCCGAGACGCCAATGTCGTCGATCCGGCATCCAATGCTGTCAACAGTGCGGGCAGCGAGATCTTCCTCGGCCCCGGCACCTTCCTCCGCGGTGGCATAGGCCAGGTCGGGCGCATGGCCGCACTGCGGGCCACCCTGACCCAGGACGGCCGCTACGTCGATGTCCACCTCGACCCCGGCGTCACCTGGCTGGGCACCCTGGAGGGCGACATCGACGACGGGCCCGTCACCTCGCTGCGACAGTCCACCACCGCGTCGACCCTCACGCTCGATCACTCCTGCACGCCGAACGCCCTGGTCCTGCTGACCGCCGGCCCGCTGCTCGCCACCCCGTGGTCCCTGGCCGAGGGCCTGCTCGCGATCCAGCCCGTGCCCGACTTCGTCTGCACCGCCTTCGCCCCCGCCTCCGGCCTGCTGCAGTGGAACTTCCCGCTGCCGCCGGGGCTCCCCGCCACTTTCGTCCTCGGCATGCAGGGCGCCGAACTGCGCACCGACGGCTCGGTCCGCATCACCGACGTCTCGATGGTCACCGGGCGATAGCGGCGTGCGCGCACTCGGCTACGATCCCGGCATGGAAGCCGAGGAGACCCGCGGTCGTCGTCGAGTGGCACCGGTTGTCGCGCTGCTGTGGACCATGGGCCTGTCGGCGCAGACCACCTGGACCGTCGATCGGCTCGGTCGCCCCGGCACCGACTTCCTCGACCTGCAGCCGGCCGTCGACGCCGCGGCCTCCGGCGACGTGATCCGCATCCGCGCCGCCGGCGCCCCGACCTTCGGTGCACTCAGCTACAACGCGCCGATCATCGACGGCAAGGGCCTGACGGTGCTGGGCGAGGGATCTGCGTCGACCTGGATGCGCGGCAACTTCCAGGTGCGGAATCTGCAACCGGGTCAGTTGGTGCGGCTCGCGGACTTCGTGGTCTGGGAGTTCCACTTCAGCCCGATCGCGGCGGGCATGCGACTCGAGAACAACCAGGGAGCCGTCTTGCTTGAAGGACTCCGATTGGAGCTGAAGTTCACCAACCCCGGGTCAGGAGCCATCGACTGTCGTCTCGTCGTAATGAGCAACGTTCATGTTGTCGCACAACCAACGGGTATGGGCTCTGTTCGCTCCGAAGTCGTACTACAGAACTGCCAATACGAGTCCAGACCTACGAATCTCCCACGTGGCGCTCCGCTGGTCAGCATCGAAAGCCGACTCTGGCTGCACCACACAACGGTTCTCGGCGGCGATCTCAGCGTGGGCAACGAGGCAACCGCCGCAATGTATGCCGAAGCAAGCGAGGTATGGATCGGCCCCGGCACCTTCCTCCGCGGTGGCATAGGACAGGTCGGGCGCATGCCGGCTCTGCATGCGGAACTGACCCAGGACGGCCGCTACGTCGACGTCCACCTCGACCCCGGCGTCACCTGGCTCGGCACTCTGGAGGGCGACATCGACGACGGGCCCGTCACCTCGCTGCGACAGTCCACCACCGCGTCGACGCTGACACTCGATCACTCCTGCACCCCCAGCGCCCTGGTCCTGCTGACCGCCGGCCCGCTGCTCGCCACCCCGTGGTCCCTGGCCGAGGGCCTGCTCGCGATCCAGCCCGTGCCCGACTTCGTCTGCACCGCCTTCGCCCCCGCCTCCGGCCTGCTG
>JBFWWV010000011.1:0-82595 GCA_050245995.1 Planctomycetota bacterium | reverse complement strand
CGCCCTGGTCCTGCTGACCGCCGGCCCGCTGCTCGCCACCCCGTGGTCCCTGGCCGAGGGCCTGCTCGCGATCCAGCCCGTGCCCGACTTCGTCTGCACCGCCTTCGCCCCCGCCTCCGGCCTGCTGCAGTGGAACTTCCCGCTGCCGCCGGGGCTCCCCGCCACTTTCGTCCTCGGCATGCAGGGCGCCGAACTGCGCACCGACGGCTCGGTCCGCATCACCGACGTCTCGATGGTCACCGGGCGATAGCGGCGTGCGCGCACTCGGCTACGATCCCGGCATGGAAGCCGAGGAGACCCGCGGTCGTCGTCGAGTGGCACCGGTTGTCGCGCTGCTGTGGACCATGGGCCTGTCGGCGCAGACCACCTGGACCGTCGATCGGCTCGGTCGCCCCGGCACCGACTTCCTCGACCTGCAGCCGGCCGTCGACGCCGCGGCCTCCGGCGACGTGATCCGCATCCGCGCCGCCGGCGCCCCGACCTTCGGTGCACTCAGCTACAACGCGCCGATCATCGACGGCAAGAGCCTGACGGTGCTGGGCGAGGGATCTGCGTCGACCTGGATGCGTGGCAACTTCCAGGTGCGCAATCTGCAGCCGGGCCAGTTGGTGCGGCTCGCGGACTTCGTGGTCTGGGAGTTCCACTTCAGCCCGATCGCGGCGGGCATGCGACTCGAGAACAACCGCGGCACCGTGATTCTCGAGAGGCTGCAGCTGGAGTTGAAATTCACCAACCCAGGTGCGGGGATCTACGACTGCAGCCTGGTTGTCCTCAGCGACGTCCACGTGGTCGCACAGCCCAGCGGGCTCGCCGCCATTCGTTCCGAAGTCGTGCTGCAGAACTGCTATTACGAAACCAGAGACACCAACAACATCCGCGACGCGCCGTTCGGTGCCGTCGACAGTCGCGTGTGGATGCACCACACCACGATCCTGGGTGGCGACCTCGCCGTGGCGAATGAGGCCACAAATGCCACATTTGCCTCGGGCAGCGAGATCTTCCTCGGCCCCGGCACCTTCCTCCGCGGTGGCATCGGCCAGGTCGGGCGCATGGCCGCACTGCGGGCCTCCCTGACCCAGGACGGCCGCTACGTCGACGTCCACCTCGACCCCGGCGTCACCTGGCTCGGCACTCTGGAGGGCGACATCGACGACGGGCCCGTCACCTCGCTGCGACAGTCCACCACCGCGTCGACCCTCACGCTCGATCACTCCTGCACCCCCAGCGCCCTGGTCCTGCTGACCGCCGGCCCGCTGCTCGCCACCCCGTGGTCGCTGGCCGAGGGCCTGCTCGCGATCCAGCCCGTGCCCGACTTCGTCTGCACCGCCTTCGCCCCCGCCTCCGGCCTGCTGCAGTGGAACTTCCCGCTGCCGCCGGGGCTCCCAGCCTCTTTCGTGCTCGGCATGCAGGGCGCCGAGCTGCGCACCGACGGCTCGGTCCGCATCACCGACGTCTCGATGGTCACCGGGCGATAGCGCGAGACCCGGACGTCGTTCGACACCGTGGCGCCCGGCGAGGCCTCGGCGTAGCGTGCGCCGGGCCGCGGCAGCGCCGCGGCGTTCCGACCCGGGTGGGGTGGCAGAGCGGCTGAATGCGGCGGTCTTGAAAACCGCTGTCGGCGCGAGTCGACCGGGGGTTCGAATCCCCCCCCCACCGCCATCCGTTCGCGCGCGGCCGTTTTCGCGCAGGGGTGCGGCGACGTGGGTGCTCGACGCGACCCGAGTCCGGCGCGAACGTGCCCACGGGGCGACCGCGCATTGACTCCGCCCTCGTCGCCGCGCACTCTCGTCAAGCGGCGGCCCGGGATGGGCCGATCTCCGAACGTGCGCAGCCGAACCCGAACCCACCGAGCCCTGTTCGCCGCGGCGGCGCTGCTGCTGCCGGTGCTGCTGGTGCTGGTGACGGGGCTGCCGCGCCTCTTGGTGGTGTGCTCGGGTCCGCACTGCGAAGCGCGCATCGAGTGGGCGCACATCGGCGAGCGCTGCTGCGCGCCGGCGCCCGCCGCGCCGGCCGAGTCGATGTGCTGCGGGCACGAGGGTCACGGCGACCCGGATCACGGCCCGGAGCTGCGCGCCGGCCATGACGACTGCGTCGACTCGGCGCTGCCGTTCGGCTACGGGCCGCTGCCACGCGGTCCGCACCCGGCACCCGCGGTCGCGCCGGCCGTCGACGGCGCGATGGCCTTCCTGCTGCCGACGCCGCGCACGGCGCACGCGACGACGCGGCACCCGCCGGCGACCGGCCCCCCGCGGCCCGACCCGCGCACGGAACACAAGGCGACGACGGTCCTGCTGCGCTAGCGCGCGGCCGCGACGGGCCGTGGGTCCGTCGCGAACGCTGGCGCCGCGCGGGGGCACCGCGCGCGCCGTCCCGACCGCTCCGTTCCGTCGCCTTCGATGCATCCCATCCGTTCCGCCTGCCTGTGCGCCGCGGCCGTCGCCGCCACGGGCTGTCAGAGCTACACCCCGGCGCCGGTCGACGTGCGCGCGCACGCGGCCGAGTTCGCCGAACGGCTGCCGGACGCCGCCGCCGTCGTCGCGTTCGCCAGGTACCTCGATCCCGCTGTGGCGCCTGCCGACGCGGACGAGGACGCCCCGGCCGACTCGGTCGACCTCGCCGCCGCGCGACGCGTGGCGCTGTGGTTCCACACCGGCCTGCGCGAGGCGCGCGCGCGCCTGGGCATCGCCGCGGCGCAGGCCGACCACGCGGGTCGCCTCGCCGACCCGGTGCTCGGCGTCGACCTCGAACGCATCCTCGAGAACGCCGCGCATCCGTGGCTGGCGGCCGGGTCGCTGGCGTTGTCGGTGCCGCTGACCGGGCGCCCGGGCCTCGAGCAGGCGCTGGCGCAGGGCGAGCACGCGCGCGCGTGGACCGAGGTGCGGCTCGCCGAAGCCGCGGTGCTCGACGACCTCGACCGCACCTGGGTGCGCTGCACCGCCGCCGGCATGCGCGTCGAGCTGCTGCAAGAACTGCTGCTGCGCCTCGACGAGCTGCAGGCGATCGCCGACCGCCTGGCCCAGGCGCAGCAGATCACCGCCGCCGCGGCGCGCGCGTTCGCGCTCGAACGGCTGGCGCGGGCGGCCGAGCTGGTGCGCGCCGAGGCCGACGCCGCCGACGCCGACGCGCATCGCAACGAGCTGTTGGGCCTGCCGCCCGAGCGCGCGCTGGCGTTCGCCCCACGTCTGCAGCTCGAGTTGCGCACGGCGCCCGACGGCGACCGCGACGCCTGGCTCGAGCACGGCCCGCGCACCGCGCGCCGCACCGCCGAGCACCGGATCGCCGAGCACGCGCTGGAGCTCGAGGTCGCCAAGCAGTGGCCGGATCTCGAGCTGGCGCCGGGCTTCGGCGAGGAGGACGCAGAGCCGCGCGCGCTGCTCGGGCTGCGCCTGCCGCTGCCGCTGTGGAACGGCAACGCCGAGGGCATCGCCCGCGCCCGCGCCGCGCGCATCGCCGCCGCGACCGCGCTGCGCGCCGACGTCGAGCGCGCGCTGCACGAGCTGCGGCGCGCCGACCGGCGGGTCGCCGCCGCGCGCGCCGAGCGCGAGCTGATCGAGACCGAGCTGGTGCCGCTGGCGGCGCAACAGCTGCAGGACGGCCGCCGGCTCGCCGAGCTCGGCCAGCTCGACCCGCTGCTGATCCTCGACGGGCTGTCGCGCGCGCACGCCGCGCGCATGGCGCTGCTCGACGCCGCCGTCGCCGAGGCCGAAGCCACGGCCGCGCATAACGCCCTGTTCTGGCCCGAGCCCGAGCCCGCACCGACCGCAGAGAACCCGCCCGCCGAGGACCACCGATGACCGAACCCACCCATCGCCACCGGCCGATCGCGTTCGCGGCGCTGGCCCTCGCCCTCGCCGCGTGCACCGACGCCCCGCAGGACAAGCCGCACGACCCCGAGCCGCCGCCGCCGACCAACCGCATCGCGGTGCCGGCGAGCGTGCGCCAGAACCTGGGCATCCGCTTCGTCGCCGCCGAGCGCCGCAAGGTCGCGGCGACCCTGCGGCTGCCGGGGCACTTCGAGCTGCTGCCGCAGGGCCGCCGCGAGTACCGCACGCCGATCGCCGGCCGCGTCGAGGTCCAGGTCGAACCGCTGCAGGCGGTCGCCGAGGGCGCCGTGCTCTACCGCATCGACGCGCCCGAGTGGCACCGCATGCGGCGCGAACTCGGCGAGCTCTACACGGCGCAGACCGTGGCGCGCGCGCGCATCGCGACGATGGCGCCGCTGCTGGCGGCGCACGAGCAGCACGCCGAGACGCTGGCGACCGCGGTCACCGTGATGCAGGAGCGCATCGGCGTGCTCGAGGAGACCCGGCGCAGCGTCGGCGGCCAGGGCGAGGAGCTGGCGCAGGCGCGCGTGCAGCTGGCGCAGGTGCGCGCCGACCTGGCCGAGGCCGAGGAGAAGCACGCCGAACTGCAGGCCCGCGTCGCCGAGGGCGAGGCCGAGGTGCTCGCCGGCGCGGACCGCATCCAGCTGGCGCTGACGACAGCCGCGGCCATCACGTCCTGGACCCCGGCCGAGCTGCTGGCCGAGCAGGACGGCGTGCCGGCGTGGCGCCGCCTGACGGTGCTCGAGGTGCGTGCCGTGGCCGCCGGCATCGCCGACGCCCTGCCGGTCGCGAGCGGCGCCTGGACCGAGGTCGGCGACCTGGTCGTCGCGGTGACCGACCCGCGCCGCGTGCGGTTCCGCGCCCGCGGCCTGCAGAGCGACCTCGGCCGCATGCGCGACGGCCTGCCGGCGCGGGTGGTGCCGGCCGCCGGCAGTCCCACCGAGCTGCCGTCGCTGCAGGGCCTGCTGCAGCTCGGCGTCGACGCCGACCCGGCGCAGCGCACCATCGACGTGTTCGTCGCCGCCGCCGAGCCGCCGGCCTGGGCGCGGCCCGGCGTCGCCGCGTTCGTCGAGATCGAGACGCGGAGCAGCGCCGCGGCCGAGCTGGCGATCCCACAGGCGGCGGTGCTGCAGGACGGCCTGCAGCGCGTGTTCTTCCGGCGCGACCACAAGAACCCGGACCAGGTGATCCGCATCGAGGCGGACCTCGGCGTCGACGACGGCCGCTGGGTCGAGGTCAAGAGCGGCCTCGCCGACGGCGACACGGTGGTCCTCGACGGCGCCTACGAGCTGGTCCTCGCCAGCAGCGGCAGCGTCACCAAGGGCGGCCACTTCCACGCCGACGGCACCTTCCACAGCGACGAGGACCACTGAGCATGCACACCTCGACCGCCCCATCTGCCTGCCCAGCCCGTCCGCACGGCTCGTCCTCGCGGATGCTTTCTGTCTCTGTGCTCTCTGTGCTCTCCGTGGTTTGTTTCTGGGGTACTCCCGGAGAAACAAACCACAGAGAGCACAGAGGACACAGAGACAGAAAGGCTGCGGCCAGGACTGGCGCGCACGCAAAGGCAAAGGCAAAGGCAAAGGCAAAGGCAAAGGCAAAGGCAGAGGCAGAGACTTCCAAAGCGGCTGGCGGAGGCTGCTGAGCGATGTTCCAGAAGCTGATCGCCTGGGCGCTGGCCCAACCGTCGACGGTGCTGCTGCTGGCGGCGCTGGTGCTGGCCGCGTCGCTGTACCAGCTGCCGCGCATGCCGGTCGACGTGTTCCCCGAGCTGAATGCGCCGACGGTGGTCGTGCTCAGCGAGTCGCCGGGCCTGGCTGCCGACGAGGTCGAGCAGAACGTCACGTTCCCGATCGAGAGCGCGGTGGGCGGCCTGCCCGGCGTGCGCCGCATCCGCAGCTCGAGCGCGATCGGCCTGTCGCTGGTCTGGGTCGAGTTCGAGTGGGGCCAGGACATCTACCGCGCGCGCACGCTGGTCGCCGAGAAGCTCGCCGCCGTGCGCGAACTGCTGCCCGAGGACGCGCACGCCGAGATCACGCCGATCACCTCGATCACCGGCGAGATCATGCTGCTGGCGCTGTCGTCGCCCGACGGCACGCGCACGCCGATGGAGGTGCGCGCCTACGCCGAGTTCGACCTGCGCAACCTGCTGCTGGCGGTGCCCGGCATCGCGCAGGTGGTGGCGATCGGCGGCGACCTGCCGGAGTACCAGGTGCACGTGCGCCAGGACCGGCTGCGACTGCACGAGCTCGGCGTCGAGGACGTCGTCGACGCGGCGCGCAGCGCGCACAGCACCAAGGGCGCGGGCTACCTGCCCGACGTGCAGGGGCTCGAGCTGCCGGTGCGGCAGACCGGCCGGGTGCGCGACGTCGGCGACATCGCCGGAACCCTGGTGCGCTACCGCAAGGGCAGCCCGATCACGATCGGCGACGTCGCCGACGTCGAGCTCGGCGCCGCGCCCAAGCGCGGCTCGGCCGCGGCCGACGGCTCCCCGGCCGTGGTGCTGTCGGTGCAGAAGTCGCCGGGCACCAACACGCTGCAGCTCACCGCGGCGATCGACGCGCAGCTCGACCGGGCGCAGCAGTCGATGCCGAGCGGCATCGTGCTCGACCGCCACGTGATGCGGCAGTCGGACTTCATCGAGCTGTCGCTCGACAACCTGATCGCCGTGCTGCGCGACGCCGCGATCTTCGTGGCGATCGTGCTGGTGCTGTTCCTGCTGGACGTGCGCACGACGTTCCTGACCCTGCTGGCGCTGCCGCTGAGCCTGGCGGTGGCGCTGCTGGCGCTGTGGGCGTTCGGCATGTCGATCAACGTGATGACGCTCGGCGGCCTGGCGGTGGCGATCGGCGGCCTGGTCGACGACGCGATCATCGACGTCGAGAACGTGTTCCGCCGGCTGCGCGAGAACGCGGCGCTGCCGCAGGGCGAGCGCCGCGCGGTCGGCGCGGTGGTGTTCGCCGCCAGCAACGAGATCCGGCGGCCGATGGTGTTCGCCACCGTGATCATCGTCATGGTGTTCGTGCCGCTGCTGTTCCTGCACGGCCTCGAGGGGCGCTTCTTCCGGCCGCTCGGCATCGCCTACATCGTGTCGACGCTGGCCTCGCTGCTGGTCGCGTTGACGGTGACGCCGGCGCTGTGCCGGATCCTGCTGGCGAAGGTGCGCGGCGGCGACGGCCACGCACGAGACGGCGCCCTGGTGCGCTGGCTCAAGGGCCGCTACGAGGGCTCGCTGCGCACCGCGCTGCGTCGGAGCCGCATGGTGCTCGGCGCGGCGCTGCTGGCGACGGTCGTCAGCCTCGGCCTCGGCCGCACGTTCGGCACCAGCTTCCTGCCGGAGTTCAACGAGGGCACCTTCACGGTCTTCCTGATGGCGCCGCCGGGCACCTCGCTGGTCGAGAGCAACCGGCTCGCGACCGGCGTCGAGGCGCAGCTCCTGCGCATCGAGGGCGTGCGCTCGGTCGTGCGCCGCACCGGCCGCGCCGAGCGCGACGAACACGCCGAGCCGGTCAGCAGCTCGGAGATCGAGGTCACGATCCTGCCCGGCCACGACAAGCGCACCGTGCGCGCGGCGATCGACCGGGTGCTGCAGAGCGTGCCCGGCATCACCACCAGCATCGGCCAGCCGATCGAACACCGCCTGTCGCACGTGCTGTCGGGCACCCCGGCGGCGCTGGCGGTGATCGTGCAGGGCGACGACCTCGACGTGCTGCGGCAGCTCGCGCAGCGCATCGCCGGCCAGCTGCGGCAGGTGCCCGGCACCCGCGACGTCGCCGCCAACCGCGAGGTGATGATCACGTCGGTGCCGGTGCGCTACCGGCCGCACGACCTCGCCGCCGCCGGCCTGACGCCGAGCGCCGCCGCCGAGCAGGTGCAGCACGCGCTGATGGGCGAGACCGTGGCGCAGGTCAACGACGGCCCGCGCCGCTACGACCTCGTGGTGCGCCTGCACCCCGACGAGCGCCGCGACCTGCAGGCGGTCGGCGACCTGGTGCTGCGCGGCCGCAGCGACGACGGCGGCGCCGACTCCGACGGCCACGGCCCGCTGGTCCGCCTGCGCGACGTCGCCGACCTCGGCCGCGAGCGCACGTCCAACCTGATCGCGCGCGAGAACGGCCGCCGCAAGGCGGTGGTGTCGTGCAACGTCGCCGACGGCCACAACCTCGGCGACGTCGTCGCCGCCGCGCGGACGCGCATCGAACCGGTCGTCGCCGCGGCCGGCTGCACGGTCGCGTTCGGCGGCCAGTTCGAGGCGCAGCAGTCGGCCAGCCGCACGATCGTGTGGATGGGTCTCGGCGCGCTGGCGGTGATGGTGATGCTGCTCAACAACGCGCTCGGCTCGCTGCGCGCGACCATGCTGGTGCTGGTCAACCTGCCGCTGGCGCTGATCGGCGGCGTCGCCGCGATCTACGTCAGCGAGTCGCCGAACGTGGTCACCAACACGCTGGCGCTGTTCGGCATCGGCGGCCGCTACCAGGCGCCGGTGGTGTCGATCGCCAGCCTGGTCGGGTTCATCACCCTGTTCGGCATCGCGGTGCGCAACGGCATCCTGCTCGTGCGACACTACTTCGACCTGCTCGACGAGGGCGTGCCGTTCGCCGAGGCGATCGTGCGCGGCTCGCTCGAGCGGCTGGTGCCGATCCTGATGACGGCGCTGACCGCGGCGCTGGGCCTGCTGCCGCTGGCGCTGGCGCAGGGCGAACCCGGCAGCGAGCTGCTGGCGCCGCTGTCGGTCGTCGTGCTCGGCGGCCTGCTGTCGTCCACCTTCCTGAACCTGCTGGTCGTGCCGGCCGGTTTCCACCTGCTGTTCCGGCGCCGCTTCGGCGACGCCGCGGCCATCGCGCCGCATTCCGCGCTCCCACCCGAGTCCCTTCCCGAACCGAAGGAGAAACGATGAAGCTGCTGCTCCCCCTGACCGCGTCCCTGCTGTTCGCCGCCTGCGGCCACGATCACGACCACGACCACGGCCCGGACGGCCACACCCACCCGGCGCCTGCGGGCGGCGGCGACGGCGGCGACGGCCACACGCACGCGCACGGCCCGCGCGTGCCGCTCGGCGAGGTCACCGTCGGCGGCCGCACGATCGCGGTGTCCAGGCTGGCCGAGATCCAGCCCGGGCACGAGGCCGACTTCGACCTCGACTTCCAGAAGGGGCCGCTGCCGGCCGCGGTGCGCGGCTGGATCGGCGTCGAGTCGGGCCAGGGCTCGCGCAAGGTCCGGTTCGAGCCCGAGACCGAGACCCGGATGCACGGCCACCCCGAGGTGCCGGATCCGATGCCCGAGGGCAGCAAGCTGTGGCTCGAGCTCGAGGGCGAGGACGGCACCGAACGCGCCTCGGTCGCGCTCGGCGGCTGACGCCGTCTCCCGACGCGGCGCCCATCGGGGCACCCGGCGCGGGCCGCACGGTCCGCGCCAAATCGGCTGCGGCCCGGCGACGGCGGCGCGGTATCGTCGCCGGCGCGTCCCCGTGCATCGCCCCCCTCGCGCCGCCGCCCCCCTCGCCCCGCAACGCGCCCGACCCGGGCGCCGCGGCGGAGGTGTCGCGTGACCGCCACCGCGACGCCGCTGCACTTCTCGCGGTTCGAGTTCAAGTACGTGATGCCGCAGGCACTGCGCCGCGAGGTCGAGGCCGAGCTCGGCCACTTCGTGCACCTCGACGCATTCGTGCAGGACCAGCCCGACCAGCAGTACTTCGTCCGCAGCCTCTACTTCGACGACCCGGTCTACAGCTGCTTCCGCGCCAAGGTCGACGGCCAGCACACGCGCTCGAAGTTCCGCATCCGCACCTACACCGACGCGGCCGTGACGAGCGTGCCGTGGTTCCTCGAGATCAAGGGGCGCTTCAACAACCTGGTGTTCAAGCACCGGGTGCCGCTCGCGCCGCTCGCCGACCCGACGCTCGCCGGCGAACGGCTGGCGCGCGCGGTGCTGGCGGCGGCGCCGCCGGGCCGGGTGCGCGAGCAGTTCGAGTTCCAGCTGTTCCGGCGCCAGCTGCGGCCGATCGTGCGCGTCGACTACCGCCGCCGCCCCTACATCAGCCGCTTCGACCCCGACTTCCGCGTTACCTTCGACAGCGAGCTGCGCGCCGCGGCCGACGACGCGATGGTGCCTGCGCGCGGTC
Organism: Planctomycetota bacterium; assembly: GCA_050245995.1. GTDB lineage: Bacteria > Planctomycetota > UBA1135 > UBA1135 > UBA2386 > JBFWWV01. The sequence goes on along the minus strand of JBFWWV010000011.1, from coordinate 72,650 downwards.
CGGCGGCGCGGGCCCTGCTGCCCGGCTACACCGTCATGGAGGTCAAGTTCCGCCACCACGTGCCGGCGTGGTTCCACCGCGTGCTGCAGGCCTACGACCTGCGCCGCGTCTCGATCTCCAAGGTGTGCACCGGCGTGCAGGCGCTCGGCCTGCAGAGTGACCCGAACTGAACCCCAATGCTCAGCTGCGCCCTCCTCGCCTGGTTCCAGGACCCGTTCCCCGGCGGCCCGTCGCCGCGGCCGTTCCTCGCATTGACGCCGTTCGACTACGTCGTCAACCCGGCCGTCGCCGGCGCGCTGGCGGTGCTGCTGGCGCTGACCTACCGCGCCACCCACAAGGGGCTGTCGTACTCGCAGGCGTTCACGCAGACGATCCTGCTGGTCGCGGTCATCGTCGCGATCGTGATGATGGCGATCGGCAGCAGCCTCGCCAGCGCGTTCGCGCTGGTCGGCGCGCTGTCGATCATCCGCTTCCGCACCGTCGTCAAGGACACGCGCGACATCGCCTTCGTGTTCGCGGCGCTGGCGGTCGGCCTGTGCGCCGGCACCGCCAACGCGCAGAACGACCACCTGCTGCTGGCGGCGATCGGCACCGGGTTCGTCGTCGGCATCGCGTTCCTGATGTACTTCAGCAACTTCGGCGCGCTGTACAAGAGCGAGTTCATCCTGCGGTTCACCTTCGACCAGGACCGGGACAGCAAGGGCTACCTGGACCGCATCCAGGAATTCGCGCGGCGGTCCAACATGCTGCACATCGAGCCGAGCGGGGACGGCCGCAGCCTGCGCCTCACCTACGACATCGCGCTGGCCAAGGACGTGACCGCCGAGCAGCTGACCGGCGCGCTCACGCGCGAGGCCGGGGTCTCGGACGTGGTGCTGATCGTCAGCAAGAACGACGTCGACTACTAGGAGGCTGCGCCACGGGAGGCCAGCCGCCCGGGTGCGTGGGTTTCGTTCCGGGTCGCGCCGCGGAAACGCAGGCGAATCGGTGGATTCATCGAGGCTTTCGCGGCGCGAGCCGGGGCGAAGGACGCGTGACCGGCGGTTTGCATTCTCGTGGCGCAGCCTCCTGGGAACGGCCGAGGCGGCGGCTCGGCCCGCCGCGGCGGCCCGGCGCGCGCTCCCCTCCGGCGCCCGAAACCAACGCTTGCCTTGCCCGCGCCGGGCCGCTCTACTGCCCGCCCCTCTTGCGGAGAGGTGGCAGAGTGGCCGAATGCACCACCTTGCTAAGGTGGCGTACCCTCACGGGTACCGGGGGTTCGAATCCCCCCCTCTCCGCCAGTTTCACGCCGCCCACCATGCAACGCACGGAGCCGCGGACCCCGCGCGGGTCGTTCGCCCAGGCCGGCTTCCTGGTCGGCGGCCTCGCCGGCACGCTGCTGGCGGCCGGGGCCTGCACCGGCCCCGCGCTGCGCGTCGAGGCCGACGGCCCGCGCTACGTCGACGGCGCCCGGCTGGTCCGGGACGAGCTGCCGTTCCGCTACTACGGCACGCTGCTGGTCGACACGCTGCCGCCCGATCAGCCCGACGGCCGCGCCGACTGGTCGCGGCTGCCGCAGCGCACCGCCGTCGAGCTGCCGGTGCCGGTCACGCGCTGGCTGTTCCCGCTGGACCTGCCGGTCGAACTGCTGGGCCGACTGTTCGGCGGGCCAGGCGACCAGGCGGTGCAGATCGCGCCGCGCGCCAATCCCGAACCGGTGGTGACCGGGTTCCAGCCGGCCGGCCTGGAGCCGCTGCGCGAGCGCGCGCTCGCCGCGCGGGTCCAACGATGACCGCGCCGCCGGCGCCGTCGGCCTGCACGCTGGTCCTCGGGCTCGGGCGCTTCGGCGGCGGCGTCGGCGCCGCGCGCTTCCTGCACCGGCGCGGCGCGGCGGTCCGGATCGCCGACCGCGCCCCGGCCGCCGACCTCGAGGACAGCCAGCGCCTGCTGGCGGATCTCGACGGCGTCGACTGGCAGCTGGGTCGCGAGGACCTCGGCCTGCTCGAGGGCGTCGACCGCGTGGTCGTGAACCCGGGGGTCCCCGACGGCAACCCGGTCCTCCAGGCCGCTCGCGAACGCGGCCTGGCCGTGACGCAGGAGGTCGACCTGTTCCTGCTGCACTACCCGGGCAAGGTCGTCGCGGTGACCGGCACCAACGGCAAGTCGTCGACGGCGACGCTGCTGCACGCGGCGCTGCAGCGCGCCGGCTTCGACGCGCTGCTCGGCGGCAACATCGGCCACAGCCTGCTCGACGACGAGGCGCGCTGGCGCCCGGACCAGATCGCGGTGCTCGAGGTGTCGAGCTTCCAGCTCGAACGGCTCGGCGACCGGCCGCGCGTGCTCGGCGCCGTGCTGACCCGGGTGCTGCGCGATCACGTCGACCGCCACGGCTCGCTCGCGGCCTACCACGCTGCCAAGGCCCGCCTGCCGCAGGTCGCCACCGGCTTCTGCGTGCATGCCGCCGACGACCCGGTCGCCGCCGCGTTCCCCACGCCGGCGCGACGGGTGCTGTTCGCCACCGAACCGCCGCAGCCCGACAGCTGCGGCATCGCCGACGGCTGGCTGGTGGCGCGCCTGGGCGAAGGCCCCGCCGCGCGGCTGCTGCACACGTCGGCGATGCGCCTGCTCGGCGAGTTCCAGCGCGAGAACGCGCTCGCGGCCGGCGCCGCCGCGCTGCTGCTGGGCGCCGCCCCGCAGCCCGTCGGGCTGGCCCTCGCCAGCGCCGCGCCGCTGCCGTTCCGCCTGCAGCTGATCGCCGTCCACGACGGTGTCCGGATCTACGACAACGGCGTCTCCACCGAGATCGAGTCGACGCGCTCGGCGCTCGGCGCGATCGACGGCCCGATCCGCTGGGTCGCCGGCGGCAAGAGCAAGGACGGCGACTACCGCGCCGTCGCCGCGGCGACCGGCGGGCGGATCGCCTCGGCGCACCTGTTCGGCGCCGCCGCCGCGCCGCTGGCGCGCGAGCTGCCGACCGCGCTGCCGACCGCGCTGCCGGTCACCGTGGACGACCGCCTGACCGCGGCGCTCGATCACGCGCTGGCCGCGTGCCGCCCCGGCGACGCGCTGCTGTTCAGCCCGGCGTTCGCGTCGTTCGACCAGTACCCGAACTTCCGCGCCCGGGCGCTCGAGTTCCACCGCTGGCTGGCCGCGTTGCGTCAGCCGCGTGCCGACGCCGCGACCGCCGCGCGCTGAGCACCCGCCGCAGGAGCGGACGACGGCTATTTGCCGCGCCGACCCGCGGTCCTATGATGCGCCGCCGCCGATGCAGTTCTGCTCTGCTTGCAAGAAGGCCCCCGCCTCGATCGTGATCATGGATCTCGACGGCGGCAGCGTCACCGGACAACAGCACCTCTGCACGCCGTGCGCGGAGCAGCTCGGCGTGGTGCAGCAGAAGACGCCGCTGAAGATGTCGCCGGAGCTGCTCGAGGACCTGCTCGGCTCGGTGCAGACCCGGCCGTCCCGCGGCCGCGCCGACGCCGCCTGCGCCGGCTGCGGCATCACGCTGCAGCACTTCAAGACCACCGGCCGCCTCGGCTGCCCACGATGCTACGAGACCTTCCGCCAGGAGCTCATGCCGCTGCTGCAGCGCGTGCACGAGGCCAGCAGCCACCGCGGCCGGCTGCCGAGCGGGACCGCCGCGCCACCGCCGGCCGGCGCGCCGGCGCAGCCCGGGCACGACAGCCTGGTGGACCTGCGCCGGCGCCTCGACGACGCGGTGCGGGGCGAGCGCTACGAGGAGGCCGCCCGCCTGCGCGACGAACTGCGCCGCAAGGAGCAGGGCGCCGAGGACGAGCACTCGTGAGCCGCAAACGCCGCGGAGGATCGCCGCCGGAGTTCCGCGCCGGCGAGTGGCTGCAGGGCAACGGCAACGACGCCGACATCGCGATCTGCACGCGCGTTCGCCTGGCGCGCAACCTGCAGGGCTTCCACTTCTCGCCGGTGCAGACCGCGACCGAGGCGCGCGAGCTCACCGAGTACGTCGTGCAGCGCCTGGAGCCCAAGGGCCTGCCGGAGGCGCTCGACGTCGTCGAGCTCGATCGCCTGGACGACCTCGAGCGCACCGTGCTGGTCGAGCGCCACCTGATCAGCCGCGAACTGGCCGCGAGCAAGCGCCCGCGCAGCGTCGCCATCAACCGCGACGAGAGCGTGGCGGTGATGATCAACGAGGAGGACCACCTGCGCATGCAGGTGTTCCAGAGCGGACTGCAGCCCGAGGCCACCTGGCGCCGCGCCGAGGCCCTGGACGAGGCGCTGATGCAGCGGCTGCCGCTGGCCTGGAGCGAGGAGTTCGGGTTCCTGACGTCGTGCCCCACCAACACCGGCACCGGCATGCGGCTGTCGGTGATGGTGCACCTGCCCGGCCTGGTCTGGTCCGACGAGATCGAGAAGGCGACCAACACGGCGCAGAAGATCCACCTCGCCGTGCGCGGGCTCTACGGCGAGGGCAGCCGCGCGCTCGGCGACTTCTACCAGGTCAGCAACCAGGTCACGCTGGGCCGCAGCGAGCAGCAGATCCTGGGCGACGTGATGCTGGCCGTCGGCAAGATGGTGCAATGGGAGCGCGAGGTGCGCGAGGCGCTGCTGCGCGGCGCGTCGCGGCCCCGCACGCTGGACCGGGTCCACCGCGCCCTGGGCACGCTCGAGCGCGCCCAGATCCTGACCAGCGAGGAGGCGCTCGGCTGCCTGTCGGCGCTGCGCCTCGGCGTCCACCACGGCCTCGTCGAGGGATTCGACATCCCGTCCCTGAACAAGGCGCTGCTGCTGTCGCAGCCGGGCCACCTGCAGCGCTACTCCCAGGAGCGCCTCGACGCAGAGCAGCGCGACCAGCGCCGGGCCAGCCTGCTGCGCCAGGTGCTCGGGTGCGAGCCCTGACCGGACCGGGTCCGGATCGACCGCCCCCCCGCAGAATGGCCACCCGGCGCCGCCGGGATCCGGCCGTGTGGTTGGCCGTCTGGTCGGCCGTCGGGTCGGGCCGCCGAGCGCAACCGACCAAAAAAAAGCGGGTTTCGCCCACGCCCTCCAACGGCCTAGAATCGCCGCGTCGACGCGGTGGATCCGGTCCTTGCGGAGGAGGTGATCGCCGCACGTCGGCCTGGATCCGAAACCAGCATCAATCCAACACCTGCGGACGCCCGATCTAGGGACGGCATCACAGCTCGCGATCCCGGAGTCACACCAGCATGTTCGATCGTTTCACGGACCGCGCCAAGAAGGTCATGAGCTTCGCCCGCCAGGAGGCGATGAAGTTCAACCACGAGTACATCGGCACCGAGCACATCCTGCTCGGGCTGGTTCAGGAGGGCAGCGGCGTCGCCGCCAACGTCCTGAAGAACATGAACATCGATCTCGAGAAGATCCGGCACGAGGTCGAGAAGATCGTCAAGACCGGGCCTTCGATGGTGACGATGGGCCAGCTGCCCTTCACGCCGCGCGCCAAGAAGGTGCTCGAGCTGTCGATGGAGGAGGCCTCGCAGCTGAGCCACAACTACATCGGGACCGAGCACCTGCTGCTCGGCCTGATCCGCGAGAACGAGGGCATCGCCGCACAGGTGATGATGAACCTCGGCGTCAAGCTCGAGGAGGTCCGCGAGGAGGTCCTCGAGTTCCTCGGCGCCAGCGAGAGCAACAGCGACGACGAGCCCGACTCCGAGAGCAGCAGCAGCTCCGGCAGCAGCTCGTCCAGCAGCGGCCCGCAGCAGCAGACCAAGAGCAAGACCCCGGCGCTGGACAGCTTCGGCCGCGACCTCACCGACCTGGCCCGCGAGGGCAAGCTCGACCCGGTGATCGGCCGCGACCAGGAGATCGAGCGCGTCATCCAGATCCTGTCGCGCCGCACCAAGAACAACCCGGTGCTGCTCGGCGAGGCCGGCGTCGGCAAGACCGCCATCGTCGAGGGCCTGGCCCAGCGGATCATCAAGGGCAACGTGCCCGAGATCCTGCGCCGCAAGCGCCTGGTGGTCCTGGACCTGGCGATGATGGTCGCCGGCACCAAGTACCGCGGCCAGTTCGAGGAGCGCATCAAGGCGGTGATGACCGAGGTGCGCCGGGCCAAGGACGTGATGCTGTTCATCGACGAGCTGCACACGCTGGTCGGGGCCGGCGGCGCCGAGGGCGCCATCGACGCCAGCAACGTCCTCAAGCCGGCGCTGTCGCGCGGCGAGGTGCAGTGCATCGGCGCCACCACGCTCGACGAGTACCGCAAGTACATCGAGAAGGACGGCGCGCTCGAGCGCCGCTTCCAGACCGTCAACGTCGAGCCGCCGTCGCCCGAGCAGGCGATCGAGATCCTCAAGGGCCTGCGCGACAAGTACGAGGCCCACCACCGCGTCACCTACACCGACGCGGCGCTGCAGGCCGCGGTCGACCTGTCGACCCGCTACATCACCGGCCGGTTCCTGCCGGACAAGGCGATCGACGTGATCGACGAGGCCGGCGCGCGCGTGCGCATCAAGTCGATGACCGCGCCGCCCGACCTGCGCGAGATGGACAACGAGGTCACCCGCCTCAACAAGGAGAAGGAGGAGGCGGTCGCCAACCAGGACTTCGAGCGCGCCGCCGACCTGCGCGACCAGGCCTTCAAGCTCGGCCGCAAGAAGGAGGAGATCCAGCGCGAGTGGCGCGAGCGCGAGACCTCGCGCGAGTCCGGCGGCCAGGTCGACGACGAGGTGATCGCGGAGACCGTCAGCAAGATGACGGGCATCCCGCTCAACCGCCTGGACCAGGCCGAGGCCGAGCGCCTGCTCAAGATGGAGAGCGAACTCGGCCGCGACGTGATCAACCAGGAGACCGCGATCCACGCCATCGCCAAGGCGGTGCGGCGCTCGCGCGCGGGCCTCAAGGACCCGAACCGGCCGATGGGCTCGTTCATCTTCCTGGGCCCGTCGGGCGTCGGCAAGACGTGGCTCAGCAAGTGCCTGGCCAAGTTCATGTTCGGCAGCGAGGACGCGATCATCCAGATCGACATGTCCGAGTACATGGAGAAGTACAACGCCTCCCGTCTCGTCGGCGCGCCCCCGGGCTACGTCGGCTACGAGGAGGGCGGCCAGCTCACCGAGAAGGTGCGTCGCCGGCCGTACTCGGTGGTGCTGCTCGACGAGATCGAGAAGGCGCACCCGGACATCTTCAACATGCTGCTGCAGATCATGGAGGAGGGCCGGCTGACCGACTCGTTCGGGCGGCACATCGACTTCCGCAACGTGATCCTGATCATGACGTCGAACATCGGCGCCAACCTGATCAAGAACAGCGCCGGCCTCGGCTTCGGCAAGGGCCCCAAGGAGGCCGGCGCCGACAAGATGCGCGAGATGATCCAGGGCGAGGTGGAGCGCCACTTCCGCCCCGAGTTCATCAACCGCCTCGACGAGACGGTGGTCTTCAACCAGCTCACCCGCGAGGACATGCAGCGCATCGTCGGCAACGAGCTGAAGAAGGTGAACCAGCGCATGCTGCAGAAGGGCCACATCCTCGAGGTCGACCAGACCGTCGTGGACTGGCTGATCGAGAAGTCCTTCCACGAGGACTTCGGCGCGCGCCCGCTCAAGCGCGGCATCGAGAAGCACCTCGAGGACCCGCTCAGCGAGCAGATCCTGCGCGGCGAGCTCGAGACGCCCTACACGATCCAGGCCAAGATGGCGGACGGCGAGCTGAAGTTCAGCATGACGGCGCGCGACGTGCCGCCGCCGGGCGACCGCCACAAGCGCACCGCCTCGCCGGGCGAGGGCGACGCCGACGCCGACAAGTCGTCGGACGAGGCCGAGGCGCCCAAGAAGTGACGCGCCGCGGGGGCCCGCGCGGCCCCCGCCGGCGCGCCCGCCCCGGCGCCCGGGCCCGGCCTCAGCCGAGCCCGACCGCGGCGCCTGCGCGCCGGACGACCGGCGCGATGCGGCGGTAGATCGCCGCGACCTGCGCGGCCGCGCGTTGCCAGCCGAACCGCTGCGGCACCGCGCGCGCCGCCGCCGCCAGCGCGGCGCACTGGATCGGATCGGCCAGCAGCTCGGCCATCGCCGTCGCCAGCACCGCCGGGGCGCGCGGCGGCACCAGGCGCCCGGTGACGCCGTCGGTGACCAGCTCCGGGATCGCGCCGACGCGCGCGGCCAGCACCGGTCGCCCGGCCGCCATCGCCTCGAGCAGCATCATCCCGAAGCCCTCCCACCGCGACGGCGCCACGACGACGTCGACGGCGGCGTACACGGTCGCGATGTCGTCGCGATTGCCGAGGAAGCGGATGCGTTCGCCGTGCCCCTGCTCGGCGACGCGCCGCTGCAGCCGCGCCGCCAGCCCTGCATCCTCGGCGTGGCCGGCCATCACGAACTGCGCGTCGGGCCGCGTGCGCGCGAGCTGCAGCGCCGCCTCGACGAAGTCCTCCTGCCCCTTCTGCTCGCACACCCGCCCGATCAGCCCGAACACCGGCCGCTCCGGATCGAGCCCCAGGGTCGCGCGCGCGGCGCCGCGGTCGCCGCCGGCGAACGCCGCGGCGTCGACGCCGTTCGGCACCACGTCGATGCGGCCGGGCTCCACGCCGAGGCGCTCGGCGACGTGCGCCTGCACCGATTCGGACACGGCGATCAGCGCGTCGGTCGACGGCGCCAGCTGCCGCTCGAGCGCCAGCATCGCCGGCTCCCGCGCCCACTTGTCGTCGTACTGGTTGTGGTAGTGCGCGACCATCCGCAGGCCGCGGGGGCGCCCGAGCGCGCCGGCGAGGCGGCCGACGACGTTGGGGCGGTTGCTGTGCGTGTGCAGGACGTCGAGGCGTTCGCGCCGGGCCCACTCCGCGACCGCCGCCACCGTCTCGAGCTTGCGCGACGACCCGGCGGCGTAGTGCACCTCGATGCCCGCCGCCAGCGCACGCCGCTGCCGCTCGGCGCAGGCCGCGTCGGCGGCCTCCTCGCGCTTGAGCACGCACAGCCGCGGCTCGACACCGCACTCCGGCAGCCACCGCATCAGCTGCAGCACGACCTCCGGAACGCCGCCGTGGCCCATGGTGGTCAGCACCATGCCGACGCGCAGCGGCGCGACGATGGCGTCCTCGGCGCGTCCGTCGTGGTGCTCGGCGGTGGACACGGGCGCAGCTTCCCGGTGGCCCGGCGTGCACGCAAGGGGAAGGCGGCGGCGCCTCCGTCGAGTCTGTCCGCATTCCGAGCACGCGCCGTGCCCCCGCCGGTGCACAGGGCAACGTGGACCCGCACCTGCTGCTCGCCGCCGCCGAAGGCCTCGAACCGAACGTCGTGCCGGCGCTGCTGGACCCGCACGCCGACCCCGACGCGCTGCTGCGCGCGCCGCCCGACGGTCTGCCGCCGCGGGTGCGGCGACGACTGCTCGACCCGACGCTCGCGCGGCGCGCGGCGGCGCTCACCGAGGCCGCCGCGCGCCACGACCTGCTGCTGCTGACGCCTGTGGACCCGCGCTACCCCGACGGCCTGCGCGCGCTGCCGCTGCGGCCGAACGCGCTGTTCGTGCGCGGCGACCCGCGTGCGCTGCAGCACGCGCCGGCCATCGCCCTCGTCGGCAGCCGTACGCCGACGCCGTACGGCACCGCCGCCGCCGACGCGTTCGCGGGGGCGCTGGCCCGCGCCGGCGTCGGCCTCTGGAGCGGGCTGGCGCGCGGCATCGACGCGATCGCGCACCGCGCGTGCCTGCGGCCGGGCGCGCCGACCGTCGCCGTGCTGGCCGGCGGCCTCGACCGGATCTACCCGCCCGAGCACGACGAACTGGCGCGGGCGATCGTCGCCGCCGGCGGCTGCCTGCTGAGCGAGCTGCCGCCGGGCCGGCGCGCGCTGCGCGGGCACTTCCCGCGCCGCAACCGCATCCTCGCCGCCGCCGCGGCGGTGCTGGTCGTCGAGGCCGGCGCGACCTCCGGCGCGCTGCACACGGCGCGCTTCGCCGCGGCCAACGGCCGCACCGCGTTCGCCGTGCCCGGGCCGTGGTCGAGCCCGCGCAGCCAGGGCTGCCACGCGCTGCTGCAGGAGGGCGCGTCGGTCGCGGCGGACCCCGCCGAGGTCCTGCGCGACCTCGGCGTCAGCGCGGCGGTCGACGGCGCCGCCGCCCACGCGCTGCAGCGCTCCGGCGACGGCGCCGCGATCTGGCGCTGCCTGCAGCGCGGTCCGCGCCCGGCCGACCTGGTCCTGCGCGAGTCGGGCCTCAGCCGCGCGGCGTTCCTGCGGGCGCGGCTGCAGCTCGAGGCCACTGGCCTCCTGCGCACGCTGCCCGGAGACCTGCTGGCGCCGGCCGACTGACGGCCAGCCGACTGACGGCCCGCCGACTGACGGCCCGGCGCTCGGCGCTCAGTCGATGAACAGCCACTCGATGGCGAGCATCGCGACGACGATGATGCCGGTGTAGGCGAGCCACCGCACCGTCCGCCGCAGCGCGTCGCGCACGGTCTCGCGCGCCGACACGTGCGACTGGCCGACCACCACGATGGCGATCAGGAACAGCACCGGCACGTAGACCAGCAGGCGGACGAACAGGTTGTTCACTGCCCCGCTCCCTTCGGCGCCGCCGCCGCGGGCAGCGGGAACGAGCGCCGCTCGGCCACCGTGTAGGCGTCGATCATCACCACCAGGTTCATCAGCCCGGCGACCGTGCACAGGTTGGTGCCGAGCTCGAGGTTGGCCGGGAAGCCCGGGCCCATGTCGATCGGCGCCGTGACCAGCGCGGCGAACAGCGCGCCGCCGCCGAACAGCGACTCGCCGATCCACCACACGGAGGCGATCGCGCGGTCGATGGCGTGACCCTGCGAGAACCACAGCCCGAGCGCGCACAGGATCGCGACGGCGGCGCCCATCAGCAGGCCCTTCTGCTTCTGGCCGGCCAGCGCGTGGCCGAGCCCGGGCAGCAGCCACGACACGCCGGCGGCGAGCGCCGGGTTGACCGGCGGCGCCTCGGTCTGCTGGTCGACCGCGTCGCGCATCCAGCGCAGGCGCCAGTGCCCGTCGGCGGCCCAGAACGCCGCCAGCATGCCCGACGCCGCGGTCAGGAAGCCGCCGAGGTCCTCGAGCGGCCGCGGCAGGCGCCACAGGCGCAGGCCCTCGTAGCTGCTGTCGAAGCCGGCGATCGAGCCGATCAGGTGCGCCGGCAGGTTGAGGAACTCGGGCAAGGTCAGCGGGATGCCGATCCGCGCCGGCACCCACGCTCCGCCCGGCTCGGCCGACACCAGCGCGAAGTGGAACAGGCGATCGCCCACCAGCGCCCAGCCGACGAAGTACAGCACCGTGCACGACAGGAACGCCGCGGCGGCGCGGGCGCGGTCGCCGGCGCGGTACTGCAGCAGGCCGGGGACGAATCCGCAGAAGAACGTGCCCCAGCCGAGGAACTGGCCGACGCGCGAGGCCGCCTGACCTTGCTGCTGCCCGGACCGCTGCGCAGGAGTGCTCACCGAGGACATCGGCCGAGAACCCTAGCCGGCTGCCGCGCTGGGTCGAGAGGCAAGCGCCGGGAATGGCGCGGGGCGCCGTCAGCGCGCCTTGGTCGGGGCGTCGGCGGGCGCGCCAGCCCCCGCCGGCACCGGCCGCTCCTTCGGGAACAGGTCCTTCGGGAACAGCGCCTCGCGCGGCAGCGACGCCCGTCGCTCGCTGTCGGGCGCCGCCACCAGCTTGCCGTCCCGCACCTGCCCGAGCCGCAGCTCGAAGCACCAGGGGTCGTGGCGGAACACCAGGCTGTGCAGCGTGCCGAACGCGTGGCCGCCGCCGCGCTGCACGGTGCGCAGCGCCTGCCAGGCCTCGTCGATCGACACGCGGCGGTCGCCGCCCCCGAGGCAGCCGTCGAGGTCGTGGCGGATCGCCGCCAGCCGGTCGAGGCTGTCGCCGCTGGCAGAGCGGCCGTCGTCGCGGCCCTGGAAGTGGTTGGTGACGATGCACACGCCGTCGAGCGCCGCGCGCACGACCTTCTCGCTGTCGGCCTCGAACACGGCGGCAGGCGAGCCGTTCGGCGGCACGGTCGGCAGCACCACCCGGGTCAGGAAGCCCATCGGCGGACTGGTCCACTCGACCAGTTCCTGGGCGCGCGCCAGCGCCGCCGCAGGGTCGTCGGGCCGCAGCTGCTCCAGGATCGCGCGCGCCGCGGTGGCGGTCGGCCACGAGCCGGGCTCGGGCGTGCGCGTGATCTTGCCGGTGCCGACGTGCAGGAACACCGCGACGCCGAGCTCGCTGACGCCGGTGACGGCGCCCACGTAGCCGGGCCACGTGACGCTGGCGACCGCCGGGCCGTCCGCCGTGTGCTGCACGAGCACCAGCGTCTCGTCGATCAGGTGCGGCCCGGTGAACGGCCAGTCGAAGTTGCGCGCGGTCAGCACGCCGCCGCCTTCGACCTGCGGGCCGAACACGGTGAACCCGCTGCAGCCCATCAGCCCGAACACGTCGAGCGCGTTGGCCAGCAGGAGGTCGTCGAGGTCCCAGGCGCGGTCGAGCGCGGGCACGTCGCGGTCGACGCCGGCGTCGACGACGCCGCGCCAGACGCCTTCGATCTCCGCGCGCACCTCGGCGGGGTAGTCGATCAGCCGGGGCAGCAGCTGCCGCGCCATCGTCAGCATCGGCTGCGTCCGGCCGAACCGCGCGCCGAACTCGGTGCCGATCGCCGTGGCGATGTCCTGCGCCAGCAGCCGCCCATGCGCGTAGCCGCGCTGGTCCGGGGTGCCCCACGTGTGCAGCACGCGGATGCCGTCGTGCGTCTCGAGCCGGCCGCACAGCGCGGTCGCCGGCGCCGGCGCCGCCGCGTGCTGAGCGGGCAGCGACGCGGTCGGCGCGCCCGCCGTTCCGGCGAACGCCAGCAGGAAGGAGAACAGCGTGGTCCGCGATCGCGCCATGGGCGGCAGTGTCGCACGCGGCGCGGGCCGCGTCACGCCGCGCGGCCGGCGCCTGCTCCCGTGGCGCCCATTCCAGCGGCGCCTACTCCAGCGGCACCTGCCGCCGGCGCTGCTCGAGCTGCAACCGGAAGCAGCGCTGCAGGATGTCGGTGCGCGCGGCGTCGTCCAGTTCCACGAACTCGAGGCGGCCCTCGTGCAGCCCGGGCGCCGCGCCGTCGGCGACCGGCTCGGACGCCACCACCCGGGCCTGCGCCTGCAGCGGCGGCTGGTCCGCCTGCAGCAACAGGCGCACGCGCACCACCGCGTCCACCGGCAGCGGCGCCTTGGTGCGCACCCGCGCCCCCCCGCCGCCGAGGTCGACGGTCTCGCCGCGCACCGGCACGGCGCTCTGGCCGTCGGGCACCGAGATCGTGACCGGGCACTGCACGCGGGCCCGCAGCGTCTCGCGCTGCTGCGCCGACTCGTAGGCCGCGGCATCGAGCGGCCGCGTGCACCAGAACCCGGCCTCGGCCCGCGGCAACCGTTCGAGCACGCGGGTCGCGAACGCCCACAGCCGGACGCCGTCGTCGAACTCGACCCGCAGCTCCTGGCCGGTGTGCACGACCCCGTACTGCGCGGGGTCGGCCTGCTCCAGCAGCACCCGCGCGCCGTCGTCGCTGACGTCGAGCACGTGGCTCGGGAACGGTTCCGCGCCGGCCGGAAGCACGCGCGCCGGGCTGTAGGCCAACAGGCGCGGCAGACGCGGGTCGTGGGCCATGGCGCGGATGCTCCTCCGGCCGCGGCCCGGCGTCAACTCGGCCGCGCGCGGGCAGCCATTCTCACTGCACGACGCCGGTCGCGGCGTTCGACACCGAGCCGATCCCGCCCGCGGCGGTCGGGTCGATCACCCAGGCCTGCTGGTGGAACACCAGCCCGGCGAGCAGCGGATCGAGCGGCACGCGCAGCGTCCACTCCGCGTCGCCGCCCGCGAGCACCGTCGGCAGCAGCTCGATCGGGTCGATGAGCAGCGGACAGCCGGGCATCCCCACTGGTCCGAGGTCCAGCGGCAGCGGCTGGCCGCCGCTCTGCGTGTTCGACAGGCCGAGGCCGAGCAGCACCAGCGGGCTGCTCCCGACGCCGCCCACGCGCACGCCGAACGTGGTCCCGCGCACCGGCAGCGAGCCCTGCACCGCGCTGAGCTGCGCCGGCGGCAGCACGCCCGGCCGCCCGCCGATCACCACGGTGCCGCCCGCGCAGCCGGCGCCGAACGGCGTGTAGCTCGCCGTGAGGGCGCCGCTGCCGTACAGGTAGTGCGTCTCCGTGGTCGGGTCGAAGAGGTCCTGCTGGCCGAACAGCACCGTGCGACCGGCGGCGACGTCGTAGGCCGCCGCCGACACCAGCCAGCTCGGCAACGCGTTCGCGACCGGCAACGTCGACCAGCTCGCGCCCACGGTGTCGTAGGCGAGCACGTCGTTGCCCAGCCCCAGTGCGTCCTGGCCGCCGAGCAGCACCACGCGCTGCTGGCTCCAGTCGTAGACGAGCCCGGCGTTGAGCCGCGGCGGCAACCCCGACGCGTTGGTCTGCGCCCAGCTGATGCCGTCGTACTGCCAGGTGTCGGTGAACAGCACCGGGTTCATCGCGCCGCCGCACAGCACCGTGCGCCCGGCGACCGGGTCGAACACCATGCGGTGCCAGACGCGGCTGCCGGGCGAGCCGATCGCTGCCTGGGGGAAGCGCGTCCACGTCGCGCCGTCCCATTCCCACGTGTCGTCGGGGAAGCCGCCGAGCATGTCGGTGCCGCCGAACAGCACCGTGCGGCCGCGGTTCTGATCGTGCGCGAGCGCCGCGGCCCGGCGCAGGCCGGGGTTGGTGCCGCCCATCGGCACCGGGGCCCAGCTGGCGCCGTTGTAGCTCCAGAAGTCGCCGAGCGCGCCGCCGGCCGCGGCCTGGCCGCCGTAGAGCAGCACGCGCGTGCCGTCGAACACCATCGCGTGCTCGTAGCGCGCCGGCGGCACCGTCCCGGTCGGCACCTGCGCCCAGGCGAAGCCGTCGTGCTCCCAGGTGCCGGTGTCGAGCAGCGCCACGGTGCGGGCGCGGGCGAGGTCGTGGACGATCTGGTCGACCGCCTGGGGCGGCTGCGGACCGACGTCGCGGAGGAAGAACTGGGCCGGTGCGAGCGCGGTCAGCAGCGGCAGTGCGAGGATTCTCATGAGCGTGTCAGGGAACGGAAACCGGAAGGGCCGGGGGCGACCTGGACCCTGCATTGGCCGCCGGGAGCCGCGCCCGTCGCGAGGGGGCGCTCATTTTCTGGTGAGCCGGTCCGCCAGCGTTGCGGCGACCCGAACCAGCGGGGCGGCGCCGGCTCAGGCGAAGAACAGGTAGGCGATCAGCACGCCCGCCACGATCGCCACCAGATCGGCGAACAGGCCGCAGGCGACCGCGTACCGGGTCGCGCGCACGCCGACCGAACCGAAGTACACCGCCAGCACGTAGAACGTCGTGTCGGTCGAGCCCTGGAACGTGCAGGCCAGCCGCCCGACGAACGAGTCGGCGCCGTGAGTCTGCATCGCGTCGACCATCAGCCCGCGCGCTCCGCTGCCCGACAGCGGCTTCATCAGCGCGGTCGGCAGCGCCTCGACGAACGCCGCGTCGCCGCCGAACCAACCGGCGACGGCACGCACTCCGTCGATGACCAGATCCATCGCTCCGGACGCGCGGAACACGCCGATGCCGACCAGGATCGCCACCAGGTACGGGATGATCTTGACGACCGTGGCGAAGCCCTCCTTGGCGCCCTCGATGAACGCCTCGTAGGCGTTGACGCGCCGCCAGGACGCGAGCCCGAGGAAGCCGAGGATCACCGTCATCAGCGTGACGTTGGCGATCGCCGTCGACAGCGTCTCGACGCGCTCCTGCGGCAGGCTCGTGAACCAGTACAGCAGCCCGAACACCACGGCGCTCAGACCGGCGAGCCAGCCGAGCACCACGCGGTCGAGCAGGTTGATGCGCTGGATCAGCGCGACCAGGACCAGCCCGCCCACCGTCGAGAAGAACGTCGTAAGCAGGATCGGCAGGAACACGTCGGCCGGGTTGGCGGCGCCGGCCTGCGCGCGGTAGGTCATGATCGCGATCGGGATCAGCGTCAGCCCCGAGGTGTTGAGCACCAGGAACATGATCTGCGCGTTGCTGGCGCGGTCCTTGTCCGGGTTGAGCTCCTGCAGCTGCTGCATCGCCTTGAGCCCCATCGGCGTCGCCGCGTTGTCGAGGCCGAGCATGTTGGCGGCGAAGTTCAGGATCATCGCGCCGTGCACCGGGTGATCCCGTGGCAGCTCGGGGAACAGCCGCCAGAAGAACGGCCGCACCACGCGCGCCAGCAGCTCGATCGCGCCGCCGCGCTCGCCGATGCGCATCAGCCCGAGCCACAGCGTCAGCACGCCGCACAGCCCCAGGCAGATCTCGAACGCGACCTTCGCCATCTCGAAGGTGCTGGCGATCATCGTCGCGAACACCGCGGTGTCACCGTGGACGATCAGCTTGAACAGACCGACCAGGAAGGCGACCAGGAAGAACCCGACCCAGAGGACGTTGAGCGCCATCGCTCCGTGACCCCGCGCTCAGAGGTCCCCGCGCTGCAGCAGCTCGGCGAACACCGGCGCCTGCGCGCGCAGGTGCTGCTCGGGCGCCGCCACCGGCAGCTCGAACGTGATCTCGTGGTGGCCGTGCTCGGCGGCCCACGAGCCGAACGACCCCGGCGTCGCGTAGCCGATGTCGTCCACCAGCGGCAGCGCGCAGCGGTCCGCGAGCCAGCGCCCGAGCTCGCTGCGCGTCGGGTCCTCGACGCACGCCAGCGGCGCGTGCATCGCCACCACCGCGCGGCTCGGCCGCAGCTCGCCGATCAGCCGGACCAGCGCCTGCACCTCGGGTTCGGAGCCGGCGGCCTCGCCGGTGCTCAACGCGATGTCGCGCGGCTCGTCCGACAGCACGCGGTGCACGACCGGCTCGGGGCGCCAGTTCTGCGCCGGGAAGTTGCGGTTGAGGTCGACGCCGAGCGCGTTGGCGCGCGTGCCGCGCGCGAGGCCGTCGGGGTTGGCCGCCAGCACCACCGCGCAACACGGGGACGGCGCCGCGAGGTGCCGCAGCGCCCACGACAGCACCGCGGTGCTCTCGCCCTCGTCGCCGTGGATGCCGGCGAACAGCAGCACGCGGCACGCACCGGCCGGCCGCCAGACCTGCAGCGGTGCACCCAGGCGGCTCGTGCCGAAGGTGTCCGGCTGCCACGCAAAGGTGCCGCGCTGCGCCCGAGGTCGGAAGCTCATTGCGGCGCGATGCTACCCAGGCCGTCCCGCGATGCGAGCCGCACGCCGAGACCCGGCAGATCGCGCGGCACCACCCGCCCGTCGGCCGCCAGCGCCGCGCCCTCGAACGGGTCGTTCGCCACCAGCAGCGCACCGTCGAGGTCGACCCAGTCGCACAGCGGCGCCAGCTGCGCGCCGGCGCTGATCGCGCACGAGGTCTCGGTCATGCAGCCGAGCATCGTGCGCAGACCGAGCGCGCGCGCCAGCTCCAGCATCGCGCGCGCCTCGCGCATGCCGGTGCACTTCATCAGCTTGACGTTGACGGCGTGATAGACGCCGACCGCCTTCGGCACGTCGGCGAGCCGCTGCACGCCCTCGTCGCCGATGATCGGCAGCGGGCTCCGCGCGCACAGCCAGGCCAGGTCGTCGAGCCGTTCCTTCGGCATCGGCTGCTCGACGAACTCGACGCCGCGCTCATGGAGCCAGCCGATCTCGTCGAGCGCGCGGACGCGGTCGGTCCAGCCCTGGTTGACGTCGACGCGCAGCGGCGTCGCGGTGACCGCGCGCAGCGCCTCGACCATCTGGCGGTCGTGGTCGCCGCCGAGCTTCAGCTTGAACGCCGCGAACGCGCCGTCGTGCTCCTGCGCGATCCGCTGCACGACGTCGGGCGGGTGGATGCCGATCGTGTACGACGTCGGCGGCGCGTTGCCCGGGTCGATCCCCAGCAGGCGATACCACGGTTGCCCGAACGCCTTGCCGACCCAGTCGTGCAGCGCCAGGTCGAACGCCGCCTTCGCCGCGGGGTTGCCCGGCGCGATCGCGTCGACCGCCCGGAGCACGTCCTGCATCGCGAAGGGATCGTCGCCCAGCTCGGGCAGGTCGAGCCCGTGCAGGAACGCCGCGGCCGACGCGTGCGTCTCGCCGAGGTACGGCGGCATCGCCGCCTCGCCGTACCCCACGATGCCGTCGCGCTCCAGCTCGACCAGCAGCGTCGGCGTCGTCGTGCGCGAGCTGCTCGCCAGCGTGAAGCGATGGCGCAGTTCCAGCGTGAACGGCACCGTGCGCAGCGTGAAGCCCTTCACGCGCGCACCGCCGGTTCGAGCAGCTGCAGCGTCGCCGGTTCGCCGCGCCCCGGCGCCGCCAGTCGCGCGCGTACGCCGAACGGCAGCGTCCACGCGCCGGGCCGGTGCCCGATCGGGAAGCCGAGCGCCACCGGGATCGGCAGATCCGCGAGCCGTTCATCGAGCACCCGGGTCATCGCCGGCGCGGCACTGCCGAGCTCGGTGCCGTCCACGTGGAAGTCGCCGAGCACCACACCCGCCGCGCGGTCGAGCACGCCCGCCTGCCGCAGCTGCGTCAGCATGCGATCGACGCGATACGGCGCCTCGCCGATGTCCTCGAGCACCAGCAACGCGCCCGTGGTGTCGAGCTGCCACGGCGTGCCCAGGAGACTCTGCACCAGCGCCAGGTTGCCGCCGAGCAACGGCCCTTCGGCGGTGCCCGGGCACAGCCCGCGGGCTTCCGCCGCCGGCAGCGCCGCCGCCGCCGTTGCATCGGTCAGCAGCCGCCGCTGCAGCGCCCAGCCGTCCGGGCCCGGATCCATCGCCGCCGTCGTCGCCAGCATCGGCCCGTGGAACCCCACCAGCCCGCCGTCGCGCCACACCGCCGCCAGCAGCGCCGTCAGATCGCTGTAGCCGAGGATCGGCTTCGGATCGCGCCGCAGCGGCGCGAGGTCCACGTGCGGCAGGAGCCGCGCCGTGCCGTAGCCGCCGCGCACTGCGACGATCGCGCGGTAGCGTTCGTTCGAGATCGCCTCCTGCAGATCGGCGAGCCGCAGCGCATCGGTCGCCGCCAGCGGCCCGCCCGCCGGCCAGTCGAGTTTGCTCGTGGCGTGCGGCAGCAGCTCCGGCAGGAAGCCCCATTGGCGCCAGCGCGCGAGGCCGCGCTGCAAGGCGTCGGCGTCGCGCACGCCGCTCGCCGGCGCCAGCACGGCGATCGGGTCCCCGGGACGCAGGGCGCGCGGCAACACACGGTTCATGGTCCGCGCATGGTAGGCGCCGCGCGGCGGTGCACCAGGAAGCCGATGCCGGACGGCGCAAGCCAGCGGCGGTCGCGACGACCGTCCGCACGGTGGCCGGTGCAGTGGACCGGAGTCGGTTCGGGAGAGCCATCGCGCCCGGCGTTCGAGGCGATCGGTCGGGCCGGCCGAGATCCCGGCCACGCCGCTGGACGGGATCGGCCTCACCGGCTGCTCGGCGTTCGTCGCGCTGCCGGAGACCGCCTCGTTCCTGAGCTTCCCGTTGGGCGCGCCGACCGCCAACTACACGTTCAACATCCCCAACTCGGCCGCGTTCTACGGGGTCCAGCTGATGTCGCAGGCGGCCAGCGACGACGTGAACGCAAACGCCTTCGGGTTCCGCGTGAGCAACGGCGGCCGCTGGACGTTCGGGCTCTGACCCGCGGCGGCGGTTCCTCGGCGCGGTACTCCCGCCGGCACGACCGCAAGCGTAGCGGCGCGAAGCAGCGTGGGCCGCCGCCGACCCGCGGAGGCCGCCGCGGGCTCGCGCGGCGCGCCAGCCGTTGGCCCGCGCGGCGAACGCTCCTACGCTGCGCCGCCATGCGCCCCCCTCGCCCCGGCACCGGCCTCCCGCTGCGCCACATCCTGCCGTGCGTGCTGCTGCTCGCGGCCTGCGCCACGACCGATGCCACCGTCGACACCGACCTCGCCGCGCCGCTGCGCCGCTTCGACACACACGCCGTGCAGGTCGCCGCGCTGGTCGTCGACCTCGACACCGGCGAGGTGCTGCTCGAACGCGAGGCCGATCGGCTGCTGCGGCCGGCGTCGACGCAGAAGATCCTGACCACGGCGGCCGCGTGCCGTCGCGCGCCCGACGGCGCGGTGCTCACGAGGCTGGTGGCCGACACCGTGCCCGAGGGCCACGTGACGCTGTTCGGCGACGGCGATCCGTTCCTCGGCGCCGACGAGCTGCGCGCGCTCGCGCGCGAGCTGCACGCGCAGGGCCTGCGCTCCGTGCGCGACGGCATCACGGTCGTCGACCCGCTGGCGTTCGGTCCGCGCTTCGGCGAGGGCTGGATGTGGGACGACGAGCCGGCGGCGTTCATGCCGCCGTTGACCGCGGCGCCGGTCGACAGCGCCTGCGTGACCGTCGAGGTGACCGGCCAGGGCGCGAACGCACTCGCCGTGCAGCTGCTGCCGACCGCGGGCGACCTCGAGGTCACGGCGCAGCCCGGCGACGGCGCGCTCGCGGTGTCGCGCGGGCGCTATCGGGATCCCGCGCGCATCGACGTCACCGGCCGCGTGCGCGCCGGCGAGACCATCCGCCGCCGCCTCAGCGTGCCCGAACCGGCGCGCTTCACCGGCCATGCCCTGGCCGCGGCGCTCGCCGAGGCGGGCATCGGCGACGGTTCGCTGCCGGTGCGCGTCGTCGCCGAGGCCGCGTTCGATCCTTCGAGCGCGGCGCTGGCGTCGCACCGCCGCCCGCTCGCCGAGGTCGTGCACAAGACCAACAAGGACAGCGACAACCTCGGCGCCGAGCTGCTGCTGCGCCGGCTGCCGCAGCTGGTCGACCCCGCAGCCCCCATGGGTGCCGACGCCGCGTCGCGTGGCCTCGCCGAGCTCGATCGCGACCTGCAGCAACTCGGCTTCGACCCCGCGCAGTTCCGCCTCGCCGACGGCTCCGGCGTGTCGCACTACACGCTGCTGAGCGCGCGCCTGCTGGTCGCCGAGCTGGTCGACATGCACCGCCGCGGCGGCCGCACGTTCGAGGTGTTCCGACAGAGCCTGCCGGTCGCCGGCGAGGACGGCACGCTGTCGAACCGCATGCGCGACACCGAGGCACACGGCCGCGTGCGCGCCAAGACCGGCACGATCTCCGGCGTCAGCAACCTCGCCGGCTACGTCGACACCGCGAGCGGCCGCCACCTCGCGTTCGCGATCCTGGTCCAGAACTTCGTCGGCTCCTCGACCCCGTGGCGCTCGGTGCAGGACGATCTCTGCGTGCGGCTCGCGGAGCTCTGAGTCGTGTCGGTGTGCGCGCCGGAAGAACCGGGAGAGCACCGAGAGCACCGGAAGGGCACGGAGCAGGAAGCACCCGCGAGGGCTGCACCATCGCCGTTCCAGGGCAGCCGCCGAGCCCTGCACGTCTTGGCGGATGCCTCGGCTGGGCGGCTGCTTTCTGCTCCGTGCTCTCCGTGCTCTCTGTGGTTCCTTCTCTGGTTCGCGGATGCGCACATGCCGCGTGACGGCCCCCAGAGTCGAATGCCCTCTGCTCCGTGCGCCTCCCGGTGCTCTCGGTGCTCTCCCTGTTCTACGTCCGGGAGTACCCCAGAAACAAAACCACAGAGGACACAGAGAGCACAGAGCAGAAAGCAACCGGCACGCGAACGCAGCCGCCCAGCGAGAGCGGGCGCACGGCTCCCGAACCTGGGTCGCGCGCTTTACTCCGCCGTCCCACCGCTCCAAGATCCGCCGCGTGTCCGATTCCCGAGTCCTCCGCGAACGCCGCGACCACACGCTGCTGCTGACCCTGAACGCGCCCGAGCGGCGCAACGCCATCGACCAGGCGATGGTCGACGCGTTGCACCAAGCGCTCGACGACCACCAGCACGACGCGCAGCTCGCGGCGATCGTGCTGACCGGCGCCGGCGACAAGGCGTTCGCTGCCGGCGCGGACATCGCGCAGCTGCGCGAGCGCACCGGCGACGATGCCCGGAAGGCGATCAACAGCGCGATCTTCGAGCGCATCGAGGAGTTCCCGGTGCCGGTCATCGCGGCGGTGCGCGGCTGGGCGCTCGGCGGCGGCTGCGAGCTGGCGATCGCCTGCGATCTGCGCGTGCTCGGCGAAGGGGCCAGGATGGGCCAGCCCGAGGTCAAGCTCGGCATCATCCCGGCCGCCGGCGGCACCTACCGCCTGCCGCGGCTCGTCGGCTTGGGACTCGCGCGCGAGCTGGTCTACACCGGCCGCATCGTCGACGCGCACGAGTGCCTGCGCATCGGCATCGCCAACCGCGTCGTGCCCGACGCCGAGGTCCTCGACCGCGCGCTCGAGCTGGCCGGCGAGATCGCGCAGAACGGCCCGCTCGCCGTGCGCGCCGCCAAGCAGGCGATGAACGCGCTGGCCCGCCCCGAGCAGCAGAACGCGCGCGTGCTCGAGAGCGCGCTGCAGGCGGCGCTGTTCGACAGCGACGACAAGCGCGCGCGCATGGACGCGTTCCTGACCAAGAGCAAGAAGTAGCGAACCAGATGACCGCATCCGATCTCCCGTTCCAGAACGTCGCCGTGCTCGGCGCCGGCACCATGGGTGCGGGCATCGCGCAGGTGTGCGCGCAGGCCGGCGCCCAGGTGGTGCTGCAGGACCTGAAGACCGAATTCACCGACAAGGGCCGCGCCCGCATCGCCGACTTCCTGCAGAAGGGCGTCGACAAGGGCAAGGTCGAGCCCGCCGCGCGCGACGCGACGCTGGCGCGGGTCCGCACCACCACCGACCGCAAGGACGCGTGCCAGGGCGCCGACCTCGTGATCGAGGCCGTGCCCGAGGACCTCGCGCTCAAGCAGGGCGTGTTCCGCGAGCTGGCGGCAATCTGCCGGCCCGACTGCGTGCTCGCCAGCAACACCTCGTCGCTGGCGCTCGGCAAGGTGTTCGCCGGCATCGCCGAACCCGGCCGCTGCATCGGCATGCACTTCTTCAACCCGGTGCCGCTGATGAAGCTGCTCGAGCTGGTGCGCACCAGCGCGACGTCGCAGCCGACCATCGACCGCGTCACCGCGTTCGCCCGAGCCCTCGGCAAGGAGCCGATCCTGGTCGTGGATTCGCCGGGCTTCGCCAGCTCGCGCCTCGGCGTGTGCCTCGGCCTCGAGGCGATCCGCATGGTCGAAGCGGGCGTCGCCTCGCCCGAGGACATCGACAAGGCGATGGTGCTCGGCTACGGCCACCCGATGGGCCCGCTGAAGCTCACCGACCTGGTCGGCCTCGACGTGCGCATGGCGATCGCCGACTACCTCAGGAAGGAGCTCGACCACCCGGGCTTCGAGGTGCCGGAGCTGATGCGCAGGATGGTCGCCGAGGGCAAGCTCGGCAAGAAGTCGGGGCAGGGCTTCTACGCCTGGTAGGCGGCTGGGCGCCTCAGCGCCCGCCGCCCGGACCCGCCACGGCACCCGACATCGGCACCGCGATCGCGCCCGGACCGTCCACCACGATCGACCCGAACGCCGTCGACGCCGTGCCCGGCTGCTCGGCGCGCAGCGCGTAGCAGCCCGGCTGCAACCCCTGCACCTGCAGCGTGCCGTCCTGCAGCACGCGCGGCGTGAAGCGCAGCCACTCGACGCGGTCGTCGCCCGCACCCCGATCGACCACCAGTTCGACGCGGCGGCCGGCGAAGTGGCGCGGGAACGACAGCACCAGCGTCGCCTTGCCCTGCGCCGGGTGCGGCATCGGCGCCGAGGCCGGGCCGTCGCCGACGCGCAGGCGCACCAGCTGCGGCGCGGACTCGTTCAGCGCGGCGGCGGCGTGCGCGGGACCGGTCGCGCCGCGGGATGCCGGGCTGCCGGTGCGCGGCGACGAGGCGCAGGCGGCGAGGGCGAGGACCAGCGGGAGGATCGAGCGGGACCGGTGCACGGAACCTCCATCGGCATGGGCCGATCGCAACATGAGCCCGGGGCGCCCGACTGCCGAAGATCTCCCCACCGCCCCCCGCACCCACGCCGCGCCGCGGTTACATTGGCCCCCCGTCCGCTGCCCCCCAGCGTCGGCACGTCCCCGAGGTCCCGAGCATGCTCGTCCCCCACAACGGTCCCGTCCCCGGCGGCCACGCGCCGCTCGATCAGGACCCGTCGCGCCGCGCCTTCCTGCTGCGCGCCGCCGCGGCGGCGCTCGGCGTGCCGCTGCTGCCGGGCCTGCTGCACGCCGCGCCGGCGACCGACGCGCGCGCGCCGCAGGGCCCGCGCGGCCAGCGCAAGACGAAGCACGTGGTGCTCGTCGCGTTCGCCGGCGGCGTGCGCAGCAAGGACGTGCTCGACGCGCCCGACAACGCGCCCAACCTGCACCGCATCCTGAAGGCCGGCGTCGTGCACCCGGGCCTGCGCACCGCCAACGTCGGCCACTACGGCGCGGCGCTGTCGATCTTCACCGGCAACGTCGAGGCGCTCGGCATCCGCGACGACGGCCGCGGGCGCAACCCGACGCTGTTCGAGTACCTGCAGAAGGACGCCGGCTTCGCGCAGAGCGACCTGTGGCTCTCCACCAGCAACGGCGCGCAGGGCCGCCTGTTCGCGCACAGCGACCACCCCGACTACGGCGCGGCGTTCGCCGCCAACGTGCTCGACGGCGACGGCATCTTCAACGTCGAGTTCCAGAAGGTGCTCGACGCGTTCGGCCGCCCGCGGCAGGACGGCGACCAGGAGGCCGCGATCCTCGACGAGCTGTCGGCGGCGCTGGACCCGGCGGCGCTGCAGGACCTGCAGGGCGGCGCGATGGACCCGGCGCACCTGCGCCGGATCGAGCGCTTCATCCTCGACGAGCTGACCGGCAGCACGACGCGCGTGACCGGCCCGGGCGCCGGCGACGCCAAGGCGATCCGCATCGGGCTCAACATCCTGCGCACGTTCCGGCCGCGGTTCCTCGGCATCACGCTGCAGAACGCCGACGTCGCGCACGGCAGCTACAACGGCTATGTCGAGGTGATCCGCCGCAACGACCAGGAGCTCGGCGCCCTGTGGGACGCGATCCAGCAGGACGACGCCCTGCGCGATACCACGACCGTGCTGGTGCTGCCCGAGTTCGGCCGCGACCAGGACCTGAACGAGCGCAACGGCCTCGACCACGGCGACCAGAGCGACTGCCTGCACAAGGTGTTCTTCGTCGGCGCCGGCCCGGACTTCGCGCGCGGCCGCACGCTGCGCGGCGACGGCGCCACCATCGACCTGTGCCCGACGGTGCTGTCGCTGTTCGGCCACAAGCCGCACCGCATGGTCGGCGGCAAGGCCCTCGACGGCGCGTTCGCCTGACGCCGTGACGGCGCGCGGCGCACCGCCCCTGGTCGTTCTCTGCTGCGCGGGCCCGCTGCTGCTCGCGGGTCTGTTCCTGCTGCTGCCGCTGCTGCTGGCGCCGGCCCCGCTGCCCGCGCTGCTGCAGCCGATCGCGCGCCTGCCGCTCGGGCAGCCGAGCGCCGGCTGCGTGTCGTGCCACACCGGCATCGAGGAGATCCACCCCGGCTACCAGCTCACCTGCGTCGACTGCCACGGCGGCGACGGCGAGGTCCGCGACAAGGACCGCGCGCACGTGCAGCCCAAGGGCGCGGTGACAGGCGACGAGCGCGTGCTGCCGAAGAACCACGACCTCGCCTGGCAGCGCTTCCGCAACCCGAGCAACCTGCGCGTCGCCGACGTCGTCTGCGGCGACTGCCACGACCCCGACGTCGGGCACGTGCTCAAGTCGCTGCACGCGACGACCTGCGGCCACCTCGGCGACGGCTACTACGAGCACGGGCTCAGCAAGGAGCGCACGCCGGGCTACGGCGTGTTCGCGATCACCGACGACGACGGCGAGGTGCCCGAAGGCGCGCTGCGCGCCGTCGAGCAGGTGCCGCCGCCGCGCGCCAACGCGCCGCGCGACCGGATCGAGTCGCACTACCAGGACCTGCCGCGCAAGGCATGCATGCACTGCCACCTGTGGAGCCAGGGGCGCGCCGTGCGCGGCCGGCTCGGCATGGACGGCGACTACCGCGGCGAGGGCTGCGCCGCCTGCCACGTGACCTACGCCGACGACGGCCGCAGCAAGAGCCAGGACCCGACGATCGACAAGCAGGAGCCCGGCCACCCCGAGCGCCACCGTTTCACCAGCAAGGTGCCGACCTCGACCTGCGCGCGCTGCCACTACGGCGACGCCAGCATCGGCCTGTCGTTCCGGGGCATGGCGCAGCTGGTGCCCGGCATGCCGGCCGGCCCCGACGTGCCGGGCACCACCGACACGCTGCTGAACGGCACGTTCTACCTGCAGGATCCGAGCCTCACGCCGCCCGACGTCCACCACCAGCGCGGCATGCACTGCATCGACTGCCACACCAAGCAGGACGTGATGGGCGACGGCAACCTGTGGCCGCAGATGGACCACGCGGTCGAGATCGAGTGCACGAGCTGTCACGGCACCATCGACGCCCTGAGCGACCTGCACACCAGCAAGGGCCGCCGCGTCGAGAACCTGCACCGCGACGGCGACGCGTTCTGGCTGGTCAGCAAGGTCACCGGCGCGCGCCACGAGGTGCTGCAGAGCAAGCACGTCGTCGACCCGCAGCACAAGGCCTACAACCCGCGCGCGGCGGCGGCGATGACCGACGTCCACGACCGGCTCGAGTGCTACAGCTGCCACGCCGGCTGGAACGTCGACTTCTTCGGCTTCCACTTCGACCGCAACGAGCAGTTCACCCAGCTCGACCTGCTGTCGGGCCGCCGCACGCCCGGCCGCGTCACCACGCAGGAGAAGGTGTTCGCGACCTTCAACCAGCTGCGGCTCGGCGTGAACCACGAGGGCAGGATCGCGCCGTACATGGTCGGCTTCTCGACGATCGGCAGCTTCCACGACGAGAACGGCGCGCCGTACCTCGACCAGGCGCTGCCGATCACCGCCAACGGCCTGTCCGGGGTCACGCTGGTGCCGCACCAGACGCACACGACGCGGCCCGAGGCGCGCGGCTGCGTCGAGTGCCACCGCAGCGGCGTGACCTGGGGCCTCGGATCGACGAACTTCCGCCTGACGCGCGAGTTCGCCTACGCGATCGACACGCGGCGTCTGCTCAGCGTGGCGCTCGATCGCAAGGAGCCGGCGCGCAGCGCGGTCGTCGCCGAGCTCGAGCTGCCGGCGCCGCCGCGCGCGCTCGGCGTGCGCATGGACCCGGTGCGTGGCAAGGCCACCCACGCCTACCTGGGCCTCGAGGACGGCGCGCTGGCCGTGGTCGACCTGCAGAACCCCGTGCTGCCGAAGCTGGTCGGCAGCCGCCCGGAGCTGCACGCGCCGCGCCGGATCGTCGCGCAGGGCGACTGGCTGTTCGTCGCCGACGGCCCGGGCGGCGTGCTGGTGTTCGACCTGCAGAAGCCCGACAAGCCGAAGCTCGCCGGCCACCTGCCCAGCGTCGAGGCGCGCGCGCTGCAGGTGCAGTGGCCGTGGCTCTACATCGCCGACGGCCCCGGCGGCCTCGTGGTCGCCGACGTCGCCGACCCTCTGGCGCCGCGCGCGATCGCGCAGGTCGATCTCAACGCCGAGTCGACGCTGCCGGACGACGCATGCGACGTCGCGGTGCTGTTCCAGTACTCGCGCACCGAGGCGCTCGACGCGCTCGGCCTCGAGATCGGCCGCACGCCGGCGCGCAACCTGTGCGCGGTCGCCGCCGGCGTCGACGGCCTGCGCCTGGTCGACGTGACCGACCCGGCGGCGCCGCAGCTGCTGCACGGCCCGCGGCACGAACGCGCGTTCCGCGGCGAACGCCAGGACGTGCGCGGCGTCGCCTGGAACACGCAGTTCGACCTCGGCACCGAGGGCGGCGGCCTGCAGAGCCGCGAGCGCGACTACCTGTTCTGCTACGAGGAGTACGGCGCCGCGCAGAACCGCCAGGTGCGGCTGCGCGCGTTCGACCTCAGCGACCCGCTGCGCCCGGCGCCGGCGCCGGGCCGGCCGCAGCGCGTGGGCCTGGCGCCGGGCCGGCTGCACGTCATGCGGGCCTACAACGCGCCGTTCCTGCAGCACTTCGTGCTCGCGGCGGGCTCGGGCGGCGTCGCCACGCTGGTCGACGCCAGCAAGATGCCGACCGGGCTCGAGCCGCTGGCCGAGATCGGCGGCGCCGCCGGCGTCCGCGATCTGGTGCTCGAGGAGTTCGCCTTCGACCGCCTGCAGGACGAGCGCGGGCGCCAGGAGAAGGACATCTCGCACGAGGGCTGCCGCTACCTCGAGCCGGCCGAGATGCTGCGCGTGCTGCGCGCCGACGTCCCGATCGACCGCGAGGAGGAGGGCCGCTACGGCCGCCTGCGCGCGACCGACCCCCCGAAGAAGGAGCCGCGATGAGGCGCCCCCTGGTCCCCCTGCTGGCGCTGGTCTGCGCGGCCGCCGCGCCGCGCGCCCAGGACGACCCGGCGTTCCTCCGCGCGGCGTTCGCGCGGCTCGACGGCGACGGCGACGGCAAGGTCACGCGCGCCGAGTTCCCCGGCAGCGACCGCCAGTTCGCGGCCATGGACCGCGACGAGGACGGCGCGGCGACGTTCGCCGAGTACGAGCGCAGCGACGTCGCGCGCGCGCTGGTGCGCGAGCGCTACCGCGACAAGGAGGACGCGCGGCCGCGCACCGCGCCGGCGCAGCTGGCGGCGCAGCGGCTCCTGCTGCTGTCGCGCGCCGACCCGAACCGCGACGGCAAGGTCACGCGCGACGAGTGGACCGGTACCGAGGTCGCGTTCCTGCAGCTCGACCTCGACGGCAACGGCGTGCTCGACAAGCGCGACCGCGCCGTCGCCGACGCGCAGACCGCGCCGCCGCCGCCGCCGCTGCCCGAACCCAAGGGTGCCCTGCCCGACGCCGCCGACCTGCTGCGCCGGTTCGACCGCGACCGCGACGGCCGCCTCGGGCCGAAGGAGCTGAAGGACAAGTGGCTGCAGGACGCGCTGCGCCTCGCCGACGGCGACGGCGACGGCGCGCTCAACGAGGACGAGCTGCGCCGCCTGCTGGCGCGCATCCAGGCGCTGCGCAACCAGCGCGACGCCGACGGCCGCCGCCCTCAGCCCTACGCCGTGCCGTTCGACGCCTGGGACAAGGACGACGACGACAAGCTGCTGCAGGCCGAGTGGCAGGGCCCGGTGTTCCTGTTCCAGGCCCTCGACCTCGACCGCGACGCCGCGGTGTCGCGCGACGAGGTGCTGCGCTACGAGAGGCGCGTGCTCGGCAACGACTTCGTCGAACGCTTCGACCTCGACGGCAACGGCAAGGTCACGCCCGAGGAGTTCGCCGGTCCGCGCGGCGCGTTCCAGCGCGCCGACACCAACGGCGACGGGGTCGTGAGCCGCGCGGATCGCTGAGCGCGCGCCGCACCGCGGGTCAGCCCCGCGGCGCCGCGTCCGCGCGCCGCACGCAGGCTGCCGGCCGGAGCCCGCGCGACAGCGCCGGCGCGGCACACGGCTCCGCCCCGAACACGCCGTAGAGGTGCGTCGGCGTCAGCGCGCCGCGCGCCAGCAGCTCCTCGTCGCGCGCGTGCACGCGGTCGAGGAACGCGCGGTCCCGATCGTCGTCGTCGGGACGGAAGTTCGGACCGAACGCCCGGTCGACGAACGGATCGATCAGGTTGCCGAACGGAACGAAACGGTGCACGTGGAAGCGCTCGAGCAGCAGCGGCAGGATGTCCTGGGCGCGAATGCCCTCGAAGCCCTCGCCCGAACAGTCCCAGTCGAGGAACTCGTCCTCCTGCCGCCGCAGCTGGTGGTTGTAGCGATGCCCCGCCGACAGCTCGGCCCAGAGGTGCCGCAGCTCGGCCAGGGCCTCGGGCCAGCGCTGGTGCCCGTTGCGGCCGATGACGTCGTTGACCGCGATCACGCCGCCAGGGCGCAGCCCCCGGCGGACCTGGTCGAACAGGCGCTCGAGCTCGACGACGTGGTGCAGCGAGTGGTTGGCCATGACCACCCCGAAGCGCGCGGCCGGCGCCGTCCAGCGGTTGACGTCGCACTCGGTGAACGTCAACTGCGCGGCGACGCCGCGCGCAGTCGCCAGCGCCCGGCCGCGACGGAGCATCGCCGGGTTCAGCTCGAGGCACTCGATGTGGACCCGGTCGACGCCGCGCCGCTGCAGCAGCTCGACGACCGCGACCTCCAGATCGCAGTTGCCGGCGCCGACGCTCAGGACCCGGACGCTGTCGCCGGCCTCACGGCCCGTGGCCTGCCGCTGCGCGCAGTCGGCGAAGAACGCGGCGGGGTTGTCGAAGCCCTGCTCGCGCAGCATCGGCCGCACGTGGGTGCGGGACCAGTAGTGGAACGACGGCGGCAGGTCGTGGACGACGGCGACCTCGGCGTAGCGCTCCCGTTCCCGGTCGCGCCGCGCGCCGTAGCCCGTCCGCCCGAACCCGAGCGCCCGGCGGAGCCGCCCCCACGCGCGGCCGGGCCGGGTCTGCTGCAGACGGGCGACCCACCCGGCCATGGCGCGCTACAGATACGTGTAGGTCGTCGTCGCCTGGCAGCCGCCCGGCGTCGTCACCACGACCGGCGCCACGCCAGGCGCGCCCGGCGGCGTGCGCACCGCGAGGGTCGTCGCCGTCGCGCCGATCACGGTCGCCGCCACCCCGCCGATCGTCGCCGTCGTACCGGGCGAGAAGCCGACGCCCGTCATGATGAAGATGAAGCCGCCGGCGGCCGGGCCGGTGCCCTGCGAGACGCCGGTGATCGCCGGCACGGGATTGAACGGCAGCGACACCGACTGGCCGTCGACGTTGGCGAGGGTCAGCTGCGAGCTGCACGGGATGCCGGCCGGATACGGGAACGTCATCCGCGTCGACGACACCAGCGTGCTCGGGATCGGCGCGCCGTTCATCGCGAGCGTGGCGCCGGGCAGGAAGCCGGTGCCGTTCACCGTGACCACCGTCCCGGGCGCGGCGCTGAGCGGCGTGATCTGCTGGATCGCCGGCGCCGGCGACGACCGGAACTCGAGGTCGATCGCGTTGGTGAGGCCGAGCTCGAACGGGTTGACGTCTGCCAGGATCACCGCCTGCAGCGTGACCTCGAGCGGGAACGACACGGCGCCGACCGGGAGCTGCAGCGTGAACGGCGCCAGCCCCGCGGGCAGCGCGCCGCCGACCAGACCCGAGCCGTCGGCCAGGACCAGCTCGGTGAAGCCGAGCGGCGCCATCGGCATGCACGCGGAGCCGAAGCCGAGGTTGGTGCCGGGTGCGCCCGGGTTCGGCAGCAGCGACGCGACCAGCACCCACGGCGCGCCGGGGCCGACCGCCGACGGTGCGGCCATCTCGATCGAGAACGGCACGTGCGTCGGCAGCTGCACCACGCGTCGCAGCCCGCCGGTCAGGCCGTCGACGGTCAGCACGTCCTCGTCGAGCGTGCCGGCGTAGCAGAGGTCGGTCAGCGCCGTCGACGACCAGCTCCACGACCGGAACTCGACGCGCTCGGTCAGCGTGCCGGCCCCGGTCGTCGCGCAGAACCCGACCCACGCGCCGCCGGTCGTCAGGCCGAGGCCGGGCGCCGCGGTGCCGTTGGCGTACGTGCCGCCGGCCTCGAAGTCGTAGGCCACGGTCAGCGCCGGCGTGACGGCGCCGTCGACGAACAGGTCGAGCGTGCCCGGCACGTAGCGCACCCGCAGCGTGTGCAGCAGCCCGTCGCTGAGGTTGGTCGCCGGCGTGACGCGACCGAGCGAGAAGGCCTCCTGCTCGCGGTTGCCGCCGGCGCCGTTGGTGTGGATCGTCAGCTCGTTGCTGCTGGTGTCGGCCAGGAACCCGTCCTGGAACGTGTCGAGCTCGATCGCGATCGAGCGCAGCAGGCCGGGCGAGCCGTTGGCGCCGGCGCCGTAGCCCATGCCCCACACGGTGCCGCCCATCGCGGCGATGCCGGCCGGGTCGTCCTGGAGCACCAGCGCCATGCCCTCGGCCTTGGTGCCGACGACCGGCGGCGTGATCCGGAACTCGAACGTGGTGTCGAAGCCGGCGACGACCGGCATCTGGGTGTCGTGCCACATCCAGCCGGACTGGTTGCTGACGTTGTCCGTCAGCCGGACCGCGGCGCCGAACTGCGCGGCGTTGCCGAGCAGGCTCAGGCGCGAGACGTCGAGGAAGTCGAGGTACTGGAACGACTGCGCGGTGGCGCTGACGCACAACAACGAAACGAGGGAGAGTCGGAGCATCGGGTGCAGGGATTCGGCGGTCGGCGGGGGCCGGGAGGGGCGACTACACTAGCAGGTTCGGGCGGTCACGCCCCGATTCCGCCCCCGGCCGATCGCATGTTCGGGCGCCGGCAAACGGCCCTCGGATTCCCCGGCGGCCGCCGACGGACGTTCAGTTGAGCGGGTCCCGGCCGGCGCGCACCGCGCGCAGCTTCTCGGTCCACTCGCCGTCGCTCGGATCGATCGCGTTCGCCTCCTCCCACAGGCCGCGCGCCTCGTCGTGCCGCCCGGCGGCCCAGGCCGCGTCGGCGAGGTCGCCCAGCACCTCGTCGTCGCGCGCGCTCCGCGCCATGTCGAGCGCGATGCCCGGGTCGAGGTCGACCATGTCCCAGGCGACGCCCTGGCGGCCGCTGCGGTGCAGCTGCATGAACTCGCCGATCGCCTCGGTGCGGCGATCGAGCTTCACCAGCAGCCGCGCCCGTTCGACGCGCAGGTCGTCGTTCGCGGCGGTGCGCAGCTGCGCCTCGATCTGCGTCAGTGCCGCCTGCGGGTCGAGTTCGGCCAGCAGCTCGCGCGCCTGGGTGGCCGACTCGCTGTCGGGCGCCGCCAGCCGCAGCACGTCGAGCAGGCGCGTGCGCGCCCCGTCGGCGTCGCCGGCGCCGCGCATGGCCCGCGCCAGCGCGACGCCGCGCGCCGCCGAATCGGCGGTCAGCGGGCCGTCGTCGAGCAGTTCGACGGCCAGCGCCGGCTGGTGCTGCACGAGCCATTCGACCCAGACCGGCGTGTCGCCGTCCTCCGGCTGCCGCCCGGCGCGCAGCTGCTGCAGGGCGCTGCGGATCTGCTCGGGATCGCCGAGCGCCAGCAGCATGCGGAACTGCGACAGCTGCCGTTCGCGCGGGCTCGACCCGGTACCGACGCCCTCCTCGCGCAGCAGCGCCAGGCCGGCGGCCGGGTCGAGCTGCGCCATCTGTTCGAGCACGCTCCACTCGTTCGGGTTGCGGCGCAGCCCGAGGATCAGCGCCTCCTTGGCGGAGACGTCGTCGCCCTGCTCGCGCAGCGCCGACGCCACCCGCGCGAACCGGCCGGCATCGACCATCTCCTGCGGCATCCGGCGCAGCAGCAGCAGCGCGCGGTCGGGGCGCTTCACCTGCAGCCAGGCCGACACCAGCATGTCGCACAGCCGCTCCGGCCGCTCGGCGAACGCCTCGGCGAACAGGCCCGACTGCAGCAGCTCGGCGAGTTCGTCGTTGAGCAGGCCGCGCACGCCGTCGAGGCCGTCGGCGCCGGCCACGGCCGGCGCAGCGCCGGCGTCCGCGACGCCGTCGCCGCCGACGGGAGCGCTCGCGTCGGTGGCGGTCCCGGCGGCGCGGCGCGAGTTCGCGCCGTTGGCCAGCTGCAGGCGCAGGGCCTCGTTCTCGGCGCGCAGCTGCCGCAGTTCCTCGAGGCTCGCGCCGGCGGTCGCGGCCGGCGCGCCGCCGGCGTCGCGGCCAGGCTGCAGCGCGGGCTGGTCGCCGCCGGCCCACCACAGCACCGCGGCCGTGGCCGCGGCCAACGCGGTGCCGCCGCCCGCGAGCACGGGCCAGGACGAACCGGACGAACGAGGAGCAGGTCGAGCCATGCGCAGAACCGGATGCGGCCGAGCCGCGGTGTCGGTGCGGCGGCGCCGAGGGGGAGCGCCGCGAGGGGCAGAGCTTAGCGCGGCGACGGGCGGCGGGAACCCGCCCACCGGGCCCGGCGGCGGATTGACGCACCCGACCGCTGCCGGCATCGTCTCCGCCGATGAAGCGCATCGCCTACCTGGGTCTGTTCCTCCTCGCCGCCTGCAGCTCCGCCGCGCCTGCCGACGGCGCCAACGCGCAGGCCGCCACCTCCGCCGGCACCGCGTCCGGCTGCTGCAGCAGCGAGGCCAAGGGCGCGGGCGGCTGCGCCGGCGGCAGCGGCGGAGGCGGCGGCGGCGCGTGCAGCGAGCTGGTCGC
The DNA here is from genome assembly GCA_050245995.1 of Planctomycetota bacterium. Taxonomy (GTDB): domain Bacteria; phylum Planctomycetota; class UBA1135; order UBA1135; family UBA2386; genus JBFWWV01. The sequence continues at coordinate 38,755 of JBFWWV010000011.1, read as the reverse complement.
CCCGTCGCCGACCGGCGCCGGCGGCGAGTGCTGCAGCGGCAAGACCAAGGTCGACTGAGACCCGCGGGCCGATCCCGGGCGCGCGGGTGGATCAGTCCGCGGCGTCGAACTCGACGCCCGACTCGACGCCCCCCGGCGCGCGCTCGACGCGCGGCGCCGTCGTCAGCGCCTCGGCGACCTCGGCGGCCATCGCCCAGGCCGCGGCGTCCCCGGCGCGCCGCACCAGCTGCAGGGCGCCGGCGACGTAGCGCGCCGGCGGCATGCCCTCGATCGCGCGCTGCAGGACCCAGCGCGCCGAGTGCAGGTCGCGCGCCCAATGGTCGACCGCGCGCAGCGCGGTGCGCGCCGCACCGGCGTCGCGGACCTCCGGCAGCGCGCGCAGCGCCGCCGCCTCGGCCGCCTTGTCGCGCTTGTCGAGCAGATGCGGCACGAACCGACGCACGCAGGCGTCGACCACCAGGAAGCCGCGGCGCAGCTCGGCCGCCGTGCGGCGCGCTGCCTGCGGCTCGCGGGTGTTGACGAACTTCGGCACCAGCGGCCGCAGCAGGCGGTCGCGCGCGGCGTCGTTCGGGAGGAAGTCGTTCAGCGTGCGGACGTAGGCGGCGATCACCGGGCAGGCGCACTGCGGTTCGTCGCTGTGCTCCTCGCCGGCGAGCCACGCCACCATCTCCATCGCGCACATGCCGTCGTCACGGCGCTCGTGCGCGCCACGACGCAGCGGATACTGCTCGTTCAATCGTTGCATCTGGGGGTCCTGACCGTGACCTGGGACGAAGCAGGATACCCGCGGGAACGCGCCGCCGCACCTGTGGGGAAACCCGGCCGCCGCGTCCGCCGGCGCGATGACGACGCCGGCGCCGAGCGGCCCGGGCTATTGGGCGAAGGCGGCGGCCGGCACGTCGTCGGTCGCCGCCGCCGGGCGGTCGATGCCGAGCCAGCGCGCGGCCAGCACCGCGGCGAGCCCCGGGGTGACGGCGTCCGCGACCAGGGCACCGCGCCGCAGGCCCGGGCCCACCGCCAGCAGCGGCACTTCGCGGTCGTAGGGATGCGGCGAGCCGTGCGTCGCGGCGATGCCGGCCTCGATCCAGTACGGCGTGGGAACGAACACGACGTCGCCGCAGCGGTCGGCGACCAGCCCGTCGAACACGGCGCGGCGGATCGGGTCGTCGTCGCCCTCGCCGACGGGGGCCGGTCCCGTTGCGAGAAGTTCGCGCACCGAGATGCCGCGGTCGATCCCGCGGGCGTCCTTGCACGCGCCCGCCGCGAGCGCGGCGGCGCGGTCGAGCACCGCTTCCGGCGCCTCGCCGTGCGCGTTCGCCCACGCGCCCAGGCGCTCCCGGTCGAGGTAGAGCATCTCGCCGCCGACGTAGGTGATCCACGAGCCGTCGCCGAACTCGGCGCGCAGCGCCGCCTCGGCGACCGCCTTGGCGCGCGTGTGCAGCAGCTCGCGGCCGCCGCCGAGCCCCTTGGCCTTGGCGACCTCGGGCGACATCGCGACGCCGTGGTCGGACGTCAGCACGAACGCGTAGCGGCCGGCGCCCACCGCGTCGTCGAGGCCGGCGAGCAGCCGCGCCAGCACGCCGTCGAGCCGCAGCAGCGTGTCGCGCGCCTCGACGCTCTCGGGTCCGAAGTAGTGACCGACGGTGTCGTTGGCCGAGAACGACACCATCAGCAGGTCGGCGTGCTCGTCGGCGCCGAGCCCGGCGCCGGCCACCGCCGCCAGCGCACCCTCGAGCACCAGCTCGTTGCTGACCGGCGACAGGTACACCTCCTGGTGGAACCGGCCGCCCGGCTCGTCGCGACCGCCGCCGTTCAGCACGGCCGGCAGCGTGCGCTGCCCGGTCGACATGTGGCGCAGCTCGAACGGGCGGTCGTCGACGAGGCCGGCGTAGGCGGCGGCGTCGCCCACGCGGTCCCAGGTCCAGCCGAACCAGCGCCGCTGCGGCTCGCCGGCGTCGAGCTGCAGCAGCCATTCGGGCGCGCGCTCGCCCCACCGCGTGTTGGTGACGAAGCGGCCGGTGCCGTTCTCGATCCACACCACCGCGTCGGCGCGGCGGCCGCCCATCAGGATCGCCGAGCGGTCCTTGTGCGACAGCGACACGACGACGCTCTGCGGGTCGTGCGCCTTGAGCAGGTCGCCGACCGTCGGCACCAGCAGCCGGTGCGCGCTGCGATCGCGCCCCTCGGGCATGCCGTCGAGCGCCGCCGCCGCGGGATCCTGGACGCAGTAGACCTTGGCGCCGGCGACGCGGTCGAACCACTCGTTCTTGACGATGCCGTGGAGCCGCGCCGGCGCGCCGGTGCCGATCGTGGCGTGGCCCGGTCCGGTCTCGGTGCACGCGTGCGCGTAGGCGCAGCCGGTGAACTCCACACCGCCGGCGGACAGCCGGGCGAAGCCGCCGTCCGCCGCGAGGTGCGGCCGCGCGTCCTGCAGCACCCAGGTGGCGAGCTGGTCGACGCCGCACACCACCACCAGGCGCGGCCGCGCGACCCGCCCGCCGTCCTGGGCCGCGGGCGACGGCGCCAGCGCCGCCGCGGCGCACAGCACGAGAACCCAGGAGATCGACGGACGCGGCGCGGTGCGGCGGTTCATGACGCCATGACTTTGGCGACCCGTTCGATCGTGCGCCAGGGCAACAGCCCGAGATGGTAGATCGAGATCGCGCCGACCCCGTGCTCGGTGCACAACGCGCGCAGCGCGCGCAGGTCGTCGTCGCCGGTGAACTGCGGCGCCTTCGGGTGGAAGCACAGCCGCAGGGCCGGCCACTGCGCGCGCGGCAACGGCGGCGTCAGCGCCTCGCCACGCGCCGCCAGCAGGTGCGGCAGCGCCGCGGCGACCGCCCTCGGGTCCTGGCCGTAGACCGTCAGCGCCGCCTCCTCGACGCTGCCGGCGACCATCGCCAGCGGCAGCGCCGCGCCGTCGCGCAGGCCGTCGTAGTTGGTCTGCGCGCACAGCCGCGCCGCTCCCGGCGTTTTCGATTGCAGCGGCACGAGCAGCTGCAGGATGCCGAGCATGCGGTTGGCCGGGATGCCTGCGACGTCGGCGCCGAACTCTGCCCGCAGCCGGTCGAGCAGCCCCTGCCGATCGAGCTTCGGCTCGGCCGGCCCCATGCAGTCGCCGTCGGTGTAGCGCCGCCGCAGCGCCGCGGCGAACGCTGCGCGCAGCGTGGCGACGCGCGCGGCCCCCACCGCCGCCCCTTCGAACTCCATCGCCGCGAGCCCGCGCCGGCACGCGTCGCACCAGCACGTCGACAGCAGCGCGTCGGCGAACGTCTCCGGCGCCCACGAGCTCTTGTCGTGGTGGCTGTTGTGCCGGTGACCCAGCGGCGCCACCGCCTCCAGCTCGATCGCAGAGAGCCCGGGGTGGCGGCGCAGGTCCTCGACCATCGCCGCGGCGTAGCGCTGCACGGCCGGCTGCGCCGGGCACAGCGAGTACGAGTAGCGGTCGCCGAACGCGTTCTCGACGCAGCAGTCCGGGTGCAGCTCGCCGAGCCGCGTGTTGTGCGTCAGCACGGCCCAGGCGCGAGCGCGCAACCCGGCCGCCGGCGCGTGCTCGCACAGCCACTCGAGCGGCGACGGCTCGCCGTCGCGCACCTCGCTAGACGCCAGCGGCGCGAGGCGGCCGTAGTCGGCCTGCGGCCGGTAGTGCACGGTGCCGTCCTCGAGGAACCGCACCATCGAGTCCGGCTGCCACGGCGTGAACCAGCGCCCGGCATGATAGCTGACCGCCAGCGCCACCTCGCCGAAGCCCAGGTCGCCGAGCCGCCGCAGGCCGCCACCCTGCTGCAGCGCGCGCAGGTCCCAGGGGTGCGCGTAGATCGCGAGTTCCATCGTCGTACGGTAGCGCGGCCGGCGCGCGCGCTACAGTGCGGCCATGTCCGATCGCATCGCCCCCCGCTCCCACCGCCTCGCCGCGGTCCTGCTGGCCGCGAGCGCCGCCGGCTGCGCGACCAGCAGCGCCGCGTTCGTCGACGCGCGCCCCGGCTACGCCGTCACGCGCGGCCGGCTCGTCGAGGTGCACGGCCTGTCGTCGACCAAGGTCACGCCGTTGAAGGACGGCGTCGCCTTCGAGCTGGACGCCGCCAGCTGCGACGTGGCGCTGCGCTTCGACGACGGTCGACGCCAGCGGCTGCACGTGCAGGCGCCGGCGATCGTGGTCTGCGGCGCCGACACCGACTACGTGCTGCTGCCGGCCGATCGCGCCGCGACGCCGGCGCTGCCGCCGCGCCGCGACGGCTGAGCGCGGCGCCTGGCCAGACGCGGCGGGCGCTACTGGAACGCGATCTCGTGGCCGTCCGTCGCGGCATACACGCCGTTGTTGGCGCTCGGGCTGATCGTCAGGCCCTGCACCATCAGGCTGAGGCCGGTCAGCCCGGGCGGGGTCACGAAGAACGACGACGAGCCGTTCGGGCCGATCGACACCGGACCGATGGTCGTGAGCCCGCCGGCCAGCGTGATGTACGAGAACGGGTCGATCCAGAGCGACGGGAGCTGCTGCAGGGGCGGCGCGCCGGTGCCGAACACCGAGCCGAGCAGGAAGTAGTTCTGCGCCGTGTAGGTGCCGTTCGGCGACGACACGTTGAACTCGAGCAGGTCGCCCGGCGAGGCCTGCTTCACGTCGCTGCCGGGGCCGGAGGTCGGCGCACCGCCGCCCACCGCCGTCGACAGCCGCACGTCCTCGGCGCTTCCCGGGTAGGCCGGATTGGCCGGCGGGCCGGTGAACTCGACGTCGTCGAACTGCGCGGCGCCGCCGTCGTTGCCGGGCTGCAGGAACAGCAGCAGCGCCTGGACGCTCGTCGTGTTGGGCGGCGCCGTGCCGGACACCGCCGGGTTGTCGATCCAGGTGTCCTGCAGGGACAGGCCGTCCAGGACCACCTGCTCGGCGTTGCCGATCTCGGTGCCGCCGGCGTCGAAGAAGGCGATCTTCATGACCGCCCAGTTGCTGTTGGGCAGCCCCCCGCCGATCAGCGGGTCACCGCTCCATTGCCGCGACCAGCAGTCCAGGGTGAAGGTCTGACCGGGCTGCGCCGGAAACGACTGGAACACACCGGACACGTTGAAGCCGCCGGAGAAGTTGCCGAACATCTTGCACAGCTGGACGCCGGTGCGCGGGACGACCGACGGCGGGTTGCTCAGATCGGCGAGCGAGTTGCCGAACGCACCCCAGCCGTTCAGACCCAGCTCGAAGCTCGGATTCGCGAGCAGGTTCTGGGCCGCGGCGACCGGCGCGAGCAGCGCCAGGGACAGGACTCCGAGGAGAGGACGGTGGTTCATGGTTGTCGAGACGGGTTGTCCGGATTGGGTTGGGGAGAAAGGAGTCGGACCGGGACCGAGGTCGTTGTTCGCGCCTCGGGTCAAGGGCGGATGCACAGCTCCAGGGCGTCGGCGACGCCGATGGGAACGGGACCGACGGCGTCGAGCAGGAAGCCCTGCGCGACGACGCACTGACCCACCAACGAGGATGTTGGCGGGACCACGAGCGGAAACGGCGCGGGGTTGCCGGCGCCGGCCCACACGCCGCCGAGCTGGACGATCGGCGGCACGGCCAGGTCGACCAGCACCTCGCCGGCGGGGCCGGCCATCCCGAAGCCGAAGCCCAGGACGCCGCACGGAAAGCGCGCGGCCGCCACACCGAGGGCGAGGCCCGCCAGCGCGCCCGGCGTCTGCGTGCCGAGCGGATTGTCGAAGCCGAGCGTGATCGTGTCCCCGAGCCGCGGCGCGCCGGACACGACCACGGCGCTGCCGGTCGGATTGATGCCGCAGCCGCCCGGAAACGCGCCGACCGTCGGCGAGTAGCGGAAGTCGCTGACGACCACCTCGGCGGTCTGCCCGTCGAGCGGCGCGCCGCCCTGGTTGATCCAGAAGTTGAACCGGAACTGCTGGCGCCCGGCGGGCGGCACGCGGTGGCCGACCGCGGGGTCGTGCACGTAGTCGCTGGCGTGCAGCACGGTCGCGCCGGCCAGCGTGCCCGGCGAGTGCGCGCCGAGCGCCACGCGGAACTCGATCCGGTCTGGCGCCCAGTGGAAGAACCGCGTGAGGGTCGGCGCCGCGCCGAGCGGCGGCGTGTCGTAGCGGACGACGTTGCCCGGCTGGGTGAACGGCTGCACGACCACCTGCGACGAGTTCGGGTCGCCGCCGTTGCCCCATCGGCTGTCCTCGAAGTCGATCTCGCGATGCGGCCAGGCCGGGATCGTCGCGTCGTCCCCGAAGGAGTCCCAGGTGAACGCGCCGAACGTCAGGTTCGGATCCAGCAGGCCCACCTGCGACTCGGTCGTGAACCAGTAGGTGCCGTGCCCGACGTCGCCCTGCAGCACGACCTCGCTCGACCACCACTGGCCGCCGCGCTGCACGACGCGCAGGTGCAGCCGCCCGTGCGCGTCGACGAAGACGTCCTGCGGCGACGCCGTGAACCGGTTGCCGCCCGGCCCCACCGGCGCGGCGGACTCCTTCACGGCCCAGGTCCGCCCGGCGAACGCGAGCGTCCGCGCCGCGCGGTCGAAGCGCGCCGTCGCGACGGCCTGCGGGATCGGCGGCAGTCCGCTGCCGCCGTTCGCCAGCGGCGGCGTGAGACCGGCCGGGAGCAGCACCGCGTAGAGGATCGTCGCGCGGTCGTCCAGGCAGCACGAGTACACGTTCGCCGTGAACGAGCCGTCGGGCTGGATCGGCACCGTCGGCGCAGCCGCGCTCGGCTTGGTCCACCACCCGACGCCGTCGATGTGGATGTAGACGGCGACGCGATGGGCCGCGAACGACACGCCGGTGACCGTGCCCGAAATCGAGCCTGACGCGCCGTACGGCGGCGCCGACTGGATCGCGATCGACTGCGCCGCCAGCGGTGTCGGGGACACCAGCATCGCGGCGGCCGCGAGGATCGCCCTCTGCGCCAGTCGGATCATGTTCGGATGGACGGGGATCGAAGGGGTGGTGCGCCGTCGGGCGGTGATCTCACTGCAGCCGGATCTCGTGGGCGTTGGTCGCCGCGTAGATGCCGTTCTGGGCGGACGGGCTGATGACGATGCCCTGGATCATCAGGCTGGTGCCGGCGAAGCCGTTGGGCGCCACGACGAACGTCGACGTGCCGCCGTTCGGGCCGATCAGCGGCTGCCCGACGAACAGCCGCGGCGAGCCGTCGACCAGGGTGAAGTAGGTCCCGATGCCGAGCCAGATCGACGGCAGCGGCGGGACCGGCGGTGCGCCGGTCGGGAACAGGTCGCCGAGCAGGTAGAAGCCGCTGAGGCTGTAGGTGCCGCCCGGCGAGGAGACATTGAACTCGAGCATGCTGCCGCCGCTCGCGACCTTGACGTCGGCGCCGGGCGTGGCGACGGCGCCGCCGATGCCGGTCGCCAGGACCAGGTCCTCGCCGCTGCCGGGGTAGGTGCCGCCGCCCGCCTGCAGCGTGAACTCGACGTCGTCGAAGTGCGCGGAGCCGACGCCGACCAGCGGCTGGATGAACAGCAGGAGCACATCGACCCGCACCGTTCCGGGCGGCGCCGTGCCGGCGACCGGCGGATTGTCGATCCAGGTGTTGGTCGGGTAGCTGCCGTCGAGGACGCGACGCTCGGCGCTGCCGATCTCCGAGTTCGCGGCGTCGAAGAACGCCATCTTCATCACCGCGACGTTGTCGTTCGGCCCGCCGGACCCGGCCAGCGCGTCGAACGCGAAGTGCCGCGTCCAGCAGTCCAGCTGGTAGGTCTGTCCGGCCTGCGCCGCGAACGACTGGAAGATGCCGTTGTCGTTGAAGCCGCCGATGAACTGTCCGTACATCTTGCACAGGTTGGTGCCGCTGTGCGGAACGATCGCGGGCGGGTTGTTGGCCTCGATGTAGATGTTGGGCCCGAACGAACCCCAGCCCGCGAGGCCGCTCTCGAAGCCCGGGTTGGTGAGGAGGTTCTGCGCTGCCGCGACGGGAGCCAGTGCCGCGAGGGCGAGGAGGGCCGCGAGAGGAGGGTTCTTCATGACGGGTGCCAGGGGATCAGGCCGGAACGGGCCGCGAAGCACGGAGGCTTCGTTCGGTCAGAAAACTAATGCTGCAGCATCACGCGCGTCAAGGCTCTGGTGGCGGTTGTCCGGAACGATCCGATCCGCAGGCCCGCGCACCTTCCCTGCCCGCACCACAATCGACGACCTATCAATATCTTTTGCAGCATGTTACCGTTCGCCACGGGGCCAGGTCCGCGTTCCGGACCGGCGCCGCCTCCGGCCGGAATCTGGTTGCGCGAGCGGACCAGTTTGTTCATCTTCTAGACTAACGATGGCCATTCGAAGCCTCTGGGACTCCCTGAACCAGCGAGCCCGCCCCCGCGCGGGAGGCGTCTGGGAGGACGTCACCTCGCAGGTGCTGAGTTCGCCGCAGATCCGCGCACAGCACCTCGGGCTGTTGCTGCGGCTGATCTGGCGCGAGCAGTTGATCTCGCGCGCGGACCTCGCCCGTCGGACCGGCCTCAGCAGGTCGTCGATCTCGGCGATCGTCTCGGACCTGCTCGCGACCGGGCTGGTGCGCGAGACCGGCGCCGGCGACTCGCGCGGCGGACGCCGCCCGATCCTGCTCGGCTTCCAGGACGACGCGCTCGCCATCGTCGGCATCGACATGGGCGCAGCGCACGTCTCCATCGCGGTGACCGACCTGCGCGCGCAGGTCAAGGCCTGGCGCTCGGAGGCGTGCGCCGTGCGCGAGGACCCGGCGGGCGCGATGACGCTGATGTGCCGGATGATCGACGACGCGCTGGCAGCGGCCGGCGTCGACCGACGCCGGCTGGTCGGCATGGGCCTCGCCGTGCCGAGCCCGGTGGCCCCCGACGATCCCCGACACCTGTCGCCGGTGTTCGTGCCGGCGTGGGCCGGGCACAGCCCGGTGCAGCGCCTCGAGAGCACCTATGGCGTGCCGGTGGTGATGGAGAACGACGCCAACCTCGGCGCCCTCGCCGAGCAGTGGTGGGGCGCCGGACAGGACGGCCAGGACCTGGCCTACGTGAAGGTCGCCACCGGCGTCGGCGCCGGCCTGATCATCCACGGCGACATCTACCGCGGCACGACCGGCATCGCCGGCGAGATCGGTCACATCCCGGTGGACCCTGCCGCCGGGCGCTGCGTGTGCGGCCTCGACGGCTGCCTCAACCTGCTGATCGGCACCGAGGCGCTGGTCGAGCGCGCGCGCCAGCGCAACGAGCACCTGGCCACCACCATGCCGCGCCGCGGCCTGAGCGTCGACCGCATCGTCGACTCGGCCTTCCACGGCGACCCGCTCGCGCGCGCCGTGGTCGAGGAGGCCGGCCACCACCTCGCGATCGCCGTCGCGGCGCTGCTGAACCTCCTGAACCCCGCGACGGTGGTGTTCGGCGGCAGCCTCACGCGCGCCGGCGAACTGCTGCTGCGCCCGCTGCGCAAGAAGCTCGGCGAACGCACGCTGTCGGCGTCGGTCGACCAATCGCAGTTCGTGATCAGCTCGCTGGGCATCGAGGGCATCGCGCGCGGCGCGGCCACCCTGGTGCTGTTGGCCGCACTCAGCGACCCGAAGGTGTTCCCGCGGCTGCAGTCGCGCCAGACGGCCGGCGCCGGCGCCAGCTCCAGGACGACGTGACGTGACCGACACCGCGCGGTCCGTCCACGCCACGCGCCTGGCCCTGGTCGTGGCCCTGGGCGGGTTCCTCATGGGCTTCGACAGCGCCGTCATCTCCGGCGTGGTCGACCCGCTGCGGGGCGACTTCGGCCTCGACGCCGACCAGGTCGGTTGGGCCGTGAGCTGCCTCACGCTCGGCGCGACCCTCGCCATGGCCCTGGCCGGGCCGCTCGCCGACCGCCTGGGGCGCCGCCCGGTGCTGCTCGTCACCGCGGCCCTGTTCACGGTCTCCGCCGTTTCGTGCGCGGTCGCCGAGAGCTTCGCGGTCCTGGTCCTGGCGCGGATCATCGGCGGCTTCGGCGTCGGCGGCGCGCTGCTGATCGCGCCGATCTACATCGCCGAGATCGCGCCGCCCCACCGCCGCGGCCAGCTGGTGTCGTTCAACCAGCTCAACATCGTGCTCGGGTTCTCGGCGGCGTTCTTCTCCAACTACTTCCTCGAGCGGGCGGGCCTGTCGTGGCGCTGGATGCTCGGCGTCGAGGCGATCCCGGCGGCGGTGTACGGGCTGCTGCTGCTCACCGTGCCGCGCAGCCCGCGCTGGCTGGCGATGCGCGGGCGCTCCGACGAGGCCCGGCGGGTCCTCGCGCGGATCCACGGCGAGGAACAGGCCGCGGCCGCCATGGCGCAGGTGGAGGACGGGTTGCGTGCCGACGCCGCCGGCGGACGGGCCCGCGCCGCGGAGCTGTTCCGGCCGCGCATGCGGCGGGTGATGCTGATCGGCCTGGGCCTCGGCTTCTTCCAGCAGATCACCGGCATCAACGCGATCTTCTACTACTCGACGACGATCTTCGGCATGGCGGGCGCCGCCCGCGACACCGCGCTCGGCCACGCGATCCTGGTCGGACTGGTCAACGTCGCGTTCACCGTGCTGGCGATGTACCTGATCGACCGCCTGGGCCGCAGACCGCTGCTGCTGATCGGCTGCTCGATCATGGCGTTGGCGCTGTTCAGCAACGGCGCGGCGTTCCACTCGGCGCACTACGTGCTGCAGCCCGGCACGATCGACGGCGCGGTCGCGCTGCCGGACGACGTCCAGGACGCCCTGCGACCGCTGGTCGGCGTCGACCACGACAGCGAGCTCACGTTCCTCGCCGAGGTCCGCGCGCGCTGCGACGGGCTCCCCGACGGTTCGATGCGCGCGCTCGAAGGCGCCGAGCAGGACCTCGCCAAGCACGCGCTGCGGATCGACGGTCTGCTCGTGCTGATCTCGATCATGGCGTACATCGCCGCGTTCGCGATCTCGCTCGGACCGGTGATGTGGGCGATGTTCTCGGAGATCTTCCCGCAGCGGCTGCGCGGCGCGGCGATCTCGGTCGCCGGGTTCTTCAACTCGGCGGTGTCGTTCGGGGTGCAGCAGCTGTTCCCGCGCGGCCTCGAGACGCTCGGCCCGGGCAACGTGTTCTTCGTCTTCGGCGGCTTCGCGCTGCTCGCCGTGCTGTTCACGTGGCGCATCGTGCCGGAGACCAAGGGCCGCTCGCTGGAGGACATCGAGCGGCAGCTGACCCGCTGAATCCCGACTCCCCCATGGCCCCGCGACACCTCGCCTTCCCCGCGCTGCTCGCGCTCGCCGCCGCGGCGGCGAACGGACAGCAGCTGCTCGCCCCCCTCTCGGCGGACAGTCCCGCCAGCGCGCCGCTGCACGACCTCGGCGCCGACGGCGTCCGCCTGGCCGCGGACGCGGGTTGGATCGAGTTCGAGCTGCAGGTCGACGTCACCGGCCGCTACCGCTGCGAGGTCCTCGGGCTGAAGGCCGCGGACGGCGGCGAGGTCTGGGTCGAGGACCACGTCGGCAACCCCGACGGGCGCACCTATGACATCACCGGGCCGACCGCGATCCCGGCCGACGGGAGCCCGGCCGGCCGCAGCGGCGCGCCGCTCGCGGCCGGCCCACACCGCATGCGCCTGCACCTGCGCGGCGGTCCGATGTCGGTGCGCGCGGTCGCGTTCACCCTCCTTCGACCGCACGGCCTGACCCCGACCACGATGGTCCAGCGCACCGACGGGGCCGAGTGGACCCTGGTGTGGTCCGACGAGTTCGACGGGGAGGGCACGCCCGACCCGCGGCGCTGGACCGCCGACCTCGGCGACTGGGGCTGGGGCAACCGCGAGCTGCAGCACTACACCGACGGCCGCGTCGAGAACGCCCGCCAGGAGGACGGCAATCTGGTGATCGAGGCCCGCCGCCACGACCTCGGCCATGCGTGGACCTCGGCGCGCCTGACCACCCGCGGCAAGGTCGGCTTCCTCTACGGCCGCATCGAGATCCGCGCCAAGGTGCCCGCCGGCGACGGCACCTGGGCCGCCGGCTGGCTCCTGGGCGACGCGTACCGCGACGAACGCTCGTGGCCCTACTGCGGCGAGATCGACGTGCTCGAGGGCGTCGGCCGCGAGATCGACGACCGCACCGGCGACGGCCTGAACCACGCCTCGTGCCACACGCGCGCCTACTACTTCAAGCAGGGCAACCACATCTCGAGCCAGCGGGCGGTCCGCGACATGGCGGGCGAGTTCCACACCTACGAGCTCGAATGGCTGCCCGGCCGCATCACCGTCGCGCTCGACGGCGAGCCCTACTACGTCTACGACAAGACCGACGGGCCGCTCGAGTGGCCGTTCGACCAGCCGCAGACCCTGGTGCTGAACCTCGCGATCGGCGGCGGCATGGGCGGCGCGGTCGACCCGGCGCTCGACCGCGCGCGGTTCGTCGTCGACTACGTGCGCGTCTACGGCCGACGATGACGCCGCCCGACGAATGCCCGCGGCGCGGGTCGTGGATCGACGACGTCGCGGCGATGGCGCCGTTCCTGACCACGGTCGTCAGCGGTGGCGACCGCTGGATGTTCGTCGCGAGCACCGGCGGCCTGACGGCCGGGCGCCGCGATCCGGACGGCGCGCTGTTCGCCTACGAGACCGACGACCGCCTGTGCGCCGCCGACGGCGCGGTCGGCCCGCGGACCGTCCTGTTCGTGGAGCGCGGCGGCCAGACGCGGCGCTGGGAGCCGTTCCTGCGCGCGGCCGACGGCCTGTTCGCAGTGCGCCGCCGGCTGTGGAAGAGCACCCTCGGCGACGAGCTGTGGTTCGAGGAGCGCAACGAGGACCTCGGCCTCACCCTGCGCTACGGCTGGCGCAGCGGCGCGGCGTTCGGCTTCGTGCGCGACGTCGAGCTGCACGAGCACGGCGCCGGCCCGGTCGCGATCCGCGTGCTCGACGGTCTGCTCGGCATCCTGCCCGCCGGCGTCGACCGCACGCTGCAAGCGACGCACAGCAACCTGGTCGACGCGTACAAGCAGGCCGAGCTGCTGCCCGCCGCCGGCGTCGCCCTGTTCCGGCTCAGCTCGATCCCCACCGACCGCGCGGTGCCCAACGAGGCGCTGCGCGCGAACGTCGCCTGGGTCCGCGGCCTGCCCGCGCCCACCCTGCTGCTGTCGGCGCGGCAGCTGCCGGCGTTCCGCCGCGGCGAGCCGGTGCACCCCGAGCACCGCGTACGCGGCGTCCCGGGCAGCCTGCTCGCCGCCGCGACGCTCGCCCTGCAGCCCGGCGAACGGGCGCGCTGGTGCACCGGCCTCGACGCGGGACTCGACGCGCGCGCGGTGATCGCGCTCGAACGACGCCTCGGCCCGGGACCGGCGCGGACCGCGGCCCTCGCCGCCGCCATCGAGTCCGACCGCGACGCCGACCGCGCGCGCCTCCTGGGGCACGTCGCGGCGGCCGACGGCCTGCAGATCACGGCCGCACCGGCCGCGGACGCGCGCCACGCAGCGAACGCGCTGTTCAACGCCATGCGCGGCGGCACCTTCGTCGACGACGGTCGCGTCGACCGGGACGACTTCGCGCGCTACCTGCGCGAGGTCGCGCCGCGCGTGGCCGACCGCGCGGAGCTCGACGCGTGGCCGGCGTCGTGCACGAGGGCCGAGCTTGTCGAACGCGCGGGGCGCAGCGGCAGCGTCGACCTCGAGCGCCTCGCGCGCGAGTACCTGCCGCTCACCTTCAGCCGGCGCCACGGCGACCCGAGCCGGCCGTGGAACTCGTTCTCCATCGAGACCGACGACGCCGACGGCCGTCCCCGGCTGCAGTACGCCGGCAACTGGCGCGACATCTTCCAGAACTGGGAGGCGCTGCTGTGCAGCTATCCCGCGTTCGCCGAGGCCGCGGTGGTCAAGTTCGTGAACGCGACCACCGAGGACGGCCACAACCCGTACCGGATCGGGCGCGCGGGCTTCGACTGGGAGGTCCCGGACCCGCGCGACCCGTGGTCGCACATCGGCTACTGGGGCGATCACCAGATCGTCTACCTGCAGCGCCTGCTCGACCTGTGCGAGCGGCAGCACCCCGGCGCGCTCGCGCAGCTGCTGCGGCGCCCGTTGTTCGTGTTCGCCGACGTGCCCTACCGCCTCGCGGGGTACCGGCAGCTGCTCGCCGCGCCGCACGACACGATCACCTTCGACGCCGCCCAGGACCGCGCGATCCGCGCGCTGGTGCAGACACTCGGCAACGAGGCCCGCCTCGCGCCGGCCGGGGCGCGCGGCGTCGAGCCGCGGCGGGCCGGCCTCGGCGAGAAGCTGCTGGTGCCGATCCTGGCCAAGCTGAGCGCGTTCGTCCCGGGGCTGGGCATCTGGATGAACACCCAGCGGCCGGAGTGGAACGACGCCAACAACGCGCTGGTCGGGCGCGGCGTGTCGGTGGTCACCGCGGCGCAGCTGGCGCGGCACTGCGACACCGTGCGGCGGCTGCTGGCCGGCGGCGGCGACGCGCCGCTGCCGGTGTCGCGCGCCGTGCAGCAGCACCTGCGCGAGACCGCGGCGGCCCTCGCCGGCGAGGTCGACGCCGCGCGCGCGCGCGCCGTGCTCGACCAGCTGGGTGCGGCCGGCGAACGGTACCGCGCGCAAGTCTACGCCCGCGCCGCCGCGGCGCTCGAGCCCGTCGACCTGCCGGTGGCCGAGGCCACGGCGCTGCTCGACCGGGCGCGCCAGTGGCTGCTCGCGACGGTGCTCGGCAACCGCCGCGACGACGGCCTGTTCCACGCCTACAACCTCATGGTGCGCGACGGCGACGGCGGGCTCCGCGCGCGACGGCTGCCGCCGATGCTCGAAGGCCAGGTCGCGGCGCTCGCCGCGGGTGCGCTCGCGCCGGCCGCGGCGGCCGACCTGCTCGATGCCCTGGCCGCCAGCCCGCTGCGGCGCCAGGACCTCGGCACCTACCTGCTGTACCCCGATCGACCGCTGCCGTCGTTCCTCGACAAGGGCCGGGTCCCCGACGCTGCCCTCGCCGCCTCGCCGCTGCTGCAGCGCCTCCTGCAGCAGGGCCACGACGAGCTGCTGCGCCGCGCCGCGGACGGTTCCGTGCGGTTCGCCCCGGCGCTGCGCAGCCACGAGGCGCTGGTCGCCGCATGCGACGCGCTGGCGCTGCCCGACGCCGAGCGCGACGAACTGGCGGAGGTCTACGAACGGGTCTTCGACCACGCCGCGTTCACCGGGCGCTCCGGGGCGTTCTTCGGCTTCGAGGGTCTCGGCTGCGTGTACTGGCACATGGTGTCCAAGCTGCGCCTCGCGGCGTTGGAGACCCTGGTCGACGCGCGTCGCCTCGGTGCCCCGACGGCGATCCTGACGCGCCTGCGGCGGCACTGCGACGACCTGCGCCGCGGGCTCGGCATCGAGCTCGACCCGGCCCGCTACGGGGCGTTCCCCACCGATCCCTACTCGCACACGCCGGCGCACGCCGGCGCACGCCAGCCGGGCATGACCGGCCAGGTGAAGGAGGATCTGCTGGCGCGGCGCCTCGAGCTCGGGGTCGAGGTCACCGGGGGCTGCCTCGAGTTCGGCTCGGTCATCCTCGGTGGCGACGAACCGCTGACGGACGACTGGCGCGGCCAGCTCGGCGGCGACCCCGCCTGCGACGTCCCCGCCGGCGCCGTCGGGTTCTCCGTCTGCGGCGTTCCGGTTCGCCTCCGCATCGGCGCCGAGGCCAGCGTGACCGTGCACCTGCGCGAAGGCCGCGCGGTGCCGCTGACGGGCACGCGGCTCGAGGCCGAGTGGTCGCGGGATCTGTTCGAGCGGACGGGTCGGATCGTCCGGATCGACGTGACGACCCGCGGATAGCGGCGCTGCCGCGCGGCGGAAGGTCGCGGCGGACCGCTCCCGGCGGCATGATCACGGCGCGATGTTCCTCGAGCTCGACGCCAAGCACATCCTGGCCACGACCGAGCGGCTGCGCGACCGGATCCGCGAGCGGTTCCCGGAGGCCAACCTGGCGCGCGTCGCCGACGAGCTCGTGGACGTGAGCAAGGCGCACGCGCAGCGCAGCGCCGCGATCCGCCGGCCGAGCTACCTGCCGCGCGCGGTCGGCACGGTTGCGCTGCTGCTGGCGGTCGCGTTCCTGGTCATCGCGATCCTCGAGGTGCACCCGGAGGTCGGCGACCGCTGGCAGCTGCCGGACCTGCTGCAGGCGGTCGAGTCGACGCTGGGCTCGATCGTGTTCCTCGGCGCGGGCTTCGCGTTCGTGTGGTCGCTCGACGTGCGCCAGAAGCGCCGGCGCTGCCTCGACGCCCTGCACGAGATGCGGGCGATGGCGCACATCGTCGACATGCACCAGCTGACCAAGGACCCGGATCGCGCGCTGCACACGGGCCCCGACACGACGAGCTCGCCGAAGCGTTCGCTCGACCGGTTCGAGCTGGCGCGCTACCTCGACTACTGCAGCGAGATGCTGTCGATGATCGGCAAGGTCGCGGCGCTGTACGTGCAGGGCTTCCCGGACCCGGTGGCGCTCGAGGCGGTCGACGACATCGAGAACCTGACCACGTCGCTGAGCCGCAAGATCTGGCAGAAGATCATGATCCTCGACCAGGCCGCGCCCGGGCGCACGACCGAAGACGCGGCAGCCGCGCCGTGACCGCGGCGTCGTACTGGCTCGCGGACGCGCCGGCGTTCGCCGCGACGGCGCCGCTGCCGCAGGCGCCGGTCGACGTGGCGGTGATCGGCGCCGGCATCGCCGGGGTCAGCACCGCGCTGCACCTGAGCGAACTCGGCGCCGAGGTGGCGCTGCTCGACGCCGGCGTCGTGGCGGGCCGCGCCAGCGGCCGCAACGACGGCCAGCTGCTGCTCGGGCTCGGCGAACACTACAACCGGATAGTCGGCCAGTTCGGCGCCGACCGCGCCCGCGTGCTGTGGGCGTTCCTGCGCCGGAACCACGACGCGATGCTGGCGACGGTGCGCGAGCTCGGCATCGACTGCGGTCTGGAGCAGCAGGGCGGCCTGCGGCTGGCCGAGACCGGGCACGAGGCCGCGGAGCTGCGGACGGCCTCGGCGCTGCTCACCGCGGAGGGCATCGCCCACGAGCTGCTGTCGCCGCTCGAGACGCTGGCGCGGTTCCCGGCCGGGCGCGGCTGGTTCGGCGCGCTGTTCCTGCCCGGCGAGGCGATCGTGCACCCGGCGCGGATGGTGCGCGGGCTGTGCGCCGAGGCGGCGCGCCGCGGCGCCGCCGTGGTCGAGCACGCGCCGGTCCTGCGCATCGAGGGCGCGGCCGGCGACTTCGCGGTCCACCTGCGCGACGGCCGCGCGCTCGCGGCGCGCGCCGTCGTGTTCTGCACCTCGGCGCTCGCGCGCGAGCTCGACCCGACCGGGTTCCTGCAGCGGGTGGTGTTCCCGTTCCGCGGCCAGGTGCTGGCGACCGACCCGCTGCCCGACGACGTGCTGGCCGGCTTCCCGCGCTGCGCGATGTCGAGCAACTTCTGCTACGAGTACTTCCGCGTGCACGGCCAGCGGCTGTTCCTCGGCGGCATGCGCTGGTCGGTGAAGGGCGAGGAGCAGGGCCTGCTCGACGACGACACCACCAACGACGAGGTCGCCGCCAACCTGCGCGCCTACGCCGCGCGCCACTTCGCCGTGCCGGTCGAGTTCCCGCACGCGTGGACCGGCATCATGGCCGGCACCCCCGACGGCCTGCCGCTGCTCGGCGGCCTGCCCGGCGCGCCGGGCATGTTCGTGCTCGGCGCGTTCAACGGCTACGGCCTCAGCTTCGCGTTCCTCGCCGGCCGCTGCGCGGCGCAGATGGTCGTCGACGGCAGCTGCCCCGACCCGGCGATGCCGCTGTTCGCGCCGCGCCGCTTCGCCTGACGGAGCCCCGGCGGTTGGCACGCCCACCAGGACTCGAACCTGGGACCGCCGGATTAGAAATCCGGTGCTCTGTCCAGCTGAGCTATGGGCGCCCGCGGCGGCGCAGGATACGGGACCACGGCGCCCGCGCCAGCGATGCGCGGTGTTCCATCACCGCGGCGCGGCGCCGCGTTCGAGCGCCGCCGCCAGCTTCGACGTCGGCACCCACACGCCGACCAGCACGGTGCCGGTCCCCAGCATCAACAGGATCGCCGCGGTCCAGGTGGCACGGCTGCGGCGCGCCGGCGGCACCACGCGCCCGCACAGCAGCAGCAGCATGGCGAGGCCGCCGAGCGCCGCGATCGCCCCCACCGGCGTCGACAGCCACGCGCCGGCGGCGATCGCCAGCCGGCACAGCTCCGGCACGGCGACCTCGTGCTGCGCGAACACCATCCGCAGCGGTCCGGCCAGCCCGACCAGCACGGCGACCAGCATCGCGTAGACCATCGTCAGCGTGAACAGTGCGAACGCCGGCTTGGGGCGGCGCGTCGAGGCCTCGGCGGCGGAGCTCATGCGCAGTTCTTCGGTCGGCCACGCGGCGCCGCTGCAGCGGTTCGCGGTCGCCCCGGTGCGTAGCCGCCGCGCGGCGAGTGCGCAGCCGGAAATTGGCCCCGTCCGACCCGGCTTCGGGGGGCATGCAACCCCTCCTTCGTTCGTCGCTCGCCGCCGCGGCGGGCCTCACCGCGCTGCTCCCGGCCCAGCAGGGCGCCGCCGGCACCGCCGACCAGGACACCTGCACCTTCCTGCGCGGCATGACCGGCTTCGAGCACTTCCACGAGCCGATCGGCCAGCCGCTGTACTTCGAGTCGCCGTTCATCGAGACGTCGGTGCGGCCGCTGCTGCTGCGCCACGACTTCGCCAAGGGTTCCGTCCTGCAGGGCGGCGAGGTCCAGGTCTACGCGATCCAGGCGCGCATCGCGCTGAGCGACCGGCTGGCGTTCGTCGCGACCGAGGACGGCTACAGCGAGCTGCGCACCGGCCTGCTCGGCGAGGACGAGGGCTGGAACGACCTGGCCGCCGGCCTGAAGTACGCGGCGATCGTCGACCGCGAGAACGACTTCGTGCTGACGACCGGCCTGCGCTACAAGGCCGAGAACGGTCACCGCGGCATCCTGATGGGCGGCGTCGACGAGTTCAGCCCGTTCGTGTCGGCGGCCAAGGGCAGCGGCGACCTGCACACCGTCACCGGCCTGTGCTGGCGCGTGCCGCTCGACGACGGCGACGGCAACCAGGTGCTGCACTGGGACGTGCACGTCGACTACGACCTGAACCCGGACAGCGACCGGGTGGTCGCGCCGGTGCTCGAGGTGCACGGCGTGCACTACCTGACGGACGGCGACGTCGGTCTGCCGATCGGCGGCCTCGACTACACCAACCTCGGCTCGCAGGTCGGCGGCGACTTCGTCGCGTGGGGCGGCGTCGGCATCCGCGCCGAGCTGGCGCACAAGGTCGAGCTGGGCGCGATGTACGAGTTCGCGCTCACCGACCGCAACGACGACATCTTCGACCGGCGCGTGACGATCGACTGGATCTTCCGCTGGTGAGCCGTCGCGCCGCTCACCCGGGCGGCGCGAACGTGGCGAGCACGGTCTCGGTGTCCCCGCCTGGGCCCGGCCGCCGCAGCACGACGGTGAGCTGCCGCGACCGTCGCGGCAACGTCAGCAGCAGCACGCGCGCCGGCACGGCGGCGGCGTCGGCCGCCGCGAGCTCGAGCGCCGGCGTGACCGTCAGGACGTCGACCCCTTCCTCGGTGGCGACGCTGAGGCGCGGGCGCGGCAGGTGGCCCGCCGGAATGCGCACGGCGACGAACACGTGCGTGTCGAGCCGACCGGCGAACACCGCGTCGTCGACGAGCCCGAGGTCCGCGCGCAGCCCGCGCAGCTCGTTGGGCGTGGTCGCACGCAGACAGCGCGCCGGGCCTGCGAGCGCGTCCGAGAGCCCTCGCTCGCGGACGCCGAGCACGCGCAGCAACTCGCCGCCGTCGGGGTCCGGCGCGAGGTCCGCGGCGATCGGCACGACCGGTCCCGGCGCGCCGTCGACCCCTGCGATCTGCACGCACACGGACCCCGCCACGCGCGGCAGCAGGAACAGCGCCCCGCCCTCGGCGGCCCCTTCGTCCGTGGGCTGCTCGACGCGCAGTTGCACCTGCCACGCGCCGTCGCGCCGCGCGGCCCCGGACCAGCCCAGCCGTCGTCCGGCCTGCAGCGCCGGCGCCGGGACCAGCAGCACCGCGTGCGCCACCAGGTCGAGGTCCGCCGGCAGCGCCCCGACGGCCTCGAGGTGACGCCGCGGCACCGCGTCGAACAGGCGCCGCACCGCGACGACGTCGTCGAGCCAGCGCGGCGACGGCTCGCCCGCGGCCAGCGCGCGCGGGAGCGGCCAGCGCCGCAGCGGGGCCAGCTCGTGCGGCGCCGACGCCGGCTCCTGCGCGGCGAGCGCGCCGATCCCGAGGCACGCGATCGCGATCCGAAGCGTCACGGCGACGGGTTCCACCAGCACGGCCCCTTGCCGGCGACGGCCAGCGCCGCGCGTTCGCGCAGCGCCGCCAGCTCGCGGTCGGTCATCGGCTCGAACGCCAGCGCCGCCGCGAACGCCGCGTCCTGTTCGCCCGCGTCGCCGAGGCCCAGCAGCGCGACGTCGGGGTCGAGCGTCAGCGTGTAGCGCACGCACTCCGCGACGGTCAGCCGCGGCAGGCTGCCCGCGCCGGCTGGCAGCGGCTGCTGGTAGCCCAGCGTGTCGGCGACCAGCTTGCCGGCGCCGAAGGTCTTGAAGCACACCGTGCCCGCGCCCGTCGCGCGCGCCGCCGGCAGCACCTCGGTCTCGTAGCGCCGGTCGACGAACGGCCCGAGCGGGAACATCACCACGTCGCAGACATCCGCGGCGAGCGCCGCCAGCAGCACCTCGGGGTCGTGAGAGCTGATGCCGACGAAGCGCGCGCGGCCGCGCCGCACCTCGGCCGCGAGCTGGTCGAAGCCGCCGCCCGGCCGCGTCAACCGGTCGAGGTCCGCGCGCGTCGAGCACGCGTGGAAGACGAGCAGGTCGACGCGCTCCTGCTCGAGCCGCTGCAGGCTGCCGTCGAGCTGCGGCGCCACCTCCGCGTGCAGGTGGTCGATCTTGGTGATCACGAACACCCCGTCGCGGCGGCCGCGCAGCGCCTGCGCCAGGATCCGCTCGCTGCGCCCGTTCTCGTAGTTGGGTGCGGTGTCGACCAGGTTGACACCGGCGTCGAGCGCCCGCCGCACCGTGGCGACGCCGGCGTCGAGCGGCACCGCGGCGTCGGCAACATCGCCCTGGCCGATGCGGCTGGCGACGAAGCCGGTCCGGCCGAGCGGTCGACGAGGAGCGAAGCGCATCGCGCGGACCATATCCACGGCGCGAGCGGTCGCCTATCGTGCCCGCGTGTCGAAGCCGAGCGCCGTGCTGTCCCCGCCCTGCTGGCCGCTGCTGCTGGGGTCGCTGCTGCTCGGTCCGGCGGCGTGTCAGGAGCCACCGCCCGGCCCGGCGACCGCCCCCTCCGAGCCGGGCGCGGACACCGCGCCGAAGCCGTCGCCGCTGCCGCGCGAGCTCACCGAGGTCCTCGCGGCCTACGCAGCCAAGGTGGCGGCCTCGGCGGTGTTCGTCAGCGACCGCACGCTCGACTCGGTGCGCGCGGAGGAGTTCGCCCCCGACGGCGCGCTGCAGGCGCTGGCGCGGCCGTTCCTGCAGTTCGAGGTCGACCGCGAGGCGCGCGCGGTGACCGCCTCGCTGCTGGGTTCGAAGGCCACCGCGGTGTTCGTGCCGGGGCTCGGCTGCACGCTGGCGAACGGCGCCTCGCCGGCGACGCTGCGGGCGCGCGCGCTGCCCGAACCCGACCCGACGCCCCCGCGCGACGGCCCGTGGCCGCTCGGCGACGACGCGGAGGTGCCGGCGCTGCCGGACGACGTCGACGCGGACGCGCTGGGCGCGGCGCTGGACTTCGCGTTCGCCGACCGCGAGGGCCGCGCGCCGGCGCGGACGCGCGCAGTCGTCGTGTGCCGGGACGGCCGGCTGCTGGCCGAGCGCTACGCCGCGGGCTACGACCGCGACTCCGTGCTGCCGGGCTGGTCGATGACCAAGACCTGGGTGCTCGCGCTGCTCGGGCTGCGCGTGCGCGACGGCGCGCTCGACCCCGACGCCGCGCTGCCGGTGCCCGAGTGGCAACAGGACCCCTTGGACCCGCGCCGCGCGCTGCGGCTGTGGCACCTGCTGCGCATGCACTCGGGTCTCGCCTGGACCGAGGACTACGAGGCGCCGCAGAGCGACGCGCTGCGCATGCTGTTCGCCAGCAGCGACTACGCCGGGGTCGCCGCGGCGCAACCGCTGGCGGCCGCGCCGGCCACCGTGCACCGCTACTCGAGCGGCACCACCAACCTGCTGTGCCGGATCCTGCGCGCGACGTTCCGAGACGACGCCGCCTACCGCGCCTATCCGCACGACCGCCTGTTCGCACCGCTCGGCATGCGCAGCGCCGTGCTCGAACCCGACCCGAGCGGCACCTTCGTCGGCAGTTCGTTCGGCTTCGCGACCGCACGCGACTGGGCGCGGTTCGGCCAGTTCCTGCTGCAGGACGGCGTCCAGGACGGCGAACGGCTCCTGCCCGCGGGCTGGGTCGACGCGGCGCGCGAGCCCGCCGCCGCCAGCCGCCGCGGCGGCTATGGCGGCCACCTGTGGCTCAACGCCGGCGCCGCCGACGCCCCCGCCGACCGCCCGATGCCGGAGCTGCCGCGCGACCTGTTCTACCTGTCGGGCTACGAGGGCCAGTACGTCGTCGTGCTGCCGACCGAGCGGCTGGTGCTGGTGCGGCTCGGCTGCACGCGCAGCGGCGGTTTCTCGCTCGGCGGGTTCGTGCAGCGCGTGCTGGCGGCGTGCGCGAAGTGACGGGCTGCTGACAGGACGCTGACAGCAGGGGGTCGCTACGAAGGGCGGCGACGCGCGACGACGCGCGCCCCCGTGACCCCGACCCGTGACCCCGATCGGGCGCCCAGCGCCCAGGAGCCCGTGCATGACCCTGGCCTCTGCCCTGCTCGCCGACTTCGACCGCGAGACCGTGCTGACCCGCAGGATCCTCGACGCCGTGCCCGAGGACCGCTTGCCCTGGAGGCCGCACGCGAAGTCCTGGACGCTGGCGCAGCTCGCCAGCCACATCGCCGAGGCGCCGTCGTGGGCCTCGTCGATGTTCGAGGACGAGATGGACTTCGCGGCGATGGCCGACTACCGGCCGTTCGAGGCCAAGGACAAACAGGAGCTGCTGCAGATGCTCGACGAGAACGTCGCCGAGTGCCGCGCCGCCCTGCAGGGCCGGGACGACGCCGCGATGCGCGGCATCTGGACCGCGCGCATGGGCGACAAGGTCCTGATGCAGGAGCCGCGGCATCAGGTGCTGCGCACGATCGCGATCCACCACTGGATCCAGCACCGCGGCCAGCTGCAGGTCTACCTGCGTCTGTGCGACGCGGTCGTGCCCCCGACCTACGGGCCGACCGCCGACGTCGCCGAGTGGAGTTGAACGGCGCGCGCCTGCGCCCGCGCCGCTCGCCGCGGTAGAGTCCCCGCCATGCGCCGCGCCGACCGGTTGTTCCAGGTGGTCCAGCTGCTGCGCGCGCGGCGCGGCGGGATCGTGACCGCGCGGCAGATCGCCGAACGGCTCGAGGTCTCGCTGCGCACCGTCTATCGCGACGTCGCCGACCTGATCGGCAGCGGCGTGCCGATCGAGGGCGAGGCCGGCGTCGGCTACTGCCTGCAGAAGGGCTTCGACCTGCCGCCGCTGATGTTCGACCGCAGCGAGATCGGCGCGCTGGTGCTCGGCGCGCGCATGGTGCGCGCGTTCGCCGACCGCGGCATGGCCGCACACGCCGAGTCGCTGCTCGCCAAGATCGAGCAGGTGGTGCCGCCGAAGCTGCTCGAGAGCTTCGCCCAGCCGGAGCTGGCGGTGCCGCCGACCCTGTGCCCCGAGGTGCGCGCCGGGATCGAACGCGTGCGCACCGCGATCGACCAGCACAAGAAGCTGCGCGTCGGCTACACCGACTTCGAGGGCGCGGTCACCACGCGGACGCTGCGCCCGCTGTGCCTCGCGTTCTGGGGCATGGTCTGGACCGCGGGCTGCTGGTGCGAGCTGCGGCGGGACTACCGCACGTTCCGCGTCGACCGCATGGACCCGCTGGCGGTGCTCGACGACACGTTCGCGGACGAGCCGGATGCGTCGCTGGCGGGCTACCTCGGCTCGCTCGGGCAGCAGCTGCGCGAGGACCGCGGCTGGCGCGACGACTGGCGGGCGCGCAACGCCTGAGCGGCGCGCGCAGTGGCGGCCCCGCGCCGGGCGCGGGTCGCGCGCTCAGTCCTTGGTCTGCGCCTTGGTGAACGCGCGGTTGCGGCCGCGCAGCGCCTTCACCAGCGGGAAGGAGCGGGTCTTGCCGCCCTCCTTCTTGAGGGTGATGACGCCGGTCTTGATCACCTTGGTCGACACCTTGAGGCGCAGCACGCCGCCCTCCGGGGTCAGCACCCGGATGGTCTGGATGTTCGGCTTGAACTTGCGCTTGGAGCGGCCGGTGACGCGGCGGCCGACGCCGCCCTGCTTCTTGGCCAGACCGCGGCGCTTGACCTGGTTGCCGACACGGGTGCGGCGGCCGGTGACTTCACAGACTCGGGACATGGCGGTTCAGCGCTGGGCGGTTCGGTCGGGGACGGCCGACTGGCTGGGCCAGGGGCCGGGTTGGGGCGGAGAATGCTAGCGATCGGCAGGCCCGGTGCAAGCGCGAGTCGGCACGCCGCCGCCGGCCCGGCGGGAGACCCGCCCCCCGCCACGCTCCCCGCATCGGCCCCAGGCACCGGGACCGAGTCGCCGTGGTATACCCCGGACCATGCACCCGATCCGACGCCTGTGCGGCGCCGTTCTGGTGGCCACCGCCGCCGCCCAGGTCCCCCCCGGCTGGCTCCTGGTGTCCGCCCAGAGCGAGACCCAGAACGGCGGGCTCTACCTGCTGCGTCCGCGCGACTTCGGCCTGCCGCCGATCGGGCCGTCGGGTTCGCTGTGGGTCCAGGGTCTGCCGCCCGACCTGATCGGCCAGAACGACGGCCAGCTGCGCGGCGCCAGCGGCGTCGAGATCCAGCAGGACACGGGGCTGGTGCTGGTCGGCGAGGCCGGGCCAGCCGGCACGACCATCGAGGTGCGGTGGCTGCAGCTGGCGGTCGGCGGCGGTAGCGCGCAGGCGACCGTGCTGACGCAGGCGACGCTCGGGGTCGTGGTGGCCGCCGCCGGCGGCGTCGACGACACGGCGCTGCTGCCGAACGGCGACCTGGTCCTGTGCGTGAACGGCCTCGCCGCGCTGCCGCCGCTGAGCGGCGAGCGCCTCGCGCGCTTCTCGCCGTTCTCGGGCGCCGTCACGCCGATCGTCACCGACGCGCCGGCCGGCACGATCGAGTCGGTGGCCGTCGACCCGACCGGCACGACGCTCTACTTCCACGTCCGGCCGCCGGGCTCGCCGACGCAGGGCCAGCTGCTGACCTGCCCGGTCGGCGGCGGCGCGACCACGGCGCTGCGCAACATCTCGCACTTCGCCGCGATGACCACCGACGACCGCGGCCACCTGCACGCCGTCGGCAGCACGTTCTCGTTCGAGCTCGAACCGATCACCGGTGCCACCGTGACGGTGCAGCTGTTCAACCTGTCGACGAAGGGCGTGGCGATCGAACGCGCGACGCAGACACCGCTGTACCTGATCGGCGACCCGTTCTCGGCGACCGGCCCGGTCGGCGGCGTGTTCCTGGGCGGCCCCGGCGCCTCGATCCCCGGCTTCGTCACCACCCGCGGCACCGGCATCGCGGTGCGGCACTCGCCGCAGCCCTACGGCGCCGAGACCGGCAGCGCGGTCTCGTTCACCTGGGGGCGGCCTGCGTCGCCGTCGCTGCCGCTGCCGGGCAACCTCGGGTTCGCGGTGCAGGTCGACGCCTCCGACGGCGGCGCCCACCCGGGGCTGCTGTTCGCGAGCGCGCAGCCGGCCGCGCTCCAGGCCGCGGGCGTCGACGTGTGGATCGACCTCGGCGCGGCGGCGCTGCTTGGGGTGGCGACGTCGGGCCAGCCGTTCGCGCTGCCGATCCCCGCGACCCTGCCGCCCGGGACGATCGCGTACCTGCAGGCGGCGTTCGCCGACGCGACGCTGCCGGGCGGCCTGGCGGCGACCGACGGCCTGCGGCTCGGGGTGGTGCAGTAGTCGCCGCCGCTCAGGGCCGCCCACGGCGGTCGATCCCCAGCGCCTTGAGCCGCGACGCGAGCGTCGTCGGCTTCATGCCGAGCAGCTCGGCCGCGCCGCCCGCCCCGAACACCTTGCCGCCGCTGCGCTGCAGCGCGGCCTCGAGGTTGCGCCGCTCCTCCAGCCGCAGCGCGGCGCGGGTCCGCACGGGCGCCGCGCCGGGCCCCGGCGACGCCGGCGCCGACGCCGCCGGTCGCGCGGGCCCGGCGGCGTCGTCACCCAGGTGCTCGAACCGCAGCGGCCCGCGCGGCGCCAGGATGATCGCGCGCTCGACCGCGTTCTGCAGCTCGCGCACGTTGCCGGGCCAGTCGTGGCGCTCGAGCTGCTGCAGCGCGGCGCGCGACAGCCGCGGCACCTTGCCGGCGCGCGCGCGCAGGAACGCCTCGACCAGCGGCGCGATGTCGGCGCGCCGCTCGCGCAGCGGCGGCAGCTCGATCGGGAACACGCCGAGCCG
The DNA here is from genome assembly GCA_050245995.1 of Planctomycetota bacterium. GTDB lineage: Bacteria > Planctomycetota > UBA1135 > UBA1135 > UBA2386 > JBFWWV01. Next base: position 12,271 of record JBFWWV010000011.1, on the reverse strand, counting down.
GTAGAACAGGTCCTGGCGGAAGCGGCCGGCGTCGACCTCGGCGCGCAGGTCGCGGTTGGTCGCGGCGACCACGCGCACGTCCACCCGCCGCGTGCGGCCGTCGCCGACGCGTTCGAACTCGCGCTCCTGCAGCACGCGCAGCAGCTTGGGCTGCAGCGCCAGCGGGATCTCGCCGACCTCGTCGAGGAACAGCGTGCCACCGTCCGCGAGCTCGAACCGCCCAGCCCGGTCCTTCAGCGCGCCGGTGAACGCGCCGCGCACGTGGCCGAAGAACTCGCTCTCGAACAGGCTCTCGGGCACGGCGCCGCAGTTGACGCGGATCAGCGGCCCGCTGCGCCGCGCGCTGTGCTCGTGCACCGCGCGCGCGATGACCTCCTTGCCGGTGCCGCTCTCGCCGGTGACCAGCACCGTCGCGTCGGTCGGAGCGACGATGCGCACCTGCTGCAGCACGCGCTGCATCGCAAAGCTCTGCGCCACCACCTGCACGGGACCGTGCGCGCGGTCGACCTCCTCGTGCAGGTAGCGGTTCTCCTCCTGCAGCTGCAGCCGCAGCCGGTCGATCTCCTCGAACGCGCGCGCGTTGGCGATGCTGACGGCGGCGTGGTCGGCGAACACGCGCAGCCAGCGGAAGTCGTCGTCGCCGAGCTCGCGCCGGTCGAACAGCGCCAGCACGCCGAGCACCTCGCCGCCGAACACCAGCGGCTGCGCGGCGAACGCGCGCACCTGCTCCCGTTCGAACCACTCGCGATCGGCGATCCAGTCCTCGTCGCCGCGCAGGTCGCCGAGGCGCAGCGGCTCGCCGGTGGCGGCGACGCGGCCGATCTTGCGCACGCCGGTCGGGAACCGACGGAACCCGCCCATCAGGTTGCCGGGGTCGAACGCCGCGGCGAGCGGGTTGCCGGCGCTGGCCGACAGGTGCAGGCAGCGGCTGCGGTCGCCGCACTCGTCGGCGAAGCGGCAGCTCGCGCACAGGTCTCCCGGCCCGAACAGCCAGATGCGCGCGAGCACGACGTGCTTGCAGTCGGCGATGCCGGCGACGATCGCGCGCAGCACCTCGGCGAGCGAACGGTGCTGGGCGACCGCGACCATGACCTCGGGCAGACTCTGGACGTTCACGGGCGCAGGCTACGAGGAATCGTGCTCGGAGGCTACGACACTTCGTAGACTACGAACTCTCGTGCCATTCGGTCGACGGCCGAGTGAGACACAAGCGCCTATTCATGAACAACTTGAGCATGCCGCACGCGATCGCGCTCGGGCCGGCACGGCGATTGACTTCGGGATGGCACGCGCCGCGCATCTGCGGCGCGCAACCCAGAGACCAACGAGAGGAAGTCATGAGCCGTATCCCCGCCATCGATCCCGCCGCCGCCGACGCCCGCCAGAAGCCGCTGCTCGACGCCGTGCAGAAGAAGCTCGGCAAGACCCCCAACATGATGCGCGTGCTCGCCAACTCCCCCGCCGCGCTGCAGGCCTACCTCGACTTCGGCGCCGCGCTCAGCGGCGGCGCGCTGTCGGCGAAGGTCCGCGAGCAGATCGCGCTGACGGTCGGCGAGGTCAACCAGTGCGACTACTGCCTGAGCGCGCACACCGCGATCGGCGGCATGGTCGGACTGAAGCCGGAGCAGGTCGCGGCGGCGCGGAGCGCCGCGGCGGCCGACCCGAAGACCGACGCGGCGCTGAAGCTCGCGCGCACGCTGGTCGTCAATCGCGGCCACGCCACCGACCAGGATCTGGCGGCGGCGCGCGCCGCCGGCCTCAGCGACGCCGAGATCGTCGAGACGACCGCCAACGTCGCGCTCAACATCCTGACCAACTACACCAACCACCTGGCGCAGACGGTCGTCGACTTCCCGCCGGTGACCGCGGCCGCGGCGACGCGCTGAGCCCCACGGCCCCGGCCCCGCACATGCGCGGCCGGGGCGAGGATCCGATCATGGCCCGCGAGTTCCTGCGCACGATGCTGAGCCCGGCCGCGCGAGCGGCCCAGCACCACTACTACGGCAAGACCTACCCCGACCTCGGCGCCGCCGGCACCGCCGACCCGCTGGGGCCGGACGAGGTCGCGTTCCTGCAGGCGCGCGACTCGTTCTACCTCGCCAGCGTCGGCGCCGACGGCTGGCCCTACGTGCAGCACCGCGGCGGCCCGCGGGGATTCCTCGTCGCGCCGTCGCCCGGCGAGCTCGCGTTCGCCGACCACGGCGGCAACCGTCAGCTGATCACCGTCGGCAATCTCGCTGGCGATCCGCGCGTGTGCCTGTTCGCCGTCGACTATCCCGCGCGCACGCGCCTCAAGGTGCTCGGCCGCGCCGAGGTCCTCGACGCGCGCCAGCACCCCGAACTGGTCGCCGCCACCGCGCCGCCCGGCGGCCATCCCTCGCCGCCCGAGCGCGTGGTGCGGATCGCGGTGGTCGGCTTCGACTGGAACTGCCCGAAGTTCCTGACGCCGCGCTACACGGCCGGAGAGGTGGACCTGCAGACCGCGCCGCTGCGGCAGCGCATCGCCGAGCTCGAAGCGGAGCTGCGGCGACGCACGACGTGACGCCCGGGCGCCCGTTCGGTCAGAACTGGCCGATCGTCAGGTCCAGCGCGTTGCTGCTGACGATGCCGGTCAGCACGCCACCTGGGCTGAACTCGATGCCGAACGTCTGCAGGTAGAACCGGAAGCCCACCAGCACAGCCAGGTCCGGGATCGGGATCTGGACCAGGGTCGCGCCGCCGAGGATGACCGAGTCGATCGTGCGATCGGGGACCAGCAGCAACGTGCTGCCGGGAAACGCCTGCGGGAAGATGCTCGACATCGGCACCGACGCCGTGCTGAACCCGATCGCCGAGATCGCCAGCGAGTTCGGCGCGAACTGGGCGGCGGCGGCGAAGAACGTCCCGCCGATCCAGGGCAGATTCGCCGGCGCGAGCAGCAGCTGCCCGGCGCTGCCGCTGCCGGCCTGGCCGAACGGGCTCGTGGTGCCGGGGCAACTCGATCGGACCACGGCGAGGTTTTCGGTCGGCGCGCTCGGCGGGTTGCCGAAGAAGCCGCCGAAGAACACGTCGCCCTGCGGCGTGGCGACCTGATCGAAGACCTGGTGCGTCGGGCCGGCGCCGAGGCCACCGGCGACGGCCGTCCACGCCACACCGTCGAAGCGCGCCAGGTTGTTCACGGCGACGCCGCCGGCCTGCGTGAAGAACCCGGCAGCCAGCACGCTGCCGTCGGGCGCCTCGGCGATCGAGAGCGCCGGCCCGTTGACGCCGCCGCCCAGCGGGCTCCACGCCGCGCCGCTCCACTCGGCGACCTGCGCGAAGACCGGCGTCGGCGACAGGAAGATGAGGCCGCCGGCGATGAGGATGTTGCCGTTGGGCCGCACGAAGAAGTCCTGGACGAGCGCGGGCTGGACCACCGGATCCGCAGCGACGCCGCTCCACGCGGTGCCGTTCCAGGACGCCATCGCCGGGTCGCCCGGCAGACCGCTACCGGTGTGGGGCGCGCCGGCGAGCAGGGTGCCATCGGGCCGCACCTGCATTCGCCGCGGCCGGCTGACCAGGCCGGCCCCCATCGCGTTCCACGCGGTCCCGTTCCAGCGTGCGACCCGCTGACAGGCCACGCCGCCCGCCAGCGTGAAGTCCCCGCCGGCGACGATGTCGCCGTTCGGCAGCACGGCCACCGACCACACCGCGCCGTCGAAGGTCGGCAACGTGGTCCAGGTCGCGCCGTCCCAGACGTCGACCCGTCCCTGGTTGAAGCCGACCAGACCGCCCACGACGAGGTCACCGTTCGGCGCCGCCGCCGCGCCGATGACCTCGTAGGCGACACCCTGCCCGAACGCGCTCCAGGTGCCGGTCGCGAGGTCGAGCCGCGCGACCGAGTTGCACGGCACGCCGCCGGCGGTCTGGAAGAAGCCGGCGACGACCAAGGACTCGGGGGCTGGCCCCGGGCCGTCGGGATCCCACAGGAGGGTCCGGTTGACCAATGACCCGAACGGCAGCGGCGCCGCGATCGAGAGCGGCGTGATGGACAGCGCGCACTGTGCGGCCGCGGGCGCCGCGACGAGGGACAGGAAGGGGACGGCGAGCGCCACACGGGTGAGGATCGGGCTCATCGCCAGATCACAGCACACACCTGTTCGAATACCCAGCGCACGTCACCCACCGCACCGTCACCCACCGCACGTGCCGTCGAGCGGTCGGACGCGCTCAGGCGTAGCGCAGCGGCCGCCCGCGCGGCGCGCCCACCGTCGCGTGGTCGCGGAACGCGACCTCGCCGCGCAGCACGACGACCTTCGGCCAGCCCGCGAGCTCCCAGCCGACGTACGGCGACCAGCCGGCCTTGCTGCAGAGCCACTCGAGCCGCAGCGGACCGCGCTCGCTCGGGTCGACGATCACCACGTCGCCGTCCATGCCGGGCGCGAGATCGCCCTTCTTCCGGATGCCGTAGACGTCGGCCGGGCCGTGGCAGGCGACGCGCACCAACTGCTGCATCGTGAGCCAGCCGTCGCGCACGGCGGTCAGCAGCAGCGGCAGGATGGTCTGCACGCCGGGGATGCCCGACGGCGCCTTCGGGAACGGCTGGTGCTTCTCCTGCAGGGTGTGCGGCGCGTGGTCGCTGCCGATGCAGGTGATGACGCCGTCGGCGAGGCCCTGGCGCAGCGCGTCGCGGTGGCGCAGATCGCGCACCGGCGGGTTCATCTGCGCCAGCGTGCCGTGGCGCTCGTAGCAGCCGGGCGCGTCGAGGAACAGGTGATTGGGCGTGACCTCGGCGGTGACCAGCTCGCCGAGCGCGCGCTCGCGCAGCAGCGCGACCTCTTCCTGGGTCGACAGGTGCAGCACGTGCACCTTGCGGCCGGTCTTCTCGGCGAGGTCGAGCAGGCGCTTCGTGCTGCGCACGGCGCACTCGACGTCGCGCACGTGCGGGTGCTCGGTGACCTTGCTGCCCTCGGGCAGCGCGGCGTAGCGCTCCTTGAGCCGGTAGTCGTCCTCGCTGTGCACGGCGACGCGGCGGCTGCCGCTGCGCAGCACGCGCTCGATGGTCGGGTCGTCGGGCACCAGCAGGTCGCCGGTCGACGAACCCATGAACACCTTGATGCCGGCGCAGCCGGGCGCCTGTTCCCACTCGCCGAGCTGGTCGGCGTTCTGCGCCGAGGCGCCGAGGAAGAACGCGAAGTCGCTGCGCGCCCGCCCGGCCGCCCGCCGCAGCTTGTCCTGCAGCAGCTCCGGGGTCGTGGTCGCCGGCTTCGTGTTCGGCATCTCGCAGAACGCGGTGACGCCGCCGGCCAGCGCCGCGAGCGCCCCGCTCTCGATGTCTTCCTTGTGCTCGAGGCCCGGCTCGCGAAAGTGGACCTGCGGGTCGATCAGGCCCGGGAACACGAGACAGCCGCGCGCCTCCAGGACCGGGCATCCGGCCGGCGGCGGCAGGTCGCGCGCGACGGCGCGCACGACCCCGTGCTCGATCCAGACGTCGGCGGGTCCGTCATGGCCCTTGCGCACGACGCGGCCGCCGCGCACCAACAGACTCGCGCCCGGCCCTGCCGCGCTCACGATGTCGTCTCCTGCGGCGACGCCGCGGTGGAAGTGCCCGGCTCGGACTCGGCCTTCGATTGGGGCGGGCGGGCCCGCGGCGGCTCCGGCCTGCCGCCGAACCACAGGATCAGCGCCGCCCCCACCACCATCGCCGTGCTCAAGGTCTGGCCCATCGTCATGCCGAGCAGCACCGTGCCGCCGGGTCCGAACTGCGCGTCGGGCTGGCGCACGAACTCGAGCGAGAACCGCACCGCCGCGTAGCCGAGCAGGAACACCGCCGCGTAGGTCCCGCGCCGCAGCGAGCGGTTGCGCAGCAGCAGGTACAGGCCGAGCAGCACCAGCCCGAGCACCAGCCCTTCGCCGATGCCCTCGTACAGCTGCGACGGGTGCCGGTACGGCACCTGGTCGCGCACCGCGGCCCAGTCGAGGTGCGGCTGGATCGCCGCCCAGTCGATCGTCCGACCGGTGTCGTCGACGGTCGACAGCTGGCCCTGGATGCTCTCCCAGGTCCGGTTCCGGAACGCGTACTGGATGCACAGCTCGCGGTCGCGCATGGTCCACGCGTCGCTGAGGTGCAGCACGCGCATCGCCACCGGGTCGGTCGGGAACTGCATCGCCCAGCCGACCCCCTTCTCGGTGATGCGGCCGTACAGCTCGCCGTTGATGAAGTTCGCGAAGCGCACCGCGAAGATGCCCGGCGTCACCGCCAGCGCGCACGCGTCGGCGACGCGCAGCCACGGGATCTTGCAGCTGCGCGCGAACAGCCAGCCGGCGATCGCGACGCCGCCGAGGCCGCCGTGGAACGACAGCCCGCCCTTCCACACCTGCACGAAGTTCACCGGGTTGAGCAGCTCCTGGTCGTAGAACAGCGCGTAGCCGACGCGGCCGCCGAGCAGCACGCCGAACACCAGGTAGACGATCAGGTCGGGCGCGCGCTCGGGCGCCACCGGGAACACGCCGGCGCGCGCGAGGCGCACCAGGATCCACTGGCCGCACAGGAACCCGACGACGTACATCAGGCCGTACCAGCGAACGTCGATCGGCAGCCCCGGGATGGGGAGCAGCACGGGATCCCAGGCGGGGAAGTCCATCCGCGCGACACTAGTGGTTCGCCCGCGCCCACGCCACGCTACGCTCTGCCCGCCGATGGACGCACCCTTCCCGACCCCGTTCGCGCCGCTGCTGGCCCGCCTCGGCGACGGCGCCGCGTGGCTGCAGCAGGCCGCCGCCGCGATCGCCGCCGACCGGCGCGAGCTGGCCGTGGCGTTCCCGCAGCTGCCGCGCCGCCTCGGCCGCTCCGCGCTGGCCCCGGACGCGACCGGCTCCGCCGTCGAGACGGTCGGCCCCGCCCGCTGCGACCTCGCCGGCTGGCGCCGCTGCGACGCCGGCGCGGCGCTGCTGCTGGCCGGCGCCGCGGTCACCGACGACGAGCTGCGCGACCTCTACGCGCACGGCGACCTCGAGGAGCGCGTGATGGTGCTGCGCGCGCTCGCGACGCTGCCGGTGACCGCGGCGACCGCCGATCTGCTCGGCGAGGTGCAGCGCACCAACATGGTGCTGCACGTCGAGGCCGCGGTCTGCGACAGCGATCTGCTGGTCCGCGCCGCGGGCGCCGGCGTGCGCGGCTTCGGCACCGCCGAGCAGAACGCGCTGCTGCTGAAGGTCGCGTTCCTGGACCTGCCGGCCGCACGCGTGTTCGACGCGGCGACCCGGGCGAATCCCGAGCTGTCGCGCATGCTGCAGGACCTCGCCACCGAGCGCGAGGCCGCCGGCCGCGCGATCTGGCGCGACACCGACCGCTTCCTGTGCCGCGCGCCGGTGCCGGGCAGCGTCGCGCGCATCCTCGGCGGCCTCGAGCACGGCGACGACGGCCGCCGCCAGGCCGCGGCCGAGGCGCTGGCCGCGCTGAACCGCCCGGAGCTGCGCCCGTTCGCGCAGGAGCGCCTGCCGCGCGAGCCGCGGCCGGCGATCCGCGCCGTATTGCAGCGCGTCACCCGGTGAATCGCACGGCCGTGACCCGCCCTGCGTGAGCCGCACCCCCGACCCCGAACTCCGATGCTGATCTTCGAACCGCACATCCACATGTACAGCCGCGTCACCGACGACTACGAGCGCCTCGCGCTCGCCGGCGTCCGCGCGGTGCTCGAGCCCGCGTTCTGGCTGGGCCAGAACCGCACCAACGTCGGCAGCTTCGTCGACTACTTCGACACGCTGATCGGCTGGGAGCGGTTCCGGTCGCAGCAGTTCGGCATCCACCACTTCTGCACGATGGCGCTGAACCCGCGCGAGGCCAACGACGACCGCGTCAACCAGGCCGTCCTTGAGGTGCTGCCGCGCTACCTCGAGAAGGACTCGGTGCTCGGCATAGGCGAGATCGGCCTCGACGACCAGACCAGGAAGGAGGAGCAGTTCTTCCTCGCGCAGATCGAGCTCGCCAAGAAGCACGACCTGCCGGTGCTGGTGCACACGCCGCACCGCGACAAGAAGAAGGGCTTCGAGCGCTGCATCGCCATGGTCAAGGACAGCGGCATCGCCATGGAGCGCGTGCTGCTCGACCACGGCAACGAGGAGACCATCAAGATCACCCGCGACACCGGCTGCTGGCAGGGCTTCTCGATCTACCCGCACACCAAGATGGACCCGCACCGCATGGTGCGCATCGTGCTCGAGTACGGCGTCGACCGCATGGTGATCAACAGCGCCGCCGACTGGGGCGTCAGCGACCCGCTGATGGTGCCGCGCACCGCCACCAAGCTCGAGCAGGCCGGCGTCGCCCGCGCCGACATCGAGCGGCTGGTCTGGGACAACCCCACGTCGTTCTTCGCGCAGGGCGGCCGCCTCGACGTGGCGTCGCTGCAGCGGCCGGCCAGCAGCAACCTGCGCGAGACGTTCGCCGGCAACTCGGTGCTGCGCGGGCAGGATCCCGAGACGATGTGATCGCCGCGCCGGCGCGCCGGGTCCGGGCCGAGCGGGTCGGCGGCGCGGCCTACTCGGCGGCCGGACCGGCCGCTGCATCCGGATCGGCGAGAGTCTGCCGGAGCCACTCGATCGCGCCGGGTGTCGACGACCACAGCCGGCGCGAGTTCTCGCGGTAGTGCCAGGCTTCGTCCTCGCCGCCGAGCTGGACGAAGCCATCGTCGCGCAGCCGCGGCTTGCGGATCCGCTCCGCGAGCAGGTAGCGAACGACCTTGGGCCGATCGGACGCCAGCTTGCGCAGCGCCGCGACCGCCGCGACGCGATCGCCCGTCCGGAACAACGCGAGCACGTGGCCGAAGCGGATGTCGACCAGGAAGTCGTCGGCGTAGCGCCGCGCCAAGGCGAGCGCCTCGCCATCGTCCCCGTCCGCGAGCAGGGACTCCATCTCCAGGGAGCGCAGGCCCTGGTTGTCCTGCGGGTTCCGCCGCAGCAGCTCGCGGGTCAGCTCGCGCGCCCGAGCAGCGTCCCCGCGGCGGGCGCAAGCCGCCCGCAGACGCGCCATGGCGCGCAGCGCCGGCCGGTTCTCGAGGATGCTCCACGGCAGCTCGGCGTGCGGGGCCTTCGCCAGCGCCCGCCCGACGATCGCGACCGCACGCTCGAGGACGGCGACCCGCAGCGGCTCGGTGTCGTCGAAGGCCTCCAACGCGGTCGCGACGTCGTCGAGGATGTCCAGTGCGTCCGCGGCCGCCGGCTCGTCCACGAGGAACTGGACCCAATCCTCCAGCACGCCCTCGGTCCAGCAATCCTCGACCTCGGCGGCCGCGGCGGGCAGCGTTCCGAACGGCGGTTCGACCGGGAACACCTCACGCCACTCCGGCTCCAGCCGCCGAACCGGTCCGGGGGCGCGCAGCTCCGCGGGCCCGGTCACGGCGCGGGAAGCGCGGCGCTCGATGCCCGACAGCTCGTAGCGCGGTATCGGTCGCTGCCCGAGTCCTTCGACCCAGGCGCGCAGGCCCTCCTCCGGGTCCGACTCGGCGGCGCGCTCGACCTCGTCGAGCATCACCGCGAGCAACTCGGCTTCGTGCTCCGCCGCGTCGTCGCCGCACCGCCGCAGCTCCGCCTGCAGCTGCGCGCCCCGCCGCCGCGCTTCGTCGACGCGCCCCTCGGCCGTGAGCAGCTGCACCTCGACCAGTGCCAGGCCGCGGAGCTGCGGAGCCGAGCCCTTGGCCTGCGCCAACGATCGCCACGCCGCCGCTGTGTCCCCTTGTCGGTGGTGCTGCTGTGCGAGCCAGCGCCAGCCGATCGCCCGCAGGTCGCACGGCGTCGACACCTCCGTGCAGCGCGACGCCAGCCGCTCGCACTTCCGCCCCCAGCCGAGGCCGTCGTAGAGATCGAGCAGCAGGTCCGCCGCCATCGCCAGCTCACGACTGGACGGATCGAGGGGCCCTGCCACCAGCGGCTCGAGCAGTTGCACGGCGCGCTTGCTGCGCCCGCGCTCCGCCTCGACCAGCGCCGAGATGAAGGCCAGTCCGCGCGCGGGCCCGGCTTGCGCCAGGAGCTCCTCGCGGCGCGACCGGGGCAACGACTCGAGCACGATCGGCAGGATGTCCTCCGGCACCAGGTTCTCCTGCGGGACCTCGGGCAACCGGCCGCAGCAGCGCTTCCACTTCGCCACCGCGCCGCACGGACAGCGATCGTTGCTCCCGGGCAGCGGCACCGGCCGCGGGCGCAGCCCGTTGCCCGGCAGCGGCGTCGAGTTCCACAGGTTGCGCGCGAGGTGCCAGCTCAGGGCCCGGGCGGTTGCCTGGTCCGCCTCGCGCGGCAGCAGCCCCGACTCCGGCAGCCGCTCGCGCATCCACGCGCACAACTGCTCGAAGTCCTCGTGCTCGACGATGTGGCGCACGGCGGCCGCCGCGAGGACCTCGAATGCATCGGATTCCCGGTCGGATCGCATGGAACGCAGAAGCCTACGCCGGCACCCCGACGGCGCCCACCTACCTCGCGCCGTCCGACGCGGTGTCGTTCGTCTCGGACCGGCCTGCGGGAGGGTCCCAGCAGGTACGCTCCGCCGATGGAGTTCGAGGCCAGCTACGTCTGCGCCACCTGCGGCGAGGACATCGTGATCCCGGTCGACCCGGCGGCCGGCAGCCGCCAGGACTACGTCGAAGACTGCCCGGTGTGTTGCAACCCCAACGTGATCCACGTGACCTTGGACGGCGACGGCCGGCCGGACGCGTGGGCCGAGGCCGAACAGGACCCGACGTGACCGGGCGGCAGCTGCGCCCTTGCCCCCCGACCGGCGCGGCGTACCCTGCTCGCCCCCGATGGCCGACCTGCAGAACGAGATCGCCCGCCGCCGCACGTTCGCGATCATCAGCCACCCCGACGCCGGCAAGACCACGCTGACCGAGAAGCTGCTGCTGTACGGCGGCGCGATCCGCGAGGCCGGCTCGGTCAAGGCGCGCAAGAGCGGCGCGCACGCGACCAGCGACTGGATGGAGATCGAGAAGAAGCGCGGCATCTCGATCACGTCGTCGGCGCTGCAGTTCGAGTACCAGGGCAGCTGCGTCAACCTGCTGGACACGCCGGGCCACCAGGACTTCAGCGAGGACACCTACCGCACGCTGGTCGCCGCCGACGCGGCGCTGATGCTGATCGACGCCGCCAAGGGCGTCGAGCCACAGACGCTGAAGCTGTTCAAGGTGTGCCGCGAGCGCGGCATCCCGATCGTCACCGTCGTCAACAAGATGGACCGCCCGGCGCAGGCGCCGCTCGACCTGATGGACGAGGTCGAGAAGATCCTCGGCATCACCATCGTGCCGGCGACCTGGCCGATCGGCTCGGGCGAGGCGTTCCGCGGGGTCTACTCGCGCCGCGACAAGCAGGTGTTCGTGTTCGAGCGCACCGCCCACAACGCCACCCGCGCCGGCGTGCAGACCGCCGGCCCCGAGGACCCCAAGCTGCGCGAGATGCTCGGCGAGAAGCAGCACAAGCAGCTGCTCGAGGACCTGCAGATGGTCGAGACCTGCGTCGAGCCGTTCGACCTCGAGCGGTTCCGCCGGCAGGAGCAGTCGCCGATGTTCTTCTGCAGCGCGCTGACCAACTTCGGCGTCGAGAACATCCTGCAGAACTTCCTCGAGATCGCGCCGGCGCCCGGGCCGCTGCCGACGCTCGACGGTCAGGTGCCGCCCGATGCGCCGTTCTTCAGCGGCTTCGTCTACAAGGTCGCCGCCAACATGGACAAGATGCACCGCGACCGCATCGCGTTCCTGCGCGTCACGTCCGGGCACTTCGAGCGCGGCATGGCGGCCAAGCACCTGCGCCTCGGCCGCGAGGTGCGCCTGTCGCACCCGCACCGGTTCTTCGGCCAGGAGCGCGTGTCGATCGAGGACGCGTGGCCCGGCGACGTGATCGGGTTGATCAACCCCGGCCTGTTCCGCGTCGGCGACGTGCTGAGCAGCGGCCCCGACTTCGAGGTCCGCAACTTCCCGCGCTTCGCGCCCGAGATCTTCGCGCAGGTGGCGCCCAAGGAGCCGTCGATGGCCAAGAGCTTCGGCAAGGGCCTGACCCAGCTCGGCGAGGAGGGCGTCGTGCAGACGTTCTGGCCGCGCATCGGCGCGCGCGAGGCGATCCTCGGCGTCATCGGCGAGCTGCAGCTCGACGTGTTCCAGTCGCGGCTCGAGACCGAGTACGGCGTCGACCTGCGCATCGAGCGCAAGGCCTGGACGCGCGCGCGCTGGGTGCAGGACGTCACCGACGAGCTGCTCGAGATCCTGCCGATGGTCGTCAAGGACGAGGGCGGCCGGTTCGTCGCCCTGTTCCACAGCGACTTCGAGATCGACTA
>JBFWWV010000010.1:92263-244415 GCA_050245995.1 Planctomycetota bacterium | reverse complement strand
TCTCTCGGGTGCGCGGCATTACGCAGGCTCCGGGTATTGGACGGTGCCGCGCAGGCGATGGAGGCCGAAGGAGTGGAAGTAGTCGCGATCCCAACGCGCGGCCTCGCCCGCGCGCAGATGACGACCCTTGCGCTGCACGCGCAGCGATCGGAGCCGCCGCCACACGTAGGTGTCGGCCTGGTTGAAACGCCGCGCCGCGTTCCCCGTGCGGAAGTAGTTGCCCCAGCCGCGCAGCAAGGGATTGAGGTCGTCGATCACCTCGCGGAGATCCGCGTGGCACCGCCACCTCGGCGTCAACTCCCTCACCTTCTGCCGCAGCCGCTTCATCGAGCGCGCGCTCGGCCAGCGATGCAGGAAGTACAAACGTCGCCGTTCGCGTTCCCAGATCGCGCCGCTCATGCGCTTGTGCAGGTGGCAGCCGAGGAAGTCGAAACCTTCCTTGCCGTCGTACAGGTCCACTCGCCGCGTCTTCTCGGGGTGCAGCTCGAGACCGAGGCGCCCCAGGATCACCCGGATGCGTTCCTCGGCCTCCTCGCACTGCCGCTTCGTCTTGCAGATCACGACGAAGTCGTCTGCGTAGCGCACCAGTTCTCCGAGCGGAGCACTGTGGCGCTTCCACTGCGTGTCGAGCACGTGCAGGTAGATGTTGGACAAGAGCGGAGAGATCACGCCGCCCTGTGGAGTGCCCGCGAGATTCGCGCGCACCTCACCATCCTCCATCACGCCCGCCGCGAGCCACTGGCGGATCAGCTTGAGCACCCGCTGGTCCGAGATGCGCTTCGCCACCAGCCTCATCAGCTTTCTGTGGTCGATGCTGCCGAAGTAGTCGCGGATGTCGGCGTCCAGCACGTGATGGCCGCCCTTGGCCCCGAGCTTCCTCAGGGTCTCCAGCGCCATCAGCGTGCTGCGCTGCGGCCGGAAGCCGAAACTGCAAGGCAGGAAGTCCGCCTCGAAGATCGGCTCCAGCACCAGCTTCGCCGCCATCTGCACCACCCGGTCCCGGACCGTCGGGATGCCCAACGGTCGCCGCTTGCCATCAGCCTTCGGGATGTAGCGCCGCAGCACCGCCTGCGGCACGTACTCGCCTGCGCGGAGCACGGCGGAGAGCTCTTCGAGGAAGCGCTCCACGCCGTAGTCCTCGACGTCAGCGATCGACAGGGCATCGAGCCCCGCCGAGCCGCGGTTCCGTCGCACTCGCCGCCATGCCTCCCACAGGACGTCACTCCGGTGGATGCGGTCGTACAGGGCATGGAAGCGCCTACCCGGTGCTTGCTTGGCCGCGATCCACAGCCGCCGTTGCAGTCGTCGGACTTTGTCCACGCGCGATTGCGCGGGGGGTTGGTTGGAACCGATCGAGTCGGCCATGCCCTCGCCCTTACCTGCTTCAACGACCTGACCACCGCAGGGGCCCTTCCCTCCCGTCGCGTTGTTCGTCGTGACGTTCGTGAGCGACGCTCGCGCGGCGCTCGTCAGTACTACTGCCCCCTCGGACTCCCGCTGTGCAGGCTGCGATTTCGGCGTTGCCTTATGCGCTGGCCCTTGCCGCGACGACGGCGGCACAGACGGGTCTCTCGTGTTGCGCTCACGACCTTGCACGCGTGCTGCACCCCATACCCCGCCGTCGCGACCCGCGCCCATCTCCGAGCGTTGCGCGGACCGTGTTGCCTTCGCCGTGACATGAGCGGCTCGGCCAACGGATTGTTCATCTGTCGAGGCTGCAGGCTTCACTTCATGTTGCGGCCCGCGTGCTTGCTCCCCGCTGCGCGGCTCTTGCCGCCTCACGGGCTTGTGATACCCCGCTCGGCCGGCCCGGTCTCCCGGTGTCGGCTGGGGCCTGCTACCCGGCGCTTCGGCGCCTACCGGGGCGGGACTGGCTCCCGCTGATCGAGAGCGACTTGCGCCAGCCGGCTTCGGCCCTCGCGGGTCTCTGTCGTCTGTAGCGTCACGACGCACCATGCGACGAGGCTACCGCATGCGGTCGTGGCCGAACAGCGCCGCCAGCCGGCGCGGCAGCCAGCGGAGCCAGCCGCCGGTCGGATCGCGCCGGTGCCAGCCGTGCCGCTGCAGCAGCGCGAGCTCGCGTTCGCGGCACGTCGGGTCCCGCCGCTCCTGCGGAACGTCGAGCGCGCGCTGCGCGCCGGCGTCGAGGCACAGCGCCGCCAGCCGACCGCGCCGCGGGTCGGCGATGCGGGTGTCGAGCATCGCCACGCGGTCGCCGTAGTACGGATGCGCCTGCAGAACGCCGCCGTCGACCGGCGCGTGCCCCACCACCAGGCGCCGCAGGCCGTGCGCGTCGAGCCACGCGCACAGGTCCGCGCGCGACGGCCCGCCCGCGGGCCGTCGATCGCCGTCGGGTTTGAAGCCGCGCGTCCACAGCGGCCCGCGCGCCAGCGCCGCGTCCCGCGCCATCCCCGGCGCGCCGACGGCCCACTGCGTCGCCGGTGACGGCGACGCGCCGACCCCCTGCCAGTGCGCGATCCACGCGCGCACCGTCGCGTTCACTTCGCCGACGGCGGCGACCGTCAGCCACGCGTCGACGCCGGCATGCGCGAACAGGTCGTCGCCGATCCGCACCACGGCGTTGCGCCGCCGCAGCCAGTGCGCGGGCGCGCCGTCGCCGCGGAACGCGTCGCGCGGCTTCGGACTCGGCGCCCCCGCCGGCGGATGACGACGCCATTGCTCCTTCTCGGCGCCGGTCCACTTGTCGACCTCGCCGCGCGCCGGCAGCAGCTCGTGGTTGCCGAGCAGCGCGTGCACGGCGCCGCCCGCCGCCCGCGCCTGCCGTTCGAGCCGGCGCACGCGGAACGTCAGCAGGCAGCCGTCGGCGTGCCCGCCGATCAGGTCGCCGGCCAGCACCAGGTGGCGCCGTGCGCCGATCCACTCGCCGGCCGCGTCGACCAGCTTCGCTGTGCGCAGGATCGCCTCGAGCCCGCACAGGTCGCCCTGCAGGTCGCCGATCGCCACGACGCCGCCCGGCGGCGCCGCGAACCGCCAGCGCACCCCGTCGGACGGGAGCACCGGCCAGGCGGTCGCGGCGGCGACCGCCGTCGCCGCGTCGCGGTCTCGTTCGACGCCTGCGCGCATCCCCCTGTTTCGGCAACGCGGCCGTCGAGCTGCACCGGGACTGCGATTGCGCGCGCGGCGGCGGCGGCCCGCGCGTAGGCTGCCGCCGATGCTGACCGCCTACGTGCGTGCCCTCGGCCAGCTCGGCGACCCGCGTGTCCTGCGCGCCATCGGCGCCGCCGTGCTGGTGTCGCTGCTGGTGTTCGGCCTGCTGTGGGGCGGCATGGCCTGGCTGCTGACCGCGTACGACTTCAGCGACACGTGGCTGCTCGGGACCGCGATCAAGCTGCTCGGCGCCATGGCGACGCTGGTCTCGACGCTGTTCCTGTTCCCGATCGTCGTCAGCGCGATGATCGGCCTCTGGCTCGAGGCGATCGCCGCCGCCGTCGAGGCGCGGCACTACCCGGAGCTGCCGGCGGCGCCGGGCCTCGGCCTCGTCGCCGGCCTGTGGTCGTCGCTGCGCTTCCTGTTGAAGGCGCTGGTCGTCAACGTGGTGCTGCTGCTGTTCCTGCTGCTGCCGGCGCTGTACCCGTTCGCGTGGATCCTCACGAACGCGTACCTGCTGGGCCGCGAGTACTTCGAGCTCGTCGCGCTGCGCCGCCACGACCTGCGCGCGACCCGCGCGCTGCGCGGCCGGCACCGGCTGGCGCTGCTGCTCGGCGGCGTGGTCGCCACCGGCCTGCTGCTGCTGCCGGTCGTCAACCTGCTGGCGCCGGTGGTCGTGACGATGGCGATGGTCCACGCCTGCCAACGGTGGCAGCCCGCCGCACACCCGGCCTAAGCTGTGCGGCATGAGCCGCCGCCTCCTCGTCCGATCGCTGTCGCTGTCCGTGCTGGTCGCCGCGCCGTTCGCGCGCGCCCAGCAGCCCCTGACCGTCGAGCAGGTGATGGACCTGCGCACCGTGACCAACCCGGTGCTCGGCGACGGCTTCGTCGCCTGGAACGTCGTCGTGCCGCGCCCGCTCGCCGACGGCCCCGGCGGCAGCTACCTGCACGCGTTCGCCTGTGACGACGCCGCGGCGATGCTGCGCGGCGAAGGCACCGCGCGCGCGCTGGTCGGCGGCAAGGACAGCACGCCCGGACTGGCCGCGCGGCCGGGCCACCGGGCGGTCACCTTCCTGCAGCGCATCGACGGCGCGATGCAGCTGGTGCAGATGCCGCTGGGCGGCGGTGAGGCCGAGCCGGTGGCCAAGACCGCGTCGATCCTCGACTACCGCTGGCGCCCCGACGGCGCGGCGTTCGCGTTCACGACGCTCGACCCGATGCCCGCCGACCGCGCCGCGGCGCAGGCGAAGGGCTTCCGCCCGAACATCGTCGACGAGGACTGGCGTCACCGCTCGCTCTGGCTGTGCGAGGTCGGCGGCGAACCGCGACGGCTGACCAGGGACACGACCGTGTTCGGCTTCGAGTGGTCGCCCGACGGCGCGCGGCTGGCGCTGGCGTGCGCGCCGCGCAACCTGGTCGACGACAGCTACGTGTTCCAGCGCCTGTTCGCGCTCGACGCGGCCACCGGCGAACGCCGCGCCCTCGTCGACAACCCCGGCAAGCTCGGCGACTTCGCCTGGTCGCCCGACGGCGGCCAGCTGGTCTACGTGTCGGCCGCCGACCGCAACGATCCGCACGCCGGCATGCTCTACCGCGTCGACGCCGCCAGCGGCGAGGTCGAACCGTGGACCCACGGCCTGCGCGGCATGATCCAGCACGTGCGGGCGACCGCGCAGGGTTACCTCCTGATCGAGAGCCTCGGCGTGCGGACGCGGTTGCGCCACGTCGGCACCGACGGCGCGGACCAGTGGGTCTGGGAGCCGAAGGCGCAGCGCCTCGCGATCGACGGGGTCGCGGTGCGCGGCGACCTGGTCGCGTTCACCGCCAGCTCGCCGCAGCACCCGTCGGAACTGTTCGCGCCGGCGGCGCCGCCGGAGTCCGAGGCCGTGGCGGCCGGAGTGCGCCTGACCGACTCCAACCCCGTGCTGGCCGACGCCGCGCTCGCCGAACAGAGCGTCGAACGCTTCCGCGCCCGCGACGGCCTGCCGATCGAGGGCCTGCTGATCGCCCCGCTCGGCGTCCGCGAGGGCGAACGGCACCCGCTGGTCATCGTCGCGCACGGCGGCCCCGAGGCGCACCACCTCGACGGCTGGCTCACCAGCTATGCGCAGTGGGGTCAGCTGCTCGCCGCGCGCGGCTGCTACGTCTGGTTCCCCAACTACCGCGCGTCGACCGGCTACGGCGTCGAGTTCTGCAAGCAGGACCACGGCGACCCGATGGGCCGGGAGTTCGAGGACCACCTCGACGCCATCGCGCACTTCGACGCGCTCGGCCTGATCGACCCCGCGCGCGTCGGCATCGGCGGCGGCAGCTACGGCGGCTACACCGCGGCGTGGGCGGCGACGCGCCACAGCGCCCACTTCGCCTGCGCGGTCAGCTTCGTGCCGTTCGTCGACATCCGCACCAAGTGGCTCACCAGCGACATCCCGTTCGAGTTCTACCACGTGCACTACCAGGAGCTGTGGCCGTGGCAGCAGCCCGGCCTGCTGCAGGACCGCAGCCCGCTGACGTGGGCCACGCAGTGCCGCACGCCGCTGCTGCTCCTCGGCGGCACCGACGACCCCCGCGTGCACCCGAGCCAGCCGTTCATGCTCTACCGCGCGGTCAAGTTCGGCACCGACACACCGGTGCGCTACGTGCAGTATCCCGGCGAAGGGCACGGCAACCGCACCAACGTCTACCGCTACGACTACGCGCTGCGGACGCTGCGGTGGTTCGACTGGTACCTGCAGGAGCAGGACACGCGCGCCAAGGCGCCGCCGCCGTTCGACGTGCCCTACGAGCTGCCCGGCTGAGGCGCAGGACTGCGCCGAGCGCCGTCAGCTCCGCGGCGGCGGGTAGGCGATCACCGGCACGTGCGAGTGCCGCAGCACCGCCTCGACCACCGAGCCCAGCAACAGGCGGCGCAGGCCGGAGCGGCCGTGGGTCGCCATCGCCACGTAGCGCGCCTGCTGCTGCTCGGCGAACTCGCAGATGGCGCGCGGGATGTCGACGGCGTCGACCAGCTCGGCGCGGACCTCGACGCGGGTGCGCAGCTGGGCCTTCATGACCTGCAGCTTCTCGTCCCAGTCGCGGTGCATCTGGCCGCGGTCGGGATACACCGCGACGATGCCGCCGCCGGTCGGCTCGAACGGCAGGTCCTCGAGCACGGCGAGCAGCGTGATCGGCAGGTCCAGCGTCTCGGCGAGCTCGACCACCGGCGGGAACGCGCGCTTCGACTCGTCGGACAGATCCGTCGTCAGGACGATGCAGCTCATGGCGCCGAGGTTCGCCGCCGCCGCGGCGGGGCGCAAGTCGCCGCAGTGCGATCGGCGGCGCCGAGAAGCGCGAACCGGGACTTTCACGGTGGGACCGGGCAACGTATGCGGGTCATGCGTCCGCCCTCCCTGGTCCGACCGGCCGCCGTCGCGCCCCTGGCGCTGCTGGCGCTCTCCCTCCTCGCGCCCGCGCAGCAGCCGACCCTCGGCAGCGACGAGCCCGCGGCGCCGCGCGTGCTGCCGTACCCGATCGACCTGCCGCCGGAATTCGAGGCGGCCATCGACGCGGGCACCCGCACGCGGACGGGCCGGCCCGGCCCGAACCACTGGACGAACCGCGCGCACTACGACCTGGCGATCGAACTCGACCCGGAGACCGCGCGGCTGCAGGGCCGCGCCGTCCTGACCTACCACAACCGCTCGCCCGAACCGCTGCAGCAGCTCGTGCTGCACCTGCGCCAGAACCTCGAGGTGGCCACCGCGCAGCGCACCCGCACGGTCGCGCAGGGCGGCGGCATGACGCTCGAGCGCGTGCTGCTCGACGGCGAAGAGCTCGAGCCGCGCGTGCGCGACACGCGGATGTTCGTGCCGCTGGCCGCGGGCCTCGCGCCGGGCGCCAGCGTCACGCTCACCATCGACTACTCCTTCACCGTGCCGCCGGCCGGCGCCGCGCCGCGCATGGGCCACGAGAACGCCGACGTGTACTACCTCGGCTACTGGTACCCGCAGTTCGCCGTGCACGACGACGTCGAGGGCTGGGTCGCCGACCGCTACCGCGGCAACGGCGAGTTCTACATGGGCTATGCCGCCTACGACCTCGCGATCACGGTGCCGGCGGGCTACATCGTGCGCGCGACCGGCGACCTGGTGAACCCCGAGGAGGTGCTGACCGAGAAGGCGCGCGCCGCGCTGGCGCAGGCGCAGGAGACCCGCGACATCGTGCACGTGGTCGACCAGGACGACCTCGACGCCGGCACCGCGACGCAGCCCGGCGGCGCCGACGGCCGGCTGACCTGGCGCTTCCGCGCCGACGACGTGCGCGACGCCGCCGTCAGCGTGGGGCGCACCTACCTCTGGGACGCCACGCACGCCGTGGTGAAGGACAAGCACGGCCCCGGCAAGGACGGCCGCGCCGAGATCCACTGCGTGTACGAGGCCGACAGCGGCGACTGGCGCCGCGGTGCCGAGTACGCCCGCCACACCATCGAGTACATGTCGGCGTTGGTGCACCCGTACCCGTGGCCGCACATGACCGCGTGCGAGGGCATCATCGGCGGCGGCATGGAGTACCCGATGATGACGATCTGCGGCGGCCGCCGGCCCGCCGGCGTGATCGCGCACGAGCTGTGCCACATGTGGTTCCCGATGCTGCTCGGCAGCAACGAGAAGCGCTACGCGTGGCAGGACGAGGGCTTCACGTCGTACTTCACGGCGCTGGTGCGCG
Organism: Planctomycetota bacterium; assembly: GCA_050245995.1. GTDB lineage: Bacteria > Planctomycetota > UBA1135 > UBA1135 > UBA2386 > JBFWWV01. The sequence continues at coordinate 236,606 of JBFWWV010000010.1, read as the reverse complement.
ACGACTTCGCCGGCCGCGCGATCGGCGGTCGCCAGGTCGCGCTGCGCTACGCCGCCAACGTCAGCCGCGGCCGCGACGTCGTCTGCATGCGCCACGCCGACGGCTACGTCGACGACGACTTCGGGTTCGCCGCCTACGGCAAGCCGGCCGCGATCCTGCACCAGCTGCGCGGGCTCCTCGGCGACGAGACGTTCCTCGCCGGCTTCCGGCGCTACGCCGCCGACTGGGCGTACAAGCACCCGTATCCGTACGACTTCTTCCACACCATGAGCGACGTGGCCGGACGCGACCTGTCGGGCTACTTCCGCACCTGGCTCTACGAGGCCTGGGTCCTCGACCACGCGATCGGGTCGGTCGAGGCAAAGGGCGACACGACGCGCGTCACCGTAGTCGACCGCGGGCGCGCCGTGCACCCCTGCACCGTCGAGGCCACGTTCGCCGACGGCAGCACCGCGCGCGCGGTCGTGTCGGAGGCGCACTGGCAGGACCACACGACCGCGACGATCACGTTCCAGGGCCGCGCCACCAAGGTCGAGATCGACCCCGACGTGGCGACGCTCGACGCGCACCGCGACGACAACGAGTGGCGGGCCGAGCCGCGCTGACCACCGCGTCGCCGCCGCACGCGAACAGCCGCGCCGAACGGCGATGCCCTGCCCGCGGTCGCCGATGCGGGCGGCAGCCGGCGCCGGCAGTGCCCGGCGAGCAGGCCGCCCGTCCGTCGGTCGGCTCCCGGCCGCCCGCGTTCGCGCAGGCCCGCGCCGCGGTGACCGCAACCACGCGACTCGGCGACCCCAGCCGGCTACGTTGCCGCGACCCCGATGCACCCCTGGCACGATGTGGTGGTCGACGAGACGCGGCTCCGGCACGAGTTCCCCGTCGTCGTCGAGGTCCCGCGCGGCAGCGTCAACAAGTACGAGCTGGACAAGGCCACCGGCATGCTGCGACTCGACCGCGTGCTGCACAGCGCCGTGCACTATCCGGCCGACTACGGCTTCGTGCCGCGCACGCTGTGCGGAGACGGCGACGCGCTCGACGTCCTGGTGCTCGGCCAGGAGCCGGTGCACCCGCTGACGATCCTGCCGGCACGCGCGATCGGCATGTTCAAGATGCGCGACGACGCCGGCGCCGACGACAAGATCGTCGCCGTCTCGCTCGGCGACCCGGCCTGGAACCACCTTCACCACCACCGCGAGGCGCCGCCGCACGTCATGAAGCAGGTGCTGCGCTTCTTCCGCGACTACAAGGTGCTCGAGCACAAGGAGGTCGTCGTCGACGAGATGCTCGGGCCCGACGAAGCGGTCGCCGCGCTCCGGGCTGCGTTCGCAATGTACGCCGCAGAACAGCCGCGCTGAGCCCGCCGCCCGGCGCATCGCTGCCGATCAGGGGTCGGACGCCGGGGGTTCGCGCCGCGCGAGCCACAGCGTGCAGACCAGGTCGCTGGTGACGTTCGGCACCGTGCGCGCCATGTCGACCAGGCGGTCGACGCCGAGGATCAGCGCGAGCATCTCGGCCGGCACGCCGACCTGGGTCAGCAGCACGGCCAGCAGCGGCAGCGAACCGCCCGGCACGCCGGCGGCGCCGATCGCGGTCAGGACCGCGAGCCCGAGCACCGTCGTCTGCTGCAGCAGGCTCAGCTCCACCCCGGCGACCTGCGCCAGGAACAGCACGCTGACTCCCTCGAACAGCGCCGTGCCGTTCATGTTCATCGTCGCGCCCAACGGGATCACGAACCCGGCGATCTCGCGCGGCGCGCCGAAGACATCGACCGCCGTCCGGATCGTCGCCGGCATCGTCGCGGTGGACGAGCTGGTCGAGAACGCGGTCACGAACAGGCTCCGGCAACCGCGCAGCAGCGGCCGCGGCCCGATGCCGGCGAACGTCCAGGCCAGCAGCGGCAGCGCCGCGAACTGCCACAGCACGAGCCCGCCGAGCGCCGTCACGAGGTACCAGCCGACCAGCTTCACCACATCGAAGCCGAGCTTGCTGGTGGCGTGGAAGATCAGGCACGCGACGCCGAGCGGTGCCAGCTGCATCGCCCAGCCGACCACCACGAGGCACAGGTCGTACAGACCTTCGAGCAGCTCGCGCAGCCCGCGGATCCGCTCGGGCGCCACCCGCGTCGCCGCCGCGCCCAGGATCAGCGCGAACAGGATCAGGCCGAGCACCGCCTTGTTGTCGGCCGCGACCCGCACCGCGTTGTCCGGGACGACGTCGAGCAGCGCGTGCAGCGAGAAGCCGCGGCCGGCCTCGGCCTGGGCGATCTTCGCATGCGCGGCGCCCTGGTACTGCTGGGCCAGCCGCTCGGCGACGCCGCCCGGGAGCCGCGCGCCGGGTCGGATCGCCGTCACCAGCAGCAGGCCGAGGGTGGCAGCCGCGGCCGTCGTACCCGCGAACCACAGCAGCGTGCGGCGACCCAGGTGTCCCAGCCGCTGCATGCTGCCGAGCCCCGCGCTACCGAGGAACAGCGAGCTGAACACGATCGGTGCCACGACCATGAACAGCAGCCGCAGGAACAGGTCGCCGACCGGTTTGGCGACCTCGTCCGCCCACCACTTCAGCGTCACCCAGGCCGCGGTGTCCGGCTGGCCCAGCGCCGGCGCGAGGGCGACGTTCAGCGCCACCCCAGCCGTCGCGCCGACGACCAGGCCGAGGAGGATCCGCGTCGGCAGCGACGAATCGTGGGGCATGGTCGTGGGTGTCGCCGGGACTCTGCGGTGCGGTCGACCCGCGGGCAATCGGCCGGCGGCAGATCGTCGTCGCATCCACCCCGTCCCTCCGGTCCGGGCAATCCGCCCCTTGCCATGCGCCCGCGAGCGCGTTCGCGCCGCCCGCATGCGATTCCCCGGGTCGGAATCGACCCGCGAACCGCTCGTTTCGACTACCCTTTCGCCTCCCCCGCTGACCCCCCCCGAGGCCGCTGCCGCGGTCTCGACCACCTCGACCATGCTGCAACGATCCCTCGGTCTGGCCCTGTTCGCAGGGTCGGTTCTCGCGCAGTCCAACGCCGTCCCCGGGCTCGACATCCGGATGTACGACCTGGTGGACATCTCCTACAACGGCCGCCGCGGCGCCGCCTTCCCCAACGGCGAGGCCGGGTTCTCGATCGGCCACTCGTGGTGCAACACGGGCACCGTGGACCTGCCGTGGCAGTCGCAGGCCGGCGGCGTGATGGTCGATCAGTACCCGCGGATCGCGTTCCTGCTGGCGCGCGAGAGCGGCGGCCGGCTCGTGCAGGTGTCCGGGCGCAGCTTCGCCAAGCACTCGCCGACGGCCTTCAACTTCTCGTCCGGACCGTGCGCGCCGTGCACCGCCGCGGGCGGCTCGTTCTTCTACGTCGGCTGCTCGGACACCTACGGCAGCGGCATCAACTCCAACCAGGCCAGCCTCGGCCCGACCGACGAGATCGACCCGTGGCTCGGCACCTGGGATCCGCGCGGCAGCTACTTCGACCGGGGCGACCCGCCCGTCGCCGGCGCCGCCGCCGTCGACTCGGTCAAGTCGCTGACGTTCAGCCAGGTGTCGGCGTTCGACGCGGTCAAGAACCGCATCACCGTGCAGGAGGCCGACCTGCTGCCCGGCGCCAGCTACTTCGCGCAGGTCTATGCCTGCGTGCAGGGCGAGGCGGTCGGCGTCCGCGACAACAACGCGGTCACGCGGCCGGTGTCGATCAGCGGCGGCAGCGGCTCGTGGAACGCCTCCGCCTCCGGCGCATCGGTGGTCGGCCCGCTGGTCTCGCAGTGGCCGGGTGCGACGTCCCACGTCGGCGGCAACGGCAACGACGACGGCCGCTTCGCGGTCGCGGTCAAGGTCACCGGCCCGGTCGGCGGCATGTACCGCTACGAGTACGCGATCCAGAACCTCGACAACAACCGCGGCGGCGCCTCGTTCCGGATCCCGGTCCTCGCGACCGCGGTGGTGCAGAACGCCGGCTTCTCGGACATCGACGGCGACCCGCTCAACGACTGGACCTTCGCGCGCACGCCGACCGAGATCTCGTTCAGCGCGCAGGGCACCAACTCGCTGGACTGGAACACGATCTACAACTGCTGGTTCGACTGCGACGTCCCGCCCGGCGCGGGCACGATGCGGATCGACCAGGCGCGGCCGGGCGCCGGTGCCACCACCGTGCAGGTGCAGGCCGACGCGCCGAGCGGGCTGTCCTACGCGCAGATGGCCTCCATCGGCACGTCGTGCGGCACCTGCCAGGGCACGTTCTACGAGCTGTTCCCGCTCGGCAGCCAGTTCGACCTCGCGGGCCGGTCGATGACGCTGACGCCCGCGGGCGCCGCATACACGGTGACCGACTCGGCGGTGGCGTTCGTGCCGGCGGCCGGGACCAACCTCGGCCTCGGACTCACGACGCCGGCGCAGGTCACGCTGCCGTTCGCGCTGTCGTTCCCCGGCGGCTCGACGACGTCGCTGCAGGTCGCGCCGTCCGGCTACGTGACCACGCAGACCGGGTCGGTGCAGGTGCTGCCGACGGCGGCGGCGCTGCTGCAGGGCGGACCGCGCTGGGCCGCCGGCTGGACGGTGCTGCAGCCACAGGCGACCGGCGCCAGCAACGTGTGGTACGACGCGACGCCGTCGCGCGCGATCGTGACGTGGAACGCGATGAACGTGGTCGGCGGCAGCAGCCCGAGCACGTTCCAGCTGCAGTTCTTCCCGAACGGCGTCGTGCACGTCGTCTGGCAGACGGTCGGCGCCTCGAACTTCGCGGTGATGACCGGCTGGTCGCCCGGCACCGACAACCTCGACCCGGGCAACACCGACCTGTCGACGGCGCTGCCGGCGGGACCGATCGCGCTGTGCGGCCCGTCCTTCGACGGCCTGCAACTCGCGGCCGACGCGGAGCCGGTGCTCGGCACCACCGTGCAGTGGCTGATCGACGGCATGCCGACCGGCACGACCGGCGGCATCCTGTTCCGGTCGGTGCAGCTGGCGACCCCGCCGATCGACCTCACGCCGATCGGCATGCCGGGCTGCTTCCAGTATCCCGTCGCCCCGTGGACGGAGTTCTTCGCCGTGTCGGGATCGTCGGCCCAGCTGTCGCAGTTCATCCCGAACGTGATCCCGTTCGTCGGCGTGGAACTGGTCGGCCAGGCGGTGATCTACCAGCCGCCGTTGACGCCGCTGGGCTTCGTGGCGTCGAACGGCTTCGTGCTGACGCTGGGCCTGTAGCGCCCCGGTGCGCGCTGGGAGCTCGGCGGGGCGGGCCCGGCGCTCGCCCCGCCCCGTCGGAGCCCCACCGGCTAGGATTCCGACCATGCCGCCCAGGGTCTCGCCGCGCACTCGCGCTCACCTTCTCTTCGCCGCCGCCGTGCTGCCGCTGGCGTCGCCACGGTCGCAGGAACCCGTCCCCGCGACCGCGGCCGTCGTCGACCAGGCGATCCTCGATGCGGCGTTCGCGCCGACCGCCGACGAGCTGATGGCGCACGTGCGGTTCCTCGCCTCCGCCGAGCTGCGCGGTCGCCGCGCCGGCTCCCCCGAGGGCAAGCTCGCCGCCGACCACATCGCGGCGGCGTTCGCCGCGGCCGGGCTCCAGCCCGCCGGCGACGACGGCACGTTCCGCCAGTCGTTCCCGATGGTGCGGATGATCGGCAAGGCGAACGAGGCCGGCGAGCTGGTGGTCGAGCGCCAGGAGACCGAGGGCGCCAACGTGCTCGGCTGGATCGAAGGCACCGACAAGGACGCCGACTACATCCTGGTCGGCGCCCACTACGACCACCTCGGCGCGCGCGGGGACACGGTGTTCCACGGCGCGGACGACAACGCGTCGGGCACGGCGGGCCTGCTCGGCATCGCCCAGGCGTTCGCCGTCGCCGAGCGGCGACCGCGGCACTCGATCCTGCTGGTGGCGTTCGACGGCGAGGAGGACGGCCTGCGCGGCGCCGAGCACTTCGTGCGTCATCCGGTGCGGACGCTGCAGCAGCTGTTCACCATGGTCAACCTCGACATGATCGGCCGCGGCAAGCTGTTCGATCGCGAGGAGATGGTCCTGCCCAAGCGGCTCATGAGGGTGCCGGACGGCCCGGCCCTCGGCGTGCTCGGGTTCGGCAGCTCGCCCGACCTCGAGCCCCTGGTCCGCGCGGTGTTCCGCGAAGAACAGCTGCCGCTGTTCGCGCCGAAGGACTTCGGCATGCTGGCCAAGGTGATCGAGAAACAGGCCGATGGCCGCGCCGACCACGCGCCGTTCGAACGCCGCAAGATCCCGTTCCTGTTCTTCTCCAACAGCGAACACGACGACTACCACCAGCCGACCGACACGGCCTCGACCATCGACCAGGACGCACTGCACCGCGCGACGCGCGCGATCTACCGCACCTTGCTGGCGATCGACACGCTCGAGGAGAAGCCCCGGTTCGTCCCGGAATCGGAACGCGAGGATTCGGACCGCGACGACCGGTGAGCGGAGCCGGGTGATTCCCGTCGGCGCCGCGTATCCTGATCCGTCATGATCCGACCGGCCCCCACGTCCGTCGCCCTGGCCATCGCCCTCGCCGCCGCGCTGCCATCCCAGCAGGACCGCCAGCCGCAGGACAACCCCGCCGTCGTCCCGGCAGAACGCGACGGCAACCACCGCGCGCGGCACGAGCGCATCAACGCCGAGGTGCAGGCGCACCAGGGCGCCTGCGATCTGATCTTCGTCGGCGACTCGATCACGCAGGGCTGGGAAGGCAAGGGCAAGGAGGTCTGGGCCGAGCGCTACGGCGCGCGGCGCGCGCTCAACCTCGGCATCGGCGGCGACCGCACCGAACACGTGCTGTGGCGGTTCGCGCACGGCAACCTCGACGGTATCGCGCCGAAGGTCGCGGTGGTGATGATCGGCACCAACAACCTCGGCCACGGCAGCAGCAACGCCGAGCAGACGCTCGCCGGCGTGCAGCGCATCGTCGCCGAGCTGCGCGCGCGCACGCCGACCACGCGCGTCCTGCTGCTCGGCATCTTCCCGCGCGGCGAGCGCTTCAACGCGATGCGCGGCGACATCCTGCAGATCAACCAGGCGCTGCGGCGGCTGCACGACGGCGAGCACGTGCACTTCCTCGACATCGGCCACGTGTTCGTCGAGGACGACGGCGCGATCACGCCCGAGATCATGCCCGACGCGCTGCACCTGTCGCCGGCCGGCTACCGGCGCTGGGCCGAGGCGATGGAGCCGACCCTGCAGCGGCTGCTCGCGGACTGACCGCGATCCGACGGTGACAGCACCCGAAGCGCCTCCAGTTCCGTCGCCGCACGACGCCTGGGCACCCGTGCGCCGCGCCGCCACGCGCGTGGCCGTGCTCGCGGCCGTCGTGCTCGGGCTGGCGCTGGCCGGCTGGCGCATCGACCTGCCGGAGCTGCGCACCGCAACCGCGCTGGCGCTGTCGCTCGGGCTCGGCGCGGTGCTGGTCGCCAGGCTCGATGCGCGCCCGAGGCTCGGCTGGCTGTGGGCCGAGATCACCGTCTGGATCGCGCTGGCGTTCGTCATCGCGTCGTGCTGGAACGCCTTGTGGACCGGCGTGTCGCCGGCGACCGGGATCGATCTGGGCCTGGCGGTGGTGCAGCTGGTGCCGGCGTTCGGGCTGGCGCGGGCGACGCAACGGGCCCATGGCAGCGGCCCGTCCGGCGGCTGAGCGCGCGGCCTGCGTGCGCCCCGGCGGCGCCGTGCCGCGCCCGCAACCGCCCTTCGCGCCGGCGAGTGACGCGCCGCCCCGACCCCTGCTAGACTCCTGAACCGCTGCCGCGGCGCGCTCTCACCCGCGTGTACCGCGATCGCCGTTTCCGTCATCCCGGACATTGGAGCCCGTCATGCATTCCGTACCCGCCGTCGTCGCGTTGCCCCTTTCGATCTGGCTCTCCGCCGCGTGCGTCGCCCAGACGGTCGTGTTCGCCGACGACTTCAACGGCGTCGTCCCGGCGGCCGTGCAGCCCGGAGCGGCGGCGATCGAGGGCGTCCAGGGCTTCGCCGGCCTCGGCCCCGCGGGCAACACCTTCGGCAGCACCTTCCTGCGCAGCCCCACCGGCAACGCCGTCACCGTGCAGCTCAGCGGCCTGCCGCCGCACAACGCGATCAGCATCGACTTCCTGTTCGCGGCGATCGACTCGCTCGACGGCACCGGCGCGTTCCCGTCGGGCGACTTCTTCCACGTCACCCTCGACGGCAACACGATCTTCCGCGAGTCGTTCGCCAACGCACGCGCCGACCAGATCCAGAGCTACGTGCCGCCGGCCGGTGTGCAGCTCGCGCGCCGCGTCGACCTCGGCTTCTCCGGCCCGGGCAGCTTCTACACCGACAGCGCCTACTGGCTCGGCGGCGACCCGGTGTTCCAGCGCATCGGCCACACCGCGTCGACCGCGACGTTCACGCTGCAGGTCGAAGGCCCCGGCATCCAGGGGCTGTCGGACGAGTCGTGGGCGATGGACAACCTGCAGGTGATCGTCGAGAACGCCGCGAACCCCGGCAGCGCCGTGGCCTACGGCACGTCGTGCGGCCCCACGTTGATCGCGACTTCGACGCCGCGCGTCGGCCATCCGCTGGACCTGTTGCTGCTCGACCTGCCGCCGAACGCCGGCCTCGTGAACTGCATGCTCGGCCTGTCCGACGCGGTCTACGCCGGCAACCCGTTGCCGCTGGACCTCGCGATCGCCGGCCTGCCGGGCTGCTTCCTGCTGCAGGACCTGCTGTTCGGCGCGTTCGCCGTGCCGCTCGTCGGCACCGCCGCGCAGGCCACCGTGGCGATCCCCGGCGACCCGGCGCTGGCCGGCCTGACGGTGTTCGTGCAGGCCTGGGCCGCCGGGTCCGTCGCCGGCCAGCCGGTGCTCGAGTTCAGCAACGGCCAGCGCTGCCGCATCGGCCAATGAATCGACCCGTGAATGGGCCAATGAATCGGCCAATGAATCGGCCAGGGACGCGGGCGGCCGTTGCCGTGCGCGCGCCGGCGATCACGCGCCGCGCTCGAGCCAGCGGAAGTCGGTGTTGCCGCCGCTGAGCACGGCGCCGACGCGCAGGCCCCGCAGCTCGCCGCGGATCGCGCGCAGCGCCGCCAGCACGGTCGCCGCGCTGGGCTCGACGACGAGCTTCATGCGCTCGAGGAAGAACCGCGCCGCGGTGACGATCTCGTCCTCGGTCACGGTGACGACACGCACGCCGGTCGCGCGCAGCACCGCGAAGTTGACCGCGCCGAGCCCGGTCATCAGGCCGTCGCCCCAGGTCTTGGCCCCGTCGACCCGCGGCTGCCGGACGCCGGTCGCGAGCGAACGCGCCGCGTCGTCGACCGCGAGCGGCTCCGCGGCGAGCACGCGCGCCGCCGGCTGGACGGCGCCGACGGTCAGCGCGGTGCCGGCACACAGACCGCCGCCGCCGACCGGGACCACGACCAGGTCCAGGTCGGGCACCTCCTCGAGCAGCTCCAGCGCCGCGGTGCCCTGGCCGGCGATGACGTCGGTCGACTCGAACGGGTGCACCATCACCGCGCCGGTGCGCTGCTGAACCGCGGCGCAGACCTGCTCGCGCTCGCGCTGCTCGCAGAACTCGATCGCGGCGCCGTAGCCGCGCACCGCCGCCACCTTCACCGCCGGCGCCGTGTGCGGCATGACCACCGTGCACGGCGCAGAGCGCTGCGCGGCGGCCCACGCCAGCGCCGCCGCGTGGTTGCCGCTGCTGTGCGTAACCACGCCGCGCGCGGCCGCGTCACCCTCGAGCGCCAGCACGGCGTTGAGCGCGCCGCGTGCCTTGAAGGCGCCGACCTTCTGCAGGTTCTCGCACTTCCACGCCACGCGCGCCCCGAGCTCGCGGTCGGCGGTCGCCGAGGTCATCACCGGCGTGCGGTGGACGCGGCCGCGCAGGCGCTCGGCCGCGCGCAGGACGTCGTCGAAGGTCGGCGGCGCCGACGTCACGGCGCGCCGCTCCCCGTCACGCGGCTCACTGCACCGAGAACTTGAAGCGGCCGTTCTTGCGCTCGACGTCGTAGACCTTGTTGCCGAGCGGCATGCCCTGCAGCTTGAAGTCGGGCTGATCGCTCATGATCGGGTCGTCCTGGATCTCGCCGTAGCGGATCGCGAAGCCGCCGGCGATGCGCAGGATGTTGTCGAGCAGGAACGCCTGCATGTGCAGGTGCACGCCGCGGAAGCGCGAGCCCAGCCCGGTGTCCGGGTGGTAGTGCTCGAACGAGTTCGGCGTCTCGCCGTTCTCGAGCTCGCCCGACATCATCGACACGGTCTTCTTGAGCAGGTCGACCGCCAGCTTCTGCGCCTTCTTGTGGCCGCGCTCGGCCCAGTGCGTGAGGCCCTCGAGCACGTGGCAGTTGATCACCGGCCAGACCCGACCGTTCGACGGCATGTCCTTGCGCGTGCCCTTCCAGCGGCCGTTCGGGTCGTAGAACGGGTCGCTGATCGCCACGCTCGGGACCGGGTACTTGGTCCAGAACTCCTTCTTGTCCGACAGCGTCTCGAGCATCCGGTCGACCATCTTCGGGTTCGGGATGTCGGTCGCGAGCGGGTAGAAGCCGACGGCGGACTTCACGTTGGTGCGGCGACGGTTCTTCGGGTCGAGGTCCATGAACAGACCCGCCTTCTCGTCCCACATCTTCTTGCGGATGGTGTCCTGGATGACCTCGACCTCCGCCTGGAAGCGGTTGGCCATGGCCTTCTCCTGGATCTCGTCGGCGACCTTGTGCAGCCACTTCACCATGCGGTAGCGGAACACGCTGGCGTCGATGCCCTTGAGCCGGAACTGCTCCCCCATGTCGGTGGCGCGGTCGGCCTTGTCGTCGATGATCGTGTAGCGCCGCGAGAACTCGCCGCCCGCCTCGAAGTGGTTGACGATGTCGGTGAGGCCGCTGCCCTCCGGATCGCGGTTGTTGGCCAGCCACTTGACGAAGCGCTGCATCGCCATCAGCACGGCCTTCTTGGTCGCGCGGTCGGGGTGGATCGCGTCCAGCGACTCGAACCCGCCGCCCCAGTCGGCGTGGTAGAAGTCGTTGGTGTTGCCGGCCATGAACACGCGGCTCGGCACCTGGCCGTTGTGCAGCACGTTCTCGAAGAACAGCTTCAGGCAGCCACGCGCCAGCGACGGGTCCTGCAGCCAGCGCGCCTCGCGCATGATCGCCGGCGCGCTGAAGCTCGACGGCGCGTGGTGCAGACCGTTGCCCTCGCAGATCGCCGGCGAGCTGAAGTTGCCGGCGCCGTGCGGCGCGCGCAGCAGGTAGAGCAGCTCGAAGCGGTGGCGCACCAGGCGCTCCAGCTCCTTCCACTCACAGGTGAACTTCGGCGCGCGGTCGAAGAACGCGCCGTAGCCGTTCTCGTCCTTCTGGTCCGGGCGGCGCGAGCGGTAGTTGAGCCCCTTGCCCTTGAAGATGACGTTGGCCTCGAAGCGGTGCTGCGCCTTGCCCGAGGCCTTGAGCGCGACCGGGCGGAACAGCCCGCAGTAGACCCGCGACGTCGGCACGATCGGGCTCGGCTTCTCCATCACCCGCTTGGCGCGCGGCGTCGGCAGGCCGTCCATGTCGAACCAGGGCGTCTCTTCGTAGTCCGGCCGATCGCTGCCGCCGTCGGCGAAGAACGCCTGCAGGCAGCGGCCGCCCTTGCTGTCGGGCGTGCTGAACAGCATCTCCACCGGCACGTCGGGCTGCCCATCGGTCTTGAGGTTGCGCCGGATGCGGAAGCTGTCGCCCTCCAGGCTGACCGGCTCGCCCTCGGGGTCGGTCGTGGTCCACATGACGATCGTCAGTTCGCGATCGGCCTTGCCCGTGTTGTGCAGGTCGATCTCGCTGACGAAGCGGTCGTCGGCGGTGAGGAAGCGGCGCTCGACGACCTTGAGGCCGCCGGCCTCTTCGTAGCTCAGGATCGCGCGCCCCTGCTCGACCTGCACCTTCGTCGCCGTCAGCAGCAGCGGCGTGCCGCGGTCGAGGAAGGCCAGGGCGAACATCGACGGCAGCGTCGCGTTGGCGATCAGCACCTCGTCGGCGAACCCCGGGGTGTCCTGGAAGCGCGGGAAGCGCGGGGCGCTGAGGCAGTAGCCGCCTCCTGCGAGGTCGATCTTTTTGTTCTGGTTCATGCCGAGTTCTGGCCCTGGGTGCGCCTGGGACGCGCACGTGCTGCGAACCACTCATTCGCCTTGGCGCAATCGATCTCCCGGGACCGATCGTGTAAGGCGCGACTAGTCACCGGGTTGCGAACGTTGCACCTCTCGCCTCCGTCGGCGGATTCGTCCGGTTTCATCGAAACTCGACCCAGTGACTTGCGGCATCTTGAAGACTGTCCCGCATCAGTCAAGGCTTTTCAGACCACCCCCCCTTGCCCGCGGCGGGCTTCGGTGCTTGGACCCGAGCCCCGGCCCTCGGCCCGGGACCCCGCCTGCACCGACCGCCCATCCGATGACGCCGCACGACCCCGATCCCGACGGGGGCGACTCCGCCCGCCAGCGCCGCGACCCCGGCGCGCCGGACTCGCCGGACCTGCCCGACCCGCCCGATCTGCCCGATCTGCCCGGCGACCTGCTCGATCTGCTGCGCGCCGTCGCCGCGGCCCGCGCCGCCGGACGGACGCACGACGACGAGCCGCGGCTCGAACAGGCCCACGCCGCGTCGACCCGCCTCGCGGTCTACGGCACGCTGGCGCCGGGCGAGCCCAACCACCATCACGTGCGGGGGCTCGGCGGCCGTTGGTTCCCCGGGGAGGTGCGCGGCTGGCGCGCGCAGCGGGCGTACCCGGTGTTCACCTGGGACGAAGCCGCGCCGCCCGTGCCGGTGCAGGTGCTCGAGGCCGTGGCGCTGCCGGCGCGGTGGGCGCAGCTCGACGCGTTCGAGGGCGCGGACTACGTGCGCGTGCTGGTGCCGGTGCGCACGGCCGACGGCCGGACGCGCGTCGCCAACCTGTATCAGGCGCGCGCACCGGTCGCGCAACCGGTCGCGCAACCGGTCGCGCCGCCGCCGACGACGCCGCCCACCCCGCAATCGGGCGCCGGCCAGTCGAGCTGAGCCGCGGCGGGCACGTCCGCGCCGCGGGCTGCCGCGCGCAGCGCCGGCGCCAGCCGGGCGGCCAACGCCTCGCGCGCGAACGGCCGGAGGTCTCGACGCGTCGCCCCGGCGCGCGGCGCACCGGCCGCGGCGTCCCGCATCGCCTGCTCGATCGCGTGGCACAGCGGCGGCGCGTCGGTCGCCGGCACCACGACGCCGGCGTCGAAGTGCCGCACGAGGTCGCGCGCGGCGCCGGCGGGCAGCGCCGCGAGGAGCGGCCGTTCGCTGGCGAGCGCGGCGAACACCGCCGCCGGCACGTCGAGCGCCCGCGCGTCGCCGAGCTCGCCGTGCTGGCACACGAACACCGCGTCGGCCACCAAAGGCGTGCTGCCCGTGGGCGGCGCGAAGCAGCCCTCGATCTCGAGCCACTCGGCGATCTCACGGTTCGACGTGTCGAGCGGCGCGGCGAAGTGCACGCGCAGGCGCGCGAACGCCGCCGGGTGCTTCTTGCGCAGCGTCGCCAACGCCGAGAACAGGTAGAACCCGGTCGCGCCGACCGGCTCGAGCTGGCGTGGCCGCCGCTGCAGCGCGCCGTCCCGGGTCGGCACCGGCGGGTCGACGGCCGGCAGCAGCTCGGACTGAACCAGCAGGTGGAACGCGCCGTCGGCGCTGGCGCAGAGCGGCGGCTGCGCCGCGTCGAAGCCACCCGGCAGCGCCAGCGTCCGCGCCGGGTCGACGCCGAGCGCCGTCACCGCACGCTGCAGGTCCGGGCTCTCGACCAGCACCAGCGCGGCGGCCCGCAGCGCCCGCCGCATCGCGCGCCGCTCGAACGCGAGGTGCACCGGCGTCGGGAACACGCGGCGGCCGTCGAGCGCCCAGGGCGACCGCAGATCGAGCACCATGGGCAGACCTCGCGCCTGCGCCACGCGCTGACCCTGCGCCGCGAACCGCGCCGGCGGCGCCTGCACCAGCACCAGGTCGCCCGGCCCGTCGGCCGTGGCGCCGTCGTCGGCCGGTCGATGTTCGATTCCGTGATCGCGCAGGCATGCCAGCAGCCCGCCCCACTCCGGCCCGACGTAGCGGACGGTCAGGCGGTCGGCGGCGACGGCGGTTCGGGGAAGAGCGGTGGCGGTGGCGGCGGGCATGAACTGGATTCGGCGCGCAGTCGCTCGACCACGGCCTCCAGCTCTTTCGGCAGCGGGTCCTCGAGTTCCAGAGGGTCGCCGGTCCGCGGGTGCACGATGCGGAGCCGCCCGGCGTGCAGGAACAGGCGGTTCAGCCCGTAGCGCTCGCGGTAGAGCGCGTTCAGCCGCCCCTTGCCATGGGTCGTGTCGCCGAGCACGTGGCGCCCGCAGTGGTTGAGATGCCGTCGGATCTGGTGGAAGCGCCCGGTCGCGATCCGGCAGCCGATCAGCCCCGCGCGCCGGAACGACTCCTGCAGCCAGAACTCGGAGTGCGCCGCGCGCGGCACGTCCTTGTCGTCGTGCAGCGGGCGGTCGCAGACCCAGCGGTCGCCCAGCTCGGGGAACGACCCCGGCCAGCGCACCAGCGCGACGTATTCCTTGTGGGCTTCGAGCGCGCCCATGCTCGCCTGCAGCGCCGCCGCGTCCTCGCGCGAGAACGCGTAGACCAGGATGCCCGACGTGGCGCGGTCGAGCCGGTGCACCGGGTACAGGAACCGGTCGAGCTGGTCGCGCAGGATCTGCAGCACCGCGGGCGCGTCCGGGTTGTGCTCGTCGCGGTGCACCAGGAGGCCGCTCGGCTTGCTGATCGCGACGAGATGCCGGTCCTGGAACAGCACCGGCAACGTCGTCGGCGCCGGCGCGGCGGCCGGCGCGCCGTCAGGCGTGGTCGGGACCGGCGACGGCGAGGCGGGATCCGGCAACGGCGCGGTGGGGTCGGTCACGGACCGCGAGAGCGTAGCACCGGACCGACCGGCGCGCCCTTCTGCCGCGGCGGTCGCGCCGGTACACGGGGAGGCGTGAATCTGTACTCGCTGCTGGCCGTGACGGCGGAGCGCACGCCGCGGGCCGCCGCGTTCGTCGCGGCACAGGCGACCACGTCGTACGACGCGGCGCGCGCGGCGGTCGAACGGCTTGCCGCGCAGCTCGCCGCGCGCGGCCTCGGCCCCGGCGATCGCCTGGCCGGACTGTGCGCCAACACCGAGGCGCACTACGCGGCCTACTTCGCCGCGGCGCGGCTCGGGGCCGTGTTCGTGCCGCTCAACACGCGGCTCGCCGCCGCCGAGCAGGCCGCGGTGCTGCAGCACGCGGGCGCCGCGATGCTCGTGCACGACGACGCCGAGCCCGCGTTCGCCGCGCGCGCGGCCGAGCTGCGCGCAGCGGGCGGCGGCAGCGCCCTGCGGCTCGCGCCGCTGCTCGATCCCGCCGCGCCGTCGGTGGCCGCGCCGCCGCCGCCCGGCGACGACCCGGCCGCACCCGCCCAGCTCTACTACACCAGCGGCACCACCGGCCGGCCCAAGGGAGTCGTGCTCACGCACGGCAACGTCGGCGCGCACGCCGCCCAGGCCGCGCGCGAGCTCGGTCTGACCGCCGCCGATCGCTGGGCGCACATCGCGCCGATGTTCCACCTCGCCGACGCGTGGGCCACGTTCGCGATCACGGCGGTCGGCGGCGCGCACGCGTTCCTGCCGCGGTTCGCGCCCGCGCCCGCGCTCGACCTGCTGGCCGAGCTGCGCATCACCATCACCAACCTGGTGCCGACGATGCTCAATCTCATGGTCAAGGAGCCCGGCGCCGGCGACCGCGCGTTCGCCCTGCGGCGCATGCTCAGCGGCGGCGCGCCGATCGCGCCCGCCGTCGTCCGCCAGATCCTGGCCGCGTTCCGTTGCGAGTACGTGCAGACCTACGGCATGACCGAGACGAGTCCCTACCTGACGCTGAGCCTGCTGGACGAGGCACAGCGCGCGCTGCCCGAGACCGAGCGCATGCGCCTGATCTGCCGCACCGGCCGCCCGTTCGGCGACGTCGAGCTGAAGGTCACCGACGACGACGGCGTCCCGGTCGCCGCCGACGACCGGCAGGTCGGCGAGATCCGCGTGCGCGGCGCCACCGTCACGCCCGGCTACTGGAACGACCCCGAGGCCACCGCTGCCGCGTTCGACGCCGACGGCTTCCTGCGCACCGGCGACCTCGCCACCGTCGACCGGCACGGCTTCGTCGACATCGTCGATCGCAAGAAGGACGTGCTGAAGACCGGCGGCGAGACGGTCTACTCGACCGAGGTCGAGAACGCGTTGTATCTCCATCCCGCGGTGCTCGAGTGCGCCGTGTTCGGCGTCGCCGACGAGGTCTGGGGCGAACGCGTCACCGCCGCGGTGGTGCTGCGCCCGGGGGTCGCGGCGACCGGTGCGGAACTGACGGAGCACTGCCGCGCCCACATCGCCGGCTACAAGGTGCCGCGCGAGGTGCGCTTCCTCGACGCGCTGCCGAAGACCGGCTCGGGCAAGATCCAGAAGCGGGCGCTGCGCGAGGGGCGCTGACGACGCGCCAGGACCGCCCACACGCTCCCGCCGCCGACGGCGATCCGGCAGAATGCACCGCGCGACATGACCGGCCGCCGCACGATCCTGGCCTGCGCATTCGCGAGCGCAGTCCTGCTCGCGACGACGAGCCTGCGCGCCCAGCGCACCGATCCGACGCACGAGGTCGCGGCGCTGCTGGCGACCGTGCGCGGCGGCGGCCCGCCGCTGTGCCGGCGCGCGCTGGAGACGTTCGTGCGCGTGGAGGCGCTGCTCGACACCGACGAGCCGGAGCGCGCCGCCGCGCTGCTCGCCGAGCTGTGGCGCGAGCACCCGCCGGGCACGCCTGGGTGGCAGCGCGCGGGGGTCGGCCTGGGCGACCTCAACGTCGGCCGACCGCCGGCCTACTACGCGCTGCGCATGCAGACCGACGTAGCGGAGTGGCTGCGGACCGCGGGCGATGTCGAGCCGGCCGACCGCGCGGTGCTCACCGTGGTGCTGCCCGGGCGTTCGCGCGGGCGCCAGCCGGCCGACCTGGCGCAGCTCGCGGCCGGCGCCGGCGACGAGGTCGAGCACGAGTTGCTGCCGCAGCTGCTGGCCGACGACGCGCGCATCATCCGGCAGTCCCTGCAGCTGTTCGGCGACTACGTCGGCGCGATGACCGACGGCCGGCTCGGCGTCTCGGTGCGCCTGCTGCCGCTGCCGGACCTCACGGTGCCCGTGCACTGCGTGGCCGAGCCGCGGCGCCACGCGGGTCTCGCGCCGGGCGCCCTCGCGCAGGTGTGGGCCGCGGTGCCCGACGACGTGCGCGCCGACACCGACTGGTGGTGGGTCGTCCACCCGTCGCACGTGCCCGAACAGCACGCCGACTTCGCGCGCACCGAGTTCGTGACCGGCGGCATGGGTCGCGGTCCCGACGGCAGCTCGCCGTGCTTGCTGTGCGACGACCGCTGGCTGTGGCGCAAGCCGCCGCACCTCGGCCAGGGCGTCTACAGCGAACTCGAACGTCGCGTCTACCTGCCGCAGTGGCTGCAGCACGAGTTCTTCCACTTCCTGTTCGGCAGCAACCCGGAGTTCGAGCTCGAGCGCACGAGCCACCAGTGGTTCGACCGCTCCACGTGGCCCGAGGACTTCGAAGGCGCGTTCGAGGCAGACTACTACCACGAGGCGCTGCACCGGCGCCTGCGACCGCGCGCGCGCCCGCCGCTGCACGCGCAGCTGGTGCGCAGACCGCCGCCGGACGCGCTGCTGCAGCGGCTCCGCCCGCGCGATCTGCAAGGCGTGTATCGGCGCGAGCCGCGCGAGAACGACTGGCACGAGGGGCGCATCGAGCTGACCGGCGGGGAGCGCGAGAACGGGCGCATCCGGCTGCGCTGGCGCAACGACGCCGGCCGGAGCTGGGACCTGTGGTTCCGGCCCGGCGACGCGGCGCTGGAGACCGGTGACGGCAACCCCTACGCGGACGACCCGGGGTCGCGCGCGTTCGCGATCGAGTTCGAGCGCGGCGACGACGGCGCGTGGCTGCGGGACATCCGCGGCTTCCGGTTCGGCGGGCAGCTGTATCGCCGCGTCGACTGACCGAGCGGGGCAGGCCGGCGCGCGCCGACGCGCACCTCGCTCACCTCCCCGCCTCCGCGTGCCGCTTCAGGTGCTCGGCCCGGACCGAGAGAAACCGGCGGAGATGCGGCGTGACGACGAGTCGGTCCGCGACGCGACCCGCGACGCCACACGGCAGCTCCCAACGGAGGACATCGTGCATCCGCGTGCCGTCGGCGTGGGCGGCGAACCGATGCTCGTGCCGCAGCGACCGGAACGGGCCGCGCACCATCACGTCGACGAACCGATGCGGCGGCTCGAACTCGACGATCTCGGCCGTCAGACGGCGCCGCAACCCGAGGTGTCGTGCCTCGAAGGTGACCCGATCACCGAGCCCCAGCAGCCCGGACAACCGCCCCGGCTCGACCACCCGCTCCGCCGTCGATCGCGCCGACTCACAGTGGGCCTCGATGCTGCGCGCCAGGTCGAAGCAGCGCCCGACCGGAGCCCGGATCCAAGTCGAGAGCTCGAGGAGGCCCATGTGCGATGGCGATCGTATCGACCGCCGCACCGGTCCTCCATGTCGTGCATGGACGGCGCGCGACGCCGCCGCTGGCCGGAGCCTCGGTGGCCGACCGCGTCGGCATCGCCTGAACCGCACGCACGCATGGAAATGCACCTCGCCGGAACGACCCGATGGCTGACCGGCGCTAGGTTTGGTTCCGTGAAGGTCCACGAGCGCAGCGGCGTGTTGTCCGCCGAGCACGAGTACCGCCCGCTGAAGTGGATCGCGGCGCCGATCGCGCTGCTCGGCGTCTACATGGTGCTCGCCGGGCTCGGCTGGCTGCCGGCCGACAACGACCCGTTCGACCTGATCGTCGGCGGCGCGCTGATCGCCGGCTTCGCGACGGCGCTCGCGACCTGGCGGCAGGGCTTCCGCCTCGACCTGACCCGGCGCCGTGCGGTGCGGCACACCCGCACGCTCGGCATCGTGTTCACCAGGACGCTGCCGCTCGACGAGGTCGCCGGCGTGACGCTCGAGCCCCGCGTCGTGCGGTCGCGGGCGACGGCCGTGACGGCGTGGTTCCTGCTGCTGCGGCGACGCGACGGCGGCGAGTTCGAGCTGACGCGCTTCACCGACGAGAGCGAGGCCGACCACGTCGCCGCGGTCGTGCGGCGCGAGCTCGACGCGGCGTGAGCGCGCCACGACTCAGGGCCGCAGCTCGAACAGCAGCGGCCGCGCCAGGGGCGCCGTGTCCTCGATGCGCAGCGGTGCTTCGCAACGCAGGCCGGAGGCGGTCCGCGCCTGCAGCCGGTAGTCGCCCGGCGGCAGGTTGAGCTCGGCGTGCCACCAGCCGCGCCGCGCCGGCACCTCGGTGTTCCACAGCAGCGCACCGGCGGCGGTGCGCACCTCGAGCGCCAACGGCTCGAACGGGTGATCGCTGTGCGGATGCCGGAAGGCGACCTTGCGCAGCGCCGCCGGCCGCGGCTCGAAGCGCACCGCCGGCGCATCGCCAGCGGCCACCTCGACCAGCTGCTCCTCCGCCCACAGCGGCGCGCCGCACAGCCGCAGCACGTAGCGGCCGGGCAGCAGGCTCAAGGTCGTGCGCGCCTCCTTCAGCGTCGCCCAGTGCAGGAACTCGTGGTCGGCGGTCAGCACCTGCAGCGCCGCGACGCCCTCGAACTCGGTCATGAAGTCAGGGCGCGGCGGCACCACGCCGAGTTCGACCGCGACCGGCACGTGGCGCGACTCCGCGACGTCGAGCACGCCGAGGTCCTTCACCTCGCCGGCGCTCAGCGTGAACTCGCGCAGCACCGTCTCGCTCGGCATCGTCAGCTGCACGAGCTGCCACGGACCGGGCGTGAGCCCGTCGAACGCGAACGCGCCGTCGTCGCCGCGCTCGAGCAGCGACAGCGCCCCCGCCTCGCCGCGCAGGTGGACGACCGTGCGCGCCGGGACGCCGGCCGCGACGCGACCGCGCACCCCGGCCGTCGGCATCGCCGCGTCGGGCACGACGACGTGCAGCCCGCGAGCGCCGACGCGGACGCGCTGGCGCAGCGCCGCCTGGCTCGTGGGGCGCCCATGGACCGGCTCGCACGGCGGGTGCACGCGCAGCTCGTGCATCGACGCGTCGCGGCGCAGGTGACGGAACGAGAACGCGCCGTCGGCGCCGACCCGCTGCGGCGCGCCGAGGTCGTAGGTCGAGGGCTCCGCGTGCAACATCGCGTACCAGCCGACCAACGGGCGTCCCTGCGCGTCGACCAGCGTGCCGTCGATGGTCGGCTGGTCGATCGCCGGACTCCACTCGACCGCGCCGCCGGCCTCGAGCTCGACGAAGGCCTCCGCGTCGCCCCAGCCGGCCTCCTCGGCGAACAGCCGCACGCGGCCGGCCGGCACGTTCGTGAGCTCGTAACGCCCCTCCGCGTCGCAGATCGCCAGCAGGGCGCCGAACGCGGCGTCGGCGCCGCTGCGAACCCGCGCGCGCGCGGCCGGGTGCCCACCGGCGCGTCGCACCTGGCCGAACACGCGCCCGCCGGCCGCCAGCGCGACCGTCACCTGCGCCTCGGCGCCCGCGCGCAGCTCGACCCGCGACGAGCCGGGCGCGCAGCCCGGCGCGATGGCGTGCACGGTCACCGGGCCGGGCGTGAGCCCTTCGACCGTGAACACGCCGTCCGCGTCGCTCACGGCGGCCTGCGGCACCACCGACTCACGGCTGCCGTCGGGACGCAGCCGTCCGGTGTACTCGCCGAGCCGGTCGCCGACCTCGACCTCTGCGCCCGCGATCGGGGCGCCGCGCGGATCGACGACGCGGCCGCGCAGCGCGGCGGCGCCCGGACGCAGCAGCAGGCGGATGTCGACCGTCTCGCCCGGCTCGAACTGCAGCGCGCGGTGCACCGGCAGCGCGCCCGGCGCGCGCGCGCCGATCAGGCTCCAGTTCCACACCGGCAGCTCGAACGAGCCGTCGGCGCGCGGCGTCAGCGCGTCGACGACACCGAGGCTGGCGTCGAGCCCGTCGCCGACGAACACGCGCGCCGCCGCGAGGTCCACGCCGGGCTCGGCAACGACCACGCCGCGCACCCAGCACGGCGGCGGGGCCTCGAGCACCACGTCGACCGTTTCGCCGGGGACCGCGTGCCAGGCCTCCATCTCTCGGGACCCGACCACCAGGGCGTAGCCGTCGGCGGCCGGCGCCGGGAGCACGATCGCCCCGTCCGCTCCGGTCGCCGCGCGGTTGCGCCGCGAGCCCGTGTCGCCGCGTTCGAACAGCTCGACCACCGCGCCGGGCAGCGGCCGCTCGCCGAGGCGCACGATCACGCGCAGGGCGCCGCGGACGTCGGCGGCGGCGCGGCGCACCGACACGTCGTCACGCGGCGGCGGCGCGGTTTCGTCGACGGTCGTCGACGCCGCGCGCCCCGCCGGATCCGCGGCCGCGTCCGCAGCGGCGGCGGCGAGATGGCCGGCATCGGCGACGTCCCCGGGCGGCGAGGACACCGCGGGAGCCGCCGCAGCCTGCCACCACAGCGCGCCGGCGCCGAGGGTCGCCAGCAGGATCGCGGAGAGCGCCACCTTCGTCTGCTTCGCCATCACCAGGAGTCCTCCGATCGTGATCGAACCGGTCGTCGCGGCCAGCGACGCGGCATGGGTCGCGGCGTGCTGCAGCACCGTCGTGCGCACCGCGTCGAGGCCGCGCAGCAGCGGCGTCGCCAGGACCGCCGGCAGCACGGCGCCGCGCGGCAGCCGTTCGCGCACGCGCTGCAGGCCGCGCGCGAGCTGCGAGCGCACCGTCGCCGGCGGCCGACCGAGCGCGAACGCGATCTCGGCCGGCGGCATGCCGTGGCGCAGGTGCAGGACGACGACCGGATGCAGCGCCGGCGACAGCCCGTCGAGCGCGCGGGTCAGCGCCTGGTCGAGCTCCGCGTGCTGCGCCGCCGCTTCGGGCGCCGGCGACCGCGCCGCCGGCTCGTCGGTCGCCGCCGGCTCGATCGACCCCGTGCGCGATCGGCGCGCGCGCCGCGACCGGCGCACGCGGTTGGTCAGGATGCCGACCAGCCACGGCATCGCCCGCCGACCGGCGTCGAACCGCGCGATCGACTCGATCGCCGCAACGAACGTCGCCTGCACCAGGTCCTCGGCCTCGACCGGGTCGCCGACCAGCCGCGTCGCCAGCGCCAGCAGCTCCGCCGCCGACGCGTCGTAGGCCCGGGCCATGGCGGTCGGGTCGCCGGTGCGCGCGAACTGCGCGAGGGCGCGATCGAGGGCGTCGTCCTGCACGAAGCCCCCTGCACGGGACGGCGCCTGCTGTTGCATCGGATCGCAGAAACTACCACCGCGACGGCGGCGCGGGCGCGGCTGCCGCCCGAACGCGCCTCAGCGCCGCAGCAGCACGACGCGGTTGCTGTTGGTGCCCTTCTCGTTGTTGGCGACGCCCCAGCAGTTCGCCGTCTTGGTGAACTCCTGGACGTTGCGCAGCACCAGCTCGACGGCGAACCCGGCGGCGAGCGCCACCGGGATCACGTGCTCCTCCAGCCGCACGCTGCCGCCGCGCACCTCGCCGACCTCGAACGCGACGAAGCCGCCCTTGCGCACCACGCGGTGCAGCTCCGCGAACACCGGCGCCATCGCCGCCGACCACGCAGTGACCGACCGCGCCATCGTGATCGGCACCGCGGCCGGGTCGATGCCGCAGAACCAGCAGCGCAGCCAGTTGTCGTCCCGGTACTGCACGACGTCGAGGAACGGCGGCGAGGTCACGACCAGCTGCACGCTCGCGTCGGCGAGCTGCGGCGTTGCGTCGGCCGGCGCGGTGGCGAGCACCGCGCGGTCCTGCAGCGCGGCGAGCCGTTCGCGCGCGCCGTCGTCGAGGTCCTTCAGCAGCGCCTTCGACTTGCGCAGCACGATCGCGCGCAGACAGCGGCGCTCGGGCACCTGCCCGCGCTTGTCGTTGATCTTGCGCTGCGCATCGGCCGACACCGCCTGGTTCGGCGGCAGGGTGTAGACCGACAGGAACCCCGGCGAGTGCCCGGTCAGCCGGTTGACCGTGACCATGCGGATCCAGTCGAGCACCGGATCGAGCGGGCCGCGGTCCTGTTCCTGCAGCAGCAGCGCGCGCAGCGCGCACAGCTCGCGCAGGGTGTCCTCGTGGTAGAACGCCAGCAGGTCCTCGGGCAGCGCGCCGTCCCAGAACAGGTCGAGCGCGTCGAGGCGCGCGGCGACCGCGTCGAGCAGCGGCGGCCGCAGCCGCGGCCGCAGCAGCATCGCCGACAGCGGGTTGACGTCGTTGCCGCACGGCACGCGCCCGCGCAACGCCGCCTCGAGCGGCGTCGTGCCGCGGCCCATGAACGGGTCGTGGACCACGTCGCCCGGCGCGCTGAGCCGCTCGACGAAGAACGCCGGCAACTGCGGCTTGAAGCAGGCGCGGTAGCTGACCTCGTGCAGCGGATGCGCCTGCCGCTGCGCGCTGGTCCAGAACTCGTTGACGAACGTGTCGACGACGACGCGCCGGCCGCCATGCTCGGCCACCGTCGTGGTGAACTGCGTCCGGGTGCCGAACTCGCGGAACGCCGTCAGCTCGCGCGCGAGCGCCGAGTCGCCGGCGGGCTGGCGGCGCAATTCCTCGAACAGCAGCGGCTGGTTCGTCCGCGGTCGGCCGGGCTCCGGTCCGGTGATCACGGCGAGAACCCTAGCGCCACGACCACCTCGGGACGAGGCCGCGGCAACGTGTGCCTTGTCGCGTCGGCGGCGGCCGGGATCCGGAGGCAGCCGACGGGCCTCGGGCCGCTGCGGCCAAGGGACTTGTGGCCGATCGACCAGACCACCACCGGACCCCGTCACGACCCCGGGAAGTTCGCTCAAGCGTCCATGGCATGGGCGTCGAAGGCTTGACAGCCCGTTCCCACCGCCCCTAACAAGACCCCCCGCAATGGCCAGCAGCAAGAAGCAGGGCAAGCCGGTCGTCATCGTCGAGTCCCCGGCGAAGGCGCGCACGATCGGCAAGTTCCTCGGCAACGACTACCGGATCGAGGCCAGCATCGGCCACGTCCGCGACCTGCCGTCGAGCGCCGCGGAGATCCCGGCCGCCGTCAAGAAGGAGAAGTGGGCCCGGCTCGGCATCGACGTCGAGAGCGACTTCAAGCCGCTCTACGTGGTGCCGCGCGACAAGAAGGACCACCTCAAGAAGCTCAAGCAGATGGTGGCGGACGCCAAGACCCTGTACCTGGCGACAGACGAAGACCGCGAGGGCGAGTCGATCTCCTGGCACCTGCTGCAGGAGCTGAAGCCGAAGTGCGAGATCAAGCGGCTGGTGTTCCACGAGATCACCAAGCGCGCGATCCTGAAGTCGCTCGAGGAGCCGCGCGACATCGACATGGCGCTGGTCGAGGCGCAGGAGACGCGCCGCCTGGTCGACCGCCTGTACGGCTACACGGTGTCGCCGCTGCTGTGGAAGAAGATCAAGCCGCAGCTGTCCGCCGGTCGCGTGCAGAGCGTGGCCATCCGGCTGATCGTGGAGCGCGAACGCGAGCGCATCCGGTTCAAGTCGGCCGACTACTGGACCTTGAGCTCCAAGTTCGCCGGCACCGAGGGCGACCGCACGCAGTTCGACGCCAACCTGGTCGCGCTCGACGGCGCCCGCGTGGCCACCGGCCGCGACTTCGACCCCGACACCGGCGAGCTGAAGGGCGAGGGCAAGCAGAAGCTGGTGCTGATCGACGAGAAGCTGGCGGTTTCGCTGGCCAATGCGCTGGCCGGCAAGCAGGCCACGGTCGTCGACCGCGAGCAGAAGCCGTTCACCGAGCGGCCGTCGGCGCCGTTCACCACCAGCACGCTGCAGCAGGAGGCCGCGCGCAAGCTGCGGTTCGCGGCGCAGCGCACGATGCGCGCCGCGCAGCGCCTGTACGAGAACGGCTACATCACCTACATGCGCACCGACTCGACGACGCTCAGCGAGCAGGCGATCGAGGCGGCGCGCGCGCTGATCACGCGCGAGTTCGGCGCCGAGAACGTGGCCGACGCGCCGCGCACCTACCAGACCAAGGTGCGCAACGCGCAGGAGGCGCACGAGGCGATCCGGCCCGCCGGCAGCGAGTTCAAGATGCCCGACGCGCTCGGCAACGACGTCGGCGACGACGAGCGCAAAGTCTACGACCTGATCTGGCGCCGCACCGTGGCCTGCCAGATGAAGGACGCCCGCGGCAACCGCACCACGCTGGCGCTGGAGATGGACGCCGGCAGGAACGGCACGGCGCGGTTCACCGCGACCGGCAAGACGATCGACTTCCCGGGCTTCCGGCTCGCCTACGTCGAGGACATCGAGGACGCCGACGCCGAGCTGGCCGAGTCCGAGCGCGTGCTGCCGGACATCGCCGAGGGCCAGCGCGCCACCGCCGACGAGCTCGAGCCGAAGGGCCACACGACGCAGCCGCCCGGGCGGCTGACCGAAGCCGGCCTGATCAAGGAGCTCGAGGCGCGCGGCATCGGCCGCCCGAGCACCTACGCGTCGATCATCGAGACCATCGTCGCGCGCGAGTACTGCTTCAAGCGCGGCACGTCGCTGATCCCCACGTTCACCGCGTTCGCGGTCGTCGACCTGCTGTCCGAGCACCTGGGCTGGCTGATCGACTACCAGTTCACCGCGAAGATGGAGGACGACCTCGACGAGATCAGCAACGGCCGGCAGAAGCGCGTCGACTACCTGCAGCACTTCTACCTCGGCAACGGCCAGCCCGGCCTGCGCGACCGCGTCGCCGGCGTCGAGTCCGAGATCGACCCGCGCAAGGTGTGCAGCATCCCGCTCGGCACCAACGAGAACGACGAACTCGTCGAGGTCCGCGTCGGCCGCTACGGCCCGTTCCTGTCGTGCGGCGAGAAGCGCGTCAGCGTGCCCGACGAGATGCCGCCGGACGAGATGACCTACGACAAGGCGGTCGAACTGCTCAAGAAGGGCGGCGACGGCCCCAAGTGCCTCGGCATCGACCCCGAGACCGACCTCGAGGTGTTCGTGAAGGTCGGCCGCTTCGGTCCGTACTTCCAGCTCGGCGACCCCGACAAGATGGACGACAAGCCGAAGATGGCGTCGCTGCTGGCCGGCATGGAGCCGGAGACGGTGACGCTCGAGCAGGCGCTCGCGGTGCTGTCGCTGCCGCGCACGGTCGCCGTGCAGAAGCACCCGGAGAGCTCTGAGGACGAGCCGATCCTGGCCGCCAACGGCCGCTACGGCCCCTACCTCAAGTGGGGCAAGGACACCCGCTCGATCCCGCCCGAGCTCACGCCGCTGACCGTCGACCTGAAGACCGCCCTGCACCTGTTCGCGCAGCCCAAGGCGCGCGGCCGGCAGCAGGCGACGGCGCGCACGCCGCTGAAGGAGGTCGGCGCGCACCCGAAGAGCGGGGCGATGATCAAGCTGATGGAGGGACGCTACGGTCCGTACGTGACCGACGGCACCACCAACGCGTCGCTGCCCAAGGGCGAGGACCCGAACGAGCTGACCCTCGAGCGCGCGGTCGACCTGATCACCGCCCGCGAAGGCGCGCCGAAGAAGAAGAAGGTGCGGCGCAAGGCCGCCAGCAAGAGCCGCTGATCCGGGCCGGCCGCAGGGGAGCCCCTGCCGGCGCGACCGCCGCCGCGGTTAGACTCGGGCGCGAGTGCCCGGAGAATCGGAAGTCGGAGCAGTCGGTACCTACGTACCCGTCCCCCACGCAATGACGCTGGTGCTGGGGTGCGCGCTGCTGGCGCTGGTGTTCTGGCGCCTGCACCGCGCGTACGCGGCGCCGCACCTGCGGTTGTGGGCCCTGGCCTGGGTGTGCGGCGCCGTCCACCACTTCTTCGGCGCCGCGGCGCTGTCCCTCTGGCAGTACCAGCCGGCGTCGACGGTCGTGCGCACCGCCCAGTCGGTGGTGACCCAGCTCGGGCTCTACTGGCAGCTCGGGTTCATGGTGACCGGCGCGCTGGCCGCGGTGCACGACCGCGCCCCGGCGCCGCGCCACGTGCGCGCGGCGCTCGCCGGCTCGGCGCTCGCGGTCCTGGCGCTGACCCTGGCGACGCTCGCGACGTCGCCGGCGCTGCGGTTCGGGCTGCGGGTGGTCCTGCCGCTCGCCATCGCCGGCCTGCTGCTGCTGCCCACATCGATCCTGCTGCTGCGCGGCCGCACCGGCCGCAACGCGCTGGGCCGCCTGCTGGTCGGCTGCGGCTTCGCGGCGCTGGCGGCCGCGTCCTGGTACGAGGTCGCATGGCTGCAGAGCCGCGCCGACGGCGTCGACGCGCTCTCCGCGGTGCAGTCGGCGAACCTGCTGCTGCAGTTCGTGATCGGGCTCGGCCTCGCCATCTGGGCGCTCGAGGTGCAGGCGGCGCGGATCCGGACCCAGCACGAGGACCTGGCCGAGCGCACGCGTCAGCTGCAGGAGGCGCAGCGCATGGAGGCCCTCGGCCGCCTCGCCGGCGGCGTCGCGCACGACTTCAACAACGCGCTGACGGTGATCACAGCCATCGGCGAACACATCCAGCAGCGCGGCGACCTCGACGCGGCGATGCACCAGGACCTCGGGGAGCTGCGACACGCCACGCGCCAGGCCGCCCGGGTCACCTCGCAGCTGCTGGCGCTGGCGCGGGGTGCCGGGCCGACCCGGCGCATCGACCTGGCCCAGGCGGTCGCCGACTCGGCCGGCCCGCTGGCGCGTCTGCTCGGCGAACGGCACCGGCTGGTCACCGCGATCGACGAGCAGCCGTGCACGGTGCGGCTGCAGTCCGGCCAGGCCGAGCAGGTGCTGTTCAACCTGGTGGTGAACGCCCGCGACGCGTCGCCGACCGGCAGCACCATCGAGGTCTCGGTGCAGCGATGCGGCGGCGAACAGGCGCCGCAGGTGGCGCTGACCGTCCGCGACACCGGCATCGGCATGACGCCCGAAGTCGCGCGCCAGGCCCTGGCGCCCTGGTTCTCGACCAAGGGCGAGCGCGGCACCGGGCTCGGCCTCGCCGTCGTCCACGGCATCGCCCAGCAGTCGCACGGGTCGGTGACGATCGACAGCGCGCCCGGGCGCGGCACCGCGGTGCGCGTGCAGTGGCCCGCGGTCGACGGCGTCCCGGACGAGTCCGAGTCCGGTCGCCGACCGCCGCCGGCGGCGCCGCGGTCGGGCACGCCGAGGACCATCCTGCTGACGGAGGACGAACCGGCGGTGCTCGAGACCACTGCGCGCACGCTGCGCACGGCCGGCTACGACGTGTTGACCGCCACCTGCGCCGAGGGCGCGGTGGCGCTGGCCCGGTCCCACCCCGGCCGCATCGACGCCCTGCTGACCGACGTGCTGCTGCCCGGCATGAACGGGCCCGACCTCGCCGCCCAGGTGCAGGCCGAGCGACCGCAGGTCAAGGTCCTGTTCGTCAGCGGCTACGTCGACGCGCGCACCCAGGCGCAGATGCGCGAGGACGCGCCCCTGCTCGGCAAGCCGTTCACGCGGCGACAGCTGCTGCGCTACCTCGAGACGCACCTGACGGCCTGACGGATGAGCCGGCAGGACCGCGCGCCGCCGATCCCGCCGCGATTCGCGATACTGGCTGCATCCCCGACCGCGGGCGCGGACACCTGTTGCCGACGCCACCACCCGCCGAACGATGTCGCCGCTCGAACACGAACTGACCGCCCACGCCCGCGCGCTGCGTGCGCTGGCCCGCCAGCTGGTCGGCGACGCCTGGGCCGACGACCTGGTGCAGGACACCGCGCTGCAGGTGCTGCGGTCGCCGCCGCCGCCCGGCGCGCCGCTGCGCGGCTGGTTGCTCGGCGTGCTGCGGCGGCGCGCGAGCACCCACCGGCGCGGCGAGCGACGACGCGACGAACGCGAACGCGCCCGCGTCCCGGCCGAGCCCGCGCCGGAGCCGGCGTCGACCGTCGCGCGCCGCGAGGCGCTGCAGCGGCTGCACGAGGCGCTGATGGCGCTCGACGAGCCCTACCGCGCGACGCTGATGCAGCGGTTCTTCGAGGACCGGACGCCGGCCGCGATCGCCGCGGCCAGCGGCACGCCGCTGGCCACCGTCAAGAGCCGCCTGCAGCGCGGCGTCGCCCTGCTGCGCGAACGCCTCGACCGCCAACGCTCCGACTGGCGCGCCGCCCTGTGTTCGGCGCTCGCGCTCGATCGCACCCCCGCGGCGCCCACGGCGCCGCTCGCAACCCTCACCGCAGGACTGCTCGTGAGCACTGCAACCAAGTTCGCGGCCGCCGTGGGTGTGGTCGCCGTGGCCGCCTGGTTGGCCGTCGGATCGCCGGCCGCGCCACCGGCCGAGCCGGTCGATGCCGGTGGCACCGGCGGTGGCGCGGCATCCGTCGCAGCACTCGGCGACGCCGCGACCGGCGCTGCCGCAGCGGGGCGTCATCGGGTCGAGGCCGGGCCCGCCGCGCCGCCGCCGACCGCCGCGGCGCCGATCCTGTTGCGCGCGGTCGACGCCGCCCAGGGCGCGCCGCTGCCGCAGTTCGCGGTCGCGGTCGAGGTGCCCGACCGACCCGGCAGCGAACGCCTGGTCACCGACGACGAGGGCCGGCTGACGCTGCCGCCGGAGTGGCGCGGCGTCGACACCGTCTCGCTGCGCGCACTGGACGACGCCAGCAATCCGATCGCCCTGCACCAGGTGCAGACCGTCCACCGCTACGACTGGCCGCCCGCCGGCGCCGTGCGCGACGTCGCGTTCGCGGTCGGGCCGACCTACGAACTGGTGTTCGACGCGCCGCCGCCGGAAGACGCCGAGCTGCTGGCCGTGCTGACCGCCGGCGCCGCGCCCGAACTGCGCCGGCCCGGCAGCAGCCACGTGCGACGCGGGCCCCTGCCCTGGGTGCGGCTCGACGCCTACGACGCCAATGCATCGGCGCTGGGCATCGGGCCGTGGACCCTGACGGTGCGCGACGTCGACGGCACCTGGTGGGCCGCGGGCCCCGTGCACGCGGTGCGCGGCCGGCAGGGCGATCCAGTGCACCTGCGGGCCCGCGCCAGCGGCGTGCTGCAGGTCGTCCTCGACGGCATCGACGCCGCCACCGCCGAGCGGCGCGATGCCCACCTGAGCGTCTACCGCCTCGGCGACGACGGCGAACCGTTGCCGCGCGACATCACGGTGTCGTTCGGGCGCGCGCTGCTGGCCCGCGTCGAATGCCTGGAGCCCGGTCGTTACCGCGCCTGGATCGGGCTGCGCGACGGGGCGCCACAGCGCCACGACGTCGAGATCCGCGCGGCGGCGACGACCGAGGTGCGCGCGACGGTGGCGGCGCCCGACGTCGACACCGCGACGCTGACCGTGCTGCTGCGCTCGACGACCGGCGCCCACGCGATCCAAAGCGTCGTGCTCACCGCGCGCCGGCCCGACGGCACCGACCGCCGCTTCCCGCGATTCGAACCGACGTGGTCGACGCTGCCGACCGCGCAGACCGGCGGCCACGCCAGGGGCACGAGTTCGACGCGGTACGTGTTCGACGACCTGCCGGCCGGCGAGTGGATCGTGGAGCTGGACCCGCCGCCGCAGCTGCCGCCGTTCGACCGCACCGAGCAGCGCGTACGCGCCGACGCCGGCAGCATCGAGTTCGTCTGCCGCGACGACGGCGTGCCGCCGCCGGTGCGGCGCCGCGTGGAGGTCACGCTGCTGGACGGCACGCCCGCCGCCTTCGCGGGCATCACCACGTTCGTCGGCGGTCGGCAGATCCTCAGCGGCACGGTCGCGACCGACGGCAGCTACGAGATCGGACCCTTCCTCGAGGGTCAGGCCGTGCAGGTGCTGGTGCGCGCCGCCGGCTGCCTGCCGGTGTGGTCGACCACCACGCTGGCGGCGGCCACCGCGCGCGAGCCGCTGCGCGTCGCACTGCGTCCGGGCTGGGGAACGCTGCTGCACGTGCAGGAAGCGCACGGCATCACCGGCCGGCCGCTGCCCGGCGTCGAGGTGCTCGCCGACGGCGTACCGATCGGCACGACCGACCAGTTCGGCGACCTGCTGCTGCAGGGCGCGGCGCCGCCGCGGCACCTCGAGCTGCACCGCGATGGCTACGAGGTCTCGTACCTGTCGGCCGACGACAGCGGCATGCTCGAGCCACAGGAGCAGATGCCGCACTACGCGATGCTGCGGCGCCGACGGTAAGGATCATTCAGGTCCTACGCCGGCTGCCTGAGCCACGGGCGCGTCCTTGCAGACGCTCGAGCCTGGTGATCCACTCGTTGAAGTGAGGACAAGCCTTGCGCAGACGGTTCATCCCGATGGCGGCAGCGACCTGCGGACCATTGATCGACTTTGCGTACGCGTACTGCGGCAGGACGCGCTCGATTCGCTTGGATGGCGCGGTCTGTGGCCCATCATCGATGTCCTCGGGAGCAAGATTGCCAACTGAGCTGCGAAGCAGTTGCACTGCAGCATCAGCCTCACCGTCCGGATACTGGTCTCGCAGCCGATCGACTTCAACGAACACCAGAGCTTCGAACTCGTGGACCTGCACGTAGGGAAGAAAACGCGGGTTGTTCAGCTCCCGCTTCATGCCCGCTTCCACGCGCAAAGCTCGCTGGACGCCACTCTCCCCATCCACGCTACCTCGGTCGGGGTAGTCCTTAGGCAGTGCGTACAGGTCGAACATGGTTGTAACGAACTGGTGAGCCCTGAGACGGCCCAGCTCGTTCTGAATGTCCTTCTTGAGGCGCTGGAACTTGCGGATGCCACCGAAGGGCGACAACAACTGCGGCTTGGCAAACACGCGAACCGGGCTCAGGTGGGGAGCGAGCACCTGAACGACGAAGTTCCATTCCGTGTCACCCTCACACAGGACGCGCAGTTCGACTGACTTCACCCTGGCCCTCCACCCGTCACCCCCATGTCGTACAGCTGGCCGAGATCGTAGTCCTGCAACCAGGCGCCGAGACCCTGCGCGTCGAGGCGACGGATGACCGAATGCCCGCGCTGCCGATCGCCTTCGGCGCGCTCGACCACTGCCACCTCCTCGGGGGCGAATGCGGAAACGAACTTGGGCGACTGGGTCGCCACGACCACCTGCCTCTTGTTCGACACCGCTCGCGTCAGTTTTGCGATTGTCGCCACTGCGCTCGGGTGCAGCCCGAGTTCTGGCTCGTCGAGAACCAGCATGGACGGCAGGTGAGCCTCGGGCTGCAACAACGCCGTGATCAATGCCACAGCGCGCAACGACCCATCCGACAACTGATGCACGCCGAACTCGTAATCCGGATCGCCATCGTGCCATCGAAGGCTGATCTTGTTGGTGTTCAGTCGATCCGGCGCGAGGATGAAGCCTCGGAAGTAGGGCACCACCATCCGCACGGTGCTCACGATGCGCTCGTAGTGCTTGGGATGTTGTTGCGCGAGCATGTACAGGTATGCCGCCAGGTTGCCGCCAGAACCAAGTAGCATGCGGTTCTGGTGCAGATCCTGAGTGGTCCTGATACGCGCGGCATCCGACGTGTCGTGGAAGTGGTACACCTGAACACCCGACAGGAAACCGGCGATGACGGCGGCGGGGCCCTGCCCCGGAATGAGGTGCGTCTCGGCCGCAAGGGATCCCAGCCCCGACTCATCCGCCGGATGCGGCACACCAAACGAGTGTGACTGTCCCTCTTCATCGCGCCAACGTACGAAGCACTTGGTGAAGATGAGTCGATCAGGTGCCGCGAAGGAGAGCGCTCCTTCGAGCTCGTAGGTTGTTGCCGACGTGATGCTTGCCCACTTCAGCGTGAGCAACATTGCTTCCGTGAGCTTCGGACCATAGTGTAGGATCGAGGAGGCACCCCCCTTGCGGCCGACATAGTTCTGAAGGCTCGGGCTCGGCGCAGGCCAGATGCGCAGCATTTCGAGCAAGTCGATGAAGTTGGTCTTGCCCGCCCCGTTGGCGCCGATCAGGACATTCAGGTCGCCTAGCCGCACTTCGCTCGCCAAGAACGACCTGAAGCCGGACACCGACACGCTACTCAACTTCAGCATCGCCAAACCATCGACTGGAAACGCATGGGGGAATGGTAGTGCGAGTGCGACACGGAGCGAAGAGTAGCCCTACTCACCCTGTCTCGAACAAGTAGGGCGCCGCACCACCGCCCTGCGGAATCGACATCGATCGACACGCCTACGGACTGGTGTTGCACGAACCCCAAGCTACACCACTCGCATGCCCGACCGCGACCGCACCGTCCGCCCCGGCCCGAACGCGCGCAGCGTGCGCCTCGACGGCTGCCAGGTGCTGCGGGTGCCCGACGACTGGGAGCTGCTGCCGCCGGGCGACGCGATGCTGACGCGCCGCGTCAAGGCGGGCGGCCCGTGCTGGACCGTGCAGGAGCAGCAGGGGCGTCGCACGTTCTCGCGCGGCGTCTGGGCGCCGGCCGAGCGCATCGCCGCGGCGCGCGCCGCGGTCGAAGCCGCGCGCGGCGACCCGGCCTACGAACGCAAGCTCGCCGTCGGCCGGGCCCGCCGAGCCGCCGCGCAGGAGGACTACGTCGAGGACTTCCGCGCCGCGGTGGCGCGCTTCCTCGCGTTCGCACGACCACACACCGAGCTGCAGGAGCGCGTGGCCGCGGCCATCGCCGCGCACGCGACGCCGGTCGGCAGCGGCACGGTCGCCCGCACGCAGCGGATCCCGGTGGCGGAGCGCGCCGAGGCCGCGACCATCGCCTGGCTGCGCCACCAGACCACCGCCTACGACTCGATGCACATCCCGCGCGTGCGCGGCCAGCGGCGGCAGGTGCGCCGGCTGCTCGCCGAACGCTCGCGCGAGCTGCTCCTGCGCTACCGCCGCGGCGAGCCGGTCGCCGCGGAATCGTGCCCGCTGCGCGCTGCGCTCGCCCGCAAGCCCGGCGGCGCCGCCGCCGACGCCGGCTGAGGCCCTGCTCGGCGCTTGGTTGCCGCCCGGGCCGGTCCCATGATGGCCGCCATGACGTCCGTCGACCCGGGCCTCGATCTCTTCGCCGAGATCGACCGACTGCGCCGCGAGCGCAACGCCGTGATCCTGGCCCACTACTACCAGGACCCCGACATCCAGGACATCGCCGACCACCTCGGCGACTCGCTCGAGCTGGCCAAGCGCGCGCGCGACACCGACGCCGATGTCATCCTGTTCTGCGGCGTCCACTTCATGGCCGAGACGGCCAAGATCCTGAACCCCGGCAAGATCGTCGTGCTGCCCGATCTCGACGCGGGCTGCTCGCTCGCCGACGCCTGCCCGGCCGACCAGCTCCGCGCGTGGAAGGCGCGGCACCCCGACCACTACGTGGTCATGTACGTGAACTGCAGCGCCGCGACGAAGGCCGAGAGCGACATGATCTGCACGTCGAGCAACGCCGAGAAGATCCTGCGCGCGGTGCCGAAGGACCGGCCGATCCTGTTCGGCCCCGACAAGAACCTCGGCGCGTTCCTGATCAAGAAGACCGGTCGCCAGATGGACCTCTGGCCCGGCACCTGCATGGTGCACGAGACCTTCAGCGCGCAGAAGATCGCGCAGCTCAAGGCGCGGCACCCGGGCGCGAAGTTCATCGCCCACCCCGAGTGCGAGGACCACGTGCTGGCGCTGGCCGACTACGTCGGCTCGACCTCGAAGCTGCTGCAGTTCGTCCAGGAGGATCCGGGCACGACGTACATCGTCGGCACCGAGCTCGGCATCCTGCACACGATGCACAAGCACGCGCCGCACAAGGAGCTGATCCCGGTGCCCTACGAGGACCGGACGGCGGCCTGCCGGGGCTGCAACCAGTGCCCGCACATGAAGCTCAACACCCTGGAGAAGATCTACCTGGCGCTGCGCGACCTGCAGCCGCGGCTGGAGATGGACGAAGACCTGCGCCGGCGGGCGCTGCTGCCCCTGCAGCGGATGCTGGAACTCAGCTGACCGGCGGATCGCTGCGCCCGCTCGCCGACGACGACCGTCGGCGCGCCGCAAAAACCACCCGGTTCGATTGACCCTCCGGCGCGGCGCTCCCTATCTTGCGTCGCTCTCTCGGGACGAACCAAAAGACATGCGCAAGACCAACTTCCTGCGACGCGGCCCCGGCCTGCTGCTCGGCGCCCTCGCCGTGCT
This sequence comes from Planctomycetota bacterium, assembly GCA_050245995.1. Lineage (GTDB taxonomy): Bacteria > Planctomycetota > UBA1135 > UBA1135 > UBA2386 > JBFWWV01. Next base: position 201,633 of record JBFWWV010000010.1, on the reverse strand, counting down.
GCCCGCCTGCGGCACCGCCGGCTACCTCACGGTCATCGAGGTCGACCCGCCGAGCGCGGCGCTCTACATCAACGGCCAGCGCGTCGGCAACGGCGACCGTCAGGCCTACACCCTCTCCTTCGACCGGCAGGATCGCATCTACCTGCAGGCCACCGCGCGCGGCTTCGAGCCCGACCTCCGGGTCTACGGCGAGATGGAGCTGGCCAACCAGCTCGACACCGTCGGCGCGATCAAGATCACCCTCAAGGAACACCGGTGAGGAGCGCCGTCATGACCTTCGCCAAATTCCCGATGCTCGTGCTGCTCGGCGGTCTCGCCGCGTGCGGCAGCGTGCCGAAGCGCACCTTCCGGTTCCAGGCGATCGACAACGAGGAGAACCGACTGCACTGCCTCGTCGTCCTGGGCGCCGACTGGGACGGCGCCGCCGATCGCAAGCAGCTCACCGGCGGCCCGGAGCCGCTGCAGCTCGACATCGTGTTCGAGCAGCCGCGCGTCGACGTGACGGTGATGCAGGTCTCGGTCGACGACAAGGGCGAGCTGAACAACCGCCCGCGCTCGCGCGCCGACGATTCCCAGTACCGCACCGAGGTGCGCACGCTGACGGCGCTCGACCCGACGGATCAGGTGTTCATCCTGATGCCGCGCCGCTGAGCGCGAGCGCCTTGGAGCGCGAGCGCCGGGGAGCGCGAGCGCCTTGGAGCGCGAGCGCCGGGGAGCGCGAGCGCCGCGGACGCCGCCGGCTACCGCGGCCAGGCGTCCCCGAACACCTCGCGCGGCCGCAGCATCGTGCGCAGGCCGTAGCCGAGATTGGTGGCCTCGCGGTGCTTCTCGAACGGCTCGCCCATGGCGGCGCGCTCGAGCTCGCCGCGGGTGTCGCGGTAGCTGCCGCCGGCGAGCGCGCCGTTCTCGGCGTCGGACGGCGCCTCGAGCCACTCGGCGGCGTTGCCGACCAGGTGCCGGACGTCGCCGCGCCGCACGTCGCCCCACGTCCGGCCGCCCTGATCGGCGGCGACCAGCTCGCGGGTGCTCTGGCTGCGGACCGCCGCGTCGAGGGTCCATTGGTCGCCCCACGGGAACCGGTTCGCGCGCGGCGCCGGGCCCAGCGCCGCCATGGTCCACTCGGCCAGCGTCGGCAGGTCGCGGCGCCGCCAGTGCGCGTACATCGCCGCGGCGTACTGGCTGATCCCGTCGATCGGCTTCTGCGGATCGGACTCCAGCGCCGACTGCCCGCGCAGCAGCCGCGTCACCACGTCGGCGGTCGGCGGACGCACGCCGAAGTCGGCGGCGAGGCGATCGAGCCGCGCTCCGTCCGCCTGCCCGGCGGTCGCCTTCCAGGCCGCGTCGACCGCCCGCACGAACGGCAGCCAGTCCGCGCGGGTCACCTCGAGCGGCGCCACGAAGAACGCGTCGATCACGCCCTTGCCGCTGTCGCCGCCCGCGATCGGCACCAGCCCGGAGGCCGCCTTGCGCACCTCGCCGAGCAGGCGCTGCCAGTCGGCCGTGCGCTGCTGTGCCGCGCGCATCGCCTCGCCGAACGCGTCGAGTCGCCGCGCGGCGGCCGCGAGCCGCTCGCCCGCGCCGTCGAGGTCGGCGCGCTGGCGCAGCGCCTCGAAGGCGGACCCGCAGTCGCCGATGGCGGCGCTGAGCGCGCGCGCCTCGTCGCCGAACGCGGGCGCCGACAGGTCGACGGCGGCAGCGGCCGTGAGGTCGCCATCGACCAGCCGGCCGATCGCCTCGTCCAGCGCCCGCGCCGCGCGATCCCGCGCCGACACCTCGCGCTCCAGCGCGTCGATCGCCTGCCGCAGCTCGGTCGCGTCGGCGGCACCGGCCTGCTCGGCCACCGCCGCCGCGTGGGCGCCGAGCTCGTCGTGCACGCGGTCGCGCACGCGCTGCCAGCCGGCCAGCCCGGCGGCGCCCTGCACCAGCCGACCGGTCGCGGTGACCGCCGTCTGCAGCCCGACCGCCGTCGCGGCGGCCTGCAGTTCGGCGACGAGGGTCGTCGCCCGCTCGGCCGGCATCGCCTGCTCGATCTGCGCCGCCAGCGCCGGGAACAACACCAGGAGACGCGCGCGACCTTCGCGCAGCGGCTCGACCCGCGCCTGCATCGCCTGCAGACGCGACGCGTCGCCGGCCGCCCGCGCGGCCCGCAGGTCGCGCTCGCACTCGGTCCAGGCCTGCTCCAGCGCTGCGACCGCGGCGGCGCCGAAGGCGTCCTCCGCGCGCTCGGCCGCGCGCCAGGTGGTGACCAGCGCGGTGAGGTCCGCGTCGTCGGCGCGGAGCGCGTCGCCCAGCGCGCCGTCGATCCGCTCGTACCAGGACTCCAGCTTCTGGAACGGCACCGTCGGCGCCGCGGGCCGCATGAGCCGCGCCGTGTCGAGGTTGCCGCGCACGCGCTGCGCGAGGTCCATGGCGTCGAGCAGCTTCCGGCGGTCCTCCACGATCGAGGTCGTGTTCGACTGGATCGCCTCGACCTCGCCGCGCAGCGCGGTCGACGGGCCCTCGCCGCGGAACCGCGCGCGCAGATCGTCGAGGCGCGCGCGCAGATCGACCGGCGGCGCCGACAGCTCCTGTTCGGCACGGCTCCATTCGTCGACCGGCAGGCGCAGCGTCGCGACGTCGGTGTCGAACAGCGCGCACAGCCGATCGCCGCCGGCGCGGATCGCCTGCAGCTTCTCGCGCAGCGTCTGGATCGCGTCGGCGTCGAGCACGGCGTCGCGGCGGGCGCTGTTCCAGCTGGCCCACGCGTCGATCAGCGCGGCGCGCGCCGCGGTGCGCAGCACCTCGACGCTGCGGACGCGTTCGCGCTCGGCCTCGAGCCAGCCGCGCAGGTCGCGATCCGCGTCGGCGTCGGCGACCGCAACCGCGTCGACCTCGGCCAGGAACGCCGCGGTGTCGTCGAACGGCGGCTTCGGCACCGGCCGCCGCAGCTCGATCTCGCGCAGCTTCGCCCGCGCCGCCAGCGCGCGATCGAGCAGGCCGGACAGCGCCCGGTGCTCGGCGCGGTCGGCGGCCGTCTCCGGCGCGACGGCCTCGAGGTCGCGCTGCAGTTCGCGCGACGGGCCGTTGGCCCGGAAGCGGCCGCGGATGTCCTTCAGTTCGCGGGCGCGGTCGACCGGCTGCGGGTTCGGCCGCGGGTTCGGCTCGGGCTCCGGGGTCACCACGCGATCCGCGGGCTCGGCGGCGCCGCCGGACGTCAGCGCCCACGCGGCCGCGCCGCCGCCGAGCACCAGCACCGCGATCACCACCGGCACCGCTCGCGAGCGCGCCGGCGCCGTGCGCTGCCGCGGCCGCGGCTTCGGCGGCTCGGCCTGCACGCGCTCACCGCGCTCGATGCGGTCGAGGTCGGCGCGCAGCTCGCCGTAGTCCGCGTAGCGGTCGCCCCGCTCCAGCGCCGTCATCTTCTCGATGACGCGCGACAGCGGGTTGTCCGCCGCCATCTCCGGCAGCACCTTGGACAGGCTCAGGCAGTCGATGCGCGTCTTGGTCTCGATCAGCTCGTAGACCGAGTTGGCCTTCACCGGCGGCTCGCCCGTCAGCAGGTGGAAGAACGTCGCCCCCAGCGAGAACATGTCGCTGCGGAAGTCGAGGTGCTTCTCGCCGCGGCACTGCTCGGGACTCATGTAGAGCGGCGTGCCCATCAGCTCCGCCGTCATGGTGACCTGCAGATCGTCGTGGATCGGCTTGGCGATGCCGAAGTCGGCGATCTTCAGCTCGCCGCGCTCGCCGAGCATCAGATTGTCGGGCTTGATGTCGCGGTGCAGCACGCCGACCCGCTGCGCCTCCTCGAGCCCGTCGCAGGCCTGCCGCAGGAGGCGCGTCGCCTCGCCGAAGTCGATGCGGCCGCCGCTCTGCTGCGCCTGCTGGCGCAGGTTCACGCCGGCGACGAACTCCATGATCAGGTAATGCAGCCCGCGCTCTTCGCCGACGTCGTGGATGCGGACGACGTACTGGCTGTCGAACCGGCCAACCGTCTTGGCCTCCTGCTCGAACCGCTGGATGGCGCGGCGATCCGCCAGCAGGTCGCCGCGCATCACCTTGACGGCCACGGTGCGCGCCAGCCGCACCTGCCGCGCCCGGTAGACCGCGCCCATCGCGCCGCGCCCGAGCAGGGCCTCGAGCTGGCAGCCGCCGAGCGTCGTGCCGACCAGCGGATCCGTCACCGCGGTCTCGCCGCTGCGCGCCGCGGACCCGGTCCCGCCGGCCGTTCCCTTGCCGCCGGCAGCACCGGTCCCGCCGCCAGCCCCGCCGCTGCCACCGGTGCGCGCGCGCGCGGGGCCCACGCGCGTGCGGTCGGTCTCGTCGTCCGGCGCTCCCGCCGCCGCGTCGTCGCCCGCGGGGGCGGGCCGCGGCGGCGGATCGGCGCGCCGGAGCGTCGAATCGAGATCCGCCTCGAGGTCGTCGCCGGCGCCGTGCGCGCGGCCCGCTGCGTCGGACCCGTCGAGCGGCTCCCGGTCCTCTGGCAGACCGGACGGATCGGGATGGTCGGGTGGGGGCGTGGCCATCGTCGGGCGGGCAGTCAGCCTAATGCACACCGGGGCCCGGACAATGCGGGCACCCGAAGACCCTGCGGCCGGATCCGGAACATCCGGACGTTGGCACGTCCGTTGCTCCTGGAGCGGTGTCCGCGCGGCGGCTGCCGGCGCTATCGCACCAGCCAAAGCACCGCATCACGTTCCGAGTCTCGAGTCCTCCTCAACTCCTTCGAGGCCGGCACCCGCCGCGCGGACGACTTCCCCCCTGGCCGGGACGCGCGAGGTGGCGAGCGATCGCCGCCTCGCGCGTTTTCATTTGGCCGGCGCCCGGTCGCATCCGTCCGAAGCAGGTCGCTCGGCGATCCGCGGCGCGACGACACCCGCGGTCGGACACCGCGGACACCGCGCCGGGTGGATCGAGCCCGACCCCGCTCCCGGCGCGAATCCGCGAACCGGACATCGGCGGTACGCCCGGGGCGATCGGCGCTGCGCCCGAACGCATCCGAGTGTCCGCAGTCCGGTCGAACGACGGACGCGACGGCAATGGCACGGTGCTTGCTCATTGCACCCTGTCCTGTGCGGACCGCTGGCTGATTATCCAGCACCACAGCACCACTGCACCGATCGCCTTGGCTGGCGGGTCGCACAGGACAAGCACCACGGTCCGGGCACCACCGGACCCGACGCACGCAGCACCACTCAGAACCACTCAGCACCCAACCACCAGGATCGTCCTGGGACACGACGCGGACGGCGCCCGACGCCGGCCGCGTCGTTCACTTTCGTGGCGGAGGGACCGCGGATCCGCGGCGCGCCCGGGGAGCGGCCTCCGGACCCGGTCTCGGGCCGACCGGGCGGGTCCGGCCAGCACGCCAGACGACGATCCGCGACCGTCCGCGAACGGCGTCCGGCATGGCGTCCGGCGGCCGGACAGACGGATGCGCACGAGAACGCAGCCCGGGGGAGGCCCTTGTTCGCATGCTCGCACACGAAGCGGTCACGATCGCCGACGCGATCCACCGGCACGGCCATTGCTCTGTCATTGGTGTCCGCCCGGCGGCCCATTCGAATGTGCAATGGAATGGGATGTCCGCAGGGAAACGAATCGCAACGCATGGCTCCAGACGGGCCGCCGAGCGGACCAGCACCACGAGACACCGCGTGCTCCGCACCACCAGGAGCCCGCACCGACTCACCACCTCTCCTCGATCCGCACCACGAATGTGACGACGCGGCTCGGCGACCCCGCCGGGCCGCGTCGCTCCTTTTGTGCGTCGAGGTCCCGGGTCTCCCGGCTGGATCTCCCGGCTGGATCTCCCGGCTGGGTCTCCCGGCTGGGTCGTGGCTGCGGGCGCGCGCATCGGGCCACGCGGCGGCGACGGCCCGCTCGCGGCGGCCGGGCCTTCGCACGGAACCACCGCGGGCCGGGTCCGCGCCACCCGACTTCCGGGACCGCCGGGCGTCCGCTCCGCACACACAGGGATCGGGCTTCGCGGCGCCCGGGCCGCGATCCGACCACATTGCGGCCACTGTGCGGTCATTTGGCCATTGGCACGACCATTGCATCTTCATTGGCGTCCGCCCGGCGGCCCAACCGAATGTGCATGGGATCTCCGCAGGGAAACGAACGCAACGCATGGCTCTCCTGACGGGCCGCCGAGCGGACCGCACCACCAGCACCACACGGTATTCACCTCACCACCTGGCGACGCAGGGCATCGAATCGCTCGATGACCTGCGTCGCTCTTCTTCCGGGGTGCTCCGCGCGCGGCGGGCGACGAACGCGACGCGGGGGGAGCGCGCGTCGCTCCGCCGATCCCGGCCGCCGCGACCGAAAGTCGAACGATCTGCTGCTGGCACGGCCATTGCTCCCCTCGGCTCCGTCGGCGGCGCTGGTGCCGCCTGCACGAGGCAACCCCGATGTCCCCTGACCTGAACCGACTCAAGCAACTGCTCGGCCGACTGCGCGAGCTCGAGCTGCGCCTCCCGACCCCGCACGAGGAGGGCATCCTCGAGATCAGCCGCATGGCGGTCCGCGAGGAGGTCACGCGCCTGGCGCACGCCCTGCACGACCACAGCTACTGGCGGTCCCAGTCCGAGCGCGACTCGCGCGCCTGCTGATCGACCGCTCGACCGAACTGCGCCCGGCGCGGGGCCTCCCGGACCGCCGCGAGCCCGGCCGACGACCGACCGGGCCCCGCAGGGTCACATCGCCGCGATGACCGCGTCGCCGAACGCGGAGCACTTGACCGGCTGCACGCCGTCCATGAGCCGCGCGAAGTCGTAGGTGACCTGCTTCCTGGCGATCGCGCCGTTCATGCCCTTCAGGATCAGGTCGGCGGCCTCGTTCCAGTTCATGTAGCGGAACATCATCTCGCCGCTGAGGATCACCGAGCCCGGGTTGACCTTGTCCTGGTCGGCGTACTTCGGCGCGGTGCCGTGGGTCGCCTCGAAGACGGCGTGGCCGGTGTCGTAGTTGATGTTGCCGCCCGGCGCGATGCCGATGCCGCCCACCTGCGCCGCCAGCGCGTCGCTGATGTAGTCGCCGTTGAGGTTCAGCGTGGCGACGACCGAGTACTCGGCCGGCCGCAGCAGGATCTGCTGCAGGAACGCGTCGGCGATGACGTCCTTGACGATCACCTTCTTGCCGTTCTTCTCGAACACCTGCCACGGGCCGCCGTCGAGGTCCTGGGCGCCGTAGGCCTTCTTGGCCAGCGCGTAGCCCCAGTCGCGGAAGGCGCCCTCGGTGAACTTCATGATGTTGCCCTTGTGCACCAGGGTCACCGAGTCGCGGCCGTTCTGGATCGCGTAGTCGATGGCCGCGCGCACGAGGCGCTCGGTGCCCTCGCGCGACACCGGCTTGATGCCGAAGCCGGCGGTGTCCGGGAACCGCACCTTGGAGAACTGCTTGGGGAACGCCTCCTGCAGCATCACCTTGAAGCGCCTGGCCTCGTCGGTGCCCTCCTGGAACTCGATGCCCGCGTAGATGTCCTCCGTGTTCTCGCGGAAGATCACCATGTCGGTCTTGCCCGGCTCCTTGACCGGCGACGGAACGCCGTCGAACCAGCGCACGGGGCGCAGGCAGACGTACAGGTCGAGCAACTGGCGCAGCGCCACGTTGAGGCTGCGGATGCCGCCGCCGACCGGCGTCGTCAGCGGGCCCTTGATGCCGACCAGGCAGTCGCGGAACGCCTGCACGGTCTCGTCCGGCAGCCAGTTGCCGGTCTGCTGGAACGCGGCCTCGCCGGCCAGCACCTGCTTCCAGGCGATCTTGCGCTTGCCGCCGTAGGCCTTCTGCACCGCCGCGTCCAGGACGCGCACGGACGCGCGCCAGATGTCGCGGCCGGTGCCGTCGCCTTCGATGAACGGGAGGATGGGTTGGTCGGGCACCTGCAGGCCCGACTTGGACATGGTGATCTTCTCGGCCATGGGAGTCGGTGTTCCGGGGCCCGTCGGTCGGGCCCGCAAAGGGTCGGCTGGATTGTGGGCCGAACAGTGTAGCGACGGCGCCGCCCCGGACCAGGGTTCCTGCGGGCCGGACGCGCGGTCAGCGCTTCGCCTTGCGGCCGGGCGCCTTGCCGACCTTGGGTGCCGCCTTCTTGCCGGCCTTCCCGGCGGCCTTCGGCGTCGCCTTCCCGGTCCCCTTCCTTGCCGCCTTCTTCGCGGCCTTCTTGGCGGCCTTCTTCGCCGTCTTCTTCCCCGACGTTCTCGCGGCCTTGTTCGCGCCCGACGGCGCACTACCGCCGGCGAGTTCGGCGAGCTTCGCGGCGACGACCGCGGCATGGCCGGCGGCCTTCACCTTGGGCCAATGGAACGCGACGGTGCCATCCGGCGCGATCAGCACCGTCGACCGGATCACGCCCTGCACCGTGCGGCCGTACATGCTCTTCTCGCCGTACGCCCCGTACGCGCGCATCACCTTCGCGTCGGCGTCGGTCAGCAGGCGGATGCCGAGCCGGTGCTTCTGGATGAACTTCGTGTGCGCGGCCGCACTGTCGCCGCTGCAGCCGAACACCTCGGCGGCGAGGCCGCGGAAGTCGGGCAGCGCCGCCGTGAACTCACACGCCTCGACGGTGCAGCCCGGCGTGTCGTCACGCGGGTAGAAGTAGAGCACGACCCAGCGGCCGGCGAGTTCGCGCAGGGCGACCATCTGACCGTCCTGGTCGGGGAGGCGGAACGCGGGAGCGGGCTTGCCGAGCTTCAGCATGGGCGGCACTGAAGCGTCCGTTCGCGCGTTCGCAAGAGGTCGGGGCGCGGACGCTCAGCGCGGCCCGCCGGGCGGACACAGTCGCGTCAGCGCCGAGTCGCGCTGCACCTGCAGGAAGTGCAGCCGGCGATCCAGCGGCACGGCCGGCGCGCACGGCGCCGGCGGCGGCGCGGCGATCGCGGCCGCGTAGGCGTCCTGAAGGGCGTCGACATGGGCGTCGAGCGTCGGCGGCGGCGGCGGCACGTGCTGGCGCAGCGACTGCCACAGCCCGGGTTCGGTCGCGAGCCGCCGCATCGCATCGGCCAGCGCGGCGACGTCGCCGGCGCGGGCGACGAGCCCCGCGGCGCCGGCGCGTTCGGGCAGCGGACCGAGATCGCTGACGATGCACGGCAGCCCGAGCTCGAAGCACTCGTCGAGCACGATGCCGTAGGTCTCGATGCAGGTGCTCGGGAACACGCCGCAGTGCGGCATGAGCGCGCGCACCTGGGCGTGCTCGAACGCGCCGTGCAGCGTCGCCGGCAGCCCCTGCGCGGCGGCCTGCAGCTCCTGCTCGAACGCCGGCGACTCGGCGCCGCCGAGCACGTGCAGCTCGCTCGGCGGTCCGCCGCCCTCGACGAGCCGGCGGAACGCGGCCAGCAGCTGCAGGACACCCTTGTGCCGGCCCACGCCGCCCCAGAACGCGAACCGGAACGGCTCGCCGGCTGCCGGCGCCGGCAGCGGCGGCGCGCCGCCGAAGCGCGGCCGGTAGCCGAACGGCAGCACGCGGTAGCGGTCGCGCGGCATGCCGGTGGTCTGCGCCAACAGGTCGGCGACGCTGCCGACCGCGACCAGCACGGCGCGCGCCTGCGACAGTTCGCGGCGGTAGCTGGCGGCGTACAGCTCGACGCCGAACTCGAGCTCCGCCTGCGACTCGTGGCCGTACTTCGGCACGCAGTCCCAGCACGACGCGCCGCCCACCGGCCGCATGCAGGCCGGGTCGTCGGCGCGCGCCCGGAACGCGCGCGGGCAGCTGGTGAAGAAGTCGTGGATCGTCACCACGCACGGCACGCCGCGCGCGGCGGCGGCCTCCACCAGGTCGCACGACAGCCGCACCCAGTGGTGCACGTGCACCAGCTTCGGGCGGTGCTGGTCGAGCAGCTGCTCGAACGCGCGCGTCACCCCCGGGTGCCAGGTCTTGACGTGGTGGTCGAAGTACAGGTCGTTGCGGTGCAGCCGATGCACCGGGATGCCGTCGACGTCCTGCAGCGCCATGCCGACGTCGCCCCACGGCTCGAGGCTGCCGGCCAGCACCTCGACGTCGCGGCCGCGGGCGCGCTGCCGCAGCGCGACGTCGTGGACGTAGGACTCGCTGCCGCCGCGGGTCTCGGGCGGGAACTGATGGATCACGTGCAGCACGTCCACGGCGGGCATCGTGCCACGGCTGCGGCCGAAGCGAAGCACAATGCCGCGTTCGAGCGCCGCGCCGGCGGCCGCTATAGTCCGCCGTCCCGATGACGATGCGTCGCACCCTGCTCGCCTGCGTGGTCGCGTTCGGAGCCCTGGGCGGCCTGCGCTGTCAGGACCCGAGCCCGCCGGCCACGGCCACCGCGCCGGAGGCCAACCGCGCCGCGATCCAGGCCCGCCTGGACGAGCTCAAGGCCGACGAGGCGCTGCCCGCCGAGCTGAAGACGGCGCTGCTCGACGTCTACGGCCGCGCGCTCGAGGCCGCCCGCCTGACCGAGGCGCAGACCACCGCGACGGCCGATTTCACCGCGCGGGCGCAGGGCGCCCCCGACGAACTGCGGGCGGCGCGGGAACAGCTGGACCGGACCCTTCAGCCCGAGCCACCGGCCAAGGGGCTCTCCCTCGCCGAGCTCGAGCAGGGCGTGACCGCGCGAACCCAGGCGCAGACCGAGGCCGCGGCGGCGACGACGCAGCTCGACGCCGAGGCGCGCCAGCGCGCCGATCGCCGCGCGAGCGTGCCGCCGCTGGTCGCCGAGCTGCGCAAGCAGCTCGACACCCTGCCCGAGCAGGTGCCCGCCGCCGCCGGGGTCGACCCGCGCCTGCAAGCCGCCCGCCAGGTGTTGCGCACCGCCGAGCGGGCGCGCGTGCGCAGCCAGCTCGAGGCGCTCGGCGCCGAGCTGGCGGCGTTCGACGCCGAGGAGGACCTGCTGCGGGCGCGGCGCGACCTGGCCGCGCGGCGCGTCACCGCCGCCAAGACCGAGCTCGACGCGTGGCAGGCGGCCCTGCAGCAGGCGCGCGCCGCAGCGGCGCAGACCGCCGCCAACCAGGCCCAGCAGCAGGTCGGCCGCACCGACCCGCGCATCGTCAAGCTCGCCGAGGACAATGCGCGCCTCGCCGACCTGCGGCGCGACATCACCGGCCGGCTGGCCCGCGCCGAGGTCGAGCGGCTGGCCGGCGCCGACGACCTGCGGCTCCTCGAGGAGGACTTCGGCGAGATGCAGGAGCGCGCGCGGCTGGTCGGCGAGACCGACGCATTCGGCGCGCTGCTGCGCAAGCGCCGGGCCTGGCTGGCCGACCAGGCCCGCGCCGTCGAGCAGCGCGCGCGCAACCGCGACGACCGCGTCCCCGACCCCCAGCTGCAGGAACTCGGCGTCGACGACCCGCGCCGCGCCCTCGAACAGCGCGCGCACAGCCGCGGCGACCGCATCACCGACGCGCAGCTCGACAAACTCGACATCGACGACCGTCTGCGCGCCGTCGTGCGCCAGCTGCCGCGCGACTGGCTGCAGAAGCAGCTCGGCGCCGAGGTCGTGATCGACCAGCTGCCGATCGACGTGCTGGAGCAGGCCGAGACGCTGCGCCGGCAGCGCCAGGAGGTGCTGCAGCAGCTGTCGTCGGACTACGGCCAGCTGGTGACCGCGCTGTCGGCGATCGAGGCCACCGAACGGCAGTTCGTCGCCGACCTCGACGCCTACCGCCGCTTCCTGACCGAGCGCGTGCTCGGCATCCGCAGCTCCGCGCCGATCTGGCGCCTCGATCCGCGCGCGCTCGGCGATTCGCTGCTGTGGCTCGGCGACGGCCGCGCGTGGCTCGGCGCCGGCGCGGCGCTCGCGGGGGTGATCGGCCAGTGGTGGCCACTGGCGCTGCTGCTGCCGCTGCTCGCGCTGCTGGCCCTCGGTCCGTGGCTGCGGCGCCGCCTCGTCGTGCACGGCGACCTCGCGCTGCGCGGCACCAACGTCAGCTACGCGCCGACCGCGCTGGCGGCGATCGACACCCTGCTGCTGGCGGTCGGCCCGCCGGCGCTGCTGTGGTTCGTCGCGCTGTGCCTGCGGCTCGCCAACACCGGAGGCGAGGCCGGTGAGTTCCAGAAGGCGCTGGCCGCCGGCGCCAGCGGCTCCGCCGGACTGCTCGGCGTGGTGCTGCTGCTGCGGGCGCTGGCGCGGCCGCGCGGCCTCGGCGAGGCGCACTTCCGCTGGCAGTCGACGACGCTGCGGCTGCTGCGGCGCAACGCGCCCCTGCTGGTGCCGGTGGCGCTGCCGATCGCGTTCGTGCTGGGCATGCTGACGAGCCGCGGCGACGAGGCGTGGCTCGGTTCGCTCGGCAGCCTGCTGCTGCTGGCGATGTTCGCGCTGCTGCTGGTGGTCGCGTGGCGCCTGCTGCACCCGTCGCGCGGCCTGATCGGCGGCGCCGTCGCGCGACGCCCGGGCGCCCTGCACCGCTTCCGCGTTGCGTGGTTCGTGCTGGCGCTCGGCACCGTCACGACGCTGCTCGGCATGGCCGTGCTCGGCTACGACTACACGGCGCTGCAGCTGTCGCGCCGGCTGCTGTTCACGGTCGCCGCGGTGCTGGCCGGCGTCCTGATCAACTCGCTCGTCGTGCGCGGGCTCGTGCTCGAGCGGCGCCGGCTGCAGATCCGCCAGGCCCAGGAGCGGATGGCCGCGCAGAAGTCCACCGACGGCGCACCGACGAGCGCCGAGGTCGCGCCGCCGGTCGAGGACATCGACCCGCAGAGCCTCGCGCGGCAGACCCAGGCGCTGCTGCGCGGGGCGCTGGTCATCGCCGTGCTGATCGTGGCGTTCCGGATCTGGGTCGACGTGCTGCCGGCGCTCGGCATCCTGCGCAACATCGAGCTGTGGACCGTCGACGACGCGTCGGGCTCGACCCCGATCCGCATCACGCTGGCGGACGTCCTGCTGTCGCTGTTCACGCTGTTCGCCGCCGTCGTCGCCGCCCGCAACGTTCCGGCGCTGCTCGAGCTGCTGGTGCTGCAGCGCTTCCGCATGCCGGCCGGCGAACGCAACGCGATCACCACGCTGACGCGCTACGGCATCGTCATCGTCGGCGTGGTGCTCGCGTTCAGCGCCATCGGCGTCGGCTGGTCGAAGGTGCAGTGGCTGCTGGCCGCCGTGTCCGTCGGCCTCGGCTTCGGCCTGCAGGAGATCTTCGCCAACTTCGTGTCGGGCCTGATCCTGCTGTTCGAACGCCCGATCCGCGTCGGCGACCTGGTGTCGGTCGGCGACGTCATCGGCCGCGTCAACCGCATCCGCATCCGCGCCACCACGATCGTCGACTGGGACCGCAAGGAGCTGGTCGTGCCCAACCGCGAGTTCGTCACCGGCCGGTTCGTGAACTGGACGCTGACCGACTCCGTGGTGCGCTGGGTGATCCCCGTCGGCGTCGCCTACGGCAGCGACACCGAGCAGGCGCTGCGGCTGCTCGACCGCGCCGCCGCCGAGTCGCCGTTCGTGCTCGAGGACCCGCGCCCCGAGGCGGTGTTCGTGGGCTTCGGCGACAGCACGCTGAACCTGCACCTGCGCGTGTTCGTCGACATGAGCGCGCTCGACTACCGCTGGATGACCGATCTGCACCAGGCGATCGACCGGCTGTTCCGCGAGCACGGCATCGAGATCGCGTTCCCGCAGCGCGACGTGAACCTGAAGGCCGCGGGGCCGCTGCTCGAGGCGCTGACGAGAAGGCCCGGCGACGTCGCGCGCGTCGAGTAGCGCCCGCCCGTTTCGGCGGCGTGAGGGCCGGAATCGAGGCAATCCGACGCACCCGCGGCTGCGGCTTTGCATCCTCGCGTCGCATGTGCTTCCATGCTTCGCCCCGTCCACACCAACACGCTCGAACGGCGCCCGCGGGTGCCTTTCCCGGTGGGTGCGGCGCTGCTCTCGAGTCGTTGCGTCGGAACCGTTCGAGCCCACAGGCCCGGTCCGCGCCAGAGGTCCGGTCCCTGATGTGACCAGACCATGAAGACACCGACCCCCCAGCGCGTCCCCCGCCCGTCTCCGACCGCCTCGCAGGAGCCCGCCGGCGGGACCCGGCGCGACGCCATCTGGGCCAAGGCCTACCGGGCGAAGACCGCCCAGGACCTGCAGCAGCTCTACGCGGAGTGGGCCGAGACCTACGACGAGGACCACGAGCAGGTCGGCTTCTTCGGGCACCGGCTCACCGCCGAGGTGCTGGCGCGCTGGGTGACTCGGCATGACGTGGCACGCGTGCTGGACGCCGGCGCCGGCACCGGCGCCGCCGGCCAGGCGCTGCACGCGCTGGGGTTCCGCGACCTGGTCGCCCTCGACCTCAGCCCGGCGATGCTCGAGCAGGCGCGACGGAAGAACGTCTACCGCAAGCTGCTGACCGCCGACCTGTCGCTGCCGGTCGATGCGTTCGGCACCGACGAGTTCGACGCCGCGGTGATGGTCGGCGTGTTCTCGTACGGGCAGGCGCCCGCCGCCGCCCTCGACGAGGTTCTGCGCCTGGTGCGGCCGGGCGGCGTGGTCGCGCTGACGATGCGCACCGACTTCCACCGCGACAACGCGATGGGCATCCGCAGCCGCATCGAGGAGCTCGAGGAGGCCGGTGCGTGGACCCTGCTCGAGCGCACGCCGCCGGCGCCGTACCTGCCGCACAAGGACCCGAACGCGCAGTTCCAGGTGTTCTGCTACCGGGTGACGGGCCGCGGCGGGCGTGAGGCCGAGCCCGGCTTCGAGGAGGCCGTCGAGCAGGCGCTGAAGAGCTCGGACTGGGTCGTCAAGATCGACCACGCGTGGATCTGGGACTCGACCGCGTCGCGCCTCTACGAGCGCTACACGCGAACGTCCGGCTACTACCTGACCGACTGCGAGGAGGAGATCCTGCGCACGCACGCGGCGGAGATCCTCGGCGACGACGCGATGATCGTCGAGCTCGGCTGCGGCTCGGCGCGCAAGATCAACCACGTGCTGGCGGCGGGCACCGCCGCGGGGCGCACCCTCGACTACCTGCCGATCGACGTGTCGGTCGGCGCGCTCGACGCGACCGCCACCGAGGTCCGGCAGCGGTTCGGCGACCAGGTGCGCGTCGACCCGCGCCAGGGCATGTTCGACGAGATCCTGCCGACGCTGCCGCTCGACCGGCCCAAGCTGGTGTTCTTCTTCGGCAGCTCGATCGGCAACCTCGACACCATCCCGGCGACCGTGGAGTTCCTGCGCGCGCTCGGCGAGCGGCTGGCGCCGGGCGACCGGTTCGTCGCCGGCATCGACCTGCACAAGGACGAGGCCGTGCTCGAGCGCGCCTACAACGAGGAGGTCGCCTGCCGCGACTTCTTCGTGCACATGGTGCGCCGCATCAACGAGCACCTCGGCGCCGACTTCGACCCGCGCGTGTTCGAGCTGTCGTCGACCTACGACCCCGAGTTCCGGGACGGCGACCCCACGGCGCTGCGCACGCGCCGCATGAACCTGCGCATCGCGCCGCGCACCGCGCAGCGGACCTGGGTGCGCCGGCTCGGCATCGAGGTGCACCTGCAGCCCGGGCAGCCGGTGCAGGTCGGGATCTCGCGCAAGTTCGAGCCCGAGGGCATCGCCGAGCTGGCGCGGCGCGCCGGCCTGCGGCTGCGGCGGCAGTGGCTCGACGGCAAGGGCTGGTTCTCGCTGAACGAACTGGTGCGCGACGACGCGCCGGCGCGGTAGAACCTCGCCGACCGCCCCGCGGCGCCACGCGTGATCCGACTCGAGAACGTCTCGTGCACCTTCGCCGCCGACCCGCAGCGCGGCGGCGGCGAGGTGCGCGCGCTGATCGACCTCGACCTCGAGATCGCCGCCGGCGAGACGATGGTGCTGCTCGGCCCGAGCGGCTGCGGCAAGACGACGACGCTGCGGCTGATCAACCGGCTGCAGGAGCCCACCTCCGGCCGCGTGCTCGTCGACGGCCGCGACGTCGCCACCGCCGAGCCGGTGCGGCTGCGCCGCGGCATCGGCTACGTCGTGCAGAGCGGCGGGCTGTTCCCGCACCTCGACGTGCGCGCCAACATCGGCCTCTTGTGCGAGCTGGAGGGCTGGGAGCGCGCGCGCATCGACCGCCGCACGGACGAGCTGCTCGAGCTGATGCGGCTGCCCCGCGACCTGCGCCGGCGCTCGATCGGCGAGCTGTCCGGCGGCCAGCGCCAGCGCGTCGGCGTGGCGCGCGCGATGGCGCTCGACCCGCCGATCCTGCTGATGGACGAGCCGTTCGGCGCGCTCGACCCGATCACGCGCGGCGAGCTGCAGCGCGACTTCGCCGAGCTCGAGCGGCTGGTGCAGAAGACCATCGTCATCGTCAGCCACGACCTCGACGAGGCGTTCCTGCTCGGCGACCGCATCGCGCTGCTGACGGCCGGCCGGCTGGTGCAGGTCGGCACGCGCGAGCAGCTCGAGAACGAACCCGCGTCGGAGCAGGTGACGCGGTTCCTGGCGAGGCGCGCCGATGCGTGAGCTCTTGGTCGCGATCCTCGGCGCGGCCCTGGCGACCGGCGCGGCCAGGTGCCAGGACACGGCGCAGGAACCGTCGCCGCCGGGCACGATCGTGATCGGCAGCAAGAACTTCACCGAGTCGCGGCTGCTCGGCGAGATGATGGCGCAGCTGATCGCCGCACGCACCGACCTGGCGGTCACGCATCGCAGCGGTCTCGGCGGCACGCTGGTGTGCTGGACCGCGCTGCGCAACGGCCAGATCGACGTCTACCCGGACTACACCGGCACCGGCTGGTCGATCGTGCTCAAGGAGCCCGGCCGCATCGCCGACCCGCTGCGCGCCTTCCTGCACGTGCAGGAGCGCTACCGCTCCGAGTACGACGTCGAGTGGCTGCAGCCGTTCGGGCTCAACAACACCTACGCCTTGGCCCTGCGCGAGGAGCAGGCCGAGCGCCTGTCGGTGCGCACGATCAGCGACCTGATCCCGCACGCGGACGAGCTGCGCGCGGGCTTCAGCATCGAGTTCATGAACCGCGAGGACGGCTGGCCGGGGCTGTCCGCGTTCTACGGCCTCGAGTTCGAGCAGCTGCGCACGCTCGAGCACGGGCTGGCCTACGACGCGATCCAGAACGGCTCGATCGACCTGATCGACGCCTACTCGACCGACGGCAAGCTGCTGCGCTTCCCGCTGCGCGTGCTGCAGGACGACCGCGGCTTCTTCCCGCCGTACAATGCCGCGCCGATCGTCCGCGGCGACACCCTGCGCGCCCACCCCGAGCTGCGGGCCGTCCTGCGCGAACTCGCGTTCGCGATCCCCGACCGCACGATGATCGAGCTGAACCACGCCGTCGAGGAGGGCGGCCGCGCGTTCGCCGACGTCGCGCGCGAGTTCCTCGTCGAGCGCGAGCTGATCGCGGATCGCACGACCCCGCCGACCGCCTCGCGCATCGGCGGGCTGTGGCCGTTCGTCCGCTCGCGGCTGCAACCCACGCTGGCGCTCGGCTGGCAGCACCTGCAGCTCAGCCTGCTGGCGGTGCTGTTGGCGATCCTGTTCGCGGTGCCGATCGGCATCGCCGTCAGCCGCAGCCGCATGGGCGAACGGCTGGCGCTCGGCTCGGCGTCCGTGGTGCAGACCATCCCGAGCCTCGCCCTGCTCGCGTTCCTGATCGCGATCCCCGGCCTCGGCCTCACGACCCGCTCCGCGGTGCTCGCGCTGTTCCTGTACGCGATCCTGCCGATCCTGCGCAACACGGTGTCCGGCCTGCGCGCCGTCGACGCCGAGCTGCTCGACGCCGCCACCGGCATCGGCCTCACGCCCCGGCAGATCCTGCTGCGCGTGCAGCTGCCGCTGGCCACCAGCACGATCATGGCCGGGGTCCGCACCGCCACCGTGATCTCGATCGGCGTCGCCACGCTGGCGGCGTTCATCGGCGCCGGCGGCCTCGGCGAGCCGATCGTCACCGGCCTCTACCTGAACGACACCCGGCTGATCCTGGCCGGCGCGATCCCGGCGGCGCTGCTGGCGCTGCTTGCGGACTGGGCGCTCGGCCTGGTCGAACGGCGACTGGTGCCGCGGGGCTTGCGGCCACGGTAGGTCGCCCCGGAGGCCGGACCGGCGCGCGTCTTGTGCGTGCAGTCGCGACCCGTCCCGGGCGATACTCCAGAGGCGCAGGTCCCCGCGATCGGGAGATTCTGCACCGGAACCGACGCATCGGCGCCGCTCCTTCGTCTCCACTCCTGCCGCCATGACCACCTGTAGCAACTGCGGCCACCACGCCGAGCAGACCTTCATGTATTGCCCCAGCTGCGGCACCCAGGCCGTGGCCGGCGGCGAGCAGGGCATGGCCGGCCGCATCCTCGGCGGCAAGTACCGGGTGCTCGAGACGCTCGGCGCCGGCGCCATGGGCACCGTCTACCTCGGCGAGCACGTGGCGCTGAAGAAGCGCATCGCGCTGAAGGTGCTGCACAAGGAGCTGCAGGTCGGCGAGGAGGCGTGGAAGCGGTTCCAGCGCGAGGGCATCGCCGCCGGCCAGGTCAACCACCCGAACGCGATCCAGATCTTCGACTTCGACCGCACCGACGAGGGCCTGTGCTTCCTGGCGATGGAGCACGTCGAGGGCCAGAACCTCAAGGCGTGGCTCGAGCAGCACGGGGCGATGAACGCCGACGCCGCGCTCGGGCTGATGCGGCAGCTGCTGTCGACGCTCGGCGAGGCGCACGCGCACGGCATCGTCCACCGCGACCTCAAGCCGGAGAACCTGATGGTGCAGGAGGGCCGCGACGGCGAGCTGCACCTGAAGGTCCTCGACTTCGGCCTGTCCAAGCTCGTCGACCGGCCGCTCGACGCCAGCATGCTGACGATGTCGGGCCGCGTGATGGGCACGCCGCTCTACATGGCGCCCGAGCAGTGGAACGGCGAGGAGGTCGACGCGCGCTCCGATCTCTACGCGGCGGCGCTGATCCTCTACGAGCTGCTGACCGGCAAGCAGCCGTTCAAGGGCAGCAACCTGACCGAGACGCTGGTGAAGAGCACCACCGAGCCGCCGCCGTCGATGCTGACGCAGGAGCTGCGCGAGCCGCTGCCGGTCGACCTCGACGAGGTCGTGCTGCGCGGCCTCGAGAAGGACCGCGACGCGCGCTTCCAGACCGCCGCGGACCTGCAGGAGGCGCTCGACGCCGTGCGCATGGACCGCGTGTCGCGCGGCGGCAAGCCCGTGCGGCGCAAGGCTGTGCCGACGGCCGGCGCCGCGCGTCGCGCTCGGGGTCCGGGCCGCGGGCGCGCGCCGGCGGCGCCGCCGGGCGCGCGGCGAACGGCGCTGCTGGGCGGCACGGCGGCGGCGGTCGTGCTGACCGCGGCGGCGCTGTGGTGGTTCGTCGGCGGCGACTCGGCGGCGGCGACGCCGCTCGTCCGCATGAAGGAGCCGGGCGCGCGCACCGAGCAGGAGCGCGAGTACCTCGGCCTGCTCGACGAGACGATGGCCAGCCTGCGCAGCGGCGACGTCGCCGCCGCGCGCGCCAGCGTCGACCGCGCCGTACGCCACCCGCGCACCGACGCCGAGGCGCTGGCCACGCGGGCGGCGGTGTTCCGCAGCCACGACGACGGCGACGCGGCCGCGCAGGATTACCGCGAGGCGCTGTCGATGTGGCCGCAGTACGCCGCCGCCGAGGCGGGCCTCGGCTGGATCGCGCTCGACCGCGGCGCGGCCGACGACGCCGAGCGCCACTTCCGTGCGGCGCGGCAGCTCGACCAGGGCGCGCCCACGGCGATCGCCGGCCTCGGTGCGGTGCTGGTCGGCCGCGGCGCGTTCGCCGAGGCGCGCGACCTGCTGACGCCGGCGCTGGAACGGTCGCCCGACGCGGCCGAGCTGTTCGTCTGGCACGGCCAGGCGCTGCTGGGCCTCGACGCCGTCGAGCCGGCCATCCAGTCGTTCGTGCAGGCCAAGCGCAAGGACCCGTCGCAGTGGCAGGCACTCGCGGGTCTCGGCGACGCCTACGCGCGGAAGGGCGACGTCGACCGCGCGCGCCGCGAGTACGCCGACGCGCTGGAGCTGGCCGGCGCCCACCGCGGTCTGCGGCAGCGCCTCGCCGAGCTGCTCGTCGAGCAGCAGCTGTGGGACGAGGCCGACAAGGCGCTCGCGCCCGCGCTGCAGGGAGCGCAGCCGGACGGCGCGCTGTTCCTGCTGAAGGGCCTCGCGGCGCACGGGCGCGGCGACGTCGCGGCCGCCACCGCGGCGCTGGCGCGCGCCGTCGAGCTCGGGCTGCAGGCGCCGGCGCCCGCCGAGCTGCTGCTCGCCTCGCTGCACCTCGAGGCCGAGCGCTGGGACGACGCCGTCCGCCACGCCGAGGCCGCGCTCGCCGCCGACGACGCGCTGGCGCGCGCGCACCGCGTGCTCGGCGTCGCCCGCTTCCGGCTGCAGCGCTATCCCGAGGCGGCGGCCGCGTTCGAGCGCGCGATCGAGCTCGACGCGGACGATCTGCTGGCGCGCCACAGCCTCGGCGTGCTGTGCATGGACTACCTGCGCCGGCCGGACGACGCCACGGCTCAGTTCCGCGCCTATCGCGAACGCGGCGGCGACGACGCGCGCGTCGTCGACTGGCTGCGGCGGCTGGCGCGCTGAGTTGCGCCGGCGTCAGCGCGGGAACTCGAACTCCAGCAGCGCGCGCTCGAGCGCGTCGGGGTCCTGCGCCAGCGCGTGGAACGGCAGGCCCTCGACCGGGCGGCCGTGCAGCAGCGCCGTCACGTAGTCGCGGAACGGCGCCTGCGCAGAGCCCTCGTCGGCGGTGACGGTGCGCGTGTCCTCGCGGTAGCGCAGCAGCCAGTAGAACGTCATGCCGAGCATCGACAGACGCGCGTTGGTCGCGGCGCCGGGCGTGTAG
This sequence comes from Planctomycetota bacterium, assembly GCA_050245995.1. GTDB lineage: Bacteria > Planctomycetota > UBA1135 > UBA1135 > UBA2386 > JBFWWV01. The sequence goes on along the minus strand of JBFWWV010000010.1, from coordinate 180,925 downwards.
CGGTCGACGCCGTCGCGCAGCAGCTGGCGCATCCGCGGCAGCTGGTCCGCCGCCTTCAGCTGCTCGAATTGCCCGAGCGACCACGCGTAGTCCCAGTAGGCCGTGAAGTACGACGCCAGCCCCTCGTCGAGCCAGGTCGGGATCTGCCGCCCCGGGAACGCGGCGGCCAGGTACTGGTGCACGAACGAGTGCGTGACCTGCATCCGCAGCCACGTCGGGTTCTCGTGCCAGACCGTGGCCACCGGGCGCTGCGCGTGGCCGGGCGCGAAGAAGCTGCCGTAGAACGAGCTGTGGTGCTCGCCGTTCGCGTTGCCGAACGTGTTGTATGCGGCGATGTCGGGGAACACGAACACGTGCTGCCGCTCGCTCGGCGCGAAGTCCATCGCCAGCGCCTGCTGCACGTGACCGAGCATCGCCTCCAGCCCCTGCGCCAGGTCGATCGCCTCGCCGTAGCTGTGCGTGGTGCGCACCTCGAAGTGCGCGGTGCGCCCGACCCAGGCGTTGTCCCAGGTCGAGTGGTCGGACCACAGGTCGACGTCGCGCTCGAGGCCGTCGTGCACCTGCTGCAGCGCGCGCGCCAGCAAGCGGTCGGTGGCGCCCCGCTGCGCCGACAGGGACGGCGCCGCGAGCAGCAGCGCGAGCGCGGCGAACGGCAGGGAGCACGCGGTGTGGGGCATCGGCATGGTGTTCCTCGAAGGGTCGCGCCGCCGCGCGACCCGAGCGATCGCCACTACGTGCGGCCAACCGAAGTCGACGGCGGTCGGGACAGTATCCCCGGCGCCGTCGATTGGCGCTCGTCCGCATTGCGCGCCGGTTGATCGGCCGCGAATGCCGCGGTTCGGCTCCACTCGCGGCGCGCGTGCGGCTACCGTCGCGCTTCGTCGTCCGCCGAGACGGACGGAGAACGCCCATGAGTCACCGCCATTCGCCCGCCGCCCGCGCTCTGTGCGCGCTGTCCGCCGCCGTCATATGTGTCGCCGACGCGACCGCGCAGCAGGTGCCGCTGAAGAAGACCCTCGTCGCCTCCGGCCTCGAACGCCCGGTCTGGATCGGCTCGCCGCCCGGCGATCGCGACCGCCTGTTCGTGATCGAGCAGCGCGTGGGCCGCGTGCGCATCCTGGCGCCGAACCTGCTGCCGCAGCCGTTCCTCGATCTCGGCGGCGCGGCCAACCTGGCGCAGGGCGGCGAGCAGGGCCTGCTCGGCCTCGCGTTCCACCCCGCCTACGCGCAGAACGGCCGGTTCTTCGTCTACTACGTGCGCGCCGGCGACGGCGCCGTCGTGCTGGCGCGGTACCAGGTGTCGGCCACCGACCCCGACGTCGCCGACCCCAACAGCGAAGTCGTGCTGCTCACGCAGTCGCAGCCGCAGCCGTGGCACAACGGCGGCGCGATGCACTTCGGCCGCGACGGGATGCTCTACGTCGCCGTCGGCGACGGCGGCGGCGGCAGCGGCTGCCAGAGCCAGCAGCTCGACACCCTGCTCGGCAAGATCCTGCGCCTCGACGTCGACACCGGCGCGCCCTACGCAGTGCCCGCGGACAACCCGTTCGTCGCGGCGCCGAACGCGCGCGGCGAGATCTGGCACCACGGGCTGCGCAACCCTTGGCGCTTCTGCTTCGAGCCGCGCACCGGCGCGATGCTGATCGCCGACGTCGGCTCGAGCACGCGCGAGGAGCTGTCGATCGCGGCGCCGCGCAGCAGCGGCCTGAACTTCGGCTGGGGCACCATGGAGGGGCTCGTGTGCATGGGCCCCTGCAGCGGCACCACCTGCAACGGCCCCGAGCTGCAGCTGCCGGTGCACGAGTACGTCACCGGCTCCGCCGACGGCTGCGCGATCGTCGGCGGCCTCGTGTACCGCGGCTGCGCGATGCCGCAGCTGCGCGGGCGGTACTTCTTCGGCGACCTGTGCTCGGCGCGCGTCTGGTCGGCGTGGACCGACGGCTACCGGATCCTCGACCTGCAGAGTCACAGCGCCGACCTGAATCCGGCCGGCGAGGTGTCGATGACGTCGTTGTCGACGTTCGGCGAGGACGGCCGCGGCGAGCTGTACGTCGCCAACATCACCGGCGGCCGCATCTTCCGCATCGAGCCCGAGCAGCCCTCGGGCGTCACCGACCTCGGCGGCGGCACCGTCGGCGGCGACGGCACCGTGCCCGCATGGGACCTGTGCGGCCCGCTGGCGCTCGGCAGCGAGAACGAAGCCGTGCTGCGCCGCGCCCCCGCCGGCACGCTGTGCGCGCTGCTGATCTCCAACGCGTCCAATCCCGTGACGCTGCCGTTCGGCACCATCCTCGTCGACCCGGTGCTCGCCGTGCGCTACGGCCTCGCCGACGCGGTCGGCGAGCTGCGGTTCGACTTCGTCGGGCTGCCGGGTCCGTGGACGATCTACTCGCAGTGGGTGCTGCTGGATCCGGGCGCCACGGGCGGCTTGTCGATCTCGAACGCGCTGCGCGTCGACTATCCGGCGGTGGAGCGGGATCTCCCGCGGCGGTGACGGGCAAGGCCCGGGCTCGCGATCCGAGTCCGGGAGACCCGCGGTCGGCTCGGGACCTCCGTCGCGGCGGAACGACCCGCGAGGTCTGCCGCGAACGCGACTCGCCGCCTGGGCCGATCGGCGCGATCCGGACGCGCTGACGCGGGTCTTCGACGGTCGCGGCGCACCGCGGTCGAACGGCTGCCGCGTCCCTACCGGCAGGTGCCGTCGCTGCGGCTCGTGCACGGGCTCGAGCTGCAGCAGACGCGCAAGCCCAGCGCGGAAGTCGGCCCGGTCAGCGCCCGACGCCCAGCGCCGCGATCTGTCCCTGCCGCGCGAGGTCCGCTGCCTCGCCGAGGATCCGCGCCGCCTCCTGCGGCGCGTGGAACCCCATCGAGTTCTCGGCCGCGATGAAGTCGAGGCGCCACTGCGCCTGGCGCTGCAGTTCGAGCGCCGGCGCGAGCTGCTCGTCGGTCGCGCCCCGGCCGCGCGCCGCGACGATCGCGTCGATGAGGTCGACGATCGCCGCGCCGCCGCGTTGGAGCAGCCGGTAGTTGGTGTCCTGGATGCGCGCGACCCGGACCTCGATCTCCTGCTCGGGGACCTTGTGGCACGTCTGGCAGGCGCGCTGGATGTTCAGCAGCGGGCTCCGCACCCAATGGTCCGAGACCTTGGTCGCGCCGTCGCGCACGTACGGCATGTGGCAGTCCGCGCAGGCGACGCCGCTGCGCGCGTGGATCCCCTGGCTCCACAGCTCGAACTCCGGGTGCTGCGCCTTCAGGATCGGTGCACCGGTCTCCTTGTGCCGATAGTCGAAGAACCGCTGGCCGTCCGGCAGCCTGGTCGCGTCCCAGAAGGCCTCGGTCTGCTCCACGGTCAGGCCATTGCCCCAGGGGAACGTCAGCGGGAACGCGGTCGAGCAGTAGTACTCCACGTGGCACTGGGCGCAGACCAGCGAACGCATCTCGGTGCGCCCCGCGTCGCGGTTGATGTCGTACGGACGATCGCGCGGCCCGTCGCGCCAACGCTGGACCGACGGCAGGTGCGGCACCTCCGCGTCGCTGCCCGCGAGCGCCGCCATGCCCTGCTGCAGCCCCGGACGCGTCACGCGCAGGGTCATGGACTCCGGGTCGTGGCAGTCGACGCACGACACCGGGTGCGCGTGGCCGATGTCGTGCAGCATCGCGCTCGCTTCCTGGTACGACATCGCGTGTGTCTTCTCGAAGCCCGCCACCGCGTCGCCCGCGCCGAGCTTGCGGTACAGCGGCATCACCGACGCGTGACAGTGCAGGCACGACCCACTCTGCGGCTTGGTCTGCCGCTGCGTCTGCTCCTGGTCCTGCAGCATGAACGCATGCCCGCGCCGATCGCGGTAGTCGATCGAGAACGCGTAGCCCAGGAACATGCGGCGCAGCCACGGGTCGCGCTCGATCTTCTCCTCGGGCAGCGCCTCGCTGCCGCCGTGGCCGCCGTAGCGCGTCTTCGTCGGCTGCGCGGTCAGCTTGTAGGTGTCGTACTGCTTCGGCCAGTTCCTGCCCCAGATCGCCGGGTCCGTCGTGTCCTCGTCGACCTCGACCAGCCGCACGAACGGCGTCCGCGCCTCGGCCTTGCGTTCGGCCACGTTCAGCAGCAACGCCGTGACCCCCGCCGTGGCCGCGGCCACGACGACGATCAGCAGCAGATGGGGCCAGACGCGCCCGGAGGCTCCGCGGGACTGGATCATTGCTTCCGTTCTCCGTTCTCGCTCGTCAGGTGCAGCGGTCCCCCGAGGCCGACCGAGTCCCCGTGACCCGCCGACCGGTGGCAGTGCACGCACCGCGGCGCGCCCGTCGTCGACGCCAACTCCGAGTCGTGCACCAGGTCGGCGTGACACCGCAGGCAGTTGGCGTGCAGGATCGCCGCGTTCTTCTCGGTCATCACGATCGGCTCGGGGAAGTCCTGCAGGGTGAACGCCCTCGAGTGGTTCCAGCCGTTCTCCGCCTTGGCGAGGTACTTGGCCGGGAAGTCGTGCGGCAGGTGACAGTCGACGCAGGTCGCCACCGCGTGGTGACTCGCCTTCTGCCACGAGTCGTACTGCGACTGCATGATGTGGCAGTTGGCGCAGGCCGCCGGGTCCGTGCTCAGATACGACAGACCTTCCGCATACTCGAAGGTCGTCGAGCCCACGCCGATCCCGATTCCGATCAGCACGGACAAGACGGCTGACAATGCTCTCATTGTTCGTCCGACTGCGAACGAAGGCGCGACGCACCAGAGCCCATCGCACCATGCGTCGCTCTGGTGCGGCACCGCGCGTCCCACCGATCATCGCGACGACGGCCGCCGAATCAACGTCGCGTGCCTCTCGCCGAGGCTACTGCGTCTGCTCCCGCGCATGGCCCGGCGTGTCGCGTCGCCCGCCGCGGACTCGCCGTAGCGCCGCGCCCAGGGCGCGGGGCGACTACGCCGAGGCCCGGGAGTCGCAAGCCGCGGAGCACGGGCCGACACATCCAAGCCGTCGCCGCACTACAGTCTGCCGAGCGGCAGGGAGCGGTGTTTCGGGGACCCTTCAGCCGGCGCGAGTTCGCTGGTTCAGGCTAGCGGCTGAGCACCAGGGTGTTGCCGGTACCCAGGTCGACCGCGAACAGCGCCGGCCCGAAGTCGTCGGCGCAGTGGAGCAGGCCGGCCGCGTCGTCGAGCCAGAGCCCCGTGATGGCGTGGTGGCCGGTGGACCGCACGTCGAGGACGGCCCGGTCGCCGCTGGCCAGGTCGACGACGAACAGCGGGTCGTCGGCCTGCGTGCAGCCGACGAACAGGCGCTCGCCGTCGGTCTCGAGGCAGACGGGGACCGCCGGCAGCGCCGGCCCGGTGCCGCGACCCGGCCCGCTGATCTCGGTGAACTGCCCGGTGACGAGGTCCAGGGCGCCGAGGCTGCTGGGTCCCCGGAACGCGAGCAGCGCCCGGTCCCCGACCACGGTCACGGCCACCGGCGAGCCGGGGACCGGCAACGCCCGACGCGCACCGGTCTCGGGATCGACGGCGATCAGGTCGTCGCCGCCGGCCACCAGGTACTCGTCGCGAACGGCGTCGTGCGCCACGCCGGAGGGAAACGAGGGCAGCGGCGGACCGCTGCCGGTGTCGAGGTTGCTGAGGATCGTCCGGTCGCCGGTGGCGGGATCGACGACGCAGAGCCGCGAGTCGTCGCGCGAGACCTGCACGAACAGACCCTGGGGGTACAGGTCGATGCCGTCGACGACCATCGACCCGAGGTTGCCGACGAAGTTGGTGGCGATGCGCTGCCGACTGTTGCTGCCGTCGACGCGCAGCACGTACTCCTGGCCGAGCGACAGCGGCTGCGAGGCCCAGCGCACGGCGAACACGGCGCCGGGCCGGACGCGACGGGCCGTGCCGCTGGCCAGCACCGCGCCGCCCGTCGTCCGGAGCTGCACGGTGATGTCGCCGACGCCGGCGCTCGAATCGTCGAGCTTCAGCAGGACACCTTCGGTCGACGCGTGGTCGGCGAAGAAGTGCTGGTCGATCGAGAACGCGAGCGATTGGCTGAAGGACTCCGACAGGCTCGCCGGCCCGGACAGCAGGCCCTTCATGGCGACGACCAGCCGGCTGCGGCCCGCATCGGCGCACACGTCGAACACCGTGTTCAGGCGAGGGCCGCTGCCGCGGTCGTTGTCGCTGACGATGGTGCGCGCGCCGGTGGCGGGGTCGACCGCCGCCAGCGTCGTGCCATAGACGCCGGCGGCGCTGCCCTCGCCGGACGAGAACTGGCCCAGGTACAGGCGGTCGCCGAGGCGCGCAGCGCCGCGGCCGCCGGGCAGCGCGGCGCCCGTTCCGCGCGCCGGTCCGGTGACGATGCTGCGATCGCCGGTCACCAGGTCCACCGCCAGCACCGCGCCGCGGCGACTGTCGACGACCAGGGCGCGATCGTCCTGCAGCACGAGCCGGCGCGGTCGCCCGAACTCCGGCCCCGCTCCGTTGGCCGCGTCGCTGAGGATGCTGCGCGCGCCGGTGCCGCGATCCACGACGACCACGGCGGCCCGGCCCGTGTCCAGCACGAGGAACCGGTCGCGCGGGGCGTCGAACGCGATGCCGACCGGTTCGTGCAGCTGCGGCCCGGAACCGACCGTCGGGCCGGTGATCACGGTGGCGAAGTCCCGCAGCACCCGCCCCTCGTCGTCGACCGCGTACAAGTTCTGCTGCGGCTGCTCGACCAGCACGAAGTCCACCGCGTTGCCGATGTCCGCGACGACCTCGAGACCGCTGCTGCCGACGCGCAGGCTCCGGGTCGTGGGATCCAGCCAGAAGAAGCGATCCAGCGGCGGGAACTTGGTCGCGAACGGCAGGACCCGGATCGCGCCGGGTTGGGTCGCCGTCAGCGCCGACCGCTGTCCGGTCGGCAGGTGCAGCGCGTAGAGGCCCGCGGGACTGAACTCGGAGTACAGCAACCGATCGTTGGCCGGGTCGGCCGCGATCGAGCCCGGTGAATTCAGCGGCGTGCCGCTGCCGATGCCGGCGCCGGCGACCCGCGACCGGGCACCGGTCGCGAGGTCCGTCCGGTAGACCGCCGAGTCGACGGCGCCGCCGGCGCCGATGCCGCCGATCGCGGTGACGTAGAGCAGATTCGCCGCAGCATCGAGGTCGAGCCCCACGGCGCGCTCCAGCGGCAGCTCGCGGTGCACCGTGATCGCCGCAGCGGCCGCGTCGGTCTCGCCGCCCGCCGCGCGCGTCGTCACGACCAGCTGGTTGCTGCCCGGTGCCAGCGGCACGGCGGCGCTCCAGGTCCGGAAGCCGTCGCTCGACGTCGCCGCGACGCCGCCGAGTTCGACCGCGACGGCCGACGTGCCGGAGGTCGTGCCGCGCACCGTGAAGCTCGCGTCTCCGGTGGTCACGCCGTCCGCCGGCCAGGTGATCGCCGCCTCCGGCGCGGGCACCGGATTCGCTGGCGGGAAGTTGTCGCCACCGCCACCGCCCCCACCACCGCCGCATCCGGCGAGCAGCAGGCCGAGGCCCAGGGACAACGACGGACGGAACGGGGACGGACGGAACGGGAGCAGACGAGGTGCTGGATTCGACATGGACTCGAGCGAGGAGTGAGCCAGCCCTCCCGACCGCCTCGGCCGCATTCGAACAGTTGACGCCAACGAGCTCAACGATGTACCTGGTGCACGGCGACATCGATTTCGACGCCGATCGCGAACTCGGTCCATCGCGGCGCACTCTGCGAACGGAGCTCTCCTGGACCCAGCGGACGCTCGGGCTCACGCGCTCGCGTCTCGCGCCGTGGACTCGCCGTGGAGCGCCGCGCCGCAAGCGTGGGGCGAATACTCCGAGGCCCGAGGCCCGGCATCGCGGATGCTCTCGCCCTCGCCGCTCGCGTCGCGGACTCGCCGTGGAGCGCCGCGCCGCAGGCGCGGGGCGACTACTCCGAGTCCCAGGGTCTCCCACTGCTCGCGCCGCAGGCGCGAGCAAGTGGTAGGCCCTGCAGGACTCGAACCTGCAACCTAGCGGGTATGAGCCGCCGGCTCTGACCAATTGAGCTAAGGGCCCGTGCGGCACGCAGCGTAGCGCACGCCGCCACGACCGCCACGACCGCGATTCCCTGGCGTGCGCGCCGACCAACCCCCACACTCCGCTCCGTGCCCGGCGACACCCTCGACCCGCTGCCGATCGTCCTGAAGCTGCGCGACATGCAGGCGAACCTACGCGCCGCCTTGCGTGCGCACATGATGGCGCAGGAGCCGCAGCTGTGGGCGCGGGCGGCGCGGGACGACGCGGGGGACACGATCTTCGGGCTGGACGTGGCGGTGGAGGACCTGCTGCTGGAGCAGTGCGTGGAGTGGGGCCAGCGGCAGCACTTCGTGCTGATCGCGGAGGGGCTCGATCCGGGCGGCATCCAGTTCGGGCGGCCGGGGTTGGGCGGGCCGCCGTTCCGGCTGCTGGTCGACCCGATCGACGGGACGCGCGGGCTGATGTTCGACAAGCGCAGCGCGTGGTGCCTGATGGGCGCGGCGCCGGACAAGGGCAAGGACACCACGCTCGCCGACATCGAGATCGCGGTGATGACCGAGCTGCCGACGACGCGGCAGGCGACGAGCGACGTGCTGTGGGCGGTGCGCGGCAAGGGCACCAAGTGCGAACGGCAGAACCTGGTGCGCGGCGGCGCGATGCCGTTTCCGGTGAAGCCGAGCGGCGCGGTCGACCTGAAGCACGGGTTCGCGACGGTGGCCTCGTTCTTCCACGGTGGCCGCGAGCTGACGGCGCGGCTCGACGCGGCGATCCTCGACCGGGCGTTCGGGCCGTGGAACCCGGACAAGGCCGAGGTCTACTGCGACCAGTACATCTCGTCGGGCGGTCAGCTCGCCGAGCTGGCGCTGGGGCGCGATCGCTTCGTGCTCGACGCGCGACCGCTCGTCTACGAGAAGCTCGGTGTCCGGTCGTCGCTGTGCTGCCGGCCCTACGACCTGTGCGCGATGCTGGTCGCGCAGGAGGCCGGCTGCGTGGTCACCGACCCGCTCGGCGAGCCGCTGCGGGCGCCGCTCGACACCGAGACCAACGTCGCCTGGGTCGGCTACGCGAACTCGAAGCTGGCCGCGGCGATGCAGCCGATCGTGCGCGACGAAGTGATCCGCCTGCTGGGCTGATCGCGGCGCCGGCGACCCGCTCGTCAGCGGCCGAACGCCTCGATCTGCACGAGCCGGCTGAACGTGCGGAACCCGAGCCCCTCGCAGCCCCGCGTGCGCACGCGGACGAACCGCGCCGGGCGCGGCGTGAACCGGTGCTCGACGAACGCGCGGTCGCCGCGCGTGCCGACGCCGGCCGCGCCGACGCGATCGAAGACGTCGGCGGCGGCGGCGACCAGCACCTCGTAGACCTCATGGCTGTCGCCGATCGCGACCTCGTGCACGACGACCCGCGCGACCTCGACGACGGCGCCCAGGTCGACGGTGATCTCGAGCGGGTCGGGTCGCGTCGGGAACCCGAGGAACGAGTCCGCCGGGTCGAGGATGCCGTTGGTCAGGCACGCGGGCTCGTGCACGGGCTGGCTGGCGCCGGCGGACACCGTGACCGCCGCGCCGAACGCGAGGTTGTCCGCCTGCGTCGACGCTTCCGCGCGCCGCAGTCGCGGCAACTGCACACCGGCCAGGCGCTCGTAGCGCGGCAGCTGGCGTCGTTGGCGCGCCGCGAAGTCGGCGAAGTCGCGCTCGCCCGCGCGATTCCACGCGACGCTGGCGACGGCGGCCAGCCGGGGCACGCACATGCCGAGCAGCAGCTCCGGGCGCCCTTCCCACCAGGGCATGCAGAACCCCACGACCGCGGCGGCGCCGGCCTCCTCGACGACGTGGGGCCGGGCGAACGCCGCCACGTCGTCGTCGACGTGCGCGAAGCGCCGCGGCTGCCATTCGTAGCAGCGCTGCACCGGCACCGCGGTGCACGCGCCGGTCCGATGGTCCTGCACGACGCACATCGGATCCCACGCCGCGTTCACGACCTGATAGCCGGCATCGAGCAGCTGCTGCGGCGGCACGAACGTCGTGTTCCAGCTGACCTGCAGCACGTCGAGGTCGAGCCGATCGCCCGGGTCGCCGATCGGGGTGCCCTCCCAGACGATGGCGCGCCGGCCGCGCGATCGGACGTGGCGGGCGAGCCCGTTGAGGAACGCGCGCTGCGCGGCCGGCGGCACGCCGCGCGCCTCGTCGCCGCCGAGGTGCACGTACGGCGACGACGCGAACACCGCGAGCAGCTCATCGATGAGGTCCTGCACGCCGCGCACCGCCGACGCGAGGGTGGCCAGCTCGTGCGCCGTGCGCCCGAACACCTCGGGGTACCTTTCGCGCAGGATGGCCGAGTGTCCGGGCACGTCGATCTCGGGCACCAGCGCCACGCCGCGCGCCGCCGCGTAGGCCTCCAGCGCGACGAACTCCGCGTGCGTCCACATCGAGCGCGCATCGTGCAGCCGCGGGAACGCGGTCGACGGCCAGCTGCACAGCTGGTCGTCGCTGAGGTGGAGCTGCAGCAGCGCCACCTTGTAGAACCAGCAGGCGTCGACGGCAGCGCGCACCACGGCCGGCGGATGCGGATGGCGCCCGAGGTCCACCATCAGGCAGCGGAACGACAGCGCCGGCGCGTCGTCGACGCGGACTGCCGGCCACCACCATCCGCGGTCGCCTTCGTCCTGCACCAGCTGCAGCAAGGTGGCCGCGGCGCGGGCCATGCCGCGCGAACTGGCCGCGCGGACGACCAGCCGCCCGGCGGCGGCCTCGATCGCGTACGACTCGTCGTCGTCCCCGCCCGGCTGCCGCAGCACACGGACCACGGCGGCATCGTCGGTCGCGAACACCGCCGGCGCGCCGAGCGCCTGCAGGCCCGCGACCAGGGCCTCGACCTGCGGCGCGAACTCGCGCTCGCGGCACGCGATCGGGCCGACGGCGACGCGACCGGCGCCGGCCTCCAGGCGCGTCGGGCGCGGCACGACCGGCGGCGCGCCGTCGGCCGGCGGCGCGCTCACTGCGGCTCCGGAAAGGCGCCGCGCCAGCCGTCGACCTGCACGACGCGGTCCTCCTCGGCGATCCACGCCGACAGCTTGCCGCCATAGACGCAGCCGCTGTCGAGCCCCACGCACTGCGGCCGCACGACCAGGCCGCGGCGCGCCCAGTGGCCGAACACGACGCGCCGACGGCCGCGGTAGAAGTCGTCCCAAGGGCGGAACGGCGGGCCGGGCGGCGGCCAGTCCGACGGCGGCCGCGCGCCGGCCTCGTCGCAGTAGCGCACGTTGACGGCGTAGTGGCGCCGCTCCTCGCTCGCGCCCACGGTCTGCAGGTCGTCCTCGGTCCAGCGCGGGTGCAGGCCGGCGTGCACCATCACCACGTCGTCGAACACCCGGACGATCGGCTGCGGCCGCAGCCAGCGCTCGTGCTTCGGCGACAGGGTGCCGCGCCGCAGCAGGTGCAGGTCGTGGTTGCCGAGCACGGGCTCGGCGCCGAGTTCGATCAGCAGGTCGAGCGTGCCGGGCGAGTCCGGCCCCTTGTTGACGAGGTCGCCGACCGGCAGCAGCCGATCGCGACCGCGCGCGAACCCGACCGCGCGCAGCAGGCGCTCGAGCGGCTCGCGGCAGCCCTGCAGGTCTCCGACGAAGATCCGTCGCACGGCCGCGACCATACCGCACGGCGCCGCGGCGACGGCGCGCGGAAACGCTGGCGGCGGACGGGCGGCTGCCGCATTGTGCCGGCGCATGTCGCGACTGTTCCGGGCCGCCGGCGCCATCTCCGGGCTGACCCTCGGGTCGCGCGTGCTCGGCCTCTGGCGCGACAGCGCGATGGCGGCGGTGCTCGGCGCCGGCCCGGTGTCCGACACGTTCTTCCTGGCCTGGGCGCTGCCCAATCTGATGCGGCGGCTGCTCGGCGAAGGCGCGCTGTCGGCGTCGTTCGTGCCGGCCTACACCGCCGCGCGGCGCGACGGCGAAGCGCCGGCGCGCGGGCTGCTCGCCAGCGTGCTGGGCGGCGTGCTGGTGCTGCTGCTGCCGCTGGTCGCGCTGGTCGTGGTCGGCAGCCTGCTGGCGACGCTGTGGTCGGGCGGCGACGACGGTCGGCTCGGGCTGCTGCTGACGCTGAACGCGATCCTGTTCCCCTACGCGATCCCGATCTGCGTGACCGCGATGCTGGCCGGCGCGCTGAACACGCGCGGCGTGTTCGCGCTGCCGGCGGCGGTGCCGATCGCGCTGAACGTGGTCTGGATCGGCGCGCTCTACCTGGTGGCGCCGCTCGGCATCGCAGAGGACTCGGCGATCGCCACGTTCCTGGCGGCGGCCCTGTGCGCCGGCGGCTTCGCGCAGCTGCTGCTGGTGATCGCGCCGTTGCGCCGCGCGGGCGCGCTCGCGAGCCCCCCTCTGCGCTGGCCTCGGCGCGGCACCGCGGCGGCGATGGTGTTCGCGACGATGGGCCCGACGGTCGTCGGCATGTCGCTCAACCAGATCTCGACGCTGATCGACCAGGGGATGGCCTACGGCCTGCTCGGCGAGGGCGCCAACACCTACCTGTACCTGTCCAACCGCCTGCTGCTGTTCCCGCACGCGCTGACGGCGCTGGCGGTCGTGGTCGCGGTGTTCCCGCGGCTCGCCGACGAGGCCGGCGAACGGGACCGCGCGCGGCTGCGCACGACGATCGACGGTGCGGCGGCGGCGACACTGTTCGTCACCGTGCCGGCGGCGATGGGCCTGTTCGTGCTCGCCGACGACGTCGTCGCCGGCCTGTTCCAGCGGCAGCAGTTCACCGCCGAGGACGCGGCGGCGACGGCGCTGACGACCCGCTGCCTGCTGGTGGGACTGCCGTTCCTCGGCCTGGCGCAGCTGTTCGCGCGCGCGTTCTACGCGGTCGGCGACACGCGCACGCCGGCGCGCGTCGCGGCGCGCCTGCTGCTCGTCAACGTCGGGCTCAACCTGGTGCTGATCCTGGGGCTGGGCTTCGGCACCGAGGGGCTGGCGCTGGCCACCAGCTGCAGCGGCGCGCTCAACGCGCTGTGGCTCGCGCGTGGCCTGCGGCGGCACGTCGCGGCGGCGCCGGCCGGCGCGCTGTCGCCGTGGCTGCGCAGCGGTGTCGCCACCGCGGCGATGTGCGCCGCGATCCTGCTGGTGCGGCCCGAGGTCGACGGCGGCCGCGGCGCGCTGCTGCTGTGGCGCGTGGCGCTGCCGATCGCCGTCGGCATCGCGGTCTACGCCGCCGCGCAGTGGCTGCTGCGGAGCCCCGAGCTTCGCGCGGTGCTGCGGCGTCGCCGCTGAGCGCGCGTCATTCGAGCCGCACGAAGTCGAGCCAGCTGAGGTCGTCCTGGTAGACGCGCAGCCGGTCGTCGTGCAGCTCGAACCGCCGCGTCTCGACGGTGCCCGGCTGCTGCAGGTGGACGTCTTCGTCGTCGTCGTTGAAGTGGCCGAAGGCGAGCACCAGCCGCACCGTGCCGAGCTCGTCGGCGCGCGACCAGCGCCAGGTGTCGGCGCGCAGCAGCACCTGGTCGGGGTCCGGGCCGGGCGCCTGGAACTGCGCCATGAGGAACCGCCGGCCGATCGCCATGCAGCCCTGACCGGCCTCGACGACGACGCCGTCGCGGGTGCACTCGCGCAGCTGCCACACACCCTCGAGCGGGTCGCGCGGCGCGAACCGCTCGGGCAGGTCGGCGCGCAGCACCGGCTCGACGTACGGCGCCGTCACCGGCGGCAGCGGCGCCGCGTCCTGCGGCGGCGCGGGCGGACGCTGCGGGTCCTGCGGCGCCGGCTCCTGGGTCGCGGCGAGCAGCCAACCGAGCGCCGCCACCGCGGCAATCCACGTCTTCGCGCGCGTTCGTGTCGTCATCGTCATGGCTCCGGTGCTGCGATGGGTCGATCAGTTCAGCCGCACGGCGACGCCGTCGCGGTCCTCGCCCGAGCCGACCTGCAGCCGCAGCACGCCGCTGGTCGTGATCTTGTCGCCGACGGCGTCGGTCCGCGTGTGCTGCGCCCGCACCTCGATCGCGCCGGCGGGCACCAGCCCGAGCTCGAAGCGCCCCTGACCGTCGGCCTCGGTCTGCACCCAGCCGGCCGGGCCGTTCTCGTGCCAGACCATCGCGCCCGGCAACGGCTGCTGCGTGAGGTCGTCGACCACGACGCCGCGCACGCGCGCCGCCGGCTCGACCGCGATCACCACAGAGCGGTCGCCGGGTGCTGCGTGCACGAGGCGGTGCGTCCAGGTCGGCGGCAGCCCGTGCAGCAGGAGGCGCGGCTGCAGGTTCGGCGGCACGTGGTCGAGCGCGAACGCGCCGGAGTCCTGCAGCACGGCGTCGAGACCGGGCAGGCCCTTGGCGAGCACGCGCAGCACCGTGCGGTCGACGTCGGGCGCCTCGGTCGTGAACTCGACGCGCCCCGTGATCGGCTGCGTCGCGACCAGCGGCACGACCGGGCTGTCGCCGCCGAGCGGCTGGTTGGCGAACGCCAGCGCGAAGCCGGGCGCGAGCACGCGCACGCCGAGCGCGGGCAGCCCCTGCGAGAACCCCGCGAGTTCGAACCAGCCGTCGGCGTCGGTGGTCGCCTCGCACAGCGGCACCCCGTTCTGGCCGCCGCCGAGCCCGAACACCCGGGCGCCGGCGATGGGCTCGAGCCCCAGCGCGCGCAGACCGAAGCCGTAGAAGCCGCGCGGCGTGCCGACGCGACCGCGCAGCGTGCCCGGCGGGTGCAGCTGCAGCGGCTCGGTCGCGCGCCCGCGCACCACGCGCGCGTAGCCGGCGCCGACGCCGTCCCCGCGGTAGCGCACCAACGCCGTGTCCGGCACGAGCTCCGGTCCGATCCGGACCTCGGCCCGGCCCTCGAGCCGCAGCGCAAAGAGCTGCGGCGGCGGCGACGGCTGCGCGAACGTCACGAACTCCGGGTAGAAGGTCAGCTCCAGCGGCGGCACCGCCGCGGCCTCGGCCACCGGCACGAACGTCACCAGCGTCTGCCCGCTGCGCCAGGCGCGGTAGCCGCCCCAGGCGGCGGCGAGCACCAGCACCGGCGCCACGATGCGGACGCTGATGGGGATGCGCTCCAGCGCCGAGCGCTGGCGCGGCCGGTAGCGCGACCGCTGACGCGTCGGGTCGTTCGATGGGTCGCTCGATGAGTCGTTCGATGCGGCTGGCGCGGCGCCGCCGGTCGGGCGCGCGATCGGATCGGGGGAGGGGTCCAAGTGCGGAGTCGGGGAATGCAGGGCGTGGTGGCGACCGGGCTGGCCGGCCGCGAGGCCGACCGTCGCGGGGCGGCGGCGATCTCTGCGGACCCGACATTACACGTCGGACGGGCCCGACCGGTTTGCTGTTGGGGCAGCAAATCCGCCAAGGCTATCGTCTCCGACGATGACCGACCCCAACGTCGCCAAGCGCGCCGCGGCCCGTGCCGCCGCGGACCTGGTCCAGGACGGCATGAAGCTGGGCCTGGGCAGCGGCTCGACCTTCCTGCTCGTGCTGGAGCGCCTGGCCGAGCGGATGCGCACCGAGAATCTGAAGGTCACCGGGGTCCCGACCAGCGCCGGGACCGCGGCCGCGGCGCAGGAGCGCGGCATCCCGCTGCTGAGCATGGTCGAGGTCGAGCGGCTCGACCTGGCGATCGACGGCGCCGACGAGGTCGACCCGCAGAAGAACCTGATCAAGGGCGGCGGCGCCGCGCACGTGCGCGAGAAGATCGTCGCCGCGGCGGCCAAGGAGCTGCTGGTCGTGGTCGACGAGACCAAGCTGGTCGAGGTCCTCGGCCGCTCGTTCCCGCTGCCGGTCGAGGTGCAGCAGTTCGGCTGGAAGCAGACCGAGCGCGCGATCGCCGCGACCGGCTGCAAGCCGGCGCTGCGCCGCACGGCCAGCGAGGAGCCGGTGGTCACCGACAACGGCAACTTCATCATCGACTGCAAGTACGACGGGATCGACGACCCGGCGTGGCTGCACTCGCACCTGAACTCCCTGCCGGGCGTCGTCGACAACGGCCTGTTCGTCGGCATCGCCGGCCGCATCGTCGTCGGCGACGCGCAGGGCAAGACGCGGATCGTGCCGTGATCGTCTACCTCCTGCGGCACGGCAACGCCGAGGACTTCGCCGCGGCCGGCGGCGACGACGCACGCGAGCTGACCGCCGAGGGCCGCGAGCGGCTCCAGCGCGCCGGGGCGTGCTGGCGCAAGCTGGTCGGCCCGGTCGATCTGGTGCTGTCGAGCCCGCTGGTGCGCGCGCGGCAGACCGCGGCGCTGTTCGTCGAGGCCGCCTGCCCGCAGGCCCGGGTCGAGGAGGAGCGATCGCTCGAACCCTCGGCGCGGCCGCTGCTCATGCTCGAGCGGCTGCAGGCGTGCGCGGTGCAGGGGCTCACGGGCGTCGCCTGCGTCGGCCACGAACCGCACATGGGCAACCTGCTCGGCCTGCTGCTGACCGGCCACGAGCGCAGCCCGATCCCGTTCAAGAAGGGCATGCTGGCGGTGGTCGAGGTCGAGGGCAGCAGCCACATGATCGGCCGGCTGGTGGCGGCGATCAGCCAGAAGACGGCGGCGACCTTCTGACCAGGAGGCTGCGCCACGGGAGGCGCAGCCTCGTAGAGGTACGGCCGGATAGTGGCTTCTGCGGATCGCGGTGGATCCGGCGTGCATGGTCGTGCGCGGAAACGCAGGCGAATCGGCGGCTTCGTCGAGGCTTTCGCGTGCGGGCAGGTGCGTCGTAGCCGCTGCGAGGTGCGGGAGGGACGTTCCGGCCGGTCCTCTAGCGCGGCATCGACGCGACCGGCACCAGCAGGACGTTGTCGATGCCCTGCTCGGGCACGACCACCGCCGCGGGCACCGGATAGCGGCTCCAGTTGTCGTCGACGCTGGCGTGGACGTCGACGTAGTAGCGGCCCGGATCGAGATCCCAGGTCTCGAACGCGCCGTCCTGGACGCTGCAGCCGGTGCTGTGCCGCGCGCGGTCGCGGTCGTCGGGCTGCTGCGGATCGGCCCGACGGAAGGTGATCCAGGAGTGCGCGACCTTGCCCTTGGCGCTCGCCGCGCTGAGGTCGACACGGCCGCGGACCAGGATCGCGGCCTGCAGCTGCAGCCGCAGATCGGTGACCGGTCGGCTGCCGGCGGCCTCGATCCCCTCCAGCTTGCCGCGCACGGCGCGGTCGCCGCCGCCGTCCACCGCCAGCTCGAAGACGCCAGCCGGCACGTCGCGGAAGGTGAAGCGGCCTTCGGCGTCGGTGACCTCGCTGTGCCAGCTGCCGTAGCCGCCGGTCTGGCCCGCCGGGCGACCGTTGGCGCGGACGCGGACGCCGGACGCCGGCATCCCGTCGGGCAGCACGACCGTGCCCGACAGGCTGCTGGTCTGCAGGTCGAGGACCAGCTCCTCGCTCGCGGCCTCCTTCAGCTCGACCTGGCCGTTCCACATGGTCTTCTGGTCGAACATCGACGCCTCGGCGTTGACCGAGACGTTCACGGTGCCGACCGGGATGGCGCCGAAGTCGAAGCGGCCCGACGCGTCGACCATCGCCACGCGCCGGCCGGCGGTCGTCCACGCCGCCACGCGATAGCCCTCGGCCAGGCGTCCGTTGACCATCACCGTGCCGAACAACGTGCCGGTCGGACCGGTGTAGTTCTCCTCCTCGATGTCGAGCTGGGCGACCGCGCCCTGACCCGACACGACCTCCACCTCGACGCGCGGCGGCTGCCCGACCATCCACATGCTCTGGGCCATGCCCATGACGCCGCCCGGCGACTGCAGCACGTCGAACGACGACACCGCCATCACGCGGTAGGTCCCGGGCTGCAGCGCGTCCATGCGGAACGCGCCGCCCTCGCCGGACGCCGCCAGCTCCGGCACCTGATCGACCGCGGGACGCGGCGAACTGCCGCGGCGCCACTCGCCGACCAGGGTGTACTTGCCCGGCTCGACCGGGGCGCCGTTGGCGGTCAGCGTGCCCTCGATCCAGCCCGGCTCCTGCAGGCGCAGCACCAGCTCCCCCTGCCCGAGCCGACACTCGCCGTGCACGGCGCCGTAGCGCGGGTGCTGCGCGGTGACGCGGATCTGGTCGCTGACGACGCTGTCGAACGCGAGGCGGCCGTCGGCGCCGGTGCGTCCGGCGTGCAGCGGCATCGGTGTGCGCCGCTTGTCGCCGCGCTCCTGCACGTAGATCGATGCGTTGCGGACCGGGCGCTCCTCCGGGCCCAGCACGCGCACCGAGTACTCGACGCCGGCCTCGAGCGCGATCGCGACCTGCACGGTGCCGCTGACGACGCGCGCGCGCGCGGTGCCGACGGCGGCACCGGCGCTGCGCGCCAGCACGACGTAGTCGCCGGCCGGCACGTCCTCGAGCACGATCGTGCCGTCGTCGAGCCGCCGTTCACGCGCGTCCAGCGCGACCGGCTGCGAGAACCCGATCGCCGCCAGCGTCAGGGCTTCCTGTTCGCGCCGCCCGGGCAGCAGGCGCAGCTCGGGCTCGGCGACGACCGCGCCGCCGAGCGTCACCTGCACCGCGATCCGCCCCACCGCGGGCAGCGTCACCACGACGTCGGTCAGGATCGGCTGCGGCTCGGCGAGGACCCACGGATCGCCGGGGCTGCGGCGCGCCGCGACGGTCGCGCGGCCGCGGCCGAAACCGAGCGCGGCCACGCGGCCGTCGTCGTCGGTGTCGGGCAGGTGGCGCCCGAAGTCGACCGGCACCGCCATCGTGGTGGTCGCGGCTATGACCTGCGCGCCGGCGACCGGCTGTCCCGCCGTGTCGACGACGCGCACGCTGACCTCCTCGCCCTCGCGCAGCCGCACGCGGCCGAGGTCCTTCTCCTCGCCGGGCTCGAACCGGACCACCGGCTTCACGTCGCCGAGCAGCCCCGGGTAGGTGGTCGCGACCACGTTGTTGCCCGGCTGGATGCCGACCAGCCGGAAGGTGCCGTCCGCGGCCGACCGCGTCGTCGGGATCGGCAGGTGGTCGAACGCCTCCTTGACCCACGCCGGCAGGTCGACGACCGGCATCGGGAACTCGTCCTCGCGGACGAGCACGCATCCCTCGGGATCGAACCGCTCGACCGGCACCATCGACAGCAGCTGACCCGGCAGGTCGACGGCGCGGACCAGGGCGCCGGCCACCGGCTCCCCCTGCTCGTCGACCACCGTGCCGGTGGCGACCGCGGCGTCGGCGAGCACGATGTCGCCGAGGTCGAGCAGCTCGCCGGGCTTCGGCGACTGGTCGATCAGGCGATAGCCCGGCGCGTCGGTGCCGATGCCGGCGAACATCACGTAGAACGCGCGCGGCCACACGCCGGCCAGCACGAACCGGCCGTCCTCGCCGGTGCGCGTCTCGCCGGCGACGTACTCGGGCACGAGGGTCGGCTCGGGCGCGAAAAAGTCGATGTCGGGGTCGAGCAGCGAGTCGAGCGCGCCGCGGTAGACGCGGACGCCGCAGTCGACGACCGGCTGCTTCCGGTGATCGACCACGCGGCCGCGGAACCCGGTCAACGCCGCGCGGATCTCCGGGTCGTCCTCGAGCGCGGCCTCGTCGACCACGGCCGCGTCGCGACGGACACTGGTGTCGACCGGGCGCGACGCGGGCCGGGACTCCGTGTCGGCGACCGTCGTCGCGGGCGCCGGCGTGTCGCGGGTCCCGATCGGGTCGATCGGCGGCGCCGCCGGCTCGGTGCCGAACAACCAGACGGCGGCGGCCGCGGCGGCGATCAGGGCGACGAGCAGGACGAGCAGGTGCGAGCGTTGCATGGCGGGCCTCGGCGGCGGTTCCCGGACATCGAAGGGGACCGCTGCGGTCCGCTCCAGTGGCCACGGGGACGTCGGTTCTGTTCGGCGGATATTGGGCGATCGTCGATCCGGCGGCGATCAGGGGGTCGGACACCCCGGCTCCGGGCCGGGCGCCGCGGAGCCGCGGCCCGCCGGCGGGGGATGCTGCCGGCTGCGCCACATGGCGAGCGCGGCCAGCACCAGGGAATGGTCGATGGCGCCGGAGCGGATCAGCGCGTCGACCTCGGCGGCCGGCACCAGCACGACTTCGAGGTCCTCGCCGGGGTCCTGCAGCAGGTCGCCCACGCGGCGGCAGCCGGTCGCCAGGAACGCGAAGCAGCGGTTGGTGAAGATCGCGGGGTTGGGGGTCATGGCGCCGAGCGGCTCGATCGCCGCGGCCTCGAACCCGGTCTCCTCGCGGAGCTCGCGGCGTGCGGCGGCGGCCGGGTCGGTCTCGTGCGAGTCGATCAGGCCGCCGGGAATCTCGAGCGACATGGCGCGCGTGCCGTGCCGATATTGCCGGACCAGCACCAGCTCGTCGCGGTCGGTCAGCGCCACGACGTTGACCCAGTCCGGCGTGCGCACCAGGAAGAAGCCGATGTCCGCGCCGGTGCGCGGCGAGCGGCGCCGCGCCTTCACGACGTCGAACACCTTGTAGCGCAGCAGCGTCTCCTCCCCGAGCTCGTCCCAGTCCGACAGCGCCATCGCCTCACCGCCTCCGCGCTTCGAGGCGCAGCCCGCCGGTGATCCTGCCGGCCTCGACGGTGACGCGCTGGCCGCGTTCGTCGGGCGGCGCGCCGTCGATCGCCGCCAGCAGCCCGCTGCCCGCCAGCGCTTCGAGCAGGAACGCGCCGTCGCTGCCGGTGGTGACGGCGAGCGGCAGCGAGCGGCCGTCGCCGCTGAGCACGCGGCGGCCCGGATCGGCGGGCGCGGCCGAGCCGTCGGGCGCGAAGCGCACGCCGATGCCGGCGATGCCGCGGCCGCCGGCGTCGACCACGACGCCGCTCAGCGACCCGGTCAGCCCGCGCTCGCGCCGCAGCTCGGCGCTGGCCGGCCAGAGCTCGAACTCGAGCGGACCGGTGCCGGGGGTGACCAGCTCGGAGCGCACCAGGCACGCGTCGGCGCCGACGTTGAGCCGCACGGCCTCGGCGCCGGGCAACGGCAGCGCGAACCACCCGTCGGCGTCGGCATCGACCTTGGTCACCTGCCCCGTCGCGTCGACGACCGACGCCGACGCAGAGGCCAGCGGCTCGCGCGTGCCGGCGGCGATCACCCGCCCGCGCAGGGTGCCCAGCGGCAGCGGGTCGAGCGTCAGCACGCCGGCGTCCGCGAGCGCCCCCGCGGCGACCGCGAACGGTCCCGGCTGCGCCGTGCGATGCTCGCGATGGCGCACCTCGAGCCGGTGCTCGCCCGGCACCAGCGGCCCGATCGAGAACCGCCCGTCGGCGCCGGTGCGTCCCACGAGCCGCAGCGGGTCGCCGCCGGCGATCGTCACGAAGCCGTCCGCCACCGCGGCGCCGTTCGCGTCGCGCACCGTGCCGACGATCGCGCCGCCCGGCTGCAGCTGGATCGTGCGCGCGCCGCCGCCGCCCTGGCCCGTCTGCACCGTCTCGCGCGCGACGAAGCCGTCGGTGGTCGCGGCCTCGAGCGCGAACGCGCCGGTCTCGACGAACACCACGTCGTCGTCGCCGGCCAGCAGGTGCACGAACGCCGCGTTCGCGAACCCGAGCTGCACGTGCAGCTCCGGCAGCGGCCGCACCGCCGCCAGCGTCATCTGCTCGCGCCAGGCGCGCTGCACCTCGTCGCCGCCGGTGCGCACCGTCTCCGGCATCGGCTGGTCGGCGCGGTCCTCGCGCAGCGGACGCAGCTGCACGCACACCTCGTCGGGCGTGCTGCCGTCCGGCCGCCGGAAGCGGAACGAGCGCCGGTGCGTGAACGCGTCGCGCCGCAGCTGCACGACCTGCGGCGCCTCCGGCGTGCTGCCGAGCCGCGTCGGCGCCATGCGCAGGAGGTAGTCGGCGCGCGCGACGACCAGCTGGCCAGACTGCGCCAGCGGCAGCGGCGCGAGGCCGTCGGAGCCGGTGTAGGCCAGCGCGGCCTCGTCGGCCGCCGCGCGCATGCGGTAGATCGCCGCGCCGGCGACCGGCTCGCCGGAGCCCGCGTCGACGACGCGCAGGCACGCCGTGGGTTCGGCCGCGAGCCCGTCCGGCTGGCGCAAGCCGTGCGCCACAGCACCGGTCGGGACGGCACGAGGTGCGCCGACGGCGTCGGTCGCGTCCGCGGCGTCGACCGCCGGTGCGACGGGCGTCCCGGCGGGCGCACCGGCCGGCCCCGGCGGTGGCGCGCCGCCGCCGCCGCCGCTCGCGGCCCAGACCAGCAGGCCGACCAGCACCGCCAGGAAGCCGGTGATCAGCGCTGGGCGCACCCGACCTCCGGCCGCCGGTGTCCGCGGCCGCCGTTCGCCGTCCCGCTCGCGGTCGGGCGGGGTCCTGCAGCTCGCATCGATCGCACCATCGCGGGTCGGAGCATAGCGCGCCCGCGGGCGCGGCGGCAGGCGACGCGACCTCAGGACCGGCGCAGTCGCAGCTGCACCGGGCCCTTGGCGCTCGACGCATCGACCTCGCGGCCGCCCTGCACGAACGACACCCGCCCCTGCGCGCTGAGCCGCCGCGCCGCATCCCGCGCCCGCTCGCTGAGCGCGCGCCAGCCCTTGCCGATCGTGCGCGCCGCGTCATTGGGCGAGATCAGGGGCGTCCCCGACGAGCTCAGCAGCGCCAGGATCGCCTGCTCGAGCCGGGCGTCGGTCGCCGTCAGACGCCGCCGCCCGCACCGCTTGCTGCAGTGCTGGATCCGATCCCATTCCCGTTCCCAGCGCCGACGCCAGCCGAAACGGCGTCCGCACACGACACAGTGCTTCTCGTCGCCGAGGGCACCACTCGGTTCGATCATGATCTTCCTGCTCCGATTCTCTGAGTGAGGAAGAGACGCCCGATATGCGTCCACTCCCCCGCGCACGTTCAGGACCTTAGGGAAGGGCTGCCGCGATGTCACGGGCGTTCACGCGCAAGAACGCCGCGACACTGGCCCGTCTTGCAGGGAGGTTGTGCGCAGACGAGGCGGCGCGCCGAGCGAAGGGCGGCCACGCCGTTCTCAATGGAGGTGCCCGCAGGCGGCGCGCGTTGACGGTCCCCTGCGACCCGGTACGCTCGCTGCCCATGCGGAATCGAGGGGGCTTCATGGCCGGAGCCCTGCTGCTGCTGATCTCGGGCTGCACGCCGGTGTTGACCCGGTTCTGGGTCGCGAGCGAAGTGGCGCGCGGCAGCGTGTTCGAGATCGTCCTCTCCGGCACGTCGCCGCCCGGTTCCGGGGCCGCGGGTTGCGTCGTCCAGTTGCCCGACGGCTTCGAGGTGGAGGGCTGGACTGCCTGGGGTGTCGACTCGCCCGCTCCGGCGCCGACCCTGCTCGCGACCTACACGGCGGAAGCCGGCCACCACCTCGTCGCCTACCGCGGCGATCGCACGACCATCACCAACGCGCCCGATGGCGGCCTCCGCCTGTTCGTGCGGGCACCGGACGTGGTCGGCGGCCCGTTCCCGATCCAGGCCGCGCTGGCCGGCCAGGCCAGCGGCGCGACCACGTGGTCGGCGACCGACCCGGTCGGCGTCACCGACTTCGCGGCCATGTCCCCTGCCAGGCCGCCAACGACGTGCTCCAGCCGGACGGCCCCCAGCGATTCCGCCGCGTGTCGGCGCTCGTTGCGCAGCTGCACGAGATCCAGCCAGCCGTCATCGTCGACGTCGTGAGGCTGCATCGCCCAGCCGCCGGTGAACCCGACGACGGGCAGCGACGGGCCCGGCGCCCAACGG
The DNA here is from genome assembly GCA_050245995.1 of Planctomycetota bacterium. GTDB lineage: Bacteria > Planctomycetota > UBA1135 > UBA1135 > UBA2386 > JBFWWV01. The sequence goes on along the minus strand of JBFWWV010000010.1, from coordinate 157,378 downwards.
TCTCCGCAGTCGCGGCGGCGCCGCCGCCGGCTCAGGCCAGCGCGCGCAGCGCCGCCTGCACCTGCTTGCCGTCGGCGACGCCCTGGTGGCGCGCCATCCACTCCTTCATGAAGCGGCCGGTGTCCTTGCCGCCGGCGTAGCCGATCTCGGTGGCCAGCGCCTGGACCTTGGCGGCGACCTCCTCGGCCGACATCTGCTTCGGCAGGTAGCGCTGCACGACCTCGATCTCGGCCTGCTCCTTCCGCGCGATCTCGGCGCGGCCGGCGGCGGTGGCCTGCTGCACGGTGTCGGCGCGGGTCTTGACCGCGCGCTGCAGCACGGCGAGCTCGTCGGCCTCGCTGAGCGGCGCCGGCTGCGAGTCCGCCTTCTTGTTCATGTCGCTGAGCAGCATGCGCAGCACCTCGAGGCTGGCCTTGTCGCCCGCCTTGAGCGCCACCTTCATGTCGGCCTGGACGCGATCGAAGTAGCCGGCCATGTCAGGCGTCGCCTCCGGGCCCGGCGGCGGGCGGCGCAGGCGGCGCGGGCGGCGAACCTGCCGGCGGCTCGCCCGGCGCGGTCGCCGCCTCCGCCTCGGGCTCCTCGCTCGGGATCCGCGCGACCGACACCAGCTTGTCGCCCTCGTTCAGCGCGATGCAGCGCACGCCCTGTGTGGCGCGGCCGATGACGCTGATCTCGCCGACCTTGGTGCGGACGATCTGGCCGTCCTTGGTGATCATCATCGCCTCGTCCTCCTCGCGCACCGCCAGCAGGTTGACGACCTTGCCGTTGCGCTCGGTGGTGCGGATGTCGATCAGCCCCTGGCCGCCGCGACCCTGGACGCGGTACTCGTCGACGTTGGTGCGCTTGCCGTAGCCGTTCTCGCACACGGTCAGCAGCTGCTCGTCGCCGCTGCACACGACCATGTCGACGACCTCGTCGCCTTCCTGCGGGCGGATGCCCCAGACGCCGGTGGCGCCGCGGCCCATCGGCCGGGCGTCGCCCTCGTCGAAGCGGATCGCCATGCCGTTCCGCGTGCCGAGCACGATCGTCTGCCCGGCGGCGCACAGGCGCACGCCGACCAGCCGGTCGTCGTCCTCGAGGCCGACGGCGATGATGCCGCCGGCGCGCGGCCGGCTGTACTGCTCGAGCCTGGTCTTCTTGATCAGCCCCTGGCGGGTGGCGGTCACCAGGAACCGGTCGTCGAACGACTCGACCCGCAGGATCGCGGTGATCTTCTCGCCCTCCTGGGTCTCGACCACGTTGGCCAGCGAGCGGCCCTTGGCGGTGCGGCCGAAGCTCGGCAGCTCGAACACGCGCTTCCAGTAGACGCGGCCGCGGTCGGTGAAGAACAGCAGGTAGTCGTGCGTGCTGGCGACGAACAGGTTCCACAGGAAGTCGCCCTCCTTGGTCTCCGCGCCGCTGACGCCCTTGCCGCCGCGGCCCTGGGTGCGGTACTGGTCGAGCGCGGTGCGCTTGATGTAGCCCTGGTGCGTGACGGTCACGACCATCATCTCCTCGGCGATCAGGTCCTCGGCGATGAAGGTGCCGACCTCCTCGTCGGAGATGATCGTGCGGCGCTGGTCGCCGTACTTCTCGACCATCTCGCGCAGATCCTGGCGGATCAGGTCGATCAGCACGCTGCGCTCGGACAGGATGCGCTTGAGCTGCGCGATCTCGCCGAGGACCTCCTCGTACTCGGCCTCGAGCTTCTCGATCTCCAGGCCGGTCAGGCGCGCCAGGCGCATGTCGAGGATCGCGCGGGACTGCAGGTCCGACAGCGAGAACCGCGCCATCAGGCGCTGGCGCGCGTCGTCGACGTTGGCCGACGACTTGATGATCTCGACCACCTCGTCGATGTTCTGCACCGCCGTGCGCAGACCCTCGATGATGTGCAGCCGGTCCTCGGCCTTGCGCAGCAGGAAGCGCGTGCGGCGCGTGATGACGTCGATGCGGTGGTCGCGATAGGCCTCCAGCATCGACTTGAACGGCAGCGTGCGCGGCCGGCCGTCGACGATCGCGAGGTTGATGATCGAGAACGTGCTCTGCAGCGGCGACAGCTTGAACAGCTGGTTGACCGTGACCGACTCGTCCTCGACGCCGCGCTTGAGCTCGACCACGAGGCGCAGGCCGACGCGGTCGTTCGACTCGTCGTTGGCGTCGGCGATCGAGTCGATCTGGTCGTTCTTCACCAGATGGGTGATGCGCTCCAGGATGGTCGTCGTCTTGACCTGGAACGGCACCTCGGTGAACACCACCAGCTTGCGGCCGCGCTTCTCCTCGACGTGGTACTTGGCGCGCACGGCGACCGAGCCGCGGCCGGTGGCGTAGGCGTTGCGGATGCCGTTGCGGCCCATGACCGTGCCGCCGGTCGGGAAATCCGGGCCGGGCACGATCGCCAGCAGCTCGTCGAGCGTGACGTCGGGCTTGTCGAGCACCTTCTCGATCGCCGCGGCGACCTCGCGCAGGTTGTGCGGCGCCAGGCTCGCGGCCATGCCGACGGCGATGCCGGTCGAGCCGTTGCAGATCAGGTTCGGGAAGCGCCCGGGCAGCACCACCGGCTGCTTGCGCGTGTTGTCGTAGTTCCAGGCCTCGTCGACCGTGTCCTTGTCGAGGTCCTCGAGCATGTGCACGGCCGGCATGGCCATGCGCGCCTCGGTGTAGCGCATGGCCGCAGGCGGGCTGCCGTCGATGGCGCCGAAGTTCCCCTGCGGGTCGACCATCGGATAGCGCATCGTGAACGGCTGCGCCATGCCGACCAGCGTCGGGTAGACCACCGACTCGCCGTGCGGGTGGTAGTTGCCCGAGGTGTCGCCGGCGATCTTGGCGCACTTGCGGTGCTTGCTGCGCGGCCCCAGGTTCAGGTCGTTCATCGCCACCAGCACGCGACGCTGGCTCGGCTTGAGGCCGTCGCGCACGTCGGGCAGCGCGCGACTGAGGATCACGCTCATCGAGTAGTTGAGGTAGCTCTCGCGCATCTCGCGCTCGATGAGCAGGTCGGTGATCCTGCCGCCGGAAGGGGGCGGTTGCGTGTCGGTCATGCAGAAGCCACGAAGGGGTTGGGGACGGGTCCGCGCGCCAGCGCCCGCGGGTCCGGGCGACCATTCTCCAGGTCCCGCACGGTGCTATCAACGAGAGAGCCGCGTCCGCTAGAATCTCGCGGCCGGGCGGCGCGCCATGCACCCCGCCTCCGTCCGGCGGAGGTCCCGTTTGCACCGCAAGAGCGTCATCATCCTGGTCGTCAGCCGCGAGATCCTCGAGGGCGTCGTCGTCGACAAGAACGCCGCCTTCATGGCCAACCGCATCGACGACCTCGGCTACCGGGTGCGCTCGATCCAGGTGGTGGATCGCGTCGAGGGCGAGATGACCGGTGCGATCCGCTGGGCGCTGGAACAGCGGCCGACGTTCGTGATCGTGTCCGGCGGCCTGGGCGCCAGTTTCGACGACAACACCCGCGCGTGCGTGGCCAAGGCGACCGGGCTGCCGCTGCGCGAGGACCCGAAGGCGCTCGAGCACGTCGGCAACTCGTACCGGCGCCTGTTCGCGCGCGGCGTCGTCGAGGACGCAGAGATCAACGCGGACCGCGCGCGCATGGCGCTGCTGCCGGCCGGCGCCGACAGCTACGAGAACCCGATCGGCCCCGGCCCGGCCGTCAAGCTCGGCGTCGGCGACACCACGCTGTTCCTGCTGCCGGGGGTGCCGGCCGAGATGCAGCGGATCTTCCTGAAGTGGGTCGTGCCCGAGCTCAGCGCGACCGGCCCGAGCACCGTCCGCGGCGAGCGCCACGTCGACTACCACGGCCAGGACGAGTCGGCGATCAGCAGCACGCTCGATCGCATCGCCCGCGAGCTGCCGAACGTCAGCTTCCGCACCCGCGGCAGCAGCGTCACCAGCGGCCGCGACATCCGCATCACCCTGGTGGCCGAGCACAGCGACCCGACCGCGCTCGAGGAGATCCTGGACGGCGCCGAGCAGCGCCTGCGCCAGGAGCTCGCCATCTGACCCGCGCGGCCGACCGCGCCGGAGCTGATCCGTGACCAAGCCGAACCGATCGATCCTGCTGCTGACCGGCACCGACTACGAGGACCTCGAGCTGCACTATCCGCGGCTGCGGCTGCGCGAGGCCGGCTACTGGCCGGTGGTCGCCGGCCCGTCCGGCGGCGCCACCTACCTCGGCAAGCACGGCTACCCGTCGCAGAGCGACCGCGCGATCTCGGACGTCGAGGTCGAGCCGTTCGCGGGCATCGTGCTGCCCGGCGGCTGGATGCCCGACAAGCTGCGCCGCGACACCAAGGTGCAGACGCTGGTGAAGGCGTTCGACGCCGCCGGCAAGCTGATCGCCTCGATCTGCCACGGCCCGTGGATCTGCATCTCGGCCGGCGTCGTCCGCGGCCGGCGGTACACCGGCTCGCCCGGCATCCAGGACGACCTGGTGAACGCCGGCGCGCAGTTCACCGACGCGCCGGTGGTCGTCGACGAGCACCACGTGTCGAGCCGCCGACCGGACGACCTGCCGGAGTTCTGCGCGGCGATCCTGGGCCGGCTCGCCGAGCAGGCGGGCTGAGCGCCCCGTGCCCCGCGCCGCGTTCGCCGCCCGCCTGCTGCGCTGGTACGACGCCGGGCGCCGCGACCTGCCGTGGCGCCGCACCGGTGACCCCTGGGCGATCTGGGTCAGCGAGGTGATGCTGCAGCAGACGCGCGTCGAGGCGGTGCGCGACAGCTGGGAGCGCTTCGTCGCGCGCTACCCGACGCCGGCGGCGTTCGCGCGGATCGGCGACGACGAGCTGATGAACGCCTGGCGCGGGCTCGGCTACTACCGCCGCGCGCGCCTCCTGCGCGACGGCGCGCGTGTCGTCGCCGACCGGCACCAGGACCGGCTGCCCGACGACCCCGAGGCGCTGGGCGCGCTGCCCGGCGTCGGCGCCTACACCCGCGGCGCGATCGCGTCGATCGCGTTCGGCCGGCCCGAGCCGGCGATCGACGGCAACGTCGAGCGCGTGGTGGCGCGGCATCGCGCGCTGCGGGAGCCGGTCGCCGGCGCGGCGGTCCGCCGGGCGATCGAGGCGACCGTGCGCGGCTGGCTCGACCGCCGGCGCCCCGGCGACTTCAACCAGGCGCTGATGGAGCTCGGCGCCACCGTGTGCACGCCGCGCGCGCCGCGCTGCGCGCAGTGTCCGGTCGCCGCCGACTGCGACGGCCGGCGGCAGGGCCTGCAGGCGGCGCTGCCCGTGGCGCGGCCGCGGCCCGCGCCGATCGACGTCGACGCGCGCGCGCTGGTCGTCGCCGCCGGCGGCCGCGTGCTCGCGTTCCGCGTGCCCGACGACGAGCCGAACAGAGGCCAGTGGGAGCTGCCCGGCCCGGGCATCCTGCGCAGCGTCGACCCGGCCGACCTCGAGGCCGTGGTGGCGGCGCGGTGCGGCGCGCGGCTCGCCGTCGGCGCGGCGATCGCCACCGTGCGGCACGCGATCACCCGGCACCGCATCACCCTGACGGCGCACACCGCCGCGCTGCGCGGCCGCGCGCGCGGCGCGCTGGTGCCGAAGCTGCCGCACGACCCCGAGGTGCCCTGGACCACCCCCGCGCGCAAGGTGTTCGCGCGGATCGCCGGCGCTGCCGACGCGCGGCCGTAGCCGCGCATCGCGTGCCTTCGCCGCGCCGCGCCGCTATGGTGGCGGGTCAACCGTCACACGAGCGAGCACACGACCATGGGCCTGATGTCCGGCAAGAAAGTGGTGATCTTCGGCGTCGCCAACAAGCGTTCGATCGCCTGGGGCATCGCCCAGGCGCTGCTGCGCGAGGGCGCCACGCTGGCGCTGAACTACCAGAACGAGCGCATGGAAGAGGCGGTCCGCAAGCTCGCTGCCGACCTGCCCGGGGACACCTTCCTGGCGCCGTGCGACGTCACCGTGCCGGGCGACATCGACAGGTTCTTCCAGAAGCTCGGCGCCGACTTCGGCCCTCTCGACGGCCTGGTGCACTCGATCGCGTTCGCCAAGCGCGAGGAGCTCGGCGGCCAGTTCGTCGACACCAGCTGGGACGGCTACCAGATGGCGCAGCAGGTGTCGGCGTGGTCGCTGATCGGCCTCGCCAAGGGCGCGATGCCGCTGATGGAGGGCCGCGAGGCCGGCATCGTCTGCCTCAGCTACTACGGCGCCGAGAAGGTCGTGCAGAACTACAACGTCATGGGCGTCGCCAAGGCGGCGCTCGAGGCGTCGACGCGCTACCTCGCCAACGACCTCGGCCCGCGCGGCGTCCGCGTCAACGCGATCTCCGCCGGCCCGATCAAGACCGTGTCGGCGATGGGCGTCGCCGACTTCGGCTCGCTGCTCGACAACATGGCGCAGAAGTCGCCGCTGCGCCGCAACGTCGACCAGGCCGACGTCGGCAACACCGCGTCGTTCCTGCTCAGCGACCTCGCGCGCGGCATCACCGGCCAGACGATCTACGTCGACGCCGGGTTCAGCATCATGGGCGTCTGAGCCCGCGAACGACGGCGCGACTCAGCTCCCGACGCGCGCCTGCAGGTTGCGGCGCTCGTCGGCATCGAGGCCGCCGCGCTCGGCGTCGATGGCGAGCGCGCGGCGCCACAGATCGCGGGCGACGGCAGGGTCCTGGTCCTGCGGCGCCAGCAGGCGCGCGAGGTTGAGCAGCGCGCCGAGGTGCTGGGGATCCCGGTCGAGCGCGCGCCGGTAGGCGGCGCGTGCCGCAGCGCCGTCCTCGCGCTGCTCGGCCAGCACGCCGAGCCGGAACTCGGCCTCGGCCGACTGCGCGAACCGTTCGGCTGCCGCCGCGGCGGCGCGCTCGGCGGCCGCGACATGCGTCTTCGCCGCGGGTTCGTCGCCGGCGGCGTGCGCCAGCTCGGCAGCGCGGGCGAGCGCCGCGACCACGGCGAGGTGCGCGTCGTCGTCGCCCGGCGACAGCTCGGCGCAGCGCGCGAACGCGCGGCTGGCGGCGGCGGCGCTGGCCGCGTCGGTCGCCGTGCGCAGCAGGCACGAGCCGATCCGGAAGTGCGCCGCCGCGTCGTCGGGCCGGCGACGCGCCAGCTCCTGCAGGTGCGGCAGGGCCGACTGCTCCTCGCCGAGTTCGTAGCGCCACTGCGCGGCCGCCTCGACCAGCTCGACGTAGTCGGGCAGATCGCTCGGCGCCTGCCGCGCCAGCGCCTCCTCGGCGACCGCCGCCGCAGCGGCCAGGTGCCCGATCGCCGCCAGCGTCTCGCCGCGCAATCGCGCCACCAGCGGATCCTGCGGGCTCAGGCGGAGGGCCAGCTGGGTCTCGCCGTCGCCCTGGTGCTGACCGAACAGGTCCGGCGGGTCGACCGCCAGCGCCGACTGCACCTGCGCCAGCCCCAGCACCGCGCGCGCGCGCGCGCTCCGCGGGTCGAGCGCGAGCACGGCCCGCGCGGCCGCGATCGCGGCGCCGAACCGCCGCCCCGACAGCAGCAGGCGGGCCTCGTTCTCGCCCGCGGTGACGTGGGCCGGATCGACGTCGGCGGCGGCGGGCGGCGGCTCCTGCGCGGCGAGCACCTCCGGTCGCGGGGACACGCCGGCGCAGGCGGCGAGCGCCAGCAGCGCCAGGCCCACGGGCAGGCGTCCGCCGAGGACCAGCGGCGGACGACACCTGGGGAGCGACAAGCTGCGCATGCGCGCATCATGAACTGGCCGCCGCCGCCCACAAGGCTACGCTTCTCGACGCATGGTCCGGATCGCCGCCGACGTCACCTGGCTCATCGGCAACACGCCGATGGTGGAGTTGCGGCGCCTGGCGCCGCCCGGCGTCCGGCTGCTCGCCAAGCTCGAGGGCCACAACCCGAGCGGCTCGAACAAGGACCGCGCCGCGCTGGGGATGATCCAGCACGCGGAGCGCCAGGGATTCCTGAAGCCGGGCGGCACGCTGGTCGAGTGCACGAGCGGCGACCTCGGACTGGCGATCGCGATGGTGGGCCGCCGGCGCGGCTATCGCGTGATCCTGACCATGCCGGAGGGCACGCCGACGCACCGCGCGAGCCTGCTGCGCGCGCTCGGCGCCGAGCTCGTGACCACCCCGCGCGACGGCGGCATGCGCGGCGCGATGGTGCGGGCCGAGCAGCTGGCGCGCGAGACGCCCGGCGCGCTTTGCCTGCAGGCGTTCACCAACCGCGCGAACGCGCGCGCGCACGCCGACGCGACCGCGCGCGAACTGTGGGAGGACACCGACGGCCAGCTCGGGCTGGCGGTGGTGCCGATCGGCACCGGCGGCACGGCCGCCGGCTGCGCCGCGTTCCTGCGCGAGCGCGGCGTGGCCGTCGTCGGCGTCGAGCCGGCCGGCAGCCCGGTGCTCTGCGGCGGCAAGGCCGGCGCGCACGACATTCCGGGGCTCGGCGCCGGCTTCGTCCCGGACATCCTCTCGGCGCACGAGCTCGACGAGGTGATCGCCGTGACCGACGAGGACGCTCGCCGCCACGTGCAGTTGCTGGCGCGCGAGGAGGCGATACTGGTCGGGCCCGCCGGCGGCGCGGTGCTGGCCGCGGCGCGGCAGCTGGCGGGGCGACCGGTGCCGGGGCAGCCGGGCGGCGGCGAGCGCTGGATCGCCGCGGTGATGCCCGATTCGGGCGAACGCTACTTCGACCACGGCGCCTACCGCGGCGCGGAGGGCGACCGCTGATGGCCGCACCCGAGGTGAAGGGCGCGGTGCTGCGCCGCGTCGAGACCATCGCCGCGCTGCGCCGTTCGCTCAACGAACGCGTGATCGGGCAGGAGGCCTTGATCGACGATCTCCTCGTGGCGCTGCTGGCCGGCGGTCACGTGCTCCTCGAAGGCCTGCCCGGACTGGGCAAGACGCTGCTGGTGCGGTCGCTCGGCCACGGCCTCGGCCTCGACTTCGCGCGCATCCAGTTCACGCCCGACCTGATGCCGGCCGACGTGACCGGCACCACGGTGATCGACGAGGTCGGCGGCGCGCGCGCGTTCCGGTTCCAGAAGGGCCCGATCTTCGCCGGCCTGGTGCTGGCCGACGAGATCAACCGCGCCACGCCGAAGACCCAGTCGGCGATGCTCGAGGCGATGCAGGAGGGCTCGGTCACCATCGCCGGCGAGTCGCACCGGCTGCCGACGCCGTTCCACGTGGTCGCCACGCAGAACCCGATCGAGCTCGAGGGCACCTACCCGTTGCCCGAGGCGCAGCTCGACCGGTTCCTGTTCAAGCTCGAGGTCGGGCAGCCATCGGTCGACGCGATGGTGCGGATCCTCGCCGGCACCACCGGCGCCGAGGCACCGCCGGCGGCGGCACCGCTGGCGGCCGAAGACCTGGGGGCGCTGCAGCGCAGCGTGCGCGAGGTGCTGTGCGGCACCCACCTGCTGCAGTTCGTCGCACACCTGATCGCCGCGACGCATCCGCAGGCCGAGGGCGCCGACGACCGCACGCGGCGATACGTGCGCTACGGCGCCAGCGCCCGCGCCGGGCAGGCGATCGTCCTCGGCGCCAAGGCCCGGGCGTTGTTGGATGGTCGCGCGGCCGTGACCCGCGCCGACCTCGGCGCTTGCGCCTTGCCGTCCTTGCGGCATCGCGTGCTGCTCGGCTACGAGGCCGAGGGTGCCGGTCTCTCGGTCGCAGATCTGCTCGAAGGCTGGCTCACCACTGCAGATCGGCGCACCGACTGAACCAACGGCAAGCCGGGCCCGCGCCGATCCTGGCGCCATGCCTTGGGGAAAAAACCGACGCCGCGGGAAAGTTCTGTCGCCTCGCGCGTCTACCTCGGCGCATGGGACGAGCGGCCCCGCCCGCCCATGTCTCGCAGCTTCTTGCAGGGAGAAGCGAGACAAACGAGAGGGCAAACTTGGCGGACGGGGCCCCAGCCGTGGCCGGTGGTTCTTGGGAGAGAACCACCGGCCACTCTTTTTTGCGGGCTCTCGTTCTCTTGGCCCGACTTCTCTTGGCCCGATCTTCTCGGCATCGAGGCCACGCCCCGTCATACCGCCGACCGCGTCGGGCGCCAACCCCCGGGCATCGGCGCCCGGGCAGCGCGTCCGGGTGCCTGGACCGGGTCTCTGGACCGGGTCTCTGGACCGGGTCTCGGACCGGGCGTCGAGTCCGGGCGCGCGTCCCGGATGCCATCGGACCGCACCCCGAGAGCTCGTCGGGCTGGCGTCCCGGCGGCTCTGCCCCCACAGTGCCCGCATGACCCCGGAACCCGACGCCGCCGGCGAACGCGCCGCCTTCCAGCGCCGCGTCGACGAACTGCTGCGCGATCTGGTGCAGCGCTTCGACGCATTCGACCCGGACGAGTGCGAGGCCGAGACCAGCGAAGGCGTGATCAAGCTGCTGTTCGCCGATGGCAGCCGGTGCGTGCTCAACCGCCAGTCCGCCGCGAACCAGGTGTGGCTCGCCGAGGGCACGACCGCGTGGCACTTCGAGTTCGACGCCGCCGCCGGAGCCTGGCGCGACACCAAGGGGCGCGGCGAGCTGCGCGCGATCCTGGGTCAGATGCTGACGCGGCGGCTCGGTCGACCGGTCGCCCTCGAAGGCTGACCTGGGTCCACCCGAGCGCGACCGGCTGCGTCGCCGAGGCGGTCGTCAGCCGACTTCACTGCCGCGCGCCGGCGCCGCCGCGATCGGAAACAGCAGCACGAAGGTCGCACCCGATCCCGGCTTGCTCCGCACGCGGACCTGACCCTGGCTGGCGCGCACGAAACGCTCGACCGCGGTCAGGCCGAGGCCGGTGCCCTCGCCCGGCGCCTTGGTCGTGAAGTACGGGTCGAAGATGCGCGCCTGCAGCTCCGGCTCGATGCCGCAGCCCGTATCGGCGACGGCGACCCAGGCGTGGTCGTCCTCGATGCCGGTCGTCAGCGACAGCACGCCGCCCTCGTCGGCCATCGCGTGCCGCGCGTTGATGGCGAGGTTCCACAGCGCGTGCTCGAGGCCACGCGCGCTCAGCAGCACCGGCATGGCGCCGTCGTGGCGCGACAGCTCGATGCGGATGCTGGCCGGGACGACGCGGCGCGCGCGCTCGGCGAACGCCTCGGTCCACTCACCCAGGTCCCCGAACTCCGGCGCGCCGTCGTCGGGGTGCGCGAGCGACATCAGCTGGTCGAGCAACGGCCGCGACTGCTGCAGCGTCTCGCCGACCAGCGTCAGCCGCTCGGCGATCTGGTCGGCGCCGCCCATCGCGCCCAGCGTGACGTGGCCGATCATGACCTGGAACGCGTTGCGGAGCTGATGCGTGACCAGACCGGCGAGGTCGCCCACGGTCTCCACGCGCAGCGCGTGCCGGAGCAGCTTCTCGCGGTACCGCAGCGCGCGCGCGTGCTCGGCGTTCAGGCGGCGCTGCGTCTCGACCGCGACCAGCGCTGCGAGCAGCACCTTGTGCACGAGCACGCCCGTCAGCGCCGAGGCCAGCGTGAGCGCCGTCAGGCTCACGGTGTGCAGCCACACGTCGACCTCGACGACCTCGACGAGGCCGGCGAGGCCGGTGCCCGTGCCGGGCGGCACGGTCGGCGCCGACAGCAGGCACGCGACCGCGAGCAGCGTGAGCACCAGACCCGGCACCACGCCGAGGCAACACGTGGCGAGCAGCGCCAGGATCGGCTGCACGTACCACGCCGGGTGCAGCGCGCCGTGCGGCCACGACGCCAGCGCCGAGAACGCCAGCAACCCGCCGAACAGCACCATCGCCGACCATTGCAGGCGATCGGCACGTGCCAGCCGCCACGCCCCGAAGTACATCGGCGCGGTGACCAGCGACGGCAACGCGCCCGACCAGGGCAGCTGCGCGCTCCAGAGGCCGTCGCGCCAGAAGGCCAGCGCGAACAGGCCGTAGCCGAAGCTCGCGATCAGCAGCAGCAACGTCGCCCGCTGCACCATCGAGCCGAGCCGCGACACCAGCGGCACGCCGGTGCTCTGCAGGAAGTCGAGCAGCGACTCCTCGCTCAGCCGAACCTGTTGTGTCTGCAGCGCCTGCGGATGCACCGCCCCGGATCCTACGAGCTGCGCGGGCCGATGCCACGCCACGACGGCGTCAGGGCCTTAGTTCCGGTTCGGGCGGCAATGCCTCAGCAGATACCCTGATGCCGAGCAGCGGGTGCACGAACTCGACGCGCCACGAGTGCAGCATGGGCCGCCGGAAGCGCTCGCCCTCGCGCGCGCGATAGCCGTACTTCCGGTCCCCGGCGATCGGGCAGTCCAGCGCCTGCATGTGCACGCGGATCTGGTTCCGCCGCCCGGTCTCCAGCTGGCAGGCCAGCAGCGAGAGGCGGCCGCGGCGATCCAGGGTGCGGTAGTCGGTGACCGCGCGCTGGCCGCCGCGCTCGACCACGCGGACCACGTCGCCCACCTCGCGCAGCTGGGACTCGATCCGCCCTGCGTCCGGCTGCGGGCGCCCCACCACCAGCGCCAGGTACTCGCGGCGCACGGCGTGGGCGCGGAACAGGGGGTCCATGGCGAGCCGCCCGGCCTCGGTGACGGCCACCACCAGGACGCCGGTGGTGCCCTCGTCCAGGCGATGGACGGCGTACACCCGGTGGCCGAGCTGATCGCCCAGGTGGTCGATCAGCGAGCGCTCGTTCCGCCCGGGCGCGGCGGTCACCAGCACCCCCGCCGGCTTGTCGACGACCAGCAGGTGCTCGTCGGTGTGCAGGATCGGGATCGGCACCATCACCGCGAGCCTAACCCGGGCGCGGCGCCGACACACCGGCGCGTTCGGCGGCGGGCGGACCCGCCGCCGCGGGCGTCACTGCAGGCGCAGCTTGTACTGCTGGATCTTGCGATACAGCGTCGCCCGGCCGATGCCGAGCAGCTGCGCCGCGCGACGGACGTTGCCGCGGGTCGCGCGCAGCGCCCGCGACAGCAGATGCTGCTCCTCCTCGTCGAACGGCCGGATCGCGTCCTCGCTGAGCTCCTCCTCGTCGGCGGCCGCGACGGCCATCGGCGCCGCGGCCGCGGTCCCCGGTCCGGTGGTCGCGGCCGGCTGCGACAGGTGGCGGTCGTCGATCGGGGCGCCGGCGGCGTGCAGCCAGGCGCGGCGGACGACGTTCTCGAGCTGACCGACGTTGCCGGGCCACGGCATGCTCTCGAGCAGGATCCGGCCCGACGGCGTGAAGCCGAGCGGCCGCTGCGACGACGCGCTCGCGATCTGGTCGAGCAGCGACTCGGCCAGCAGCGCGATGTCCTCGACGCGTTCCCGCAGCGCCGGGACGACGATCGGATAGGCGTGCAGGCGGTAGTAGAGGTCCTCGCGGAACGAGCCGCGCGCGACAAGCTCCGGCAGGTGCGCGCTCGTGGTCGTCACCACGCGGGCCGGACCGGCGTCCGCCGTCGCTGCGCCGCCCGAGCGCTCCTTGAGGAAGCGAACCAGGGTCTGCTGCCCGGCCTGCGGCAGCTGCTCGACGTCCTCGATCAGCAGCGTCGAGCCGCGCGCCTGCGTCAGCACCTGCTGCATGGTGTCGGCGTCCAGCTCGGCGGCGCCGCGGATCACCAGCGGCTTGTTGCCGCGCCGGCTCTTGCAGTGGATCACGCGCGCGGCCACGGTCTTGCCCGAACCCGGGGCGCCTTCGACCAGCACCGTCGCGTCGCTGTCCGCGGCCCGGCTGAGCGCGGACTGCAGCCGCCGCATCACCGGGCTGCGGCCCACCAGGGCCGAGCCGTCGCGCAGCCCTTCGACGAGGGTCTCGAGCTGCTGGAGCTGCTGCTGCATCCGGCTGCGATCGAGCACCAGGTCGACCACCAGCGGCGCCGTGTCGGCCGCGGCGTTCGGCGCCAGGTGGCCGACGCAGCCGTCGCGCACCGCGCCGTGGCGCTCGGTCAACAGCAGCACCGGAATGCCCTGGTCGATCGCTGCGGTCGCGACCGGTCCGAACTCCGGGTCGACCAGCACCAGGTCGTGATGCTGTTCGGCCAGGGCCGCGCACCCCGTCGCTGCGGCGTCGCACTCGACGACGTCGTAGCCGCGCTGCCGCAGTCCCTCCGCGAGGCCCGGTGACGCACCCGTGGTGGCCGCGACCAACAGCCGCGCGCGCACCGGCGCACCGGTACCAGATCTTCCCGTAGCCAGTTCGGTGGTCATGCTTTCCCGATCCTGGATCGGCTGCGAAGGGCGCCGGGATGAAGCCGTGACCGGGGCGGTTGCGCCGCCGCCGGCCCAGGTCATCATCGGTCCGATGGCAACGCACGAACCCGCCCGGCCACTGCCGCGCCCCGACCGGCGTTCGGCGGCCCCGTTCGCTCCGCTGACACTCACCGCGGTGCTGCTGGGCCTTCCGACGCCACCCCTTGCCGCGCAGGAGGAGCCGCCCCGCATCGAGGCGTTCCACTTCGGAGGACAGACGCTCGGCGGCCGCAGGCTCGACCAGGACGCGCTGCGGGATCATGTCGTGCTGGTCGACCTGTGGGGCACGTGGTGCGGACCGTGCCGGCAGGCCGTGCCGGTGCTGGTCGACCTGTACGCGAAGTACAAGCACCACGGCCTGGAGATCCTCGGCTTCAGCTACGCCGCGGACGGCGGCCCGGAGGACGCCGACCGCGTGCGACGCTTCGCCGCGGAGCAGAAGGTGACCTACGAGCTGTTGCCCGGTGACCCTGCGGTGCGCGACCAGGTGCCCGGGTTCCGCGGCTACCCGACGCTGCTGTTGTTCGGCAAGGGTTGGCGGCACGAGGACACGCACGTGGGCTTCGACGCCGGGTTGGCGGCGAACCTCGAGCGCCGCATCCGTGCGGCCCTCGGCCTCGACGCACAGGCCGGTCCCGAGACCGCCGCCGTGCCCGCCGGACGCTACTTCGAGCCCGGCAACGGCGACCGCGACGTCGAGCTCGACTACGAGGACCTGCACGGCAAGGCGGGCTCGCTGGCGGCATTGCGCGGCGGCCCGGTGCTGCTGGCGCTGACGACGTCCTGGGACCGCGAGGCGGAGCGCACCGCGCGGTTCCTGCAGGGTCTGCAGCGGGACCTGCCGGGACTCCGGGTGATCGGGTGGTACCTCGAACAGTCGGCCGACGCCGACGAGCGGCGCGCGGCGGCGCGCTCCTTCGCCGAGCGCCTGCAGCTGGACTACACGGCGTTCACGACGCCGCTGCGCAGCGCCCGCGAGAAGGTGCACAAGTTCGCGTCGCTGCCGACCCTGCTGCTGCTCGACGCCGACGGCGTGCTGGTGCAGCGCGAGGCGGGGATCTCGGAGGAGATCGAAGCGCGGGTCCGCGCGCGGGCCGCGGAGCTGGCGCCGCCGCGCTGATCGCCGGCGCGCGCCCGGCGTCGCCTACATGTCGGCCAGCTTGCGCGCCAGGTCCTCGTAGTCGACGACATCGAGGTCGGTGCGCTGGATCGGCGGCATCTTCTTGAACTTGCGATACTCGTCGATGCTGCTGAGCTCGACGTAGTCGCGCGCCGTCATCTTGTTGCGCTCGCCGTCGCGCACGGCGATGGCGCGCGTGCCAGAAGTCTTCTCGAGGGTCTGCTTGGCGCGATGGCAGATCGCCAGCGTGTTCTCGAGGTTGCTGCGGATCTTCAGCAAGCGCTCCTCGTTGGCACCGGGCAGACCCATGCTCTTGGAGATCTTGGCGATCGCGACTTCGAGCACCGCGATGAGGCAGTTGAGCTTGGTCATCAGCCGCGCGCGGTATTCGCTGGAAGAGAGCATGTCGGGCCGGGTGGGTTGGTCGTTCTTGCTGGTGTCCATGAGGCTTCCGTGGGTCTGACCTCGTGGAGCACGCACCGTGCCAACCCCGCGCGCACGGCGCCGGAAGCGCACACCGCCCGTGGCAAGGGCGCCTGCGTCGTCGCGCCCGGGTGCCGTCGCGGCGCGTGGAGTCGCACCCACAGGACGGCTCGTCGCAGAGACGCGACGGCGTCGCGAGTTCAGGACCCCGGTCGACGACGGTGAGCGTCCGGCGGCGCCGATCGCCCGGCGATCAGACGCCGGTCACGGCCTGGCGACAGAGCCGCATCGACACGTCCTTGAGGCGCTCGAGCGAACTGCGGCCGAACACGCGATAGGCGACGCCCGCCTGGTAGAAGACGTAGGCGCGCAGCAACGGGTCGTCGTAGGCGGCGATGGTGTGGCTGCCGCCCCCCTTCTGCTTCACGGACAGCGCCGGGTTGCTCTGCAGCGGGTTGTACGAGCTCGGCGACTGCAGCACGAAGAACTCGTCGATGCCGTCGGTGTAGCCCAGGACCAGCGTGCGATCGCCGTTGACCGGATCCTCGGTCACCTGCACGAAGCTCTGGTGGTATTCGCTGACGATGCCGCTGATCGCCGGCTGGATCGCCGACAGCCCGGTCAGCGAAGCGGCCGCGAGCTGCACGGTCGGATACCGGGTCACGCGCATGCGCGGCGTCCAGTACCACGAGCCCTTCTGCGGCCCGGTGCCGGCCGTCGCACCGCGCGTCAACGCGTTGTCGGCGCGGACGAACGTGGTGCACTCGAGCTCGTTCAGCAGGCGCAGACGCAGGTCGTACTCGGCGCTGTAGAGCGGCACGCCGGTCTCGCGATCGACGTCGAGCAACCAGAAGCCCTTGTCGAGCCGGTTGGGGAACACCACGACCTGCTGCGTCGGGCGACCCGCGCGGGTCGTCCGACCGTAGTCGTAGATGCGGTAGTTCTGCGCCGCGGACACCGGATCGTGCACGCTGAAGCCGCCGTGCATGTGCAGCAGGCCCGCGTGGACGCGATAGGTCTCGCTCCAGCCGGCGCGCGCGGTCGCATCGAACGCGGTGCCGGCACCGACGAGGTCGAGGAACTCGAGCTTGAAGGGCGAGGTCGGCGTGCCGTCACCCTCGATCTTCAGTCGCTCGCGCACCTGCACGATCTGCCCGTTGTGGTCCAGGAACCGGCGCACCCGCTCGGTCTCGTAGGCGCCGCGGAACGGCGCGCTGGCGAGCAGCTGGAACGTGACGTCGGCGCCCGATTGGACGGCCCACGCTGCGGGCGAGGTCGCCTGCGCCAACGCGTCGCTCGTCATCGCCAAGAGGCCCAGCACGCCGACCAGCGCGCCAACCAGCGCGCCGGGAACGACCCGCCCCGCGACGCGCCCGATCCGCGCCAGACCCACCCGCAGCCGACCCGAGGACCGCGTTCGGTTCGGCTCGGAGGTGCTGTGGGCGGTCGGGTGCATGGGGCGGTTCGTCGGACCCTACGGTCGCAGTCGAGCGATCGGAAGGGCCGGCAGGGACGAGGTTCGGATGGAGATCACCGGAAGACCCCGCCGAGCATGGCGAGGCGAGGTGGCATGGGCACGGGTGACGAGGGCGACGAGCCTGCAGGAGACGAAGACCCGGTGGACAGCGGCGACCGGGCGCTCGGGTCTCGGGAGAGCGCCGAGCCTCCGGCGAGGGCGTCTCCGGGGAGAGCGGTCAGACCCGACAGTTCGGCGGCCGGGACAAAGACGATCGCAAGTTCGGCAGGTGTTCCCTCCGAACCGCCGACGCGCCAGCCAACCAGGGCCACGATGGCCAACGAGGCCGCCAGCGCCAGGCGCCTCACACCCGCCCCGGCGAAAACGCGCCGCCGGGCGCCGACGGCGCGGGCGCGGCTCCGGGGGTCGCCGGTGGCGATGGCGTGGCGGACGTTGCGCCACATCCAGGAGGGGGCGGACGCCGGGGAGTCGCCGAGGACACCGGCCAGGTCGCGAGGCTGCAGCTCCTGCAGCGGCCAGGGCAGCTCCTTCGGCACCGGGACGTCGCGAAGTTCGGCCGCCAGGTCGAAGCCCAGACGGCCCTGCGCCGCGGCACCCTCGAGGTCCGCGAGCGCACGATCGTAGACTCCCTCGAGGAACGCGGGATCGCGCAGCACCGCGGGCGCCTCCGGACCAACCCTGAGCAGCCCGGCGATGCCTCGGGCGAACGCCACGCGCCGCGCACAGGCAGGGCAGTCGCGCGCGTGCTGCGGCTCGCCGTCGGCGGCCGCGTGCGCCTCGAGGGCCCGGAGGAACGTCCGGCACGCCGACCCGGTCATGCGCCTTCTCCCTGTCGGCGGCCGGCCTCGGCCACCTGTTCGAGGTGTGGGAAGCGATCGCGGACCACCCGCTCGAGCGCAAGGTGCGCTCGCGCCAGCCGCGACTTCACGGTGCCCAGTGAGACGTGAAGGGTGGCTGCGAGCTGCTCGTAGGACATGTCCTCGAGGTAGCGCAGGGCCAGGACCGCCCGCAGCTTGGGGCTCAGCGACTCGATCGCCGAGCGAACCTGACCGCCGAACTCGCTGGCCTGCGCTTGCACGGCCGGACCGACGTCCGGGTCGGCGGCGTCGGCGGCGAGGTCGAGCTGGTCGCTCTGCCACGATCGGGCGCGCTCGCGCCGCCGCTGATCGATGCTGCAGTTCACCACCAACCGGAAGAGCCAGGTGCTGAACAAGGACCCGGACCGGAAGGAGTCGAGCTTGCGGAACACCAGGCCGAAGCTCTCCTGGACCACGTCCAGGGCGTCCACGGCATTGCAGGTGATGCGGTAGGCGATGGCGTAGACGCGATCGCGGTATCGGTGGTAGATCTGCTCGAACGCCGCCTCGAAGGCTTCGTGATTCGGATCGCGGCAAGCGGCGATCAGGTCGGCGTCCGGGTCGCGCAGAAGCTCCACGGGGGGTGGACGTTTGCAGTTGCGTCGGGGGTTCCCCCGACTTGGCCTAACCGCCCGTGATCGAACCGACTCCGCCCGGCAGCAGGATCACCGTGCCGATGCTGGAGGAGCAGTCCGGTCCACACACCAGGTCGTTGCAGTCCTGGCACTCGGCGGCGACGACCTCGAAGGCCGATCCCCCCGGGCCACCGCCGAGCGGGGC
Organism: Planctomycetota bacterium; assembly: GCA_050245995.1. GTDB lineage: Bacteria > Planctomycetota > UBA1135 > UBA1135 > UBA2386 > JBFWWV01. Next base: position 138,671 of record JBFWWV010000010.1, on the reverse strand, counting down.
CAACTGCATGACACAGACCCGGTTGACGCCGCTGCCCTCGAGCGCGGTCAGCGCGCCGATGGACTGGACCGCGTAGAGCGAGTCCGAGTACGGAACGATCGAACACGTGACACCGCCGCGGTCGAAGATCGGGACCGCCGTGCGCAGCTGACGGCTGCCGATGACCGCGTCGGCGCCGATCGAGCACGGCAGCACCCAGCGCAGCACCTGCTCGGACACCAACGGCACGCTGACCCGCACCCACAGACCCTCGCCGGGCACCAGGCGCTGGTGCAGCGAGATCGGCTGCACCGCGATCTCCGCGAGCGAGATGCGCAGGCCGGGCGCGGCCGCGACCTCGGCCCAGACGTTCAGGTTCGTCAGCAGGTCCATCGCCCCCATGAACCGGAACAGGAGGTGCATGTGCACCTCGCTGCCGTAGGGCGTGTCCGTGGTGGTGACCACGACCCGCAGCTCGTGGTCCTGCGGCAACGGCATGCTCGGATCACGCGGGTGACCGCGCTGCACGACCTCGACGAAGTCGCCGATCGCGTCCGTGTCCGTGTCGCCGTTGGCGGCGCTCGTCATGCAGGCCCACTCGATCACGTCCGGCAGGAAGTCGCCGTCGCTGTCCTGATCGACCGTCGGCGGGTCGGCGCGCAGCACCTTCGGCGTCCCGCCCAATGCGCTCCACGCGCCGCCCATCACCAGGGCGGCGAGCACACAGGAGGCCAGCGTACGTGGGCGCATTGCAGCGAGTCTCGGGTTTCGGGACCTAGCCCGGGGACCGTGGGGGGTTTCAACGGCTCCCTGTCCGGGCCCCCAATTCAACCGACGGTGTTCCGGAATGCAACCACCCCTGGACGGTTGCCGGCGGGTTCGCCGCGACCCGGGTCGGCGCTCGGGCGTCGTGGCCACCGGCAGTCGTCCAGTCCGGCGTTGTGTCCCCGCGGACGGCCCGGTAAAGACCTTGGCGAGCAGTCAGCGCCCGTAGCTCAGCTGGATAGAGCGTCGGCCTCCGGAGCCGAAGGTCAGAGGTTCGAATCCTCTCGGGCGTGCCATCCGGCCCTTCTCCCTTGAGCGACCTGGTCTTCAGACTGGACGTCCGCGCGCCCGAGCGCCGGCGGATCGTCGTCGAGCTCGAGGTCGACCGGACGGCGCTGGCGCCGGCGGCCGACGGCGCCACCGAGTTCTTCCTGCCGACCTGGACCCCGGGCAGCTACCTGATCCGCGAGTATGCGCGTCACCTCGGGCCGGTGTGCGCCAGCGACGCGGCGACCGGCGCCGCGGTGCCCTGCGTCAAGAGCCGCAAGAACCGCTACCGCGTCGACCTGCCGGCGGGCGTGCAGCGGCTGCGGTTGCGGTACGACGTGTACGCGCACGAGCTGACGGTGCGCACGTCGGACGTCACCGACCGTCACGCCTACTGGAACCACGCCTGCGTGCTGCTGTGGCCGGTCGACCGACCGGACGCGGCCGCCGACGTCGCCGTGCGGGTGCCGCCCGGGTGGGACTGCTGCGGCGGCGTGCCGGTCGAGCGCGCCGGCGACGGCGCGTTCTCGTACCGCCTCGCCGACCTCGACACCGCCATCGACAGCCCGATGCTCGCCGGCGCGTTCGAACGCCTCGAACTCGACGTGCTCGGCGTGCGCCACGTGCTGGCGCTCGACGACCACGGACCGGTGCGCCCGGTCGAGTCGTTCGCCGCGGACGTGCGGCACATCGTCGAACGCGCGGCGGCGGTGTTCGGCGACGCGCTGCCGTACCCGCACTACACGTTCCTGTGCCTGTTCGCGCAGAGCGGCTACGGCGGGCTCGAGCACCGCGACTCGACCACGCTCCTGAGCCCGCGCTCGGTGCTGGCCGGCGGCAAGGGCTACCGCGACTTCCTCGGCCTCCTGGCGCACGAGCTGTTCCACGCCTGGAACGTCAAGCGCATGCGGCCCGAGGAGCTGTGGCGCTACGACTACGAGAACGAGACGCACACGTCGATGCTGTGGCTCGCCGAGGGCTGGACCGCGTACTACGACGACCTGCTGTGCCGCCGCGCCGGCGCGTTCTCGGTGGCGCAGTACCTCGAGCAGATCGAGCGCAACCTCGGCGGCCTCTGGTCCGGCGCCGGGCGGTTCCGCCAGTCCCTGGCCGAGTCCAGCTTCGACGCCTGGATCCGCTACTACCGGCCCGACGAGAACACGCGCAACCAGACGCAGAACTACTACGGCAACGGCGCGCTCGCGGCGATGGCGCTGGACCTGACCATCCGCGACGCCACGGACGGCGCGCGCAGTCTGGACGACGTCCTGCGTCGGCTGTGGCAGACCACGTGGGAGCGCGGTCGCGGCTACCGCAGAGAGGACGTCGCCGCGTGCCTGTCCGAGGTTGCCGGGCGTGACCTCGGTCCGATGCTGCGCGAGTTGACCGAAGGGCCGCTCGACCCCGACTTCGACCGGTTGCTGCAGCTCGTCGGGATCCGCATCGAAGCCGACGACGCCGACCGACCGTGGTTCGGACTGGCGCTCGAGAACGGCCGTACCCAGGTCGCTTCGGTCACCGACGACTCGCCCGCGCATGCCAGCGGCATCGCGCCGGGCGACGAGCTGCTGGCGCTCGACGGCCTGCGGGTGCGGAGCGACTGCTGGACCGACGTGGTGAATGCGACCGCGCAGATCGATCGGCCGCTGCGTGTGCTGACCGCGTCGCGGGGTCTGATCGTCGAGCGAACGCTGGTGCCGTCGAAGCCGCCGCGCAGCAAGGTGCGCCTCGTGCTCGCGGACGAGATCGACGCGCGAACGGCCTCGCTGCGGCGCGGCTGGCTCGGCGACGACACGGCGAGCTGACGCGCCGCGGCCAAGCCTCACGGACTCACGGCAGGCCGGCGTGGCTGCCGTCGCAGAACGGCGCGTTGCGGGTGGCGCCGCAGGCGCACCACACCGCGGTGCAGTCGCGTTCGAACACCACCTTGAGGGGCGTCACCTCGGACCCGCGATGGGTGCCGTCGCACAGCGGATAGCTCGCGCTGCGTCGGCACCGGCACCACGCGTGCTTGCCGGCGGCGCATCGCATCACGTAAGGCCCCTTCTGCAGCCGCCCGGGCGGCGGCGGCTGGCGACCGTCCGCGGGAGGTTCGCCAGCGCTCACGGACGCACGCCGCTCCGACTCAGCGGAAGCGGCGGATCACGCCGCGCACGACGCCGCGGACGTGCACGCGATTGACGTAGATCGGCTCCATGCTCGAGTTGGCGGGCTGCAGCCGGATCAGGCCGTTGCGCTCGCGGTAGAACCGCTTCAGCGTGGCCTCCTCGTCCTCGAGTACGGCGACGACGATGTCGCCGTCGTTGGCCGTCTCGCGCCGCTCGACCACGACCAGGTCGCCGTCGTCGATGTGGTCCTCGACCATCGACTTGCCGCGCACCCGCAGCAGGTAGATCGAGTCGCCGGTCGGCACGAGCTCCGCCAGGCTGATCTCCTCGCGATCCTCGAGCGCCTCGATCGGTCGGCCCGCGGCGATGCGCCCGAGCAGCGGCAGGGTCGGCAGGTTGGCGACCGGCGCATCCTCCGCGTCGGGGTCGTGGAGGATCGCGACCGCGCGCGCCTTGGCCCGGTCGCGGTAGATGGCGCCCTTGCGCGTCAGCTGCTTGAGGTGCTCGTGGATCGTGATCTTGCTCACGCCGAGCGCCGAGGCGGCTTCGTCCAAAGTCGGTGCGATGCCCTTCTCGCGACGGAAGTCGCGGAAGTAGCGCAGCACACGGATCTGCTTCTCCGTGAGCATCAGCTTCATGTGGAGAACCCTCCCAGGTTCGGTTGTCGTTCAGCCCTCCTGGCGCATCGGGGGCCGAGCAGGTGCGGTCGTCGGGAGCGCACGAGATCAGCCGAAGAGGGCCAGGACCAGAAAGCCGAGCAGCATGATACAGCTGCCGGCCATCTCCACCGCACGGCGCAACCGAAGACGTGCAAAGTTTTGCCCGGCGCCGATGTGCCCGAGTCCGGTGGACGGGCCCATGGTCAGGGCCACCGAGCGGGCGGCCCGCCGAGGCTGCGACCGGTTCGAGACGCGCAGCGCGGCGAAGGCGGCCTGCGCCGGCCGCTGGTGACGGGTCACGTGGCGCTGCGGAAGACGGACGGGGGCTCGAAGGGTCGCGGTCATCGTCAGGCTCCTGTTCGGCGTTTGTTCGCACAGGTTAGCAATGTGTTCGGGGCGCGCAAGCAAGAAGCTAACATTTCCCTAACCCGATGGTTCGTTGGGTGTTCGGGTCGGCGCTGGAACCGACTCGGGCTTGTCTCGCCGATCGACCCGCCCAGAATGGCCCCCTTCGTTCCACCATAGGTTGCTGGCTGCCGCGGACCGGTCACCCCCCGGCAGGCCACAGGGAGGTCTCCGCGCATGATCCTGCAGCTGTCCCGTCCCCTCGTGTTCCTCGACTTCGAGACCACGGGGCTCGACGTCACCGCCGATCGCATCATCGAACTCGCGTTCGTGAAGATGCAGCCCGACGGCACCCGCACCTCGCTGGTGCAGCGCATCAACCCGGGCATCGAGGTGAGCAAGAAGGCCGCGAAGATCACCGGCGTCCACACGATGGACGCGACCGGCCTGTTCTGGGGCCCGCCGCTCAAGAAGGTCGGCCAGAAGTGCGCGGAGTTCCTCGGCGGCTGCGACCTCGCCGGCTTCAACCAGATCGCGTTCGACGTGCCGCTGTGGCTCGCCGAGTGCGAGCGCCACGGCATCGCCTTCGAGCTCGGCGATCGCAAGCAGGTCGACGTGCGGATCCTGTTCCACACCAAGGAGACCGGCTGGGACCGCTTCCTGATGGGGCCGCGCAACCTCACCGCGGCGGTGCGGCACTACTGCGGCCGCGAGCTCGACAACGCGCACTCGGCCGAGGCCGACTGCCTGGCCACCGCCGACGTGCTGCTGGCGCAGCTCGAACGGCACAAGGATCTGCCGCGCGACGTCCCCGGACTGCACGAGTTCTGCCAGCGCTTCGGTCCCGAGGCGCGTGACGCGGACACGGCGCCGCAGCGCAGCGGCGGCGCGCTGGCGTGATCTTCTCGCAGCGGCTGCGCTACCGGTTCGGCGACATCGACGACGCCGGCATCGCCTACTACCCGAAGCTGCTGCACTACTTCCACTGCGCCTTCGAGGACTGGTGGAGCGACGCGCTCGGGCGCCCGTACCCGGCGCTGCTGCACGACGACGAGCTCGGCCTGCCGGCGGTGCATCTCGACGTCGACTTCTACCAGCCGATCCGCTACGGCGACGAGCCCATCGTCCACCTGGGCGTGCTGCGCATCGGCAGCGCGTCGGTCGAGTTCGGCTTCTGGATGACGCGCGGCGACGACCCGGCGCCGCTGTGCCGCGCGCGCATCACCACCGTCGCCGTCGACATGGCGACGATGCAGAAGCAACGGCTGCCCGACCCGTGGCGCGCGCGCTTCGCCGAGTACGCGCTGGCCGAGGCGGACTTCCCCGGCGGCCGCTGACGCGCCGGGGGCCGCCCTACCAGAGCATCTCGGTCGCGAGACCCTTGCGGTCGACGTAGGTGGTCGACACCAGCGTCTCGAGCCCGAAGGTGCGCAGGTCGGCGACCACCTTGTCGAGCACCGCCAGCGCCTCGGACAGGCCGCCCTCGGCCTGCGCCCGGACCTGCGGCGGGGCGGCCCGCAGGAACGAGCGCATCATGCGCTGGAAGTTGCCGAGGTACTGCTCCATCGGCTGCACGCCGAAGCCGTTCCAGTGCGCCGGCAGGCGGTCGATCCGGTCGCGGACCGGCGCCGGCAGCTCGGCGGGCGGGTCGCCGGCGGCCCGCGCGGCGCGCTCGTCGAGCACGGCGCGCAAGAACTGGCTGCTGTCTCCCGGCTCCCCGAGCTGCAACAGCAACAGGTCCTCGGTCACCGCGTATTCGACGGGGAACATCCCGAACACCCGCACGAGGTGCACCTTGGTGCCCTGGTAGTCCTCGGTCTTGCGGCCGGCGTGCATGCCGCGCGAGCGCAGCGCCTGCTCCAGCGAGTCGCCGAACGCGCGGCCGTCGCGCAGCTTCATCGCGAAGCACGTGCCGACCAGCAGGTCGCCGGCGCCGGGCTCGCGGTCGTCGAACGCCGCCTCCTCGATCGCGCGCGCCTGGGCCTCGTAATCGCCGATCTGCAGCATCTCGGAGCCCATGTGCGCCAGCAGGTCCTCGTCGAGCCGCACCTTGGTCGCCTCGGCGAACGCCGCCTCGACGTCGTCGAACGACATCGGCAGGGCGTCGCCGGCCTCCTCCCACACCGCGGCGATCGTGCGGCGCAGCGCGCCGAGGTCGATCGTCTGCACGCTGAACGCCGCGGCGTGGCCGGGCAGCAGCGACTGCAGGCGAGGCCGCCCGGAGTCCGGCGTGCCCAGCACCTCGAACAGCCCACGCGACTGCTCCTCCAGCCCGACGCCCAGCCGCACGTGCAGGTGTTCGCCGCTGGCGTCGAGCGCGAACTCGACGTCGCGCAGCGCGCCGAAGCCCAGGGCGGTGGACAGCGCCTCGAAGTCCACCGGCGCGTCCTCGCCGGCCCCGTCGGCCATCATCCGCAGCATCCACTGCCGTACTGGCGCGACCGCGAAGCGCCCGGCCAGCGTCCCGGCCGGCAGCGCGTCGGCTGCCATCGGCTCGCGAACGTCGAGCAGGCCCGGCGCCTTCGCCTCCAGGTCGGCTGCGATCAGCATCAGCAGGTGGCCGTCGACGACGAACGGCGCGGTCATCTCCAATTCGCCGTCCGACTGGACACGCAGCCGGTGACCGGCGACCTCGAGGTCCCGCGGCTGCAGGGACGCGCGCTCCAGCGACTGCTCCATGTCCTCGAGCATCAGCTGGGCCATCGCGTCCAGGTCGGTGTGCCCGTCGGGCGTGGCGATGAACGCGATCGCGATCGGCGGATCCGCGTCCTCCTGCGCCGCTGCGAAGGCCTCGTCCATGTCCATCTGCAGGGTGACCAGGATGTCCCCGCGGTAGCCCGAGAAGCCGTCGCTCAGTGCGTCGAAGTCGACCGTCGACTGCTCGCGCATGCGCTCGGCCATCTCCTCGAAGCCCTTGGACATTCGATCCATCAGCGGCCTCAGGGCGGGGCCGTGCAGGAGCCGCGCGATGCGCGTGTCGGCGAACGCGTCGCGCCAGGCCGCCGGGCCGGCCACGCGGACCGTCAGCAGGCTGTCGGCCGGGACGAAGCGCAGGGTCTCGCCCTGCGCGGAGAGCAGGCCCGCGGTCGCGAGCACCATGGCGGATCGGAGCACGTTCATTTCTCCTGCAGGTAGACCAGCACGCGATCGTGGGCGACGAGCACCAGGTCGTCGCGACCGTCGCCGTCGATGTCGCCGCAGACGATGTCGCGCGGCTCGTTGTTCGGCTCGTCGCTCGGCGGCACCTCGAACACGGGCATCGCCAGCGCCCGGCGCAGGCCGTCGGCGCCCCCGGCGAGGATCTGCACCCCCGGCAGGTTTCCGTCCATCAGCGCCAGGTCGCAGACGCCGTCGTGGTCGAAGTCGCCGGCCACGCCGTGCCAGTAGCTGGTCCGCTCGGTCGGCGGCTCGTGCACGGCGACGCGGGTCAGCGACGGACCCGAGCCGAGCGGCACCCGCAGCACGCCGCGCGTCGACAGCAGCAGCGCCGCGTCGCCGTGCGGCAGCATGTGCGTGAAGTCGAACGACGGCACGTCGACCGACGTCACCGAACCGTCGGACCGCACCTGCAGCAGCTTGTTGCCTTTCTTGTCGAGGTAGAGCCTGGTGCCGTCGGCGAGCCGCGTCGCCAGGCTGGTCTCGTCGGCGCCCTCGGGGCCGTTGTCCTGCGTCAGCACCTGGATGCCACCGGCGGCGTCGCTGCGGAACACGCGGACGAAGCGGTCGCGCGCGACCATCAGCGCCGGCGCGTCGTCGTGCACCGTCAGGGCGAGCGCGCCGTCGTCGACCTTGCGCGCGAAGCCGGCGGCGTCGCCGCTGCCGGCCTCGGCGGCCGCCGCCGCGGCGCCCGCGTCGCCGCCGAGCGGCACGATGCGCAGCCCGTCGCCGGGCACGATGAACGCGGCCTCGGGGCCCGCGGTCGGACCGATGTCGGCCACGACCATGCGCAGCGGATCGGCGCCGAGACGGTCGATCTCGGCCAGCTGCACCGGTTCGCCGCCCGGCGTCGTGCGGCTGAGATGGGCCTTGCGGCGGTCGCCGCGCGCCAGCACCAGCGCGCCGCCGCGCGGGTCGACGGCCGCGGTCACCGGCTTGTCGCGCGTGGGCAACCGCTCGGGGAACGCGTCGAGCGGCAACGCCCCGGACTTCCACGCCAGCGCCTCCTCCTCGGCGCTGGCCACGACCAGGTCGACCGCGCCGTCCCCGTCGACGTCGCCGGCCGCGACCGAACTGACGCCGGCGAGGGTCGGCACGATGCGGGCGACGAAGCCGCCGTCCTGCCACAGCAGCAGCAGCAGCCTGGCCTTCTCCGGCTGCGCGACCACGAGGTCCTCGTCGCCGTCGTTGTCGACGTCGGCGAGCGCGAACGGCAGCTGCTTGACCGCCGACGGCTCGCCGAACGCCCACCACTCCAGCGCGGCGTCCCCGCCGTCGCGCGCGAACCGGTACGTCGCCACGCGGCGCTGCGGACCGTCGATCACCGCCAGCGCCGGCTCCCCGCCCGCCGATCGGGCCGGGAACGCGTAGCGCAGCTCCTGCAGGTTGCACACCAGCCACGGACCGAACGTGCCGTCGCCGGCGCCGCGCCGCAGCCGCAGGTTCATGTTGGCACCCGGCGCGATCAACCACAGGTCGAGCGCGCCGTCGCCGTCGACGTCGGCGAGCTTGAGCCCGTAGGCGTTGTCCTCGACGGCCTCGATCGGCGACATCCGGACCGCGCCGCCGAGCTCGGTCACGCGGCGCAGGCCGCTGCGGCTCATGGCGACCACGTCGTCGGCGCCGTCGCCGTCGAGGTCGCCGACCAGCAGGTAGGTGCCGCGCCCGCCCAGGCCCAGCTCGATCGGCGCCGCGCCCCGGCGCGCACTGCCGTCGAGCGCGCGGACGTGCAGCCGGCCGCGGTTGTCGGCCAGCAGCAGCTCCGGGCCGTCGCGGCCGTCGACGTCGGCGAGCGCGTAGCTGGCGATCTGGCCGTCGGTGGAGATCGCCTCCGACTGCAGCGCCGCGCCGTCCCAGCGCAGCGTGAGCAGGCGCGCGCGCCGCGAGTCGTTGACGAACACCTCGCAGCGCCCGTCGCCGTCGACGTCCGCGACCAGCAGGCCGCCGATGCCGTGGCCGATCTTGACGATCTCGGGGCCGAGGAAACCGAACCGCGCGCGCAGCGCGATCGGGATCGGCGGCGGCGTGGTCTGGGCTGCGGCGGGAACGGTCCCCAGGAGCCCGACCAAGGCCGCTGGCACGAACGACAGGGTCTTGGCACTCATCCTGCCGCCAATCTATGGTTGCGGCGATGTGGACCGCAACCATGGCCTTGCTGGCCTTGTTCCAGGGACCCGGGGACGCCGCCGAGACGACGGACGCCCCGGTCCCCGTCGCCGCCGGCGCGAACGCGCCCCTCGAGCGCCTGGACCTCGGCAACGGCTGCGAACTGGTCGGACGCGTGTTGCGGGCGACCGAGGAGTCGATCCTCCTCGACCTCGGCTACGACGTGCTGAAGGTGCCGGTCGCCGCCGTGCTGCGGCGCACCGAGGTCGACTCCGTTGACGGCGTCGCCGCCCGGCTCCAGCGCGACGCGCTGTTCACGCGCGCCGAGCTCCCGGAGGTGTCGGTTGCCGAGGGCGCCCGCCGCATGGGCGAGGCGGTCGTCAAGATCGAGGCCGCCGGCGGTCAGGGATCGGGCTTCGTGACCCACCGCGACGGCTGGATCGTCACCAACTTCCACGTCGTCGACGGCGAGGTCGAGGTCGACGTCGTGCTGTACCCGCGCGGTGACGACGGGTTCGAGCCGCGGACCGTGCGCAAGTGCAAGGTCTACGGCATCAGCCCGGAGATGGACCTGGCGCTGGTGAAGATGGAGCCGCCCGCCGACCTCGAGCTCGACATCGTCTACCTGGGCGACAGCGACGGGATGAAGGTCGGCGACACGGTCTACGCGATCGGCGCGCCGATCGGGCTCGACCGCACGGTCAGCGCCGGCATCATCAGCGTCACCAACCGCACCTTCGAGGGCCGCAGCCACTTCCAGATCACGACGCCGATCAACCCCGGCAACTCGGGCGGCCCGCTGTTCAACCTGCGCGGCGAGGTGGTCGGCGTGAACAGCGCCGGCTACCAGGGGTTCCAGGGCCTGAACTTCGCCATCCAGTCGAAGTACGTGATCGACTTCCTGAAGAACCGGGACGCCTACGCGATCGACACCACGCGCAGCGAGAACGGCTGGCACTACCTGCCCGCGCCGCGGAAGCCGCGCGACGTGCCCACCAAGTAGGCGAACCCGGTCGTCGACGGCCCGCCCGGCGCCGATCCGGTCTACCATCGCGCCGCCGTGACCAAGCGCGTCGCCATCGTCCAGTCGAACTACGTGCCCTGGAAGGGCTACTTCGACCTGATCGCGCAGGTCGACGAGTTCGTCCTGTACGACGACGCGCAGTACACCCGGCGCGACTGGCGCAACCGCAACCGCGTGAAGACGCAGGCCGGCGCGCAGTGGCTGACGATCCCCGTCGAGCAGAAGGGGCGCTACCACCAGCCGATCCGCGAGGTCGAGGTCGCCGACCCCGGCTGGACCGAGCGGCACTGGCGCACGATCGAGCACGCCTACGGCCGCGCCGCCGCGTTCGCCGAGTACGGCCCGCGGCTCGGCGAGGTGTACCGCGCCGCAGCCGCCGACCGGACCCTGAGCGCCGTGAATCGCCGGTTCCTCGAGGCCTGCTGCGGCTGGCTCGGCATCGACACGCGGCTGCGGTGGTCGTCGGAATTCGAGCTCGCCGAGGGTCGCACGGAGCGGCTGGTCGACATCTGCCGCCAGGCCGGCGCGACCGAGTACTGGTCCGGGCCCGCCGCCCGCGACTACCTCGACGAGGCCGCATTCGCACGGCACGGCATCGCCGTGCGCTGGATGGACTACCACGGCTATCCTGAGCACCCCCAGCTGTTCCCGCCGTTCGAGCACCACGTGAGCATCGTCGACCTGCTGCTGAACACCGGCGCCGACGCGCGCCGGTTCCTGCGGCGCGACGCCGGAGCGACCGACCGATGACGGGGGACCCAACCACGACCGGGCACGGCATCGAGGCCAAGGTCGCCGGCTACTACACCGGCAAGGTCGAGGCCCACGGCGCGGTGCCGTCCGGCGTCGACTGGAACTCGCTCGAATCGCAGCAGCTGCGGTTCGACCAGCTGCTGCGCGTGACCGAGGGCGACGCGGAGTACTCGCTGCTGGACTGGGGCTGCGGCTACGGCGCGCTGCTCGACCACCTCGGCGGCGACGCGCGGCTGCGGCGCTACCAGGGCTTCGACATCGCGCCGGCGATGGTGGCCGCGGCGGAGCGGCGCAGCGCCGGCCGCGCGACCGCCGCGTTCACGACCGACGCCGCCGCGCTCGAGCCGGCCGACTACGTCGTCGCCAGCGGCATCTTCAACGTCCGCCTCGACGTCGACGTCGACCGCTGGCGCGCCTACGTGCTGGCGACGCTCGAACGGATGGCGGCGCTGGCGCGGCGCGGCCTCGCGTTCAACATGCTGACCTCGTTCAGCGACGCCGACCGCCGGCGCGACGACCTGTTCTACGGCGACCCGGCCTGGTTCTTCGACCACTGCAAGCGGCGGCTCATGCCGCGGGTCGCGCTGCTGCACGACTACCCGCTGTGGGAGTTCACCGTCCTGGCCCGCAGGTAGCATCCCCGGCATGGCCCGCATCGTGATCTTCGGCACCGGCGACATCGCCCGCCTCGCCCACCACTACTTCGCCACCGACAGCGAGCACGAGGTCGTGGCGTTCACGGTCGACGGCGCGTACCGCACGGGCGACGCGTTCCGCGGCCTGCCGCTGGTGGACTTCGAGCAGGTGGTCGACCGGTATCCTCCGGACGAACACCGTCTGTTCGTCGCGCTGAGCTACGCGAAGATGAACGCCGTGCGCCGCGCCAAGTACCTCGCCGCGCGCGAGCGCGGCTACGCGCTGGCCAGCTACGTCAGCAGCCGCTGCACCTGGCTGGCGCAGGAGCCGCCGGGCGACAACTGCTTCGTGCTCGAGGACAACACGGTGCAGCCGTTCGTGCGCGTCGGCAACGACGTCACGTTGTGGAGCGGCAACCACATCGGCCACGACTCGGTGATCGAGGACCACGTGTTCGTGTCGTCGCACGTCGTCGTGTCCGGCCACGTCACGGTCGGCGAGGCGTCGTTCCTCGGCGTCAACGCCACCCTGCGCAACTCGATCCGCATCGCGCCGCGCACGCTGGTCGGCGCCGGCGTCGCGATCATGCAGGACACGGTCGAGGGCGGTGTCTACCTGCCGCCGCGGCCCGTGCTGTCGCGGCGGCGCAGCGACGAGGTCGAACTGTAGCCATGCCGTGGGAACGCCGCGGGCTGCTGTTCGCGCCGCCGGGCGACCGCGACTGGCGCCGGACGCACGCGTCGAACCCGACCGCCGTGGTGCGCTCGCCGCGGTGCGTTCGGGTGTACTACTCGTCGCGTGACGCGGCGCGACGCTCCAGCATCGGCTGGTTCGAGTTCGACCCCACCGCCGAACCCGCGCGCGTGACCGCCGTCGCCGACGCGCCGGTGCTGACCCCGGGCGCACAGGGCCTGTTCGACGACAGCGGCGCCTCGGTCGGCTGCGTCGTCGCCGACGGCGACCGCTGGCTGCTCTACTACACCGGCTGGAACCTCGGCGTCACCGTGCCGTGGCGCAACAGCATCGGCCTCGCGGTCTCGACCGACGCCGGCGCCACGTTCCGCCGGCACGGCCGCGCGCCGATCCTCGACCGCACCGACGACGACCCGTTCTCGCTGTCGTACCCGTGGGTCGCGCGCGACGGCGACGGCTGGCGCATGTGGTACGGCAGCAACCTGACCTGGGGCGCCGGCACCGACGACATGACCCACGTGCTGAAGGCCGCCGTGTCCGACGACGGCGTCCACTGGCGCCGCGACGGTGGCACTGCGCTCGAGCTGGGCCCCGGTGAACGGTGCCACGCCCGCCCGTGCGCGCTGCGGACCGCGGACGGCTGGCGCATGTGGTTCGCCGCCCGCGGTGCGGCGTATCGCATCGCCGCCGCCGAGTCGGCGGATGGCGCGCGCTGGCAGCGCCGCGACGACCTGCTCGGCCTGGCGCCGTCGTCGTCCGGCTGGGACGCGGCGATGACCTGCTACCCGTGTGTTTTCGAGTCGAGCGGCCGCCTGCACCTGCTCTACAATGGCGACGGTTTCGGCGCCACGGGCATCGGTCTCGCGGTGTGGCGCGATCGCCCCTGACGCATGCCCGGCTCCTACCAGGTCCCGTTCAACCGACCGTCGTTCGTCGGCCACGAGCTCGACTACATCCGCCAGGCGATGGAGCGGATGCACATCTCCGGCGACGGGCCGTTCACGGCGCGCGCCCACGAGCTGCTGCGCCAGGCCACCGGCGCGCCGCACGCGCTGCTGACGACGTCGTGCACGCACGCGCTCGAGCTGGCGGCGATCCTGCTCGACCTCGGCCCCGGCGACGAGGTGATCGTGCCGTCGTTCACGTTCACGTCCACGGCCAACGCGTTCGCGCTGCGCGGCGCCACCCCGGTGTTCGTCGACGTCCGCCGCGACACCTTCAACCTCGACGAGCGGCTGGTCGAGGCGGCGGTCACGCCGCGCACGCGGGCCATCGTGCCGGTGCACTACGCCGGCGTCGGCTGCGAGATGGACGCGCTGCAGGCGATCGCCGACCGGCACGGGCTCCGGATCGTCGAGGACAACGCGCACGGCCTGTTCGGCAGCTGGCGCGGCCGGCGGCTCGGCACGTTCGGCTGCCTCGCGACGCAGAGCTTCCACGAGACCAAGAACATCAGCTGCGGCGAGGGCGGCGCCCTGCTGCTCAACGACCCCCGCCTGCTCGAGCGCGCCGAGATCCTGCGCGAGAAGGGCACCGACCGCAGCCGGTTCTTCCGCGGCGAGGTCGACAAGTACACCTGGGTCGACATCGGCTCGAGCTACCTGCCGTCGGACCTGCTGGCGGCGGTCCTGTGCGCGCAGCTCGAGCGCCGCGAGGTCGTGCAGGCGCGGCGGCGGCAGCTGTGGCTCGGCTACGCGACGGCGCTGCGCGACTGGGCCTCTGACCACCGCGTGCGGCTGCCGGTCGTGCCGCCGCACTGCGAGCAGCCGTTCCACCTGTTCTCGCTGCTGCTGCCGACCCCCGGCGCGCGCGACGCGCTGATCGAGCACCTGCGCGCGCGCGCCGTCAACGCGGTGTTCCACTACCAGCCGCTGCACCTGTCGGCGATGGGCCGCAGGTTCGGCGCGCGACCGGGCGCGTGCCCGGTGGCCGAGGACGTCGCCGGCCGCCTGCTGCGGCTGCCGTTGTTCTTCGCGATGACGCCCGCGCAGCACGAGCTGGTGGTGACCGCGGTGCGCGAGTTCACGGTGGCCGCGACCGCCGCCGGCAGCGAGCGTGCGCCGTGAAGGTCGGGTTCTTCGGCAACAACAACAACTACCCGTTCCTCCTCGCCGAGGCGGTGCGCGAACAGGGCCACGACGTCGTGCTGGTCCTCAACCGCGCGCGCCCGCTCGATCGCCCCGAGAGCCGCGATCCGGCGGCGTTCGCCGGCGGCCTGCCGCCGTGGATCGTCGACGTCGCGCACGTCCCCGAGGACGAGTTCCTGGCGCTCGGCCCCGGCGTGACGCCGGCGCTCGACGCGCTGGCGAGCTGCGACGCTCTGGTGCTGAACGACGTCGGTCCGTCGCTGCTGCCGCTGCTGGAGCGGCCGGCGTTCACCTTCCTGACCGGTTCGGACGTCGAGTACTACGCCAACCCGCGGCTGCCGGCGCTGCGGCTGCAGGACGCCAGCGCCGAGTTCCGCGACTCCGGCGACGGCCGCCTGCACCGCCAGCGCCTGGCGCAGTTCGTCGAGCGCCAGCGCCGCGGCATCGCCGCCAGCGTCGGCGTCAACTGGGCGCTGCGCGGGCTGTTCCCGGTGACCGAGGCGCTGCTGGCCGAGATCGGCGTCGCCGACCACCAGCTCGTCAACGTGCAGATGGCCGACCTGCGCCGCCTCACGCCCGCGCCGGGCCCGCGCAACCGACCGTTGCGCGTGCTGAGCGCCACGCGCCTGACGTGGCAGCTGCCGATCGCCGAGGGCCGCTCGGCGCTCGACTACAAGGGCTCGGACGTGATGATCCGCGGCATCGGCCGGTTCTGCCGCGCGACCGGCCAGCGCCTCGACGTGCACCTGGTCCGCAAGGGCCTGCACCTCGCCGAGACCGAGGCGCTGCTGGCCGCGGAGGGGATCAAGGACCAGGTCACGTGGCACGACGAGATGCCGCTGGCGGCGCTGTGGGACCTGATCCGGTCGAGCGACCTGGTGTTCGAGCAGCTCGGCGGCAGCATCGTCAGCATGGTCGCCCTCGACGTGATGGCGTGCGGGCGGCCGGTGATCGGCAACACCCGGCCAGAGGTGCCCACCCTGTGGACCGGCGCCGACTGCCCGGTGCTGCAGGCCAGCACGCCGGCCGAGGTCGAGGCGCACCTGCTGCGGCTGAGCGCGGACGCCGACGAACGCGACCGCATCGGCCGCGCCGGCCGCGCGTTCGTCGAACGGCACTTCGCGCCGGCGCGCGCCGCGCAGCTGGTGCTCGAGCGCCTGCGCCCACACGTCCGGCGCGCCACCGGCGCCCGCGCCGCCGTCGCCGCCGAGCTGCGCGCCGCGCACCGCGCCCTGCGCGCCGTCGAGGAGCGCCTCTTGCGGCTCGGCCCCGACGCCGACGCGCTGGCCGCGGCGCACGCACGCGAGCCCGAGCTGGTCGCGACGCTGCGCGCGGCGCTGCAGGGCGGCCGCGCCGCCGTGGTGCACGCGACGCTGCGGGGGCCGTTCGCCCGCGCCGGCGACCGCGGCTGGACCGCGCCGCTGCCGAAGCTCGCGGGCCACGCCGACGACGCCGACCACCCGCAGCGCTCGCGCCTGCTGCTGTTCGAGGACGACCGGGTCCTGGGTCCCGCGCACAGCGGCCACGCGGCGATCGGCGCGATCGGCGGCGGCCGCTACTCGCACTGGCAGAGCGAGCTGTACTTCTCGACGTCCGACGGCAGCGACCCCGGCGGCAACGGTCGCACCTACACGATCGCGCTGGCGCCGGAACCGCGGTAGCGGCCGGCGCCGCGAACGGGCGTTCAGCGCTCGAGCGGCCGGAACGCGCGCGGGAAGTACCCGTCCGGCGACCGCGCCTCGACGCCGAACACCGTAGCGAGGTTGGCGGCGGCGAGCACCTGCTCGGGCGGCCCGTCGCCGTGCACGCGGCCCTCGTGCAGCAGCACGACGCGGTCCGCCGCCGGCGCCAGCAGGTTGAGGTCGTGCGACGCGACCAGCAGACCGCGGCCCTGCGCGGCGAGCCGCCGCAGCAGCGCGATCAGCTGCAGCGCGTGCTCGAGGTCCAGGTTGGTCAGCGGCTCGTCGAGCAGCAGCAGCGGCGCCGCGGTCGCCAGCGCGCGCGCGACGACGATGCGGCGCAGCTCGCCGCCCGACAGGGTCGTCACCGGCCGGTCCGCGAACGGCGCCGCGTCGACCGCGGTCAACGCCGCCTCCACCGCGTCCCGATCGGCGGCGGTCGCGGCCGCGAGCCGTTCGCGATGCGGGTGCCGGCCCATCGCCACCAGCTCGCGCCCGGTGAACTCGAACGGGCAGTCCGCCGCCTGCGGCACGAACGCCAGCGCCCGCGCGCGTTCGCGCGGCGCCCACGCGTCGAGCGCGCGGCCGTGCAATTCGACATTCCCGGCGCTCGGCCGCTGCGCGCCGAGCAGCACGCGCAACAGGGTGCTCTTGCCGGCGCCGTTGCGCCCGCACAGCAGCACCAGCTCGCCGGGCCGCAGCCGGACGTCGACGCCGTCGAGCACCGTGCGCGCGCCGTGCCGCACGACGACGCCGCCGCCGACCAGGTCGTGCGCGCTCACGAGAGCGCCTCCCCGCGGCGATGGCGGCGCAGCAGGAACAGGAAGTACGGCGCCCCCAGCAGGCTGGTGATCACGCCGAGCCGGAGGTTGACCGCTACCGGCAGGTTGCGGCACAGCACGTCGGCCAGCAGCAGCACCAGCGCGCCGAGCAGCGCCGACGCCGGCAGCAACGTGCGGTGCGCGGGCCCGACCAGCAGGCGCGCGAGGTGCGGCACCACCAGGCCGAGGAACGCGATGCCGCCGGTGTTGGCCACCGTCGTCGCGCACAGCCCGCACGCGAGCCACAGCAGCCACCGCCGCGCCGGGACGATGTCGAGGCCGAGGCTGAACGCGCTGTCGTCCTGCAGCGTCAGCAGGTCGAGGTCGCGCGCGCGCAGCAGCAGCGGCGCGGCGAACACGCAGGCGCCGCCGACGGTGATCGCGGCCTTGGTCCAGTTCTGCGCGTCGAGGCCGCCCATCAGCCAGAACAGCACCTGCGAGCTGGCCGAGTAGTTGTCGACGCTCAGCGTCACGACGAACGTCGTCAGCGCGCCGGCCAACGTGTTGATCGCGACGCCCGCCAGCAGCAGCCCGGCGATCGAGAACCGCAGCCCCGTGCCGGCGAACGCGAACACCATCCAGGTCACGACGCTGGCACCGAGCAGCGACGCCAGCGGCGTCGCCACGGCGCTGCCGGCGCTGAGACCCGACACGATCGCGACGGCGCCGCCGAGCGCCGCGCCGGCGGCGGTGCCGACGACCTCGGGCGACGCCAGCGGGTTGCGGAACGTCGCCTGCATGACCGCGCCGCACAGCCCCAGCGCGGCGCCGCCGAACGCAGCGACCAGCACGCGCGGCAGCCGCAGCTCGAGCACGATGGTCCGGTGCAACGGGTCGCCGGGGTCGCCGCCCAGCAGCGACCAGAGCGCCCGCAGCACGCCGCCGAGCCCGGGCTCGTGCGGCGCCAGCGCGAGGTGCAGCAGCGCCGCCGCCGCGACCGCGAACGCCATGCCCCAGACCAGCGCGCGCGGCCGCGGCCGCCGGCCTGCCGTCACCGCGGCCCCCGCGCCAGCAGCGCCGCCTGCAGCCGCTCGGCGACCTCGATCGCCCGGTGGGACGTGGTGCCGAGCAGCGCGCTCGGCAGCGCGAGCACGCGGCCGTCCTGCACGCACGGCAAGAGCCGCAGCCCCGGGTGCTGCCTCAGCCAGTCGGGCGCCCCGTCCGGCGCGTCGGGCTCGACACCGACCACCAGCGCGTCCGGCCTCCAGCCCAGCACGGTCTCGACCGAGAGCTTCTGGTAGCCGCCGACGCCGCGCGCCGCCGGCAGGTTGGTCGCGCCGCTCAGCCCGATCGCCGCGTCGAGCAGCGAGTCGGCGCCGTACGTGTCGAGGTCGCCGTTGAGGTTCATCACCGCGGTGCCGCGGAGCTCGGCCGCGCGCTCGCCGAGGCCGCGCCGACGCGCGCGCAGGTCGTCGACGATCGCCTCGGCCGCGGCGTCGCGGCCGACGATCCAGCCGAGCAGACGCACGTTGTCGACCACGTCGTCGAAGGTGCGCACCGCGCGGGTGCGCACCACCGGCACGCCGGCGCTGCCGAGCAGCAGCGGCGTGTCGGCGCTGGTGAACTCGTCGAGCACGACCAGGTCCGGTCGCGCCGCGAGCAGCCGCTCCGGCGTCTGGCCGACCACGGGCAGCGCGGCGGCGCGCGCGGCGACCGTGCTGTAGCGGCCGTCGGCCGCCAGGAACGTCACGCCGGCCAGCCGATCGCCGACGTCGAGCGCGAGGAGCTCCTCGGCGCTGAGCACCGAGGCGGCGACGATCCGCTGCGGCTCGGTCCGCACCGCTGTGGCGCCGACCGCGCGGGGGAACGGGGCAGCGACGCGTTCGGCCAGCGGCGCGCGCCACGGCGCGTCCCCTTCGGGCGCCGGCGGCGGCGACGCCAGCACGCAGACCCCGCCGGCCAGCAGCAGCGCGGTCATCAGGTGGGCGGGCCGCAGGCGGTGGATCCGCGGGCGGTCGGGGCGGGGCGGGCCGGGCACCGGCGCATCATCCCCGGGCTCCCGGGCCCAGCCAACGCCGCAGTCCGACTGCGCAGCCGGACCGCGCGTGACTACTTCTTCTCGGGCAGCGGGAACGACGCCGGCAGCTCCGGGTCGGCGCCCTCGGCGCGCTCGGCGTAGGGCACGTCGGCCAGCAGCAGGGTCATCGACGCCGGCTCCTGCTCGAACTGCCGCTGCACCAGCAGCGACACCGCCGCGCCGCCCATCCGCGAGCTGACCAGCATCTGCAGATGCGGGCCGTTGCGCACCGGGATGCCGTCGACCTCCAGGATCACGTCGCCCTTGCTGATGTTGGCCTGCGCGGCGACGCCCTCCTTGGGCGTTCCCGCCAGCTTCGCGCCGGGGCCGAGGTGCGACATCGACAGCGACACGCCGAGCCAGCCGCGGTGCAGGATCTCGCCCTGCTTCATGCGCTCGACGATCCCGGGGATGTCGGCGATCGTCGCGGCGAAGCCGATGCCGGAGTCGTACCACTCGACGCCGGCGTCGCGCCCGGCCGGCGACAGCGGCACGGCGATGCCGAGCACGTTGCCCTCCGCGTCGATGACCGGGCCGCCGTAGTTGGCCGGCGACGTGTAGGCGTCGATCTGCAGCGCGCGGCCGAACTGCCGGCGCAGCGCGCTGACGATGCCGAAGTGCACCGTCGGCTCGTCGGCGCCGAAGGTGCGGCCGAGCGCGAACGCCCACTGTCCGACGCGCACGTCGTCGGGGTGCACGAACTCGGCGACCGGCAGGTCCTGCGCGTCGATCTTCAGCACGGCGATGCCCCGGCTGGTGTCCTCGCCCCTGCGCTCGGCGTGCAGCGTCTCGCGCCCCGGCACCGTGACCAGGATCGTCGTCGGGTCGAAGTTGAGCGCGAAGCGCGACACCAGGATCCAGCCGTCGCTGCCGATGACGATGCCGGTGCTGCGGCCCTGGGTCTGATGGAACCCCGGCTGCGTGAGGGGCAGGCCGCCCTTGCGGTCCGGGCTCGGGCGCGGCGCCTGCGGCCGGCCGGGGTCGCTCGAGTCGACCGCGCCCTCGCCGCCCGTCAGCGTGCGGCGGGCGCCGCCGAACGTCTCGATCGTCACGGTCCACGGCGCCGCCCGCTCGAGCGCGCGGCGCAGCACCGGCTCGAGCTGCACGAACTCGTCGGCGGCGACGCGCGCGCCCTGCGCCGCGGCGGCGCCGGCCACGGCGACCAGCGCGGTCGCGCACCGGAGCGCGGACCACCTCACTGCTTCTCCTCCGCGAGCTCGAGCTCGGCCTGCAGCACGCGGGTGCCGCGCTTGTAGGTCAGCGTGACCTTCTGTCCCGGCGCGTAGCGGCCGAGCACGTCCTCGAACTCCTTGCACGACCGGACCGAGTAGTCGTCGACACGCACGATCAGGTCGTCGGGCAGCAGGCCGATCGCCGCCGCCGGCGAGCCGCGCTGCACGCGGTCGACGTAGGCCGGCGGCGACTGCCGCCCGGCCTGCCGGAACAGCACGATGCCGGTCCACACCGGCCGCGTCTCGGCGACGACCTCCTCCCGCTGCTGGCCCTCGACGTACTCGCGCAGGTACGGCAGCAGGTCGCGCGACGGGATCGCCGCCGACAGCATCGTGTTGGTCTCCTTGCTCTCCAGGAGCCGCGTGTTGAGGCCGATCCAGTTGCCCTGCAGGTCGAACAGCCCGCCGCCGTAGTGGCCGGGGTTGTTGCACGCGTCGGTCAGGATCAGGTCGCCGTCGTAGTCGACGTCGGACAGGCGGTAGCGCAGCGCGGTGTTGGCGGTGCCGACCACGACGCCGAACGTCGCCGACACCTTCTCCGAGAACTCCGCCAGCCGGAAGCAGTTGCCCAGCGACACGACGAACTGGCCGTTCCGGTGCAGCGGCGCTGAGCCCTCCGGCGGCCACAGCGGGTGCAGTCCGCCCTCGACCGCCGACGGATCGATGCGCAGCAGGCGCACGCGGAGCCGCGGGTCCTCGGGCAGAACCTGCGCCTGGTGCACCGAGCCGTCGTACAGCACGACGCGCGTGCGGCCCTTCTGCACCAGCACCTGGTCGAGCGTCAGGATGTGGCCGCGCTCGCTGACGACGATGCCGGTCGCATACGAGGTGATCGTCGCCAGCCCCGAGGCGCCGTGCACCTTCACGATGCTCGGCAGCATCCGGTCGACGGCCTGCTCGACCGTCGTGCGCGGCGCGCGCTCGGCGAACGAGTAGGCCGCGCCGAAGTCCTGGCGCTGCGCCGACAGCGCGGCCGGCGGCAGGCACAGGGCGCTGACGATCCAAGTCGCGGTTCTCATCGCGGTGCCTCGAACAGGTCGTCGCCGAGCGGCTCGTGGCGCGGCGGCGTGATGGTCCAGCCGGCTTCGGCCGCGCCGTCGACGACCACCAGCACGCGGTCGCCGCGCACGTGGGTCTCGACCACGGCGCGCCGCACCGGGTCGCGCAGCGACCAGCCGGCGACGGCGCCCGCCGTCGAACGGACCCTCGGCAGCATCGTCGCCAGCTCGCCTTCGCCCGGGTGCGCGAACCGCCAGGCCGGCGCGCCGAGTAGCAGCGAGCCGCCGTCGAGCAACACATCGGCGAGCCGCTCGAGGTGCTCGTTCGCGAGCCACAGCAGCGGGTTGGCGGCGAGCTCGCGCTCGAGCAGCGCGCGCTCCTCGACCAGCAGCTCGCGCCGCTGACCGCTGGCGACCGCGAAGCCGGCGGTCGGGCCGGTGCGGACCAGCGCCAGCTCGCCGAGGTCCAGCCGCAGCCGGTCGCCGCTGCGCCGGTAGCGCCGCGTGCCGCCGTCGGGGGCCGTCAGCGTGAAGTCCACGCTCTCGACGCTGCTGTCGCGGTCGATCACCAGGCGCGCGCGCAGCGCCGCCGTCGCCAGCCGCCGCTCGTGCTCGCTGGCCAGCCGCTCGCCGTCGGCCGCGTCGGCACTCGAGCCGGTGTCGAGCGCCGCGAGGCGCACCGTCGCGGTCCGCGGGTCGCCGTGGCCGCCGTCACCCAGGGTCGGTCGCCAGCCGAGCGTGACCCACGCGCCGGCCGGCAGCACGCCGACCAGGGTGGCGAGCTGGTTGGCGGAGCGGATGCGTTCGCCGTCGAACGACACGAGCTCGTCGCCGAGCTGGACGCCGGCGGCGGCGACCACCGAGTCGCGGTAGATCTGCTGCACGAACACGCCGCGCCGCTGCCCGTCGCCGGGCGAGTCCATGAACCACGCGCTCATGTCGAGCGTGCCGTGCTCGGCGTGGCGTCCGGCCAGCAGATCGCCGAGGAAGTTCGCGATCTGGTTGCTGGAGATCGCGAAGCCGACGCCGACGTTGACGCGGCCGCGGTCGCCGATCGAGATCCGGCCGTTGATGCCGACGACCTCGCCGCGTTCGTTGAACAGCGGCCCGCCCGAGTTGCCGGGGTTGACCGGCGCGTCGACCTGGATGCAGTCCGGGTAGACCAGAATGCGGTTGCCCTGCCCCTCCTGGTAGCGGTGCGTGCCCGACACGATGCCGAACGTCACCGTCGGCGTGAAGTCGGTGGCCAGCAGGAACGGGTTGCCCATCGCGAACACCGTCTCGCCGACCAGCAGCGCGTCGGAGTCGCCGAGCGTGCAGTGCGGCCAGGTCTGGCCGTCGCGCTTCGGCACCAGGCGCAGCACCGCCAGGTCGCTGCCCGGGTCGACGCCGAGCACCACCGCCTCGTACAGCTCGCCGTCGGGCAGGCCGACCTTCTTGTGCCGCCAGTGGTGCTTGCCGCGCGGCCAGTGCACGCGGCGCCACTCCTCCTGCCACTCCTGCTCGAACTGCTGCTGCGCCGACTCATCGGCCTCGGGGTGCTGCGCGCGCCACCGCTCCACCTCGCCGGCGGGCGGAGCCGGCGGCGGCGGGAGCACGTCGGTCTTCTTCACGTCCTTGCCGCGCGCGGTGTCGGGCTGGCCGACGACGTGGTAGTTGGTCAGCACGTAGCCGGCCGGGTCGAACACGACGCCGCTGCCGCCGCCCGGCGACTCCATGTCCATCACCGAGCACACCGCCGGCGCGCAGCGGGCGATCGTCGCGACGCGCCGCGCCTCGGCCTCGCGCACCGCCGCCAGCGCGTCGTCGGGTCCTTGCGCCGGGGCGCGGACGCCGGCCAGCGCCGCCGTCAGGCCCGCCGTCAGCGCGATCGCGCGGCGCGGCGTCATCGCTGCAGCACGCGCGCGTCGGCGAACGCGCACAGGTCGCCGAGATCGTAGTTCTTGCCGAAGTCGGCCTCGAGCGTCAGTTCCTGGCAGCGCCCGAGCTCGACCCGGATCGACTGCGGCACGCCGCCCAGCGTCATCGGGTCCGACTCGAACAGCATCGCGCCGTCGCCGAGCACCCGCAGGATCGCGTGCGCCTGCGGGCCGCCGCGCTCATCGATGCCGATCACCGCCTCGAACACGTCGTAGCGCCCGCCGAGGTCGTAGGTGAGCCGGGTGCGCGGCACCATCTCGACGCCGCGCGAGAACGTGCGTCCGGCGAGGCGGATGCCCGGCCCCGCCGGCGAGCCGTCGACGGTCCACGGCCAGGTGCGATCGAACGCGGCGGTCTGCTCGACGCGCGGCGTGAGCGTCGACAGCCAGCGCAGCTTGTCGGTGGCGACCTCGAGCCGCAGCAGCCGTTCGCTCGGGACCTGCAGCCGCGCGCCTTCGTCGAGCTCGACCAACAGCGACGCGTCGAGCCCGAGCAGCCGCCCCGCGAAGCGCTCGCCGCCGCTCAGCTCGACGGTCACGCGCGGCGCGCCGATCCGGTCGGGCGCGAAGCCCGTGTTGCGGCCGAACACGATGGCCGCGACGCTGTCGTCGCCGCGCAGCGGGAAGTCGTAGTCGGTGCCGCGCAGGGCGAAGAACACCTTGCCGTCGCGCACCGCGTGCACGGTCACGCTGAAGCGCTGCGGGCTGCCGTCCTTGACGACGTACAGGTAGTCGAGGTTGTCGTCGGGCAAAGCCCGGTCGGCGTCGAGCGTCTTCGGCGCGTTGGCGCGGGTGCGCAGCGCGGCCACCGCCGTCATCGGCACCGACAGGTGCGCGCCGGACGGCGTCTCGATCGTCACCGCCGCCGCGTCGCCGTCGATGCGCACCGCCGGCAGCACCGCCCCGGACCGCAGCCACGCGCACAGCGTCGCCTGCCGCGGCGCGACCGCGCGCTGCGGGTCGACGCGCAGCTCGAGGACCTCGGCCAGCGGCAGCTCGACCGCAGGGCCGCCATCGGGCTGGACGCGCACCCGGTCGGCCGTGGCCACCACGGCTCCGGTGAGCACGCGGCCGTCGATCGCCGTCACCGCGGCGATCGGCCCGGCCTGCGCCGCCGCCGCGCCGCCGACCGCCAGCGCGAGCGCCATCGCCGCGCCCTCGAAGCCGAACCGCGTCACCTGCCGACCGCGCCCGTGCCGAGCTTCTTGTAGTACTCCTCGAGCATCTTCCGGTACTGCGGCGGCAGACCGTTCTGGATCGCCGACTCGATCTCCTTGCGATCCTGGTCCTTCATCTCGCCCCAGCGGTCGGCCAGGCTCACGCGGTTCTCGAGATTGCCGATGCGGCCCTCGCCCTCGGTCAGGGCGCTCTGGCTCGCCGGCCCGCTCGGATCGGTGTTGCCGCTCGGCGCGCCGCCGCCCTGGCTCTCCTGCTCCTGGAACATCTCGATGAGCTCCTGCAGCTCCTCGACCATGTCGAGCTGCTCGGTCTGCACCGGCTCGTCGGTCTTCTGCTTCTTGAGGTCGCGGCCGACCTTCTTCATCCGGTCGGCCAGGTCGTGCAGGCGACTGTCCTGCTGGCGCTCGAGCTCGGCGATGCGCTGCTGCGCCGAGGCGCGGTAGCGCTCGCTGGCGTCCGGGAACCACAGCAGGAACGCGCGGAACCGCGGCAGCGCCAGCGTCGGCTCGGGGATCTCGGCCAGCGCCTGCGCATAGAAGTACGCGACCTCGCCGTCGAGCGGCGTGTGGTTGATGTTCTGCTGCAGGTACTCGTTGAGGATGTCGACCGCGCGCTCCGGGTCGTCGCCGTCGAGGAACACGCGCGCCAGGTGGTAGCGCACGTGGCCGCCGAACACCGCGTCGTCGTTGCCCTGCAGCAGCTGCGCCAGCGCCAGCGCGGCCTTCGGATCACCGTCCTCGCTCTGCGTGACCGCCGCGTCGAACCCGGGTTTCAGCGCGCGCATCAGGTTGTCGGTGGCGCGCGCGACGCCGCGCTCGTCGACCTGCTGCGCGAACTCCTGCAGCTGCGCGTCGGTGGCGCCGAGCGTGCGCGCGTGCGCCTCGTAGGCCGCGCGGTCGAACGGCAGGAACGGGTTCTGCACCCGCGCCGGCTCGGCGAGCGGGTCGCCGCCGCCCTGCGCGGGCAGCGTCGCCGACAGCAGCAGCCAGAGCCCGAGGCCGGCGGTCGCCAGCGCGCGGCGGCTCATCGGCCGTCCTCCGCGTGGTTCTCCTGGTTGAGCTTGGTCGCCAGCTTGCGCGTCAGGTCGCGCACGCGACCCTGCCGCTCGGACAGCTCGAGCGCCTCGGCGCGGGCCGCGTCGGTGTCGCGCAGCTCCGCCGGCATGCCCTCGTCGTAGTCCTTGGTGCGCGCGTTCACGCGCTCCTGGAGGAACTTGATCATCTTCAGCTCCGCCGAGATCGGCACCAGCGGCGGCTGCCCGTTGCACTGACCGGGCTGCCCGCCCTCGCGGTCCTCGATCGTGCGGCGCAGCGCGTTGATCAGCAGGCCCAGCGTGTCCTCGACCTCGGCCTGCTTCTGCTGCACCACCTTGCCGGTCTCGTCCGAACGGCAGCGGCGCGCCACGTCGTGCAGCTGGTCCTTGAGCACCGCGACGATGTCGGGGAACACCGTGGTCGTGCCCTCCTCCTCGAGCAGCTTCAGCGCGTCGCCGGCCTCCACCTCGAGGTCCTGCTCGCCGGCGGCGACCGCCTGGATGCGCTCGCGCAGCGCGGCCGGCAGCGCGTTGTCGGCGGTCATGATCTGCTCGCGGGTCTTGTCGAGCGTCTTGGTCTGCAGCGACAGCTCGCGCTGCTTCTGCAGCATGGCGATGAAGCGCTCCTCGAGCGCGCGCAGGACCTCGTCCTGCAGCTGCTGGCGCAGCTGGTTGATCGCCTCGTCGAGCTCGTCGCGCGCCTGCTCGAGGTCCTCCTTGGCGTCCTGCTGGTCCTGCTTGGCCGGCTTGTACTCCTTGAGCTGACCGGCGGCGGCCTTCTGCTTCGGCACCGCCTGCTGCACCGGCTTGCGGCCGGGCGCCGGCTTGCCCTCGCCGAACTCGCCGTCCTGCTCGGCCTTCTCCATCTTCTGCGCCAGCGCGTCGGTCTTGCGCTGCGTCTCGAGCTGGCGCTGCGCCTGCAGGTCGAACGGCAGCTTGTCGAGCTCGCGCCGGGCCTCGTCGGCCATCTGGTCGAGCTCGCGCAGCGTCGCCTTCAGCTGTTCGATCGCCTGGTCCTGGTCCTTCAGCGCCGGCTCCGGCTTGTTCTGGCCGAGCTGCTCGCCGGCCTTCTGCATCGACTTCGCCGCGCCCTTGGCCGCGCCCGAGCCCGAGCCCGAGTCGCTGGCGGCCTTCGGCGCGCCGCCCTCGTTCGGCTCCTTCGGAGCGGCGTCGCCGGCCTCGGCGTCGCCCTTCGGCTCGGCCAGCTCGTCGGCGGTCTTCTCGATGTCCTCGAGCTCCTTCGCCAGATCGTCGGTGCGCTCCTGGAGCTCGCCCTCCTGCTGCGCCAGCGGCGCCGTCGCCTCGGGCGCGGCCCGGATGCCCAGGTCGTTGGTGCGCGCGCGCAGCCGCTGCTGCTCGGCCAGCAGCTGCTCGGCCGACTCGCGCGCCTTGGCGATCGCCTCGAGCTGCTCCTGCAGCGCCTCGGTGCGCGCCGAGTCCGCCTTCTCCGCCGCCTGCTCCTTGGCCAGCTTGTCGACCTCGTCGCGCATCGCCTGCAGGGCCGCGATCTGCTCGAGCACCTTCTGCAGGTCGGTGTTCCGGTTCTGCAGCACCTCGAGCAGCTGCACCAGGTCGGCGCGCACGGTCTGCATCAGCTCGACCGCGTCGTCCCAGCGCTGGTTGTCGAGCAGCAGCCGCACGCGGCCCATGGCGTCCTGGATCTTGCGCTCCTGCGCCAGCGTCATGCCGGCGCGCAGCACCTTGACCTCGTCCTCGTTGCCGACCCGGGTCAGGTAGGCGTGCAGCCGCTCCATGCTCTCGGTGAGCTCGCGGAACCGGGTCTCGGCCAGCTGCTGGCGCTCGGTCGCGGAGCCGCCCTGGGCGACCAGACCCGGAGAGAACGCGCCCAGCAGCGCCGTCGCCGCGAGCATCAGGAGGAGGAATCGTTTCACGGGTCTGCCCTCATTTGTCCTTGTCGGGGTCCGTTCCGCCCGGCGGGCCGAACACGCTCTCGCCGGCGGCCCTGAGACGCCTTTCGACCTCGCCGATGGCGTCGTCTTCGACTTTTATCACGCCGCGGAGCTGCTCGATCAGGGCCGCCAACGTCTCGACCTGCTCCATCACCTCGATGATGGCGTCGAGCCGCGCGAGGATCCGGGTGTAACCTTCGACAGCAACAGCCCTTAACTCTTCGTCGCCGGTGTCGGCGAAGGTCGCCACCGCGTGCGCGGTGGTCGGAAAAGGCTCCGCGGACAGGGACGCCAGCGGCACCGAGGTGAGACCCTCGTACTCGCGGACCTTGTGCGGCTCCCAGATGCGGTTGTTCTCGTACTCCCACAGGATCCGCTGGTAGAGATCGGCGGCGAAGCCGACGCGCCGCCCCAGGGACTGCTGCCGCGCGGCCAGCGCCTTGAACTGCAGCCGCGCCTGCGCGGCCCGCGGGTCCGAGGCCTTGGGGCTCAGCGTCTCGCGCAGCTCGAGCAGCGCCTGCTGCTCGTCGTCGCGGATCCGCTGCACCTCCATGCGCTGCTCGACCTGGCGCCGCCGCAGCTCGTCGACCAGCTTCTCGCGGGTGACGACGCGGAACACGAAGGTCTCGCCCAGCGCCTCGTGCGGATCGCCCGGGCCATAGGTGTCGGTGGCGACGAAGCGCAGCGACAGCAGCATGCCGGGTCGCGTCCGGTTCTGCGGGTCGTCGTCGTTCTCGGCCGGGTTCAGCGGTCGGATGTCGACCGTCGCCGTCGACTCGAACCGCGCGGCGCCGGCGGCCAGTTGCGCGCCGAACGCCGCCGGCATCCCCTCGAACGGCACCTCGGGCGGCTGTGTGCCGTCGGCCGCGTCGGGGTCGCGCGGCGCCGGCGCGTCGTCGACCACGCGGATCTGCGCGGCCACGGCGCGCAGGCCGAAGTCGTCGACGACCTTCAGCTCGCCCGGGATGCGCACCTGCGGCGTCACCAGCGAGCTGATGCCGCGCAGCTTGAAGTCGATGGTCGGCGGCTTGTCGTCGACCAGGCGCAGCAGCAGCTTGGGCGGCGCGCCGGCGCCGAGCTGGTCGCGGTCGATCACGTCGAGCACCAGGATGCCGGCGGCCCGCGGCCGCAGCTCGCCCGCGAAGGCGTGGCCGGAGGCGTCGCGTTCGAGGTCCTGGCGCTCGTCGGCCAGCAGCGCGAACGCCTGGTCGATCGGCTTGTGGCTGCGGCCCGAGACGCGCAGCACGCTGCCGCGCAGCAGCCGCAGCTCGCCCTCGGTCGGCGGCACGACCTCGGGCTCCTTCTCCATGTAGTCGGGGAAGACCACCTCGACCCGCACGTCCTCGATGCGCGGCCGTTCGACGATCACCACCCGCAGCGGCTCCGACACGCCGTCGCCGCCGGCGGCGCTCAGCACCGCGTCCTCGAGCAGCGTGTCGATCGTCAGCGTGTACTCGCCGTCGCCGGTGCGGCTCATCGGCTCGACGGTGCGTTCGCCGGCCGCGTACTCGCTGGTCAGGAACACCTGGTCCGGCACCGGCCCCTGCAGCGCCACGCGCACGGTCAGCGGGTCGCCCTGCGGCAGACGCAGCGCGCCGTCCTGCCCGTCGAGGAACTGCAGCCGGGTGTAGCGGGGCCACTCGACGCTCGACAGCGCCAGGTTGCGCAGCGCCCACAGCTTCAGCGAGCCGAGGTCGACGGCGCCCCACAGCGCGAACGCGGCGAGCCCGGCGCTCAGCAGCCCGACGAAGCGCCCCATGCGGCGGCCGTCGAGCGCGGTCTCGAACGGCAGCTGCGGCAGCCGCTGCTGCACGTCGGCGACCACGGCCCGCATCAGCTGGCGCGACTCGGGCGCGCGCGAGCCCTCGGTGATCGCCCGTTCGAACTGCATCGAGCTGATCAGCGACTCGCGCAGCGCCGGCGCCTGGCGTTCGACCGCCAGCGCCATCTCGTCGTCGCCGAGCGGCACGGCGAGCGGCCGCAGCAGGCGCTGCCACGTGGTGCGCGCGGCCCAGATCGCCAGCGCGGCCAGCAGGACCGCGCGCACCGGCGTCTCCAGCCGCAGCGTGCGGTCGACGGCGAACGTCAGCGCCGCATAGCCGACCAGCGCCAGCGCCAGCACCGCACAGGTCTCGGTCCACAGCGCCACGCGCACCTTGGCGCGCAGCACCGTGAAGCGGTGGCCGGCGGCGCGCAGCACGCCGGGCTGGTCCGCGCCGGACGCGGGCGGCGGGCCCGGGACGGGCGGCGCGGCGGTGTCGCTGGACGTCATAGCAGGTTGAACCTCTTGCGCAGCAGCCACTCGAGCGCCAGGGCCGACAGCAGCACCACCACGGTGGCCCAGCCGTCCCAGATCGCGTGCGGGGTGCGGAACGTGTCGGTGGCGCTGCGCGACGGCACGTCCTGCACCACCGCCAGCAGCTGCTGCGGCGTGTCGAGCAGCGTGCCGCCGGCGGCGGCGGCGACCGCCGCCAGCTCGGCGCGGTCGACCGGGCCCTCGCGCTCGATCTGCGCCGGCACCACCTGGAACTCGACCTCCACCGGCTTGCCGCCGAAGCCCGCGGCGCGCAGCCGGCAGGTGCCGGTGCGCTCGGGCCGCAGCTGCGTCTGGAAGCTGCCGGGCACCTCTTCGACCGGCGGCAGGCGCACCGTCTCGGTCGCCGCGCCAGCGCACTCGAACTCGAGCTCGACCGATTGTGCGACCAGCGGGTGCAGCAGCTCGTCGCGCGCCTCGACCACGACGGTCAGCGAGTCGCCGAGCTCGATCTTGTCGTCGCTGATCAGCAGCTTGAGGCGGCTGTTGCCGGCGTGGATGCGGCCCTCGAACAGGAAGCGGATGCCCTTCACCCAGAACCGGTTGTAGGCGTCCTCGAAGATCGAGCGCCAGCGGTAGGTCTCGTCCATGCCGCTCCACAGCACGCGGCCGGCGCCGACGAACTGCGTCACCACCAGCGGCATGCCGCGGCCCTGTCGGCGCAGCCGCGGCTCCGCCGACGGGTGCTCGGCGATGATCGTCGCGGCCGGCTTCACGTCGCGCACCGGGAACGCGAGGTGGAAGCCCGGCAGCCGGCTCCACAGCTCGCGGCTCTGTTCGCGGGTCTCGGCGATGCGCGCGACCTTGCCGGCGACGCCGTCCTCGCCTTCGAGCGTCAGCTCGTACGGGAACGCACGGGTGTGCGCGAGCCCGAGGCCGATGTTGGCAACGCTCTCGGCGTACGAGACGTCGGGCAGCACCGGCAGCAGCTCGATCAGGGGCTTGGTGACCGCCGCCGCGCGGAACGCCTCGAGCGAGTACTTCTCGCCGGCCACCCACCACAGGCCGCAGCCGTTCTCGATGACGTGGCGGCGCAGGTTGTCGCAGAACGCCGGCGTCAGCTTGCTCGGGTTCGGGTCGATCAGGATCGCGACGTCGTACGGCTCGAAGTCGGTGAGCTCCTGCGGCAGCGCGTCGATGCGCACGTCCTCGTCGCCGTCCTGCGGGAAGTTCTCGTCGGCGCTCTGCAGCCAGCACGTGACGTCGATGGTCTTGTCGCGCACCAGCAGGAACCGCAGGATCTGGAACTCGTGGTTGCTGCCGCCGGCCAGCAACAGCACCCGCGTGCGCTCGCCGAGCACCTCGACGACCTGGCTCTTCCGGTGGCGCTCGGGCAGCGACGGCTCGCCGTCCGGCGGCGTCACCTCGACGCGGTAGACGAAGCGGCCGGCCTCGCCCGAGGTCAGGTCGCTCCACGACACCTCGGTCTCGGTGACGCCGCCGCCGACCGCGACTTGCTGGCTGCGGACGACGCTGTCGGCGCCGCTCTCGTCGGTGCGGATCAGCTGGACGGTCACCTGCATCGGGTCGTAGCCCTGCTGCTCGACCGTCGCGCGCATCTCGAACGGGTCCTTCTGGAACACCTTCTCGGGCGCCTCGAACCGGCCGATGCCGACGGTCTGCGTCTCCGACGGGTCGCCGATGCCGAGCACGAAGGTGTGCGGCACC
The DNA here is from genome assembly GCA_050245995.1 of Planctomycetota bacterium. Classification (GTDB taxonomy): domain Bacteria; phylum Planctomycetota; class UBA1135; order UBA1135; family UBA2386; genus JBFWWV01. The sequence continues at coordinate 107,323 of JBFWWV010000010.1, read as the reverse complement.
TTGCGCTGGTTCAGCATGCGCGCGATCTCGGCGCCCTGCGGCCCGGCGGTGCGGCGGCCGTCGCCGAGGATCACCACCGCGGCGATCTGCGCGTTGCGGCTCTTCTCGAACGCCGCGCGCAGGGCGCCGCCCAGGTCGGTGTGTCGGCCGTCGCTCTGCAGCTGCGCGAGGTCGAGCCGCGGCGGCGGCGCCGTCGCGTCCTGCGCCGCGCCGTTCGGGGCGTCGACGGGTGCTGCGGCGGGTTCGGCGAGCAGCGGCAGCGGCTCGAGGCCGGCGGCGTAGCCGTAGAGCTGCACCTCGTTGCGCGAGCCGAGGCTGCGCACCAGCGCGCCGTCGTCGTGCGCCAGCAGCGCGCGCAGCAGCTCGGCGCGCGTGGCGCCGGCCGGCGCGTCGACGCCGAGCTCGCGCCAGCCGGTCGCCAGCGGCTGCACGGCCTCGCGCCGGAACGCGTCGCGCTGCTTCATCGACTGGCTCGTGTCGACCAGCAGGATCGTCGTGCCCGGCCGGGTCTCGCGCTTGACGGAGACCAGGTTGGGTTCGAGCAGCACCAGCGCGGCGGCCAGCAGCGCGATCGCGCGGAGCGCGCCGAGCAGCAGCCGCTGCCACGGGCGCAGGGTCTTGCCGTCGCGGCGGTAGACGAAGCCGGCGAACGCCAGCAGCAGCACCAGCCCGAGCAGCACCAGCAGACCGAGGCCGCCGCCCGGGAAGCTCGAGAACTCGAACTGCAGCTCGGCGCCGGGCTCGACCGCGACGCCCTTCCAAGAGGCCAGCAGGCGCAGCAGATCCTGTGCGAGTTCGTGCATTCGTCGTCTCGCCCGCGTCAGCGGCGGCCGAACCTCCAGGCCAGCAGGGTCTCGAGCAGCAACGCCAGCAGCACGCCGGCGCCGAGCAGGCGCCACAGCTCGCCCTCGCCGGCGCCGGCGACGAGGCCGGAGCTCTCGTCGCGGAACACCACGCGGTCGTGGACCTCCTGCGGATAGCTGCGGGCGAAGTCGGCGGCGCCGAGCCGCACCAGCTTGCTCTCGACGATCGCCGGGTTGCGCGCGAACACGCGGGTCTCGGTGCCGCCCGAGTGCAGCTGCAGCGTGGCGGCGTACGCGCCGAGCGCCGGCAGCGTCGCCATCGGCAGGTCGAGCTCCAGCGGCCGCAGCGTCTGCGCCTGGTCGTCCTCGCCGATGCCGTCCGCCGGCGCCGGCGGGCGCGTGGCCGTCAGCGTGCGTTCGTCGCCGGCCGCGCCGAGCGCCCGCAGCACCACGTCGGGCTGGTAGGCGCCCGGGTCCAGCCGCAGGCGCCAGGCGCCGTCGGGCAGCAGGTTCTTGCGGCCGAGGTCGCGCGCGCGCGCCGCGAACCGGTGCACCTGGTGCGCCATCACCAGGTTCACGTCGGTGTCTGGCCAGTTCGACCAGTGCTTGTCGGCCGACAACGCGAACAGCACCACCTCGCCGCCGCCGCTGCCGAACGCGCGCGTCACCAGCGCCGGCGAACCCTCGTCGTCGCCGATGCGCGCCAGCACCGCGGCCTGCGCGCCGGGCGGCTCCTCGATGGTCAGGAAGCGCTTCACCAGCACGGTGTTCTCCAGCAGCACCTCGAGCACGTCGCCGAGGTCGCCGCAGATCGGGTGGTCCTTGGCGGTCAGCACCAAGTGCTCGCGACGGTCGGGGTCGCCCGCGATCTCGCCGAGCGGCAGCGGCAGCAGGCCGTGACCGCCGCGCCACAGCGCCTCGTTGTAGCGGCCGGGGTCGACCTGGGCGCCGAGGAAGAACACGACGCCGCCGCCGCCGTTGGCGAACTCCTCGAGCGCCTCGACGACGGGTCGCGTCGGCACCGGCACGTTGCACAGCCACACCATGTCGTACGGCGCGAGGTCGACCTCGCCGAGCGCGGCCTCGACCACGACCTCCACCGCCACCCCCGACGGCGAGTCGCCGCCCGGGTCGAGCGCCACCTGCAGGAACATCGTCTCGCCGGCGCCCTCGCCGTCGTCGGGTTCGCCGTCGACCAGCAGCACGCGTGACCGCGCCTGCACCGGCAGCGCCAGCGTGCGTCGGTCGTCGACGAGGTAGTGGTCCATCGGCGCGAACGACGCCTCGACGCGGTGGTCGCCCGGGCCGTGGAACGTGTGCTGCACCGGGATCGCCACGCGCTCGCCCGGCGCCAGCGGCGGCACCGGTCGCACCACGCGGCTCCTGCCGTCGACCTCGATCGCCAGCTCGGTGGCGGCGGTGCCGTCGAGGCCGTGGTTCTGCACGTCGACCGCGAGCTCGACCGGTACGCCGGCGATCGCCAGCCGACCCTGCCGGCGCACGTCGACGACGCCCAGGTTGTCTGCATCGCGCGAGCCGACGCCCATCGCCGCCAGCCGCTCGGTGCCGGGGTCCATCGCCGCCAGCGTCGTCAGCAGCAGCGGCCGCGGCTTGTCCTCGCCGGTCAGCCAGTCGACCTGGCGCTGGTCGCCGATCACGTAGTACTCGGTGCGCCCCGCGCCCTTGGTGGCGACCGCGCGCGCGCGGGTCGCGCGCAGCACCGCGCCGAGGTCCATGGTGCCGTCGCCGCACGACAGCTCGGCCAGCCGCGCGCCCGTGGTGCGGCCGAGGTCGGGGCCGACGCGCTGGCCCCACAGCTCCGGCTTGTCCGGCTGGCCGGTGCGCACCAGCGAGAACAGGTCGCCGTTGTTGGTCTCCGCCAACCGGTCGGCCAGGCCGCGCACCTGGTCGCGCGCCTTGTCCCACAGCGCCACGCTGCCGCTGCGCTGCTGCATCGACGAGCTGTCGTCGAGCACCACGACGTGATGGGTCACCGCGCCGAGCAGGCCGCCGCCGCCGACCTGCGGCCGCGCCACCAGCAGCGCCAGCAGCGCCACGGCGAGCGTGCGCAGCAGCAGCACCAGCCACTGCTCCATGCGCAGCCGCTTGCGGTTGCGCTTCAGCGCCGCCAGCAGCTGCTCCATCGCCGCCCACCGCACGGTCTGGAACCGCCGCCGGTTCAGCAGGTGGATGAGGATCGGCACCGCGGCGAGCGGCACCGCCAGCAGCAGCATCGGGTTGAGGAAGGTCAGCGCCAGCATCGGGGTTCGCCGCTCACCGTTGGTAGATCGGGGCCAGCGCGTACGGCAGCTGCAGGATCGTCAGCGCGATCGCGGTGCCGTAGACCGGGCCGACGCCGTCGCCTTCCCACGAGCCGTCCTTGCGCTGCATCTGCACCAGCCACCGGCCCATCTTGGCGATGTAGTCGTCCCAGTCCTTGCCGCCGTTCTGGTACAGCGCCTGCGCGAAGTAGAGCTGCGTGTAGTAGTGGTGGCCGGTGGTGTCCGAGGTCGGGTTGATGTGGCGCTTGACGTACTGCAGCGCCTTGTCGACGAACGGCTGGTCGTCGTAGAAGCCGGCGTTGTAGAGCACGGCGACGCCGGCGGCGCTGATCGCCGGCCGGCTGGCACCGCGCGAGCCGAGGCTGTAGCTGATGCCGCCGTCGGGGTTCTGGCACTTCTTGATGTAGTCGACGGCGCGGTCGATGGTGCGCTTGTCGACCACGATGCCGGCCATGCGGCACGCGCGCAGCGCCTGCACCTGCGTGACCGTCACGCTGCCCTCGTCACCGCCGGAGTCCGGCGTGTAGATCCAGCCGCCGGCGCCCGACTGCGCGCGCTCGATCAGGCGCACCGCGCGCGTCAGCACGCCGTGCAGCCGCTCCTGTCGCACCGCGTCCTCTTCCATGCCGTAGACCGAGGCGAGGTACAGCGTCGAGAACCCGTGGCCGTACATGTTGCGGTTCTCGGTCGCCATCTCGGTGATGATGCCGGTGCGCGGGTCGGCGGCCTTGATCAGGTACTCCATCGACTTGCGCACCTCGCGCCAGTACTTGCCGCGCGTCGGCGTCGAGCCGGCGGCGACCAGCGCCATGCCGGCCAGGCCGGTCATCGCCGTCGGATAGCTGCCGTGGCCGCCCGCGTTGCGCCACGAGCCCTCCTGCGACTGGCTGCGCGACAGGTACTGGAGCCCGTTCTGGATCGCGGTCCAGGTCTCGCGCGTGACGCCGCGCGGCAGCACGTCGGGGACCTGCGCGAGGGCCGCCGGCGCCAGCGCGAGCAGCGCGGCGGCGAACGCATGGCGTCGCGCCGCGGTTCGCGGGCGCTGCGACGACGTTCCGGGATCGCTTGGTCGGTGCATCATCGGTGAGGCTCAGCGTTGGTAGATCGGGACCAGGGCGTACGGCAGCTGCAGGATCGTGAGCGCGACCGCCGTGCCGTAGATCGGACCGGCACCGTCTCCCTCCCACGCGCCGTCGTCGTTCTGCTCGTTCACGAGCCACGCGGCCAGCTCCTCGTAGTAGGCGTCCCACTCGGGACCGCCGGTCTGATACTGCGCCTGCGCGAGGTACAGGTGCGCGTAGTAGTGGTGCTGCGAGCCGCCGGACACGGTCACGTGCCGACGCGCGAAGCGCAGCGCGCGTTCGACGAACGGTTCGTCGTCGTAGCGCCCGGCGCTGTAGAGCACGGCGACGCCCGCGGCGGTGATCGCCGGCCGGCTGGCGCCGCGCATGTCGAGCTTGTAGCGGATGCCGCCGTCGGGGTTCTGGCACCGGCGCAGGTAGCCGACGGCGCGGTCGACGGTGCGCTTGTCGACGACGATGCCGGCCATGCGGCACGCGCGCAGCGCCTGCATCTGCGTCACGGTCACGCTGCCCTCGTCGTCGGCCGAGTCGGGGTAGTAGTACCAGCCGCCGGCGGCGGACTGCGCGCGCTCGATCAGGCGCACGGCGCGCGTCAGCACGCCGTGCAGACGCTGCTGCCGGACGGCGTCCTCCTCCATGCCGTAGACCGACGCGAGGTAGAGCGTGGCGAAACCGTGCCCGAACATGCCGCGCTCCTCCGTGCGGGTCTCGGCCACGAAGCCCGTCACGGGGTCGGCCGCGTCCAGCAGCCAGTCCATCGACCGGCGCACCGCGCGCCACTGCGGTCCGCGCGTCGGCGTCGAGCCCGACGCCACCAGCGCCATGCCGGCCATGCCGGTCATGGCCACCGGATACAGGCCGTAGCCGCCGGCGCTGCGCCACTCGCCGCCGGGCGACTGGCTGCGTTGGAGGTAGCGCACCCCGCGGTCGATGGCCGCGCGGATCTCTTCTGTCACGCCGCGCGGCATCAGGCCCTGACCGTCGGCCTGCCCCACGACACCGGCCGCGAGCGCGGCCGAGGCGAACGCCGCGGAGAGCCACGACCGCTGCGCGCGGCGCCTCATCGCGCCTCCTCCCGGTCGTCGAGGTTGCCTTCCATGTAGCCGTACAGGCGCTGCTGCTCGGCGCCGTAGGCGGTCAGGTCGTGCACCTTCTGGAACACGTCGAGCCGCGCCAGGTACCACGCCAGCCGCAGCGGGCGCGCCTCGGCGTACGGACGCACGCGGTCGAGCCACCCGGTCGAACCGTCGCGCAGCGCCAGGTCGCGCGCCAGCGCGATCGCCGCGTCGGCGGTGCGGCGCCGAGCGTCGGCGTCGGCGTCGCCCGCCTGGAGCGCCCCGAGCAGGACCTCGAGCGCCGGTTCGCGCTGACCGGCCTGCACCAGCAGCTGGCTCCGGCGCACCGGGTCGGTGCTCTCCTGCGCGAGCTGCGACAGCGCCGCCGCGGTGCTGTAGACCTCGACGCCCTCGTGGTAGCACACGCCGAGCCACGGGCCGCTGACGAACAGGTTGTTGGGCCCCTGCAGCGGCTCGTCGCCGAGCCGGAACGGCGGCAGCGGCAGCCGCCGCCACTCGCCGCCGCCGTCGGCGCGCAGCGCCATCACCTCGCGCGCGCCCGGCATCAGCACCCAGTCCTCGAGGACGCAGCCGCGGCCCGGCCAGCGCATCAGCTGATCGAGGCGCGCCGGCACCTCGCGCGCCCACTGCACGACGCCGGTGGGCAGCTCGATCGCCACCAGCGAGGTCGTCGAGTCGGAGTCGGCGGCGACGTACAGCCGGCGCGAGTTGGAGCCGACCAGGTACTGCATGCGCCCGTACGGCGCGTAGCGCGTCGTGCCGTCGATCATCCACAGCGGCTCGCCGGACGCGCCGTCGACGCAGAGCAGCATGTCGGTGTCGCAGGCGGCGAACACGATCGCGCCGCCGACGTCGAACATCCGGCTCGGCAGGAAGCCGGGCAGGTCCTCCTCGACGAACACCGGCTGGCGGTGCATCGGGTTGCCGCGGGTCCGCGCGCGCGTCACCGGCTTGGGCCGCAGCGGATCGCTGCGCTCGTAGCGTCGGATCCAGCGCAGGTCGCCCGCGAACGCGTCGACGGCCGCGAGCGCGCCGGCGTTGGTCAGCACGTAGGCGAGGCTGCCGACCACCAGCACCGGCGTGCCCGGCGGCTTGACCATCGACGTGCCGCCGGAGTGGATCCGCGTGTGCCACAGCGGCCGCCCCGTGTGGCGGTCCAGGCACTGCAGCTCGAACGCGCCGCGCCGCAGCGTCGGCGCCAGCAACCGCTCGCCGAACACCGTCGGCGCGGCCAGGAACGTCACGTCCTGCAGGCCGTCCTCGCCGCTCGGATAGTCGGCGGTGGTCCACAGCCGCGTGCACGTGCGCTTGTGGTAGGCGACGACGTGGTTGACCAGCAGCGGCTCGAGCCCCTGGCTGGTCTTGTTGTAGCCCAGCACCGCGTAGTAGTGGTCGTCGTCCTCGACCGGCGTCTGCAGCGCCTGGTCGTACGCGGGCACGCGCGACCGCGCGCGCATGTCGCGCGGCGGCACCGGGTCGCGGTCGCCGTCGCCCTCGAGCCGCAGCCGCCCGGTGAACGCCTCGGCCACGCGGAGCCGGTAGTTCTCGAGGAACACCGCCCGGCCGGCCGGCGCGCCGCCGAAGAACGCGAGCTGCGTGCCGGTGCCGTACTTCGCGACCGGCGGCGCCGAGTTGCCGACGTTGTCCTCACCGATCATCGAGAACCCGGAGCGGTTGCCGCTGCTCGCCGACGGCGCGTAGGGATTGCCGCCGACGAAGCGGAACTGCCACAGCGGCACCAGCTCACCCGCGCCGCCGTCGAGCCAGCTGCCGGTGTCGCGCGCGGGCGCGCCGGTGTCCGCCACCTCGCCGCCGTCCCCGGCCGCGAACAGCGCGCTGCGCGGCAGCTCCTGCACCGGGTGCAGCTCGCCCATCACGCGCAGGGACTCGTCCGGGAAGTCGGCCGCGATCTGCGCGGCGGCCTCGATCGCGGTGTCCACCTCGCCGGCGAGGCGCAGGCACAGCGCCATCTTGAAGCGGCACCACAGCCGCTGGATGCCGAGCTGCTGCAGGTTCTCCGCGGGGTAGACCTCGACCAGGTCGCGCAGCACCTGCACGGCGCCGCGGTACCGCCCCTCGTGCATGTAGCGGTCGGCCAGCGTCTGCATCGCCGTGCCGGCCGCCAGGGTCGGGAAGTACACGTTGGCCACGTGCTCGAGGTCGGACACCAGCCCCGAGTCCTGGGCCGCCTGGAGCAGGTCGCGGGCCCGGGTCTCGTACATGCTGCGGTAGAGATCGAGGCCCTCGGGGGCCATCCCGGCCAGGTACTCGTGGCACAACCTCCTTGCCGGACGATAGATACGTCCGTCGACCGAGAAGACGGCCTGGGCGGGATCGGCGGTCTCGGCGCCCTTCGGACCAGGCTCGGCGGGGGATTCGGGCTCGGTCGGCTCGCTGCCGGGCACGGCGGCCTCGAGGGTCCGGCCCTCGACCACGGCCTGCAGCACCAGGATGGCCTCGCGGAACTTCTGGTCGGCCAGGAACACCCGGGCGCGACGCAGGAACCGGTCGAGGTTCGGGCTCTCGAACATCTCGACCTCGGGCCCGTCGTCCTCCTGGTCGCCGAGGTTGCGCGACTGCACCGGGGTGAGGATCGCGCCGCCGATCTGCACCTGCACGCGCTGCTGCCCCATCAGGGTTCCGCCACTCAGGGCGACGGCGGCCAGCGCGCCGCCGGTCAGCGCCCCGATCCGCGCCACGCGCGCCGCCCCGCCGGGTCGGCTCGGAGCCGAGGGCGTCACATCGGGAGCGGGGGTCGGGTGCACGGTTCCTGTTCGCGGCGCGGGAGGTGACGACCTGGGCGCGGGCCGGAGGGGTGGCCGGCGGCGCGCATCTGCTGTCGTCGGTTCATGCGGAAGGTCTGCGGCGGAGGGGTCTCCGTTCCAACGCGCGGATCCGGTGGAGGGATCGGTCCGCAATCTACGTCAATCCGGGCCAACCGGCGAGGCTCCCAGAGCGTTTCTGACCGGGCTGCGCGCCCGGAGTCAGGGACCTTTCCGGTTGTCTCTGCCGACTCCACATCACACCTGAGGACGACCCCGAAGGGCATGCTCGCCGGAGGCCGGTGCGGGACCGACGTCCCGCGCGGGCTAGGATGCGAACGAGTCCCACGGACGCCGACGCACCGGGAACCTTCCCGGATCGCCCGACCCGCCATGAGCCGAACCATCATCGTCACAACTCTCGCCGCGCTCGTGGCAGCCGGCGCCCCGGCGCAGCAGTGGACCGCCGAGGAGCTGGTCGAGCACACCAAGGGCTTCGACCAGGAGGCCCTGCCGCTGCGCCTGCAGCAGGTCAGCGAGCTGCTGACGCACCAGCAGGAGGCGTTCGCGGCCATGACCGCCCGGATCCACGGCGACCACCGGGAGTACCTGCTGAAGATCGACCGCCTGATCGGCGAGCTCTCCGACGCGCGCTGGTCGGTGCGCGAGCAGGCCGAACAGACGCTGATCGAGGTGGGAGCCCGCGCCAAGGAGGTGCTGCGCCAGCGCATCGACGCGCCGGCGACCCTCGAGGAGGGCATCCGCTGCAGCCGCGTGCTCGACGCGATCAACGCGCGCGGCACCGAGGAGGAGGAGAGGGAGGCGCGCCTCCTGCGCGGGCTGGTGACGACGACGCAGTACATGCAGGCCGACGAACGACTGCTGCGCGCGCTGCGCTCGGCGCTCGGCCACACCGACCCGCAGATCGTCGGCGCCGCGATCCGCGCGCTCGGCGCGCACGGCGGCGATGACGAGGCCACCGCGGTGGCGCAGCTGCTCGACTGGAAGGGCGGCATCTACCGCGACGAGGTGCTCGCGGCGCTGTCGCGCATGCCGTCGCCGCGCGCGCTGGCCCTGTGCACCGGGCTGGTCGAGGACGGTGACCTGACGCGCGCCGAGACCTGCGCGATGCTGGCCGAGCTGCGCCGCCGCGCCGACGCGGCGCCGTTGCTGCAGCGGCTGCGCGACAGCGACGACGCCATGGTCGCCGCCGCGGCGCGGATGACGCTGCCGGCGTCGGCGCCGACGCGCGCGCAGGTCGTGCTGACGATCGCCGGCCGCACGTCGCTGGGTGGCACGTTCGCCGGCTTCGTCGCCGACGGCACCGCGCTGGAGGACGCGGTGCCGGGGCTGTCGCCGGTGCTGATCGGCTTCCAGGACAGCGACATCCTCGACTTCCCGGCGCACACGGTGCAGGCCAGCGACGCGGTGCGCGTGTTCTTGACCCAGGGCAGCCTGGTGACCGGCGACCTGGTGGCGATCGACGCCACCACGGTGCGGCTGCGCTCGCCGGTGTTCGGCGTGCTCGACCTGCCGCGCGCCAGCGTGCAGGGGATCGCCGTCGATCCGCAGGTCGACCGGCTGGTCGGCGCCTCGGTCGAACACGACCGCGTGCGGCTGCGCACCAACGACTTCGTCGACGGCACGATCGTGGGCGTCGCCGACGGCAAGGTGCGCGTGCTCGGCAACGACGGGCGGGAGCAGGTGTTGGCGCTCGGCGACGTCGCCGGCCTGCTGACGACGCGGCCGCGCACGGTCGAGCCCGACGCGACGGTGTACGCGCGCGTCGACCTGACGAACGGCGACCGCGTCATCGGCTTCCTCGCCGGCAGCACCCGCAGCCACCTGCTGCTGGCCGCGCCCGAGCTCGGCGCCGCGGTGGTGCCGATCGAACAGGTCAGCCACGTCGAGATCGGCGTCGGCGGCGGCGCGATGTGGGGCTTCACGCTGATCGCCGACTACAGCGACAATCGCATCGTCGAGGTCGACGAGCAGGGCCGCGAACAGCTCGAGCTCAAGGAGGTGTTCGGCGCGTGGGACGCCGAGTGCCTCGACAACGGCCACCTGCTGATCACCGAGTTCTCGGTCAGCCGCGTGCAGGAGGTCGACCGCAAGGGCAACGTGATCTGGTCGTACGACCAGCTCAAGAACCCCTACGACGCCGATCGGCTGCCCAACGGCAACACCCTGATCGCCGACACCTTCGCGATGCGCGTGATCGAGGTCACGCCCGAGGGCGGCATCGCCTGGAAGTACGACCAGGAGATCCGGCCGTTCGACTGCGACCGCCTGCCCAACGGCAACACCCTGATCGCCGACGTCATCAAGGACCGCGTCATCGAGGTCAGCCCCGCCGGCGAGATCGTCTGGGAGGTGAAGGGCATGAACAACGTGCACGACGCCGACCGGCTGCCCAACGGCAACACGCTGATCACCCTGCGCAGCCGCGGCGCCGTCATCGAGGTCGACCGCGACGGCAAGGTGGTGTGGGAGCTGACCGGCCTCAGCTCGCCGAGCGACGCCGACCGCCTGCCCAACGGCCACACACTGGTCGCCGAGAACACGCAGGTGCGCGAGTTCGACCGCAACAAGAACGTGGTGTGGCGGCAGGAGATGACGTGGGCGGTCGAGGTGAACCGCTACTGAGCCGCGCGAGATCCCAACCTGCCGCCATGAACAGACCCGGCTCGAACAGAGCTGTCTGCTGGTTCGCGATCGCCGTCGTCGCGGCCGGCTGCGCGCGCGGGATCTGGACGGTACAGGCCGTGCCCCGGTACTGGGACAACCGTGAGCCGGTGGCGCTTCGCGAGGCCATGTTCGATCGGCCGTGGGAGTGCGCGCAGCACTACGAGTACCTGATGGACGTGCTGTGGCGCGAGGGGCACACGGAGCTCGGCGACGCCTGGTGCATCGCGGTGGCGCACTGCCTGACCTACAGCGACCGCACGACGGCGGCGCTCGAACGGGACCTCGAGAGGGACTGCCCGGACTCCGCCTCTGCCTCGATGGTCGAGCAGGTGACCCTTCGTCGGCGAGGGTGCTGGTTGCACCTGCAGACGCTGCCAGACCTCCTCGGTGCTCTGGCCGAGGCCGAGGAGCCCGTCTGGGACTGGACTCCGGTCGAGCTGGCCGCCGAGCTCGTCGACCGGCACGGGCTCATGCGCCGCGCGGACGTGCAGGCCGTCGTGACTTCGGTCCTCGGCCGCCGCTGGCGACAGGCGCCCAGCGTGGTGAGCACTCCGCCGCCGCTCGGTTCCGACGGCGGTCTCGAGCGCGCCAGGAAGCGGCTCGAAGCGCTGTCACGTGCCGCAAGCCGCGGCTGAACCGAGGGTCACGGTGGGAACACCGGCATCAGCTCCGGCGGACAGCCGAGCTCGCGCACGTGCGCCTGCAGCGCGCCCATCCGCTCGACGTCGCCATCGGCCGCCGCCTCGCAGAACAGCAGCAGGCTGCGGCGCAGCGCGGACGGCGACGGCCCCAGCGCCGCGAGCGCGAACCATGGCCGCGCGAGCGCCGGGCCGTCGCGCAGCAGCGTCTCGACGCCGCGTTGCCAGCCGCCTTCGGCCAGCTCGGGCCACAGCTCGTCCCACGGGCCACCGTCGCCGGCGATCGTCGTCGCGGCGTCGATCTCCTCGCGCAGCGTCTGCCACCACTGCCACTGGCTCGCCGGGACCTGCGTGCCGACCTCCTCGACCTGGGCGCGCGCGCCGGCGAGATCGCCGGTCAGGTACAGGGTCGCGGCGCGTTCGAGCGGCCAGGTCACCGACCAGTTCCACATCGCCCCGAGCAGCGACAGGCCGAGCACGACGACGATGCCGTAGCGCAGCCGCACGCCGCGCAGCGTGAACCGCGCTGCGAACGCGGGCTCGGTCGCGAAGCGGCGCAGCAGGTCGACTCGCGCGCGTTCGCTCGGGTGCAGCAGCGAGCTGCGCTCGGGCTCCTGCTGCACGACCTGGCCGACGCGCTGCAGCGCGCGGATGCACGGCTCGGCGCCGCCGAGCGCGATCGCCGACAGCACGTCGGCCTCGTGCTCGAAGCGGTGCGCCACCGCGCGCAGCACGCGCCAGCCGACCAGCAGCACGACGCCGGTGGCGACCACCGCCCACACGCCGCCGACCTGATCGACCTGCATCTGCTGCGGCAGGTGCGCCAGCAGCAGCGGCGCCACCACGAACAGCCCGAGCAGCATCGCCGGGTGCCCGGCCTGGGCGTGGCCGACCTCGTGCGCCACGACGCCGCGCAGCGCGTGCAGGTCGAGCGCCGCCACCAGCCCGTCGGTCAGCACGAGGTAGCGCGGCCACGGCAGCGGCCCCACCAGCAGCGCGTTCACGGTGCGCATGCCGCTGTCCCACCAGAGGACGCAGCGCCCCGGGAACCCGAGCGCCGCCGCGGTCGCGCGCAGCTCGGCGCCGAGCGGCTCGGGCAGACGCGGCGACAGTCCGAACACGAACCGGAACACCAGCGGCAGCACCAGCACGAGCACCAGCACGAACGCGATCGCGCCGAGCGTCAGGCCCATGCCGGTGCCGGCGAAGAACACGTACGCCGCACGGTCCCCTTGCAGCAGGTCGCCGACGACGCTGAGCGCGGCCCACGGCAGCGTGACGATGGCGACCAGCGCCAGCCGCATGCGCAGCTCGCGGCCGTCGATGTCGCCGGCCGCGTCGAACGCGCGCGACTCGACGCAGAGCCGGGTGACCTCACCGATCAGCAACGGCAGCAGCAACAGCAACAGGCTCGCGACGTAGCTGGCGCCGGCCCAGCGATCGCACAGGTCGAGCCAGCCGCCCGGCACCAGCAGCACCAGGTAGGCCGCCGGCAGCAGGCCGGGCGACAGCCGTTCGAGCAGCCGCCCGAGCCGGTCGCCGGGCCGACGGGCGCGCCGCCGTTGCGCCCAGGCCAGCGCGAGCGCCGGCAGCAGCACGAGCGGCAGCGCCAGCAGCGCGACCCAGAGGCTGCCCGACCCGGGCGGCACGAAGAACGTCGCCCGCGCCAGCACGAGGACGGCCAGTCCGACGGCGTAGGCGAGCGGGATGTTCAACGTTCAGCGGTTCCCGCTTCGGGAGCGCGCGGCCGGGAAGGCGCGCGCGAGGATCGCCGCGAACCGCGGGTCGGCGCGCAGCGCGGCGATCTCCGGGTCGGTCTCGAACAGCTTGCGCGGCAGCTTGCGCGACGCCTCGACCGCGTCGTCGGCCAGCAGCGCGGCGCAGCGCTCCAGCGCGGCGATGCCGTCGTCGACGCGACCGGCCAGCGACAGGTAGCACGCGCCCCAGTACCAGTCGGTCGGCGTCAGCTGCTGGTGCGCGCTGTCCGCCATCGCCGCCAGCGTCACGTGCGTGGCCGACGCCATGGCGTGTTCACCGACGCGATACCAGAGATCGGCGAGGTCGCGCAGCGGCTGCAGGCGGTCCTCGACGTCGCCCTCGGCGCTGGCCTGCCGCAGCGCCGCCGCGCGCTCCTCGACGTAGCCCTTGCGGCCCCACTGCCACACCAGGCACGACAGCGCGACGCGCAGGTCCGCCGGCTCGACCTCGGCGTTCTCGATCAGATCGGTGACACCGAGCAGCAGCTCGGGCGCCGGCGGCCCGGGCTGCAGATCGACCAGCGCGGGCACCAGGTGCACGCGGCGGGTGTCGGAGAACCAGTCCGGCGTGCGCAGCAGCAGGTCGAACAGCCGCTGCGTCGCGAACGGATCGAGCGCGCGCAGCGGCAGGTACTGGCCACGGTGCACGACGCCGCTGCTGCGCTGCCGGTCGACGAAGCCGAGCACCACGTCGGTGGCCAGCCGGTGCAGCGCGCGCACTTGCGCCGACTGCGACGCCGCCGTCGCGCCGGCCGCGGCGCGCAGCCGTTGGCCCAGCCACGGCAGCGCTTCGGGCCCGGCGTCGAGCAGCGCCTTCGCCGCGGCCAGGCGCAGGTCGTCGTCGGTGTGGTCCGACCGTAGCCAGCGCCCATAGGGCTCGACGTACGCCGGCGCGTCGGCGCCGTCCTTCGGCGGCGGCGCCGGCACCGGTCGCTGCGCGCCCAGCGGGCACACCGTGGTAGCGAGCAGGATCGCGAGCAGGGCGCGCATCAACCGCCGCTTCTAGCCGCTGCGCCGCGGCGCTTACAGGGGTCCCCCCGACCTCGGGCCCGATTCCGGCGCCGAAGGTGCCCGCAGAACCCCTCGAGATTCTCGGCGCGCGACCGCGCGACGGCCGCCGCGGCCGGTCCTCCGCTGCCGGTCCACCGACACCTCATCGGTCGGTCGACGGCACACCGCGCCCCGACGCGCTCCGACGCGATCGTGCAGGGCGCCGCCATGCGCGTGGTCGCGGCGCCGTGCGGACGCGCGGCTCCCCCGGGACGCGCTCCGCGGCCATGGGCCGCCACGCATCCCCTGTTCGCTCGCGAAACCGAGGGAGGAAGGACCCGCGCCGGCAGCTGGGGTGTGTCGTGGGAGGAACTCAGAAAGTTCGCCACCGACGCGGATGCCGGGACATGGCAACCCGCGTGCCAGCCCGGGTGCCGCAGCGCAGAGCAACCTCACGGCGAAGGTCGTGGTCGGGTCTGCCCGCGGAGCTCGCCGGTCGCGGTGCTCGATCAGAACCGCAGCGGCGCGCCGCAGGCGCGCGGCAAGGTCCCGGTCGGGTCTGCCCGCGCAGCTCGCGGCGCTCGATCAGAACCGCAGCGGCGCGCCGCAGGCGCGCGGCAAGGTCCTGGTCGGGTCTGCCCGCGCAGCTCGCGACGCTCGATCAGAACCGCAGCGGCGCGCCGCAGGCGCGCGGCAAGGTCCTGGTCGGGTCTGCCCGCGCAGCTCGCGGTGCTCGATCAGAACCGCAGCGGCGCGCCGCAGGCGCACGGCAAGGTCCCGGTCGGGTCTGCCCGCGCAGCTCGCGGTGCTCGATCAGAACCGCAGCGGCGCGCCGCAGGCGCGCGGCAAGCTCCCGGTCGGGTCTGCCCGCGCAGCTCGCGGTGCTCGATCAGAACCGCAGCGGCGCGCCGCAGGCGCACGGCAAGGTCCCGGTCGGGTCTGCCCGCGCAGCTCGCGGTGCTCGATCAGAACCGCAGCGGCG
>JBFWWV010000010.1:0-92163 GCA_050245995.1 Planctomycetota bacterium | reverse complement strand
GGTCGGGTCTGCCCGCGCAGCTCGCGGTGCTCGATCAGAACCGCAGCGGCGCGCCGCAGGCGCACGGCAAGGTCCCGGTCGGGTCTGCCCGCGCAGCTCGCGGTGCTCGATCAGAACCGCAGCGGCGCGCCGCAGGCGCGCGGCAAGGTCCTGGTCGGGTCTGCCCGCGCAGCGGGCAGCCCCGATCAGAACTGGACCTTCACCGCCTTGCGTTCCTCGGGCGCCTCGACCTCGAAGAACTCGGCCTGTTTGAAGCCGCCCATGCCGGCGATCACCGAGCCGGGGAACTGCTCGCAGGCGTTGTTGTAGCGCATGACCGAGTCGTTGTAGGCCTGGCGCGCGAAGCCGATGCGGTTCTCGGTCGAGGTCAGCTCCTCCTGGACCTGCAACATGTTCTGGTTGGCCTTCAGGTCGGGGTAGCTCTCGGCCACCGCGAACAGCTGGCGCAGCGAGCCGGCGAGCATGCCCTCGGCCTTGACCAGTTCGCCGATGTTGCCGGCGTTCTTGAGGTCGACGCAGGTTTGGCGCGCCTTGATCACCGCCTCGAGCGTCTCGCGCTCGTGCTTCATGTAGCCCTTGGCGGTCTCGACCAGGTTGGGGATCAGGTCGTAGCGGCGCTTGAGCTGGACGTCGATCTGGCTCCAGGAGTTCTTGGTCTCGTTGCGCCGGCTGACGAGGCCGTTGTAGACACCGATCGCCCACAGCACGGCGAGGACGACGAGCGCGAGCGGGATGATCCAGGCGAGGTTGGCCACGTTTGGCTCCTTTCGTTGCGGGTGCGTCCGCGCGGGCCGCGGACCGGCTCAGGGCTGCGGATGCAGCTCGACTTCACCGCAGAACACGGTACGTGCGGGCCCGACGAGAACAAGAGACCCGTCGCCGCGCCGCACCTGCAGGTCGCCACCGCGCAGCCGAACGAGGACCTCGGGCCCGGGCACCAGGCCCAGCTCGAGCGCGACCATGGCCGCCGCGGCGGCGCCGCTGCCGCACGCCTGGGTCTCGCCGCTGCCGCGTTCGAACGTGCGCTGGACGAGGCTGCCGTCGGAACGCACGTGGACGAACTCGACGTTCACGCCGCCGGGGAAGTCCGGGTGCGTCTGCATCGCGGCGCCGTCCTCGACGACCGGGTGCTCGGCCGGGTCGCCGTCGAGCAGCACGACCGCGTGCGGGTTGCCCGCGTCGCCGCGGTGGTAGCGCAGCGTGCGATCGCCGAGCCGCAGCGCGCGCGCCGCGCGCTCGACGTGGACCGGACCGAGGTCGACCCGCGCACCGGTGACGACGCCGGCGGCGTCGCGGAGCAGCTCGACCTGGCGCACGCCGACCGGCGTCTCGACCGGGAACGCGTCGGTCGCGACGTGGCCGTGGTCACGCGCCAGCACGGCGAGGCAGCGCAGGCCGTTGCCGCACATCGCACCGGCCGAACCGTCGGCGTTCCACATCGACATCGCGACCGCCGCCGTGGAGCTCGACCGCAGCAGCACCAGGCCGTCGCCGCCGATGCCGCGGTGCCGGTCGGACCACTGCCGCGCGAGCGCCGGCGCCAGCTCGAGCGGCACCGGGTGCCGGATCGCGTCGACGAACACGTAGTCGTTGCCCGCACCCTCCATCTTGACGAACGGGACGCGCATCACTCGACCTCGAAGCGATCGCCCTTGGCCGGGACCTCGACCTTGCCGAAGCCGTGGTCGCGCAGCTTGTCGGCGTAGGCCTCGGCCTGCGGCCCCTCGCCGTGCACGACGAACACCTGCCGGCAGGTCTTGCGCAGGTGCCCGGTGAAGCCGAGCAGCTCCTCGTAGTCGGCGTGCGCCGAGAAGCCGGGCATGAAGGCGACCTTGCAGCGCACCTTGTACTCGAGCCCGTAGATCTTGACGATGTCGTGGCCGTCGAGCAGCTTGCGGCCCAGGGTGCCGTGCGCCTGGTAGCCGACCAGCAGCACGCAGTCCTCCTTGCGGCCGATGCTGTGCTTGAGGTGGTGCAGGATGCGACCGGCCTCGACCATGCCCGACGCCGACACGATGATGCCGCTGCGCAGGCCGTTCAGCGCGCGGCTCTCCTCGACGTCGGCGACGTAGCGCACACCGTCGAAGAAGAACGGGCTCTCGCCGCGCTCGAGGATCGCGCGGGTCTCCTTGTCGAACAGCTTCGGGTGCCGCGCCATGATCTTGGTCGCCTCGCGGCTCATCGGCGAGTCGACGAAGACCGGCGTCTTCGGGATGCGCCCGCTCTGCATCAGTTGACCCAGGTACATCACGATCGTCTGCGTGCGGCCGACCGAGAACGCGGGGATCAGGATGCGCCCGCCGTCGCGCTGCTCCTCGTTGACGATCCGTGCCAGCGCCTCCTGCATGTCGCCGATCGGCTCGTGCAGCCGGTCGCCGTAGGTCGACTCGGTGATCAGGACGTCGCAGCGGTCGATACGGTCGGGGTTGCGCAGGATCGGCAGGTTCTTGCGGCCGTGGTCGCCGGTGAACACCACGCGGCGCTGCCGCCCCTGGTCCTCGACGTCGAGCACGACGATCGCGGCGCCGAGGATGTGGCCGGCGTCGAGGAACTCGCAGCGCACGGACGGCAGCACCTCGAACGGGTGCCGGTACGGCACCGCGCGCACCAGCTTCAGCGTCGCCTCGACGTCGGCCTCGTCGTAGAGCGGCTCGACCTCCTGGCCGTGCTCGTGCAGATAACGCGTGTCCTGCGCCTGGATCTTCGCCGCGTCCATCAGCATCAGCCGCAGCATGTCGGCAGTGCCCTCGGTGCAGTGGATCGGCCGGTCGTAGCCGTCCTTGACCAGCCGCGGCAGCGCGCCGCAATGGTCGATGTGCGCGTGCGACAGGACCAGAGCGTCGACGTCGGCGGCGCGCACCGGCAGGTTGCGGTTGGCCTGGTCGGCGATCTTGCGCGGCCCCTGCACCAGGCCGCAGTCGAGCAGCACGCGGCGCTCGCCCACCGACAGCAGGTGCTTGGAGCCGGTGACGTGGCGCGCGGCGCCGAGAAACTGCAGGGCGATGGTCATGGTTGCAGGCCCTCGATCCGCTGGCTGTTCTTGAAGTGCAGTTTGGCCACGCGCGCCAGCAGCGCGCGGCCGCCGATGGCGAACGCCCGCCGCGCGGCCTCGTCGGCGGGCGGCCCCGCCCCCTTGTGCAGGTCGGTTCCGCTGTCCTCCTGGCAGCGCGCGAGCCCTTCGAGGAAGTGCACACGCGCGACGATGCTCGCGGCGCCCACCACCGGGTGCGCCTCGGCGCGCGGCACCTGCACCAGGCGGCGCGGCGCGGCCCGCTGGCGCAGACGCTGCGCGAGCACCTGCTCGCTCGCGAATCGGTCGACGACGACGGTCGCCTCGGGGTGGCGCGCGAGCAGCGCGGCGATCGCGTCCGCGTGCAGGTCGGCGAGCACGTGGTTGACGTTCGGATCGGCGGCCCAGCGCGCGTTGTAGTCGGGCGGCATCAGCGTCCGCACCTCGCAGTCGAAGCGCTGCTCGATGCGCTCGGCCATCGGGTACATGCGCTGGTCGGAGAGCGTCTTGCTGTCGGCCACGCGCAGCGCCGCCAGCTCCGCAGCGGCCGCCGGCTCGATGTAGACCGACGCGACCACCAGCGGCCCGAAGTAGTCACCCTTGCCGGCCTCGTCGGAGCCGATCGTCGGCGCGTCGAACGGCAGCGGCGCGTCGGCGGCGCCCTTCGCCCCGGCCGCCTTCGGCGCCGCGGCCGCCAGCCCGTCGAGGAACTCGCGCGCGAACGCGTCGAGCACCTTGCCCTGCACGACCAGCTTGCCGCTGGTGTAGCACACCACGCTGGCCCCGAGCGCCTTGACCGCGAAGCGCGCGTGGTCGACGCGGCGCCACTCGGCGTCGGGCGGGAGCTCGCGGCGCAGCCGCTCCTCGAGTGCTCGCGCCGCCGCGGCGTCGAGCGTCAGGACCCGCGTCTCGCTCACGTCTTCACCGTGACCGTCCGGCTGGTCACGGTGAACGGCAGCAGCAGCGGCGCGAGCAGCAGGTCGACGAACGAGAACTCGGACTCGATCGTGTAGCTGGTGAGGTCGCTCGCCATGCGCTGCACGTTGACCTCGTTGAACCGGACCAGGCCGAACAGCATGTAGAACTGGCGCGTCGACGTCTCGCCGAGGCCGGTCGGCCCCAACCCGATCACGTGCTGGTGCGAGACGCAGCCGACGGACAGCAGGCAGAGCGCGGCGGCGGACAGCCGCAGCCTTCGTTTCGCGGGCGGAACCACGCGCCCGTTGTAGCGGAGGCGGCGCCGTCGCCGGAACAGAGTTCTGGTCGGCTGCGGCTACGGACCGTCGGCGCCGCGGCCCGCCGCCGGCGCGTCGCGGCCGGGAGCGTCGTCCGACCGGGCCACGGCGTCGAAGCCCGGCGGCGGGAACGGCCCGTACAGCTCCGCGCGCGCCTGCTCGCGCAGGGCCGCGGCCCGCGCGGCGACCTCGGCGTCGCGCCGCTCGCCGTCGGCCAGGCGCTCCCGCGCCTGCCGATCGGCGCCGAGTCGGCGGATCAACGCCAGCGCCAGGAGCGGCAGCGCCAGCACCATCGAGATCGAGAAGAACTGCTGCAGCAGCACGCGCCAGCGCGCGCCCGAGCCGTTCACGACGTAGTCGCGCCAGGCGTCCAGCAGCACCACCGTCGGGTCGCCGGTTGCGTGGACCAGCGCCAGGTCGAACGAGATGTCCTCGTCGATCCGATCGAGCATCGACAGCAGCCCGGACATGCCCAGCCGCCGCTCCAACCAGGACACGTACGAGTAGCTCTGCGCGTAGGCCGCCTGCAGCAGCGACGGGTCGCGCGGGAACCCCTCGACCAGCTCGGAGAACGGCAGGTACTGCCCCGACGCGACGCGCCAGACGATCATCTCCTCGCCGACGCCGAGGTAGGTGTCGCCGGCGAGCACCTGCGCCAGCCCCTCGTGGAACCAGCGCGGCAGGGAGTGGCCGAAGCGGCCGAGGCGCTGCGACAGCAGCTCGTGCGCGAGCTCGTGCACCAGAACCGGGCGCAGGCCGCGGCCGTTGCGGGCGATCTCGCGTGCCAGCAGGTGGATCTCGTGGCGGGCCAGCAGCGCGAACCCCGGCGAGCCCTCGTGGTGCATCGCCCGCAGCGGCGGCGGCAGGTCCGAAGCCGCGGCGTGCAGCACCACGCGGAACGGCGACACCCGGCCGCCCGGCAGGTCCGCAGGCGGGAACCACCGCCGCAGCTCCGTCATCGCCGGTTCGAGCTCGGTCCGGACGATCGCCAGTTCCGCCGGCGCGACATCGCCGCCGCCGGCCGCTACCGTCCACGGAGCGCTGGCCGGCCCTTGCAGGAGCGAGGCGATCAGCAGCGAGAGAATGCCCGGCAGGAACACGGTCGGGCGCCGTCTTAGTCCCGAACCCCGGCGCGCGGAAGGTCCGCGGCCGTGAGGAGACCGCCGTCATGAAGACCTGGAAGCTGCTTCTCCCCGTCCCGTGTGCCGCCGCGCTGCTGGCGATGATGCCGCAGAACCCTCAGGGCACCGAGGATCCGGCCGTGACCGACATCTCCACGGTGCTGCGCATCTCCGAGCTGCAGTACGTGGACGCACAGGGCAAGACCAGCGTGATCCCGTCGCGCAACGTCTTCGAGGTGCGCCTGCTCGAGGACACCGGCGAGCGGATGCGGCTCGAGATCCTGTACGACAACGGCGACTACTCGCTGATCGACGCCCAGGCGCTCCACATCCTGCGCAGCGGCCGCGACCCGATGGACGTGCGGTTCGTGCGCAGCACGAGCGCGCGCCAGCGGTTCCCGAAGCTGCCGTAGCGCGGGCGGCGGTCGGGGTCTCCGCGGCCGTTGGCATCGGTCGCTGGCCGCGCGCGCGGCGAGACCTTCACCGCTGCGGTCGGGAATGACGACATTCCCGGCTGAGGATCGGGTCGGCGTTCCACCGCGAATGCCAGCCACCACTACCGACCCACGCAAGCAGCTGCTGACCCGCTCGGATCTCCACCGCCTGGAGATCGGCGCGGAGCGCATCCTCGAATGGCTCGCCGCCGGCAGCCTCGAGCAGGTCGGCGAGCTGCCGCCGGTCGGGGCCGACGCCGCCGACCCGGTGTTCGCCGTGCACGCGGCCGAGCTGCGCCGCGAGCTCGGCGCGCTCCTGGCGGACATCGGCCGGCCCGAGGCCGCGCTGCAGCCGACCCGCGCGCGATCGCAGCTGGTCCGGGTGCTGCTGGCCGAGCGCGGCGTCGTGCTGCCGTCGCAAGGTGACGCCGCGGGCGCCGGGGACGCGAACGAGGGCCTGGCGCCGTCGCACGACGAACACGACGAACCCGTCGCGACGCACGACGGTGACGGCGGCGACGATGGCGGCGCGGCGCCGGAGCCGCGCGATGCGGAGCCCGAGCGCGCGATCGAGCCGACAGCGGACGTGGACGGAGAAGGGCCCGGGCCCGGCGGCGACGTCGACCTGTTCGCCTCGCACGGCACCGAGGAGTCGATGGACGCCACCATCGACAGCATCAGCGGCGCGATCGAGAAGCTGGTCGTCCGCAGCGAACACGCGTCCGAGCACGCGCTGCGCGAAGCCATCGGCCTCGACCCGCTCGGCGCCGACGACGAGCGCGCGCGCGCCGGCGAGGCCGGAGACGACGACGGCGGCGACGGCGAACACGTCGACGACGTGACCGCGGCGGCCGAGGCCAGCGTCGACTGGTTCGGGTCGGAGGCGCGTGCGGACACGGAGCTCGACCGCGGGGCTGCCGGTGCGATGGACGCGGACGAGGACACCTCCGACGCGGACGCGGTGGACGCGACGCCGCGCGACGAGGATGCGTCGCGCGCCGACGATGACGCGATGGAGCACCTCGAGGACGACGAGCACGAGCTCGCCGCCGATCTCGAGGGTCTGCTCGAGGCGTTCGACGACGAGCAGGACGAGATCGAGCTGATCCACGACACCGAGCCGCCGGATGCCGACGACATGACGTCGCTGCTGTCCGACGACGACGAGAGCGCCGAGACCATCGAGGTGCTCGAGGCCGGACCGGTTCGCTACACCGACGACGGCCGCGAACTGCCGAACGGTGCGGCGGACGACGACGACGCGGACCCGCAGGACGTCGTCGCGGAGGAGACGCCGGACGACCGACTGGACGACGACATGACGACCGAAGGCGAAGACCGGGCGCGCACCGCGCTCGACGAAACCGAACCGCTGGCCACCGGCGACCGCGAGGACCCGAGCGCCGAGGGTGCAACGATCGACCCCACCGCAGCGACCGATGCGGACGCCCGTGATCCGACCCACGACACGGCGACCGACGACGGGGCATTCGCCGACACGACCACCGGCGGCGACATGCTCGACTCCGGCCTCGAGCTCGAGTCACAGGACACGACCGAGCAGGACGCGCCGTCCGACGAGGAGCCGCCGACCGACGACACGCCGACCGACGACGCGGCATTCGCCGACAGGCCCGCGGGCGGCGAAGCGTTCGACTCCGGCATCGATCTCGCACCGGCCGCGATCGAACAGGACGCGCCGTCCGACGATGGGGCACCGACCGGCGACGAAGCGACCCTCGCGACCACGGCGACAGGCGACTCGGACCAGGATCCCGTGGACGCGCAGGACCCCTGCGACGCGTGGGCTGCCGACGACGATTCGCTCGCCGACGAGGTGCTCGCCGCGCTCGACCCGGAGGATGCCGGGGAGACCGACGCGCCGACCGTCGACTCGGCGCGCGACGACGTCGCCGCCGCTGGGCCCATGGACGGACTCGACGCGGGCGTCGACGACCCGGTCACGACCAACGAGGACACGGCGGCGGCCGCGGAGCGCGCGGAGGCCGAGGCGGCGCTCGACGTGCTGTTCGGCGCCGAGGAGGAGACGACCGACGCGGACCGCGACGACGCGGCACACACGCTCTCGGGGCAGGACGAGACCGACGACGCCGTCGCGGACGACGAAGCGGCGCCCGAGGCGCCGATGGCCGCCGCGACGCCTTCGTTCGACGAGACGGTGCTCGACGCCGCACTCGCCGAGCACGAGCTGGCGATGGCCTCCACCGACGCCGCGACCGCGACCACCGCGGACCAGCCGGTCCCGGAGGAGCCCTTCGCCGCCGAGCTCGCGGCCGCCGACGACGCCGTTTCGTCGGCCAGCGCGGCAGCCCGTGCGCCGACCGCGACGCCGGACCTCGGGCCAGTCCACGAGTCGCTGCAGCAGATCCACCTGGCGCTGATGGCGCTGGCGGAACGGCCGCTGCCGACGCTCGACACGGCCCCGTTGACCGCCGCGATCGAGCGCGGCTTCGTCGACGTCGGGGGATCGCTCCGCGACACCACCGCGACCGACGCCCTCGGCGAACGGCTCGACCGCGTGAGCGCGGCGCTGACCGCCGGCTCCGCGGCGATCGCCGCGGCGATCGAGCAGCGGCCGGCGTCGACCGCGACAGCGACGCCGGCGGCCATCGCCCCGACGGCCGCCGCGCCGCGCCGCGGAGCCGCCACCCTGATCGCCGTGGCGATGATGATCGGCGGCTGGGTCGGCGCGCTGTGGTTGCACACCGGCGACCCGCGCACCGCGATGATCGCGTTGTTCGCGGCCAATCTGCTGGGCTGCCTCGCGCTGCTGTTCCGCCGCGCCTGACGCGCGACGCGCCGCGAACCCCTCAGCGCGGCGGCGGCTCGAGTCATCGCCCAGGCGGCACCGGGCTCAACAGGTTGGCCAGCAGGCGCACGCCGCCGGGGTGCAGCTTCTTGAGCTGCCGCCACAGCGCCAGCGCGCAGTAGACGAACTCGCCGTCGCCGCTGCGCGCGTACAGGAGCGCCGAGCGCTCCGGCGGCAGGCCCGGATCGTGCATCTCGAGCAGCTCGTCGTATTGCTCGGCGTAGACGGACGGGAAATACAGGCCGCGCTCCTGTTCCCAGCCGTCCCAGTCGCCCGGGCGGATCTCGTTCGGCCGCGTCAGCAGGCAGTGGTCGGGCAGCAGCACCTGCACCGGCGCGTCCGCGCGCGTGACGCGCCCGCGCCCGACCTGGAACGGCTGGAACGGCGCGCCGCGGAAGCCCTCGCCCGGCGGCTCGAACTCCGTGTCCTTGTGGTAGAGGACCACCAGCCGCTTGCCCGGCCGCCGACAGAACTCGAGCAGTCGGCGGAAGCTCTGCCGCGCCTCGGGCCGGTCGCGCAGCGCGCGCACGTCGACGACGATCGTGTCGAACTCCTCGAGCTGGCCGACCGCCAGGTCGATGTCGCTGATCTCGGCCCAGTGCAGACCGAAGCCGCCGGCGCCGATGACCGACGACAGCGCGTCGTCCTTGCTGCGGACGACGCCGATGCGCAGCCCGGGATCGACCGTGACCTCGACCTTGTGCACGGGCAACACGACCCGGTTGCCGCCGAGCGCGATGCGCACGACGTCGACGCCGCCGCGGCGGTCGACCGGCGCGTGCAGCGCGAACTCGAAGATGTCGGCGCGGATCGTGTCGAGCGCCACGACGGTGCGCGGCCCTTCGACGCGGTAGCCGGCCGGCGCGCGCAGGTCGAGTTCGCCGCGCACCGGCTGCGCCGAGTGCCGTTCGACCTTGACGGTGAAGCGCAGCTCGCCGCGCGACGTCGGCAGCAGCAGCATGCGCGGCACGACGACGAGCTCGGCGGGCGGCCGCAGGTCCACGGGCACGTCGACCTGGACCGGAAGGTCGACGCCGGCGACGCGCAGGTCGAACTGCAGCCGGACGGGCGGGTCGAACCGGTCGCCGCGGAACCGCCGGTCGAGCGCGTCGGCGTCGGCGTGCATCGACAGCGGCACACGGTACGTGACCACGGCGTGCAGCATGCCTCCGGCGGGGATCGCCGTGCTGTCGCCGTCGATCGGCTCGAGTTCGGCGGCACCGACCGCGGACCGCACCGCGGTGCGTTCGACCGGCAGCGCGCCGCCGACATGCACGTGCACGTCGAGCGTGAGCTCCTCGCCCGGGACCGCGGCGGCGCCCGGCCGGGCGCCGACCTCGACCTGGATCGACGCCGCGTGGACCGCGATCTGCTGCGCGGCGTGGAGGCGCCGGTCGCGGCGGCGCGCGGCGTCGCTGCCGGGCGCGCAGTCGAGCCGTTCGAGGCGTTGCACCGCCTGGAGCGCCCGCGCCGCCAGCTCGGGGCGCGGCGTTCCCGGCGGCGGCGGCCGCAGCAGCTCGAGCAACGCGTCGCGCTCCGCCGACGAACCCGGGAACAGCCCGTCGTCGAACAGCGACGCCGTGCCGTCCAGCAGGCTGCGCGGCAGCGGCCCTTCGTGAGCGACCGGCACGAAGCGCGTGCGGTCCTCGAACACCGTGTCGTACGGCGCCGGCAGGCCGGGGCTCAGGTGGTGCCGCAGCAGGATCTCGTAGGCGAGGCGTCGGAACGTCGCCCCGCGCACCGGCTCGAACTCGTCGGCCTCGAGCACCACCGAGTCGGGCGACGGCGTGCTGGTGCCGCCGAGGAACAGCGCGCGGACCCGGTGCGGCGGCGCCTCGGACAGCACCTCGGGATCGGCCGCGGCCGCGACCGCCTCGGGCAGCAGCTCGGCCAGGGCCAGGTCGTGCCCGTGGGTCTCCTCGGCGTGGTGCGTCGTGACGACGACGTCGGGGCGGATCTGCCGCAGCAGCCGGATCATCTCCGCGAGACTCTCCTCACGGCCCCACTCCGCGAAGGTCTCGGCGGCCGTGCGGCGATAGCCGCGGTCGGGGCGGTTCAGGTAGTAGACGGCGCCGTCGAAGCGGCTGCACCCCGCCTCGGTCTCGAGCGTGCGGATCCGTTCGAGCGCGTCGCCGGACTCGGGGCCGAGGCTGTTCTGCCCGCCGCCGCCGCGCGACGCCAGCAGCACCGCGACGCGGGCGCCGTGGCGATAGCGCAGCCACACCGCCGGCAGGACGTAGCGATCGTCGGGGTGCGACGCGACCAGCAGCACCAGCGCGTCGCTGGTGGCATCGAGCTGGCTCTGCTGCAGCGCCACCGCGCCGGTGACCGTGCGCCCCTGCAGCTCGGCCCACGTCTGGCCGACGAGCGGCGGCGCCGCGACGATCGCGAGCAGGGCCGCGACCGCGACCCCGGGAGCGAGGGAACCGGGTGCTCTCGGACGCAACTGCATCGGCGAGCACCATACAACGCGACGCCGCCGCGGGCAGCGCCCGCGACGGCGTCGCGTGTCGTGCGGGGCCGGCGTCGGTACCGGCCGCCGATCAGCGCACGTTGGCCATGCCCGCCGCGGCGAGGCCGCCGGCGGCGAGCGCGACGACCAGCACCGCGGCGACCTCGGGGCCGAACGGGCTGATGGTCGTCGACGAGATGCCGCTGCCGTCGACGGTCGAGTAGCTCAGCGAACCGAACATGTGCTTCGTCAGCGTCGACGCATCGGGCAGCATCTGCATGTCGAACGGCACGTCCTCGCTCTGCGGCATGAACGCCAGCAGGCCGCTGAGCATCTGGTACCAGCTCTCGAACTCGGCCTTCCAGTCGGTGAAGGACATCGACTGCATGTGCTCGGGCAGCTGGTTGGCGTAGGCGGCGAATTCCTTGTTGCCGCGGATGTCGCCCTTCGGGTCGTCCTCGGTGCGCTCCATGCGCTGGAACACGCGGCGGATGTCGCTCGGCGAGAAGCCCGCGACCAGGTAGCCGTCCTTGAACGCGAAGCTCGGGTTCATCATGTCCAGCGGGTTGAACCCACCCATGCCCTGCATGTTGTCGAGGTTCAGCCGGAACTGGTAGGTCTTGACGCCGCGCTTCTCGGCCTCGTCGAGCTCGACGCGGCCCTTGCTCATCCCGCACAGGGTCTGCAGCACCTTCACGACCTTGTCCTGGTCGTTGACCTTGATCAGGATCGCGACCTCGGGCGGCGCCATCATCGACGCCATCGGCATCGACCAGGTGACGACCGTATCGCCGACCGCGCCGAACAGGTCGTCGCGCAGGTTGAAGCCGATCTTCTGCTCCATCCCGGCGAGGTGACCCATCGCCATCTCGGCGATCTTCGGGTCGTAGGCCTGCAGCGCCGACACCAGGGTGTCGTAGATGGTCATCGGCTCCATGGTCGTGGCCATGAAGCTGACGGCGTCCTTGGGCACCCAGCGCAGGAAGGCGGTGTCCAGCGTCTTGTCGTGGCCGGCGAGGAAGCCCTTGCGGCCCGGCGCCGGCGCGGCGACGAAGGTCGTCGAGACGGCCTTGCCGTCCTTGTAGGAGCTGACGCCGGCGACCGACTGCACGCCGCGCAGCCCCATCGCGTCGATGGCGCGGCCGATGCCGTCGATGTCGAGCCACGTCAGCTTGCGCAGCTTCGGGTTGACCTGGGTGGCGATGCGCAGGCCCTGCATGCCGAAGTCGAACAGCGGACCGGGACGCATGAAC
Organism: Planctomycetota bacterium; assembly: GCA_050245995.1. Taxonomy (GTDB): domain Bacteria; phylum Planctomycetota; class UBA1135; order UBA1135; family UBA2386; genus JBFWWV01. The sequence goes on along the minus strand of JBFWWV010000010.1, from coordinate 79,828 downwards.
ATCTCGGCCTCGGCGCCATCGACCATCAGGTGCTGCGCGCTGTTCTTGTAGGCCTCGGTCGCGACCAGCTCCTGCTTGCCGCTCTGCATGTTGGCGAGCACGCCGGTGACGTCCTCGCGCAGCGTGCCGATCAGCAGGCTGTCGCCGACCATGGCGACGTGCAGCCCCATCGACATGCCGGCCGGGGCCATCGTCGGCACGAACGCGCGGACCTTCTGGTCGCCGACCAGGAACTCCTCGACCTCGGCCTGGCCGCTCTGCTCGAGGATGGTGAGGCCCATCTGCGCGAGACCGAACCACTGCTGGGCGGTGCTGCCGAAGTCCAGGTGCAGCAGCAGGCCGACTTCGGGCATCGGGCCGAAGTCACCCTCGGTGATGTTCATGCGCGTCAGCGCGAACGAGCCACCGCGCAGGCGCAGGTTGAGCAGCTGGTCCGGGTCCAGCGGGAACATGCCCTGCTGGTGCATCTTGCGGGCCTGCTCCATCGCCTCCTCGAACTTCGTGTGCGCCATCTCGCGGGCGTCGCGCACGAAGTCCTGCACCTCCTCCTCCCGCCACATCTTGGCCAGCGGCATGCTGGCGAACTCGGCCAGCGATGCGTCGATGTCCGGCACGCTCATCGCCATGATCGTGCTGGCGGGCAAGTAGGGCAGCATCGACTGCTTCTGCGCGACGCCGGCGGCCGCCAGCGAGCCGAGCAGGGCCGTGATCACGGTGCGGTGTGCTCTGAGCATTGTCATTCCAAGTCGTTTCAGGGTTTTGCGTTACGGTGGGAGAAGTCGATGGGGATGGTCTCGGCGGGCCGCCCTGGGCGACCGGACGAAGCCCTTCGTGGACGGGCCGGGCCGCAAACCGTCGGCCGGTTCCGCGCGGAAGTCCGGCCCCGGGAACGCTCACCGGCGGCCGTCGCCGGTCAGCGCGCCAGCTTCTGCAGGTAGTCGCCGATCTCGGTCGCCTTGGACTGCAGGTGCTTGCGCAGGCCGCTGACGGACTTGGCGATCGCGCCGGCCTTCGCGGTCGGGAAGGCCTCGGTCACCGCCCCCAGGGCCTGGGTCGCCTCGAGGTCGCCGCCGTGGACGCAGTACTGGATCAGCAGGCCGGCCTGCGTCATCTGCGCGCCGAGGTCCTCGGGTGACTTGGTGCCGTCGATCTTGAAGCCGTCGAACCACCCGTCCAGCGGCTGCAGTCCGCCGGTGCGAGCGAGGCTCTGCGCGAACCATGCGCCGGTCTCGGGGTTGGGGAAGCGGCTGGCATAGGCGGCCATCGCGTGGCGGAACCAGGCCTCGACCTCGGTGTCGGCGGCCGCGCAGATGCCGGCGATGTACGCGATGCCGATCGCGTGCGGCAGGTAGTACGGCCCCCAGTTCTCGTCCCAGTGGCACACCGCGGGCACCACCACACCTTGTCCCGGCACGCGCACGGTCCGACCCGCCTGGGCGAGGAACGCGCCGAACGCCGACGTCTCGTCGCCGAGGCGGTTGCCGTACTCGACGAACTGATCGGTGGTCGCGGCGACCAGCACCGTGGGTCTCGAGGTCGGCAGCGGATCGGCGAAGCCGAGGATCGGGCGCAGCATCCCGAGCGCGCGATCGGCGTCGCCGCGGATCGCCTCGAGCTTGGCGATGGGCAACGTGCTGATCAGCACGTAATCGCCGGTGTTGACCACCCAGGGTCGCGACGGATCCGCGTGGTGGCGATCGGCCTCGCGTTCGTCGACCCAGCGGTCTTCGCTGCCGATCGGGAACGAACGCTCCCGCGCGCGCTCGAGGTCCGCAGCGGGGATCAGCCGGCCGGTGATCGGGTGGCGCACGGCGCCGGCCTGCAGTTCCTCGTACTCGTCCCGCGTGACGAGCTTGCCGCCGTGGTGGAAGACGCCGCGACGCGCGTCCTCTGCGTGCTCCTTCTCGACCCAGACGCCGCTGACTTCGACCATGCCCTTGGCCCGCATCTCGGCCGCGGCGGCCTCTGCGGCCGTCGGCTGCGCGGGCTGTGCTCCGCCGGCGGGCGGATCTTGCTGGGCGGAGAGTCCGCCGAGGACGGCGGCGAACGCGACGGTGACGCGGATGCGCATGGGAGAACAGGGTTCGGGACGCAAGGCCGCCGGGCGGAGTGCCAGCCGGAGCGGGCTCCAGATCACAGGGCAACGCCGCGCGCCGCGCAACCGCAATGAGGGACCGACTCCTCGCGTGGATCGCCGCTGCCCGCGCCGCGCGCAGCGCAGGTTCCGCCGACGCCCCGGGCGGTCCACCCCGAGGTGTTGCGCGGGCGGCGGTCACAGAGATGGTCCGACCCCGGAGCCGCGCTCACCGCGCCCGAGCACGCCGGGTCAGCGCTGCGCGTGCCGGCTGGGGGTGAACCGCTCCCAAGACGCGAGCCGCTGGCTCGGTCGAAGGTTGAGGTACGGCGTCCACCGCGGACGCGTCGGCTGCCGCAGAAGACGGAGGCCGGAGTCCTTGAGGCTGCGGTCGGCCTTGCGGGCGTTGCAGGCCACGCAGGCCAGCACGCAGTTCTCCCACGAGGTCCGCCCGCCGCGCGATCGCGGCGTCACGTGGTCGATGCTGAGCCGGTCACAGGCCGTGCGTCGACCGCAGTACTGGCACGTGAAGTCGTCCCTCAGAAACAAGTTGCGGCGGGTGAAGGGAGCCTCGTGACACGGGATCCGATCGTAGCGCCGCAGCAGCACGACCTCGGGGATCGGGATCCGCACCGACGGCGAGCGCACGAAGTGGCGGGTGGGCGGATCCAGCAGCCGGATCCACTCCTGAAACGAGTAGACGGCCAGCGTGTCCGCGGCCACGACCCTCGCCACGTCGCGCACCAGCATGCACATGGCGCGGCGGACCGAAGTGACGTGTACGGGGAGCCAGGACCGGTTCAGCACCAGTGCTGCCCGTTCGAGCAACTGCGCGCGTCTGGCAACGTCGGTCGAGAGCATGGAACAGCTATCGGCACCCGTTCGTGGGAGTCTATTGCCGTGGATCCGGGCGGCAATGGGGGCCCCGTTCGTCCGTTGCCCGCCCCGGGCCCCGTCGCTACACTCGCGCGGTTCCCCCCATCGCCGCCGCCCAATCCGAATGAAGCCCGCCCCAGCCCGATTCCCCGGCTCGCTCCTCCTGGCGCCCGTGCTGGTGCTGCTCGGCGCATGCCAGAGCCTCGAGCCGGACACCGACGCCGACACCGGGGTCTCCGCGGTTCAATTCCAGGACCTGGTGGTGCCGGCCGGGATGAGCATGATCGACCGCTACCACGAGAGCCACTCGCGCGAGGACGCGGGCTGGCGCTACGGGCACTTCGAATACCTGGGCGCGCCACAGCTGGACGAGGCCTGCGCCCACCTGCTCTCGCGAATGCCGCAGCACAACTGGCAGCTGGCGGCCGACGAGGCCACCGACGCCAGCAGCCGCCGTCTGCGTTTCGAGCGCGGACGCTACGTGGTCGACTACAACCTGACGCGGATCGACGGCGTGACCCGCATGGTCGTCGACTACCGCACCGAGATCGAGAACCGCTGAGAGCCACACCTCGACAACCCCGCGTCACCGCTCTCCGGAACCGACCGGCGGGCACCCAGGACCCAACCTACCGAATCGCAAATGTCCGCATCGCTGCCGAAGACCCTCGATGGTTCCCAGGCTCCCACGGCCCTCGAGCTGCTTTGGGAGCGCCACAAGAAGACGGTGAAGGCAGTCTTCTGGCTGCTGGCCTTGGCCCTGCTCGGCTATTACGGCTGGCAGTACTACCAGCGCAAGCTGGAGGACCAGAAGTGGTCGGCCTTCGCCGCCTCGACCCATCTGCGCACGATCTACTCGCCCGAGGAGTTGGACTTCCGGGCGGCCCAGACATCGTCGGCGATGACCGATCTCTCGGATCAGCTGGCCAGCGCCTCGCCTGCTGAGTTCCAGCAGGCCTACGACAAGGCCGACGAGTCCCAGAAACCCTTCTTCCTCTGGCTGATGGCCATTCGAGGCGCTCGCTCTGGCGACTACGCGGCCGGGCTCGAGGCGGCGCGCAAGCTCCAGAGCCAGTACCCGAACCATCCGCTGTGCGTCGAGTCGCCCTACCCGGTCCAGGTCCGCAAGGAGAAGGAAGCCGAGGAGGGCGAGGAGAAGGACAAGGCTTCTGCTGCCTCCGAAGGGCCGGAGCTCGAGCCGGCGGTCCATGGCTCCACGGTCGGTCTACTGATCCAGAGCCTCGAGGCCGCACAGTCCTACACGCCCCCACCGCAGTTCTCCAAGCCGACCATCCCCGACGATGCGCCCCGCTACCGGGTGAACCTGGACGGCGAGTACGGCAGCTTCACGATCGCCCTGATGACCAAGGAAGCCCCCAAGATCTGCGCCAAGTTCGAGGAGCTGGTCCAGCAGAACTACTGGTCGGGGATCAAGGTCGACGAGATCACGAGGATCGGCAAGGAGCAGGCCTGGATGCAGCCGGTCAAGCAGTTCCACTTCGGCTTCGAGGTCACCAAGACCGAGGAGAACCGTTCGGAGTGGGACACTTCGAAGGCCAGCCCCGAGGAGCACACGGTCTCCGGTGAGTTCCCGTCCCTCAGTCACTTCGAGGGCGCCGTCGCGGCTCGGTGGCGCACGGACAAGTCCGAAGTCGATCACCTGTTCGTGGTCACGACCGACAGCCCGATCTTCGACATGGGCCGGCAGGTGTTCGCGTACATCGTCGAGGGTCTGGACAACGCGAAGGCCGTGACGGAGGTGAGCTTCGCGCGGGCCGAGGACGAGCAGCGCGGTCGCGGCCTGCCGGCCGAGAACATCACGATCACTTCGATCGAGAAGCTGTAGCCAGGTGACGGGGGATTCGTCCCCCGGCCTGACGGCCCTCGCGCACATGGGCGCTGGCAGGGCGCAAGAGAGGCCAAGAGCCGTTGCCAGCCCCAGCCCCCTCGAGGTGTCAGCAGTTCTTCAGTCGAGCGTAGATCCGCTCGAACTCCTCACGGCCGGCGCAGGTGATCTGGATCACGCTGGCCTTGCGTCCGTAGCGGACGGTCGTGGTGGTGCTGAGCGTCTCGGTGAGGCACTCTTCGATCTCCTTCAGCCACGCGGCCTTGGCCTGAGCCTTGGTCTGCTTGCTGGGAGCGGCAGCCAAAGGCGCTGCGGTTGCCTGCTGGCGGATCAGCTCCTCCAGCGCACGGACCGACATGCCCTGCCGAATCACGGCGTCGGCCAGGCGCACCTGGACGTCCTTGTCCTTGATGGCAAGCAGGGCCCGTGCGTGCCCCATGCTCAGTGTTCCACGTGAAACATGCTCCTGCACCGCTGGGGTCAGGTCGAGCAGCCGGACGAAGTTGGCAACGGTCGATCGCTCCAGGCCGACCTTCTTGGCGATCTCCTCCTGGCTGACCTGCAGCTGCTTCTGCAGCTCGCGGAACGCCTGGGCCTTTTCCATCGCGTTCAGGTCCTCGCGCTGGACGTTCTCCACCAGCGCGAACACGGCAGACTCCTGGTCGGTGATGGCGCGAACGACCACCGGAACCTCCGCCAGACCGGCCAGCTTGGCCGCGCGCCAGCGACGCTCTCCAGCCACGATCTCGAAGGCCCCACCCCGCGCTCGCACGAGAATGGGCTGCAGGACCCCACTCTCGCGAATCGAGTCTGCGAGCTCCCCGAGATCGCCATCCTGGATACTCGTCCGAGGCTGATGTGGGTTGGCCTGGATGCGATCCACGGGCACCAGGCGCATCTCGCTCCCCGGAACCGTTGGCGAAACGGCCTGGGCTGCAGGTGCAGGAGCCTGGGGCGGAGCCTGGGTCGACGCCGCAGTGGCGGTCGCAGCCGGCTTGTCCAGGGCGGGGGCCTCGGGCTTGGCCCGCTGGTCGTCCACCTTGGCTGGCGGGGGTGTCACCCCCCGACTCGTGGGCGAAAGAAAGAAGTCGAGACCTCTACCGAGCTTGCGATCCACCATCACATACCTCCCTGATCAGTTCACCGTAGCAGAATGCCGCCTTGGATCGAGGCGCGTACGAGAACACCGACTCGCCGTGGCTTGCAGCCTCGACGAGCTCAGCATCCCTGAGGATCACGCACTCGAACACCGAGTCCTGCAAATGGGCCCGGAGGTTTGCGACCACCTCCTGGCAGATCTGCTCGTTCCGGTCCACCATGGTGGGCAGCACACCCAGCAGACTGCAGCGACCCTCGAAGGCCCGCAGGGTGCCCAGGATCTGCGACAAGCCGTGCATCGCCAGGAACTCCGCCTGCACCGGGACAATGACCTGGTCGCACAGCTCGAGGCCGGCCTTTCCCCACTGGTCCATCCGAGGTGGACAATCGGCGATGAGCCAGTCTGGATCGAGCTCCTCGATGCGCCGGCGCAAGCTGGCGACGAAGCTCGCGTCCGGCGCCTGTCCACCCTCCGGGCTTGCACCGAGTATCCAGAGCCCTGGGGAAACCGCGCGGAAGCCACCGGTCGCCTGCTGAACCTCGACTTCCATCCCTTGAAGGGCGACCACGGCATTGCCCTGTGGATCGAGATCCACCAGCGCCACGGTGGCTCCCTGAAGGGCCAACCCGTGCGCGAGATGGATCGCCGTGGTGGTCTTGCCCACCCCGCCCTTCTGGTTCGCCAATGCGATCGACCGCACAGTATCCGCTCTTGACGCCGCGTCCGCGGCCCGCCAGCTTGTCTTTACCTCGGGCAACTGAGCCTTGGAAGCACCATCCATGAAGCCCTCCGTGCTGCTGCGGGCCGCAAGCCTGGAAGGAAGGGCGATCGCTCGCCAGCTCGGACTCGTGCCGCTGACCTGCGGTGTGATCGTGATCCTCATCGCCCTGCAGCAGGAGCCGGCCATCTTCCGGCTGCAGGGGGTGGACTTGGCCTGGCCCGCTATTTACGCTGCAGCGGATTTCATAGTCCTGCTGACCTGCCTGGCCTCCTCGCCCCCGGCGCGGACCACGCCCGCCTCGATCGGGCTGCGCCTCGCCCGCGCCGGCGCCGCCCTGATGCTCGGACTGCTCGCGGCGTCGGCGCTGATCGTCGCGGGGTTGGGGGTCGACCGGATCGCCGGCGCGACCACGCCATGGTCGGCGCTGCCGGGCGCCAGCCTTCGCCTGGTGCTGGTCTGGGCCCCGATTGCGCTGCTCGGACAGAGCCCGCTGGTGCCCGCGGGCACGCTCACCCGGTTTCTCACGCTGCTCGCAGCCTTCCTGGTGCAGTGCGGTGTGCATCCTGCTTCACTGCACGTTGGCCTGCCCGGCATTCCCGGAATCCTCGCCGCGTCGCTCGCCATGGCTGGCGGACTGCTCGCCCTGACCGAACCACACCCCTGAGCCGCAACCACATGCGCATCGGCATCCTCGGCGACGTCCACGGCAACATGGAAGCGCTGACCGCCGTCGTCGACGCGATGCGGCGCGACGGGGTCGAAGAGTGGGTTCAGGTGGGGGACATCGTCGGCTACGGCCCGGAGCCGTCCGCGTGCATCGACCTGATCCGCGACCTCCGCTGCGCGGTGTGCATGGGCAACCACGACGCCGCGGTGCTCGGGATGCTCGACACTGCCTACTTCAACAACTTCGCCAAGGCGGCGATCCAGTGGACCCGGTCGCAGCTGCGGCCTCAGGACCTGGACTACCTGCGGGCGCTGCAGCTGGTGGTCAAGAAGGGCGACTACACCGTCGTGCACGGCACGCTGCACCTGCCCGAGCAGTTCGGCTACGTGGTCAGCCAGGTCGAGGCCCGGGACTCGCTGCGCCTGCAGCAGACCTTCATGTGCTTCGTCGGCCACTCGCACGTCCCCGCGGTCTATCTCGAGCGGGAGAACGGCCAGCTCGACATGGTGTTCCAGTCCGAGGCCGAGGTGTCGATCGACGGCTACGCGCGCGTGCTGATGAACGTCGGCAGCGTCGGCCAGCCGCGCGACGAAGACCCGCGCGCCACCTACGCGATCTACGACACCGCCGCCAAGACCGCCTCGATCCGGCGCGTGAAGTACGACATCGCCGGCGTGCAGCGGAAGATCCGCAAGGCCGGGTTGCCGGAGATGCTGGCGCACCGCCTGTCGCTCGGCGTGTGACGGCTGCCTCCCGGGGATCCGGGCTGCGCACCGCTTCGCCGGCGCGCGTCCGACGGCGCGGCGCATCGCCGCCGTGCCCGGCCCCGCGGACCTATCCCGGCACCAGGTACTCGGCCCCGACCGAGTCCGCGACCAGCAGGCCACGCTCGGTCAGCGAGAGGCGGTCGCCTTCGACCCGCACGAGGCCCCGCCGCTCCTGCGCCGTGAGCACCGCGTCCAGCGTCGGCCGCACCGCGTGACCGACGCGCGCCTCGACGGCGCGCAAGTCGACCCCCGCCGCGCGCCGGATGCCGAGCCAGAGTGCCTCGCCGACGCGTTGCGCCGGCGTCAGCGTCTCGGCGCTGGCGACCGGCGGCACGCCCGCGAGCGCGGACCGCGCCCACGCGTCGATGGTCTTCAGGTTCTGCGCGCGGACGCCGGCGCGGTGGCTCGACGCCCCTGGGCCGACCCCGACGTAGTCCCCTTGCAGCCAGTAGTGGTCGTTGTGCAGGCAGGGTCCGCCGCGCCCGGCGAAGTTGCTGATCTCGTACGCGGTGAACCCCGCCGCGGCGAGCACCTCGCGCGTGTGCAGGAACATCGCGCGGTCGGCCTCCTCGTCGTTGGTGGCGACGCGGCCCTGCTGCAGGTCGCGGTGCAGGCGCGTGCCGGGCTCGAACGTCAGGTTGTAGCACGACAGGTGGTCGGGCCCGAGCTGCAGCGCCGCCTGGAGGTCCGCGTCCCACTGCGGCGGCGTCTGCCCCGGCAGGCCGAAGATCAGGTCGATGCTGACGTTGTCGGCGCCCGCCGCGCGCAACTCGGCGAACGCGGCGCGCGCGCGATCCGCGCTGTGCGCGCGGTCGAGGAAGCGCAGTCGTCGGGCGTCGAACGACTGCACGCCCATGCTGAAGCGCGTGACGCCGCAGCGACGCGCCAGCTCGGCCTTGTCCGCGGTGATGCTCTCGGGATTGGCCTCCATGGTGACCTCGGCCGCGGCGGCGAGGTCGACGTGTCGGGCGAGCGTCTCGAACAGCCGCTGCAGCCGCGGCGGCGACAGGTGGCTCGGCGTGCCGCCGCCGACGAACACGGTGGTGGGGGCGGGCGGCAGCGTCACGGCGCCCAGTTCCCGATCGAGGGCCTGCAGGAACGCGTCGTGGACGTCGCCGTCGTCGACCGCGTACGAGGTGAAGTCGCAGTAGCCGCACTTCACCACGCAGAACGGAACGTGCACGTACAGCGACGTGCCGACGCCCGGGGGCGGGACGGGGCGGATCGGCGCGGACGGCGTGCTCACGCCGGGAGGGTAGCGCGCGCGGCCCCGGGCAGCGATCCCGGGCCGGCCGGGCTCACTCGCGCTCCTGGGTCTCCTCGCCGAACTCGCGCGACATCACGCGGTAGAGCTTCTGCAGCGCCTGCTGCTCCATCTGCCGCACGCGCTCCCGCGTCAGGCCGAGCTTCTTGCCGATCGCCTTCAGCGTCATCGGCTCGTTGGTGCCGATGCCGTAGCGCATGCGAACGATCCGCGCCTCGCGCGGCTCGAGCTGGTCGAGCAGCTGCCGCAGGCGCGCCAGCTCCATCATCCCGAACAGCTCCTCCTCGGGCCGGCGGCTGCGCGGGTCGACCAGCAGCTCGGTGAACACCGACGAGGCGTCCTCGCTCATCGAGTGCGTCGGCTGGGTGTTGGCCAGCACGGTCTCGCGGACGACGTTCCAGTTGTTCTCGGGGAGGTTCAGCTCCTCGGCGATCTCCGACGAGGTCGCCTGCCGGCCGAGTCGGTAGTTCAGCTCCATCGCCGTCGCCTTCCAGCGCGAGACGATCTCCGACATGTACGACGGCACGCGGACCGTCTTGACGGTGTTGACCAGCGAGCGGCGGATGCCCTGCTTGATCCACCAGGTGGCGTAGGTCGAGAACCGGCAGCCGGCGGCGGGGTCGAACTTCTCGACCGCCTTCATCAGGCCGATGTTGCCCTCCTCGATCAGGTCCATGAACTGCAGACCGCGGTTCAGGTAGTTCTTGGCGATCGACACGACCAGGCGCAGGTTCGCGCGGATCATGTGCTCGCGGGCCGCGAGATCGCCCCGCTGGATCCTGGTGGCCAGCTCGATCTCCTCCTCCGGTGTCAGCAGCGGCACCTCGTTGATGCCAGCCAGATACGTATCCAGGCCGTGGTCGCGCATTGCAGCAGTCCCCTTGGTTGTGTCGAGGTATCGGACGGCTGCGGACCGAACTTGACGCGCGCTGTCGATCCTCTCGACGGTGGACTGGCGCGCGCGGCGCGCCAACGGTCGACGCCAAGGCGCCTGGGCGCCACGGGGCCGCAGCGCCCGATCGGCGCGAACGGGCGCCACGCAGGAGCAGGCGCGCAGTTTGGTCCCGGCGCGGGACGCGCGGCGCACGCGGGCTCAGGTCGCTGCGCGGATGGGCTGCGCGCGATGCCACCGCCGGCTCAGAACCGCAGCGCCGCGCCGAAGGCGCGCGGCAAGGTCCCAGTCGGGGTCTGACCGCGGGTCTGCCCGCGCAGCGGGCAGCCCCGATCAGAACAGCGTGTAGACGAACGGCAACGCGCCGGTGGCACCGAGCACGAGCAGCGCGCCCACGAGCGCGAGCACGATCAGGATCGGCGTCATCCACCACACCTTGTTCTCGGACATGAAGCCGAGGAACTCTCCGACCAGGCCGCGCTCCTTCTCGTGCGAGGCGGCTTCCAGGAACTTGTCGTCGGGCTGTTCGGGCTTGCTCATCGGTGGCGGGTAGGGTCGCGGGGATCTCAGTATAGCTTGAAGTAGCTGCTCGCCGGCCGCGGCGCGCCGCGTTCGTGCCAGTAGGAGGGCAGCGACGGGTCGAGTTTCTTGCCCAGCACGTCCCGGCCCGTCATCCGCATGAACAGTCCCATGGGCGTGAACACGCCGTAGTAGATCAACCCGATCAGCAGCGGGAACAGGACGAAGCCGATCGGCGCGGTGAGCAGGACCAGGCCGCGGAACACGTTCAGCGGCACGACGCGCACCCCGGCGAGGTGGCAGACCAGCACCAGCGGCCCCAGCGCCAGCGTGATCCAGACGCCGGGCATCGGCATCCCGAGCTTGTGGAACAGGTACGCGAACGCCGCGAAGCCGATCGGCGCCACCCACGCGAACTGACCGATCATCCGGTCGTTCGGATTCAGTTGGATCTTGATCATGGCACTCAGTCGAGGGCGAACGCGGACAGGTACTTCTCGCGGTCGACGGTCGGCGCGTTCTTCTGCGCGACGCGGCGGATGACGAAGTTCTCGAGCACCAGCACGTCCATCTCGGTGCCGTAGAAGCAGCGCAGCGCGTCCTGCGGCGTGCACACGATCGGCTCGCCGCGGACGTTGAAGCTGGTGTTGATCAGCACCGGGCAGCCGGTGCGCTTCTTGAACTGGCGCATCAGGCGCGCGAGCCGCGGATTGCGCTCGTCGTCGACGGTCTGCAGCCGGGCCGAGAAGTCGACGTGCGTCACGGCCGGGATCACCGAGCGCAGCTGCTTGAGCTTGTCGAGGCCCTTGGCGCCGCCGTCGACGGCCTTGCGCTTCTCGTCGCGCACCGGTGCCACGATCAGCATGTAGGGGCTGTCGTGCTGCGGGGCGATCTCGAAGAACTCGCTGGCGTCCTCGCGCAGCACGATCGGCGCGAACGGCCGGAACGACTCGCGGAACTTGATCTTCAGGTTCATCACGCTCTGCATCTTCGGCGAGCGCGCGTCGCCGATGATGCTGCGCGACCCGAGCGCGCGCGGCCCGAACTCCATCGGCCCCTGGAACCAGCCGATGACGTTCTCCTCCTCGATCAGCTGCGCCACCCGGTCGGCGAGCTGCTCCTCGGAGCTGCACTCCTCGTAGGAGGCGCCCTGCTCGTCGAGGAACGCGCGGATGTCGTCGCTCTCGTAGCGCGGGCCGAGCAGGCTGCCGCGCTGCGAATCGACCGGGCCGACCGTGCGCGGCTTGCCGAGCAGGTTGTGCCAGACGAACTGCGCAGCACCCATCGCGCCGCCGGCGTCGCCGGCCGCGGGCTGGATCCAGATCTTCTCGAACGGTCCCTCGCGCAGGATCACGCCGTTGCCGACGCAGTTGAGCGCGACGCCGCCGGCGAGGCAGAGGTTCTTCTTGCCGGTCACCTTGTGGGCGAAGCGCGCGGTGGCCAGCATCACTTCCTCGGTGACCTTCTGGATCGACGCCGCCAGGTCCATGTGGCGCTGCTCCAGCTGCGTCTCGGGCCGGCGCGGCTCGCTGCCGAACAGCGCGTGGAACCTCGGCCCGGTCATCGTCGTGCCGGCGCAGTAGTTGAAGTACGACAGGTCCAGCCGGTAGCTGCCGTCCTCGCGCAGGTCGATCAGGTGGTCGCGGATCTTCTGGGCGTAGACCGGCTCGCCGTAGGGGGCGAGGCCCATGAGCTTGTACTCGCCCGAGTTGACCTTGAAGCCGCAGTAGTAGGTGAACGCCGAGTACAGCAGCCCGAGCGAGTGCGGGAAGCGGATCTCGTGGGTGAGCTTGAGCTTGTTGCCCGTGCCCTCGCCGATCGACGTCGTGGCCCACTCGCCGACGCCGTCCATCGTGATCACCGCCGCGTCCTCGAACGGCGACGGGAAGAACGCGCTGGCCGCGTGGCTCTCGTGGTGCTCGGGGAACACGAACCGGTTCTTCGGCTTGGCGCCGAGCGCCTTGGACAGCTCGCGCCGCATGTGCAGCTTGCTGCCGACCCAGACCGGCAGCGCGGCCTTGAACGCCCGGACGCCGGCCGGCGCGTAGCCCAGGAAGGTCTCGACCAGCCGGTGGAATTTGAGGATCGGCTTGTCGTAGAAGGCGACGAAGTCGAGGTCGCGCACGCCGATCCCGGCCTGTTCGAGGCAGAAGCGGACGGCGTGATGGGGGAAGTCGGCGTCGTGCTTCTTGCGCGTGAACCGCTCTTCCTGTGCCGCCGCCACGATCTCGCCGTCGCGGAGCAGGCACGCCGCGGAGTCGTGATAGAACGCGGAGATACCGAGGACGTAGGTGGCCATGGGGGGACGAAGGGGGCGGAGCATCCTAGCGTCTGGCGCCGCCGGGGGGCAGCCGACGCGGACAAGTTGCGGATCCGGCCGCCGGAAAGCCCGCGGTCGCCGACCGCAAATCGCGGCGGCCGGACGCTCGCCGCGGACCGTCCTGCGGCGATGATGCGATCATGGCATCGATGACGTGGCAGCGGCGCGTGCTGGCGGGAGCCGCCGGCCTGCTGGTCGCGCTGGGCCTCGGCGAGGGTCTCCTGCGGCTGTTCGCGCCGACGCCGCGTCCGCGCGGCGAGCTCTACTTCCGCACCAGCGCAGGCGAGCGCGTCGACATGGTCGGTGCATGGCAGGAGGCGGCGCGGCGCGGCCTGGTCGAGATCCTCCCGCCTGCGCAGACACCGCGCCCGCGCGCGCGATTCGCGCCCGGCGCGCATTTCTTCATGTGCTACAGCGACGCGGAGCGCCTCGACGCCGACTGGCTCGACGGCGACGGCTGCGTCGAGGTCCGCATCAACCGCTACGGCCTGCGCGAGCGCGAGGACCTCGAGCCGCAGAAGCCCGCCGGTCAGCGCCGCGTCGTCTGCATCGGCGACTCGTTCACCTTCGGTTGGGGCGTGCCGATCGAGCAGTGCTGGGTCCGCCTGCTCGAGGACGACCTGCGCACCGACCTGGGCGACGTGCGCACCGTCAACTGCGGCGCCAGCGGTGCCCTGTGCGTCGACGAGTACGAGTGGGGCCTGCGCACGCGGTTCGGTCGGTTCGAGCCCGACGTCGTCGTGGTGTCGATCTACCTCAACGACCTGATTCCGAGCGACGGTCTGTGCATCCTGCAACCGCAACCGCGGCCCAGCGGCCTCCGGCTGTGGGACTACGGTCGCGCCGTGTTCGGCCGCGACCCCCTCGACCTCGACCCGTCGATCGACTGGGTCGACGTCGCGCTGCAGCTGCCCGAGGCGATCGGCACCGCGCAGGGCCACTACGGTCCCGACAAGCCGTTCGCGGCGATGTGGTCGCAGGGCGCGCCGCAGCGTGCACTGGTGGCGATGCGGAGCTGGTGCCAACAGCACAACTGCATACTGCTGGTGACGTTGTGGCCGTTCTTGCAGGGTCTTGGGTCGGCCGCGGAGTATCCGTTCCACGCGCTGCACGCGCGCGTGCAGGAGTACTGTCATGCACAGGGGATCCCGCTGCTCGATCTGCTGCCGGTGCTCGACGTCGAGCCGGCCGATCGCCTGTGGGTGACACCGGCCGACATGCACGCCAACCCGCGCGCGCAGCGTCTGGTGACGCCGGCGATCAACGCGTTCGTGCGCGCGCACTGGCCGCGCTGAGCACCGACTTCGCGGGGCGCGCGCGACGCCGCGATCTGCGAACTCTGAAATTGACCCGGCGCGGGTGATCTTTTACGACCTTGGCCCTTCGGGCCGTGCAGAACGTGCCTCCACCTTGCTCGCCCCGTGTGCTTGTCCGGGTTCGCTGGCCCGGACACTGAGGTCTTTGGCAGCCAAAGGCTTACAGGTGCACCCGGCCGGATCGCCAACGACCGCATCTCCCCGAATCGCGGAGGGGAACCACCTTGACCGCCCTGTTTCCCAAGTGGACCAACAAGCTCCCTGCATTCGCTGCCCTCGGTGCGGCGACCACGGGCTTGGTCGTGGTCTTCGTCGTCTGGTTCTGGTTCTCGCCTCGCCACCTCGAGGTCGGCTACGAGCCCGAGCAACCGATCCAGTACAGCCACAAGCTGCACGCGGGGCTGCTCGGCATGGACTGTCGCTACTGCCACCGCGACGTCGAGACCGACGCGGTCGCCTCGGTGCCGGACACGGACACCTGCATGGGCTGCCACAAGCAGGTCAAGCGGGACAGCGACAAGCTCGTGATGCTGCACGAGAACTACGGCGACGGCACCGGTGACAACCACCCGATCCCGTGGGTGAAGGTCCACATGCTGCCGGACTACGCCTACTTCAACCACGCCGTGCACGTGAACGCCGGCGTCGGCTGCGCGAGCTGCCACGGCCGCGTCGACCAGATGGAGGTCGTGCGCCAGATGGAGCCGCTCAGCATGGGCTGGTGCCTCGACTGCCATCGTCAGCCGGAGACCCACCTGCGGCCGGCCGGCGTCGCCGCCACCCAGATGGACTGGACGCCTTCGACCGAGTCGATCGCCGCCGCGCGCCAGCGTCTGCAGCGCGGCGAGCTCAACCCGCCAACCCACTGCTCCGCGTGTCACCGATGAGCGAGTCCCGACCCCTTCCGGCCGACGCTGCGGCGACCCCCTCCGCGATGTCCGAGACGATCTCCGAGACGCTGTATTGGCGCAGCCCCGAGCAGCTGCAGCACACCCGGGGCCTCGACGAGGTCGCGATGCAGGAGTACCTGCAGCGCGAGTTCCCGGACGGCATCGAGAACGCGCCCGACGACGTGTCGCGGCGCGGCTTCCTGAGCGCGATCGCCGCGTCGGTGGCCCTCGCCGGCCTGACCAGCTGCCGCAAGCCGAAGACCCACATCCTGCCGTTCAACAAGCGGCCGGAGGGCTTCAACCCCGGTTCGCCCCACTTCTACGCCACCACGCTGGTGCGCTCCGGCTACGGCGTCGGCGTCCTGGTCAAGAGCAGCGACGGTCGACCGACCAAGATCGAGGGCAACCCCGAGCATCCGAGCAGCCTGGGCGGCAGCGACGCCCGGCTGCAGGCGGAGCTGCTGCAGATCTACGATCCGGGGCGCAGCCGCGCCGCGGTCGGTCCGCACGCGGCCGACGCCGCGCACGCCGACGACGGTCATGGCCACGGTGACGCCGCGCACGGCGAGCACGCCGCGGCGGCCGATCCGAACCAGGTCTACTACGACTTCTACGCGTTCTGGGAGGAGACCAGCAAGCAGCTGCGGATGACCAACCAGGGCGCCGGGCTGCACGTGCTGATGCCGCCGACGACCTCGCCGTCGCTGCTGGCGATGATCGGCAAGGTCAAGTCCGAGTTTCCCGAGGCGCGGTTCCACTACTGGGAGCCGATCCACCGCGACGAGGTGACCGCCGGCGCGGTCGCCGCGTTCACCGCGCCGGTCGAGACCAGCGTCGACTTCGGCAAGGCCCGGGTCGTCGCGTCGTTCGACTGTGACTTCCTCGGCCTCGACGGCAACTCGCTGCGGAGCGCCCGCGACTGGGGCCGCGCCCGCCGCGCGCCCGCGCCCGGCGCGCCGATGTCGCGCCTCTACATGTTCGAGTCGTGCTACTCGACGACCGGCACGGCGGCGGACCACCGCTTCCGCATGAAGCCGCAGGACGTGACCGCGGCCGTGCTGCAGCTCGCCGCCGAGCTGGGCGTCGGCCAGGGCAACGACCTCGGCGCCGCGCTCGCGGCGCACAAGAAGCCCTCGACCTGGGCCGCGGCGCTGGCCAAGGACCTGCGCGCCGCCGGTGGCAACTGCGCCGTGGTGGTCGGGCCGCGCATGCCGGCCATGGCACACGCCGCGGCGCACGCGATCCACGAGGCGCTCGGCTGCGTCGGCAAGACCGTGACCCACACGCCGCTGCCCGAGTCGCTGCGCAAGCGCGGCGTCGACTCGCTGCGCGAGCTCAAGGCCGCGATCGAATCGAAGCAGGTGCAGGTGCTGGCCTGCCTCGGCGCCAACCCGGCGTACGACGCCCCGGCCGACCTCGGCCTCGCCAAGCTGCTGCACGACGGCGCGGTCCCGCACCTGATCCACCTGGGCCTCTACCGCGACGAGACCGCGGCCTCCGCGCACTGGCACCTGCCGCTCGCGCACGAGCTCGAGTCCTGGGGCGACGCCCGCGCGCACGACGGCACGATCTCGCTGCAGCAGCCGCTGATCGAGCCGCTGTTCGGCGGGGTCTCGCCGCTCGAGTTCCTGGCCTTCCTCGGCCAGCAGCCCAACTACGAGCTGCTGACCGCGCAGCGCGACGGGTCGTACGGCCTCGAGCTGCTGCGCGAGCACTGGAGCGAGAACGCCGGCGCCGCCGCGTTCGAGTCGTGGTGGACCAACGCGCTGCACGACGGCCGCATCGCCGACACGCAGCTCGCCGCCGAGACCGTCACGCTGGTGCCCGCGAGCGTCGCCACCGCGGTGCGCGCGTTCCAGCCGGTCGCCGGCACCGAGGTGCAGCTGCGCCCCTGCCCGAAGATGTGGGACGGCCGCTACGCCAACAACTCCTGGATGCAGGAGCTGCCGGATCCGCTGACCAAGCTGTGCTGGGACAACGCCGCGCTGCTGAGCATGGCGACCGCCCGCCAGCTCGGCGTCGAGAACGGCGACATGCTCGCCATCCGCGCCGGCACCGCCTCGGTGCAGATCCCGGCCTGGGTCCTCCCGGGTCACGCCGACGACGCGGTGACGATCTACCTCGGCTGGGGCCGCGAGCTCGGCGACGACTGCAAGGTCGCCCGCGGCGCCGGCTTCGACGCCTACCCGCTGCGCACCACCGGCGCGCAGTGGCTGCTGACCGGCGTCCAGGTCGCCAAGGGCACCGGCCACCACAAGCTGGTGTGCACGCAGGAGCACGGCACCATGGCCGGCCGCGCGATCGTGCGCGAGGCCACCGCGGAGACGCACCGCCAGAAGCCGGACTGGGCGCCGCGGATGTCGCCGCTCGACCAGGCCGCGCGGCTGAAGGACAAGACCGAGGCCGACATCAACAAGTCGCTGTGGCAGGAGCGCGGCTACCTCGCCGGCGCCGAGTCGCGCGACCTCGAGGTGGCGCGCTCGCCCTACCAGTGGGGCATGGTCATCGACCTGAACTCCTGCACCGGCTGCAGCGCCTGCGTGGTCGCCTGCGTCGCCGAGAACAACATCCCGATGGTCGGCAAGAAGCAGGTGGCGACCAACCGCGAGATGTTCTGGATCCGCGCGGACCGCTACTTCGCGTCGCAGCCCGGCGACGACATGGAGGTCGCCGACGATCCCCAGGTCGCCAACATGCCCGTGCCGTGCATGCAGTGCGAGAACGCGCCGTGCGAGTCGGTCTGCCCGGTCGCCGCGACCATGCACAGCCCCGACGGGCTGAACGACATGGTCTACAACCGCTGCATCGGCACCCGGTACTGCAGCAACAACTGCCCCTACAAGGTGCGCCGGTTCAACTACTTCAACTACACCGGCAAGGCGCCCGAGACCAAGCAGATGGCGTTCAACCCGGACGTCACGGTGCGCAGCCGCGGCGTGATGGAGAAGTGCACCTACTGCGTGCAGCGCATCAACGGCGGCCGCATCGCGGCCAAGCTGTCGGGCAAGCGGGTCGGCGACGGCCAGGACGACGTCCACGTCACGACCGCCTGCGCGCAGGCCTGTCCGACCGAGGCGATCACGTTCGGCAACATCATCGACACGTCGAGCAAGGTCGCACAGCTGCGGCAGAACAGCCTCAACTACGGCCTGCTGTCCGAACTGAACACCAAGCCGAGGACCACCTACCTCGGCCGCGTCCGCAATCCCAACCCCGACCTCGTGAGGCAGGGCTGAGCCGATGACCGCCATCACCGTAATCGACGAGCCGGAGAACCCGCTGCGCCGCGCGCCGCTGGTCGAGGGCAAGAACGACTTCACCTCGGTCACCGACACCATCGCCCGCGTCGTCGAGAAGAAGACGCCGAAGGGCTGGTACCTGCTGTTCGGGATCTCGATCGCGCTGCTGATGAACCTCGGCGCGATGGTCGGCTACCTGATCTTCACCGGCGTCGGCGTGTGGGGTAACAACGCGCCGGTCGGCTGGGGCTGGCCGATCGTCAACTTCGTGTTCTGGATCGGCATCGGCCACGCCGGCACGCTGATCAGCGCCATCCTCTTCCTGTTCCGGCAGAAGTGGCGCACGTCGATCAACCGCGCGTCCGAAGCCATGACCATCTTCGCGGTCATGGCCGCCGGCATCTTCCCGGCGATCCACGTCGGCCGCATCTGGGTCATCTACTGGGTGTTCCCGCTGCCCAACCAGATGTCGCTGTGGCCCAACTTCAAGAGCCCTCTGCTCTGGGACGTGTTCGCGGTCAGCACCTACTTCACGGTGTCGCTGCTGTTCTGGTTCGTCGGCCTGGTGCCCGACCTCGCGACGTTCCGCGACCGCGCCGCCAAGGCCGGCCGCAAGGTCGCGTCGCGGGTCTACGGCGCGTTCGCGCTCGGCTGGCACGGCAGCAACCGCCACTGGCTGCACTACGAGAAGGCCTACCTGATCCTGGCCGCGCTGAGCACGCCGCTCGTGCTCTCGGTGCACTCGATCGTGTCGTTCGACTTCGCGGTGTCGCTGCTGCCCGGCTGGCACACCACGATCTTCCCGCCCTACTTCGTCGCGGGCGCCATCTTCTCGGGGTTCGGCATGGTGCTGACCCTGATGATCCCGGCGCGCAAGTGGCTCGGGCTGCACGAGCTGATCACGCTCAACCACCTCGACAACATCGCCAAGATCCTGCTGCTGACCGGCACGATGGTCGGCTACGCGTACGGGATGGAGTTCTTCATCGCGTGGTACAGCGGGTCGCAGTACGAGCAGTTCTGCTTCCTGAACCGCGCGACCGGCCCCTACTGGTGGGCCTACTGGATCATGATCTCGTGCAACGTGATCTCGCCCCAGTTCTTCTGGGTGCGCAGCCTGCGTCGCAACCCGATGTTCCTGTTCGTGATCTCGATCTTCGTGAACATCGGCATGTGGTTCGAACGCTTCGTGATCACGGTGTCGTCGCTCAACCGCGACTTCCTGCCGTCGAGCTGGGGCTACTTCTCGCCGACGATCGTCGACATCCTGACCTACGCCGGCAGCTTCGGTCTGTTCTTCACCTTCTTCCTGCTGTTCTGCCGCTTCATGCCGATCCTCGCCATCAGCGAGATCAAGGGCGTGATGCCGGAGGCCAACCCGCACCACGGGCACGGCCACGGGCACGACGGCCACGGCGACCACGACGCACCGGCCGCGCCGGCGCCGCAGCACTGAGGACTCGATCCAGATGACCACTATCGCCAATCCGAGTGCTGCCCCCGTGCACTGGGGAATCGTCGCCGAGTTCGACTCGGCGGCCGCGATCTACCACGCTGCCGAGAAGGCGACGGCGCAGGGCTACACCCGCGTCGACGCGCACACGCCGTTCCCGGTCCACGGCCTCGACAAGGCACTGCGCCAGCCGCAGAGCGGGCTCGGCTGGATCGTGGTGTGCTGCGGCATCACCGGCATCGTGCTCGCGCAGCTCATGATGTGGTGGATGAACGCCGTCGACTACGAGTTCTGGGTGTCCGGCAAGGAGCCGTACGCCTGGCCGTCGACGATCCCGATCACCTTCGAGCTGATGGTGCTGCTGTCGGCGTTCGGCGCGGTGTTCGGCATGTTCGGCCTCAACCGGCTGCCGCGCCTGCACCACCCGATCTTCACGCACAGCCAGTTCCACCGCGCCAGCGACGACCGGTTCTTCCTGTCGGTCGACAGCAGCGACCCCAAGTTCGACCGCACCCAGACTGCACAGTTCCTCGAGAGCATCGGCGGCAAGCACGTCGAGCTGGTCGCGGAGTGATCGAGGTGAGCCGCATGAACCGCATCTCCATCGGACTCGTCCTGCTGACCGGCCTGCTGGCGCTGGGCGCCTGCCGCGGCGGGACGTCGACCAAGCCGCCGGTCCACCTGGTCCTCGACATGGACTTCCAGCCCAAGCTCAAGGCCCAGGCGGAGACCAGGTTCGCCGGCTGGAGCGACAACCGCGCGATGCGCCTGCCGGTCGCCGGTACGGTCGCGCGCGGCCCGCGCACGCCGGAGGCGCTGATGCCCGACGCGAACAACCCCGGCAAGAACGCCGACGGCTCGTGGATCGCGCAGAACCCGCTGGCGTTGTCGCTCGAGGTGCTCGAGCGCGGCCGCGAGCGCTACGACATCCACTGCGCGATCTGCCACGGCAAGAGCGGTCGCGGCGGCAACGGCAACGGCGGGCACGGCCTGGTCGGGCGCCGCTGGCCGGTCGTGATCCCCAACTTCCACCGCGTCGAGGGCAAGGACAACCGCGTGGCCGACTTCACGGACGGCCAGTTCTTCGAGGTGATGTCGAGCCCCGTGGGCCGCAACACCATGCCGTCCTACGCCGCCCGCGTGAACGTCCACGATCGCTGGGCGATCGTCCACTACATCCGCGCCCTGCAGAATCTCGGCAAACAGTAGAACCTCGGAAAGCAGTGACCCCATGACCGCGACCATGACCGCGCCGCCGATCGACCAGGTGGCCCCCGCTGTCGTCACCCGGGTTCGGGAAGGCGACCTCAAGACCGGCCAGACCGCGCTGCTCGGGCTCGGTGCCCTGCTGCTGGTGGTGGCGTTCGCCACCGGACTCTCCAGCGACCCGGCGCGGTTCTACTTCTCCTACCTGACCGGCTACATGGGCGTGCTGGGCATCGCGCTGTGCGCGCTGTTCTTCACGATGCTGCAGCACATCACCCGCGCCGGCTGGAGCGGCGGGGTGCGCCGCGTCGCCGAGAACATCTGCGGCGCGCTGCCCCTGATGCTGGTGCTGTTCGTGCCGATCCTGATCGGCTTCGACCACCTGTTCGGCCACTGGAGCCACGCGGAGCTCGACCCAGCCAGGCCCGACTTCGACGCCATCGTCGCCGGAAAGTCGGTGTGGCTGAACAAGCCGTTCTTCATGGCGCGCGTCGCCGTCTACTTCGGCATCTGGATCGGCCTCGCCACCTGGTTCCGCCGCCAGTCCGCGAAGCAGGACGAGACCGGCGACCCGAACCTGAGCCTGAAGATGTCGCGCCTGGCCGCGCCGGGGCTGCTGCTGTTCGCGCTGTCGATCACCTTCGCGGCGTTCGACTGGATCATGTCGCTGGATCCGCACTGGTTCAGCACGATGTTCGGCATCTGCTACTTCGCCGGCGGCTTCATGTCGTTCCTGGCGTTCACGATCCTGTTCGCGCGCTGGCTCGGCACCAAGGGCTACCTCAAGGAGGCCATCAACACCGAGCACTACCACGACCTCGGCAAGCTGATGTTCGCGTTCATGGTCTTCTGGACCTACGTGAACTTCAGCCAGTACATGCTGATCTGGTACGCCAACCTCCCCGAGGAGACGACGTGGTACATGAACCGCCTGCACGGCGGCTGGGGCGCGGTCGGCACGTTGCTGGTGTTCGGGCACTTCCTGGTGCCGTTCGCCTACCTGATGTCGCGCCACATCAAGCGCAACCCGATCGCGCTCGGCGTCGGCGCCGCCTACCTGCTGGTGATCCACTGGATCGACATGCAGTACCTCATCCTGCCGAACGCCAGCCACGGCCACGGCGGAGAGCACGCCGGCGAGCACGCGGCCGCGGCGCACGGCGGCGCGGACAGCACCGCGCTGTTCGGCCACTTCTCGGACAACCTCGGCGATTGGATGCACGGCCTGACCCTCGGCGACGTGCTGTGCTACGTCGGCATGCTGAGCCTGCTGGCCGGCGCCGCGGTGTTCTTCGTCCGCAGGAACAACCTGCTGCCGACGCGCGACCCGCGCCTCCTCGAGACCCTGTCCTTCCAGAACATCTGAGCGCCGGAGAACCACGATGACGACGACGCATCACGCGCCCCACGCGCCGCACGGCCCCGCCGGCGGCACGCATCGGCCCGAGCCGCTCGACCCCGAGAACGACATCGACGCCAAGTCGACGTCGTGGTGGGTCCTGGGCTCGGCCATCGTGCTGTTCATCGGCCTCTACTTCCTGCTGCCGCTGTTCGACGCGATCCTGCAGCACGAGCGGCAGACGAAGATCAACGAGCGGCCGGCGCTCGAGCTGCAGGAGGTCGACGAGGCCGAGACCTCGTTCCTGAACGGCTTCGAGTCGTCCAGCGGCAAGTCGATCGACCAGGTGATGCGGGAGATGGTGGAGGCCAGGTGATCCGCGCCCGTGCCATCCCCGCCGTCACGCTCGCCATGCTGCCGTTCGCGGCGGCGCCGGCGACGCTCTGCGCGCAGGGCCCCGGCCACTCGCCGACCAAGACGATCGAGGTGAAGCAGGAGGCCGCGTCGATGCAGGACAAGATCGGCACGGTGCTCGACACGTCGCTGCAGTTCACCGACGAGCGCGGCTACCCGTACACGTTCCGGCAGCTGTTCCCCGGCGAGCGCCCGGTCGTGCTGGTGCCCGGCTACTACGCCTGCCCCGACATGTGCGGGCAGGTGCTGTACGGGATGCTCGACGCGCTCAACGAGGTCGACCTGGCCCCGGGCGTCGACTACCAGATCGTCAACGTGAGCATCGACCCGCGCGAGACCGCCGAGGTCGCCAAGGCGCGCAAGGACCGCTTCCTGCCCAAGCTGCTGCGCGTCGGCGGCGACGAGGCGTGGCGCTTCCTGGTCGGCGACGAGGCCTCGATCCGCGCCCTGACGCAGCAGGTCGGCTTCCGCTACTTCTGGGCCGAGCACGACAACCGCTTCGCCCACCCGGGTGCGCTGCTGTTCGTGACCCCGCAGGGCAAGCTCAGCCGCGTGCTCACCGGCACGACGTTCGATCCGTCCGACGTGCGCCTCGCGATCGTCGAGGCCAGCGAAGGCAAGATCGGCACGTTCTGGGACGAGTTCCGTCTCAACTGCCTGACGTTCGACCCACGCACCGGCGGCTACGCGCTGCTGGGCATGACCGTGATGCGGATCGGCGGCGCCGTGACCGTCGTCGTGATCGCCCTGATGATCGTGCTGATGCTGCGCCGCGAGAAGAAGCGGGCCGCAGTGGCGGCCACCGCCTGACCCACCTTCCGTCCGAGGAACCGAGACCGTGATCGCCCACCTGATCCAGGACCCGAAGCCGATTGCCCGACCGGCGGACATCGATTCGTGGGGCCAGCTCGAGAAGCTCGCCTCCACCTTCGACCACGTCGACGGGCTGTTCTACTTCACCTACGCGGTCTGCATCTTCTTCTTCGTGCTGATCGCCGGCGTGCTGGCCTACTCGGTGGTCAAGTACCGCCGCAGGACCTTCGACCAGCCGGCCGCGTCCAACTCGACGCACAACACGCCGCTCGAGGTGGTCTGGACGGTGATCCCGCTGATCATCGTCATGATCATGTTCGCGTGGGGCTGGAAGGGCAGCCTCGACATGACGGTCGTGCCGGCCGACGCGCGCCAGTACAAGGCCGTCGCCAAGCAGTGGAACTGGACGTTCTACTACCCGAACGATCCGGCGCCGAGCTACGGCGAGCTGTGGCTCGAGGTCGGCAAGCCGGCCGCGTTCACGCTGCAGTCGACCGACGTGCTGCACGCGTTCTTCGTGCCGGCGATGCGGGTCAAGCGCGACGTGGTCCCGGGCCGCCAGCAGACCGTCTGGTTCACGCCGACCGAGATCACCACGCGGCTGCAGCCGGGCGCCGACAACAAGATGCCGGTCGCCGGCGACGAGGACAGCGGCTACCACCTGTTCTGCGCCGAGTACTGCGGCCAGGACCACAGCCAGATGTACGCGCGCGTCCGCGTCGTCAGCGCCGAGGACTACGCGAAGCGCCCCTGGGACGTGTTCCTCGACGGCACGCCCGAGGAGAAGGTCGCCAGCGGCCAGAAGATCTACCAGCAGCTGTGCATCAGCTGCCACACGGTCAACGGCGCGCCGATGACCGGGCCGACCTGGAAGGGCCTGTTCACCAAGCAGGGCGACGCCTACGTCGGCCGCCAGCGCGAGGTGATCCTGCCCGACGGCAATCGCCAGACCCTCACCGTCGACGACGCCTACATCACCGAGTCGATCCACGCGCCGAACGCCAAGAAGGTCGCGGAGGGCACCTACGCCACCGCCAACATGACGGCGTTCCCCGACCTCGACGACCGCCGCATCGCCGCGATCATCGCCTACATGAAGTCGTTGGCCGACAACTGAGCCGAGCACAACCGAGCTAGCACTGCCATGACCACCAACGTCCCAGCCGTCGAGACGCCGACCGGCGCGTCCGGCCAGCAGCCGAACTACCTGAACGTCACCAAGGGCTTCTGGTCCTGGGCCGCGACGCTCGACCACAAGCGCATCGGGCTGATGTACCTGATCGGCGTGACGCTGGCGTTCCTCGCCGGCGGCACCTTCGCGCTGCTGGTGCGCCTGCACCTGTGGGAGCCGGGCGGCGCGCTGTTCACCAACGCGACCTACAACCAGGTGTTCACGCTGCACGGCGTGTTCATGGTGTTCATCTTCATCATCCCGGCGATCCCGGCGTCGATCGGCAACATGGTGTTGCCGCTGATGCTGGGGGCCAAGGACGTCGCGCTGCCACGGCTCAACCTGCTGAGCTTCTACCTGTGGCTGTCGGGCACGATCATGGCCCTGTACGCGATCCTCGCCGGCGGCTTCGACACCGGCTGGACGTTCTACGCGCCGTACAGCCTCTACACCGACCAGGCGGTCATCTCGATCGGCCTCGGCATCTTCGTCCTCGGCTTCAGCTCGATCTTCACCGGGCTGAACTTCATCGTCACCACGCACAAGCTGCGCGCGCCGGGCCTGACCTGGTTCCGCATGCCGCTGTTCGTGTGGGCGATCTACGCGACGTCGATCCTGCAGGTGCTGGCGACGCCGGTGCTCGGCATCACCGTGCTGATGGTCGCGTTCGAGCGGCTCTACAACATCGGCATCTTCGACCCGCGCCTCGGCGGCGACCCGGTGCTGTTCGAGCACTTCTTCTGGTTCTACAGCCACCCGGCCGTCTACATCATGGTGCTGCCGGCGTTCGGCATCATCAGCGAGCTGGTCACCGTCCACAGCCGGAAGCCGCTGTTCGGCTACAAGCTGATCGCGTTCAGCTCGCTGGCGATCGCGATCATCAGCTTCCTGGTCTGGGGCCACCACATGTTCACGAGTGGCCAGTCGACCTACGCGATGTTCGCGTTCTCCTTCCTGACCTTCTTCGTGGCGATCCCGACCGCCATCAAGGAGTTCAGCTGGGTGGCGACGATCTGGAAGGGGTCGATCGCGCTGAACTCGCCGATGCTCTACACGCTGGCGTTCCTGATCATCTTCGCGATCGGCGGCCTGACCGGCGTGATCCTCGGCTCGCTGAACGTCGACATCCACCTGCACGACACCTACTTCGTCGTCGCGCACTTCCACTACGTGATGATGGGGTCGATCGCGCTGGCGTTCTTCGCCGGCCTGCACCACTGGTGGCCGAAGATGTTCGGCGTGATGTACAACGAGGGCCTGGCCAAGCTGGCGTGCGGGATCATCTTCGTCGGCTTCAACGCCACCTTCATCCCGCAGTTCATCATGGGCAGCCGCGGCATGCCGCGCCGCTACGCGCAGTACGTGCCCGACTACGCCCCGTTCCACCAGGCATCGACGATCGGCGCGATGATCCTGGGCCTGGGCGTGCTGCTGATGGTCGGCTACCTCGTGCACTCGCTGGTGGCGGGCAAGAAGGCGATGCAGAACCAGTGGGGCGGCGTCACGCTCGACTGGGTCGGCCCGACGCCGCCGCCGCTCGAGAACTTCGCCGAGGCGCCGGTCGTGACCACCGAGGTCTACGACTACTCGACGCTCGACCTCAAGACCCTGCAGACCCCGGCGAACTGAGCCCCCCGGACCGCCTCCTCGCACAACCATGAGCCACGATCACGGACACGGACACTCGGTCGTCGTCCCGGCACCCGGGCCCGGCTTCCAGCCGCACACGGTCGCCCACCACTTCGACACGCCGGCGCAGGAGTTCCAGGCCGCCAAGCTCGGCTTCTGGCTGTTCCTGGCGACGGAAATCCTGCTCTTCGGCGGGTTGTTCGCCGCGTACTTCTACTACCACCAGATGTACCCCGAGACCTTCCGGCTCGGCGGTGCGCAGCTGAACTGGAAGCTCGGCGCCATCAACACCACGGTGCTGCTGGTGAGCTCGTGGACGATGGCCATGGGCGTGCGCTGCGCGCAGACCAGCCAGAAGCAGAAGCTGCTGATGTACTGCGGGCTGACCGTGATCGGCGCGGTCATCTTCATGGTCATCAAGTTCTTCGAGTACAAGTCGAAGTTCGAGCACGGCACGCTGGTGATCCCGTGGCTGCCGGTAGAACAGTGGTTCACCGACACGCACGGCGTCATGGCCGGCGTCCCGCACGGCCACCTGTTCTTCGCGATCTACTTCACGATGACCGCGATCCACGGCCTGCACGTCATCATCGGCGCCGGCCTGATCGTCTGGATCATGAAGGGCGCCGCGAAGGGCCGCTTCCACGCGCACTACTTCCTGCCCGTCGACCTGGTCGGCCTCTACTGGCACCTCGTCGACCTGATCTGGATCTTCCTGTTCCCGCTGCTCTACCTGGTGCCCTGATGACCGCGCACGACCACGCCAACGCCGCCGCCACCGCCCACGGTCACGACGCCCACGGCCACGGAGACCACGCCCACGGCGGCTGGGGACCGCACCACGTCACGTCGACCAAGACGTTCGTGAACGTGCTGCTCGCGCTGCTGTTCTTGACGTTCGTCACGGTCGCCGCGTCGCGCTTCGACTTCGGCTCGGCGAACCTGCTGATCGCGATGCTGATCGCCAGCGTCAAGGCGTCGCTGGTCATCGCCATCTTCATGCACGTCAAGTGGGACACGGCGATCAACAAGATCGTGTTCCTGTCGTCGTTCCTGTTCCTGTCGCTGCTGCTGATCTTCACGCTGTCCGATCAGGCCACCCGCGGCCGCGCCAACGCGGCCAACAAGATCAAGGCACCGGTCGACAGGGAGTTCGTGCACCCGTCGCTGCGCGGCTCCAACCAGTGACCGCCGCCGCAGCACCACACGATGACCGCTGATCCCGGCAGCAGGCCGCCGCTGGCGGCCCTGGAGGCTGCCTATCTGCACGCGCGTTCGCCGGGCGACGCGCGCATCGCGTTCTGGTCCGCCGACGGCGCCCCCGCGGCGTTGCTGCCGGACGCGCTGCGCGCGGCCGCGACGAGGGTCGACTTCCAGATCCTGATCGCCGTCGAGGAGTCGTCGCTGCAGCCGGTCGCCGCCGCCAACGGCGACGAGGAGCGCCCGGCCCAGCGCATCGCACCGTCCCTGTGGACGATCCCCGGCGCCGGGGTCGACCTCGCCACCGCGATCCCGTGGCTGGCGACGCTGTTCGACGCGCCCGAGCTGACGCCGTCGCTGCGCCTGCTGACGGGCGCGGCGCGGCTGGCGGTCGTCATGCGCGACCGCGGCGACTTCGCGCCCGCGCCCCAGCCGGGCGTCGCGCGGTTCGCGCCGCACTGGTCGCCGCCGACCCAGACCGCGCTGTCCGCGCTCGCCGAGCTGGTGCCGGGCAGCCTGCTGACCGCGCGGTTCGCGGTCCCCGACGACCCCGTCTACGCGGTCACGCCGCGCAACCTGCTGGTCAGCCTGCTGGGCCAGGCGATCGATCGCATCGCGGAGGGTCACACGCCCGGCTTCGACAAGGCCGAGCGCCTGCCGCGCGAGTTCTGGCACACGACGATGGTGCCGGTGCTCGAGATCCTGGTGCCGGACCAGCCGCTCGAGGAGACCGCGCCGTGGGGCCTGCAGCTGCTGGCCCGACCGCTGCCCGGCGTCGACCTGCTCGAGACCCTCGAGCAGATCCACCAGCGCGGCAACCGGTCGCTGTTCCCCAACGAGCTGCTGCTCGACAGCGTGCAGCGCCTCGAGCACAAGATCGACATGCTGGCCGACAAGCTGCCGTCGCTGCGCCGCGCCCGCAACCTGCAGGACGGCCGCGCCAGCCTGACGCGCCAGGAGCTCGACCAGATCCTCGACCACCTGCCGCTGCTCGAGGCCGAGGGCTGCGAGCTGCGCCTGCCCGGCGTCGAGGCGATGCAGCGGCTGTCGGCGCACGTGACGCTGCAGGAGGTGCAGGGCGCCGAGCAGACGCGGCCGTGGTTCGAGTTCCGCTGGAACCTCGCGCTCGGCGACAAGGTGCTCAGCCGCGGCGAGTTCGAGGAGCTCGTCGAGGCGCGCACGCCGCTGGTCTGGCTCGACAAGAACAAGCCGGTGCTGCTGAGCCCCAAGGACCGCCTCGCGCTCAACGACTTCAAGAAGCGGATGGACCAGGCGGGCGAGCGCATCAGCTTCTTCGAGGCGCTGCGGCTGCGCCTCGGCGGCGCCTCGCACCTGCACGGGCTGGCGATGGAGACGATGGCGAGCACGCCGCGGCTCGACCGCCTGCTCGAGAACCTCGAGCGGTCGCGCCACGTCGAGGACCGCGAGGTGCCGACCAACTTCGTCGGCGAGCTGCGCCCGTACCAGCAGCGCGGCCACTCGTGGATGTACTACCTGGTCGACCAGGGCTTCGGCGCCTGCCTCGCCGACGACATGGGCCTCGGCAAGACCGTGCAGGCGATCTCGGTCATGCTCGACTGGCGCCGCCGCGCCGAGCGGCAGTCGTGCATCCTGATCGTGTGCCCGGTGTCGGTGCTCGGCAACTGGCGCCGCGAGCTGCACCGGTTCGCGCCGGAGCTCCGCGTCCTGCTGCACCACGGCAAGGGCCGCGCCAACGCGGTGGCCGACTTCGAGGCGGTGCTCGCCGAGACCGACGTCATGCTGACCAGCTACAACCTGCTGCAGCGCGACGAGGACATCTTCACGACCTGCGCGTTCGAGGGCGTGATCCTCGACGAGGCGCAGAACATCAAGAACCCGACCACCAAGCAGTCGCGCATCGCCCGCCAGCTCAAGGGCAACTTCCGGCTGGCGCTGACCGGCACGCCGCTCGAGAACCGGCCGCTCGACCTGTGGTCGATCATGGACTTCCTCAACGAGGGCCTGCTCGGCTCGCGGACGCAGTTCCTGCAGACGCTGGAGCACCCGATCGTCAAGCAGCGCCGGCAGAGCTCGATGTCGGCGCTGGCGCGGCTGGTGCGGCCGTTCGTGCTGCGCCGCCTCAAGACCGACAGCGAGATCGTCGCGGACCTGCCGGAGAAGACCGAGCAGATCGTCGCCGCGACGCTGAGCCGCGAGCAGGCGATCCTGTACGAGTCGGTGGTGCGCAAGGGTCTGCAGGAGGTCGAGCGCGCCCAGGAGGGCATCGCCCGGCGCGGCGCGATCCTGACCACGCTGCTGCGGCTCAAGCAGGTCTGCAACCACCCGGCGCACTACCTGATGGACGGCAGCTCGCTGCACTCGCGCAGCGGCAAACTCGACCTGCTGGGTGAGATGCTGCAGGAGGCGCTCGACGAGGGCGACCGCTGCCTGGTGTTCACGCAGTTCAAGGAGATGGGGTCGCTGCTCAAGACCCACGTCGAGGAGATGACCGGCCAGGGCGTGCTGTTCCTGCACGGCAGCGTGCCGCAGAAGGAGCGCGACGCCATGGTCACCGACTTCCAGGAGTCGCGGCCGGACGGCCCGCGGGTGTTCGTGCTGTCGCTCAAGGCCGGCGGCACCGGCCTCAACCTGACCGCCGCCAACCGCGTGTTCCACTACGACCGGTGGTGGAACCCGGCCGTCGAGGACCAGGCCACCGACCGCGCGTTCCGCATCGGCCAGCAGCGCAACGTGTTCGTGCACAAGTTCGTCTGCACCGGCACGCTCGAGGAGCGCATCCAGCAGATGCTCGAGCGCAAGCGCGAGGTCGCCGACAACCTGCTGGCCGCCGGCGAGAACTGGATCACCGAGCTCAGCAACGACGAGCTCAAGCGCCTGCTGACCCTCGATCGCAAGGAGGCCCTCGCGTGAGCGAGACCAAGGCGATCTCCCTCGGCGAGCGCTGGCGCCGCGACGCCACCCGCGGCGTCGACGACAAGCGGCTGGCGGCGGCGCTCGAGCTGCTGCCGAGCATCCGCCGGCCGATGGTCCGCATCCGCCCCGGCTCGCTGCGCGCCGAGATGGAGGGCTCGATGGGCTCGATCCACGAGGTCAGCCTGCAGATCCTGACGCTGCCGCAGAAGGACCTGACGACGATCGTGCGCGTGCTGCGCCGCAGCAAGTCGATCGTCGAGGCGCTCGAGCAGGGTCGCGTGCCGCGCGCGTTCGACCGTCTGGTCGCCCGCATCGTCGGCGAGCCGCTGTTCCCCGACGCCCGCCGCGTGACGTTCGGCTGCTCGTGCGACCTGCCCGAGAAGCCGTGCCGGCACGTGCTGGCGCTCAACGAGCTGTTCGCGCGCCGCCTCGACGAGAAGCCGTGGGACCTGCTGGTGCTGCGCGGCATCGACCTGCACGCGCTGCTGGCGAAGGTGCGGCAGACCGGCGCCGATCCGGACCTGCCGCCGCTGCAGTACGGCGCCGCGGAGGAGCCGGTGCTGTACCCGGAGGCCGAGGGCGCCGACCTCGACGCGACCCTGGGTCCCGCGCAGGCCGCCTGGCTGGCCGGCGAGGTGTCGCCACGCGCGGCCGAGGCCGTGATGGGGGCGTTGCGCGCGCTCGTGACGCCACCCCCGGCGGCGGATCGATAGCGCGCGCCGCGATCCGCGCGGAAACGCCGGTATCGGCTTGAGCCTCGGCAGCCCGTCGCCACACTGGGCCCGCCCCTCTCCCCTCGCACCCCTCCCCTGCGGTGATCGCAGAACTCACTCGCTTCGACCTGACGGCGACGCTGGCCGGCCAGGTCGCTCTCGGCACGTTCGTGCTCGCCTATCTCCTCGTCGTGCTCGAGGAGAAGATCCACCTGCGCAAGTCGAAGCCGGTCGTCCTCGCGGCCGGCATCCTCTGGCTGCTGGTGTCCATGGCGTACGCCGGCCACCCCGACGCAGGCACGCTCGACGGCCACCACCTCGAGGAGCGCGTGCTCCACCACGTGGGCGAGTTCGCGGCGCTGTTCCTCTTCCTGATGGTGGCGATGACCTACATCTCCGCCATCGCCGCGCACAACGTGTTCCTGAAGCTGAACGCGATCCTGGTGTCGCGCGGCTTCGGGTTGCGCGCCGTGTTCTGGGTCACCGGGACGCTGTCGTTCCTGATCTCGCCGATCGCCGACAACCTCACGACCGCGCTGCTGATGGGCGCCGTGGTGCTGACCGTCGGCCGCGGCAACCCGAACTTCATCGGCCTGGCCTGCATCAACATCGTCATCGCGGCCAACGCCGGCGGCGCGTTCTCGCCGTTCGGCGACATCACCACGCTGATGGTCTGGGCCGAGCAGAAGGTGCACACCGAGAAGTTCTTCCGGCTGGTGCTGCCGTCGCTGGTCAACTGGCTGATCCCGGCCGTCTGCATGCACTTCTTCGTGCCGAACAAGAAGCCGGAGCCGCTGCAGCAGGACGCCAGCCTGCAGCACGGCTGGCTGGTGATCATCCTGCTGTTCCTGGCCACGATCGCCACCGCGGTGACCTTCCACATCGCGTTCCACCTGCCGCCGTTCCTCGGCATGACGACGGGGCTGGGCTACTTCTTCATCTACGGGTGGCTCAGCCGTCATCGCGTCAAGCCGGGCCGCAAGGGCGAGCCGCTCGACGTGTTCCGCAACGTCGCCGAGGTCGAGTGGGACACGCTGCTGTTCTTCTTCGGCGTCATCATGTGCGTCGGTGCCCTGCAGGAGCTGAGCTTCCTGTCCAAGGTCAGCCACCTGCTCTACGACCCCGTGCACGGCGTCGGCGCCTTCTGGGCCAACGTCGGCGTCGGCGTCCTGTCGGCGATCATCGACAACGTGCCGGTGATGTTCGCCGTGCTCGGCATGGATCCGCCGATGGACCCGACCGGCGCGCTGCACACGCCGATGGCGGACTACCAGTGGCTGCTGGTGACGCTGACCGCCGGCGTCGGCGGCTCGTTGCTGTCGGTCGGCAGCGCTGCCGGTGTGGCGTTGATGGGCACCGGTCGCGGCCACTACACCTTCGGCCGTCACCTGCGCTGGATGCCGGTCATCGCCATCGGCTACGCGGCGTCGATCTGGGTGCACCACCTGCTGGACGCGCCGTAGCGGCCCGGCGCCCGCGCCCGAACGGCCGGTGCGGCCGGCCGCAGCCGCGCGGCTCGCCCCGCGTTGGCCCTCCGGCCGATACAGCCCGATCCGCCCGCGGCCGCCGTGGCCGCGCCGGACCGCAGGGTGCGCATGCTCGCGAACGGATCCGCTTCAGCTCTCGCCACGACCTCGTGGGGCCTCGCCGCCGTGGCGCTGTTCGTGCTGGCCTACGTGCTGGTGGTGTTCGAGGAGCGCATCCACCTGCGCAAGTCCAAGCCGGTGATCGCCGCCGCCGGCCTGATGTGGGTGCTCACCGCGCTCGCGCTGGCGGCGCACGCGCCCGGCGGCGCCGACCACGTGCACGGTCTGGTCGCGCACCATGTCGCCGACTTCGCCGAACTGTTCCTCTTCCTGATGGTGGCGATGACCTACATCTCCGCCATCGCCAAGCACAACGTGTTCCTGTGGCTCAACGCGTGGCTGGTGACGCGCGGCTTCGGGCTGCGCGCGGTGTTCTGGACCACCGGCCTGCTGGCGTTCGTGATCTCGCCGGTCGCCGACAACCTGACCACGGCGCTGCTGATGGGCGCGGTGGTCGTCGCCGTCGGCCGCGGCAACCCGATGTTCGTCGGCACCGCGTGCACCAACATCGTCGTCGCCGCCAACGCGGGCGGCGCGTTCTCGCCGTTCGGCGACATCACCACGCTGATGGTGTGGCAGGAGGGCAAGGTCGCGACCGGCGAGTTCCTGAAGCTGTTCCTGCCCTGCGTCGCCAATTGGCTGGTGCCCGCGGCGCTGATGAGCCTCGCGCTGCCGAAGACCAGGCCGGCGCCGGTCGAGGAGCGCGCCGAGCTGCAGCAGGGCTGGTGGGTGGTGACGCTGCTGTTCCTGGCGACGATCGCGACCGCGATCACGTTCCACGTGGCGCTGCACCTGCCGCCGTTCCTCGGCATGACCACCGGCCTGTGCTACTACTTCGCCTACGGCTACGTCCGCAAGGTGACGGCGCACCGGCAGCAGACCGGCCGCGAGATCGACGTGTTCCACGACGTCGCCGCGGTCGAGTGGGACACGCTGCTGTTCTTCTTCGGCGTCATCATGTGCGTCGGCGCGTTCAACGAGCTCGGCCACCTGGCCCTGGTCTCGCACGCGCTCTACGACGGCATGGGCGCGACCTGGGCCAACATCGGCATCGGCGGGCTGTCGGCGGTCGTCGACAACGTGCCGGTGATGTTCGCCGTGCTGAAGATGGACCCGACCATGGGCGCCACCCACCAGGAAGACGTGTTCCAGTGGCTGCTGGTGACGCTGACCGCCGGCGTCGGCGGCTCGCTGCTGTCGGTCGGCAGCGCCGCCGGCGTGGCGCTGATGG
Source organism: Planctomycetota bacterium (assembly GCA_050245995.1). Classification (GTDB taxonomy): domain Bacteria; phylum Planctomycetota; class UBA1135; order UBA1135; family UBA2386; genus JBFWWV01. The sequence goes on along the minus strand of JBFWWV010000010.1, from coordinate 45,688 downwards.
GCGCGGCGCGCGGGCAGTACACCTTCGCCGGCCACCTGCGCTGGCTGCCGGCGATCCTGGCGGGGTACTGCGCCAGCATCGTGCTGCACTTCCTGCTGAACGGCGTCCCGGCGACCCCGCTCACGGCCAACTGACACCGGCACACCCGCCCCGCAGCCCGCCCGGCAGGCCGGGCGCCGGACGGGCTCATGGACAACGCGTGCGCGCGGCGATAGACGCAGCGCACACGAGACTCCCTTGAGCACCGGCATCCTGTTCGGATTGTTCGCGCTGACGCTGGTCGGCATCGCCGCCGCGCACCGCCACGCCATGAAGATCGCGCTCGCCGGCCTCGCCAGCGTGCTCGCCGTCCGGCTCGGAATGACCGACTTCGACCCGCTGGAGCACTTCGGGCACGAGTGGGTGGAGATCGCCAACCTCGGCGGGCTGCTGCTCGGGTTCACGCTGCTGGCCAGCCACTTCGAGCGCTCGCACCTGCCCAAGCACCTGTGCGAGCTGCTGCCGCTCGGGCGGCTCGGCGCGTTCCTGCTGCTGGTGCTGGTGGCGGTGCTGTCGGCCGTGCTCGACAACATCGCCGCGGCGCTGATCGGCGGCACCGCGGCGCAGGCGCTGTTCGGCGGTCGCGTGCACATCGGCTACCTGGCCGCGATCGTCGCCGCCAGCAACGCCGGCGGCGCCGGCTCGGTGGTCGGCGACACGACCACGACGATGATGTGGCTCGCGGGCGCGCCGCCGCTCGAGGTGGCCAGGGCCGCGGTCGGGGCGCTGGTCGTGGTGCTGTTCTGCGGCTACTTCGCCGCGCGCCAGCAGCACGCGCTGCAGCCGATCCAGCGCGGCACCGTCGACCCGGAGCCGCTCGACCCGGTCCGGCTGGTCGTGGTGCTCGCGATCCTGGTCGGCGCGGTCGGCGCCAACCTGGCGTTCGGCCTGCCGGCGGTCGGCGTCTGGGCGGCGCTGGTGCTGGCGGCGCCGGTGCGGCAGCCGGAGTGGAACCTGCTCGGCAATGCGGCGACCGGCGCGGTGTTCCTGCTGAGTCTCGTTCTCACGGCGTCGATGATGCCGGTCGAGGAGCTGCCGGCAGCGTCGCCGGCCACCGCGTTCGGGCTCGGCATCGTGTCGGCGTTCTTCGACAACATCCCGCTGACCAAGCTGGCGATCGAGCAGAACGGCTACGACTGGGGTTTCCTGGCCTACGCCGTCGGCTTCGGCGGCTCGATGCTCTGGTTCGGCTCGTCGGCCGGCGTGGCGCTGTCCGCGTTCTTCCCCAAGGCCCGCAGCGCGCTCGGCTGGGTGCGCGGCGGCTGGCACCTGCCGGTCGCCTACGCGCTGGGCTTCCTGGTGATGCTGGTGCTGCTCGGCTGGAAGCCGATGCAGCTGCACCACCCGTGAGCCGGGGACGACCCGATCGGCCGATCGGGCGGCCGATCGGGTCGGCGTCGCCGACGATCTACGCGAGCGCCGCCGCGGCGCTCACTTCGCCATCTCCTTCACTTCCTTGACCATGCCCTCGAGCGCCTCCTTGGCGTCCGCGAACACCATCAGGCAGTTGTCGAGGTCGAACAGCGGGTTCTTGATGCCCGCGTAGCCCGGCGACAGCGAGCGCTTGATGACCACCACGGTCTGCGCGTGGTCGACGTCGAGGATCGGCATGCCGGCGATCGGGCCGGTGTTCTCGCGCGCGGCGGGGTTCACCACGTCGTTGGCGCCGACGACGATGACGACGTCGGTGTTCTTGAAGTCCGAGTTGATGCGATCCATCTCCCAGAGCTGGTCGTAGGGCACGTCGGACTCGGCCAGCAGAACGTTCATGTGGCCCGGCATGCGGCCCGCGACCGGGTGGATCGCGTAGCGGACGTTGACGCCGTTCTTGATCAGCAGGTCGCCCAGCTCGCGGACCGCGTGCTGTGCCTGGCCGACCGCGAGGCCGTAGCCCGGCACGATGATGACCGACGACGCGCCCTCGAGCAGCATCGCGACCTCCTCGGGCGTGGTCGACTTGATCGACTTGTAGTCGCGCGCGTCCTCGGCGACCGAGTCGTCGCCGATGCCGCCCAGCAGCACGTTGCCGAGCGACCGGTTCATCGCCTTGCACATGATCTGCGTCAGGATCAGGCCCGACGCGCCGACCAGCGCGCCGACCACGATCAGCAGCGGGCTGTGGATCACGAACCCGGCCGCGGCCGCGGCGACGCCGGAGTAGCTGTTGAGCAGCGACACCACGACCGGCATGTCGGCGCCGCCGATCGGCATCACCAGGAACACGCCGAGCACCGCCGCCGCGATCGCGAGCAGGATCACCGCGAACGTCATCGCCGTGTGGCTGCCGGTCAGCACCATCCAGGTCGACATGCCGATCGCCAGGATGCCGAGGCCGGTGTGCAGCCAGTGCCGCTGCGGCGACGGCAGCGGGTGCGCCATCTTGGCGCCGGACAGCTTCTTGAACGCGACGAAGCTGCCGGTCAGCGTGACCATGCCGATCAGGATCGTCGCCGGCGTCGCCACCGAGTAGGCGAAGCCGAGGTCGGCCAGGCTGGCGTCGGCCGGCTGCAGCAGCGGGTTGCTGAGCAGGTCCGACATCGCCACCAGCGCCGAGGCGACGCCGCCGAAGCCGTTCAGCGCCGCGACCATCTCCGGCATCTGCGTGGTGGGCGTGCGCTTGGCGATGACGGCGCCGGCGCCGCCGCCGACCAGAATGCCGGCGATGACCACCCACCAGGTGATCACGCCGGACGCCACCAGCAGCGTCGCCAGGATCGCCAGCGTCATGCCGGCCTCGGACAGCCGGTTGCCCTGCTGACAGGTGCGGACGCTGGTCAGGCGCTTGATGCCGAAGACGAACAGCAGCGTCGCCGCGAGGTAGAGGTATTCCACGCTACTTCTTCTCCCTCTTCTTGAAGGAGCCCAGCATGCGGTCGGTGACCATGTAGCCGCCGACCACGTTGATCGAGGCGAACGCGATCGCCAGGAACGCGAGCGCCTGGGCCAGGAAGCCCGCGCCGGAGTGTGCGCACAGGATCGCGCCCACGATGGTGATGCCGGAGATCGCGTTCGACCCCGACATCAGCGGCGTGTGCAGCGTCGGCGGCACCTTGGTGATCAGCTCGAAGCCGAGCAGCGCCGCGACCGCGAACACGAACACGAACAGGAACATCGGATCCATGGTCAGCTCTTGGGTTGACCCGCTTCGGATTGGCCCCGCTGGGCGGCCAGGGCCTGCGCGGTGGGTTGGTGCCGGATCTGGCCGTCGTGGACGATCGTCACGGCGCCGAGGATCTCGTTGCCGAGGTCCAGGTTGACGTTGCCCTCCTTGACGAACTCGCCGAGGAACGCGACGACGTTGCGCGCGAACATCCGCGACGCGTCGCCGCCGACCTGCGCCGGCAGGTTGGACTCGCCGATGATGGTCACGCCGTCGACCACGGCGCGCTCGCCGTTGCGGGTGCCCTCGACGTTGCCGCCCATCGGCGCCGCCATGTCGACGATCACCGAGCCGGGCTTCATCGCCTTGCGCATCTCGGCGGTGACCAGCACCGGCGCCTTCTTGCCGGGCACCAGCGCCGTCGTGATCAGCACGTCGGCCTGGGCGATGTGGTGCGTCAGCGTGTCGCGCTGCTTCTTCAGGAACTCCTGCGTGGTCTCGGTGGCGTAGCCGCCCTTGGTCTCGGCGTCGGGTGGCGTGCCGGTGTCGACGAACTTGGCGCCGAGCGACTCGACCTGCTCCTTGACCGCCGGCCGGATGTCGTTGGCCTCGACCACCGCGCCGAGGCGCTTGGCCGTGGAGATCGCCTGCAGCCCGGCGACGCCGGCGCCGAGCACCAGCACGCGCGCGGGCGTCAGCGTGCCGGCGGCCGTCATCATCAGCGGGAACATCTTCGGCAGCGCCGCGGCCGCGAGCAGCACCGCCTGGTAGCCGCCGCAGGTCGCCTGCGAGCTGAGGATGTCCATCTTCTGCGCGCGGGTGATGCGCGGCATGAACTCGAGGCCGATGGCGCTGACCTTGGCCGCCTGCGCCGCCGCGATGCTGTCGCCGTGCAGCGCCGGCTGCAGCGAGCAGACCAGCAGCGAGCCGGCCTTCTGCCGCTTCACCTGCTCGGCGGGCGGCGTGCCGATGCACAGCACCAGGTCGGCGCCGCCGCGCGCGGCGTCGTCGACCAGCACCGCGCCGGCGGCGGTGTACTCCTCGTCCTGGAAGCCGGCGGCGGCGCCGGCGCCGCGTTCGACCTCGACCTGCAGTCCGAGCTTGATCAGGCCCTTGACGGTCTCCGGGATCGCCGCGACGCGGGTCTCACCGTGCTCCGTCTCCTTGGGTACGAAGGCAACTGGCATCGGTTCGGGTCTGTTCGCTGGGGCCGCCGAGGGGTGGCGGCCGGTTTTTGGAACGGAGAAGGAGACAGCCAACGCCCAGGCGATGCCACCTCGAACCTCGGCCGAACCGTCGGTTCCCGCGCGCGGCGGCGACCGCTACGCTCCGCCGCGATGACGTTCGTCGCCGAACTGGCCCGCCGGGTCCTCGCCGGCGCGGCGCCGGCCGTGGTCGGACTCGACCCGCGCCTCGACGCCCTGCCCCTCGACCTGCTGCCGGACGCGCCTGCGCCCGAGCGCATCACCGCGTTCTACCGGCAGGCGCTGCCTGTGCTTGCGCGCCACGTGCCCGTCGTGAAGCCCAACATCGCCTTCTTCGAGTGCTACGGCAGCGCCGGGTTCGCGGCCTACGAGGAGACCTGCGCCGTCGCGCGCGAGCACGGCCTGCTGGTGCTCGGCGACATCAAGCGCGGCGACATCGGCAGCACCGCCGAGGCCTACGCCGAGGGGCACGCGCGCTGGGCGGACGCGGTGACGCTGCACCCGTACCTCGGCGGCGACTCGCTGCAGCCGTTCCTGCGGCGCTGCCACCCGGACCGCGGCGGGCTCGGCGTCTTCGTGCTGGTGCGCACCAGCAACCCGGGCGCCCGCGACCTGCAGGACCTGCGCCTCGACGACGGCACGCGCGCCCTGTGCGACGCGGTCGCCGACGCGGTGACGCGCTGGGGCGACGAGCTGCCGCAGGCGGAGGGCTACTCGCCGGTCGGCGCCGTCGTCGGCGCGACCTGGCCCGAGGAGCTGGTGCGGCTGCGCGCGCGCATGCCGCGCGCCTGGATCCTGCTGCCCGGCGTCGGCGCCCAGGGCGGCAAGGTGCGCGACCTGGTGGCCGCGTTCGACGGCCGCGGCCTCGGCGCCCTGGCGACGCAGAGCCGCGGCGTGATGCAGGCGTTCGCGCCCGACGCCCCCGACTGGCCCGCCCGCATCGAGGTCGCTGCGGCGCAGTTCGCCGACGAGTGCCGCGATGCCCAGCAGCTGGCGAGGCAGATGCGACCGGGCGACCACCCGGCGAGCGGCAGCAAGTGACACCGGCGGGCGCAGGGGCTAGAACACCGGGCCCCGTGGGCTCGACCCTGCGCCACATCTCCTTCCGTCGGCTGGGCACCACCGACGTGCACCAGCGCTACCTGGACGACGACCGGGATCTGTGCGCATTGCTCGGCCGCCGCGCGCGCGACCTCGGCGAGCTGCTGCGGCGCGCGCCGACCGGCGCCGGCCGCCTGGTGCCGCGGCAGGCGCTGGTGCGCGCGTTCACGGCGTACGCGACGCGCCACGGCGCGCCGGCGCCGGTGCTCGAGAACGCCGCGGCGCTCGCCGACCCGAAGGTCCACTGCGTCGTCACCGGCCAGCAGCCGGGTCTCGGCGGCGGCCCGTTGTTCAACCTGTTCAAGGTCGCCACCGCGATCCGCCTGTGCCGGGCGATCGAGGCGCACGACAGCTCGGTGCGCGCCGTGCCGGTGTTCTGGAACCACAGCGACGACCACGACCTCGAGGAGGCCAACCGCCTGTTCCTGGTCAACGGCGCCCAGGACGTGCAGCGGATCCGCCTCGAGCTCGACCACACCGGCTCGCCGCTGCGCGAGATCCGCTGCGGCCGCGAGGTGCAGCGCGCGCTCGACGAGGTCGACCAGCTGCTGCCGCAGAGCGAGCAGCGGCAGTGGGCGATGGACCTGTTCAAGCCGCGCCACCCGGACGAGACGCTCGGCGACGCCCAGGCGCGGATGATGTTCGAGCTGTTCGGCGAGGACGGCCTCTTGGTGATCGAGCCGCGCGACCTGCCCGAGGAGGCGTTCGCGCCGCTGGAGCGCTGGTGGTCGCAGGCCGACACGATCCGCGACGCCGTGCGGCAGACCTGCGACGAGATCGGCGACCGCGGCCTCGACGTCACGATGGATCCGTCGGCGACGATGATGTTCGAGATCGTCGGCGACCGCCGCAACCCGCTCGCCGACGGCGAACGCTACCGTCGCGCCACCGGCCTCAGCCCCGGCGCGCTGCTGCGGCCGCTGTGGCAGGACGCGTGCCTGCCGACGCTGGCGTTCGTCGTCGGCCCCGGCGAGCTGTCGTATCTCGCGGTCGTGGCGCCGCTGTACCGCGCGCTCGGCGTGCCGCAGCCGCCGTTCGTGCCGCGCGCGTCGATGACGCTGGTGGAGCCGTCGCTGCAGCGGCTGCTCGCCAAGTTCGGCTGGGACCTGGTCGACCTCGAGCAGCCGCCCGAGAAGCTGATCGAGCAGCTCGGCGGCGACGAGGCCGGCGGCGTCGAGGGCGACATCGAGGACCTCGCCGCCGTGCTGCGTCAGGGCCTCGACCGCATCGCCGGCCGCCTGCAGCACGTCGACAGCTCGCTGCTGGCGGCGGTCGACCGCGTGCGCACCAAGACCGGCGACGAGCTGCAGCGCCTGGCGCAGAAGCTGCGGTCGGCGCGGCAGAACCGCGAGGGCACCGGCATGCGCCAGATCCGCCGCCTGTGCGCCAACCTGCGGCCGCGCGGCCGCACGCAGGAGCGCGTCCTCGGGCCGCTGCCGTTCCTGGCCGTGCACGGCAAGGAGCTGGCGCGCACGATCCTCGCCGCCGCGGAGCCGTTCACGGTCGAGCACGGCGTGCTGGAGCTGTGACCGTGCAGCCCTGCGACGCGCTGTTCCTGGGGCCGCACCCCGACGACGTCGAGATCGCCGCCGGCGGCACGGTGCTGCGGCTGGTGGCCGCCGGCCGACGCGTCGCGGTGGTCGACGTGACCGGCGGCGAGATGGGATCGCGCGGCACGCCCGCGGACCGCGCCCGCGAGGCCGCCGACGCGGCCCGGGCGCTCGGCATCGCCGAACGCCACAACCTCGGGCTGCCCGACACCGGCGTCACCGACGGCGACGCCGCGGTGCAGCAGCTGGTCGCGGTGCTGCGCGCCGCGCGCCCGCAGCTGCTGTTCGCCCCGACCGTGCAGGACGTGCATCCCGACCACAGCGCCACCGCGCGGCTCGCGCAGAAGGCGTGGTTCCTGGCCGGCCTGGGCCGCTACGCCCCCGCGGCCGGCGGCGACACCCCGTTCCGGCCGCGGCTCCTCGTGCAGTACCCCGGCAACGTGCCGGTCGAACCGACCTTCGTGGTCGACATCTCCGCGTGCCGCCAGCAGAAGGACGCCGTGATCCGCTGCTACCGATCGCAGCTGGTCCGGCCCGACGACCGCGCGCACCTCGTGCAGGCGCGCGACATCTGCGAACGGGCACGCGTGCGCGACGAGTTCTTCGGCGCGCGGATCGGCGTGGCCGCGGCCGAGCCGTTCGTGATCGACGGACCGCTGCCGGTGGCGGACCCGACGCTCCTGTTCGCATGACCGCGACGGCGCGAACGCCCGGGACCGCCGTCGCGTTCGCGTTGTTGCTGGCGGTGGCCGCGGCGGCGTGGCTGCCGCTGTCGCGCTGCCAGTTCGTGTTCGACGACATGCCGTCGATCGCCGAGAACGCGGCGCTCCGCGGCGGCCGATGGCTGCAGGCGGCCTACGGCGAGCAGCACACGCCGCTTGCCAACCGGCCGTTGACCTGCCTGCTGCTGAGCGCCGAGTTCGCGCTGTTCGGCGACCGCGCGACGCCGTTCCGCGTGGTGTCGGTGATGCTGCACTGGCTGGTGGCCGGCCTGCTGTTCCTGGTCGTGCGCGGCGCGCTGCAGCTGCGCGCCGAGCCCCGCGCCGGCTGGGTCGCTCTGGCGCTGGCGGCGCTGTGGGCCGCGCACCCGTTGGCCGCCGACGCGGTGGCCTACGCGACGCAGCAGTCGACGCTGTTGTTGGCGGCGTGTCTCTGCGGCGCGCTGCTGGCGCTGCTGCGCGCCGCCGCCCACCCCGATCGCCGTGGCCCGTGGCACGCCGCCGTCGCCTGCACCGCCGCCGGCATGCTCGCCAAGGAGGACATGGTGGTGGCGCCGCTGGTGCTGCTGCTGTTCGACCGCGCCCTGCTGGCGGGCTCGTGGCGCGCGCTCGCACCGCGCCGCGGACTGCACGTTCGACTGTTCGCGTGCTGGCTGGTGCTGCTGGCCAGCGTGCTCGCGGGCCCGCACAACCCGACCGTCGGCTACGACACCAGGCCGCGCGCGACCGCGGCGGAATGGCTGCAGACGCAGGCCGGGGTCGTCGTCCACTACGCGCGCCTGGCGCTGTGGCCGACCGACCAGCGCACCTGCTACGACACGCCGATCCTGCGCGAGTTCGGCCCGGCGATGCTGCCCGGCGCGATCGTGCTGGGGCTCCTCGCGCTGGCGATCGCGTGGTCGGTGCGGCGGCCGTGGCGCGGTTGGCCGGGGCTGGCCGCGTTCCTGCTGCTGGCGCCGACCTCGACGATCCTGCCGATCGTCACCGAGGTCGCCACCGAACGGCGCGCCTACCTGCCGATGCTGGCGCTGCTGCTGCCGGTCGTGCTCGGCGCCGCCCGGCTGCTGCGCGGGCGCGGTCGCCTCGCCGCAGCGCTCGCCGCCATCGCCGTGGTCGCGCTGACCGCGCTGGCGCGCGACCGCCTCGCCGCCTACGCCGGACCGCTGCCGTTCTGGCGCGATGCCCACGAGAAGAACGCGCTGACCAACCGCAGCTTCCAAGCCGGCACGATCCTCGGCAACTACGGCCTGGTGCTGCGGCATGCCGGCGACACGGCGCTGGCCGACGAGCTGTTCGAGCGCGCGATGCAGTGCGCGGTGGTGCTGCCGGTCGACCGGGTCCACCGCGCGGTGACCCTGGCGGAGCGCGGCGAGCTCGACGAGGCCGAGGCCCTGTTGCGCCGCGCGCTCGGCGACGATCCGACGTTGGCCGACGGGCACGGCAACCTCGCCACGGTGCTGCTCGAGCGCGCCGCGCGTCGCGGCGGCGGCGCGCCGGCCGCCGGCGATCCGCTGCTGGCCGAGGCGCTGCGGCACGCCGACGAGGCGACGCGACTCGAACCGCGACGGGTGGCGTTCGCCAACACCAGGGCGTTCGCGCTGGGGCTGCTCGGCCGCGGCGACGAGGCCGTCGCCGAGTACCGCCGCGCGATCGCGGCGGCGCCGGGCGAGCTGCGCACCTACGTGCACCTGGCCCGCCTGCTGCGCGACCTCGGTCGCGGCGCCGAGGTGCAGGCGCTGTGGAACGCGCTGTTCGCGACCCGACCCGACGATCCAGGGCTGCGCACCGACCTCGCCGGGCTGATGCTCGAACTCGGCGACCTGGGCGCGGCCGAATGGCTGCTGGGCGACGCCGTCCGGCTGCGGCCCGAAGACGCCGCGCTGCGGGCTCGGCTCGAGGACGTCCGGCGCCGGCTGGGTCGCTGACGACGCGGCGCGGAAGCCTGTGCCGCGCGGCTTTCGGCCTTTCCGCTGGCCCCCGTCCGGCCTCTAATGGCCGGCCGTCGGGCGCGGAGCGGTTCGCGGCCGGCACCACCACACCCTGCCATCACGGCCTGGAGGGGGCACCATGCGCTGCATCGCGGTCATCAACCAGAAGGGTGGCGTCGGCAAGACGACGACCACCGTCAACCTCGGCGCCGCCCTGGCGCGACGCGGCCACCGCGTGCTGCTGCTGGACATGGATCCGCAGGCCAACCTGACCGTGCACGTCGACAAGCGGCCGGACCTCGAGGGCAACACGCTGACCAACCTGATGGTCGAGGACCGCCCGCTGCACGACCTGGTGCAGGCCACCGGCACCGAGAACCTGTTCGTGGTGCCCAGCGACACGTCGCTGGCCGGCGTCGAGCAGGTGCTCGCCAACCGCATCGGCCGCGAGACCATCCTGCGCGAGGCGCTGGAGACCTTCGCGCGCCGCGACGAGTTCGACTTCCTGCTGCTGGACTGCCCGCCTTCCCTCGGCGTGCTGTCGGCCAACGCGCTGGTCGCCGCCGAGCAGGTGGTGATCCCGATGCAGGCGCAGTACCTGTCGCTGCAGGGCATGGCCAAGCTGATCGAGGTGATCATGCTGGTGCAGAAGCGGCTCAACCCGAGCCTGCACGTGGCGCTGGTGCTGCCGTGCATGGTCGACTCGCGCACCAATCTCAGCGCCGAGGTGCTGCGCGAGATCGAGCAGCACTTCGGCGGCCAGCTCGCGCGCACGCGGATCCGCAACAACGTCAAGCTGGCCGAGGCGCCGAGCTTCGGCCGCACGATCTTCGAGCACGCGCCCGACTCGAACGGTGCGCGCGACTACGAGGCGGTGGCGCAGGAGCTGCTGGAGCGGCTCGGCCTGGCGGAACCGGTGATCGAGGAGGACGAGGAGGCGGTCGACGACGGCGCCGAGGTGCACGAGGCCGCGGCGGGCGAGACCGCCGGCGATGCCGACTCCGAGGCTGGCTCCCAGGCCGGCTCCCAGGCCGACTCCCGGGTTGGGGCCGAGGAGACCGGAGCCCCGCAGCGCAGCCTCGGCGCCGAAGGCTGAGTCCGCGCGGACGGCCCGCACAAGCCGGCGGCGCCGGGCGCCGATAACCCCGGGGTGGACGACCCCCGGGACCTGCCCGAGCGCATCGCCGACTGCCTGCAGCGGCTCGACCTCGACCTGCTGCGGCTGATCGGGCGCGATGGGGACGACCCCGATTGGTTCGACGAGGCGCACCTCGACGACGGCACCGCCGAGCTGCTGGCGCTCGCCGAGGCGCTGGCCGCCGCCGAGGACCCGGACCTCGGGCAGGGTGACCTCGACGCGGCGGTCGACGCCTGCGTCCGCGGCCTGGTCCAGGAGGTCGGCTTCCCGTTGGTCCTGCGGACTGCGCTGCACGGAAGGATCCCGCCGGTGGCCGGCCGGCGCGCCGAGCTGGCGCACGCGCTGCAGCGCGCACTGCTCCTCGGCGCGCGGCACGCGGGCAGCGGCGGCGAGGTCGAGGTGCGCACCCGCCGGACCGACGACGGCGCCGAGGTCGAGATCCGCTGCCAGGGCGCGCCCGATCCGCACCTGCGCGAACGGGCGCTCACGCTGCGCGCGTTCGTCGCCTGCATGCGCGGCCGCTGCCACGTGACGACGCCGCCCGACGGCGCCCTGCAGCTCGTGCTGGAGCTGCCGCTGGCGGTCGAGGCCGACCTCGGGCCATCCTGAGCCGGCCCGGCGCCGCCCGGATCCACCCGACGCAGGCACCGGCGCGGCCCCGCTCGTAGGATGCGCCGCATGCGCATCGGCATCGTCTGCTACCCGACCATCGGCGGCAGTGGCGTGGTCGCGACCGAGATGGCCCACGCCCTGGCGCTGCGCGGCCACGAGGTCCACCTGCTCAGCTACGACCGGCCCAGCCGGCTCCGACGCGGCATCCCGGGCCTCCGCTTCCACCAGGTGCAGGTGTCGGCGTACCCGCTGTTCCGCTACCCGCCGTACGACCTGGCGCTGGCGACCCGGCTGCTGGAGGTACGCGAGGAGGCCCAGGTCGACGTGTTCCACGTCCACTACGCCATCCCGCACGCGGTCAGCGCGTTCCTGGCCCGCAGCATGTGCGGCAGTTGCTTCCGCTTCATCACCACGCTGCACGGCACCGACATCACCGTCGCCGGCAGCGACCGCGCCTACATGCGGCCGACGCGGTTCGCGATCGAACAGTCCGACGCGGTCACCGCGGTGAGCCAGTACCTCGCCGACGAGACCCGGCTGGTGTTCGGCACCACCACGCCGATCGAGGTGATCCCGAATTTCGTCGACACCGAACGCTACCGGCCGGGGCCGCAGAAGCGCTGGCCCGACCGCGACGGCGGCGAACGGATCCTCGTGCACGCCTCCAACTTCCGGCCGGTCAAGCGGGTCGCCGACGTGGTCCGGGCGTTCGCCGCGATCCGGCAGCAGGTGCCCGCCCGGCTGCTGCTGATGGGGGACGGGCCGGACCGCGAGCACGCGCTGGCTGTGGCCACCGACCTCGGGTGCTCGAGCCACGTGGAGTGGCTCGGGCCGCGCGAGAGCATCGAGGACGTGCTGGCCGACACCGACCTGTTCCTGTCGGCGTCGGAGACCGAGAGCTTCGGCCTCAGCATCCTGGAGGCGATGAGCTGCGGCGTGCCGTGCGTGTCGACCCGGGTGGGCGGCGTCGCCGAGGTGCTCGGCGACACCGGCGCGCTGACGCCGTTCGCTGCCCCGGACCAGCTGGCGACCGCGGCGCTGCGCTTCCTGACCGACGCCGAGTACTACCGGGCGCAGTCGGCAGCGGTCCGCGCACGAGCCGTCGAGCTGTTCGCCGCCGACCGGATCATCGACCGCTACGTCGAGCTGTACGGGCGCGTGGTCGAGGCCGGGTGAGCGCCCCGGACGGCAGCGGCGACGGCACGCCGGACCCCGGTACCCCGTTGTTCCTCGACCACAACGCCGGCACGCCCGTGGATCCCCGCGTGCTGGCGCTCTTCCTCGCGGTCGAGGAGCGCTGCCCCGGCAATCCCGCCAGCGTGCACGCGCCCGGCCGGCGCGCCCGCGCCGCGCTCGAGGACGCCCGGGCGCGGACCGCGGCGGCGCTCGGCGTCGACGCCGACGAGGTCGTGTTCTGCTCGGGCGGGACCGAGGCGGACAACCTGGCGGTGCGCGGCCTCGGCGACCCGACGCTGCCGGTGGCGCTGGCGGCGGTGGAGCACCCGGCGGTGTTCGAGGCCGCGCGCGACCGCGGGCTCGTCGAGTGGGCCGTCGATCGCGCAGGCCGCACGCAGCTGCACGAGCCGGACCGGCCGGTCGGCGCGCTGGCGCTCGTACATGCGCAGAGCGAAGTTGGCACCATCCAGCCGGTAGTGGCCGCCGCCGAGCTGGCCGCCAAGATGCAGGTGCCGTTGCATGTCGACGCCGCCCAGAGCCTCGGCCGGCTCCCGCTCGACGAGGTCTTCGCGGCAGCGGCGACCGTGGCGCTGTCCCCGCACAAGGCCGGCGGCCTGCGCGGCGCCGGCGTGCTGATCGTCCGCCGGCGGGCGGCGCCGCTCCGACCGCTGCTGCGCGGCGGCGCGCAGGAGCACGGCTTGCGCGCCGGCACCGTGAACCCGGCGCTGGCGGCGGCGACGGCGCTGGCGGTAGAACTCGCGGTCGGCGAGCGCGCGGCGCGCGCCGAACGCATGGCCGCCGCACGCGCCGCGTTCGTGCAGGCGCTGACCGCCGGTCGGTGCAGCGTCGACGTGCTCACGCCGCTGCAGTCGAGCCTGCCCAACACCGTGATGGTGTGCGTGCGCGGCGTCGATGGTCGCGCGTTGTTGCCGGCGCTCGACCTCGGCGGTGTCGCCGCGTCGCACGGCTCGGCGTGCTCGTCCGGATCGCCACAACCGCCGCGCGTGCTCGCGGCGATGGGGGTTTCCCCCGAAGATTCGCGCCGTTGCGTGCGGTTCAGCTTCGCGCGCGATCACGACGCGGCCTTCGGTGCGCGCGCGGGTCGTCGCGTCGACGCGCTCCTTTCGCGCCTGCAGAAAAAAAAGTGAGCCACCTCACGGCATCTTCAAGTCGTTGTGTATCGAGCGCGAGCAGCAGCGACGCGCGTTCGCGTCGCGTACGGTCGGCGCAAAGTTCGTCGAGAGTCTTGGCAACCGCGAACGGCGTCGGTAAAGGAAAACGGGTCACGAGGAGCCAGGACACGGCTCGCCTAAGCCAAGTCCTGGACAACGTCAGCCTGGCCCGGTCGCCGATCGATGCACCACGCCCCGTCGGGCGGTAGTGTGTCCGCTCGGAGTTCGAGGCGCACCACTCCCTCCCCCCTCTCCGCCACCGACCCGCTCACGGGCCGGCTGTCGTAGCAACGCTCTGCCCTGCACCCCGTCTTGCAACCCGACCTGCAACGCAACGTCCTCCTTCAGCTGCTCGCGAAGGTGCGTCGTGAACAGTTCGAGACCTGGTTCCGCTCGCTGCGGCTGGGTCGCGTCGATGATCGCGAGATGGAGTTCTCGGTGACCAGCCAGTTCGTGCGCGACTGGATCCAGAAGAACCACCTGCCCACCCTGCGCGAGATCGCGACCGCCGACGGCCGCCGACGCTCGGTGATGCTGAGCCTGCGTGCCGAGGACGGCTGGGACAGCCTGTCGGTGGTCGGCCTCGACCCGACGCTGCGACCGACCGAAGCCGGCGAGGGCGCGCACTCCGCCGCGACGTCCGCCGGCGAGGCGGCGCTCGGCGCGGCCCACGCGAACGCCGCGCACGGCGGCGGCAGTGGCACCAGCACGCACCCGTCCGTCGGCAGCGGCATCGCCCGCGGCAGTGACCAGCTCGGCCACAACCGCACCGGCGGTGGCGTTCACCCGATCGCCGGCGGCGCGTCCCAGGGCTTCGGCGGCGGCTTCGGCGAACGGCGCACGCCGCTGCAGCTGAACCCGAACTACACGTTCGACAAGTTCGTCGTCGGCCCGTGCAACCGCCTGGCGCACGCGTCGGCGTTGGCGATCGGCGAGAACCCGGGCAACGCCTACAACCCGCTGTTCGTGCACGGCAACGTCGGCCTCGGCAAGACCCACCTGCTGCAGGCCGTCTGCCACACGCTGACCAAGCGCAACCCCGGCGCCTCGGTGCTCTACCTGAGCTGCGAGGACTTCACCAACACCTTCATCAACGCGATCCAGTCGGGGTCGCTCGACCAGTTCCGGCACATCCACCGCAAGGTGGACATCCTGGTCATCGACGACGTCCAGTTCCTCGCCAACAAGGACAAGACGCAGGAAGAGTTCTTCCACACGTTCAACTCGCTCTACAACGCGCAGAAGCAGATCGTGCTGTCGTCGGACCGCCCGCCGGTCGAGATCCCGACCATCGAGGAGCGGCTGGTGTCGCGCTTCAAGTGGGGTCTCGTCGCCGAGATCGAGGCGCCGTGCTTCGAGACGCGCGTGGCGATCGTCCGGCGCAAGGCCAAGGGCCGCGGTGTCGAGCTCAGCGACGCGGTGTCGTGCTACATCGCCGAGCGCGTGACCGCCAACATCCGCGAGCTCGAGGGCGCCGTGATCAAGGTCGTCGGCATCTCGGCGATCACCGACCGGCCGATCACCACCGAGCTGGCCGAGGAGGCGCTGCGCGGCGTCGCCGTCACGCGGCTGACGCAGATCGCGGTCGACGACGTGATCGACCTGATCACCAGCGAGTTCGCGATCACCTCGCGCGACCTGACCGGCAAGAGCCGCACCCAGGCCATCAGCCTGCCGCGGCAGATCGCGATGTTCCTGCTGCGCGAGCACACCGAGCTGTCGCTCGAGGACATCGGTCGCGTGTTCGGCAACCGCGACCACACGACGGTGCTCTACGCCGTCACCAAGATCCGCGACCGCAGCCAGAACGATCGCCTGTTCCGCGACATGCTGGACGGGCTCGGCACGCGCCTGCTCGGTCGTCCGTCGCGCTGAGCCGCGAGCGAGCGCCCTCGGCGCAGCACGTCACGCGCGCCGCGGTCGGGTTCCATCGTGAGCTCCATCGTCGAGCTCCATCGTCGTCTCGCGCCGCGTTCCGCGCGCGGCGACGGCACGCGCACCGACGCCGTCTCGCGCCGCGCAGGTGTTCTCACCGCCGAGCTCTCGCGACACCCGACCCGCTCGACGCCAGCGTCGACACGCGCGGTCTTTTGCCGTCTCGATCTCCTTCCCTCCACGGCACCCGGCGGTGGGGGAGCAAGGGCGCAAGACTCTCCTGGGTACGTTCCTCGGATTCCCTGTGCACTTCCCGGAAAGACCTGGAGGGTATTCCGCGGCCGCGACGCGCGGCGTCGGGTCCCACCGTCGGGTGTTGGAATGGTGACGGCTGCGCAGCTCCCGAAGAGCCCTTTTCCCCGAGGACCGAGACCCACCAGAACGCCCCACGGACGGGCTTTCCGAGTCGATCCGGCGCCTTCCGGCAGCTATTCTTCCAGACTCGCGACGGCACGTACTGAGAGTGACGAGAGAAAGAATTCTCATCTAGGACTCAGCACCGTGTCGGCGCTGCCAGGCCACGCGTTCCCGCACCCGACCACTGCACCCCTGCACCACTTGGCACTGCGCCGATGAAGATCCTCTGCGACCGTTCCCAGCTCCAGGAGGCCTTCGGGGTCGTCGGCTCCGTCGTGCCGGTGAAGACCACCAAGCCGATCCTGCAGAACGTGCTGCTGACGGCGAACGACGGGGAGATCACCCTGTTCGCCACCGACCTGGAGATGGCCGCCAAGGTGCAGCTCGACGCGGTCAAGGTGCACAAGAAGGGCAGCGTGCTGCTGCCGGCCCGTGAGTGCGCGGCGCTGCTGCGCGAGCTGTCCGACCCCACCATCACGCTGGAGCGCGTCGAGCAGCGCTGCCGCCTCGAGAGCGGCGGCGGCTCGTTCGTCCTGCTCGGCGAGGATCCCGACCAGTTCCCCGAGGACGCGGCCATCAAGGGCAGCAAGAGCATCAAGCTGCCGGCCGGTCGCATGCTGGAGATGATCCAGCAGACCGCCTTCGCCGCGGCGCGCGAGGAGACCCGCTACGCGATCCACGGCGTCATGCTCGACATGGCGGCCGGCTGCCTGCGCCTGGTGGCGACCGACGGTCGGCGGCTGGCGCTGAGCTACGAGAACCTGGAGACGGCCAAGCACGAGTTCCGGGTGATCGTGCCGCTGCGGGCGCTGTCCACGCTGGCGCGGGCGATCCCCGACGGCAGCAAGGAGGACCTCGACATCGCCGTCGGCGACAAGCAGCTCGAGTTCCGCTTCGGCAAGGTGCGGCTGCTGTGCCAGCTCTTGGACAGCCGGTTCCCGGACTACGAGGGCGTCGTGCCCAAGGCAGCCGACACGACCGTCGAACTCAACCGCGCGATGCTCGAGAGCAACCTGCGCAAGACGGCGATCCTGTGCGCCGACGACCTGCGCAGCGTCCGCTTCGAGGTCCAGGACAGCTCCCTGCGGCTCACCGCCGAGAACAACACCCGCGGCCGCGCCGACGTGCTCATGGACGTCACCACCAAGGGCGCCGGCGGCTCGATCAACTTCAACCCCGACTACATCCTCGAAGCGCTCCGCGTGTGCGAGCTCGACACGGTTCGGCTCGACATGTCGGACGATTCGATGCCGGCGAAGTTCACGCTCGGCGAGTCGTTCACCTACGTGGTCATGCCGATCAGCGGCAGTTGACGCACTTGGCAGCCGCCACCATGACAGAACCGCGCAGGCCCAGTGACTTCCTGCGCCAGATCGTGCGCGACGTCAGCGCCAGCAAGGCGCGCGGTCCGTATGCGCGCGCCCTGGACGAGGTGCTGGCCGGGCCGCAGCGCGCCCACTGCCAGGTGATGGGATTCCGCAACGGGCTGCTCACCGTCGAAGTCGACTCGGCGCCGCTGTTCGCCGAGCTGTCCGGCTTCCGCAAGGAGGAGCTGCGACTGCGCATCAACGAGGTCCTGCAGGGCGCCAAGGTCGCGCGGCTGCAGTTCCGCCTCGGAGGAACCGGACATGTCTGAACCGAACCTGCAACAAGAGGCCCGCTACGACGCCAGTTCGATCAAGGTCCTCGAGGGCCTCGACGCCGTGCGCAAGCGCCCGGCGATGTACATCGGCGACACGGGCATGAAGGGCCTGCACCACCTGGTCTGGGAGGTGGTCGACAACTCGATCGACGAAGCGCTCGCCGGTCGAGCCAGCCGCATCGACGTGCGCGTCCACAAGGACGGCTCGCTGTCGGTCAAGGACGACGGCCGCGGCATCCCCGTCGACATGCACGAGAGCGGCGTGCCGGCGCTGGAGGTCATCCTCACCAAGCTGCACAGCGGCGGCAAGTTCGACAAGTCGAGCTACAAGGTCAGCGGCGGCCTGCACGGCGTCGGCGTGTCCTGCGTCAACGCGCTGTCGGACCCGCTCGAGGTCGAGGTCTACCGCGAAGGCAAGGTGCACCGGCAGACGTTCTCGCGCGGCGAGAAGGCCAGCGAGCTCAAGGTCATCGGCCAGTGCGAGGGCACCGGCACGATGATCCGCTTCAAGCCGGACCCGACGGTGATGGAGGCGAGCGAGTTCTCGTACGAGGTGCTGCGCAAGCGCCTGCGCGAGCAGTCGTACCTGATGGGTGCCTCGAGGCTGCACATCACGCTGCACGACGAGCGCACCGACACCAGCGAGGAGTTCCTGTTCCCCAACGGGCTGCGCGACTTCGTCGCCGACCTGAACCGCGGCAAGGCGCAGATCCACAAGGACGTCATCTACATCAACCGTCGGCTGGCGAGCGATGAGGCGCCGGACAAGGAGTACGAGGTCGAGCTCGCCCTGCAGTACAACGACGGCTACAACGAGAACGTCTACACCTACGTCAACAACATCAACACCAGCGAGGGTGGCACGCACCTGGTCGGGTTCCGCACGGCGCTGACGCGCGCGCTGAACAACTGGGCCCGCACCGAGAAGATGTTGAAGGAGAAGGACCCGGTGCCGAGCGGCGAGGACTTCAAGGAAGGCCTCTGCGCGGTGCTGTCGATCCGCGTCCCGGACCCGCAGTTCGAGAGCCAGACCAAGATCAAGCTCGGCAACCGCGAGGCGCAGTCGATCGTCGAGACCGTCGTCGGCGAGGGCCTGCGCACCGCGTTCGAGGAGACCCCCGGCATCGCCAAGGCGATCTTCGGCAAGGTCATGGACGCGCTGCGGGCGCGCGAGGCGGCGCGCAAGGCGCGCGACCTGGTGCGCCGCAAGTCGGCGCTCGAGAGCGGCGGCCTGCCGGCCAAGCTGGCCGACTGCCAGAAGGGGACGCCGCGCGAGGACGCCGAGCTGTTCCTGGTGGAGGGTGACTCCGCAGGCGGCACGGCCAAGCAGGGCCGCATGCCGCATCAGGCGATCCTGCCGCTGCGCGGCAAGATCCTGAACGTCGAGAAGGCCGCGGTCGACAGCATCCTCGACCACGAGGAGATCCAGACGATCGTCAGCGCGGTCGGCACCGGCTTCCTCACCGAGGAGTTCGAGCCGGAGAAGCTGCGCTACGGCAAGATCATCATCATGACGGACGCCGACGTCGACGGCAGCCACATCCGCACGCTGCTGCTGACGTTGTTCTACCGCAAGATGCCGGACCTGGTGAACGGCGGCTACGTCTACGTCGCGCAGCCGCCGCTGTATCGCATCACCAAGGGCAAGACCGAGCGCTACGCCGTCACCGAGGAGGAGAAGAACGAGATCATGGCCGAGCTCGGCCTCGGCAAGACCGCGCTGCAGCAGCAGGGCGGCCGGCGCTACGAGGCGCGCGAGCTGCGCGACCTCATGGAGGTGCTCAACCGCATCGTGCTGCGCCAGGGCCGCATGCCGGCGGAGGGCGCGGTGCCGTTCCTCGACTACCTCACGAGCGCCACGGCGCCCGACTGCGAGCTGCCCGGCTACTACCTCATCCACGACGGCGTCGGCAAGTTCCTCGACACCGAGCCGCAGATGCAGGCCGAGCTCGAGCGCCTCAAGGCCGCGAGCGGGCGCGAGCTGCGCGTCTACGAGGGCCCCGAGTCCGAGTGTCGCCGCGAGCAGGCCGACGCGGAGGTCTACGCGCTGCACCTCGGCCGCGAGCTGCAGACGCTGCTGCAGCGCCTCGGCAAGTTCGGCGTGCAGCCGCACATGCTGCGCGCCGGCGCCGCGAGCTGGGAGATCCACTCCGGCGGCGAGCCGGAGATCCACGACGACCTGCTGACGGCCGTGCAGGTGATCCAGGACCTCTGCAAGAAGGAGGTCGGCGAGCCGCAGCGCTACAAGGGCCTCGGCGAGATGAACCCGTCGCAGCTGTTCGAGTCGACCATGGACCCCGAGCGGCGCATGCTCAAGCGGGTGTCGGTCAGCGACATGGTAGAGGCCGACCGCATCTTCACGGTGCTGATGGGCCCCGAGGTCGAGCCGCGCCGCGAGTTCATCGAGAAGTACTCGATCGAGGCGACCAACCTCGACATCTGACCGCCGCGGGCCCCGCACGCGGTGACAGGCCGCGCGCCGGCCGCGGCCACCGTGACCCATGCACCGGACGCGCTACCTGATCGGCTTGCTGACCCTGGTGCTGTCGCTGGTCGGCGCGTGGTTCCTGTGGGACCTGCTCGGCAGCGCCGACGACCACCCGGGCCTGCAGCTGCGCGTCGACTTCCGCGACGCCCGCGGCCTGCGGCCGGGCGCCGACGTGCGCTACCGGGGCGTCACGGTGGGCACCATTCGCGGCGTGCAGGTCGGTTCCGACGGCGACAAGGCGGTGGTCGAGCTGCTGCTCGACCCGGCCGGCGCCGACCAGGCGTGCGTCAACAGCACCTTCTGGATCGTGTCGCCGCGGTTCTCCGGCATCACGTCGGGCGCGACCGGCCTCGACACCCTGGTGCGCGACGCCTACGTCGCGTTCCTGACGCCGTCGCCGCGCGGCTCGTCGCTGCTCCCCGGCAGCCTGATCGCCGGCGCCGAGCGGCCGCCCGCCGCGCTGGAGCCGGACTCGCTCGAGCCGCTGCGCCACGGCGACCTGCTGATGAGCCTGCTGGTGCCCGAGAACCACGGCCTCAAGCCCGGCTCGCCGGTGCTGTTCCGCGGCACGACCACCGGTGACGTGCGCAGCATCGACCTCGCCGAGGACGGCACGCACGTCGAGGTGCAGCTGCGGATCGCCAACCGGTTCCGGCGCACGGTCACCGACCAGAGCGTGTTCTGGGTGGCGCGGCCGTACGTGTCCGGCGCGCTGCTGTCGGGCTTCACGGTGTCGGACGTCAACGCGCTGGTGCAGCCGTTCGTCAGCTACTTCAGCGACCCCGGGCAGGGCGTGCCGGTCGAGGACGGCTACCGCGTCGCCGCGACGTCGGAGCGGCCCGACCGCGACAACTCGCCGGTGCCATCGGCCGCCCTGGTGCAGCGGAACGCCGAACCCGAGGTCCAGCGCGACCACCTGGTGCTCGTGCGCGTCGTCTACGCGGCGATCGAACGCGACACCTTCTCGGCCGACGACCCGGTGCAGCACGAGGGCACCGGCGTGCTCTACCTCGACGCCAGCGGCCGCGCCGTGGTGCTGACGGCGCGCAGCGTGGTCGACGGCACCTACACCGAGTCCGACACGTTCGGCGGCGGGCCCGACATCGCCCGCGAGCAGCTGAAGGTGGTGATCCCGTCCGGTCCGGTGCTGCGCGCGCATCGCGTGTGGGTGGCGCCGGACGGCCGCGACCTGGCCGCGCTGGTGCTCGACGAAGCGCCGCCGGACCTGGTGGGCTCGCCGCCGGCGATGCTGCACTTCGCCGCCGCGGACCTCGCGGCCGCCAGCGTGCGCGCGGTGCGCGCCGACGGCGCCGCGGTGGCCCCGGCGCCGCTGCACTGGCCCGACACCGTGCCGGACCTCGACGGCTACCGCGGCGGCGCGCTGGTGCGCGACGAGCGCGTCGGCGGCCTGCTCGGGCAGACCGAAGCCCACGCCAACAAGGCGCCGGCCATCGTCCTGCTCGACGCGGTGCCCGAGGACCTGCGCCCGGGGTCGTGACGCCGATGGGCGCGCCGTTCTGGTCCTTCCGCGGCTTCACGCTGGCGCACCGCCGCGGCGACGGCGAGGAGGTGCTGCTGCAGGACGTGACGCTCGAGGTGCCGGCGGGCGCGTTCTACCTGCTGGTCGGCGCCAGCGGCGGCGGCAAGTCGAGCCTGGTCCGCCTGTGCGCCGGGCTGGTCGAGGCGCGCGAGCCGCTGCCGCGCACGGCGGGCGAGTTCCGCTGCCTGGGCACGCCCGTGCACGAAGGGCCGCCCGCCGAGCTGCAGCGGCGCATCGCCGCGATCCTGCAGGACGAGGGTCTGATCGACGACCTGACGCCGCGCCAGAACGTCGACCTGGCGCTGCGCGCCGCGGGCCGCTCACGCAAGCTGGCGCCGGCGCTGCTGGCCGAGGTCGGGCTCGACCCGCCGCCCGAACGCGTCGCCCAGCTGTCGGGCGGCATGCGCAAGCGGCTGGCGGTGGCGCGGGCGATGGCCGCCGACCCGGACGCGCTGTTCTGCGACGAGCCGACGGCGGGTCTCGATCCCGACGCGGCGCGCCAGGTGGCAGCGCTGCTGCGCCGCAGCCACGACCGCGACCCCGGCCGCACGACCGTGGTCATCACCCACGACGTCGAATCGTTCGCGGAGGTGTTCGACGGCGTGCTCGTGCTCGACAGCGGCCAGCGCAAGCTCGAGCTGCACGGGAAGGGCTATCGGTGGCAGCCCACCGCCAGCCCCCGCGGCCAACGCGGCACGGCCGCCGAGAGCGAGCTGCTGCACGGGCTGCGGCGCCACCTGCTCGCGCTCGCCGGCATCACCGAGACGGTCTCGAAGTCGGTGCTGCGCCTGCCGCCGGTCGAGCCGGCGCAGGTCCTGCGTACGGTGCTGCGCTGCACGATGCTGCCGGCGCCGTTCGTCGCGGCGGCCGGCGCCGTGATCGGCGGCCTCGCGACGTTCTTCGCGCTGCGCAACAACCCGATCGAGGGCGGCTTCGAGACCGCGCTGCTGACCGGCACCGGCAAGGTGCTGACCGCGGTGCTGGTGCCGCTGCTCAGCGGCTTCTTCTTCACCGCCCGCGTCGCCGCCGGCGCCGCGGCGCGCCTGGGCACGATGACGCGCAACCAGCAGCTCAGCGCGCTGCGCATGATGGGGGTCGACCCGGCGGACTACCTGCTGACGCCGCTGGTCTGGGGCATGGTCATCGCCATGCCGCTGGTGACGCTGGCCGGGGTCGTCGCCGCGTCGTTCGCCGGCATGTTCGCGGCCCAGGCGGTGTCGGGAATCACGACGGTCGGCTGGGCGACCGCCTGGTTCCGCACCGTCGATGCCACCGACGTCCGGGTGCTGCTGATCAAGTCGGCGCTGTCGGGATACCTCGTCGCGATCACCTGTTACCACCTTGGCACCGGGCCGAAGCGCTCGGGCGCGGAGGTCGGCGAGGCGGTCAACACGTCGATCGTCGTCGCCATGGGGCTCGTGCTGCTGGTGCACGCGGTCCTGACCTTCGCGGTCTACGCCTGATCCAGGCGTTGCAATGGACCTCTCAAGGCCGGCCCGCCGGCCGGTCGACAGAGTCTGCGTGAAGGGTCTCGAGAAGCTGACCTGTGTCCGCCTGGCCGAGGTGATCTCGCAGAAGAACATCGTCTCTTCCGAGGTCATCACCGACGCCCTGTACGCCCAGGACAAGTACGGGGACCCGTTCGTGCAGACGCTGGTCACCGGCGGGCACATCACCGAGTGGGACCTCGCCAAGCTCGTCGCCGAGAACTTCCAGCTGCCGTTCCTGATGGCCAGCAGCTACGCGATCAGCGACGACGCCAAGAAGCGCCTGCCGGAGAAGATCCTGTTCGAGAACATGCTCGTGCCGCTCGACGTGTTCGACGACACGATCTGCGTCGTGATGCCGATCCTGTCGCCGTACGATGTGCTGGGTCGCATCCAACGCGAGCTCAAGTGCGAGCTGTTCCCGTACGTCGGGCTGATCTCCGAGAACAAGAAGGTGCTCGGCGACATGTTCGGCGACTTCGCGGCCTGGCACGAGCAGGACAAGAAGCGCCGCGAGCAGGCTGCGACCAAGCGGGCCAACACCAAGTCGGCGAAGGGCGACTGGATGAGCATCTTCGACGCCGGCGACGCCGCCATCCAGGACACGCTCGGCGAGCCTGCGCCGCCGAAGAAGCCCGCGCCGCGCCGCTGAGGCGCCACCGCACGCGATCGCCGCGCCTGGTTCCGGTTTCCGGGCGAGCCGCGCCGCCGTCCGTCCGGCGCGCCGCGGCTCAGGGTCCTTCCGCGCGACTCAGCGCGCGGCCGGGTCGGTCACCGGCGTCCGCGCCGGGGCGCGGGCGCCGGGCCTGCTGCGCCGCGGCGCCGCCTGCGGCAGCGGCACCGGCGCCGGCTCGCCCGCTCTGACCTCGGGCTCCCAGTTGGCCTCGGGCTCCCAGTTGGCGATGTCGCCGATCGGGCGCATCGACGTGGTGTCGAGCTCCCTCGACAGGCGGGCGCACAGGGCGCGCCAGAACGCGCGCAGGGACGACGGCGAAGGGCTGCGGTCGGTCATCCCCTCCTGATCGGCGCGATGGCGCCCCGGAGTTGACCTGCTCAGGCGCGCGGCGGTTCGTCGCCGCCGGACGGATGGCTCCCGGCCGCTCCGTTCCCGGCCGACGGGTCAGGAGCCGCCCGATCCGCCGTCGGGCGCCCCGCCGCGTCGTCGACCGCCGCGTCGGCGCCGGCCTCGTCGATCGCCTTGCGCGCGGCGTCGCGGACCGCCCGGCCAGGGTTGGCGAGCGCGCGCGGCACGGTGGTCGCGCTGCGCAGCTCGTCGCGGGTCTCCCGGATCGAGTCCTTCAGCTCGCGCACCGAGTCGTCGCGGTTCATCTGGTCCTTGAACTCCTGCATGCCGCGGCGGAGCTGCGAGACCGTGCGGCCGAGCTTGCGGCCGACGTCGGGCAGATTGCGGCCGAACAGCAGCACGCCCAGCACGATGATGACCAGCATCTCCTGGAAACCGAGCGTCGGCAGGAAGGCGAACACGGCGTCGATCATAGCCGCGCGGGTCGCCGCGGGTGCCTCGCGCCGGGATTCGCGCCCGCTGAGCCATGACTCGCCTGGAACTGACGCGCGCGGCTCCCTATCCTGCTCCGCCCGTTTCCCCAGCGCAGCCCATGAGCGACAAGCCCATCTTCTCGGTCGAACGGCTCACCAAGAGCTACCAAAGCAAGAAGCCGGTCCTCAACGACATCTCGTTGGTGTTCCTCGAGAACGCCAAGATCGGCGTCATCGGTCAGAACGGCGCCGGCAAGTCGACCCTGCTGCGCATCATGGCCGGCGTCGACAAGGAGTACGAGGGCACCGCGCGCCTGGCCGACGCGCGCACGGTCGGCTACGTGCCGCAGGAGCCGAAGCTGGTCGAGGACAAGACCGTGCGCGAGAACGTCGAGCTCGCGGTCGAGCCGATCCGCGAGCTGCTGCGCCGGCACGAGGAGCTGAGCATGAAGCTCGGCGAGGAGCTCTCCGACAAGGAGATGAACAAGCTGATGAACGATCTCGAGCGGCTGCAGCACGAGATCGAGGCCAAGGACGCCTGGGAGCTCGACCGCCACATCGAGACGGCGATGACCCGGCTGCACCTGCCGCCAGGCGAGAAGATGGTCGCCGAGTGCTCCGGCGGCGAGCGCCGCCGCGTCGCGCTGTGCCGCACGCTGCTCGAGCACCCGGACCTGCTGCTGCTCGACGAGCCGACCAACCACCTCGACGTCGAGACCGTGCGCTGGCTCGAGGAGACGCTGAAGGAGTACAAGGGCACCGTCGTGGTCATCACCCACGACCGCTTCTTCCTCGACAACGTCGTCGGCTGGATGCTCGAGATCTGGCACGGCCGCGCCATCCCGTACGAGGGCAACTACTCGGAGTACCTGATCCAGCGCAGCAAGCGCATGGCGGCGCAGGAGTCGCAGGAGCAGCGCCGCGGCAAGTTCCTCGAGCGCGAGCTCGAGTGGATCCGCATGAACCCGAAGGCGCGCACCAGCAAGAACAAGGCCCGCCTCAAGAACTACGACAAGATGCTCGAGCAGGAGGTCGAGGAGCGCGACGACACCGTCGAGCTGCACATCCCGTCGGGCAAGCGCCTCGGCGACACGGTGCTGCGGTTCGAGAAGGTCGACTTCTCGTACGACGGCGAGCACAAGGTCGTCGACAACCTGTCGTTCGAGATCTCGCCCGGCGACATCCTCGGCATCGTCGGGCCGAACGGCACCGGCAAGACGACCTGCCTGAAGCTCATCACCGGCAAGCTGCAGCCGGACAGCGGCCGCGTCGTCGTCGGCCAGACGGTCGAGCTGTGCTACGTCGACCAGGAGCGCGAGTCCCTCGACCCGGCGAAGAGCGTCTGGCAGGAGATCAGCGACGGCCAGGACATCCTGAAGCTCGGCAAGCTCGAGGTGAACAGCCGCAGCTACGTCGCCAAGTTCAACTTCACCGGCACCGACCAGCAGCAGCTGGTCGGGTCGCTGTCGGGCGGCCAGCGCAATCGCGTCCAGCTCGCCAAGATGCTGCGCCGCGGCGGCAACCTGATCCTGCTCGACGAGCCGACCAACGACCTCGACCTCGACACCCTGCGCGTGCTCGAGGAGGCGATCAACGAGTTCCCCGGCTGCGTCGTGGTGGTGTCCCACGACCGCTACTTCCTGGACCGCATCTGCACCAAGATCCTCGACCTCGCCAACTACGAGGCCGGCAAGTACCTCGACAGCCTGTGACCCTGCGGGGTGCTGCTGCGCGCGGCCGCGCGACCGACCGGCGCCCGCTCAGTGCTTCTTGAAGCCGGTGTACAGGCCCAGGCCGACGAGGCCGGCGGCCGGAAGCCGGCCCGTCATGAACTGCTGGAAGTCGCCCCACTCGTCGCCGACGCGGGCCCAGAAGCCGCTCCAGGCCTGATCGATCGCGGCCCAGTCGACGACCACGAAGCCGGCCTGGTCGAGCAGGAACAGCCCGACCAGGAAGAAGCCGACCGTGATCGCGGCGATCTTGACCGCGGCGCGGACGAATGCGCCGACGCAGAAGCCGATCAGGAAGCTCGAGCCGAGCCGGAACACGCCCTTCGCCGCGGGCTCGCCGCCGCTCGCCGCGGGCGAGCCGCCGCCGGCCTCGCCGGTGCGCGTGCCGCCGGGCAGGAACCCGGCGCCGCCCGGCGGCGCGCCCCCGCCGGTCGGATCGCCGGTCGGATTGCCGGTCGCCGCCGCATCGCCGCCGCCCTGCACCAGCAGCCACACGCCGCCGAGCACGGCGACCGCGAGCGCCCCGCCGACCAGGCCCTTCTTCCAGCGCGGCATGTCGCCGACCCAGGTCCGGAAGGAGCGGGGCTGCTGTGGCGCGCGTCGGGTGGTCTCGCTCATTCGTGCAGTGCGGTTCGCGCGCGAGCTTACGGACCAGGGCCCAGGACGGCGAGTTTCTTGCGGCCCGCGCTTGCTCGCGTCGCGACCGGCGGTTTCGTTGCCCCCGATCAGGACACCAACGGAGATGAACAGGATGCGCATCCAGCATGTGCTCGTCGCGCTCGCGCTGACGGGCGGGCTCGCCTTGGCCCAGGACAAGGTCACGCTGTCGAACGGTGACGTGCTCACGGGCAAGGTCACGACCATGACCGACGGCAAGCTGACGATCGCCTCGCCGGTGCTCGGCGACGTGGTCGTCGAGATGGCCAAGATCAGCAGCATCGCGACCGCCGAGCCGGTGCAGCTGCTCACGACCTCGGGCGACCTGCTGCGGCGCCGGATCCGCAGCATCGAGAGCGGCGCGATGCTGTTCGACGGCGAGGGCCAGCAGCCGCTGTCCGGCGTCGCCGCGATCAACCCGCCGGCCGACCCGCCGCCGAAGTGGACCGGCGCGTTCAAGGTCGGCGCCGGCCTGACCAGCGGCAACACCGAGCGCCGCAACATCGGCGCGTCGTTCGACGCCGAGCTGCGCCGCGAGGACGACCGCGTCAGCGCCGACGCGGCCTGGGACTACGCCGAGGACAAGCAGCCCGGCTCCACCAACTGGAACCTGACGCAGCGCCGCGCCGGCGGCGGTCTCAAGTACGACCGCTTCCTGTCGGAGTGCACCTACGCGCTGGTCACCACCCGCGTGCTCGGCGACACGCTGGCGGACATCGACCTGCGCTACACGGTCGGCGTCGGCCTCGGCCGCCAGATCCTCGAGGGCGACGACACCTCGCTGCTGGCCGAGCTCGGCGTGTCGTACTTCAAGGAGTCCTACCGATCGGGCGCGCCGAAGAACGACTACCTGTCGGCCCGCGTGGCCTACAAGCTGCGCCACAAGTTCAACGACCAGACGCGGCTGATCCACGGCGTCGAGGCCTTCCCCAGCCTGGAGGACAGCCAGGACGTCTACCTCCAGTCGACGACCGAGGTGCAGACCAACCTGTCCGACAGCATGATCGGCTCGCTGGCCTGGATCTGGGACTACGACAACACGCCGTCGCCGGGCCGCGATCGCAGCGACCACCGGGTGCTGCTGTCGGTCGGCTGGACCTTCTGACGCGCGCCGACCGCTGCGGGTCGGCCCCCGGCGTCCGTCGTCGTCAGGAGTCGAACGGCGCGGCCCCGCCCGGCGACGTCCGCAGCCAGCCGCGGTTGCGGGCGGCGCCCCGGCCGAACAGTCCCGGCTGGAACTCCATCCGGAACGAGACCTCGTCGAGGAACGGGTCGTAGCCGACGCCGAGCAGCACCGACCAGTCGTGGTCGTCGCGCACGACGCCGAACCAGTAGCTGAGCACGTCGTCGCGCTCGAAGTCGTAGGCGGCGCTCGCGCTGACGTCCCAGCGGCCGAGCAGCGCTGCATGCGCGCCGATGCCGACGGCGGCGTCGACGGCGGCATCGCGGCGGTAGTCCAGCGTCCAGTCGAGCCCGGCCACCTTGCCGAACTGCACCTCGGCGTCGAACGTGCGCAGGCCGCTGCGCCAGTCGTGGTCGCCGTACACCCCGAACAGCAGGTGGTCGAGCGGCCACAGCTCGGGCTCGGGGCGGACCTGCACGTCGTAGTAGAGCAGCCCCAGGCTGTCGCCGCCGTTGTCGCGGCTGCTGTCGGGCCACAGGTCCTGCGCCAGGTCGACCAGCACGACGTCGCGCGGCGCCGCCGGCCGATCCCCCGGGGTCTCGCCCATGCGCTGCAGGAGATTGCGCACCTCGAACCGCACCAGCGTCTGCTCGGTCAGCGCGTCGACCTCGTCGAACTGGCGGAAGTCGCCCGGCACGCCGGCGACGGCGAAGCGGTCGCGCACGGTGACGCGCGGCGCGATCACGTGCCGCAGCTGCTGGGTCCCGCCGGCGTCGTCGAGCCAGCTCCACGTGCGCGACAGGCGGGTGCCGGCGGTGACCCCGGCGGTCCACGCGGTGCGGTCGGCCGCGTCGCCGTCCTGCGCGTGGTCGTAGTAGGTGAAGCGCGCCTCGCCGAACGGGCGCAGCTGCACCGGGCCGAGGTGGAACGGCGCCGACAGCTCGACGATCTGGTCGACGCGCAGCGTGCGGTCGCCGCCGACGCCCGGCGCCAGCAGCGCGCCGGCGCGGTCGTCGATCGCACGGCGGCGCTGGCCGACCTCGGTGGCGGCGTCGAGCACCAGCGGCGTCTCCCACGGCGTCTCGGCGATCGGCTGCGCGAGCCAGTGCACCGTCGCCACCGGCAGCTCCTCGGTGAAGAACGGCGCCAGCGCGCGGTTGTCGCGGTACGAGAAGTCGTCGGTCGTGAAGCGGCCGTTGAGCGTCACCAGCACGTTGTCGCT
Organism: Planctomycetota bacterium; assembly: GCA_050245995.1. Lineage (GTDB taxonomy): Bacteria > Planctomycetota > UBA1135 > UBA1135 > UBA2386 > JBFWWV01. The sequence goes on along the minus strand of JBFWWV010000010.1, from coordinate 16,270 downwards.
GCGGTGGTGCAGGTAGACGCTGGTCTCGGGCAGCTCGCGTTCGCGGTAGTCGCCGGTGAAGAACTCGGAGTACACCGCCGCGTCGCCGGCGTGGAACGCGGTCAGATCGAGGTGCGTCGTCGCGCCGAGGTGCACGCGGTTCTCGCTGCGGATCAGCGTGCGGTTGGTGGCGTCGATGGGCGTGCCGTCGATCTCGGTCAGGATCTCGCGCAGATCGGGGCCGGAGTCGTTCATCCAGAACGCCTCGGTGCGACCCTCGTACAGCCCGTCGGCGCGATACGACAGCGCGCCGTCGATCGGCCAGCCGCGCAGCTCGATCCAGCCGAGGCCGAGCTCCCAGTCGCCGCGGAACTCGTGCGCGGGCCGGCCGGTCAGCCATTCGTGGACAGCGCCGCCGGCGTCCTGCATCGGCATGCCCAGGCCGATGCGGCCGCGCGCCCCTTCGCTCGACGAGTAGCCGGCGGCGACCGAGCGGATCGGGATCGCGCTCTGGTCGGAGCTGAAGAAGTGCGCGTCGGGCAGCGGCACCACGCGGACGCCGCCCAGCTGCAGCGCGTTGCCGCGGATCCACACCTCGAACTGGCCGTCGCGCTCCAGCAGCTCGAGCTCGCCGCTGACGACCGCGGCGTGCGGAGAGCCGGCCGTGCACGACGTCACCGTCACGTCGCGGCCGGTCCAGCGCGGGCCCTGCTTCTGCAGCCGCGCGCCGCGCGCCACCAGCTGGCTGCCGTCCTCGGCGAACCACCGCAGTTCGGCGTCCTCGACGACCATGCGGTCGTCGAGCGGCGAGATCCACAGGCGCTCGCAGCGCGCGACCTCGACCCCGTCGCGGAAGACCAGCACGCCGCCCTCGAAGTACAGGTAGCGCGGCAGTTCGGTGGCGAGCGCCGGCGGCGGCGGCAGGTCGCGGCTGCGGCCGAGCGCGCCGAGCAGGCGCTGCACGCGCTGCTGCAGCACCTCGGGCGTCAGCCTACGGCGCGGCGCCGGCGGCGCGATGCCGCGCCGCGGCGGGTCGTCGGGCGCGCCGCCGCCGCGCACCAGCTCGCGCACCGCCTCGCGGTCGCTGAGCAAGAGCCCGTTCTGGCCGCGAACCTCCAGCTGCAGCTGCGGCCAGCGGAAGCGGAAGCCGCCGAACGCGTAGTGCTCGTAGAAGTCGCCCGCCGGCTTGCCCTCGTTGAGCGCGCCCTGGAACTCGTACAGCACCGGCGGCCGGTCGGTCGGCGCGACCGCGCGCGGCGCCTGGTCCTGGGCCAGGAGCGCGGCGGGGCAGGCGATGGCGGCGGCGACTGCAGCGAGCAGGCTGCGGCTCATCGGCGCTCCACCTGCGCGGCCTCCTGCACGAAGCGACCGTCGTAGCTGCGCACGGCGTAGGTCGCGTAGTTGGCCTCGAGCCGGCGCGCGCGGTAGACGCGACCGTCGCCGAGGCCGAGCACGGCATCGTTCGGGTCCTCGGCGATGCAGCGCTGCCAGCGCAGGTCGAGTTCGACGCGCTCGCTGCGCGCCCAGAGGTGGCGCCACCGCACGGCCACGCCGCCGCCGGCGTCGACCCGGGTCAGCTCGCCCGACTCGCGTTGGCGCACCATGCGCAGCTGCTCGGCTTCGATGTGCATGCCGTTGGGGTCGTCGACGCCGGACGGCAACAGGCTATGCGCGGTGACCGGGCCGTGGAACAGCACACCGTCGGGCGCGACCTCGATCTCGCCGCGGCACTCGCCGCGCATCCACGCCAGCGGGTCGTCCGGGTCGGTCGCGGTGCGGAACGTCACCCGCGGCGGCACCAGCTGGTTGCGGCCCGGGAACGACGTCAGGATCACGATGCGGTCCTCGGTGCCCCGGGTGAACCGCACCCGCGGACCGGCTGCGGCGAGCGTGCGCACGCCGTCCTCGGTGCGGTGCATCAGGGCGGGCGCGCCGGTGGCGCCGTCGCCGACCAGCAGCAGGCTGCGCGCGCCCTGGCTCGTCGCCAGCAGGGCGCCCTCGCCGTGCAGGGCACCCCCCGGGCGGTCGACGAAGTCGGCGACCACGTCGCCGGTGGCCAGCAGCCACGGCCGGCCCAGGCCGCCGGCGGCGATGTCGGCGAGCGGCGCCGACAGGCCGATCAGGTGGCGCCGCACGGTCGCGGGTCCGACCGCGAACGGCAGCAGCCGGATGCGCTCGGCGCGGGCGTCCAGGCGGCCGAGTGCGGCGTCCGCCGGCGCCGGCGGGGCGTCGGCCGCCCCGTCGGTCGTGCTGAGCAGCGCCTCGACGCGCGCCGAACGGTCGCCGCTGGCGAGCGCTTCGATCACGACGTCGCGGGCGGCCGCGCGATGCACGTCGATGGTCGGCGCCCACAGCTGCGCGGTGCGACCGTCCGGCAACGGCGGCTGGCGCAGGCGCGCCGGCGTCGCGTCGTCTCCCGACAGCCGCCAGCTGCCCGCGGCGCGCTGCTCGATGCGGCGCCCGTTGGCCAGCAGGCGCCGGTCGCGGTCCACGAACTCGACCTCGGTGTCGGCGCCGGTGGCGACGAAGCTCTCGAGCTCCTTGTCGGCCACGACCACGTCCAGCGTCTCCGCGGCGCGCAGCGTGCCGACCATGTCGTCGCCGCGCCGGCCGAACGCGCCGGTGATCGCCGCCGCTGCGCTGCGCAGGCTGACCTGCACGCGGTCGTCGGCGGTTCGCAGCAGCCGGGCGGCGCCGGCGCCGCGCAGCTGCAGCGGGCCGCGGCGCAGCGTGTAGCGCTGCGGGCTAGCCGGGTCGTCGCGGCCGAGCACGACGTCGTCGCCGCGGCTCGTGCGCCACAGCACGAAGCCCGAGTCGCCGGTGGCCTCGACGAGCTCGTCGCCTTCGCCGCGGGCGATCCGCACGTCGCCGAAGCCGCGCGCGACGAAGTGGCCGGCGGCGGCCGCGCTCGGCTGGCGGAACAGGTGCAGGCCGCGGTCGCTGGCCAGCTGCACGCCGTCGCCGGCGTCGACCGACGACGCACCTTCGAAGGTCACCACCTCGAACTCTGCCAGCGGGCCCAGCGCGTAGCTCGGGAAGCCGAACGCGCGGTGCAGCGCGCCGATCGCGTCGCGCGTTCGCACCAGGTGGATCGGGCGCGACGACCGGAACGAGGCGCCGCCCGCGCGCTGCCGCAGGTCGGAGCTGCCGCCGTCGGCGGTGATCCGCGCCAGCAGGCCGGTGGGGCCCGGCAGCACGGTCAGCCGCGGGCTGTCGAGCTCGATGTCGTCGGTGCGCACCTGCGCGCGCGAGCCGAGCAGCCGCAGCATGGTCCAGACCAGCGCCTGCTGCCCGCCGGCCCCGTCGCCGTCGTCGCCGCGTCGGCCGCGCTGCAGCCAGCCGTGCAGGCGGTCGCCCCGCACCGACAGGCTGCCGGTGCGCTTCGGGTCGGCCAGCTCGACGCGCACGTCGCGTTCGACCGTGACCAGCGCGGCGCCGGTGGCCAGCTGTTCGACGTAGTTGAGCGCGCCGCCCGCGCGCAGCTCGATGCCGGCGAGCTCGATCGAGGGCTCGCGCAGGATCTGCAGGTCGAAGCGCCCGCCGCCGCCGACACCGCTGCGCGGCATGCGCGCGCGCAGTCCGCGGCCGCGCAGCGTGCCCTCGCGCGCGCCACCGGTGGTCACCGTGACCGGCTCGTCGTCGTCCGGCGTGTGCAGGCGGATCAGGTCCTCGTCGACGAGCGCGCGCACGCGGCCCACCTCGAGCCGGATCGAGGTCGAACGGCCCGGCGCCGTCTCCAGCACCGCGGCGCTGAGCTCGAGCTCGCGGTTCTCGCGCAGGCTCTTCTTGTTGTCCGCCGACACCTCGAGCTCGACCACCGCGTGGTCGGCGTGGAGATCGGCGGCGTGCTCGCCGCGGTCGAACAGCTTGACGCGCACGTCGTCGAGGCGGTGGCGCCCGTCGTCCGTCGGCACGCAGTCCCGGCACTCCAGCTCGTAGATCGGCTGGCGGTCGACGCCGTTGCCGTCGGCCGCCGGCACCGTGCGGTACGGCGCGATCACGAAGCCGCCGCGGATCTGCAGCTCGGTGCCGTCGGGCTGGCGGTGCACCGGCCGGCCGCGGTCGGCGTCGTCGCGCGTCGGCGTCTGCGGCGAGGGCGCGGCGTCGACGCCGTTCGCCCGCGCCTGGTCGCCGCCGACGGCGAACCACAGCGCCAGCGAGCCGGCCGCCAGCAGCACCACGAACCACAGCAGCCGCTTCACGGCAGGCCCTTCCGGTCGACGATCGGCTGCCACTGGCCCTTGGCGCGCAGCAGCACCTCGATGATCTCGCGCACGGCGCCGAAGCCGGCGGCGGCGCGCGCCGTGTAGTGCGCCATCGCCCGGACCTCGGGCCGACCCTCGGGTACCGTCGCCGCGAACGCGACCTGCTCCAGCACCGGCAGGTCGAGCAGGTCGTCGCCGACGTAGGCGACCTCGTTCGGCTGCAGCTCGCGGCGCTCGAGCAGCTCGGCGAACGCGGCGGCCTTGTCGATGCGGCCGAGCATCACCTCGTGCACGCCGAGCTCGCGCGCCCGCCGCTGCACCACGTCGCCGCCGCGGCCCGACAGGAACCCCGACAGGAGCCCGCTGCGGTGCCAGTAGACGATGCCGGCGGCGTCGTGGACGTGGAACGACTTGTACTCGCGCCCCTCGTGGTCGAAGTGCACGCGGCCGTCGGTCAGCACGCCGTCGACGTCGAGCAGCAGCATGCGGATGCGCCGCATCGCCGTGCGTCCGGGCATGCGGCGCCCGGCGGCCTTGCGGGTGCGCTTCATCCGATCTTGAGGTCCAGCAGGTCCTGCACGTCGAGCAGGCCGAGCAGCCGGCCGCCGTCGTCGACCACCGGCAGCTGGTCGACCGCGAACTGGTGCAGCAGCGCCAGCGCCTCGAGCGCGAACGTCTCGGTCGAGATGTGGCGCGGGTTGCGCGTCATCACGTCGTCGATGCGCACCTCGCGCGGGTTCTGCAGGCCGCGCTCGATCAGCCGGCGCAGGTCGCCGTCGGTGAAGAACCCGATCAGCAGCCCGTCCTTGTCGACCACCGAGGTGGCGCCCGGGCGGCCCGGCGTGCGCGTCATGATCTCGATCGCCTCGAGCAGCGTGCCGCCGCTGCGCGCCTGCGGGTTGCGGTCGCCGGTGCGCATCAACTCCCCGACGCGCATCAGCTTGCGGCCGAGGTCGCCGCCCGGGTGGAAGCGCGCGAACTCGTGCGGGCCGAACTTGCGGCCCTCCTGCACGACCAGCGCCAGCGCGTCGCCGAGCGCGAGCATCGCCGTCGTCGACGCGCTCGGCGCCAGCCCGTACGGACCGGCCTCGTCGATCATGCCGAGCTCGAGCACCACGTCGCTGTGCCGGCCGAGGGTCGAGTCGCGGGTTTGGGTGATGCCGACGATCGGCACCGCCGCCGCCTTCACGTGCGGCAGCAGCACCAGCAGCTCCTGGGTCTCGCCCGACTTGGAGAAGGCGAGCAGCAGGTCGCCCTTGTCGACGCGGCCCAGGTCACCGTGGATCGCCTCGGCCGGGTGCAGCCAGATCGACGGCGTGCCGGTCGAGGCCAGCGTCGCCGACACCTTCATGGCGATGATGCCCGCCTTGCCCATGCCGGCGGTGACGACGCGGCCGGGCAGCTCGAGCACCAGGTCGGTGACGCGGGTGAACTCGTCGCCGAGGCGCTCGGCGACCTTCTGCACGGCCTCGGCCTCCCGCGCGATCACCTCGCGGGCTCGTTCGATCCTGGGGTCCATCGGGGGCGGGGATTATCGCATCGCCGCGGCCGCCTTTCCGCCGCCGTTTCGGGGTTCGACCGGGCCGCCTGTTCCATGCGGCGCTGCGGTACGCGACCATGGGCGCCAGCGTGTCCTACCGCGTCCAGCTGCCCGTTTTCTCCGGTCCGATGGACCTGCTGCTGCACCTCGTGCGCCAGCAGGAGGTCGACATCCACGAGATCTCGATCGCCCGGATCCTGGAGGACTACCTGAAGCACCTCGAGGTGCTGCGCGAGCTCGACCTGCACGACATCGGCGACTTCGTCGTGATGGCCAGCACGCTGATGGAGATCAAGTCGCGCGACCTGCTGCCGAACGAGAGCGTCGAGATCGAGCAGGAGCTCGACCCGCGCGACGACCTGATCCAGCGCCTGCTCGAGTACAAGCGCTACCGCGACCTCGCGCGCGAACTCGACGACCGCGCCGATCGCCGCTCGCGGCAGTCGCAGCTGGTGCTGTCGCTGCCCAAGGAGCTGCAGGAGCCCGACGACGACGACCAGCTCGACCTCGGCGACCTGCAGGTCTGGGACCTGACGTCGGCGTTCGCCAAGCTGCTCGACGAGATCGGCCAGCAGGGGCCGATGACCGTCGACATCGACAAGCGCGACGTCGGCTTCTACACGCGCCGGCTGCTGCAGCGCTTCAAGCAGAAGCGCGAGGTCGCGTTCACCGAGATCTTCGACCGCGGCGAGGGCAAGTACGGCCTGATCGGCACCCTGATCGCGCTGCTCGAGATGATGAAGCAGGGCTACCTGCGCGCCTCGCAGGAGCAGTGCTTCGGCGAGATCCACCTGCTCTACAAGGGCGGCGACGAGGTGTCCGCCGACCAGATCCTGGCGGGCATCACGGCCGACGAAGAGGCCGCGCGGCTGGCGCAGGAGGCCGCGGCCGCGGCGGGCGGCGACACGTCCGAGGGCGACGCGGCCGTGCGCGACGCGGCGGTCGCGGAAGCGGAGCCCGGCGCCGAGGCCTGAGGCGATGGCCGCCGCCCCGGGACCGGCGCTGGCGGTGTGGGGCGGCGCGGCCGTCCTGGCGCTGGCCTGCGGCTTCGTCGGCGCACAGCTCGCGGGCAGGGGGGCTGCGCCGCCGCTTCCGGCTGGCGATTCCGGCGCCGCCCTCGCGCCGGTCATCGAGGAGCTGCGGGCGCTGCGCCGCGACCTCGCTGCGCGCGCCGCCATGGCGACGACGCCCGCCGGCCCCGCGGCCGCGCCGCCGACGCGCCAGCCGCTGCCCACCGACGCCACCAACGCGCCGACCGCGGCGGACGAGCGCCTGCTTGCCGCGCTGGAAGCGCTCACGGCGCGCGTCGACCTGCTGGCGCAGCAGCGGCTGATCCAGGACGGCGTCCTCCACCGCATGGCGCAGCAGCCGGGCGACCACGCCGTGCTGGCGGCGGCGTGCGCCGCGGTCGAGAGCGATCGCGATGGGTTCGAGCGCTCGCTCTGGTTCCTCGGCATGCCCGAGATCCTCCGCCGTTTCGGTACGCCCACCGACGTGAGGGTGTCGCAGCGCGGTCGGCTGGAGCTGCGATACGACATCACCCGGCCCGACGGCGAGTCCGACAACTTCACGATCGCCTTCTACGACGGCTGCGTGATCAGCGTCTGGAACTGACACCGGCCGCGCAGAGCGCGCGCTCCAGCTCCGGCCCCGTCGCCGCCGCGAACGGCGCCTCGTCGAGCCAGCACCAGCGCCCCCACAGCTCCGCCGCCCCGAGCGGATACGGGAAGTGCGGCAGCGGCGTCTCGACGGCGCGCGGCAGCAGCCACGCCGCGCCGCGTGTGAGCAGCGCGTTCCAGGCCGGCGACAGCCGCAGGGTCTGCAGCGCCGCGAGCGCTTCGGCACGCGCGACGGGGGCGCCGCGCACGCCGACCAGCGCGCACGGCACGTCCTTCTGCGCGAACGCGGCGCCGTCGATCCGCGGCAGCCAGTCGGCGGCGAGCGGCGACTCCGGCAGCTGGTCGAGGAACGGCAGCGTCTCCGCGGTCCAGTGCGCGTGCGTGCGCGCGATCGACGCGGCGGCGCCGACCGAGTTGAGCAGCAGCGTGCCGCCGCGGTGGTCGGCGAGCTCGGCGAGCAGCGTCCAGAACGCGACGTCGGGCGCGCGCAGCGGCGCGTCGGGCCAGACGATCGCGTGGCGGCTCGCGAACGGGTAGCGGTTCGGGGTGACCGCGGCGCCGCGGCCGCGCCACTGCGCCTCGGCGGCGACGATGCGCGCGCCGGCGTCGGCGGCGAACGCGGGCCGTTGCGCCCCGGGGCGGCCCTGGCGGGCGGCGCGGTCGGGCAGCCACACCAGCTCGACGGCGGCGCCGAACACCCGCAGCTCGCGGCGCGCCCGCGGCGCGGCGTCCGGCAGCACCAGCCGGTCCGGATCGGGCAGCGGCCCGGCGGCCCCGGCCTCGTTCGGCGGCGGCGGCGGCGGCACGGGCGGCGTGGCTCCGGTCATCGCCGGCATGATCGCCGCCGCGGCGGCCGGCGCGAGCGCGTTTTCGGGCCGGCGCGGCCGCGAGCGCGCCTGCATTACGGCGGCGCCGCGCCGCCGCCGCGGTGGCCTCCCCTCGCATCGTTTGCCTCGCCCGATCGCGCCCGCTACCCTCCGTCGCCCCGAGCCCGTGCTCCGTCCCCGTCCGCGCCGCTCCTTCACACAGCGGGCTCGCCCCCGATCGCAACCGAGACCCCGTGGCATCACCCCGCTTCGTCTTCTTCGGAAGTAGTGACTTCGCGGTGCCGTCGCTGGCGGCGCTCAAGGACGCCGGGTTCGTGCCCGAGCTGGTCGTCACCAAGCCCGACGCGCCGCGCGGTCGCGGCCGCAAGATCTACGACAACGAGGTCAAGCTCGGCGCCAAGTCGCTCGAGCTGCCGTTCGCGCAGCCCGAGGACCCGCACGACCCGAAGTTCCTCGACCGCCTGCGCGAGCTGAAGCCGGACCTCGGCGTGGTCGTCAGCTACGGCGTGATCCTGAAGCCCGAGCTGCTGACGCTGCCGGCGAAGGGGCACATCAACGCGCACGCGTCGCTGCTGCCGCTCTACCGCGGCGCCGCGCCGATCCAGCACGCGCTGTGGGAGGGCCAGCAGGAGACCGGCGTGTCGATCATGCAGATCGTCGAGGAACTCGACGCCGGCCCGGTGCTGCTGCAGAAGAAGACGCCGATCGACCCGCACGAGCACAGCGGCGCCCTGCGCGACCGGCTCGCGGCGCTGTCGGGCGAGGCGCTGGTCGAGGCGCTGAAGACGATCGGCGCCGGCAAGGACAAGTACGTTCCGCAGGAGCACGGCAAGGCGACGCACGCGCGCAAGATCGAGAAGCCCGACGGCGTGATCGACTGGTCGAAGCCGGCAGTGAAGGTCGACCTGTTGGTGCGCGCGATGACGCCCAAGCCGGGCGCGCAGACGCGGCTCGGCGCCAAGCGCTTCATCGTCATGGAGGGCGTGGTCGAACAGGACCTCTACGGCATGGGCATCCCCGGCGGCCTGCAGTCGGCCGGCGAGGAAGGCATCCGCGTGTGCACCGGCAAGGACCTGTTCCGCATCACGCGGATCAAGCCCGACAACGGCCGCAACATGACGGCCGGCGAGTTCGTGCGCGGGCACCACATCCCGCCCGACGCACGGTTCGGCTAGCGCCGATGTCCTCCGCCCGCGGCGTGGCGCTGCGCGCGCTGCAGCAGCTCGACAAGGGCCGCATCGAGCGCGTCGGCGACGAGATCGCGCGCGCGGCGCTGGAGCCGCGCGACCTGGCGCTGGCGCGCGAGCTGGCGCTCGGCGCGGTGCGCAACGAGCGCTTCCTCGACTTCGTGCTCGAGCGCTTCGTCACGCGGTCACTGCCCAAGGACCCGCGCACCCGGTCGGCGCTGCGGCTCGGCGCGTTCCAGCTGCTGCTGCTCGACGGCATGCCGCAGCGTGCCGCGGTGCACGAGACCGTCGGCCTGCTGCAGCGCGACAAGGCGTTCGCCAACGCGGTGCTGCGCCGCGTCGCCGACGCGGTGGCGTCGCGCGCGGCGGATCCGGCGCGTCCGGCCGTCGAGCTGCCGCTGTCGCCGCGCCGCGCGCTGCTGCTGCCCGAGCCCGGCCTCGGCGCCGCCGCCGAGCCGCTGGCGGTGCGGCACTCGCTGCCGGACTTCCTGGTGGCGCGCTGGCGCGCGGCGCACGGCTGTGCCGCGGTCGCCGGGCTGTGCGAGGCGGCTAGCGGCGGCACCACGCTGTTCCTGCGCGCCTGCGGCGGCCGCACCGGCGCCGCGCTGATCGAGCTGCTGGCTGCCGAGGCCGTGCGCTGCGAGCCGACCCCGCACCCGCTGGTCGTGCGCTGCCTGAGCGGCGCGCCGTTCGCGACGCGCGCCGCCGCGGCCGGCGCGTTCGTCGCGCAGGATCCCACCGCGGTCGCGGCCGCCGAGGCGGTCGGCGCCGTGCCCGGCATGCGCATCCTCGACCTGTGCGCCGCGCCCGGCACCAAGGCGACGCTGCTCGCCGAACGGGTGCAGCCGGACGGCGTCGTGTTCGCGTTCGATCCCGACACGCGTCGCCGCGAGCGCATCGTCGACAACGCGCGGCGGCTCGGCCTCGAGCGCACGCTGCGGATCGTCGAGGACCCGCAGGAGGCCGCCGGCGTCGACGCCGTGCTCGCCGACGTGCCGTGCAGCAACACCGGCGTGCTGTCGCGCCGCGTCGAGGTCCGGCGCCGGCTCGAACCCGGCACGTTCGCCGCGATGGCCGCCGTCCAGCGCCCGATCCTGGCGCAGGCGCTGCGGCTGGTGCGGCCCGGTGGCGCGGTGGTCTACTCGACGTGTTCGATCGAGCCCGAGGAGAACGGCGAGGTCGCGCGGGCGGTGGCCGCGGAGCACGGCTGGCGCGTGGTCGCCGAGCTGGCGACGCTGCCGGCGGCCGACACGTGCGACGGCGGCTACTGGGCGCTGCTGCGCGAGGGCGCGGACGGCGGGTGACGGTGTGGCGTCCCGGCGGCGCGGCGCGGCGGGCCGCGCGGCGGCGGGTTCAGTTCGTGTAGAGGTGCAGCCCGAGGTTCGACATCCGGATCCGGTTGCCGGCGACGTCGAGCACGGCGGCCTGGCTGAACACCGGCTGTCCGACCAGCGCCGGCACCGCCGCGGTCGAGAACGTGTGCACGAAGCGCCCGCCGCCGTCGAGGACGAGGGCGATCTGGAAGCTCGCCGTCGGCAACAGCACTTCGCCGAGCGTCAACGGCGCCAGCGCCGTCGAGACCGCGGGCAGGGCGTCGACGCCGGCGAGGCACGGGGCCGCGGCGCCGCCGCCGTCGACCTGCACGGTGATCGGGTTGCCGATCGCGATCTCCCCGGCCGCCGAGGTCACGCCCGTGATGTCGAGCCGCGGCAGCGGCGCGGCGCCGAGGACCACGTTGCCCAGGGTGAGCGGCTGGCCGCTGGGGAGCGTCGGCAGCAGGGTCGGCGTGCCGTGCACGACGACGGCGGCGCCGGGATCCAGCGCGGCGATCGACAATCCGCTCCCGAGGCCGCCGGCGCCGCCTTCGATCGTGTCGGTCGGGCTGCCGGCGATCCGCGCGAACGAGCCTGCAGCGAGCAACTCGAGTCCATGGCCGCCGTCCGAAGGACTGCGGAGTCCGAGCTTGTTGCCACCGCGCAGCGAGCACGCGTGCAGGCTCGCAAGGCCACCCGCAAGGCTCACGGCAGCCGCCCCTCTGGACGCACCGTGTTTGCTGACCGCGTGATCGCCACCGACCATGTGACAGTCAATGGCCACCAGTGTGGCGCCGACGGCTTGGATGCCGTTGCCGCCGCTGTCGGACAGAGCCAAGAACCCAGCGACGTCCGACCCGAAGAAGTTGCTACGCGCGGCCAGCACCGTGGCGCCGTCGATCGCGAGTGCGTGACCCGCCACGACCCCGCCGGGTTGCCATCGGAGTTCGCAGTCCGCGATCGCGACGGTGGTCGAGCTGCCGCTGACGCGCAGCGCCGCCGGGGCCGCCAGCAGGCCATCGCGCCAGTCGGGCTCGAAGTGCAGACCGTCGAGAAAGAACACCGAGCCGGCTGGCACGTTCTGGATCGCGGAGACCAGTGCGTTCGGCGAAGACACGACGCGCGCGTTGGACGCCCCCGCCCCGCGGATCGTCAGCGCCTTGCCGCTGACCTGGAACGCGAGGTAGTCGCCGCTGCGCACCAGGATGGTGTCGCCGTGCGCGGCGGTGGCGACCGCCGGCGGCAGATCGGTGAACTGGGTGCCGGGGCCGTTGTTGGCGTCGACGATCCAGGTGCCTTGCGGCACCACCGCGGTAGCGGCGATCAGGGCGAGCAGCATGTGGACCTCGTGGCTGGCAACCGCGGGCCGGCGCATCCCCCCGACGCGCTCGCATCGGATCTCCGGGGCACCGGCGGCGCCAGGATAGCACGGCCGTCGGTCCGAGCGGCGCCACGCGGCACCGCATGGCAAACGACGGTTGCGGCGTACCCGGTGGCGGGTGCACCTTGCCGCGAGGCAGGGCGGGGGTTCTCCGCCACCCGGCCGACGGATAGAACGGGCCGCCCAAATGGCCTCTCGCCCCTCCTCGCGCTCCTCCCGCGCCGCCGGTTCCGACCGGGGCGCGCGCCGCAGTTCGTCCGCGTCCTCCGCCAGCTCGTCCGCGCCGATGCCGCTCTTGATCGGCGCCGGCGTCGTGGTGGTGCTGGTGCTGGTCCTGATCATGCAGAGCGGCGGCGGCGACAAGGCCAACGCCGGCGAGTCCACGCCCAGGCAGGCCGAGCCTGCGGCCAAGCAGCCGGCTCCGAGCGTCACCGGCGAGAAGGTCCAGCTCGGCGCGGCCAAGCCGGGCAAGACGCCGACCAAGCCGGCGCCGGCGCTGACGCAGGACACGCTGCAGGAGCTCAGCGACCTGCTGCAGCAGATCAAGGCGCTGCGCAACGAGGCCGTGACCGCCCGCACCGGCAACGCCGACAACCAGCTCGCGCGCAGCAAGATGGGCGAGGCCAAGGAGCTGCTGGACCGCTGGGAGCAGATGATCGAGCCGCAGCTGCGCTGGCAGGAGGAGGCGCAGATGGGCGACTGGGCCCAGCCGGCCGAGTACCTGACGCTCGAGCGGCTGTACGCGTCGTTCCAGCGCTTCAACAACGAGGTCCGCAAGGGCGGCGGCTGACGGTTGCTGCTGGGCTACCACACCAACAGCCTGCAGAACCACCGCCTCGGCGACGCGCTGCGGCTGCTCGCCGACCACGGCTACGGCGCCGTGGCGATCACGCCGGACACCTGCCACCTCGACCCGTTCCACGGCTCCGCGCGCGAGATCGAGGCGACCGCGGCGCTGCTGCAGCAGCTCTCCCTGCAGCCGGTGATCGAGACCGGCGCGCGCTACCTGCTCGACGCGCAGCACAAGCACGAGCCGACGCTGATGACGGCGGACCCCGCCGGGCGGGCGCGTCGGCTCGACTACTACCGCCGCGCCGCCGCGATCGGTCGCGACCTGGGCGCGCGCGTGCTGTCGTTCTGGACCGGAATCGATCGGGCGCCCGACGCGGATTCGACGGCGCGCATGCACGACGGCATCGCCGCGACCTGCGAGCTGGTGCGCGCCGCGGGGCTCGTGCCGGCGCTCGAGCCCGAGCCCGGCATGGCGGTCGCGACGGTCGCGGACTGGCGCGCGGTGCGGGCGGCGCTCGGCGGCGACGCGCCGCGGCTCACGCTCGACGTGGGCCACCTCTACGTCGAGGACGAAGGCGACCCGGTGGCGTTGTGCGCGGCCTGCGCGGCCGATGTCGAACAGGTCCACCTCGAGGACATGCGCCGCGGCGTGCACGAGCATCTGGTGCCGGGCGAAGGCGAGGTCGACTTCGCGGGCGTGCTCGGCGCGCTCGCCGGTGCCGGCTACGACGGTCCGGTGTGCTTCGAGCTGTCGCGATCGAGCCACATGGCGCCGGCGGCGGTCGCGCGGTGCCGGGAGCTGTGGCGGGCCGCGGGGCGGTCCTGAGCGCTTCTTTTGACCGGACTCCGGGTCGCCGCCGCCGTCCGGCGGACCACTGCACCTGGGGCGTTGCGCTCGATACGCCGGTCCGAAGCCCAGGTCCGCCTCGCGCCCGGCGGCCGCCACGGCGGCGGCAGGGGTTATTCCGGCGTTGACGGCCCCTTGGCGGCGCCTATCCTCGACGCCCCTCCTGAAGGGGCAGCGCCTTGGCCCCTCGTCCCAGACCCCTCAGCCGGCGCCACCGGCAGCTCGAATGCGCGACTGTCCCACCGTCGAAGGCTCGTCGATCCCGCTGATCGTGCACCGGATCGCGGTCGCGGACTGCCTGTCGCGCCAGAGCTGCAACTACCACAAGTGCCATCGCTGCGTGTTCCGCGGCAAGGCCGCCGGCTGGCAGCCCGAGGGTGGCGCCCAGACGTCGGTGGATCCGGGCGAGCGCCTGCCGGCGCGCACGGTCGAGCTGCCGCGTCCGCAGCCCGGGACGTCGCCGCGGAAGGGCCGCAAGGGCAGGCGGCCGACGTCGTCGCCCGTCTGACGGGCCCGGGATCGCCGCTGGTGCCGCCGGTCCGAGCCGGCGGCGGGCTCAGTTGACGGCGTAGCGCTGCTGCAGGCGCGTCAGCGCCGCCCGCACGTCGTCGAACTGCGCGGACAACTCCGGCGCCAGGCGCTCGGCCGTCGCCAGGTCCTTGCTCCGCATCGCCAACTGCAGCTGCTCGCAGGTGTGCTGCATGCGGCGCGCACCCAGGTTGCCGGACGATCCCTTCAGGGAGTGCGCGGCGCGCTCGATCTTGTCGCAGTCGCGCGCGCGCAACCCTTCGCTGAGGGTCGCGAGCTTGCTCGGCCCGTCGTCCAGGAACAGTCGGATGAGGTCCAGGAGGAGCTCCGGGTCCCCGTCGTCGGACAGCGCCAGCAGCTCGTCGACGACAGCCATGTCCAGAACCTCGTTCACGGGAGCATGATCGGCGGCGACCCGCCCGGGCCTTGATGCCCGATCCGAGCCGAACTGCGGCCCCACAACGGGACGCGCGCGCGTCGGCGCGAGCCACCGTTCGCAGCGGCGGTTGGCGTCGCGGGCGCACGCAGCGCCCGCTCCGCGCAATGCGGCCGCGAGGGCGAAGGGGCGCAGTGGAAGGCGACGATCGGCGCCGTCAGCTGCCGGCCGCGGCGCGCACCTCGGCGTCGGTCAGCATGCGCTTGCTGGTCTTGCCGGCGTCGAGCACGGCCTGAACGCGCGCATCGGTGGGCTCGATGCCGAGACGCTCCAGCACCCAGGTCGCGTTCGAGCGGCCGCTCATCGGCCCCACGGCGATGGTCTGCTCGAGGCCGACCATGTGCGCCGGGACCCCCGAGTAGACCGAGTCGGCCAGCGCCACGTCGCCCTTGCGGAACGCCTTGATCACCGCCGCCGCGTGCACGCCGGTGCCGGTCTCGAAGGCGTCGCGCCCCAGCACGGGGTAGTTGTGCGGGATGTCGACCTCCAGCGCCCGGGCGGCCGCGGCCACGTAGGCCGGCATCGCCGACAGGTCGTTGTCGATCCAGCCCTGCAGCCGGCAGTTGACCAGCAGCAGGTCCATCGGCGCGTTGCCGGCGCGTTCGCCCACGCCCAGCGCCGTGCCGTGCACCCGATCGGCGCCGGCCTCGATCGCCGCCAGGCAGTTGGCGATGCCCAGGTCGCGGTCGCGGTGACCGTGCCAGTCGACGCCGATGGTCTTGTCGTGCCGATCGGCCAGCTCGCGCACGAACCGCACCACGGCGCGCGCGCCCTGCGGCGTCGCGTGCCCGACCGTGTCGCACACGCACAGGCGCCGCGCGCCCAGCTCGATCGCCAGGCTGTACAGCGCCTCGATCGTCTCCGGCCGCGCCCGCGTCGTGTCCTCGGTCACGTACATGACCGGCAGGTCGTGGTCCCGCGCGAAGGTCAGCGCCTTGCGCGTGTTGTCGAGCATCTTGTCGAGGGTCCAGTCCTCCGCGTACTGACGGATGTAGCTGCTGCCGATGAACGCGCACACCTCGATCGGCATGCCCGCGCGCTGCGTCATCTCCGCCACCGGCTCGATGTCGCCGACCACCGTGCGGCACGCCACGTTGGCGCCGATCTTCAGCCTGTTCTTCGCGATGTGCTGCGCCAGCTTCAGGATGTCCTCGCGCGGCCGCCCGCCCGCCCCCGGCAGCCCCAGGTTGGCGGTGTGGATCCCGAGCCGATCCATCAGCTCCAACAGCTCGATCTTGGCCGCGAGCGGCGGGTCGCTGACCGCCGGCGACTGCAGCCCGTCGCGCAGCGTCTCGTCGTCGAACTGCAGCGGTCGCCGGGGCTCCGCCCGGCCGTCCTGGACGTTCCAGTCGTGGATGAGGTCCTCGATGCGCGTCATGGGACCCCAGGTATACAGGAAGGGGAGCACGCTGCGATGCAGGCAGTCATGCTGCGGTGCAAGCTCGCTCGCTTCGCTCGCTCGCGCACCGCGCGCGCGGACGCGGTCCGCGCGCCGGAGGCGAACCACGACACGGGCGAGGGGATGCAACACCCGCGACGAGAGCATCCGCGAAGAAGGGGAGCGCATCCGCTCCGGGGCCGCAGCGGCCGGGCCGGCTGGCACACGCCGCGCCGCG
>JBFWWV010000009.1:0-250110 GCA_050245995.1 Planctomycetota bacterium | reverse complement strand
CCCCTGCATCCCTCGGCCAGGGTCGGAGCGTGCTGCGCTCGAGCGCAACCCGGCCAGGGGCTCCAGGGCCAGCGCGCGAGGCCGGTGGGGGCGCCGCGATGGAAACGGCGTGGGCGCCTGCCTAGACTCCTGCCCCTTTTTCCGACCCGCATCCGCCAGCCTTCCCGAGCCTCCGGCCGGGACCAACGCCAGAAGACCCCGATGGACAAGGAACTTCGTCTCTTCACCAGTGAGTCCGTCAGCGAGGGACACCCGGACAAGGTCTGCGATCAGATCTCCGACGCAGTGCTCGACGCCATCCTGGCCCAGGACCCGGAGTCCCGCGTCGCGTGCGAGACCATGACGTCGCGCGGCTTCGTCGTGCTGGCCGGTGAGATCACGACCCGCGCGCAGATCGACTACCAGGAGGTCGTGCGGAAGACGATCGAGCACATCGGCTACGACGACCCGGCCGTGGGCTTCGACCACAATTCCTGCGCGGTGCTGACCTCGATGCAGCGGCAGTCGCCCGACATCGCCCTCGGCGTGGACGCGACGACGTCGCAGAGCAAGGAGCAGGGCGCCGGTGACCAGGGGATGATGTTCGGCTACGCGTGCCGCGAGACGGACGTGCTGATGCCGTTCCCGATCCACTTCAGCCACCGGATCCTGGAGGCGCTGGCCGTCGCTCGCAAGCAGAAGCGCTTCGGCTTCCTGCGCCCCGACGCGAAGAGCCAGCTGACCGTCGAGTACGACGAGAACCTCAGGCCCAAGCACATCCACACGGTGGTGATCTCGCACCAGCATCGCCCGGAGGTGTCGTCCGACGAGCTGCACCAGGCGCTGAAGACGGTCGCCCTGGAGGTGCTGCCGAAGGAGATGGTCGACGCCAGGACGCGCTGGTTCCTCAACCCGACCGGTCGCTTCGTCGAGGGTGGCCCCAAGGCCGACGCCGGCCTCACCGGCCGCAAGATCATCGTCGACACCTACGGCGGCATGGGACGGCACGGCGGCGGCGCGTTCTCGGGCAAGGACCCGAGCAAGGTCGACCGTTCGGCGGCCTATGCGGCGCGCTGGGTCGCCAAGAACGTGGTGGCCGCCGGCCTCGCCGATCGCTGCGAGGTGCAGGTCGCCTACGCCATCGGCATCGCCGAACCGGTGAGCATCCGCTGCGACACCTTCGGCACCGGCAAGGTCGCCGAGGACCGGCTGACGTCGCTGATCCGCCAGGTGTTCGACCTGCGACCGGCCGCGATCATCCGCGACCTGGAACTGAAGCGCCCCGGACTGGCCAAGACGGCTGCGTACGGCCATTTCGGTCGCCCGGAGTTCACCTGGGAGTCGACCGCCAAGGCCGCCGAACTGCGTGCCAAGGCCGGCGCTGGCGTCGGCTGAACTGCCGGAGCGACTCGCGCGCGCCACGCGGCCGCGCGCCTGCCCGAACGACCGGTGAGTTCCTGGATTCTGCGTTTCAGCCGCGCGTCGGCCGACTAGACCCGGAGTCGCTGGGGCGCGCTTCTGCCAGTTGTGGAGCCTAAGATCGGGTCGCTCGGCCCGACCCGCTCCCGACTGGTGGTTGCGCTCCCGGTGGCGCACCGTTCCGCCGGCGGTGGGATGACGATACCGCCGCAATCCGATCTCCAACCGAGGTGCTCGATGGAGCCGCAAGGTCCGCCCGAAGTCCTGTTCTGCGATCTGTGCAACACCTCGGTTCCGCTGCAGGACTTCGAGGCCGGCAGGGCCGTGCGTCATCAGGGCAAGGCCATCGGCGCGTGCTGCCTGGGCGCGCTCGGCGTCGGCGCCGTGACGGCGGCCGGCGCGGCGTCGTCGGTCGCGCCTGCGGCCGGGAGCCCTGGCGCGCCGGCGCACCAGGTGGGCCCGATGCCCGCGCGCGCAGCCGGCGAAGGCCGCCTGCTGCCGCTCGGCATCGCGCTGCTGGGGGCGATCGCCGCCGCGACGTTGTTCCTCGACTTCCGCATCGATCAGGTGGAGGGCCGCGCGACGCAGCGCGGCGAGGAGCTCGCGCAGAGCCTGAAGGCGCAAGCCGAGGTCGTGCAGGGCATGAGCCTCGCACTGGACGGCGCGGTCCGCCGCGCCGACTTCGACGAGGCGGTGCGCCGGTTGGGCGCGATCGAGGCCGGGCAGCGGCAGGCCGGTGCCGAGCTCGACGCGGTCGGTCAGGGTCACGCGCGGACGACTGCTGCCCTCGCGGCGCTGCAGCAGGCGATCGCCGACCTCGACGCGCGCCGACCCGACCACGGCCCGATGCTCGAGGAGCTGATGCGGCAGATGCGCCAGCAGGCCGTGACGCTGGCAGAGCTGCTGGCGCGGCCGCGCCCGGTCGAGGTGCCGGCGCCCGAGTCGAACCCGGTGCCGGCCGCCGCGCCGGGGCTCGCCCCCGACCTGCAGCACCAGATCGGCCGCCTGCGCGACGACGACGCCGCCACGCGCTTCGAGGCCGTCGACGAGCTGTTGCGCAGCAAGGACCCGGCGGTGCTCGAGCACCTGCTGCCGATGACGACCGACCCCGACACGTTCGTGCGGCGGCTGGTCGTGGAAGGCCTCAAGGACTTCCCGCGGCCGGCCGTGGTCGACGCGTTGATCGTCGCGCTGGCCGATCCGGAGGAGATCGTCCGCGACACGGCGTGGCGTTCGCTCAAGGACCTCACGGGCCAGAAGCTGCCGTTCGACGCCTCGGGCAGCCGCGAGGTGCAGCGCCGCGGCCAGCAGAAGTGGCAGGAGTGGTGGGACAAGAACCGCGACAGCTTCGGCTCGTGAGTGGCTGATCGCGCTCCGGCAGTGGCGGAGCGCCGCGCGGGAGGGCGCCAGGACTGGTCGCGACGGGCGCCGCGGTGCGCTACAACTCTCCGCCCATTCCCGCGCCGCGAACCCGGGGTCCGGGTGTCGCACGCGAATCCACCGAAGCACCCACTGAATGGCCTGGCAGAACCGCACCAAGATCGTCGTCACCCTCGGACCGGCGTCCAACCAGGCTTCGATGATCACCAAGCTGATCCGCGCCGGCGCCGACGTGTTCCGGCTCAACTGCGCACACGCAGACCACGAGACGCTGGCGCGCACCATTCGCACCATCCGCCGCCTCGCGCGGCAGGAGGGCCGCGGGATCGGCGTGCTCGCCGACCTGCAGGGGCCCAAGATCCGCGTCTCCCGGCTCAAGGACGCCGAGCCGATCTACCTGAAGCGCGGCGCCAAGGTGATCATCGACGTCACGCCCGGCGTGGTCGGTGAAGCCGGCAGCAACGGCGAGCCGATCCGCATCGGCACCGGCTACCAGCACCTGGCCAGGGACGTCCGCGCCGGCGAGCGCATCCTGCTCGACGACGGCAACCTCGAACTGCGCGCCACCAAGGTCCTCGGCAACGAGATCCACTCGCGCGTCGTCTACGGCGGCATGCTCTACCAGTTCAAGGGCATCAACCTGCCGGGCAGCAAGGTGTCGACCAGCTGCCTGTCGAAGAAGGACCTCGCCGACCTCGCCGTCGTGCTCGAGAACGAGGTCGACTTCGTGGCATTGTCGTTCGTGCGGTCACCCGACGACGTCGAGCAGCTGCGACGGCACATCCAGGGCGCCCGCGGCGACGCGCGCATCATCGCCAAGATCGAGCGCCCCGAGGCCGTCGCCTGCCTGCCGGAGATCGTCGAGGTCGCGGACGGCCTGATGGTGGCGCGCGGCGACATGGGCGTCGAAATGGGGCCGGCCGCCGTGCCGCCGGTGCAGAAGCGCATCATCGCGATGTGCAACGAGGCGCGGAAGCCGGTGATCACCGCCACGCAGATGCTGGAGTCGATGGTGCTCAATCCGCGCCCGACGCGCGCGGAGGCTTCGGACGTGGCCAACGCGATTTACGACGGCACGTCGGCGGTGATGCTGTCGGGCGAGACCGCGTCGGGCAAGCACCCGGTCCGCAGCGTGCAGACGATGGAGAAGATCATCCGCACGGCGGAGCGCGAGCGCTACGCGGGCATGGCCGAGCGGCATCGCCGCCGCGCCTCCTCCGACAAGCTGACCGACGTGGCGATGGCGACCGTGCGCGCCGCCGCCTACGCGGCCTACGAGGCGCGCGCGCGGCTGATCGCGGTCTACACCGAGACCGGAACGACCGCGAACCTGCTGGCGGGCGAGCGGCCGCCGACGCACATCCTGGCGTTCACCCCGTCGCAGCGGACCGTGCAGCGGCTGAGCCTCACGTGGGGGATCACTGCCCGCAAGATCCGGCCCGGTCGCACCAGCCACGAGCTGACCCTGGCCGGCGACCGGATCATGAAGGACGAAGGCTGGTCCCGCGCCGGCGACCGGGTCGTCCAGATCGCGGGGACCATCCGCGAGACCGGGCTGACCAACACGATGAGCATCCGGGTGATGTGACCGTGGCCGGCCGCCCGGCGCAGGCGTGGCCGTTCCGGGCCGGCTCCGGGTGGGGGTGTAGGTCGGTCCGTCGACGGGCCGGCGGGACGGGGGCCGCGCCAGAGTTCGCCGGGCGGGGCGAACCGTTGACTCGGCCCGGCCCGTCGCTACCATCCTCGCCCCACCCTTTCCGGGCCGCCGGGGCAATTGCGCCCGCGGCGGCCGTCGAGTCGCAGGAAATGACCAAGACCACCCTCGCAACCCAGGCGGATCGCCACGCGGCCATGAACACCTGGCGCGTCGTCGACGCCTCCGGGCAGATCCTGGGCCGGCTGGCGACGCAGATCGCCGCGGTCCTGATGGGCAAGCACAGCCCGCGCTACACGCCGCACATGCTGGTCGGCGAGGGCGTGATCGTCGTCAACGCCGCCGACATCAAGGTGACCGGCAACAAGGACGTGACCCGCGAGTACACCTACTACACCGGGTGGTCGAGCGGTCTGCGTCGGGTCAAGCTCGGCGACTACCGGATGAACCAGCCGGAGGAACTGATCCGGCTGGCCGTGCGCCGCATGCTGCCGAAGAACCGCATCGGCCGCGAGATGTTCAAGCGGCTCAAGGTCTACCGCGGCGCCGAGCACCCGCACGTGGCGCAGAAGCCCGCCGCCTGGAACAACGCGACCAACTCCTGATCCGAGGTCCGCACGTGGTAGTGAACAATCCGTACATCTGGGGCACCGGCCGTCGCAAGACGTCGACCGCGCGCGTGCGCATCAAGGCCGGCACCGGCAAGTTCGTGGTCAACGGCAAGGAAGTCGACCAGTTCTTCGTGACGCACGACTCGCGGCGTCAGGCCGTGCTGCCGCTGCTGGTCACCGAGACGCGCAACAACTACGACATCTGGTGCAACGTCGACGGCGGCGGTGTGACCGGCCAGGCCGGCGCCGTCAGCCTGGGCATCGCCCGCGCGCTGCGCCTCGACAACGAGAACTTCGACAGGCTGCTGCGCGACTTCGGCCTGCTGACGCGCGATTCGCGCGAGGTCGAGCGCAAGAAGTACGGCCGCCACAAGGCGCGTCGTTCGACCCAGTTCAGCAAGCGCTGATCGCTCTGCGCGCGCGGTTCGTCCTGCCGGCGGCCTGTGGCCGCCGCAGCACGACGCGCCCGGGCGGGCGGCCGCGGCCCGCTCGCGACGCCTGCGCGCGCCTCGTCCCCGAGTCCTCCGATGGCTGGCCACTCCCACTCGTCGAACATCAAGTTCCGGAAGGACCGGGTCGACAGCAAACGGGCCAAGCTGTTCAGCAAGCTGTCGCGCATGATCACCGTGGCGGCGCGGCAGGGCGGCGGCCTGATCGACGGCAACCCGCGCCTCCGGCTGGCGGTCGACAAGGCGCGCGTGGTGTCGATGCCCAAGGACGCGATCGAGCGCGCCATCAAGAAGGGCACCGGCGAGGGCTCGGTCGGCGACTTCGAGGAGGTCCTCTACGAAGGCTACGGCGCGGGCGGCGTCGCCGTGATGCTCGAGATCCTGACCGACAACCGCAACCGCACGGCCGCCGAAATCCGCAAGGTGTTCGAGGACGCCGGCGGCAACCTGGGCACCACCGGCGCCGTCGCCTGGATGTTCGAGCGGCGCGGCGTGTTCGACGTCGACCCGTCGACCGAACTCGACGAGGAGCGGCTGCTGGAGGTGGCCCTGGCCGCCGGCGCCGAGGATCTGGTGTCGGAGGGGGCGGTGTCGACCATCTACTGCGCGCTGGCCGACTTCACCGCGGTCAAGCAGGCGCTCGAAGAGGCCGGGGTGCCGCTCCGCGGCGCCGAGCCGGCGCACGTGCCGACCCAGCGCGCCGGCGTGTCGGACCTGGCCGTGGCGCGACGGGTCGTCCGGCTGCTCGACGCGCTCGACGACCACGACGACGTGCAGAACGTCTACAGCAACGAGGACTTCACCGACGAGGTCGCGCAGCAGCTGGCGGCAGACGCATGACCGACGCCCCGAATCGCTGGTTCCACGTCGGCACGGCCGACGCCGTGCGGCGGTCGCTGGCCGAGCTGTTCGGTCGCGAGCCGGAGACCGGCGCGGTCGCGGGACTCGGCGACGGCGACTGCGTCGTCGTCGAGGCGTTCGCCGACCTCGGCGCGCGCGCCGACGTGCCCGGCGGCAACGCGTTCTCGGCGTGCCGCGCCTGGAAGCTGCGCGGGCGCGTGACGGTCCACGTGGTGGTGCGGGCCGACGATCCGACCGGTGTCGCGCTGGCGCGGTTCGTGCTCGCCGACGCGGTCCTCCGGCTGGACGCCGCCGGCGCCGTCCTCGGCCTCGACGCGCTGCAGCCGCACGACCGTCGGCGGACCGCGCGCACCATCGACGCGCTGCTGGAGCGCTACGGCGCGCCGCTCGACGCCGTCGACCGCTCCGAGCTGGCCGGGCGCGTCCGCGAATGGGAGGAGACCGATTCGTTCCTGCAGCGCCTCCAGGACCCCGAGACCGGCCTGTTCGACGGGCCCTACGCGGCGCTGAAGCTCGACGAGGAGTTCAAGCGCTCGCAGCGGTTCCACCTGCCGCTGTCGCTGCTGCTGCTGGACATCGGCGCCGCCGCCGGCGCGTTGCCCGCCGGACCAGACCGCCAGGCGGTGCTCGCCGAGGTTGCCGCGGTGTTCCTCAACGAGTGCCGTGACATCGACGTGCTCGGCCGGTTCACGACGACCACGTTCCTGTTCCTGTTGCCCGGAACGCCGCCGCTCGGCGCCGAGGCCCTGGCGCGGCGGCTGCTGACCTCGTTGCGGCAGCGCGAGTATGCCGTGCCGATCGAGCCGCGGGCCGCGCTGGTGGCGGCGCCGGCGCCGGGCATCGCCGATCGCCGGGACTTCCTCGTCGTGGCCGAGGCCTGCCTCGAGCGGGCCCGCCGACGGGGGCCGGGGGATGGCGACCTCGTGACCGCCTGGGAATAGTGGGCGCCAGGCCCGAATCCCGGGCGTGCGGTCCGCTGCGGCCGCCAGCGAGTCCATGTTCGATCGTTTCATCCGGATGGCGCGGGCCAGGAAGGCCCTCCAGGAAGGTCGCTTCGAGGACGCGGCCCGCCTTGCGGACGATCCGCTGATCCGCGGCGACCGCCGCGCCGAGGTCATCCGGCAACAGGCGCAGGCGGCGCTGCTGCAGCGCGGCCGCGACCGCCTCCAGGGCGGCGACGCCGCCGGCGCCGTCCGCGACCTCGAGCGCGCCGCGGCGGCCGCCAGCGGTGGGGCGGACCGCGTCACCGCCGACCTCGAGGACGCGCGCCGGCGGCTCGGCGCCGACCGCGAGGCCCTCCGCCGCGATCAGGGGCTGATCGACCGCGCCCGCCGGCTGGCCGAGAACGGCGACCTCGACGGCGCGCTGGCGGCCATCGCGCCCGTCGCCGAGGGCGCCGCGACCGCGCCGGGCCGCGACGCCCTGCGCGCGTTCGTCGCGGCGCGGCGACAGCAGGCTCACGACCAACGCGAGCGCGCGCGGCAGCTCCTGCAGGCCGAGCGCGTCGACGACGCCTTGGCGGCGCTGCGGCACGCCCGGGCGCTGGATGCGGCGCCCGTCGCGGAGCGCTGGGAGGTCGAGGTGCTGCGCGCCGCGGCCGCCGCGCTCGCCGAGACCGTGCGCGAGCACCTGCGCGCCGGCGACGTCGCGGGCGCGCTGGCGCGCTGGCGTCAGCGGTGCGCTGCGCTCGACGAGCTGGTGGACCAGCCGCCCGCTCGCGCGGCCGGCGTCGAACTCGCCGCTGCGCTGCGGGACCGCCTCTCGGTTCCCGCCGCCGCGCACGACGCCGAGCTGTTGCAGGCCTGCGCTGCCGAGCCGGCGCTGCCGGGCGAAGGCGTTCGCGTCGCCGCGGCGGCGCGGTTGCTGCAGCGCCTGCCGGGGCTCCGCGCGTCCGGGCGCGCCGCGGATCTGGCGGCGGCGCTCGGCGAGCTGGCCGAACTGCTCGGCGAGCGCGCCTGGGCGGACGAGGCTCGGACGGTCCAGGAGCGGGCAGCTGCCGCGGGAGCCCGGCTCGGGCGCGCCCGCGAACTCGCCGCCGCCGGGGATCTCCACGGGGCCCGCGCGGTGCTGATCGAGGTGCTGCAGGACATGCCGATGCACGAGGACGCGCGCGCGGAGCTGGACGCCATCGACGCCGGGTCACGGGAGCGCGAGCAGCGCCTCGAGCTGGCCCGGCAGGCGGCCAAGGACGGCTTCCTGCAGAAGGCGTACGGACTGGCCCTGGCGAACGCCCACGCCGGCGCCGCCGGCGAGGAGGCGCGCCTGTTCGCGCAGGGGCTTCGCGGCCGCATGGACCTGGTCGGTCGCGGCCTCGACGAGGTCCGCGCGGCGCTGCACGGGCGCACCTCGGGCGGCGTCGCGGGGCTGCGCCACTGCCTGCTCCGCGTCGACGAACTGGCCAAGGTGCAGCAGGATCACGACGACATGCCGGCCCTGCGCACCGCCATCACCGCCGAGCTCGACGGCCTGGAGCGCGCCGAGCAGGCGCGGGCCGCGCTGGCGGCCAACCGCCTCGCCGACGCCGCGACGGCGGTCGGCGCGCTCGTGCAGCTGCGCCCGCAGCTGCTGTCGGGCGATCGCCTGGACGCCCGGATCCTCGAACTCGCCGATCGCCTCGGCGTCGCGGCCGACCGCGCGCTCGCGGCCGGCCGGCTCCAGCAGGTGCAGGACTGCGTGCCGGGGCTGGCCGCCGCCGCGGTCGTCCAGGCCGATCTGGGGGCGCGCGCCGAGCAGCTGCGCGCCGCCGCCCACGAGCGCCGCGAACGCGCCGGCGCGCTGGCAGCCGAGGCCGGCCGCCTGCTGGGCGAGCGCGACCTCACCGGCGCCGAGCAGCGCTGCGAGTCCGCGCGCCAGCTCTGGGTCGACGGCGCGCCGGTGCACCACGTCGAGGCCGAGCTGCAGTCGCTGCGGCAGCAGCAGGCGGTGCTCGATCGGGCCGAGGCGCTCGCCGAGGGCGGCGACTTCGACGGCGCGCACCAGCAGCTGGGCGACCTGCCGCCGACCCCGGCGCTGCTGCGCACCCGGATCTTCGACATGAAGCAGAGCCTGGCGCGGGCGCAGGGCCTGGACGGCCCGTTCCTGCTGCGGGTCGACGAGGGCGGCGAGTACGTCGCGCTGCGCGGCGAGTCGCTGACGATCGGCAACCTGCGCGACGGCACGGCGGACCTGCCGGTGCTGGCGGCGATCGCCGGGCGGCACGCGCGCCTGCAACGCAGCATGTCGTTCCACGGCGGCATGCAGGACGTCCTCGAGGCCTGCGGCGGCGAGCTGCGCACCGCCGACGGCCGCCCGGTCGAACGCCACCGGCTGCGGCCGGGAGACCGGGTGCAGCTGGGGGCGGCGCTGCAGCTGCGCTACCAGCTGCCGTCCAAGCGCTCGTTGACGGCGATGCTGCAGCTGCTCGGCGCCTTCCAGGTGGCCGGCACGGACCGGGTCCTGGTGTTCAAGGACCGCGGCCGCGACGGTCGGATCCTGCTGGGCCCCGGCGACGACGTGCACGTGCGCGTGCCCGGCGCCACCGGCGAGGTCGAGATCTTCGCGCACAAGACCGGGCCGATGCGCGTGCGGTGCGACGCCGGCGGCGACATCGACGGGCAGCCGTTCCGCGGCGAGCACCCGGTGGCGGCGGGCGCCACGGTCCGGGCCGCCGGCATCTGCTTCGTGCTGCTGCCCTGGTCGGCGAAGGGCTGAGCGCCGCACCGCGCCCGGCCCCGAGCGCCCGCACCCGTCGGCCCGCCGCCGCCCCTGTGATCCGGCGGTGTTTTCGGAATAGCCGCCCGACCCGCGCGCAGCGATCGACCTCGGGAGCACGCCCATGTTCGCAACCGTCCTCGCCAGCCTCTTCCTGGGTCTCGCCGCGCCGCAAGCGCCGGTGGTGACGTTCGCCCTGCACGGCAACGGCGGCGACGCCGTCGCGGTCCGGGGCAGCACGGAGCTGAGCGCCGCGGCCGCGTACGACGCCGCCCGGGACGAGGCGCTGGCCCACGTCCGCACCCGCTGGACGGAGCGCGGGGCGCGCCTGGCGGAGCAGCAGCGGCCGTTCTGGCTGCCGGCGGTGTTCGTCGATCGGGCGGTGTCGCGGTGGCTGGGCCAGCAGAGCCTCGACCGTCACCTCCAGATCGTCGACCGCGAGGATCGCGTGCGCGAACACGAGTTCGGCCGCAGCTACCAGACGACCCTGTGGATCCGCGAGAACCCCGAGGTCGTGGCCCACGGCGAGCGCCAGCTGCGGCGCGCCATCGCCCGCAGCGGCGAGCGCACGCTGGTGCTGGGCGGCGCCACCGCCGGCTTCTGGGCGGTCCTGGCCCTCGCGTTGGGCTGGATCGACCGGCTCTCGCGCGGCTACATGACCGGTCGCCTGCGCTGCATCGGCGTGCTGCTCGGTGCCGCCGTGCCGGCGGTCGCTTTCCTGCTGTAGGATCCGGAGTTGCCCATGGCCCCAACCAGCCCCGCGAGCCAGGCCGTCCCCGAACCGGGGCCGCGCATCGACTGGGAAGCGTTCTACCGCAACTACCGCAAGCCCGGGTATGTCGCCGGGTTCGAGATCGTCAACAAGCTCGGCGGCGGGATGTTCGGGCTGGTGTTCAAGGCCCGCAAGGAATCGATCGGCAAGGACTACGCCATCAAGTTCCTGAAGGTCGACGACGAGTCCGTACGCGACGCGGTCGGCCGCGAGCTCGGCTCGGTGCGGTACTTCGCGCAGATCGACCACCCGAACCTCGTGTCGATCGAGGACATGGGGGAGGTCGACGGCATCCCGTACCTGGTCATGAGCTACGCCGGCCAGGAGACGCTGCGCAAGCGCATCGACGGCGGGCAGCTGTCGCGCGACGACGCGCTGCGCATCTTCGTCCAGGCCGCGCGCGGCGTGCAGGCGCTGCACGAGCGCTCGCTGGTGCACTTCGACCTGAAGCCGGCGAACATCTTCCTGAAGGGCGACATCGCCCGCGTCGGCGACTTCGGCCTCAGCAAGCTGGTCACGCAGTCGCGCAACTCGCTGTCGTTCGGCCGCGGCACGCCGTACTACATGGCGCCGGAGATGCTGCAGCGCCGCGGCGACGTGCGCAGCGACGTCTACTCCCTCGGCGTGATCCTGTTCGAGTGCCTGTGCGGCGACGTGCCGTTCAAGGGGGACTCCGAGTGGGAGGTGCTGCGCAAGCACGAGGTCGAGCCGCCGCAGTTCCCCGACCACGTCGGCGCCGGCGACCGCCGCATCCTGTCGCGGTGCCTGGCGAAGGACCCGGACGCGCGCTACCAGAGCGTCGCCGACCTGCTTCGCGACCTGCAGGCGCCGGTGGCGCTCGGCGAGAGCCTGATGCTGCCGCGCCGCACGGATCCGATCGTCGGCGCGCCCGTGCCCGCGCCGGCATCCGTCGACGCGCGGCCCGCGACGGCGGCGGTCCCGGCGCTGGGCCACGTCGACGACGCGCGCCTGCGCGATCCGGCCGACAGTCCCTACGGCCTGCCGTGGCAGGAGGAGCCCCGCCGCGACGGCGTGCTGTCGTTCGCCGTGCGCCAGGTGTTCCGGCTGTTCGAGGCGGCGATCTTCGTGATCCTGCTGCCGGTGCGCGCGATCAGCGCCATGTCCGGCCGTGGGGCCGTGTGGCTGCTGCGGCTGCCGTTCCGGATGCTCGGGCTGGCGGCGCAGCTGGTCGGCTACACGGTGGTGGCGGCGCTGGTGATCCTGGTGGTGATGGCTATCCTGGCCGTCTTCCAGGCGATCTGACCTCCGCGATGGCCGCGCAAGACCACGACATCACACGACTGCAGGCGATGGACGAGGCCGCGTGGGCGGCGCTGCAGGACGACTACTTCCGCCGGATCTACTTCTTCGTCAAGCGCTACGTCCAGGACCACCAGACGGCCGAGGACCTGACGCAGGACGTGTTCCTCGGCGCGGTCCGCGGCATCGCCGCGTTCGACCCGACCTACTCGCTGGATCAGTTCCTGTTCGGCATCGCCAAGAACCGCGTGATCGACCAGTACCGCAAGCACAAGATCGCCGTCGTCTCGCCGAAGGCCGACGACGACGGCGAGCGCAGCCGGATGTGGCTCGAGAACATGGAGAACGAGGCGGCCACGCCGCCCAAGGACCGCGTCGTGTTGGGCGAGGACGCCCAGCGCCAGCGGCGCGTGCTGGCGCAGATCCTGCGCGAGTTCGTCGCCGAGCTGTGGGGCGCCGGCGAGTTCCAGAAGCTGATGGTGCTCGAGTACCTGTTCGTGCTGGGCGGCCGCAACAAGGACGCCGCGGCGCGGTTCGGCATCACCGACGAGAAGGCCGTCGCCGGCATCAAATTCCGGGCGATCGAGAAGCTGCGCGGACTGGCGCGGCAGAACGACCCGAACCACTCGCTGTTCCGCGGCCTCTGGCAGCCGGGGGCACGATGACGGGGCGCGACGACATCGATCCGCAGGATCCCGACGGCCGGCTGGCGTTCACCGTGGCCACGGTCTGGCGCGACGAGCGCATCTCGTGCCCGCACCCGGACCTGCTGCAGAGCTGGCTGCAGGACGGCCTGGACGCCGGCGCGGCCGGGTTCGTGGAGTTCCACCTGCGGGAGAGCCAGTGCCCGTACTGCAACGCCGTCGTCGACGACCTGCGCGCGGCCGAGGACGCCGCCAGGCAGGCGCCGCTGGCCGACCTGCGCGACAAGCTGCTGCGGTCGACCGGCATCGCCCTGCGCCAGAAGAAGGGCTGAGGACAGGGCGCCCGCCGAACGGGCTGCGAATAGTCGGAGGGCCGTTCGAAGTGTCCAGGGTCGGAGCCGCTGGTGGCTCCCCCTGGTCCTGGCAACGGAGACGACATGTTCTGCAAGGCGTTCAAGATGATGGTCCTCACCGGTGCGGTGCTCGGCGGGACCGGTTTCCTCATGTTCGGCACCGATCTGGGCAGCTACCTCGGCACCATGGCCGCGTCGGTCAAGGAGGGCGTCGAGGAGCAGATCCCGGTCGATTTCGAGATCAAGCGCGCGGTCAAGCTCATCGAGCAGATCGAGCCGCAGATCCAGAACTGCAAGCGCGACGTCGCGCGCGCCGAGGTCGAGCTCGAGGAGCTGCAGGTCTCGGTGCTCGAGCTCGAGAAGACCTCGGCGCTCGAGGAGAAGCGGCTGAAGTCCGGCGCCCGGCTGCTCAGCGGCGACGGCGACGCGCAGTACACCCTGGCCGCCGACACGCTGACCAAGCGGCGCGTCGAGCGCGACCTGCAGCGGACGATGGACTCGTTCCGCAACAACCAGGCGATCCTGAAGACCAAGCGCGCGCTGATCGAGCGGCAGAGCGAGGCGGTCGAGGTCGCCAAGCAGCGGCTGTCCGCGGTGCGCGCCGAGAAGGAGCACCTGGCCGACCAGGTCCGTTCGCTGCGCACCCAGCAGCAGTGGATCGAGACCATGGGTGCGAGCCAGAAGCGCTTCGACCTCGACGACAGCGCCCTGAGCCAGGCCAAGGAGGCCCTGGCCAAGGTGCAGCGGCGCCTCGACGTCGCGCAGAAGATGCTCGAGAACGACATGGTGTTCCACACCGACGATCCCATCGCCGTGGCCGAACCCGGCCGCGACGTGCTCCACGAGATCCGCGAGCAGTTCCGCGACGAGGCCGCGACGATCGCGGTCGACGGTCCGGCGGTCATCGTCCGCTGACCCGCGCAGCCTGCCCCGACCCGGGCGCGCGTCACTCCGGTGACGCGCGCCCGGCGTCGTGTACGGGGCGAGGGTTGCGGTGGCACGGGGACCGGGGTGCGATGGAGGCATCGCGCTTCCCTCCGACCACCGTCCGCGCGGGCCTGGCCCGCATCCGCTCCGCGGCGTCCTGGTCGCCGCCTGCGCGCTGCCGTGGGCGGCCGCTTGCGCCGCCGGCCCGCTTGGCCTCGCGCCGGTGCCGGCCACGCTCGAGATCGACGGCTCGGCGGCGACGTCGATCGAGCTGCTGGCGGTCGCCGGCGATCGCACCGTCCCGATCGCGACCCTGGCGGGCGCGCGCCGCCACGCGCTGGCCGTGCTGCCGGGTGCCTACGTCGTTCGGGCGGCGACGGCGTCGGGCCCGGTGGCGATGCCGGCGCCGGTGCTCGACGCGATCCTGCCGCCCGATCGGACCCTGCGGCTCGCCGTCGAGCCGCCGCCGCAGGCGATCGACGCGGAGTTCGCGTTCGTGCCCGGCGGACCGGCGCTCCTCGGCGACGCGCTCGGTGTCGGGCAGGAGGACGAACGGCCGCCGCGGCTGGTCGCGGTCGGGCCGTTCTGGCTCGCGCGCCGCGAGTGCACCAACGCCGACTACGCGGCGTTCCTGAGCGCGGTCGACCCGGCCGTCGACGAGGCCTGGTGCGCGTTCGACTCGCGCAAGTGTCGCCTCCGGCGCGATACAGCGACCGGGCGCTGGAGCACCGATGCCCCGGACCTGCCGATGGTCACCGTCAGCCTCGCGGGCGCCGAGGCCTACTGTGCCTGGCGCACCCGCGCGACCGGCCGCCGCCACCGACTGCCCAGTGAAGTCGAGTGGGAGAAGGCCGCGCGTGGCCCGGAGTCGTTCGAGTTCGCCTACGGCAATGTCAACCGGCAGGCGGCGGCCAACCAGGAGTCCGGGGCGCTGCAGGCCGTGGGGTCGCACCGCGCCAACGGCTACGGGCTGTTCGACCTCTGCGGCAACGCGTTCGAGTGGACCGCCGACGCCTACCACCCGGGGCCGGCCGGGGGTGGCCCGGCGCCGGATCGGCACGGGGATCCGACCGCGCAGGTGCTGCGCGGCGGTTCGTTCGTGCTCGACGGCATGTATCTTCGCAACTCGTTCCGCATGTGGCAGCGTCCCGACGTGCGGACCGACGACTTCGGCTTCCGCGTCGCCCGCGACGTGGAGCCCGACCGGACGGAGACCCGCCGATGAACACGACCCGTCTCACCCCGCCGCTCGCCGCGGCGTTGCTGCTGGCCCCCGCGTCGCTCGCGCAGATGGAGAAGCGCGCCGCGGGGCTCTACGAGCCGGCGCGCTTCGCCGCCGCGGCGCCCGCGATCGGCTCGATGGCCCCGGATCTGGTGCTGTCCGACCTCGACGGTCGGCCGCAGGCGCTGTCGTCGTGGCGCGGCCGCGTCGTGGTGCTGATCAAGGGCGGCTTCACCTGACCGCCGTTCCGCCGCGCCGCCGCAGGTCTGCGGCAGCTCCACCGGGACCATGGCGCGTCACCGGACGTGGTGTTCTGCGTCGTCGAGCAGCAGGAGCCCCACGCGGGGCAGATGGCGTTCGCGGACGTGCCGCAGCCGACCACCTTCGCGGGCCGCTGCGCGCTGGCGCGGCGCATCCGTGACGAGCTCGAGGTGCCGCTGCCGATCTGGGTGGACGGCATGGACGACGCGTCGCGCGCGTTGTTCTCGGACCTGCCGAGCCCGGCGTTCGTCGTCGATCGCCAGGGGCGCATCGTCGACAAGCAGGCCTGGACCGATCCGGCGGCTCTGCGCGCGAGCATCGAGGAGGCGCTGGCCGCGGACCCGCTGCCGTCCTCACCCGGCGCGTCGCTCACCGTCGACGAACGCGACGCCATCGCGCGGCGCATGCTCGCGCACGGGCGTCCCGCCGAGGCGCTGCGCTGGCTCGACGCCGCGCCCGAAGCGCCGTTGTCGGTGCCGGACTCGCTGGTGGCGCTGGCGCGCGCCGCACTGGCGCGGTGCGCGGCGCTGCGCGACGCCGACGCGGCGCAGCGGCAGGCGGCGGTGCGGGCCGCCCGGGCGGCGATCGCCGCGGCGTGGCCCGGCGACCGCGGTCGGGCCGTCGCCGCGTTCGTCGAGCTGGCGGAGGCCGCCACGGGCAGCCCGCTGGAGCCCGAGGCCTGGCGCACGGCGCGCGCGCAGCTCGACGAACGGGCCCCCGAGGCCACCAGGGCCTGGCTGCGCCAGCGCCTCGAGACCGCCGTCGGCGTCGCGACCCGCGGCGATTGGATCGAGCTCTGGAACGGTCGCGACCTCGGCGGCTGGCACGGGCAGCGTCACTTCGATCCGTACGCGCTCGACGCGATGTCCGCGGAGCAACGCGCCGCGATGCGCGCCGAGGACGACGCGACGCTGGCCGCGCACTGGCGCGTCGAGGACCGCGAACTCGTCAACGACGGCCACGGCGCCTACCTGACGACCGACCGCGACTTCGGCGACCTCGAGCTGGAGCTCGAGTACAGGACCGTGGCCCTCGCCGACTCGGGTATCTACCTCCGCGGCACGCCGCAGGTGCAGATCTGGGACACCACCGAGGCCGGCGGCAAGTGGCACCTCGGCGCCGACAAGGGCAGCGGCGGCCTGTGGAACAACCAGCAGCACGCGAACCGGCCGCTGGTGCACGCCGATCGTCCGTTCGGCGAATGGAACGCCGTGCGCATCGTGCAGGTCGGCGCGCGCACCTCGGTGTGGCTCAACGGCAAGCTCGTCGTCGACTGGACCATCATGGAGAACTACTGGCGTCGGGACCTGCCGCTGCGCGCGCGCGGGCCGGTGCAGCTGCAGACCCACGGCGGCGAGATCCGCTTCCGCGGCGTGCGCTGCCGCGAGCTGGCGCCGAGCGAGGCGGACGCGCTGCTGCGCGCTCACGGCGGCGAGGGCTTCCAGCGGGTGTTCGACGGAAGGACGCTCGACGGCTGGCAGGGCGCGAGCGACAGCTACGAGGTGGTGGACGGCGCGATCCGCTGTCGGGCCGGGCACGGCGGCACCCTGTTCACCGCGAAGTCGTACGCCGACTTCGACGCGCGGTTGCGGTTCCGGCTGCCGCCGGGCGGCAACAACGGCCTCGCCATCCGCTACCCGGGCAGCGGCGACGCCGCCTACGACGCGGTGGAGATCCAGGTGCTGGACGACGGCGCCGAGCAGTACGCCGCGCTGAAGCCATGGCAGTACCACGGCTCGCTCTACGGGCTCGTGCCCGCGCACCGCGGCTACCTGCGGCCGGTCGGCGAGTGGAACTTCGAGCAGGTCTCGGTGCGCGGCTCGCGCATCACGGTCGAGCTCAACGGCACCGTGATCGTCGACGCGGATCTGGCCGGGATCGACGCGCCATCGAGCCGTCGCGAGCACCCGGGTCGGCTGCGCACCGAAGGGCACTTCGGCTTCTGCGGCCACGACGACCCGGTCGAGTTCCGCGACATCGAGCTCCGCGACGCGGGCCGCTGATGCGCGATCGCGGCGGTGCGCGCCGCCCCGGCAGCGCACCGCGCGGCCGAGCTACCGCGCGATCACCTCGAGGCCCGTGCTCGCCGCGATGCCGATGGGCGCGCCGGCGTCGAGCGTGAACAACTGCAGGTAGAGCGACAGGTCCTGGAGGACCGGGTCCTTCGGGATCGGCAGGTGCCAGGTGGCGACGCCGGCCGTGCCCGGGCTGCCGCGCAGCACGAAGCCGACGGCGTCGCTCTCGGGGCCGATGTTGACCGGGATGCCGAGGAACACCGCGGCCGGGGTGCGCGCGGTCAGCGAGTAGAACACGGCCGCAAGGGTGTCACCGTCGCCGCCGTGCAGCCCCAGCGACCAGTCGTCGTTGCCGAGGAACGTCGGGGCCGTGGCGACGAAGCCCGGCTCGCGGATGCCGGCCAGCGCCGGGCCGAACGTCGCGGACGGCGCCATGACGTGGCTGCGCAGGGTCGGGTGATCGAACGGCGGCAGACCGTTGGCGGCGCGCGGGTCGGTCAGGCCGTGCTGCACGAAGTCGAGGACGTGGGCGAGGTCCTGCAGGTTGAGCCCCTGCGTCGTGAGCGGCACCAGGAACGGATCGATGTTGCTCAGGTCGGCGCCACCGCCGCGCAGGTAGACGTTTGCCACCGAGCGCACGTCGGAGATCTGGTCCGGGCTGCCGAGCCCCGGGCTCTGGCCGTTGTGGAACAGGCGCGGCCGCAGCCCGGCGTTGCGCAGCGTCGGCGTCTTGAACGCGCCGAGCTCGGCCAGGACGCCGCTGTGGCCGGCGCGCCCCGTGTCCTCGGCGTTCGGCCGCAGCCCGAGGTTGTGGAAGTCGTCGTCGCTGAAGAACGGTGCCGGATGGCACACGGCGCAGTTGGCGCTGGTCTCGAACAGCTGCAGCCCGCGCGCCTGCTGCGGCGTCAGCGCCGAGGTGTCGCCCTTGCGGAAGCTGTCGAACGGTGTCTGATCCGGGACCAACGTCCGCTGGTAGGCGGCCAGCGCCATGCCGATGCGCGCCGCGGTGATGTTGGGGTCGCCGAAGGCCGCGGCGAAAAGCGCCGGGTAGCCGGTGCCCGGCGTCAGCGCCGCGGCCAGATCCGCGGGCAGGTCGGTCGCCAGACGCAGCGGTTCTGCGGCGACCAGCTTCTGCCGGACGTCGGCCCAGGTGCGGCCCGCGTGTGCCATCTCGACGGAGCTGAGGATCGGCCCGACGGCCTGGCTCTCCAGCGCGCCGCCGACGGCGACGACCACGCCGCCGGTCTCGGGGTCGAGGAACGAGTTGCCGGCGCGCCCGTCCCAGAACAGCTCGCTCTGGAAGGCGACGCCGAGGTTGCTGGGCGCGACGCGCCCGGTCACCTGCACGTCGAAGCCGAACGCGCCGGCGGCCGCGAAGTCGCGGTTGCTGTCCTGGTGGGCGACGCCGGGCGAGCCGAACACGTCGTCCTCGCTTCCGAACAGTCCGTCGGCGCCCGGATGGATCGCCGACACCGTACGGGGATCCGCGCCGCCGGCCTCGGGCATGTGGCACGTGCCGCAGGCGACGCTGTCGTCACTCGACAGCTGCTCGTCCCAGAACAGCGCCTTGCCGAGCAGCACCTTCTCGGCGGTGGTGGGGTTCTCCACCGGTGCGGGGACGGGCGGCATCTGCGCGAGCAGTGGAGCGGCGGAGAGGCCGAGGCCCAGCACGACGAGCCGGAACGGGACCGAGGACGCGAGAGGATTCATTCTGGAGGAGCGTAGATCGCGTCCGGCGATCCTGTGGGGGCGCGCCTCCGGGGCGCGGCGGCGGCCGGCTCCGGGGCGGACCTGGCACCGGAATGCGGCGCTCCGCGCAGTTCGTTGTCATGGTCGCTGTCGACGCGGCGACAGGACACGCACGGGCACGTGCCCGGACCCGAACGGAGATCGTCTCATGTCCAGAATCCTCGCTTCTCTCGTCGCCCTCGCCCTCGCTGTCGCCGTTCCCGCCCAGGAGTCCGCCGATGCCGCCATGCGGCAGGGCCAGGCCGCCGTGCAGGAAGGCGACTTCCAGTCCGGCATCACCGCGTTCCGCAAGGTCACCGAACTCGAGCCCGACAACGGCCGCGCGTGGCAGCTGCTCGGCTACTGCCTGCACCTGTCCGGCGACCTGGACGCCGCCCTGCCGGTGCACGAGAAGGCCGCCGAGTTCGCCGACGTGCGCGCGGTCGCCAGCTACAACATCGCCTGCGTCCACGGCATCCGCGGCGACAAGGAGCAGGCGCTGGCCTGGCTCGAGAAGGCCGTGGCGGCGGGGTTCGACGACGGCTCGCACCTCGCCAACGACCCCGACTTCGACCTGCTGCGCGAGGACCCGCGGTTCCAGAAGCTGGCCAAGGGCCTGAAGACGAAGGTGCAGGTCTACGCGCCGGTCGTCGACCGCAAGTGCTCGCGCGTGGCGCTGTTCGCGGCGCGGCAGTCGCCGGGGCAGATCGCGATCGCCTACTCGACCCTGGCATGGCAGGACGGGTTCGACAAGGCGATGGAGTCGCCCAAGTTCGTCGGCAAGAAGTGGCGCTTCGGCCGCGAGTTCTGGACCACGCTGGACAACTCGATGCCGCTGCAGGTCGGCGGGGTCGAGATCCCCGCCGGCTACTGGTACCTGACCCTCGAGCACAAGGGCGACCACCGCTTCGTGCTCGGCGTGCACGAGCCCAAGGAGGCGCACAAGCTCCACCTCGATCCGTTCCGCGCCGACCTGCTGCCGGCGGGCATCGAGGTGCCGCTCGCGCACGCCGACGCCGCGGAGAAGCACGACGAACTGGACATCCGGATCACCGTGCCGAAGGGCCACGAGAAGGGCGAGCTGCAGATCGGCTTCGGCGGCCACGAGCTCAGCGCTCCGGTCGTGATCGAGCTGGACGCGGCGCGCTGAGCGCCGCGCCGGCGCGGCGCCTCAGCGCTCGCGCCCCGGCGGCAGCCAGTCCTTGTTCTTGTTGTACCAGTGCTGCCACTCGGGCGCGGAGTGCAGCGACTCGCCCGTGAGCCGCTGCAGCGTGGCGTTCCACTCGCCGCTGATCACCTCGAGGCGCTCGCGCGCGTTCTGCGGGCCGAAGTCGATCGGCGCGGCGGGGTCGGTCCGATCGAGCTGCCGCGCCTCCATGTCGATCTCGCCGAAGCGGCTGATCAGTCGCTTGACGACGTCGCGCAGCTTGCGCGTCGGCAGGTCGGTGTAGTTGCGCAGTGCCGCGCCGGCCGCGGCCATCACCTCGTTCCACGGCGAGCGCAGCGCCTCGTCGAGCAGCCAGTCGGCGTAGCGCGGGTCGGCCGTGCGGCCGAGCGCCAGGATCATCCGCGACCGCAGCTTGCGGTACTCGCGGTCGTCGAAGCGCTCGTCCTCGAGCGCCTTGTGCAGGCGCTTGCTGGCGTCGAGGCCGAACTCGGCGAGGCCGTCGGCGGCGGCCTCGTAGAGCTGCGACTGGTCGGGCGGTCGGATGCGACCGAGCCGGAACACGTCGCCGAGCGCGTCGACGATGCGGTCGCGGTCCTTCGGGTGGCGCTTGGCGGGCTCGCCGACGACGCGTCGGATCAGCTCGATGGCCTGGTAGTCCTGCTCCATCTTGCGGTCCTTGACCATGTCGCGGAGCTGGTCGAGCTGGTCGGGCAGCAGCGGATCCGGGCCGACCGCCGGCGTCGGGTCCTGCGCCGCGAGGGGGAACGCGAGCAGCGTGAGCGCCGCGAGCGCGACACCCAGGGGGCTCCTGTGGGACGTCTCCATGTCGCCAGTGTAGCGACGGGCGTGCCGCGCCGGGCCGTTCGTCCGCTCCCTCGACGCGGCCGCGGCCGACACCGGGGAAATCCGACTCAGAGCGTTGCCCGGATGCGCGCGGCGACGTTCGCGGCCGTGAAGCCGAAGTGCTCGGCCAGCGCCTGATACGGCGCGCTCGCGCCGAACGTCGTCTGGCCGATCACGCGGTCCATCCGGCCCGTGAACTGGCACCAGATCTCGGGGCGGCCCATCTCCAGCGCGAACACCGGGCGCGCGCCGAGCACCTGCTCGCGGTACGCCGCGTCCTGCTGCAGGAACACCTCGCAGCACGGCATCGACACGACGCGCAGCTCGAGGTCCTGGCGGCTCATCGCCAGCGCGGTCTCGACCGCGAGCGACACCTCGGCGCCGGTGGCGATCAGCGTCGCGCGCGCGGCGGGGTGGTCGCGCAGCACGTAGCCGCCGCGGAGCACCAGCTTCGGATCGAAGCCGGCGGGGCGCTCGAGCTGCGGCAGGTTCTGGCGCGTGAGCGACAGGCACACGGGGCCGTCGCGCCGGCTCAGCGCGTGGGTCCATGCGGCCGCGGTCTCCATCGCGTCGGCGGGCCGGATCACGTGCACGTCGGGGATCAGCCGCAGCGACGCGACCTGCTCGACCGGCTGGTGGGTGGGGCCGTCCTCGCCGACCATCAGGCTGTCGTGCGTGAACACGAACGTGACCGGCTGCTTCATGATCGCGGCCAGCCGGATCGCCGGACGCATGTAGTCGGCGAACACCAGGAACGTGCTGCCCATCGGCAGGAAACCGCCGTGCAGCGCCATGCCGTTGAGCGCGCCGCCCATGGCGTGCTCGCGGATGCCGAAGTGCAGGTTGCGGGCGTTGCGCTCCTTCGCCGAGAAGGAGCCGCTCTTCTTGATCCGGGTCTTGGTCGACGGGTCGAGGTCGGCGCTGCCGCCGACCAGCGACGGCACCAGCTCCGCCGCCTTCTGGATCACGTTGCCGGACAGGACGCGCGTCGCCACCGACGGCTGCGTGCCGGCGGCCGCGATCAGCTGCTGGTACAGGTCGGCGGGCACCGTGCGCGCGCGGAACGCGCGCCAGGCGGCCGCGCGCTCGGGCGCCTTGGCCTCGAAGCCCTGCAGCTCGGCCTGCCAGCGCTGGCGCGCGCGCTCGTTCTCGGCGCCGGCGGCGGCGAACAGCTCGCGCGCGCGCGGGTCGACGAAGAAGGCCTCGAGCGGCATGCCGAGCGCCTGCTTGGTGGCCTTCACCTCGTCGGCGCCCAGCGGCGCGCCGTGCACGTCGTGCGTGTCGGCCTTGTTGGGCGAGCCCTTGCCGATCGTCGTGCGGCAGCAGATCAGACTCGGGCGCCGCGGCTCGTCGACCGCGGCCCGCAGGGCCGTGCGCACCTGGCCGAAGTCGTGGCCGTCGACGCGCTGCACGTTCCAGCCGAGCGCCGCGAACCGCGCCGGCACGTCCTCGCTGAATGCGAGGTCGGTGTGGCCCTCGATGGTGATGCCGTTGTCGTCGTAGAGATAGACCAGGTTGTGCAACTGCAGGTGGCCGGCCAGCGACGCCGCCTCCTGCGCGATTCCCTCCATCAGGTCGCCGTCGCTGACGATGCCGAACACCCGCGTCGCCAGCAGCGGGTTGTCGAACTGCGCGGCCTCCATCAGCGCCGCGATCGCCATGCCGACGCCGTTGCTGAAGCCGGCGCCGAGCGGGCCGGTGGTGGTCTCGACGCCGGGGGTGTCGGTGACCTCGGGGTGGCCGGGCGTCTTGCTGTGCAGCTGCCGGAACTGCTCGAGGTCGCCGAGCGAGATGTCGTAGCCCGACAGGTGCAGCAGCGAGTAGAGCAGCATCGAGCCGTGACCGGCGGACAGCACGAAGCGGTCGCGCCCCGGCCACCGCGGGTCCTTCGCGCTCCAGCGCACGAACTCGGTCCACAGCACGACGGCGGCGTCGGCCATGCCCATCGGCATGCCGGGGTGGCCGGAGTTCGCCTTCTGCACGGCGTCGATCGCGAGGCAGCGGATCGTGTTGGCGGCGAGCTGGAGCTGGTCGGTGGCGACGGTCATGGGCGGACCATACCCCGGCGGTGCGCGCGGGGACATCGTTCGGCGACCGCGGCGCCGACGCGGAGGCGGTGCGACGGCGACGCGCGGTGGAGACTTCTGCACGACCGATCCCCATGGCACCATGCGTCGATGCAACGCACGCCGCTCCGGTCGAGCTGGTCCCCGATCCCGCTCCTGTGCGTGGTCCTGTCCATCGTGTGGTGGGGCGGCGGCGCCGCGGCCCAGGCGCCGCTCGAGTTCGTGCCGATCGGCGACCTGCTCGAGCGCTCGCACGTGCGCGAGCCGTACCTGGCGCCGGTGCTGCTGCCAGGGCGACGCCTGATGCTGGGCGAGCAGGAATGGCTCGGCGGCGACTACGACTACGACTCCGACGGGCCGCCGTTGCGCCGCGACGTCCCGGCGTGGTTCGGCGGCGACCAGCTGATCGACCTGCTCGGGCGGCTGTTCGAACAGCAGAGCGAGTTCGGGCTGCTGGCGCAGCAGGACGTGGTCGCCGTCGACGCGCGCCTCGCGGCGCCGGTGCGCGCGACGCTGGCCGAACTGCGGCAACGGCTGCCGCCGGTGGTGCAGGTCGACATCGAGTTGCGCGCGGTCCGCGCGGGCGGCGCCACCGTGCTGCTGCGCCGCGTGCTGCACTGTCCGTCCGGGCGTCGCAGCTGGGTCAGCGACCTGCAGCGGACCACGGCGCTGCTGGGCTACGAGGTCGAGATCGCGCAGGGTTCGCAGATGGCGCGCCCGACCGTGCGGCCGATCGAGCACGGCGCGATGGTCGTGGTGCGGCCGTTCGTTTCGCCCGTGGACTCGACGGTCTGGCTCGAGCTGATGGCGCGCGTGGCCGAGGCCGGCGGCGGCGGCGACGCCCCGGCGCCGGCGACGATCGAGACCGGGCATCCCGGGTTCGGCGCGATGGACCGCGGCGTCCGCACCGTCTCGGAGCTGGCCGGCGTGGTGCCGGCGCGGCTGGGCGAGTCCGTGACGCAGGCCTGGGACGGCGCCGGCGGCGTGCGGTTCGAGCTGCGGCTGACTCCGACCTGGCAGGTGGCGGCGCCGGTCCGGCCGGGCGGCCACGAGCTCGAGTACCTGCCGGACTGGAGCCGGTTCGCCGGCTACCGCAGCGTCGCCTCGATGCCGTTCGACCCGGTGGACCTCAGCGACGAGAGCGACGAACAGCAGTTCGCCGGCGTGCTCGAACGGGCCGGCGTGATGGCCGTCGACACCGGCGACGGCGCCGGTGTGGTCGGGCTCGACGGGGTCGCGGACTCGCTGCGGGCGATGACCGCCGCGCGCTACGCGGCGGCGCCGCCGGTGGCGATGCAGGTGACGCTCTACGACTGCGAGGCCGGCGCCGCGTTCGGCGACGACGGCGCGGCGCCGGCGCAGGCCCGCCGGCTGGGCGGCGCCGAGCTGCGCACCGTGCTGGGCAGCTGGGCCTGCGCCACGGTCCACGAGGACCTGTCGGTGCTGCGCGGCTGGGAGGTCGAGGTCGCGCAGTCGGCGCGCATCCCGCGGCCGGTGTGCCGGCGGCTGCCGACCGGCCTGTTCGTCAACGCGCGCTGCCGCGGCGACGCCGTCGAGCTCGACTGCGAGCTGTCGTGGCGCTCGGCGATCCGCGGCCGCGAGATGGCGCTGAACGTGGCGGTCGGCCTGCCGGCCGCGGTGCGGGCGCAGCAGTCCGGCAATCACGTCCAGACCAGCGAGACGCCGGCGATGGTGCTGCCGCAGGACACGGTGCGCATCGAGCAGGTCGACGTGCACGTCATCCCGGCGCGGGCGACGCTGCCGCTGCGCGCGGCGCGCGCCGCCGTGCTGCGGCAGGCCGGCATGGGGCTCGGTCCCGATCGCGAGCTGGTGGTGGTGGTGCGGCGGCTCGGCGACTAGGTCGGCCCCAGCGCTGTGTCGCGGCGGTCCGCGGTCTCAGGCCGCGGTCGCGAGCACGGTCACCGCCACGGCGGCCAGCAGGGCGAGCATCGCCCAGCCGAAGCGCAGCACACCGCCCAGCAGGACGTCCAGCTGCGACTCGGTCATGGAGAGGACGCGCCAGCGCCCGCCCTCGAGTCCACGCACGAACTCGACGTGCCAGATCGAGCGGCAGGACGCGCAGCGGTATCGGCTCGGGCCGCACACTCGTTCGCGCGGCAGCGACTGCCTGCACAGCCAGCAGCGAGGCTCCCTCATGCAGACCTCGAACCACCCGGCCACCGCCGGGGATCGTCGGTCAGGACCCTTCGCGGACGGCGTTCACGTTCCAGGCCGGGATCGCGATGATCACCTCGCCGCCGGCGGGCCGGCGCTCGAGCCGCGCCTGGCAGCCGAGCCGCGAGTCGAGGCCGACGCCGCGCGCCTCGTCGAGCTGGTCGAGCTCGTCGTCGCTGGCCTCGGAGAAGCAGTCCAGGCCCTGCTGGATCCGGACATGGCAGGTCGAGCACGCGCAGACGCCGCCGCAGGCGTGGTCGAGCTCGAGGCCCTGCGCCATCGCGGCCTCGAGGAGGGACTGGCCGGTCGCCAGGGTGAACTCCCGGGCGTCGCCGGCGACGCGCAGGCGCACGGTGTCGGTGGTGGACTCGCGGCTCATCGGTCTCCGTGCTCCTCGGTCAACGCCTTCTGCACCGCGGAGCTGATCACGTCGTCGGCGATCGTCGCGGTCAGCCGGCCGAGCTCGTCGGCGGCGGCCTTCATCGCCGCCGCGTCGGCGTCGGGTTGCTGCAGCAGCTTCTCGAGCGCGCGCGCCGCCTTCTGCACCGCGAAGGTCTGGTCGGGCGGCAGCGACGCCAGCTCGAGCGCCTTCCGGGTCCCCGTGACCATCGCCTGCGCCTTGTTGCGCACGTCGATCGCCTCGCGCGCCGCGAAGTCGGTCTGCGCGTGCTCGATCGACTCGAGCATCATGCGCCGCACCTCATCGCGCGACAGGCCGAAGCTCGGCAGCACCTGGATCGACGCCTCCTGCCCGGTGCGCTTCTCGTGCGCGGTGACCCGCAACACGCCGTCGGCGTCGATCAGGAACGTCACGGCGATGCGCGGCAGCCCGGCGGGCAGCGGCGGCAGGCCGCCGAGGGTGAAGCTGCCGAGCTTGCGGCAGTCCTGCACCAGCTCGCGCTCGCCCTGGTAGATGTTGAGCACGACGGCGGTCTGGCCGTCGACCGGCGTCGAGAACTCCTCGGTCGCGCTGGTGGGGATCGTGCTGTTGCGCAGCACGAGTTTCTGCATCGCGCCGCCGAACGTCTCGATGCCGAGCGACAGCGGGATCACGTCGAGCAGCAGCAGCGACTTGTCGTTGCCGGCCAGCACGTCGGCCTGGATCGCCGCGCCCAGAGCGACGGCGAGGTCGGGGTCGACGCCGGTGTGCGGCGGGCGGCCGAGCAGCTGCTCGAGCTCGCGCCGGACCATCGGGATGCGGGTGCTGCCGCCGACCAGCACGATCTCGTCGACGGCCTGGGGCTCCACGTCGCAGTCCTCGAGCGCGCGCCGCACGCACTCGAGCGTGCGGGCCACCAGCGGGCGGATGTCGGCCTCGAACTCCGCGCGGGTCACCGTCAGCTGCACGCGGCCGCGGCCGCGCAGCTCGAGGTCGAGCGCCGCCTCGGGCTGCTGGCTGAGCTGCACCTTCAGCGCCTCGGCGGCGGCGCGCACGGCCTGCAGCGCGTAGGGGTCATCGGTGCGACCGCCGGCCGCCGCGAAGATGCGCTCGGCGAGCAGCAGGTCGAAGTCGTCGCCGCCGAGGTGGGTGTCGCCGGCGGTCGCCAGCACGCGGAACACGCCGTCCTCGATCCGCAGGATCGACACGTCGAAGGTGCCGCCGCCGAGGTCGTAGACCAGCACCGTGCCGTCCTTGCTGCCGTCGATGCCGTAGGCCAGCGACGCCGCGGTCGGCTCGTTCAGGATGCGCAGGCAATCGAGGCCGGCGAGCTGCGCCGCGTCCTTGGTGGCCTGACGCTGGCCGTCGTCGAACCAGGCCGGCACGGTGATGACCGCGGCCTCGACGGACTGGTCGAGCGCCCGTTCGGCGGTCTGCTTGACCTCGCGGAGCACCAGCGCGGCGATCTGCTCGGGCGCCCAGTCGCGGTCGTCGATGCGGACGCGGGCCAGGTCGCGGTCACCGCGCACGACGCGGAACGGCAGGTGGCGCGCCTCGGTGTCGACCTCGTCCCCGGCGCGGCCGATCAGGCGCTTCACGGAGAACACCGTGCGGTCGGGATGCTGCAGGCGCAGCTCGCGCGCGGCGCGGCCGACCAGCGTGCGACCGTCGGGGTGGAAGCACACGACGCTCGGGATCAGCGCCTCGCCGGCGGCGTCGCGCAGCACCCGCGCGTCCTTGCCGGCGCGCACCGCGGCGAGGCTGTTCGTGGTGCCGAGGTCGATGCCCAGGACCAGGCGGCCGCTCACGCGCGGGCCTCCTGGGCGCGCGCCTGCAGGTCGGCCAGCGCCTTGCGGACGTACTTGCTCTCGTGCAGCCGCCGCGCGGCCTGCTGCAGGTCGCCGTCGACGGTCGCCTGGCGCAGGGCCGCGAACGCCGCGTCGGCGCGGGCGCGCAGCCGGGCGCGCAGCGCCTCGAGCGCGTCGGGCGCCGCCATCGCGACCTCCTCGGCCAGCTCCAGCGCCTCGGCCAGGAACTCCGGGTCGAGCTGCTTCTGCGCGTCGAGGGCGCCGGGCGCCTGCAGTTCGATCAGCGCGCGGGCGCGCTCCCAGCGGTCCTTCAGCACGCGCCAGCTGTCGTTGATCTCGGCCGCGCGCGCCAGCACGGCGGCGCAGTCGGCGGTGCGCTCGGCGCGGTGCAGGTCGGGGTGGCACTCGCGCGACAGCTGCAGGTAGCGGCGCTCGAGCGCGCG
Source organism: Planctomycetota bacterium (assembly GCA_050245995.1). Lineage (GTDB taxonomy): Bacteria > Planctomycetota > UBA1135 > UBA1135 > UBA2386 > JBFWWV01. The sequence goes on along the minus strand of JBFWWV010000009.1, from coordinate 222,003 downwards.
GTCGTCGAGGTCCAGCCGGTGCTCGATGCCGAACACGGTGAACGGGTCGAGCGCGGGGGGCTTGCTCATGGTCCGTTCGGTGGTCCCGTCTGGGCGCGGCGGTGCTAGGCCGAGAACGACGTGCCGCAGCCGCAGGTGCCGGTGGCCTGCGGGTTCTTGAACACGAAGCCGCGGTCGAGCAGGCCGTCGTTGAAGTCCAGCGTGGTGCCGCCCATGAAGAACTCGCTCTTCTTGTCGATCACGACGCGGACGCCGCCGGTCTCGAACGTCAGGTCGAACTCGGTCGGCCCCTTGGTGTCGAAGTCGAGCACGTACGAGAGGCCGGAGCAGCCGCCGCCCTTGGCGCCGATGCGCACCCAGCAGTCCGCGGGCAGGGCGTGCTCGCCGATCACGCGCTGGATCTCCTTGGCGGCGCGCTCGGTGACCTGGATGCCGCGGCCGGGCTTCGGCGCGGCGTCCTTGGCGGCGGCGTCGGTCTGCGGCGTCGGTTGCTTGTCGTCGACTTCGGTCATGGTTCCAGCTCCTCGGGCTTCGGCTCAGGCCTTGGCGGTGTCGGCGGCGGGCGTCGGGGCGGCCTTGCCGTTCTTGCGGCGCCAGTCCTCGATCGCGGCCTTGATGGCGTCCTCGGCCAGCACGCTGCAGTGGATCTTCACCGGCGGCAGCGCCAGCTCCTCGACGATCTGCGTGTTCTGGATCCTGGCGGCGTCGTCGACCGTGCTGCCCTTGAGCCACTCGGTCGCCAGCGACGACGACGCGATCGCCGAGCCGCAGCCGTAGGTCTTGAACTTCGCGTCGACGATGCGGCCGTCGTCGCCGACCTTGATCTGCAGCTTCATCACGTCGCCGCACTCGGGCGCGCCGACGACGCCGGTGCCGACGTCCTGGGCGTTCTTGTCGAGCGCGCCGACGTTGCGCGGGTTCTGGTAGTGATCGAGCACCTTGTCGCTGTAGGCCATGGGTGTCTCCGTTGGGTTCGTTGTTCGGGTTGGATCGGGTCCTAGTGCGACTGCCACTTCACCTGCGACAGATCGATGCCTTCCTGCACCATCTCCCAGAGCGGCGACATCTCGCGCAGGCGCGTGACCTCGGCGATCACGCGGTCGGCGGCGAAGTCGACCTCGGCCTCCGTGGTGAACCGGCCGAGCGAGAAGCGGATCGAGCTGTGGGCCAGCTCGTCGCCGAGCCCCAGGCTCTTGAGCACGTAGCTGGGTTCCAGGCTGGCCGAGGTGCACGCCGAGCCGGACGCGACCGCGAGCTCCTTGACGCCCATGATCAGCGACTCGCCCTCGACGTAGGGGAACGACACGTTGCACAGGTGCGGCAGGCGCGCAGCCGGATCGCCGTTGACGACGGCGTCGGGGATGCCCTGCAGCAGCCGCTGCTCGAGCCGGTCGCGCAGCGCCGTCACGTGGGCGACGTCCACGGTCATCTCGGTGCGCGCGAGCTCGGCGGCGGCGCCCATGCCGACGATGCCCGGCACGTTGAGCGTGCCCGAGCGCATGCCGCGCTCGTGGCCGCCGCCGTCGAGCTGCGCCGTCAGCCGCACGCGCGGGTTCTTGCGCCGGACATACAGGGCGCCGACCCCCTTGGGGCCGTAGAACTTGTGCGCCGACAGCGACAGCAGGTCGATGTGCTGGGCCTCGACGTCGAGCGGCACGCGGCCGGCCGCCTGCGTCGCGTCGGTGTGGAACAGCACGCCCTTCTGCTTGCACAGGGCGCCGATCTCGGCCAACGGGTGCAGCGTGCCGACCTCGTTGTTGGCGGCCATCAGCGACACCAGCAGCGTGCGGTCGGTGATCGCCGCGGCCAGCCGCGCGAGGTCGACGTGGCCCTTGGGGTCGGCGGGCAGCCAGGTCACCTCGAAGCCCTCGCTCTCGAGGTGCTTCATCGGGTCGAGCACCGCCTTGTGCTCGGTCACGCAGGTGATCAGGTGGTTGCCCTTCGGCTTGTACATCTGGGCCACGCCCTTGATCGCGAGGTTGTTGGCCTCGGTCGAGCCACTGGTCCAGAGGATCTCCTTCGGGTGCGCCGCGATCAGGCGCGCGACCTGCTCGCGCGCGTGCTCCACGGCGGCCTCGGCGGTCCAGCCGAACGCGTGGCTCCGGCTGGCCGCGTTGCCGAACGTGTCGCTGAAGAACGGCAGCATGCGCTCGACCACGCGCGGGTCGCACGGCGTCGTGGCGCTGTAGTCGAGGTAGATCGGGGTCTTCATCGGGGCACTCATCGGGGCGTCGCCGCGAACGAAACGGGGTTGCCCGCGCAGGCGGTGAGACCGCACAGCTCGGCCAGGGTGATGTCGTCGAACAGGCGGGAGATGCGGTCGTGCACGATGCGCATCGGATTCTTGGTGGGGCAGAAGCCGATCAGGCTGCACTGGTGGTCGTCGCCGGCGGCGGCGGCGCCCGCGGGCTTGAGGCAGTCGACCAGCGTGAACGGCCCGTCGACGGCCTCGAGGATCTGGCCCAGCGTGACGTCCTGCGGCGCGCGCGCCAGGCGGTAGCCGCCCTTCAGTCCCCGCACCGAGTCCAGCAGCCCGTCGCGCGCGAACACCTTCAGCAGGTTGGCGACCACCGACTTGTTCAGGCTCGCCTGGCGCGCGATCTCGTGGGCGCTGACCACGCTGTCCTCGGCGGCGCCGCCGGGGAACGCGCCCTGGCGGGCGATGCAGCCCAGCAGGAACACGGCGTAGTCGGCCTTCTTGGAGATTCGCAGCATCGTCGGGTGGGCAGGTGGTCGCTCCGGGCTCCCGGAATGACGGCCGGCAAAGTAGGCCTGGATTGGGGCTCTTTACAAGCATCGGCGTGAAAAAGCCCCAGACGCAGGCACATTCTGGAGTCCGCCGGGGGGGAGGGCTTACGACCGGTGCCATGAAGGCTACCGATGCTCTCACGGCGGGACTGCTGGCCGAGGGGCCGTGGGTCCGATCGCCCGCGCCGTATCGCCTGGTGCGGGTCGCCGGCCCCGACGCCGCCGACTTCCTGCAGCGGCTCTGCAGCCAGGACGTGCTCGCGCTGGCGCCGGGCGCGGTGGCGCCGGCGGCGTTCCTGGACGGCAAGGGCAAGCTGCTGGCGACCTGCGTGGTCGGTCGGCTCGGCGACGCGGACGGCTTCGCGCTCGAGACCCAGGCGCACCAGCAGGCCGGGCTGCACGCGCTGCTGGACCGCTTCCACTTCACCGAGCAGCTGCAGCTGTCCGCGCCGGACCTCGTCTGCGTCGAACGGGTCACCGCGGCGGCGGCCGCGGGCCCGGCCGAGGCGCCCGATGGCGTCGCCGTCGACGGCGTCGTGACGCACTTCGCCTGGGCGCGGCGCGGCGTGCGGTTCGAGCGCTGGCACGCGGCGGACGCCGCGGCGCTGCCCGCGGCCCAGGGACGCGCGCTCGACGACGACACGGCGACCGCCCTGCGCATGGGCGCGGGGCTGGTGGCGGTCGGCGCCGACACCGAGCCCACGACTCTGGCGCTCGAGGCGCACCTCGACGACCACTGCTCGCGGACCAAGGGCTGCTACACCGGCCAGGAGATCGTGGCGCGCATCCACACCTACGGCCACACCAACCGCAACCTGGTGCTGCTGCACCTCGACGCCGGCGCGCCGATCATCGCGCCCGCGGTGCTGCACGAGTGCGAGGACGACCTGCCGGTCGGTCGCGTCATGCGTGCAGTGCCGGTGCCGGGCCGCGACCTGCGCGTCGGTCTCGGCTACCTGCCGAGGGACTTCCAGCCGGTCGGCACGAAGCTGCGGCTGGCCGGCGGCGGGGGCGGGGCCGTGGTCGTGGGCTTCGGCGACGACGCGTGAGCCGGTGCGGCCGTTCGTATGGTGCCCAGTCGGGCCCCGACCTACCGTCACCGCCATGAACGACGACGCCGTCGTGATCCCGTGCCCGGCGTGCCTCTGCCGCAACCGCGTGCCGCGCGCGCGCCTCGCCGACGTGCCGGTGTGCCGCGACTGCCGCACGCGGCTCCTGCCCGACCACCCGGTGGCGCTCACCGCGGCCGCGTTCGCGGGCTACACCGAGGGCGGCGACCTGCCGGTGGTCATCGACTTCTGGGCCGGGTGGTGCGGACCGTGCCGGATGATGGCGCCGCACTTCGAAGCGGCGGCGCGAACGTTGGCCGGGCGCGCGCTGTTCGCCAAGGTCGACACCGAGGCCGAGCCCGAGCTGGCGCGGCGGTTCGGCATCCAGGGGATCCCGTGCCTCGTCGTCGTGCAGCGCGGCCGCGAGCTGGTCCGGCAGGCGGGTGCGATGCAGGCCGCGCAGATCGAGGCCTGGCTGCGGCCGCACCTCGGCTGAGCGCGGCGGTGCGTCAGCGCACCGGCCGCCACGCGGCCGCGTCGGTGTCGAGCGCGTGCGGCGGCACCGGCTGCTCGCGACCGAGATAGCGGCCGTCGGCGTTGTCGTGCGCGAACACCGAGCCGCGCTCGTCGACGCAGAACGCGCGCGCGCCGGAGTCGGCGCGAGCCGGCCAGGCATAGGCGCGGAACGCGCGCTCGGCCGCGTCGGCGTCGACGCCGCAACCGGCGCCGCCGCCGTCGTCGTTCTCGCGGATCCAGGACCCGCCCGGTCCCGGGAGGTACAGCTGCACGAGGTAGCCGGCCGCTTCGGCGGCGGCCCCCTGCACCGCGGCCAGCTCGGTCGGCAGCAGCGGCTCGGTCAGGATCGCGTAGCCGAGCCGGCCGGCAGGGTCGATGCGCAGGCGCGCGCCGCCGGCCAGCTCGCCGAGGTAGCCGTGCTCGCCGCGGCCGTCGCCGTCGGTGTCGATCGCGGCCGAGTCCAGCAGCTGGCGCTGGGCGCGGGCGACCTGCTGCAGCGCCGCCACTGCGGCGCGCTCGCCGTCCCGCGTCGGTTCGCCGGTCGGCAGCGCCACCAGCAGCCCGGCCACCAGCGCCGCGGTCGCCACCACGGGCAAGACCAGCGGCCGCCCGGTGCGGACGGGGCGGCGGCGCGCGCCGAGGCCAGGATGGCGAGGCATGTGCCTACATCGGCCGGCGGCGGGGTCCGGCCTGACCCCGCCGCCCGCGGCCCCGCTGCGACCGACCGGTGCGATGGGCGCGACCGGCGCGATCGGCGGCGGGCGATCAGGCGGGCGTCGACTTGCCGGCCCAGGCGACGGCGACGTAGACCGGGGCGTCGGCGCTGCGCAGCGCCAACGCGCGCGGGGTCCGGCAGAACAGCGCCGCCTCGCCGGTCACGGCGACCTCGTCGCCGCCGACGCGCACGCGCAGCGCGCCGTCGCCCAGCACGTACAGCATCGCCTCGCTGGCAGCCGCGGGCAGCGCCAGCGCGCCCGCGGCGAGCTCGCTGCCGACCGGCAGGACCAGCTCGTCGACGCACAGGGTGGCCGCCTTGTAGTCGGCGCCGAACACGCGCTCGACCGCGACGGCGCCGACCGAGAGGCGCTGGATCCGCCGCGGTGGCAGCGACTCCGCGGCGGTCGGAAAGGTCTCGGCCGGACGCCACTCGCCGCTGCCCGGGTCGAACGACTTGCCGCTGCCGGCCAGCGGCAGCAGCGGGCTCTGCTGCAGGGCGGCGCGACCGGTCGCCGCGTCGCCGGCCGGTTGCCGCGCCGCCAGCAGCAGGATGCGGCCCTGGCCGTTGCGCGCCGCGAACGCGCACCGCGGGGGCAGGAACACCGCGACCGGGCGGCCGGCGGTCGGGTCCGGGCGGGCGCCGCGGCTCGGCCACGCGGTGGTGCCGCCGACCAGGTCGAAGGTGCCGTCCAGCAGCAGCGCGCAGGTCTCCTCGTCGCCGGTGGTGAGCTCGCGATCGCCGGCGACCAGCATGCGCCGCAACGCCGTGCACCAACGCGCGTCGGCGGGGGCGCGCGCCACGAGGTCGCGGCCGTCGGCCGCCAACGCCAGCGTCTCGAGCGCCTTCACCGGTCGTCGGCCTTCGGGTCCAGCGGCGACCCGTCGACGCGGCGGATCTCGGCCTCGCGCAGCAGGTCGCGCGTCAGCTCCTCGACCAGGCGTTCGCGCATCCGTTCGACCAGCGTGTCGTCGGTGACCTCCGGCTCGATGCCGAGCACCTTGACGAGGTAGCAGCCGTCCTCGGCGCGGATCGGCGGCGACACCTCGCCGTACCCCAGCTCGAACGCCACGGCGAGCACCGGCTCCGGCAGGTCGTCGGTGCGCCGCGGCAGCCAGCCGCAGTCGCCGCCGCGCATCTTGGTGCCGGCGTCGTCGCTCTCGATCTTGGCGACGGTCTCGAACGGCTCGGTCTCGAGGCGGCGGCGCACGGTCTCGAGGTGGGCGATCGCGGCCGGGAAGTCGCGCGGCACGAGCTGGTTCGGCTCGTCGAGCGCGCGCGAGAACACGATCGCCAGCCGTCGGCGCGCGCCGAACTCGGCGAGCACCGCGGGCCGGTCCTCGGCGGCCCGGGCCAGCAGCGCGGCGCGCGGGTGCAGCCGGGCGATGATCTTCTTCTGCAGCACGTGGGCGCGGAAGCTGCGCGACTTCAGCAGCCACTCCGGCGTCAGGCCCTGTCCCCGCAGCAGCTGCTCGAACGAGAGGCCGCCGAAGCGCGGGTCGCGCTCCGCCATCACCCGGCGCGCCTCGAGCTCGCGCTCGAGGTCGGCGCGGCTGGCGTCGACGCCGTGCTCGCGCGCCAGTGCGTCGATGCCCTCGAGCACCACGAACCGCCGGACGTAGCTGTCGAGCTCGTCCTGGTCGCTGCTGCGCAGCAGCAGGATGCCCAGGTCGAGCATCGGCACGTCGTCACCGTCGATGCGCACCGCGGTGCCGAGCGGCAGCTGGTCGGGATCGTCGACGACGGTGGCGCGCTGGCGCGTCTCCCGGGTCCACAGCTCGAGCATCGCCGGGCTGACCTGCTCGTCGTCGCCGAGGCCGAGCTCCTTGCGCACGATCTGCTCGTGCGCGAGGTCGACGGCGAGGTAGTCCAGCAGCGCCGCCTCGCTGCAGTTGCGCAGCAGCGGCTCGCGTTCCGGGTCGCGGCCGGCCGCGCGCAGCTGGCGCCGCAGCTCGTCCCAGCGCCGGCGCACCTCGTCCGGCTTCGGCCAGGCGCCGGTGCGTTCCGCCGCGCGGCGCACCAGCTCGGACTTCACCAGCTGCTCGACCGCGGCGCGGCCGTCGTCCTTGCGACGGGTGTGGAACGCCATCTCGAGCGCGACGTCGCCGCGCGTGACGATCGCGTCGAGGCCGTCCATCCGGTAGTAGGCCAGCGGCTCGGCGGCGTCGGCCGTCGGGCGCTCCTGGGCGGCGCCGGGCGCGCACGGCAGCAGCAGCAGCAGCGCCGGCAGCAACGGCCGGGGCAGGCGGGGACCTCGATGCATGGTGTGGACGATGCCGCGGTCCGGCGCCGCTGTCCACGGTCGCCGGCGTCCGCCCGCCGCGAGCGGCGTCGGACGGCGCCCGCGCCGCCCGGGCGCACCCCGGGGCCGCGGTCCCGCGCGGACGCGGCTCAGGCCGGCTGCATCTTGCGCTCGCGCGCCGGCCCGGCGGAGAAGCCGAACTCACCGCCGCGGACCCGGACCGACACCGTCGACCCCGGGCCGAGGTCCTGGTCCAGGATCAGCTCGGTGATCGGGTCCTCGATCTTGCGCTTGAGCAGGCGGCGCAGCTCGCGCGCGCCGTACTCCTCGGAGAAGCCCATCTTCGCCAGCTGCACCCGCACGCCGGGCGAGAACGACGAGGCGATGCCGCGCTTCTTCAGCAGGTCGCCCACCTCGCGCAGCATGTTGCCGGCGATGCGCTCGCAGACCTTCACGTCGAGGGGGTTGAACATCACCACCTCGTCGATTCGGTTGATGAACTCCGGCCGGAAGAAGTCCTTGAGCGCCTCGTGGGTCACCGAGGACAGGTCGACGTCCTGGATGCTCTGGCGCTTGCTCGCGGCCGAGAAGCCCATCCGCGTGCGGATCGCGTCGATCTTCTCGATGCCCAGGTTGCTGGTCATCAGGATCAGCGCCTGGTGGAACGGCACGGTCTGACCCTTGCTGTCGGTGATGATGCCCTCGTCGAGCAGCTGCAGCAGCAGGTTGTGGACCTTGTAGTGCGCCTTCTCGACCTCGTCGAACAGCACCACGCAGTTGGGCTTCTTCTTGACCGCCTCGGTCAGCATGCCGCCCTCGTTGTGGCCGATGTAGCCCGGCGGCGAGCCGATCAGCTTGGCGTACTCGTGCGGCAGCGCGTACTCGCTGCAGTCGATGCGGATCATCGCCGACGGGTCCTCGAACAGGTTCCGCGCCAGCGCCTTGCCGAGCTCGGTCTTGCCGGTGCCGGTGCGACCGACCAGCAGGAACGTGCCGATCGGCGCGTGCGGCCGCTTCAGTCCGACGGCGGCCTTCTTGACCGCGCGCACCAGGCAGGTGATCGCGTCCTCCTGCCCGATGATCTGCGTGCGCAGCATGCGCTCGAGGTTGGCGACCCGGCGGTAGAGGACCTGCCGCGCCGCGTCGCTGCCCGGCCGCGACTCGAACGGGTCGGCCGCCTCGGAGCGCGCGCTGGCGCCGCCCGGCGACGGGATGCTGACCTGGTGGATCTCCAGCGACGGGTTGACGTCGATGCAGATCTGGTAGAGGAGCTCTTCGACGATCTCGACGTCGTAGTCCTCGTCCATCCGGCCGACGGTGGTGAGGATCTCGGACTCGAAGGTCGGCACGCAGGCCCGGACCACGCGTTCGCGGTACGATGCCTTGTTGGTGACCGACTCGGCGTGTAGCCCCTGCAGCAACTCTTCCGAGCAGCAGCGGACCTTGATGAACTCGTCGATCAAGTCGAAGTACTTGATGACGAAGCTCGCGTCTGGATGCTTCACTAGGCCACTCCCATCAAGGCGACGCCCCTTCATCGGGAAGGTGCTCCACCAGACTTGACGCGGGCTTGCGGACCTTTTCGTTAGTCGTTGTCGATGCGCGTGCTGGAGCACTCATGAATGCCGACCTGCAGCTGCTGGCGTTGCTCGTCCATCGGCGTCTGCTCGACGAGGCGAACGCGCGCGCGGCGATGCAGTCGGGCGCGCCGCAGCGGTGGCTGGTGGAGCACGGGGTTTGCACCGAGGCGCAGTGGCGCGAGTGGGCGGCGACCGCCGGCGGCACCCGCCCGAACCTCAGCCGCTACGAGCTGGGCGAACTGCTGGGGGAGGGCGGCACGGCGCGGGTGTTCCGCGCGGTCGATCGCACCGACCAGCGGGTGGTCGCCCTCAAGGTCCTGCGCCCCGAACTGTCGAAGGATCCCACGCAGGTCGAGGCGTTCGTCCGCGAGGCGAAGCTGCTGCTCGACCTCGAGCACGACCACGTCGTGCGCGGCATCCGCGTCGCGCGCGAGGGCGACGCGTTCTTCTTCGCGATGGAGGAGCTGCCGGGGCGCTGCCTGCAGGACGAGCTGCGCGACAAGGGCCGGCTCGACGAGGAGATCGCCCTGGAGATCGTCGCCGACGTCGCCGCCGCGCTCGACGCGCTGCACGCGCGCGGACTGGTGCACCGCGACGTCAAGCCGGGCAACGTCATCTGGTCCGAGGACCGCGGCGCGGTGCTGATCGACCTCGGCTTCGCCGTGCCGCGCGCGACCGCGACGCCGGCGGTCGGCGAGACGACCGCCGGCACCGTGCACTACATCGCGCCGGAGCAGGCCAAGGGCAGCGCCGAGCTGGACGTCCGCGCCGACATCTACGCGCTGGGCGCGACGCTGTACCACCTGGTCACCGGCTCGCTGCCGTTCGAGGGGCAGAGCAGCGAGGACGTGCTGCGCAAGCAGGTGCTCGAGTCGCTGTCCGGCGAGCGCATCCGCGCGCTGAACCTGTCGCCGCAGGTGCACTACTTCATCGAGAAGATGATGGCGAAGGAGCGCGAGATCCGCTTCCAGGACCCGAAGCAGCTGTGCGCCGAGGTGCGCGGCTGGCTCGACGCGCGGCGGCAGCAGCGCGAGCTGGAGGAGCAGGCGGAGAAGGGGCGGCCGCGCCTCGGCGGCGGTCGGTCGGGTGCCCGCCGCCGCCGCCGGCGCTGAGCCGCAGGATGCCCATGGAGCGCCGCCCGGGCTTCCCGTTCGCGTTCGCGTGCCGCCGCTCCGGCAACTGTTGCGCGATCCCCGGCGGCTTCGTGCGCGTGACCGACGACGAGGCGGCGGCGATCGCTGGGCACCTCGGCCTCGACGAGCCGGCGTTCCGCACGCGCTACCTGCAGCCCGACGGCCGGACGCTGAAGGACGGCCTCGGTCACCGCTGCGTGTTCCTGCAGGACGGCGCCGCCGCCGCTTGCTCGATCTACCCGGCGCGGCCGCAGCGGTGCCGGGAGTGGCCGTTCTGGCCCGAGCTGCTCGCCGACGCGGCGCTGCGGCAGCTGGTGCTGCGCACCTGCCCCGGCATCGTCGCCGACCCCGACCCGAGCTGAACCCGGGCGCCGAACCCCGGACTCTGCTCGCCCCCGGTGCCGCGTCGGGGTATCCCCTGTGCATGCGCCGCCTCCCGCTGCACGTCTGGATCCTGCTGGCGATGGTCGCCGGCGTCGTCACCGGACTGATCGCGACGATGCCCGACGACCGCGACACGCGCGAAGCGCTGGTCGGCTTCGTGGTGAACTGGATCAAGCCGGTCGGCACGGTGTTCCTGAACCTGCTGCGGATGATCGCCGTGCCGCTGGTGCTGTTCTCCCTGGTCGCCGGCGTGGCCAGCCTCGGCGACACGCGGCGGTTGTCGCGCATCGGCGGCAAGACCATCGGGCTCTACCTGGGGACCACCGCGCTGGCGATCGGGATCGGCCTCCTGGTCGTCAACGTGATCCGACCCGGCTCGCGCCTGTCGCCGGAGACGCGGCAGTCGATGCGCGACAGCCTGGTCGCGCAGTACGGCGGCGAGGCCGCGCAGAAGGTCGGCGCCGCGCAGTCCGTCGACATCGGCCAGCAGCTGGTGGCGATCGTGCCGCAGAACCCGTTCCAGGCGCTCGCCGAGACGCAGATGCTGCAGATCGTGTTCTTCGCGCTGATGCTCGGCATCGCGCTGACGCGGCTCGACCGCGCGCGCGCCGAGCCGGTCGTGTCGCTGTTCTCGGTGCTGTCCGACGCGGTGATCTCGATGGTCGAGATGATCATGAAGATCGCGCCGGTCGGCGTGTTCGCGCTGCTCGCCGCGGTGGTCGCCGAGCTCGGCCGCGACCCCGAGCAGCTGGCCGACCTGCTGCAGGCGCTGCTGATGTACATGGTCACCGTGGTCTGCGGCCTGGTCCTGCACCTGCTGCTGGTCTACGGCTTCCTGCTGCGGTTCGTCGCCAAGGTGCCGTTCCGGCGGTTCCTGCGCGCGCTGGCGCCGGCGCAGCTGCTGGCGTTCAGCAGCAGCTCGTCGGCGGCGACGCTGCCGGTCACCATCGACTGCGTCGAGAAGAAGCTCGGCGTGCACGACGAGGTGTCGAGCTTCGTGCTGCCGCTCGGGGCCACGATCAACATGGACGGCACCGGGCTGTACCAGGGCGTCGCCGCGGTGTTCATCGCCACCATCTACGGCATGGACCTGTCGTTCGGGCAGCAGATGGGCATCGTGCTGACCGCCTCGCTGGCGTCGATCGGCACGGCGGCGGTGCCGGGCGTCGGGATCGTCATGCTGACCATCGTGCTCAAGCAGATCGACGTGCCGGCCGAGGGCATCGCGCTGATCCTCGGCGTCGACCGGCCGCTCGACATGTGCCGCACGGTGCTGAACGTGACCGGCGACGCGACGGTGGCCGTGACCGTGGCCGGCAGCGAGGGGCTGCGCGCGGACCCGCCGTCGGGCTGACGGGTCGCTGCTGCGGCGGTCGCGTGGTAGAACGAGGCGCGAACGAGGAATCATGCGGAACGGAGCGACGATCGGTTTCCTGCGGGTGCTGGCGGTGACCTTCACGCTGGGCGCCGTGGGTCGCGGACAGCAGGCCGAGGAGCTGGACGCGGCGGTCACCGAGGCGCTGCGGGGCGCGGTGCGCGCGCTGCAACCGGACGCCGAGCCGGCGGCGCTGTGGCCGGCGTTCGCGATCTACGCCGACGCGCTGGGCGACCGCGACGAGGCGCCGGTGCTGCGCGCCGTGGCGGCGCTGCTGCGCGCCGAGCGCGAATGGGGCCGCGTGACCGGGTCGGTCGATCTGGCGCCCGTCGTGCAGTCGGTGCTCGACCGGCGCGCGAGCGACGCGCCGGTGCTGCTGCTGCCGGCGCTGCTGGCGCTGACCCGGGCGGTGCCGGACGATCCGCGGCTGCAGTGGCAGCTGGCCGAGAGCTGGGGCACGGCCTCGGCGCTGCGGGACGCGGGCAAGGCGCTCCTGGCCGTGGCGCGGCTGGAACTCCTGCTCGGCGGCGAGGACGTCGGCGAGTCCACGGCGCAGCGCCGGCTGCGCGAGGTGCTGCAGTGGGTGGGAGCCGCCGGCGACGGCCTGCAGGGCGTGGGGCTCGTGTTCGGCGCGCTGACGTCGATGCGCTGCGTGCTGGAGGACGGCGATCCGCTGCGCCGCCTGTCGGCCGCCGACCTCGACGTGCTGCGGCTGCTCGACGACGCGCGCACGGCCCGCGCGCGCGGCAAGCAGAAGGAGTTCGTCGCGGCGGTGCGGAGCCTCGCCGAGCGCCAGCCGCAGCACCCGGCGTGGCCGCTGCTGCTCGGGCAGACGCACGCGTCGGTCGGCCCCGAGCGCAGCCTGACCCTGGCGCAGAACCAGCTGCAGCTGTTCCTGCGCCTCAGCGAGCCCGGCGGCGCGCCTCCCGCGGTCTCGCCTGCCACCCCGGCGGCGGCGCCGCCGCCGTCCTGGACGCTCGGCGAGGTGCGGGCGGCGCTGCGTGTGCTCGGCGTCGGCTGGCCGCCGCAGGGCATGTTCGAGCTGCGGCTCGGTGCCCGTGCCCTCGCGGAGCGCGCCCTCGACAAGACCCTGGTCGAACTGCTGCACCCCGATCGGGACGAGGTCGAGCGCCGCCTGGCGCGGCTGCAGCGGCAGCTGGTGACCAAGGAGAGGAAGCGCGCGACCGCCGAGCAGGAACTCGCCGAAGGCCAACGCGACTGCGAGGAGGCGAGGCGGAAGTACGAGGCCGCCAAGGACTCGCCCGGCACCCGGACCGGCGGCCGGCGGCCGAGTTTCGAGGTCGACGTCAGCGATCTCCATGACGCGTGGCAGACGGCGCGCAGGAACCTCGACAAGCGCACCAGGAACCTGGCGCGCTGGCAGCAGGAGTGCGAGGAGGACGGCGCGGCGGTGGCGGCGTTCGAGCGCTGCCTGCAGGAGTTCGCCGCCGCCGACCGCTGAGGACATCCCGGCGGCGGCTCGCTTGACCGGGAGGCGGCGCGGCTCGATGGTCTGCGCCCGAGGTCGTCCCAGGTCATGCCCACGTGAAGCCGAGCGCGCAGCAATGGACCGTCGCGGCGTGCGCCGTGGTGGTGCTCGCGGTCGTCGTGCGCCTCGCGTGGGTATCGGACGACGCGTTCATCACGCTGCGCACGGTGGAGAACTGGTACGCCGGCCACGGTCCGGTCTGGAACGTCGCCGACCGCGTGCAGACCTACACGCACCCGTTGTGGATGCTGCTGCTGGCGGCGGCGCGCGGCGTGCTCGGCGAGGCATACTCGGCGGCGCTCTGGCTCGGGTTCGGGTGCACCGCGGCGGCGGTCGTCGTGCTGCTGCGCGCGCTGGGACCGGCGCGGGCGGTGGTGGCGGTGACGACGGTGCTGCTGGCCGCGCGTTCGTTCGCCGAGTACTCGACCGGCGGGCTCGAGAACGCGCTGGCGCACCTGCTGCTGGCGCTGCTGATGGCGCCGGTGCTGCGCGGCACGGCGCCGCGGGTGCTGCCGACGGCGCTGCTCGCCGGGCTCCTGGCGACCACGCGCTACGACCTCGCGCTGCTGGCGGGTCCGCTGGTGCTGGCGGCACTGCGCGCGCGCGGCTGGCGTCGCAGCTGGCCGCTCGCATTGCTCGGCGGGGTGCCGTTCGCGGCGTGGTTCCTGTTCGCGGCGTGGTGGTACGGCTCGCCGTTCCCGATCACCGCCTACGCCAAGGCGTTCGCCCACGGCGTGCCGGCCGGCGACCTGCTGCTGCAGGGGCTGCGCTACCTCGGCTGGCTGTGCCTGCGCGAGCCGGCGACGATCGTCACCGTCGCCGCCGGCATCGGCCTCGGCCTCGGCCGGCCCGACCTGCGCTGCCGCGCGCCCGCGGCCGGCGCGCTGCTGTACGTCGTCTACGTCGTGAAGGTCGGCGGCGACTTCATGGCCGGGCGCCTGCTGACGCCGGTGCTGTTCGTCTGCGCCGCGATCGTCGGGCGCTGGCTCGGGACGTGCGGCCCGCGCGCGGCCGCCGCCGTCGGCGCCGGGGCGCTGGCGCTGCTGTTCGCGACCGGGGTGCCCGCCTGGCTGCGGTCGCCCGCCGCCGAACGCGCCGCGCTCGCCGCCGCGCCGGCGCGGCTCACGAACGGCGTGCTCGACGAGCGTTCGAACTACTGGCCCGACCTCGGCCTGTTCAGCCCGACGCGCAGCGTGCCGCGGCCGGCCGTGTTCACCGCCGTCATGCAGGCGAACGGGCGCGAGCGGCCGATGGTGATGGTCTGGGGCCAGGTCGGGCGGTTCGGCTACGAGGCGGGGCCGGCCGTGCACCTGGTCGATCGATGGCTGTGCGACCCGCTGCTGATGCGGTTGCCCATCGCCGGGGACTGGCGCATCGGCCACTTCCAACGCCGCGTTCCGGACGGCTGGCTGCAGACCGTCGCCACCGGGGTCAACCGGCTCCGCGATCCGGACCTCGCGCACTACTGGGATGTGCTGGGCGCGGTGATCGCGCCGGTACCGTCGCCGGCGACCGGGCGCCTCGCGCGCCTGTGGTCGCTGTGGACCGGCGCCGAGACCCGCGCGGTCGGCCGCTACGCCGAGGGCGCCTACCGGCACCCCGTGCGCCGCGCCGTGGCGCTGGCAGAGCTCGGCGCGCCGCCGGCGCCGAACACGCTGTGGTTCGACCACGCGCCGGCGGTCACGGTGGGCGACGGCGGCGTCGCGGTGACGCTGCCCGAGCCGGCCCGCGCGACGACCCTGCGCGTGTCGCTGCAGCCGCCGGTGCGCTACCGCATCACGCTGCGCCGCGGCGATGGCGCGGTCGGCGCGTTCGAGGTCGACGCCAACGACCCGCTGCGCTGGCGCGACGGCGCCGCGGTGCTGGCGCGCTACCAGCCGATCCGCGCGCAGGCGCCGGCGTTCTTCGACTCGATCCACGGCGGTCCGCTGCTGCTGGGCTGCTGCCTCGGCCTGCAGCAGGTCGACGTGCCGGTGCCGGACGAGTGCGGCCCGTTCGACGCCGTGTGGATCGACACCGTCGGCGACTTCCCGTTCGCGGTGGCGGCCTGCGGCGGCGTCGAGCTGCTGCGCTGAGCCCCGTGGCGGTCAGCGCTCGACCTTGCGCCACCTGCGCCGGCCCAGGTCGACGCTGCGCTCGCTGAGGTCCCTGGCGAGCTCGACGTCGACCCGCACCGCGCCGCGGCTCACGTGCACGCGGCGCACGCAGCACAGGCCGAAGCCCTGCACGTCGATCCAGTCGCCGCGGCGCACCGGCGCAGCGCCGTCGTCGGTCGCCGGCGCGATCGCGCGGCGCACCGGCGGCAGGTGCCGTTCCTTCCAGGCCTCGCCGTCGGTGCAGACGTCGCAGGCGCCGCACGGCACCTGCTGGTCGAAGCCGAAGTGCGCGTGCACGGTCTGCTTCCGGCACTGCGGCTGCGACGCGTAGCGCACCATCGCCAGCAGGCCCTGCAGGTCGTGCTGGCGCTTCTCGTCGGGTACCCACTCCAGCAGCTCGGCCTCGCTCGGTGCGCGCACGAACGCGAGGTCCTGGCCGACTTCGCCGGTGATGCAGCCCGCGGTGCGCAGGAGGCGCAGGCAGGTGTCGATGCGGCCGTCGTGGCGGTTCCTGCCGAAGAACGTCGCCACCAGCGCGTCGCGGTCCTGCGCGTGCAGCCGGTCGCCGAGCGCCTGCAGGTGGGCGGCCACCTGGCGCAGCAGGTCGCGCGACGGATTGGCCCACTCGACGAAGTTGCGCTGGATCTGCAGGTCCTCCTCGCGCCACAGCAGCTCGCAGAACGACCCCTGGCCGTCGCGGCCGGCGCGGCCGACCTCCTGGTAGTAGGCCTCGAGGGTCTTCGGCACCTGCCAGTGCACGATCGCGCGGATGTCGGGCTTGTCGACGCCCATGCCGAACGCGTTGGTCGCCAGGATCAGCGCGTCCGAGGACTCCTCGAACGCTCGCTGCTGCGCGCGGCGCTCGTGGGCGGACAGGTCGCCGTGATAGACCAGCGGCCGGTGGCCGCGGCGCTGCAGCTCGCCCTCGGCGCGGGCCAGGTCCTTGATCAGCGCGAAGTAGACGATCGCCGGCCCGCCGGTCCGCTGCAGCACGGCCGTCGCGCGGTCGAGCTTGTCGTCGTCGGTGGGGCACTCGTGCACCGACAGGAACAGGTTCTCGCGCTCGATGCCGGTGTGGAACAGCGGCGCGTCGTCGAGGTCCAGCGCCGCGCGGATGTCCGCCTGGACGTCCGGCGTCGCGGTGGCGGTCAGCGCCAGGCAGGGCGGCGAGCCGAGGGCGCGGCGCACCTCGCCGAGCTGCATGTAGTCCGGCCGGAAGTCGTGGCCCCAGTGGCTCACGCAGTGCGCCTCGTCGACGGCGAGCCGCGCCACGCCGACCTGCTGCACCAGGTCGAGGAATCCCGGCACCCGGAAGCGCTCGGGCGTGACGTACAGCAGCCGGACCTCGCCGCGGCGCACCTGCTCGAGGCGCTCCTCGCGCTCGTGCCGCTGCAGCATGCTGTGCACGCAGGTCGCCGGCAGGCCGCGCCGCTGCAGCCCGCGCACCTGGTCGTCCATCAGCGCGATCAGCGGGCTCACGCACAGGGTGAGCCCTTCGCCGGCGAACGCCGGCAGCTGGTAGCACAGCGACTTGCCGTCGCCGGTGGCCATGATGACCAGCGCCGACCCGCCGTCGAGGAACTGGCGGACGACGGCCTCCTGTTCGCCGCGGAACGCGGTGAAGCCGAAGTGCCTCTGCAGGGCGCGGTGCAGGTCGGTGGTCACGCCGGCAGCGTAGGTCGCTCGCGGTGGCGGCGCGAGGCCGCGCGCCGGCGCTACTCCGGTCCGAACACCTCGGCGAGCGACCGTGCGTCGAGCAGTCGCAACGCCCAGCGGTCCAGGTCGTCGGCAGCAGCCGCGCCGAGCCGTCGTGCGGCGATCTCCGGCAACGGGCCGAAACGACGTTCGAGCTGGCGGCGGATCACCTCCGCGCGGCCCTCGGCCTTGCCTTCGGCCTTGCCCTCGGCCTTGCCCTCGGCCTTGCCTTCGGCTCGCAGTCGGTCGGCGGTGCTCATGATGGTCTCCGTCGGGTGTCGCAGGATCGCGCTGAGGGTTGCGTCCAGGTGCTCCGGTGAGAGCTCGGTCTGGTGCAACACGTAGGACGTTAGCGCCTCGAGGTCCTCTTGTCCGTCGGGCCCCGCGGTCGCGGCCCTGACCAGGTCGGCCCAGCGCTCCAGCGCCTCCAGGGTGGCTCCGTCGTCCATGCGCGGAACGAACCGGAGCACGAGCAGCGTCAGGGTCGCGGCCGCGGGCAGCATCCGGGCGCGCAGCGCGGCCTCCGTCGTGTCGGCGAGATCGTCGAGGAGCACCCGGACGCGGGGGTCGAACGCGCCGAGCGCTCGCGACCACCCCGGCGGCAGCGTCGGGTCGCGCGGCAGCCGCCAGACCGGCGTCGCGAGGGGGCGGCTGCCATGGTGGATCACGACCGGTACGACGCAAGGGGCCGGTGCGCCGCGCGGATGCGCGCCGTGGAGGTGAGCCGAGTACCGGTGCAGCTGGCGGCCGAGCCATGGGTCGGGCGCCGACTTGTGTTCGATCAGGAAGTAGACCTGGACGTTGCCCGTGCGCGTGGGGGCGCAGAACAGCAGGTCCAGGTGGTGCAGGCGGAGGTCCGCGGTCGTCGGTGATGCGGCGCACTGCTGCAGCCGGGACCAGTCGATCGCCGCCGCCAACGCCGACGGCGCGAGCAGGCGCAGCAGCCCGAGTGCGGAGCCGAGCCGGCGGAACGCGAAGCGGAAGAACAGATCGTGCCAGGTCGCCAAGTCGGTGTGGCCTTCCGCCGTGTCCGTCGCGCGACGGGGGATGCCGGCCGCGAATCCAGCCGCGGATGATTGTCTGGCGCGGGCCCGGCACGTGGCTACCGTCGGGGTGATGTCGTTCGGGTCGACGCTCCGGTTCGCCTTCGTGCCGCTGCTGCTGGTGTGGCTCGCGTTCGCCAGCGCGGCGCGCGCGCAGGAGCTGACGCCGCACCAGCAGGCGCTGCAGAGCGTGGCCACGCAGCTGCAGCGGGCGCAGCAGGACCTGCAGGCGGCGCGGGCGCGCACGCCGGCCGACGAGGCGGCGGTCGCCGAGCAACAGCGCCAGGTGGAGCAGCTGCGCGGCCGGCTGGTGGCGCTCGCCACCGGCTTCGACGTGTCCACCGACGAGCAGGGCGAGCCGCAGTACGACCTCCAGGCCGAGCTGATGCGCCTGGTGCGGCCGCTGGTGCGGGCGCTGTCGAGCGCCACCGAGGGGCCGCGGCAGCTCCAGGAGCTCAAGGGCTTGGTCGAGCAGCTCGATCGGCAGGTGGCCGAGGCCGAGCTGATCGCCAGCGGCCTTGCGGCGGCGCAGCAGGACACCGCGACGGCGCCCGGCCTGGACCCGGTGGTGGCGCAACAGCTGCAGGCGGCGGCCGGGCGGTGGTCCGAACGGCTGCGCGAGCTTCGCGACGAGCGGCAGATCCGGCAGGCGCAGGTCGAGCAACTCGAAGGTCAGCGCGCGCCGGTGGCCGAGACGGTGCAGAACGCCGTCGCCGACTTCTTCCAGCGCCGCGGCGTGAGCCTCGGCCTGGCGGTGCTGGCGTGCGTGCTGGTGCTGCTCGGCATGCGGCTGGTGCATCGGACGGTGCAGCGCGTGGCCGGCCGCACGCGCGTGCCGATGCGGCTGTTCGACGTCGCGTTCTCGAGCCTGACGGGTGTCGCCGCCGCCGCCGTCGTACTGGTCGTGTTCTGGCTGCGCGGCGACTTCGAGCTGCTGGCGCTGGCGATCGTGTTCCTGCTCGGGCTCGGCTGGGCGCTGTCGCGCACGTTGCCGATGTTCGTCGAGCAGGTGCGCCTCTTGCTGAACGCCGGCTCGGTGCGCGAGGGCGAGCGGCTCCTCGTCGACGGGCTGCCGTACCGCGTCGACGCGCTGCGCCTGCACAGCCGGCTCGTCAATCCCGAGCTGCAGGGCGGCGTGCTGCGGATCCCGCTGCGCGACCTGGTCGGGCGCGCGTCGCGCAAGTTCCACCACGACGAGCCGTGGTTCCCGACCGCGCCGGGGCAGTGGGTGGCGCTGGACTCGGGCACCTGGGGCCGCGTCGAGGTGCAGACGCCGGAGCAGGTCGTGCTGTTCGCCGAGTTCGTGCGCAAGACCTACCGCACCGGCGACTTCCTGGCCGAGAACCCGCGCAACCTGTCGACCGGCTTCCTGCTCGCGGTCTCGTTCGGCATCGACTACGGCCTGCAGAAGGACAGCACCGGGACGATCCCGGCGGCGATGAAGCAGGCGCTCGAACGCGAGCTGCCCGAGCTCGAGGGCGGCGACGCGCTGCAGAAGGTCGTGGTCGAGTTCGAGCAGGCCGGCGCGTCGTCGCTGGACCTGCAGGCGCGCGTGCTGTTCGGCGGCGGCGCCGCGCACCGCTACGGCGCGCTGCGGCGCGCGATCTCGCGCATCCTGGTCGACGCGTGCACGGCGCACGGCTGGACGATCCCGTTCCCGCAGCTGACGGTGCACCGGGCGGGCGGAACGGACTGAACGAGGCGCGGCGCGTTTTCCGCGGTTCGACCGTTCCCTCGCGGGGTGCTCGGGGCACGACTCCTGCATGCCCACCGACACCGCGCCGCCGCCGCCCGAGCCCGGTCTGCGCGGCGGCCGTTACGGGCCGCGCGAACGGATCCAGCAGCTCGGCGAGAACCGCCTGTCGGACGCCGAGTGCCTGGCGCTGCTGTTCCGCACCGGCCAGCGCGGCGAGACCGCCGAGGCGATGGCGCAGCGCCTGCTGCGGCAGTTCGGCGGGCTGGTCGGCTTGGCCGCGGCGCAGGGTCGCGAGATCGCGCGGCAGCCGGGCGTCGGTCCGACCCGCGCGGCGGCGCTGCAAGCGGCCTTCGGCCTGGCGCGGCGGCTGCTCGAGGCGCGCTTCCGGCCCGGCGCCAGCGTGCGCTGCGGCCGCGACGTCGCCGCGATCGTGCGTGAGTCGGTGCGCGGCAGCCGGCGCGAGACGTTCTTCGCGCTGCTGCTCGACGTGCGCCACCGGATCCTGTCGCTGCGCGTCGTGTCGACTGGCAGCCTGCAGTCGGCGCCGGTGCATCCCCGTGAGGTGTTCTCGCCGGCCGTGCGCGAGGGCGCCGCGGCGCTGGTGCTGGCGCACAACCACCCGAGCGGCGATCCGACGCCGAGCGCCGAGGACCGCGCGGTGACCGACCGCCTGCAACGCGCCGGCGAGCTGCTCGGCATCGAGGTGCTCGACCACCTGGTGGTGGGCGACGACCGCTGCTTCAGCTTCGCGGAGGAGGGCTACCTGCCGCTCGCATAGCCGCCAGCCCCAGCGCCGCCGCGCCGACCAGCGCCGCGGTCTCGGTGCGCAGCACGTGCGGGCCCAGCGACACCGCCGCGAAGCCCGCGGCGGCGATCGCCTGCTGCTCGGCGGCGGTGAAGCCGCCCTCGGGGCCGACCAGCAGCGCGGCGTTCGCCGCATCGAGCTCCGCCGGCAGCGGCGACCCGTCGCCGGCGCCGACGAAGCGGCGTTCGGGCAGCGCGGGGTCGGCGAGGAACGCGGCGAGCTCGGTGACCGGTCGCACCTCGGGCAGCCAGCTGCGGTCGCACTGGCCCGCCGCGGCGCGGATCAGCTTGTCCCAGCGGTCGGTGCGGCCGCCCTGCGGGCGCGTGCGCTCGGTCCACAGCGGCCAGAACGTCGTCACGCCCAGCTCCGTGCCGTGCTCGAACAGCCAGTCGGCGCGGGTCCAACGCGGCGGCGCGAACGCCACGTGCAGCCGGAACGCCGGCGCCGGCTCGCGCGCGATCGGTCCGGCCTGCAGCGCGACCTTGCCGCCGCCCACGCGCTCGACGGTGGCCTCGCAGCTGCCGCCGCGGCCGTCGGCCAGCACGATGGCGTCGCCGGGTCGCACCCGCAGCACGGTGGCGAGGTGGTGGGCGGTGTCGCCGACCAGCACGGCGCCGCCGTCGTCGGGCAGTTCGTCGATGAAGTAGCGGCGTGCCATTCGGTCTCCTCCGGCCGGCCTGGGGTGCTCAGCCGAGCTCGAACTGACGTCGTGCGTCGACGACGTCGCGGTTGATCGCGACCACCGCCTCGTCGAGGCGGTTGCCGAGCGGCAGGTCGCGGCCGATCGCGGCGCGCACCTGGCGCATCATCTGGATCGCCATGCGCAGCGTGCGCACGACGTCGCCGGCGTCGCTGTGCGCGAGCCGCTCGAGCTCGTCGATGTCGCAGCCGCGGCTCCAGGCGTCGACGGCGGGGCCGATGCCCCAGTCCGGCGCCTTGATCGTGTCCTGGACCCCGTGCAGCAGCTCGATCGCGCAGAACCGGCGCACGGCGTCGTTGGCGCGCTGCATCAGCGGCCCGGGCTCGCGGCGGTGCGCGCGCGGCTCGGCGCTGCGGCGCTCCTCGTGGATCAGCGCCGCGAACGTCACCGCCAGCTGGTGGATGTCCATGTCGTCGAGCACGCCGCTGTACAGCAGCTCGGTCGCCTGGATCTCGTAGCCGTTGATGCGCTGCGCCAGCCGGCCGCGGTCCTGGACCTTGCCGTCGCCGAGGTAGCCGGCCTCCTGCAGGATGTTCACGCGCTGCAGCAGCGCGGCGTGCGCGGCGCGGCGCTTCTTCTGCCGCGCCTGCTGGGTGCCCTTCTGCGCCTGGAACGCCGCGAAGCTGCGGTCGTACGCGTCGAGCAGCTTCATGCCGACGCGGTCGTACAGGTTCAGGATCGTCGAGTACGACAGGTTGAAGCGCGACGTGATCGGCTCGACCTTGCCGCTGTGGTAGCGGCTGAGCGGCGCGTCGTAGAGGTCCTCGTCCTCGAGGATCGCGATGACCAGGCCGCTGTCGTCGATGCCCTGGCGGCCGGCGCGGCCGGCCATCTGCAGGTAGTCGCGCGCGCGCATGTAGTCCATCTGCACGCCGTCGAACTTGCGCAGCAGGTCGAACACCGCGACGCGCGCCGGCATGTTGATGCCGAGGGCGAACGTCTCGGTCGTGAACAGCAGCTTCAGCAGCCCGGAGGTGAACAGGCGCTCGACGATCTCCTTGTGGATCGGCAGCATGCCGGCGTGGTGGAAGCCGGTGCCGTTGATCGCGCGGCCGAGGATGCCGAGCAGGCCGGGGTCGCCGTCGGGCTGCAGCTCGAAGCGCGCGCAGATCTCGTGGAACAGGTCCTCGATCCGGGCGCGCTCGCGGCGGTCCAGCAGCTGCCGCTGCATGTTGCGCTCGGCCTTGATCTCGCACTCCTTGCGCGAGAAGCAGAAGTACAGCGTCGGCAGCAGCCGGCGCTCCTGCAGTTCGTCGAGCAGCAGCATGTAGGGCCGCGGCCCGAACGGGATGCGGCGGCCGCGCCCGCGCCCGTCGCCGCGGCCGCGCTCGCGGCGACCGCCCTTGCCGCCCTTGTGCTTGTCGGCGGCCGCGGCGCGCTCGTGCAGTTGCACTGCGCGGCTGCGCTGCGCGAGCTGGAACACCCCGGCGTCCTTGTGGAACAGCCGGTGCGACAGCGGCACCGGCCGCTTCTGGTGCTCGATCACCTCGAGCTCGTGCGCGCGCGTCGCGGCGATCCAGTTGCCGAACTCGACCAGGTTGGCGATGGTCGCCGACAGGCACACGAAGCGAACGTGCTCCGGCGCGAAGATCAGGCTCTCCTCCCAGACGGTGCCGCGCTCGACGTCGTCGAGGAAGTGGATCTCGTCGAAGATCGCGAAGTCGGTGTCGGCGAAGCGCTCCGGGTTCTCGAACACCGCGTTGCGGAAGATCTCGGTGGTCATGATGACCAGCGGCGCGTCCGGGTTCATCGTCAGGTCGCCGGTCATCAGCCCGACGTCGATGCCGTCCGCCCGGAAGTCGCGGTACTTCTGGTTGCTCAGCGCCTTGATCGGGCTGGTGTAGATCGCCCGGCGGCCGCGGCGCACCGCCTGCTCGATCGCGTACTCGGCGACCAGGGTCTTGCCGGCGCCGGTGGGCGCGGACAGCAGCACGTTGTGGCCGCGCTCGATGGCCTGGGCTGCGCGCACCTGGAACGCGTTGAGCGTGTAGCCCTTGAAGTCCATCGTGGGGTCGATGTGCACATGCTGGCGCGTGGCGGTCCGGGTGCAATCATCGAACCGAAACAACTTCCGCACACGACTTGCGGGCGCGTCGCGTCGACCGGTCGGCGACTTTGCACGAATCGGCGTGGAGACCTTTCCAGAGCCGATCGGACCGGAGGTCGCGGACGGCGCGCGCGTCGGTCGTCGGCGGTGACGCGGCGCGGTGTCCGATGGCCGGATTGGCGCGGCCAGGGCGCATCTGCGCGCTGGCTTCCCGTGACGGCGCCGCTATGCTCGCCGCCGCTCCGCATTGGTCGCGGAGCGCGTTTCGCAAACCGGTCCCATCGCTGCCTGGCGTCCCCACGCCGGGTCGGCGCATTCCCAACGAGGAGTTCCCATGGAAGGCAAGGAAGTCAACATCGGCAAGTACGTCGGTCGCCGTCTGTCGCAGGTCAAGGTGCTCACGCGCCTGCTCGAGACCGAGCTCGACGGCGCGAAGGGCGGCCGCGAGCTGACCATCGATCGCCAGCTGGTCGAGCAGGTCCTCGACGTGCTGGAGATCTTCATCGAGGACTGCGACGGCGCCACGGGCACCGGCCGCGACCGCAAGTCGAGCGAGCAGAAGCCGACGGTCGCGCGCCTCAACTGAGCCGTCCCCGCGCGCTCGGCCGCGCGTCCATCGGCGGGTCGCAAGGACGCGATCCGCGCGGTGCGCGGCGGCCGGGTCGTCCCCCGGCTCGCGCGTCGGTGACGCCGACGAGCGCGCCGCGGGCACGAGCGGCGCGGCGGCACCTGTCGGCCGCGTCGGCAACGCCCGGGCCTGCGCCGGGCCGCTGATCCCGGGCTTCGCCCGCCGCGCGCGGCCAGCCGGCCGTCGCCGCGACGTCGTCCCGTTGTCCGACCCGATTCGAGGCGCACGCAGAGGCCGCACCCCCACCTTGGCCAACCACAGAGGCAACGCGGACGAGTCCCGGCGGGCCTGGCTCGCGCGCATCGTCGTCTGGTGCGCCTTCGCGATCGTCGCCTGGGCGTTCGGGCCGCGCGCGCTGGCGGTGCTGCAGAGCCGCGTCGAGGGCGCCGCGCGCAACACGCCGATGGTCGAGTTCGACAAGGTCGGCTTCCTGCGGCGCCCGGACTGGATGAGCGACGATCTGCTGGTCGCGGTGAGCCGCGACCTGCAGCCGTGGCTGGTCGGCGCGGCGCCGATCCTGGACGACGCCGAGGCGAAGCGCCTGCTCGCCGGCCTGGCGACGGTGCCGTGGGTCGCCGAGACCCGGCTCGAGCGGGTGTTCCCGGACCGGTTCCGCATCGCCTTCGGCCTGCGTCGACCGGTGCTCGCGGTGCGCGACGAGCTCGGCCGGCCGCTGTGTCTGTGCGACGTCGCCGGCACCGCCCTGCCGTGGGTGGACGGCAGCGACGTGCCGCAGGTGGTGCTGCGCCGCGAGGGCGGACCCGGCACGGTGCGGGGCGGCCTCGGCGAAGTGGTTCCGGACGAGCGGGTGGTCGCCGCCGCGGCGATCGCCGTGCAGTGGCGCGACGAACTCGCGCCGCTGGTGCCGGGCTGTCCGCGCCTGCTCGAGGTCGACACCACCAACCTGGGCCTGCGCTGGGTCCGCAGCCCCGAGTACCCCGAGGTGCGGGTGATGCTGGCGCGCGACGACGGCGCGCCGGTGGTGTTCGGCTACGGCCGACCCGTCGACGCGCCCCTGCCGTGCGTGCCGATCGAGACCAAGGCCAAGGTGCTGCGCGCCGTGCTCGACGAGCACCCGCGCCTGGGCGGGCTGGTGGCGGGGGATTTGCGCTTCGAGCTCCGTTGGCGAAGCTGGTTGCAACCCCGGCAGGGGTCTTGAGCCCGGACCGCCGGTCCGGTCGCCCTGCCGGTCGCCGCGCCCGACCGGACCCCGAGCCGTGAAGATCTGCCTGTCCTGCGAAGGTGTCGCCGACACCGATCGCGCGCGCTGCGCGCACTGCGACGTGCCGTTGCTGCCGACGTCGGCGGCGCACTTCCCGCAGCGCCGCGGCGAGGCCGACGCGTCCAACCCGCTGATCGGCCGCGTCCTCGACGGCAAGTTCCTGATCCAGGGCGTGCTCGGCCGCGGCGGCATGGGCACGGTGTTCCGCGCCTGCCACACGGTGTCGCTGGTGCCGATGGCGCTGAAGCTGCTGCACCCGCGGCTGTCGGCGCGCGCCGAGTACCGCCGCGGGCTGCTGGCCGAGGCGCGCCGGGCCGGCCGCGTGGTGCACGACCACTGCGCGCGGGTCATCGACGTCGGCGAGACCGAGGAGGGCACCGTCTACCTGGCGATGGAGCTGGCCGAAGGCGAGCCGCTCGACGCCTGGGTGCACGGCCGCGGCCTGTGGCCCGCGGTCGCGGTCGACGTGTTGATCCAGATCGCGCAGGCGCTGGTGGCGATCCACCGCGCGGGCCTCGTGCACCGCGACCTGTCGTCGCGCAACGTGATGGTCGCGGTGCGCGACGGGCGGCCGCTGGTCAAGGTGCTCGACTTCGGCATCGCCCAGTCGCTGCGGCTGGCGCCGGCGGCGGCCGACGGCGGCGAGACCGCGTTCGCCAACCCGGTGTTCTCGGCGCCCGAACACCTGGCCGGGCAGGAGGTCGATGCCCGCGCCGACCTCTACTCGCTCGGCGTGCTGGCCTACCTGCTGCTGTGCGGCCGCCTGCCGGTCGACCAGCACGACGCGCGGGCCGCCGCGCGCGCGACCGTCGCGGGCCGGCTGCTGCCGCTGCAGCCCACTGCGTCGGTGCCGCGGCGGCTCGTGCGCCTGGTGCAGCGCTGCCTGTCGCTGGACCGCGAGCAGCGGCCGCCGTCGTCGGCGGCGGTGCTGCACGAGCTGCAGACGATGGCGGCGGGGCGCGTGCGCTGGCTGCCGCGCGCCAGCGTCGCGGCGTTCGCGCTGACCGTCACGGCGGCGATCGCGACGTTCTCGCGAGTGACGCCGCCGTTCCTGCAGATGGTCGGCGGCAGCCTGCCGCTGCAGGACGGGCCGCTGCTCGCGGACACGCCGGTGCGCTACCTCGGCTCGCGGCAGCTGCGGCAGCTCGAGGCGCACTTCGGCGGCTTCCGCGCCGATCGGCTCGAGGTCGAGGTGCGGCGCGGCAGCACGCTGCAGTGGCGGCGCGCGCAGCAGCCGGTGGTGGCGCGCGAGGGCGAGCTGGTGCTGTCCGAGCTGCAGGCGCCGTGGCGGGAGACGCTCGACGGGCTCGGTCGCGCGAGCCAGGCGGGGCCGGTCGACGTCGCCTTCGTGGTGCCGGGGCGGGCGGTGCTCGGCAGCGCGCGCCTGCGCATCGACGACGAGCCGCCGCGGTTGGCGCTGCGCATGCTCGGCGACGGCGGCGACGGCGGTGAGCGCGAACGGCGCCTCGACGCCGCGACGCGGCTGCGGCTGGACTGCGCCGACAGCGGCGGCGTCGCCGATCTGCGCCTGCGGTTCGCGCTGCGGCGCGGCGGCGTGCACGAGTTCGCGCTCGGCGCGCCGGCCGACGGCGCGCTCGAGTTCGACCTCGGCGCCGAGCTCGCGGTGCTGCGCGGCGCCACCGCGCCGCTCGGCCCCGGCGAGCTGCAGCTGCTGGCGGTCGACCGCGCCGGCAACCGCGCGGAGGTGCCGCCGCTGGCGTTCGCCGACTGCGACTTCGGCGCGCCGGCGGTCGTCGAGGTCACCGGCCCGGCCGGCGAACCGGCGATCCCGTTCCTCGACCGCCGCGCGCGGCTGCGCCTGCGCCTGAACGGCGTCGAGCCCGATCTGCAGGTGCGCGTCACCGACGGCGACGGCCGCGACTGCGCGGCGGGCCCGACCGCGCCGCTGACCGGGCAGTGGCACGAGGTCGAGATCGGCGTCGCGAACGGCGCCGAGACGTTCGCGCCCGGCCTGTACTCGTTCGTGGTCGAGGACGCCGCCGGCAACCGCTGCACCAGCACCCTGCCGCTGGTGTTCCGCAGCCGGCGGCTGGACGCCGCGTTCGAGGCGAACGGCGACCTGCCGGCCGAGGTCGCCGCCGGCGAGCTGGTGGTCGGGCCGGAGGGCGGCACCTTCGCGTTCTCGTGCGGGCCGGCGTTCGCGCCGCGCCGCGCGGCGCTGCGCTCGGCGCGCGGCGCGGCGGTGCCGGCGGCGGCGCGGGCCGAGGTGCTGGCGGCGCAGCAGGGCGGCTGCACGCTGCGCGTGCCGCCGTTGTCGCCCGGCGGCTACCTGCTGACGCTCGAACTCGACGAGGTCGGCGACGGCCGCGCGGCGCAGACCGACGTCGAACGGTCGCTGTGGGTGCTGCCGCAGCAACTCGTCGTGCGCCTGCCGGACGTCCGCGACCGCTTCCTGCCGCCGCTGGTGCGGGCCAACCTGTTCGAGAGCGACGGCGTCGTGCTGCGCCAGGGCGGCGCGGTGCGCGTCGACGGCGACCACCGCCGGTTCCTGCGCGGCCGGCTGTGGGTCGGCACCGAGCCCGCGACGCTGCTGCCGCAGGCCCTGCCCGAGCCCGACGCGCCGGGGGGCGCGCTGCTGCCGCCGTCGCCGCTGCTGCGCGGCCGCAACCTGCTGGCGCTCGAGGTGCGCGACGTGCTCGGCCGGCCGGTCGACGTGCGGATGGGCGACGCGCCGGCGCGGACCCTGGAGAACCAAGGCGTGCAGCTCGCGTGCATCGCCGACTTCCACGACGACCCGACGCCGCCCGAGCCGGTCGCGGCGGAGCTGCGCGTGGAGTTCGGTCAGCCGGTCCGGCTGCGTCTGCGCAGCCCGCTGCCGTTCGTCGACGGCGACCTCGGCGCGATCCAGCTGGTGGTGGGCGCGGCGGAGCTGCCGCCGCTCGAGGTGCAGCGCGCGGGCGCCGGCACCGAGCTGGCGTTCGAGCTGCCGTTCGCGGTCTGGAACGCCGTGCCCGAGCTCGCGGAGCTGCCGCGCGACGAGTACGCGGCGGGCGTGCCCGCGCGCCTGGCGGCGCGCCTCGGCACGCCGGCCGGGACCTGGGCGCTGCAGGTCGCGCTGCGGACCGCGCGGACGACGCTGCGCGTGGTGCAGCTCGCGGACCTCGGCGAACGCGACGTCGACCCGCGCCTGCGCGCGCTGGCGCTGGTGCCGGTGCTGGCACCGGACGGCGGCGCGCTGGCCGACGCGGTGCCGGCGGACGCGCCCGGGCGCGGACTGTACCGGCAGCAGGGCTCGGAGCCGGTGCGCGGCTTCACCGACTTCTTCGTGCAGGACCGCGAGTTCACGCTCGGCCAGTACGCGGCGCTGGTCGCGGCACTGCCGCCGCCGGCGCCCGGCCTGCGGCACGCCGACGACCCGCTGGGCGACGAGCGCATCACCGCGGCGGGCATGGTCCCGGCGGCGTTCGGCGGCGACGCCGCGGCGCTGGCGGCGGCGGCGGGCCGGACGCCCGACGCCGCGGTGGTCGGCGTCGACTGGTTCCAGGCGTTCGCGGCGACGCGGCTGCTCGGCGCGGTGGTCGCCGGCGATGCGCGCCTGTTCCGCCTGCCGCTCGGCTGCGAGCTCGAACTCGCGGCGCTCGGGCCGGGCGATCCCGGCGCGGCGCGCAACGGCGCCACCGCGCACGGCGGCCGCGTGCTGGCGGAGGCGTTCCGGCGCTGGCTGGCGCTGCCGACCGCGCCGGCCGGGCCGAGCTGCGCCGAGCTCGTGGCGATGGGGGACCTGGTGTCGTCGACGCCGTTCGGCCGCCCGCTGCACGGCCTCGACTTCGGCGTGCGCGAGTGGGTGCTCGATCTGCCGCAGGGCAGCGGCGCCGGCGGCGAGCCGCTGCTGCGCGAGTGGATCGCCGACCGCGAGCTGCACGCCGTGCGCGCGCTGGAGCTGGCCGGCAGCCTGCCGGCGCCGGCGGACCTGCGCTCGCGCCTGCCCCCCGACCTGCAGGCCCGGCTGCGCGGCTTCGCGGTCGTGCGGGGGCTCGCGTTCGGCGAGGTCGCCGGCCTGCTCGACGCCGACGGCCGTCGGCTGCCGCTGTCCGGGCTGGTGTACCTGCCCGAGTCGGTGCCCGGCGTGGTGCGAACCGAGCAGCTGCGGCGCGACGGCCGCGACCTGATGCCCGGCCAGTTCGATCCGCGGCTGCTGCGCACGGGCTTCCGGGTGCTCGGCGACCGCGCGTTCGTGCAGCGCGTGCGCGGCCGCTGAACCCGCGGGTCGTGCGCACCTTTGTCGCGGTCCCCTCTCGCGCCGGTCGCGGTCGCCGACGACGATCCGCCGCGCCGATGTCCGCCGTCCCGAGCAGGTCCCGCGCGCCTCGCCCTCGCGCCCGGCTCGCCGCCGCGCTGGCGCTGGCGCTCGCCGGCTGCCAGTCGTCGGCTTCGGAGCTGAGCAGCCTCTCGCAGCGCCCGCCGCTCGACTACGCCGTGCTGCTGACCGGCGGCGCGTTCCTGCAGCGGCAGGCCGCGGCCGGCGACGGCACGTTCGACCTCGTCGTCGACCAGGGCGCCGCGGACGGCGAGGGCGCCGATCTGCCGCTCGAGCCGATCGGCATCGACGAGGTGCTCTCGGTGCTGCGCCAGGGCGCGGTGTTCCAGCGGGTCGACGTCGACGCCAACCTCGCGCATCGCCTCGAGGTCCTGCGCAAGCTGCAGGGCCGCGGCGCCGACCGCGAGCTGCTCGAGTTCCTGCAGGCGACGCGCGACCGCGGCTACGACCTGGTGCTGGCGGTCGAGCAGTTGCAGGACAACCCGATCGACGCGCAGGGCGTGAACGCGCGCTGGCCGGTGACGCTGGCGACCTGGCTGCTGCTCGGCGTCGGCGCGTTCATCCCCGACCACACCTTCGAGTCGGGGGCGACGCTGCGCGCGACCTTGCGCGACCTGCAGACCGGCGCCGTGGTGTTCGACTCGCTGTCGTCGGCGGGTCCCGTCGACCTGTCGCTGGTCGAGCGCAGCAACACGCTGGGGCTCCTGCTGTCCCTGATCGTGCCGCCGTTCTGGGTCCACGACGACACCGACAGCGTGCGGGCCGGCGTGCGCGACGTGACCCGGCGCCGCCTGCTGCTGTCGCTGGCGCGCGAGCTCAAGAGCGAGCCGACGCGGCAGCGTCTGCGCGAGCGGGCGGTGGCGACGATCACGCTGACCGAGGGCCGCAGCCTGGTCATCGACGCCGCCGAGAGCCTGAGCGCGGTGCGGCTGCGCTCGGCGGCCACCGGCCCGGACGCGCCGGTCCTGCAGCAGTGGGAGCGCGAGCTGCTGGCGACGCTGCGGCGCGACGGCGAACGCTTCGAGTACCGCTCGGAGCTGCCGCCCGGCCTGTGGGGCAGCCGCGTGCAGGTGTTGGTGTCGACGATCAGCGGCCGCGTCACGTCGGCGACGTTCGGCGCCGAGGGCGGGCGGTGAGGGGCGGGGCGGCGGCACGGCGATGAGGATCCCGGCGCGGTTCCAGGTCGGCGTCGCCACCCACACGGGGCTCGTGCGCAGCGCCAACGAGGACGACTTCCTGGTGGTGGCGCCGCCCGACGGCGGCGCGCTGCAGCTGTGCGCGGCGATCGCCGACGGCATGGGCGGCGTCGCCGGCGGCGCCGAGGCCAGCCGCGCCGGCCTGCGCGGCTTCGCCGCCGGGTTGCTGCGCGACGGGCGCGCGGCGACCGCCGCCGCGGTGACGCGCGGCTTCGCCGGCGCCAGCGAGCGCGTCCACGAGCAGGCGACGCTGGTGCCGGCGCTGCGCGAGATGGGCACGACGCTGACGGCGCTGGCCTTCGAACGGGACCGCGCCGTGCTCGGGCACGTCGGCGACAGCCGCGCCTACCTGCTGCGTCAGGGCGAGCTGCGCCAGCTCAGCCAGGACCACAGCGTCGCCGGCCAGCAGAACCGCCTGCTGCGCTGCATCGGCGGCGGCATGGCCGAGACCGCTCCGGACCTGCTCGAGCTCGACCTGCAGACCGGCGATCGGTTCCTGCTGTGCAGCGACGGCGTCTGGGGGCCGGTGGCTCCGGCGCGGCTGCTCGAATTGCTGGCCCGGCACCCCGCGGCGCCGGCGGCCGAACGGCTGGTCGCTGCGGCGCTGGCGGCCGGCGGGCCCGACAACTGCACGGCGCTCGTCGTGCACGTGGTCGAGGTCGCGCCCGACGCGCCCGCCGCCGAGGTCGCGCTGCCGGTGCAGGAGGCGTCGCGCCGCGGCGAACTGGTGCGCCGCGGCCGGCTCGGCGCGGCGCGCTGGCCGTGGCTGCTGGTGGCGCTGACGCTGCTGCTGGCTGCGGCCCTGGTCGCGCACTGGTGGGTCGGGTTCGACCCGCTGCAGTGGTTCCGCGGCTGGCGCTGACGCGCGCGCCCGGGCCCCAGAGGCCGCATCGCCAAGGCATCAGTTGCCACGGCCCGGCTCGCGCGCAACGATGGGCGCCCGCGGCCAGGCCGCCCGCCCCTCTGTCCGAACGTCCGGCACCCCGATGCCCAAGAAGCTCCAGCGCAAGCTCCCTGTTCCCAAGACCAAGTCGGCGCTGGCCACCGTCGACGCCGGCCGCGGCGGCAGGGCCTCTGCGTTCCGGGGCCGGGTCGGCGCGCACGCCCTGGCCGAGTTCACCAACCAGCTCGCGGTCCTGCTCAACGCCGGCATCCCGGTGACCCGCAGCCTGCGGGTGCTCGAGGGGCAGATGCCGCAGGGGCCGATGAAGCGCATCTGCAACAACCTGGTCGAGGACGTCGAGGCCGGCACGCCGCTGTCCGAGGCGATGGCCAAGTTCACCAACACCTTCGACCCGCTCTACACCAACATGGTGCGCGCCGGCGAGGCCGGCGGCGTGCAGGAGGAGATCCTGACGCGCCTGGCGAGCTTCCTGGAGAAGAGCGAGTCGATCAAGGCGCGCGTCAAGGGCGCCCTGGCGTACCCGGTGATGATCATGTTCATCGCCGGCGCGGTGCTGCTGTTCGTGTTCGCGTTCGTGATCCCGCGCTTCAAGCAGGTGTTCGAGTCGATCGGCGGCGGCGTCAGCTCGTTCCCGTGGGCCACGCGCGTCGTGATCGGCGCCGGCGAGCACATCCAGTGGTGGTGGTGGACCTACCTGCTGGCGCTGGTGCTGCTGTTCTTCCTGCACCGGCTGCTGATGACGCGGGCGATGGGCTACCGCAGCGTGATGCACCGACTGGCGCTGAAGATGCCGCTGTTCGGCCCGCTGGTGCACAAGAACCTGGTGGCGCGGTTCGCGCGGACGTTCGGCACGCTGATCCAGAGCGGCGTGCCGCACCTCGAGGCGCTCGACATCCTGGCCGCGTCGTCGACCAACGTGCACATGAAGGCCGCCGTCAGCGACGTGCACGGCTCGATCCGCGAGGGCGCGGGCATCGCCGTGCCGATGGGCGAGAGCCGCATGTTCGACGACATCGTCGTCAACATGGTCGACGTCGGCGAGCAGACCGGCGAGCTCGACCGCATGCTGGTCAAGATCGCCGAGCGCTACGAGATCGAGGTCGACCGCACGGTCGACACCACGTTCAAGGTGATCGAGCCCGTCCTGCTGGTGGCGATGGCGCTGGTCGTCGGCTTCATCGTGTTCGCGCTGTTCACCCCGCTGCTGACGATGATGCAGACCCTGAACCGCAGGTAGCCGGGTGTCGCTGGCCTGGCGCATCCTGCTGGTGGTGCTGCTGCTGAACCTCGTGGTCGTCGGCGGCGTGCAGACCGCGGTGTTCGCGCTGCAGCAGCAGTGGATCGAGCGCCAGCAGGGCGAGAACCTCGCCGCCGCGCTGGTCACCTACCTGCTGGACGTCTACACCGCCGAACGGCTCGACGACGACACCCAGGCGCGGGCGCTGGTGCAGAGCCCGGTGATCCGCGAGTACTTCGACGACGTGGTGGTCACCAGCGGCGGTCCGACGCTGGCCGGCGCGGTCTGGTTCAACCCGCGCGGCGCCGTGCAGCGCGACCCCGACCGGTTCTCGATGGACGACGTGCTCGCCGGCATGAACCGCGCGCGCAAGGAGGGCGGGCTGGTGCAGGCCGCCGGCGGCTACAGCACCGTGGTGCGCGACAGCGAGCGCGACGTCGGCTACCTGTGGTTCAAGCCCAAGCTCGACGTCGCGCCGCCGTCGCTGCCGCTGTGGTTCGTGCCGACCACGGTGCTCGGCGGCGCGCTGCTGTTCGGCGTGGTGCTGTACTGGCTGGTGGTGCGGTCGATCGGCCGGCCGCTGCAGCGCGTCGGCGCCGCGGCCGAGCGCGTCGGCCAGGGCGCCTACGAAGTGCGGCTGCCACCGCTGCGCGGCGCGCCCGAGCTGGACGCGCTGGTGCGGTCGTTCAACGCGATGGCCGGCAAGGTGCAGGACAACACCCGCGACCTCGAGGACGCGGTGCGGAAGGCGGTCGACGAGGCCAAGCGCACCGAGCGCGCGCTGGTGCAGAGCTCGCGCCTCGCCACCGTCGGCACGCTGGCGGCCGGCATCGCCCACGAGATCAACAACCCGATCGGCGGCATGCAGAACGCCGTGCACCGGCTGCTGGCCGATCCCGCCCTGAGCGACCGGCAGCGCACCTACCTGAACCTGGTCCAGGACGGGCTCGCGCGCGTCGCCCGCACGGCGCGCAAGGTGCTCGACTTCTCGCCCAAGCAGGCCCAGGCGCGGCCGTTCTCGCTGCGCCGCTGCGTCGACGGCGCGCGCGCCCTGTGCGAGCACCGTCTGCAGCTCGCCGGCACCGCGTTGCGCGTCGAGCTGCCCGCCGACCTGCCGCAGGTGTTCGGCGACGAGCACGAGATCCAGCAGGTCGTGCTGAACCTGTTCCTCAACTCGCTCGACGCGCTCGAGCAGCAGGGCCGCCCCGGCGCCATCACGGTCACCGGCAGCCCCGTGCAGGCCGGGCCGGAGCGCCGCGTGCAACTCGTCGTCGAGGACGACGGCCCCGGCATGGACCCCAAGGACCTCGCGCGCGTGATGGACCCGTTCTTCACCCAGAAGGAGCGCCCCGACGCCTCGGGGCTCGGCATGTTCATCTCGTTCTCGATCGTGCAGAACCACGGCGGCTCGATGACGGTCGACAGCGCACCGGGGCGGGGGTTCAAGACGGTGCTGACCCTGCCGCGGGCGTGAGTCGGCGGCCGTGGCCCGCTCAGTCGCCGACGGTCATCGCCAGCTGCCGGCTCAGCGCCAGGCCGATCGGCGTGGTCGGATCGATCTGCGCCGCCTGCGCGAACAGCGACAGCCCGGCGAACACCGGCGAGTCGGGGATCGGCAGAGCGATCTCGGCGAAGCCGTCGGGGCTGGTGACGACGAAGAACGACAGGCTCAGCGTTCCGAGTTGCAGGGTGCAGCCGCCGCCGAGGGGCGTGCTCGCGGACGTCGTCGACAAGCCGACGAACGCGGGGCCTGGCGAACCGGTGACGTCGAGACCGAAGCCTGCGGCGGCACGTCGCGGAACGGCGCGGGCGGCGAGGCGCGGCGCCGCGCCGCAGGCGGTGCCACCGAGCACCGAGGTGCCGGGGACCGCGGCGAGCCGGTAGGTGGCCTGGCCGGTGTGCACCAGCAGCGTGCCGGTGTTCGGGTCGTCGGCCAGATCGGCGTAGCCCGCGTCGAACTCGGCGGCCGTGGGGATGCTGAGGCGGAGCTGCCAGTCGGTGCCGTTGTGCTCGTGCACGTCGACCGTCTGCTGCTCGAACACCAGCGCGATCGGCAGCCCGGTCGCGGCGTCGAACCGCAGGTCGAACGGCTGCCCGAACGGCCAGGTGCCGAGGAACGGCGCCGGTACCGTGGACGCAGGCTGCCAGTTGATGCCGTCGTAGGTCCAGCTGTCGCCCAGGTAGGTGGACGCGCTCGTGCCGCCGTTGGCGCCGCCGACCAGCAGCACATGGCCGCGCAGCGGGTCGTGGATCATCTTCGGAGACTGACGGGCGGACGGGGCTTGCGCCGGACTCATGGCCTGCCAGTTGAGGCCGTCGAACTCCCAGGTGTCCCCGATCTGCAGTCCGTTCTGATAGTCGTAGCCGCCGAACAGCACGGCGCGGTTGCGGCCGGCGTCGTAGGCGAGCCCGTAGAGCAGGCGCGGCGTGGGCGCGGTCGTCGGTGTCCCCAGCGACACCCAGGTGGTGCCGCTCCAGACCCAGCTCTCCGCGGCGGGGAAGAGCGCGACGCCGTGCACCAGCCCGCCCTGCCCGGCGTAGGCGTTGTCGATCTCGGTGAGCTGGCTCGAGACCTGCAGCCAGCCGGAACGGCTCCAGGACCAGGTGTCCTGCGGGCCGACCATGAGGGCCGTGCCGCCGATCGGGTCGGCGAGAAAGCTGCCGATCTGCGGTCCGGGTGCAGCGGCTGCCACCGACCAGGATGCACCGTCCCAGCGATGCACGGCGCCGCGCACGTCGACGGCGAGCAGGCGGCCGGTGGTGGTGTCGAACAACAGTCCGGTCTCGGTGAGGACGTCGTTCGTGGCGCTCGCCACCTGCGTCCAACCGACGCCGTCCCACTCCCAGACGTCCGTGAGTCGCCGCGGCGGGAAGAAGGGGAGCGCGCCGCCGTACACCACCATCCGTTGGCGGAGCGCGTCGAAGCCGACCTGATGGCCGGTGCGTGCGGTCGGCGTCCCGCTCGACGAGACGGTCCAGTCGACGCCGTCGTAGGACCAGATCACCATTTGGCCGACGCCGCCGAGGAACAGCATGACCTTGCCCGACAGCGGGTCGAACGCCAGCGGTTCGCGGAGGCCGAGGGTGCCGGTCGGCGGACTGGACGAGGTCAGCACCCGGCTCCACCCCGTCGCGCCGAGTTCCCACGTCTCGATCGTGTTACTGCGCTGCGCCAGCAGCACCAGGCGGGAACGCAGCGCGTCGTAGGCGATCCCCTCAGGCGTGGTGTTCGGCGGTGGCGCCAGCGACGACCACGACGTGCCGTCGTATTCCGCCAGCGTCTGGTAGTCGCGCAGCAGGGCCATCACGCGCCGTCGGGCGCGGTCGTAGACCAGCTGGTTCGGCTCGGGTGAGAAGAGGCCCAGGATGGGCGGCGGCGGACCGGGCGCGGTGCGCTGCAGCCAGCGGACGCCGTCCCACTCCCAGGTCGTGCCGTCCTCGCCGATGCGAACCAGGCGGCCGCGTACCGTGTCGAAACACGCGGCGCCGATCTGCTGCGCATCCACCGGCTCCCAATCCTGGGCGCGCAGGCCGGGGCCGCAGGACAGGAGCAACAGCAGGCAAGGCGAGAATGTGTGCATGTCGGGACTCCCCGCGGCGCGCGGCTTCCGCGAACGTACGGCCGCCCGAGTGGCTGCCAAGGGGTCCCCGGTGACCGTCCGTGCGGCCTTCGGGGGTTTCAGAATCCGGGCCTCCGCGGGCGCGCGCAGCGTCGACGGCCGGGTCTGCTTGCGCGTTGGCGCCCGTCCCTGCATGCTCTCGCGGCTCCGCCGGTCTCTACCGACCCCTCGGTTCCGCCGGCGCTCCCGCGAGGTGCGCACCCGCGCAAGCATTCCATGAAGTGGCAGCAAACGGCAGCGCTCGGCTTCCTGATGGGGGCCAGCTTCGTGCTCGGCCAGATCGTCACGCGCCCGGCGCTCGAGGCGCAGGGTCGCGGACCCGTCACCCCGCCACCGCCGGCCGACCCGGCGCCGCCGGTGCCCGGCACGGCCGCGGCGCCGATCGTCTACCCCGAGGGCGGCGGCCAGTCCGCCAGCACCAACGGGTTCCTGGCGGTGACCGGCAGCTACGGCGTCGGCACCTCGGTGCTCTACCTGGTCGACACGGTCAACCGTCAGCTGGCGGTCTACGAGGCCCGCGGCGGCAGCGCCGAGCAGCGCCGGATCGTCCTGGTCGGCGCCCGCAAGCTCGACCTCGACCTGCAGCTCGAGGGCTACAACGACCGCAGCGAGTACGACTACCGCGAGCTCCGTCGGGTGTTCGAAAAGCGCGGTAGCAGGGACCCGGACGTGTCGACGGGCCTCGAGCAGGGCAGGTAGCCGCTCGACGCGGCGCCGATCCGCGGTAGACTTCGGCACTCTCCCAACCGCTCAATGAACCCCTCTGGTGACGGCCGACTCGCCGGCCGCCGACCGCAAGCCGATCCGAGGATCCATGTCCGAGAAAGAAGATTTCATCTCGTTCGAGAAGGCCCTGCGCGACCTGAAGCTCCGCAGCGAAGAGCTGCGCAAGCTGGTGTCCGAGGGCGAGATCCGCGCGTTCCGCGATGGCCCCGACTCGATGAAGTTCCGCAAGGAGGACGTCGAGGCGCTGCGCGGCCAGGCCGCGGGCGAAGAGGAGCTCGCGTTCGCGGACTCGCTCGAGGACGACACGGGCATGGTCACCGAGCAGCTGTCCGCCGAGGACACCCTGCTGGCCGACGTCGACGAGGAGGAGGCCGCCCCGCGCGCCGCCCGTCGCAGCTCGGCGCGCAGCAGCGGCGCCAGCAGCAGCCGCGTGGCCGTTGCCGCGACCGCCGAGAAGGAACCGGGCTGGGTCACCGCAGTCAGCATCCTGGGGTGCCTGGTGCTGATCTGGGGCTTCCTGATCACCCACTCGATCTCGCAGGACAGCGACCCGAACGGCAACATGTTCACCTCGGTGTTCGCGGAGAAGAAGGGCCAGTAGGTCCAGCCGCGGCCGGCCGCTCGCGCGTCCGGCGGTGGATCCAGTCTCTCGCGGTCCCCAGGGAATGGGGTTTTCGCCGCGCGCCGGTCGCCCCGCGATCGGCGCGTCGTTGCGTACGGACCGCGTCCTCGGTGCCACCCGTTGTGGCTTTCGCGCCCCGCGCTGATTAGCGTGCGCACGAGCGCGGGTCGGCCACCGGTCGGCCGCTCCGCGCCCGAGACCACCACGGACCCGCACTCAGGAGGGGGACCAATGTCGATGAGAAGCACCCTGGCACTCGCAGCGTTGATGACCTTGACAGCCTGCGTGAGTCCCGAAGAACACCGGCGCGTGACGGGCGCCAACCAGTCGCTGAAGGCGGAGATCGCGTCGCTCACCAAGACCTGGAACGCCGTCAGCCAGGAGAACGAGCGGCTGCGCGCCGAGCTCGACCGCGTCGGCAAGCAGGCGGCCGATGCCGACTGGATCCGCGAGCAGAAGGCCAAGCTCGACAAGCTGCTGGGCCAGTACCAGGACGGCGCGCCGAGCGCGGTGCCCGGCGTCGAGCTGGTGCAGACCAACGAGGGCCTGGCGTTCCGCGTGCTCGGCGGCGTGCTGTTCGCGCCCGGTCGCATCGAGATCAGCGAGCAGGGCAAGCAGACGCTGGCCCAGCTGATCGACACGCTGCGCCGCGAGGGCAAGCGCGTGCGCGTCGACGGGCACACCGACGACACGCCGATCACGCACAGCCGCTGGGGTACCAACCTGCGGCTGTCGGTCGAGCGCTCGCTGGCGGTCGCGGACTTCCTGATCCAGAGCGGCCTGTCCGCCGACCAGGTCGGCGTCGCCGGCTTCGGCGAGTACCGCCCGACGATCGCGGCGACCACCGACGAGGCCCGGCAGAAGAACCGGCGCGTCGAGATCCTGATGCTCGATCGCGAGTGATGCGCGTCGCGCCGGCGCTGCTGGCGCTGCTGGCGCTGCTGGCGGCCGGCGCCGCGGGGTGCGACGGCAACGGCGGCGAGGAGCCGCTGCTGCGGCGCGGCCCGCACGGCTCGCTGCGCGACCTGGTGCTGTTCGACCGCGGCGCCGCCGGTGGCGGCCCGCTGTTCCTCGATCGCTTCGAGGTGACGCGCGGCGACTGGGCCGAGTTCGCGACCACCGCCGCCGGCCGCGCCGCCGGCGCCGCGCCGTTGCCGGCGCTGCGCGGCGACGAGGCCGTGTTGCCGATGGCGTTCGTCGACCTGACGCAGGCGCGCGCGTTCGCGCGGTGGCGCCGCTGCCGACTGCCGCGCAGCGACGAGTGGACGTTCGCCTGCACCACCGACGGCAAGGACACCTACCCATGGGGCTCGCTGCCCGACGCGGCGCGCGCCAACACGAGCGACCTCGGCGTGTTCGCGCCGCTGCCGGTGGGCACGTTCGAGTCGGGCCGCAATGGCGACGGTCCGTACGACCTGATCGGCAACGTCAGCGAGTGGACCGAGACGGTGCCGGCCTCGTGGTTCCACGCCCGCCGCGAGGCGCTGCCGCCGGTGCGCGTCGCGCTCGGCCGGCTGCGGCGCGCGGTGGCGTTGACGCTGTGGTCGCCGCTGCCGGAGCTGCCGCCGCTCGCGTTCGCGATCGCTGCGGCCGGCGACCTGGCGCCGCGCGAGGTGCTCGGCGCCGACTTCGCCACCTCGATGCGCGAGGGGCCGCAGCTGCGCGCGCCGGGCGAACGCAGCTCGGCGCTCGGACTGCGTCTGTGCACGACTCCGCAGGAGCTGCTGACGGCGCTGGCGGGGGACCTCGCCGCCCTCGACGGCGAGGGGCTGCAGCAGCTGCGCGCGTTCGCGCGGCGTCCGGGCCACGCGGCGGCGCTGCGTCAGGCCCTGCCCGCGGCGCAGCTGTCGCCGGCGGCGCGGGCGCGGTTCGAGGCGCTGCTGCCGTGACGTCGGCGCGCGATCCGTTCACCCGCTACCGCGAGCGGCTGGCCGACCTCGGCTTCCGCCCCAGCAGCACCCGCGGCCAGAACTTCCTGCTCGACCCGACCCTGCACCGCTGGATCGCGGCGGCCGCGGCGCCGACGGCCGCGGATCTGGTGCTCGAGGTGGGCGTCGGCCTCGGCTTCCTGACCGGCGAACTCGCGGCGCTGGCCGGACGCGTGGTCGGCGTCGAGATCGACGAGCGGCTGTTCGAGGTGGCGACGGCCGACCTTCGGGGCCGCGCCAACGTCGACCTGGTGCTGGCCGATGCGCTCGGCGGCCCCGGGGGGACGTTGCCCGACGCCGTTCGGGCGGCGCTGGCCGCGGCGATGCCGGCGCCGCCCGGGGCGTTCCTGGTGGTCGCCAACCTGCCGTACGCGGCGTCGGGGCCGCTGCTGGCCGAGCTCGGCTGCCTGGAGCGGCCGCCCGACCGGATCGTCGTCCTGGTGCAGAAGGAGCTCGGCGAGCGCCTCGCCGCGTCCGCGGCGACACCGGCCTACGGCGGATTGTCGGTGCAGCTGCAGGTCGGCTACGCGGTCGAGTTGCTGCGCACCGTGCCGCCGGAGGTGTTCCGCCCGCGGCCCAAGGTGGCCTCGGCGGTGGTCCGGCTCGTGCGGCGGCAGCCCGGTCGCGGCTGGTCGGTCGGGGAGCGGCGGCGGTTCCAGGTGTTCGTACGGGCCCTGTTCGGGCAGCGACGCAAGGCGCTGCGCACGACCCTGGGGCAGGCCCTGGCCGCGCTGGATCCGGAGCTGCCGGCGGGCGGGCTGGCGCGGCTCGAGCTTCCCGAGGATCTGCTGGCGCTCCGCGCGGAGGCGATCGGGCCCGACGCGCTGGCCGATCTGTTCGAGCGGGTGGCGGGTGGCTAGCCCTCGGCCGGTCGCCGGACCCGCCGCCCGCTGGCCCGCCCCGCAGCAGCTGTCTTGACTGTGCCCGTGGCAAGGCTACAAAAGCGCGCTTCCAACTGCGGCACGACCCCCGGCAGCAATCCATCCATCGGTCCGGAATCGTGATCGGCTCGCCGAGCCGGATCACTCAGGGCAGCCCGCAGTTGGGGTGACGACAAGGGCACTCGTGGCCCATCTCGAGACCGCGGGTCTCAAGTTGGGATACCCTGAGTTGTGACGACCGTGGTGTCGGTGCTTCCGTTGCGCCGTCATTGCGTCCGTCGCGAAGCCAGCGGTCCGGTCGACTGGGCGCGCGCGAGCGGTTCTCGCGGCGAGCAGGCGGTCGGAGGCGCTGGCGCAGAGCACCAAACCCGATGGACCGGTTCGAGGAAGCGAAGCTGCGCGTGAAGGAGGCCACCGATCTGGTCGCCTTCATCGAGAGCTACCTGCCGCTGAAGCCGCGCGGCCGGCTGCTGCTCGCCCTCTGTCCGTTCCACCCGGAGAAGTCGCCGTCGTTCACGGTCTACCCCGACAGCCAGCACTTCCACTGCTTCGGCTGCGGCAAGTCCGGCGACGTGTTCACGTTCCTGATGGAGCGCGAGGGCCTGTCGTTCCGCGAGGCGATGGAGTCGCTGGCCGAGCGCGCCGGCGTGCCGCTCGAGGGCGTGTTCGGCCGCGGCGACGCGGAGCGACGGCGCGGGCCGGACCCGCACACCGTGCTCGGCGAGGTGGCGGCCTGGCTGCAGCAGCAGCTGCACACCGACGCCGGCGCCGCCGCGCGGGACTACCTGGCGGGCCGCGGCCTGCTCGACGCGGTCGAGCCGTGGACGCTCGGGTTCCATCCGGCTCTGCAAGGCGCGCTGCGCGCGCAGGCGCAGCAGCGGCGCTGGCCGGGCGCGGTGCTCGACGAGGCCGGTCTGCTGCGCAACGGCCGCGAGGCGTTCGCCGGCCGCGTGATGTTCCCGATCGCCGACGAGCGCGGCCGGATCGTCGGCTTCGGCGGCCGCGTGCTGCCCGGGGCGCCGCTGCGCGCCGACGGCAGCGAGCAGCCGAAGTACATCAACTCGCCGGAGTCGCCGTTCTTCAACAAGCGGCGCGTGCTGTACGGCCTGCACGAGGCCAAGCGCCGCGGCAGCCGCCGGATCGTGGTGATGGAGGGCTACACCGACGTGATCGCCTGCCATCTGGCCGGCTTCCACGGCGCGGTGGCGGCGCTCGGTACGGCGTTCACGCACGAGCACGGCGCCAAGATCGAGCGCTACGCCACCGACGGCGTGGTGCTGCTGTTCGACGGCGACCGCGCCGGGCAGCAGGCCGCGGAGCGCGCCATGCGCGAACTGGTCAACAGCCGGCTGCAGGTGCGCATCGCGGTCATGGCCGCGGCCAAGGACCCGGCCGACTACGTCACCGCGCGGCCCGGCGAGGACGCGGAGCAGGTGGTCGAGCGGCGCGCGCGGTTCGCCGACCTGGTCGACGGCGCCGACGACGCGCTGGCGAGCTGGTTCCGGCTGCTGCGGCAGCGCCACGACTTCGCGAAGGCCGGGCAGCTGGAGGCGGCGGCACGCGAGTGCGCGGCGCTGCTGCAGCGCGTCGACGGCGACCTCCGGCGCCGCGCGCTGCTCGAGGAGATGGCGCGCCATCTGGCGGTGACGCCGCAGTCGCTGGCGCGCATGCTGCGCGCGGCGCCGCAGCGCCAGGACGCCGGTGCGGCCGACGGCGGCGCGGCCGACGAGCAGGCGCCCGAGCCGGCGCCGCGCGAGTCGCTGCCGGCGCCGTTCGTGGCCGCCGAACGCGACGTGCTGGCGGCGGTGGTGCAGCAGCCCGAGCTGCTGGGGCGGCTGCTGGATCCCGAGCTGGAGCGGCAACCGCTGCAGTCGCGCGCCGTCACGGCGCTGGTGGAGTTCGTGCGCGAGGCGGTGGCCCAGGGCCGCCAGACCCGCGCCGATGTGGTGCGCTTCGTCTTCGCCGGCCTCAGCGACGACGAGCACCTGCGCGCCGTGTTCGCCGCCGCGATCGCGCGCGCCGACGAACTGCCGGATCCCGAGGCCTTCCTCACCTCGCTGCTGCGCGACCGGCACCGCCG
Source organism: Planctomycetota bacterium (assembly GCA_050245995.1). GTDB lineage: Bacteria > Planctomycetota > UBA1135 > UBA1135 > UBA2386 > JBFWWV01. The sequence continues at coordinate 179,367 of JBFWWV010000009.1, read as the reverse complement.
GGTGCACGCGCGCGCCGAGTCGCGCTCCCTGCGGCAGCAGCTGCAGGACGCCCTCGACGCCGGCGACAAGGTCACCGCCGACCGACTGACGCGCGAGCTCGTCGAGCAGATGCGCCAGCATCGGCCCCGCAACGTCGCCGGAGGCTCCGAATGACCGCCGCGCGCCGCCGCTCCCGTTCCCCGACCACCGCCGCGGCCCCGACCGCGGCCTGAGTTCCTCCCCGCATTCCCCGACCTTCCCCCGCAGCCAAGCCCCCCCTCGCAGCGCCCCCCATGGAGACCCTCGAGAAGAAGATCAAGGCCCTGATCAAGACCCATCGCAAGACCGGGTCGGTCACCCTGACACAGCTCAACGCCGTCCTGCCGGACGACAACTCGACGCCGGAGAAGATCGAGGCGGCCATCGCCATGATCGAGGAGGCCGGGCTCGACATCGTCGACGAAGACCCCAAGCAGAAGGACAAGAAGGGGCGCAAGGGCGACGACTCCGACGACGGCGGCGGCGACGACGTCGACCTGACGCCGGAGCTGGACATCCAGGAGCCGACCGAGGCCGAGCTGGCCGCGCCGATCGTCGACATCACCGAGAAGATCGACGACCCGGTGCGGATGTACCTCACGCAGATGGGCGAGATCCCGCTGCTGACACGCGAGGAGGAGATCTCGCTGGCGCGCAAGATCGAGCTGACGCGCAAGCAGTTCCGCAAGGAGGTGCTGAGCTCGGGCTTCGGCCTGCAGAACGCGATCGAGATCCTCGAGGACGTGCTGAAGGGCGAGCTGGCGTTCGATCGCACGCTGAAGGTCAACCAGCAGGACCCCGAGGTCGGCAAGGCCGACCTGTCCGACCGCCTGCCGGGCAACATCGCGACGCTGCGGCTGATCTACGAGGCGGCGCGCAAGGACTTCGAGAAGCTGGCTGAGGGCAAGCTGTCGACGTCCGAGGCCCAGGCCGTGCACAAGCGGATCTTCTCGCGCAGGCGCAAGGCGGTTTCGCTGATCGAGGAGCTGAACCTGCAGGGCAAGAAGGTCCGGCCGATGATCGACCTGCTCGAGAGCCGGGTGCACGAGACCGAGCGCCTGGTGCAGCGCCTGCAGCGCTACCGCGGCGCGCAGATCAACAACCCCGACGCGCAGGAGACGCGGCGCCGGCTGGCGGAGATGCAGGTCGACGGGCTCGAGACCATCGAGCACCTGCAGAAGCGCCTGCAGTTCGTGCGCCAGGCCTACGCCAACTACGAGGACGCGAAGCGCAAGCTGTCGTCCGGCAACCTGCGCCTCGTGGTGTCGATCGCCAAGAAGTACCGCAACCGCGGGCTGTCGTTCCTCGACCTGATCCAGGAGGGCAACACCGGCCTGATGAAGGCGGTCGAGAAGTACGAGTACCGCCGCGGCTACAAGTTCTCGACCTACGCGACCTGGTGGATCCGCCAGGCCATCACCCGCTCGATCGCCGACCAGGCGCGGACCATCCGCATCCCGGTGCACATGATCGAGACGATGAGCAAGCTGCGCAACGTCACCAAGAAGCTGATCCAGGCCAAGGGGCGCGAGCCGTCGATCGAGGAGGTCGCGGAGGCCGCGCAGGTCTCGGTCGAGGAGGCCAAGCGGGTGATGAAGATCAGCAAGCACCCGATCTCGCTCGACCGGCCGATCGGCGAGTCCGACGACTCGTACTTCGGCGACTTCATCGAGGACGAGTCGGTCGAGTCGCCGGTCAGCGCCGCCAGCCGCGAGATGCTGCGCGAGCGGATCGAGAGCGTGCTCAACACGCTGACCTTCCGCGAGCGCGAGATCATCAAGCTGCGCTACGGCATCGGCGACGGCTACACCTACACCCTCGAGGAGGTCGGCCGCATCTTCCGGGTCACGCGCGAGCGCGTCCGGCAGATCGAGGCCAAGGCCGTGCGCAAGCTGCAGCATCCGGTGCGGGCGCGGCGGCTCGGCGGCTTCCTCGACGCCAGCCAGGGCGAGGGCGTCTGAGCCACGGAGCTCCGCGCGGCCGGCGGCGTCCGTCGGCCTGCGGACGGCCCGCTCGCCCGGCCCGCAGCCGGGGTGCGCGCGCGGGGGCCGGGGGCGGCGCCGCGCCGGCTTCGGGAACTGCGCGCCCGCCCTCTTGAGCGCCGGCGGTGCGGAGCTAGACTGCCGCGTCCCATTCGGCGCCCGCAACGGCGCCCGGAGACGGACCGACAGTTGCATCCGAACGTCAAGAAGCTCCTCGACCTGCAGAAAGTCGACCAGGAGATCGCCTCCATGCGGCGCGACACCGATTCGCTGCCAGCCGAAGAAGCCAAACGCAAGCGCCGGCTCGACGACCTCGAGCGCCAAGCCGCCGAGCGCAAGGATCGGGCGACCAAGGCCGACCTCGAGGTGCGCGCGCTCGAGCAGTCGGTCAAGCAGGCCGACGACGAGATCAAGAAGCTCAACGAGCGCCTGAACACCGTGCGCAACAACGCCGAGTACCAGGCGACGCTGTTCCAGATCGAGTCGGTGATGAAGGATCGCGACCAGACCCAGGACCAGTGCCTCGGGTTGATCGAGGGCCTCGACCCGCTCAAGCAGGAGGCCGCCACGGCGGCGCAGGCCGCCGCCGCCGAGCGCGCGGTGTTCGAGCAGTTCCAGCGGGAGGCCGCGGCGATGCGGGCGGCGACCGAGCAGAAGGTCGCCGGCGTGGCCCAGCGGCGCAAGGCGCAGGCCGAGGGCATCCCGGTCGACCTGCTGGGCGACTACGAGCGGCTGTTCGCCACCCGCGACGGGCTGGCCGTCTGCGCCGTCGAGGGCAGCTTCTGCCAGGGCTGCTACAACAAGATCACGACCAACGACACCGCCCGCCTGATGGGGGCGTCGACGATCGTGCAGTGCGGCTCCTGCCAGCGCATCCTCTACCTGAACCGCTGACGCCGCGATGGCGCGCCCGATCCATCCGGTGGTGGTCGGCACGGCCGGGCACATCGACCACGGCAAGTCGTCGCTGGTCGAGGCGCTGACCGGCATCGACCCGGACCGCCTGAAGGAGGAGAAGGAGCGCGGGCTCACGATCGACCTGGGTTTCGCGCGGCTGAAGATGAGTGACGGCCGCTGGCTCGGCCTGGTCGACGTGCCAGGTCACGAGAAGTTCGTGCGCAACATGGTCGCCGGCTGCACCGGCATCGACCTGGCGCTGCTGGTGGTGGCCGCCGACGACGGCGTGATGCCGCAGACCATCGAGCACCTGGACATCCTCGACGTGCTCGGCGTGCGTCGCGGCCTGATCGCGATGACCAAGATCGACGTCGTCGAGGAGGGCCTGGCCGACATCGCCGCCGAGGAGATCCGTGAGCTGGTGCAGGGCACCGTGCTGGCCGACGCGGAGATCTGCCGGGTCAGCTCGGTCACCGGCGACGGCGTGCCGGAGCTGCGCCGGAAGCTCGAGGAGCTGGCGCGCGACATCGAGCCGCGGCCGGCCGGCGGGCCGTTCCGGATGCCGGTGCAGCGCGTGTTCTCGCTGCCGGGCATCGGCACGGTGGTGACCGGCATCCCGATCTCGGGCGCCGTCCGGCCGGGCGACGAGGTGGAGATCCTGCCGCCGCGCGAGCGCGTCAAGATCCGCGGCCTGCACGCCTACGGCGGCAAGGTCGAGGAGGTCCGCGCCGGCCACAGCTCGGCGCTGTCGATGCCCGACGCCAAGGAGGCCGGCGTGCACCGGGGCATGGTCGTGTGCGCGCCGGACACGTTCCCGGTCGGCGACGCGGTCGACGTCGAGCTGCGCCTGCTGCCGCGCGCGCGGCGGCTCCAGCACCGCAACCCGGTGCGCTTCCACATCGGCACGATCGAGGTGCGCGGCGACCTGCTGCTGCTCGACCGCGAGACGATGGCGCCGGGCGACACCGCGACCGTGCGGGTCGAGCTGGACGAGCCGGTGTGCTGCGCGCACGGCGACCGCTTCCTGCTGCGCATGGAGAACCCGCCGGTGACCGTCGGCGGCGGCGCGGTGCTGCGGGTGGCCGGCGCGCGCCGGCGCTATCGGCGCCGCGAGCTCGGCTCCGAGCTCGAAGGGCTCCGCGCGGCCGGCGACCGCCCCGAGGCGCGCATCGCGCACGAGCTGGGCCAGCGCGCCGCCGCCGGCTGCACCTTCGCGGAGCTGGCCCGCGCGCTCGAGAGCGACGAGGCCGCCGTCGAGGCGGCGGTCGCGGAGATGCCGGACGTCCACGTCCACGCGCGGGCCCGCCGCGCGTTCTTCGCGGCCGACCTGGACGCCGGCGAGCGCGAGCTGCTCGAGTCGGTGGACAAGATGCTGGCGCGCCGCGCCGCCGCCGCGTCGATCAAGCGCACCGCCGTGCGCGCGACCAAGACGCTGCCGCAGCCGCTGATCGAGGCGCTGTTCGACCGGCTGCAGCAGCAGCAGCGCGTGCGCCCCGGCAGCCAGGGGCAGGTCCTGTTCCTCGACCGGCTCAGGCCGCTGCCGCCGGCAGAGCAGGCGCGGCTCGACGCGCTGGTCGAAGCCTGCGCCCAGCGCGGCTTCAAGCCGCCGGACCTCGCCGAGCTGACGGCCGCGACCGGCCTGGCCGGCGACCAGCTGCTGGGCCTGATCGACCGGGCGCGCGACGAGAGCCGGCTCGAACCCGTGGGCGAGCACTTCTACGCCTGGTCGGTGGTGCGCAAGGCGCTGCACGCGATCCGCGCCAACTGCCTGCGGCACGACGAGGCGCTCGACATCCCGGAGCTGCGCGACGAGCTCGACACCAGCCGGAAGTACCTGATCCCGCTGCTCGAGCACGTCGACGCCCTGGGGCTGACGGTGCTGCGCGGCGGCACGCGGCGGCTGCTGGCCAGCTCCGACCTCAACCGCGAACTGGCTGCCGAGACCGCGGCGGGCTGACGGTCCGCGGCGTCGGCGCCGATCCGAGCTGCCGGTGCCAGGGCCGGTTCGCGCGCCGGGATCGTCCCGCTCCGGCCAGGCAGATCGGGCGTCGATGCGGCGGTGGCACGGGCGGTTGGGACCGCCGCCGCGGTCCTTCGCACCAACGGTTCAGATCCGGACCCGCCGGCGACCGATAACCAACGGGATCCCCCGGCCGCCACGGAGACCGCCATGAGCCGCGACGAACACGACATCGACGAACCCGAGCAGAACGACGGCGAGCACCTCGCCGGCAACGAGTCCGACGACGGGCTCGACCAGCTGTTCGAGCAGGACCCTGCGCGCGGCGCGGCCAAGAAGAAGCCCGCGGACGGCGACGCCGAGCCCGACTCCGACGACCTGCTCTTCCAGGCGGGTGACCCGGAGGCCGCGGGCTCGGAGCAGTTCGGCGAGCGCCAGCAGTTCTCCGACGAGAGCCGCGGCAAGTGGGGCGGGCATTCGATGTCGGCGGACGAGATCGGCATTCCGGTCGAGTCCGAACCGGGCTTCATGTCGTCCGACGACGACCTCGGCTTCGACGGCGACGAGGAGCTGCAGCTGGTCGACGACGAGAGCCTGCTCGAGTCGGCCGCGGCCCAGGCGGACGAGGAGCCGACGCTCGAGGGCGACGCGGCCTACGACGAGGCCTACGAGGGCGACGAGACCTACGCCGAGCAGCCGGCCGCGGCCGGGCTGCAGGAGGAGGAGTTCGCCATCTACGAGGACGACGAGCAGCTCGACGCTCGGCCCGATGGCGCCGAGCTGGGCTACGACCCGGACCAGGCGAGCGACGAAGACCTCGTCCTCGACGAGGGCGAGGTGCTCGGCGAGTCGCTCGAGGTGGAGACCGAGGACGTCGTCGGCGACAGCGAGTTCTTCGTGCTCGACGAGGGCGAGCACAGCGGCCAGCTGCTGGCCGACGAGCCGCTGCCGGCGGACAGCTACCCGGTGGAAGAGGGCTGGGAGCCGGTCGGCGCCGAGGGCGATGCCAGCGACGAGTCCTGGATGGAGCCGGAGCCCGCGGCCGAGCCGGTCGCCGGCGGGGTCGAGGACCTGGCGCTGGTGACCGCGGACGGCACCGGCGAGTTCGACGAGCAGTACTACGAGGAGAGTGGCCCCGAGGTGGTGGCCGCGGCGCCGCGGACGCACGGCCGGGTGCTGCGCATGCTGTCGTCGCTCGCGGCCGCCGTCATGGTGGTCGGCGCCGGCGCGGTCGTCGTGCTGCGGCCCGAGTGGCTCGGCCTGCACTTCGAGCCGCAGCTGGTCGAGCGCGTCCAGGTGGCGCGCCCGTCGATCGACCTGCAGGTGCCCGCGCCGCCGCTGCCCGCGCCGCCGCAGGTCACCACGCCCGGCCACACCGGCGATCCGGTGACCCCGCCGGTGCAGGTTGTCCAGAACGACCCCAACCAGCTGCCGATCCCCGTCGAGCCCGTCGACCGGGAGACGCCCGTCGATCCGGATCCGATCCCGACGCCGGGCACCGGCGATCCGGTCGCGGTGGGCGACCCGACGCCGCGGCCGACGCAGCCGCAGGCGCTGCCGCAGCAGGAGCTGCCGCGCTTCCTGCCGGCGGGCGACTCGCTGTGGGTCGGCACGCTCGACCCGCGCGAGCGCGAGGTCGGCGACTGGGCCAATGTCCGCCTCGGCGGCAAGGCGTTCGCCCAGCTGTACAACGGCAACTTCTTCATCGGCAGCGTCAAGGCGGTGGCCAGCGACGCGCTGATCCTCAAGGTCGCCGCCGGCGAGGTCACCCTGCGCCGCGACGAGCTCGAGAAGGTCACCACGCTGGACAGCGACGACTACGCGGAGCTGCAGCGCGCGACGACCGGCTTCCTGAAGCTGAGCAACCAGAACCGCCTCGTGGGCGCGATCCTGAAGTCGGTCGTCGACGACAACTACGTGCTGCAGATGCGCAGCGACCGCATCGTCGTGCCGAAGTCGGCGGTCGAGAAGGTCGTCGAGCAGCCGGGCGTGGACAACCTGCGGTTCGGCACCGCGAACGACGAGGAGCAGTGGCTCCGCGCCGTCGCCACGCGCCAGCTGCAGGCGATGAGCACCGGTGTGGCCGCGCCCGGCGGCGAGACCGGTGTGCCGTCCGGCGGCGGGCGACCGCTGCCGATCCGGGAGGACAAGCGCCGGGCGCCGCAGGACCGCTGACGACGTCGGGCGTGGCCGTGGCCGCGCTCGGAACCGCAGGCGCCGCTTTGTCGGCGCCGCGCCGTCCGCTCTAATCCGCTGCCGCCGGTCGACCGCGGTCCGCCGGCGTCGCGATGGACCCATGTAGCGAATGCGGCAACCACGGCCTCTCGCCGCGCACCTACGACGGCGTGACGGTGCTGGAGTGCGACCTGTGCGGCGCGCTCAGCGGCGGCGAGGCCGCCGTGGCGCGCGCGCAGGCGACGCAGGCCGCGGCGCGCACCGGGGCCGATCCCGGCCTGTTCGCGCTCGGCGCGGCCCTGGACCGGCTCGACGGCCTGCGCGTGGTCGCCCACGGCGGCGAGCGCGGCCGGCGCGCGCTGCCGTCGCTGTCGCTGATGCTGCTGGACGCGCGCGGCCTGGTGCAGCTGGAGAACCTGGCGAAATGGCTGCAGCTGGCGGGGCGGTCGCTCGGGCTGCGGTGGGGCATCGAGGTCGAGTACGACCGCGCCCTGTCCTTCCGCCTCGCGCCGCGCATCGCCGCGCCGGTCCCGGGGCCGGCGGAGCTCGCCACGGCGGCCGCCGACGTCGACGCGCTGCACCGCGCGCTGCAGCGCGACGTGCGCCTGAGCTGGTGGCGGCACCCGGGCGAGGTCGGGTGATTCGGGGCAGGACCGGTACGACCAGGCCCCTGCGCCGGCGCCCGCCCTGCGTTACCCTCGGCGCACCCCCTCTGAACGTCCGATGCCATTCATGCAGAGATTCCTGGGAGCCCTGATCGTCCTGCTGTTCTGCTGCTCGTTCGCCGCCGCGCAGGGCGACGACGAGAACCTCGCCGCCGTGAAGGACTTCAAGAAGTTCTTCCGCAAGTTCAAGGAGGAGGCGCAGCAGGTCGAGGCGGTGATGACCCTGCGCGGCAAGGAGTGCGTGCCCGCCGTCGAGGAGCTGCTGAAGCTGCTGGAGCACAAGGTGCCCGGCGTGCGCCAGACCGCGCTCAAGGTGCTGTCGGAGTACAAGAAGCAGGCCTCGTTCCAGCCGTGGATCGACGAGCTGCCGACGCTCGACAGCAAGGAGCAGGCGACGTTGATCAAGGTGTTCGGGGCCGCCGCCCTCAGCGGAGCCAAGCCCGCGATCCTCGCGGTCGCGTCGGACGACAAGACCAACGGCTCGGTGCGCTACGAGGCGCTGCGGGCGCTGCAGCACCTGGGCGCCGCCGACGTCGCGCCGGTGGTGGGGCCGATGCTGCAGGACGGCGATCCGCTGGTGCGGATGGCGGCCGCCGACGCCGTCGGCTCGCTGGTGCTGAAGGAACTCGGCGAGCAGCTGGTGCCGCTGCTCAACGACGCCGAGTGGCAGGTGCAGACCGCGGCCGTCACCGCCTGCGGCATCGTCCGGCCGCAGGCCGCGGTGCAGCCGCTGATCGACCTGATGCGCCAGGCCGGCCGCCTGCGCACCGAGTGTTCGGAGGCGCTGTTCCGGATCACCGGCTTCGAGTTCGGCCTCGACCCCGACCGGTGGCAGGAGCAGTGGAACCACCTGATGGAGATCGAGGGCTGGCGCATCCCGACCGACGAGGAGCTCGCCAAGAAGGCGGAGAGCCGCGCGAAGTACAACGAGCTCTACGGCCAGAAGGACGGCCTCAACACCTTCGCCGGCATCCCGACCTCGTCGACCTACGTGATGTTCATCATCGACGTGTCGGGGTCGATGGACGACCAGGTCGTCGAGCGCGAGAAGTTCCAGGGCTACCGCGACCTGAAGAAGTTCACGGTCGTGAAGGCGCAGCTGCTCAGCGCGATCGAGTCGCTGACGCAGGACACCTACTTCAACATCGTCGCGTTCGCGAGCGACCTCGACCCGTGGCGCAAGCAGCTGGTGTCGGCCAACATCATCAACCGCGAGGCCGCCAAGTCGTGGGTCGAGCGGCTGGCGCCGATCGGCGGCACCGAGGACCAGGAGCTGGCCGCGGCCGGCCTGATGCTGACCGACCTGGCCAAGGGCAAGACCAACACGCTGAAGGCGCTGATGTACCCGTTCGGGATCGACCCGGACAACCCGCCCAAGGTCGCGTTCACGGGCGGCGGCAAGGTGTCGATCAAGAACAAGCTCGACACGGTCTACTTCCTCAGCGACGGTCGCCCGTCGGTCGGCAAGATGATCGACACGCTCGAGATCCTGAGCGAGGTGCGGCGCTACAACGAGTACTTCAAGATCGTCTTCCACACGATCGCCATCGGCGAGTTCCAGAAGAACTTCCTGCGCGACCTCGCCCTGCAGAACAGCGGCGTGTTCATCGACCTCGGTCGCTGACCGCGGACAGGTCCGGGCCGCGCAGCAGCCCGGCGGGCCGCAGCCACAGCACCGCGGCGACCAGCGCCATGCCGATCAGGCCCGCGCCGCCCAGCGTCGGCGCGGTGCCGTGCCGCTGCTGCAGGGCGAACAGGCCGACGTTGAGCGGCGCGTAGGCGAGCCGTCCGCCGAGCGACAGCACCGACCACACGGTCGAGCGCGCGTCGGGGCGGATGCGGTGGTTGACGAACTCCTGCACCAGCGCCCAGTGCAGGCCGAACGGGATCTGCTGCGCGAAGAACATCGCGACGCCGACCCACATCAGCGCGCGCCCTAGCCGTGCGTCGTACGCGGCCAGCTGCACGCAGCAGCCCATCGCCAGCAGGCTCAGCGCCAGCATCGACGGCATGCCCCAGAACAGCGCGCGGCGGCCCAGGCGGCCGACCAGCTGCGGCACGCGCCGGCTCAGCGGTGCGGCGACCAGGTTGAGCAGGGCGTAGAGCGCGCCGACGAACAGCGGCGCCGCGAACAGCGGTTCGTGCACCGACGCGTCGTCGAGCCAGACCTGGTAGTTGTGGAACGGGTAGCGCAGCAGCGCGAACAGAACGATCCAGTAGAGGAGGAGCCAGCGCACCTCGCGGTGCAGCAGGTCGGCCGCCGCCTGCCGGACGAACTGGCCGAACGCCAGCCGCGGCCGCGTCGGCAGCGGCCGCAGCCGCATCGCGATCGCGGCGGCGCCGGCGCACAGCAGGCCGGTGGGCAGGATGGTCGCCGCGTAGGCGTGCCGGTCCCCTTCGCCGAGCGCCCACGCCAGCAGGCCGCCCAGCAGGAACGACACGCCGGTGCCGGTGAGCCGCAGGGCGTGGATGCGGGCCTCCTCCTGCAGGTAGCGGTGCTGCTGGTCGTGGCGGCGCAGCAGCTCGTACAGCATCGACGACGGCGGCCCCGACAGCACCGAGTGGCCGAGCCCCATCAGCGCCTCGGCGACGCAGAAGCCCGTGAACGACCGCCAGAAGAACAGCAGCGCGAAGCCGGCGCCCAGCAGCAGCGGGCCGAGCACCAGCATGCTGCGCTGTCCGAGCCGGTCGGCGACCACGCTGGTCGGCACGTCCGCCACGAACATCGCGGCGTAGTAGATCGTGACCACCGCGCCGTAGTCCGCCAGGTCCAGTCCGCTGCCGCGGAAGAACAGGTACAGGAACGGCACGCAGACGAACGGGTACGTCAGCAGGGCGTAGGCGCGCAGCAGGCGCAGTTCGCGGTCGAGCGACGGCACGGCGGGGCGGAGACGTTCGCACCGCCGGGGCCCACGTGGAAGCTGATTCCGGCGCCCCGCCCGCCGCCGAGGCCGGCCGCGGTGCGAGCCGTGCCACGGGCGGTTGGCTCCCTCGGGCATCGGGATGGTAGACTTCGGGCGCCCTGCCCGTCTCCCCACCAGACCCGTCCTCCATGCTCGGAATCCTCGCAACGTCCCTGCTCGCGGTGAGCCCCTCGGCGCCGCAGATCACCCATTCCACCGCGCAGGTCACCGACTCGCTGTCGCACGGCACCCTGGGCGACGGCCTGTTGTCGCTCGACGAGGCGATCCGCCTCGTCAACGGCACGCTGCTGCCGTCGCAGCTGTCGCCGGCCGAGGCCGCGAACCTCAGCGGCGCCGGCGTCGTCGACCACGTCCGCATCGACCCGACGATCACGCTCAGCATCGCGCTCGAGGCGCCGCTGACGCCGATCACCGGCCAGGGTGGCGAGGTCTGGATCGAGGGCGTCATCGTGCCGTTCGCCGGCGGTGACGTGCTGACGCTGCTGCTCGGCGGCGCCCACGCCCACGTGCTGTCGCTGCAGACGCACGAGGTGCTGGTGTCGGGGCTGCACCTCGACGGCGGCGTGATCGGCTTCGATGTCCACACGACGGCGGCGGGGGTCGACGAGCACCAGATGGCCCGCATCGAGGACTGCGACCTGCACGGTCAGCTCAGCGCCGGCGTGCGCCTGACCGGCAGCGGCACCGACACCAGCGCGGTGCACCTGCACCACGCGCACTTCCACAACATGGCGCGCGGCATCCTGCTCGACGACCAGAGCGCCGGCGGCTGGGCGCAGGTGCACGTGCATCACGCGCACATGGACCAGGTGACGCTGGCCGCGGAGGTGCAGGAGGCCGGCACCGGCGGCGCGATGAGCATGTTCATGTGCTTCCGCAGCGAGATCGACGGCGGCACCAACTTCCTGCGCGTGCGCCGCACGGCCGGCAGCTCCCAGCAGCTGATGGTGCGCGTGGTCCACTGCGAGGTCGTGACCAGCGGCGACACCATCGACGTCCAGGGCAACGCCAACGGGCTGACGATGATCCACCATCACCACAGCCACCTGACCTGCGATCCGGGCAGCAAGGCCATGCTGGTGGGGCCGCGCACGGCGATGTTCGACTTCCACGGCAGCGAGGTGACGTTCACCGGCGACGTGTCGGTCGCGGCCAACCTGTTCACCCAGCGCGTATGGCAGCAGAACAACGAGTACGTCAACTCGACGGTGACCTTCGACGTCGCCAGCTCGCTGCCGAACCTGCTGTGGAACCGCTACGACAACTGCGCGATCGTCGTCCCGAGCACCGCGTCGACGCCGGTGCGGCTGCGCAGCTGCGAGCTGGTCAACACGACGGTGACCGGGCAGTCGCTGCTGGCGCCGGTGACGCTCGAGAACAGCTGGCGCAGCGGCGGCTCGTTGAACGGGCAGGTCAACGAGACCGGTGCCGCGCCGGGCCGCTTCCTCAGCGTGTGCGAGGTGGCGCCGACCGAGGTGCAGATCGGTTCGACCTTCGACCTGATCACCGACGCGCCGCCGAACGTGGCCGTGTTCTGGGTCGCGACCGTGGCGATCGAGCAGCCGAACACGGCGCAGGAGCCGTTCCGCTTCTACGGCGACCCGGCGACGGCGCAGACCCTGCTGTTCGCGCAGGGGCAGTCGACGCTGACGCTGGCGGTGCCGAACGATCCGGTGTTCACCGGCTTCGAGTTCTACCTGGCGCCGGTCGCGTTCTCGGCCCTGGGCTACGGTCCGGACCTGCACCTGCCGCGCGGCGGACGGCTGCAGCCGATCCTCTGAGCGCCCGCACGGGCGCGCACCGCGCTCAGGACAGCAGCTCGACCAGCACCACGAAGCGCTGGCGCTCCGGGTGCCAGCGCATGTCGAGGTGCGCGTAGCGGTCGCCGCTGCGGAACCGGAACAGGAAGTCGAGCTCGTCGCGCGCCGGCGTCGGCTGTGCGGTCATCTCGACGAACCGGCCGTGGAACTCGCGCACCCGCGTGCACGGCGCGACCTCGGTGAAGAACGGCCGGTCGACGACCTGCAGCGGATCGAGCCCTGCCGCGCGCGCCTCGGCCGCGTTGTAGCGGCGCACGACGCCGTCGCGGTCGAGTTCGATGAAGCCCAGCGGCAGCTGGTCGAGCATCTCCTGCGACAGCGCCAGCAGGTCCTCGGTCGGCAGCAGGTGCAGGTTGCGCAGGCAGTCGAGGCAGATCCCGTGCGACGCCTCGCCGCCCGCCGCGTCGGCGGAGCCGGGGCGCATCTGCGTCCCGCACCAGGCGCAAACGACCGTGAGTCCGTCCATGTCCCCGGGCTATCGGCCGGTCGCGGCGGTCCGCTGATCGGGACTTCCCCGGCCCCGCCGGCGGGGCCCGGCTGCGCTTGCTTTCGTCCGGTGGCGCTGCTTCCTTGGGCGCCGTGCCGGCCGTCCACGACTTCCGCAGCGACACCATGACACGGCCGACTCCGGCCATGCGGGCGGCGATGGCGTCGGCGGTGGTGGGCGACGACGTCTGGGGCGAGGACCCAACGGTGCGCGAACTCGAGCTGTCGGGGGCCCGCGTGCTCGGCAAGGAGCAGGCGCTGCTGCTGCCGTCGGGCACGATGGCCAACCAGGTCGCCATCCACGTGCACTGCCGACCCGGCGACGAGCTGCTGTGCGAGGAGCGCAGCCACGTGTTCTTCTACGAGGGCGGCGCGATCGCCCGGCTGTCGGGGACCCAGGTGCGCACGCTGACGAACGCCAGCGGCTTCCCGACCCCGCAGCAGGTCGGCGCCGCGGTGCGGCCCGACGACGCGCACTTCCCGCGCTCGCGGCTGCTGGTGCTGGAGAACAGCCACAACATGGCCGGCGGCCGCGTCGCGGCGCCGGACCGGCTGCGGGCGCTGGCCTGCGTCGCCCAGGAGCACCGGATGCTGGTGCACATGGACGGCGCGCGCCTGCTCAACGCCGCCACGGCGCTCGGCTGCGCGCCGAGCGAGCTCGCGGCTCCGTGCGACTCGGTCTCGCTGTGCCTCAGCAAGGGCCTGGGCGCGCCGGTCGGCTCGCTGCTGGCGGGGGACGCCGCGTTCGTGGCCGAGGCGCGCCGCGCGCGCAAGGCGTTCGGCGGCGGGATGCGTCAGGCCGGCGTCCTGGCCGCGGCCGGCCTGCTGGCGCTGCGCGACGGACCCGCCCTGCTGGCGGACGACCACCGCCGCGCGCGCTCGCTCGCTGCCGGTTTGGCGGCGTTGCCGTGCTTCGCCGTCGACCCCGCCGCCGTCGAGACCAACATCGTCATGGTCGACGTGCGCGACGGCGCGGGCACCGCCGAGGACCTGGTCGCGGCCTTCGCCGCGCGCGGCGTGCTGGTCGCGCGCACCGGGCCCGGCCGCGTCCGCCTGGTCACGCATCGCGACGTCGGCGACGACGGCGTGGCCGCGTGCCTCGCCGCCGCGGCCGCGTTCGCCGACCGGGCTTCCACCTGAACTCTCGTTTTCCACCGACCGCAGGATCGCCAGTGAGCATCTTCAAGGCCTACGACATCCGTGGCACCTACCCCGACCAGATCGACGAGCGCATCGCGCGCAAGATCGGCCAGGCGCTGGTGCAGTTCCTGAACGCCAAACGCCTCGTCGTCGGCCGCGACATGCGCACCATGGCGCCGAGCGTCCAGGACGCGATCATCGACGGCATCCTGGCGCAGGGGTGCGACGTCGTCGACATCGGCCTCGCGTCGACGCCGATGGGCTACTACGCGATCGGCAAGATCCCGTGCGACGGCGGGCTCGTCGTGACCGCGTCGCACAACCCGAAGCAGTACATCGGCTTCAAGCTGTGCCGCGCGGAGGCGCGGCCGATGTCGGCCGACACCGGCATCAAGGAGCTCGAGCGCATGGTGCTCGGCCCCGACATCGCGCCGGCCGCGCGCGCCGGCACCCGCGACCAGGTCTGTGTGAAGCAGGACTTCGTCGACCACATCGCCGCGTTCCAGAGGGACATCGAGCCGATGACCATCGCCGTCGACTACGCCAACGGCATGGGCGCCAACGAGGCGCCGGCGATCTTCGCGAAGATCCCGGGGCTGAAGGTCGTGCCGCTGTACGAGCAGCTCGACGGCACGTTCCCGAACCACGAGGCCAACCCGCTCAAGGAGTCGAACCTCGACGACCTGCGCGCCGCGGTCAAGAAGCACCGGGCGCCGCTCGGCCTCGCGTTCGACGGCGACGCCGACCGCTGCGCGTTCGTCGACGAGGAGGGGCGCACGGTGCACGCCGACCTGATCACCGTGATGCTGGCGCGCGGCATGCTGCAGCGGCATCCGGGCAAGGGCATCATCTACGACCTGCGCAGCAGCAAGGTCGTGCCCGAGGAGATCGTCAAGCTGGGCGGCCGGCCGGTGCGCGAGCGCGTCGGCCACTCGTTCATGAAGGAGACGATGCGCAAGCAGGACTGCATCGGCGGCGGCGAGCTGTCGGGGCACTTCTACTTCGCCGAGAACTACTACACCGACTGCGGCGTGCTGGCGGCGATCCTGGTGATGAACCAGCTCAGCCAGGAAGGCCGCTCGCTGAAGGCCGCCGCCGACGAGCTGCGCAAGTACCACGGCACCGGCGAGATCAACTTCAAGGTCGACGACAAGGACGCGCTGATGAGGCGCGTCGAGCAGCAGTTCCACGACGGCGTGATCGACCACCTCGACGGAGTGACGGTGACGTATCCCACGTGGTGGGTGAACGTGCGGCCGAGCAACACCGAGCCGTACCTGCGGATGTGCCTCGAGGCCGACACCAAGGCGCTGATGGAGGAGAAGAAGGCGGCGCTGTTCGCGATCCTCGGCACTCCGCAGGACCACTAGGTCCGGCTGGAGGCGGCCGCCGGCGACCGCAGCGCCGCGCGCAGCGCGGCGACGACCTCGTCGGCCGCCACCGCGCGCACGCACGGAAATCCGCGGCGGCGGCTGCGCCACAGCGGCTCGTGCTCGCACAGGCCGCCGCAGCCGGCGCAGCCTTCGTGCGCGACCGACCGCACGGTGCGGACGTGGGCGCCGAACGCCGCCGGGTAGGGGAAGAACAGCCCGGCGGTCGCCTGCGGCATCGCCACCACGGTCGGCACGCCGGCCAGCGCCGCTGTGTGCGCCAGGCCGCTGTCGACGCCCAGGAACGCGCGGGCGCGCGCGGCGACCGCGATCGCCTGCGTGATCGTCGTGCGACTGCGCAGGTCGGTCACGTTCGGCAGCGGCGGCAGCGACCGGTCGTCGGTGCCGAGCAGCGCGAACGGCACGTCGGGGCACGCCGCCAGCGCGGCGGCGAAGCGTTCGAACGGCCAGTCCTTCTTGGGCTGCGAGCTGCTCGCGTGCACGGCCACGTAGCCGGGCGGCAGGTCCGGGCCCGGCGCCGCGCGCAGCGTCGCCGGCAGCGCCGGGGCCGCCGGCAGGGGGGCTGCCGCCGCGTCGCCGCCCAGCACCCGCAGCGCCGCCGCGTGGTAGTGCGCGAGGTCCAGGAACACGTGCACCTGCTCCGGCGAGGTCGCACCGGCGGGCTTGTCGCGCGCGGGCACCACGGTGGCGCCGCGCGGCCAACGGCGCAGCGGCGCCTGCAGGCGGCGGTCGATCCAGCCGTCGTAGAGCACCCGCGGCACGTCGAGGGCTTCGACCAGCGCCAGCAGCGCCGCGCCGCCGTGGAACAGGTGTGCGTCGCCGAGCACCGCGCGGCAGCCGGCCCGTGCCGCCGCCAGCAGGGCCGCCGGACCGTGCGGCGCGGCAGCGGCCGCGCCGGGGTCGAACGGCACGAAGCGGTCGACCTGCGGGGCGAGCACCGGCGCCGCCTCCGGGCGCGCGACGGCGATCACCGGGCCGAACCACGCGCGCAGATGCTCCGTGAACGCTGCCGCCAGCAGCGTGTCACCCAGGCGGCCGTTGGCCAGGTAGAGCAGCGGGCCGCTCGGGTCGGTCCGTCGCGCTTGGCGCAGCCGGCGCACGAGGCCGCGCCGCGGCCGCAGCGCCAGCGCTGCGTGCCACCCCGCGCGGTACGTCCAGGTGTTGACGGTGCGCCAGCCCATCGCTGCGCGCGCATGCTCGCGTCTCGGCGGCATGGATCCAACTCCGGTTCCCGACCGGGTCCCCGACGGCGGCGGCGCACCGGGCCGGGCGCCGCCGCCCGGAGCGGGTTTTTCTGCGGACCCGGCCGAGCCTCCGCCCTACGCTTCCTGCCCTGAAAGCGCCCCTAGAACCGCCAGCCTCGGCCGCTGCCTCGATGACCAACCAGACCGTTCCGAAGACCGCCAAGCTCACCTACGGGGACCAGGAACTCGACCTGCCGGTGCTGATCGGCACGGAGGGGGAGGTCGCCGTCGACATCCGGCAGCTGCGCGCCAAGACCGGCGCCGTGACCTACGACCCGGGGCTCGGCAACACCGGCGCCTGCCAGAGCAAGATCACGTTCCTCGACGGCGAGCAGGGCGTGCTGCGCTACGCCGGCTACCCGATCGAGGAGCTGGCGCAGCGGAGCAACTTCGTCGAGATCATGTGGCTGCTGCTGCACCAGCAGCTGCCGACGGCGACCGAGCTCGAGGGGTTCTCGCACGACATCACCTACCACACGATGTTGCACGAGAACCTGAAGCAGCTGTTCAGCAGCCTGCCCAAGGCCGGCCACCCGATGGCCGTGTGCGCCGCGGCGGTCGGCGCGCTGTCGACCTTCTACCAGAACGCCGGTCAGAGCACGCCGGCGCAGAACTGGATCGACGCCACGCGCCTCTTGGCGAAGATGCCGACCATCGCGGCGTACTCGTACAAGCACAGCATCGGCCAGCCGTTCATGTACCCGCGCAACGACCTGTCGTACGCGGCGAACATCCTGCACATGATGTTCGCCACGCCGTGCGAGAAGTACGAGCCGAATCCGGTGATGGCGCGGGCGCTCGACCTGCTGCTGATCCTGCACGCCGACCACGAGCAGAACTGCTCGACCAGCACGGTCCGCACCGTCGGCAGCTCCGGCGCCAACCTGTTCGCCAGCGTGTCGGCCGGCATCTCCGCGCTGTGGGGGCCGCTGCACGGCGGCGCCAACCAGGCCGTGATCGAGATGCTGATCTCGATCCAGCAGGGCAAGCGCACCGCGCGCGAGTTCATGGACCTCGCCAAGAAGAAGGACAGCGGCGTCCGGCTGATGGGGTTCGGCCACCGCGTCTACAAGAACTACGACCCGCGCGCGCTGATCCTCAAGAAGGCCTGCGACGACGTGCTCGGCCAGCTCGGCCGCACCGACCCGCTGCTGGAGACCGCGATCGAGCTCGAGCAGATCGCGCTGAGCGACGAGTACTTCGTCGAGCGCAAGCTCTACCCGAACGTCGACTTCTACTCGGGCATCATCTACAAGGCGCTCGGCATCCCGATCGACATGTTCACCGTGTTCTTCGCGATCGGCCGCATGCCCGGCTGGGTGTCGCAGTGGCTCGAGTACCAGCAGGATCCCGAGGCCAAGATCACGCGGCCGCGCCAGATCTACATGGGCGCCACGCCGCGCAATTACGTCCCGGTCGAGAAGCGCTGAGTGCCGCGGCGAGGCCTCGCATCGCCACGCACAGCGAGCGCCGGGACTGCTTCGGCCGCGCGGCGCTCGCCTCGCTGGCGCGCGCGGTGCGCGCCGACAAGCGGTTCGCGACCAACAACCTGAACCGCGACTTCGTCGGCACGCGCGGCTTCTCGGTGGTGTTCCACGGCGCCGCCCGGGCGCGCGTCGAGGACGAGTTCCCGCACTTCGCGCCGTTCCTGCAGCTGGCGCTGCGGCCGGACTGCAACGCGTTCTACCTGAACCCCCTGGAGCTGGTGCAGGGCTCGCGGGTCGACCCGCACATCGACCGCAGCCTGCGGGCCTACTGCAAGACCGTGTCGATGCCGCTCGCCGTCAGCGTGCTCTACGCGCAGGTGCCGCAGGGTCTGCGCGGCGGCGCCCTGGTGCTGGCGCGCGGCCGCAAGGTGCTGGCCCGGGTGGCGCCGGTCGAGGACCTGACGGTCGAGTTCGCAGGCGACCTCACGCACTCGATCGAGCGCATGGAGTCGCCCGGCGCGCGGCTGAGCCTGGTGTGCGAGCAGTACGCGCTGGAGCCGGCGGAGCTGCTGCAGGTGCCCGAGTTCGCGATCGAGAGCCGGGCGCGCTACTGAGGGCGCCCGTCAGCGCGGCTGCAACCTCGCGCTGAAGTGGCGCAGGTGCGGCGGCTGCTCGACGATCCGGAACCCCGTCAGTCCGTCGCGGCGCCCCGCGACCTCGGCGGCGACCTCGATCACGTAGTCGACGTGGCTCTTGGTGTAGACGCGGCGCGGGATCGCCAGCCGGTACAGCTCGTGCTGCGCGGTGCGCTCCAGGCCGGTGGCCGGGTCGGCGCCGCCGAACATCAGCGTGCCGATCTCGCAGCCGCGCACGCCGCCTTCGAGGTAGAACGCGCACGCGACCGCCTGGCCCGGCAGCTCCTGCGGGGGTACGTGCGGCAGGAACGCCCTTGCGTCGACGTAGATGGCGTGGCCGCCGGGCGGCTCGACGATCGGCAGGCCGGCGCGGCGCAGGCCGGCCCCCAGGTAGCCGGTGCTGACGACGCGGTAGCGCAGGTAGTCCTCGTCGGTCACCTCGCGCAGGCCCTGCGCGATCGCCTCGAGGTCGCGGCCGGCGAGCCCGCCGTAGGTGGGGAACCCCTCGGTCAGGATCAGCAGGTCGCGCTCCTGCTGCGCCAGCGCGTCGTCGTGGGTGGCCAGGAAGCCGCCGATGTTGGCGAGCCCGTCCTTCTTGGCGCTGAAGGTCGCGCCGTCGGCCAGCCGGAACATCTCCTGCGCGATCGACTCGACCGAGCGGTCCCGCATGCCCGGCTCGCGCTGCTGGACGAACCACGCGTTCTCGGCGAAGCGGCACGCGTCGAGGTAGAACGGCACACGGTGGCGCCGGCACAGCTCCGACGCGGCGCGCGCGTTGGCCAGCGACGCGGGCTGGCCGCCGCCCGAGTTGTTGGTCACGGTCAGCACGACGCACGCGACGGGGCCTTCGGCGCCGCCGAGCAGCTGCTCCAGCCGCGCGAGGTCGATGTCGCCCTTGAAGGGGTGCGGCGACTGGGTGTCGCGCGCCAGCGGCGTCGGGATGTCGACGGCGCGGGCGCCGTGGAACTCGACGTTGGCGCGCGTCGTGTCGAAGTGCGTGTTGCTGACGACGACCTTGCCGGCGACGTCCAGGCACGCGAACAGGATGCGCTCGGCGGCGCGCCCCTGGTGGGTCGGGATCACGTGGCGGAACCCGGTGAGCTCCTGGACGCGGTCGCGGAACCGGTACCACGAGCGGGCGCCGGCGTACGACTCGTCGCCGCGCTGCAGCGCCGCCCACTGCTCGGCGGACATCGCGCCGGTGCCCGAGTCGGTGAGCAGGTCGATCAGGATGTCGTCGGCGGCGACCTGGAACAGGTTCCAGTCGGCGCGCTCGAGGACGGCCGCGCGCTCGGCCCGCGTGGTCATGCGGATGGGCTCGACCGACTTGATCCGGAACGGCTCGATGATGGTCTGGAAGGGCATGCGGCGGCGCGGCGCTGGGGCGCCCCGAACGCGCGGCCGGCGGTCGTTCTTGCTACGGAGTGGGGCCCCGGGAAACCCGGCCCGATGCGGCGGGGAAGCTCGCACTGCGCCGGAGGCGGCCGTAGAACGGCGCTCCGGAGGTCCCCGATGTCCGTTCGCCCGCTGCTCGCGCTCCCGTTCCTGCTGGTCGCCCTGTCCGCGCAGGAGCCTGGCGGCTACCGCACGCCGCCCGAGCCGATCCTGAGCCTGGTCACGGCCGAGCCGAGTCCCGGTGTGTCGCTGTCGCCGTGCCGCCGCTGGCTGGTGCTGCTGCACGAGGAGGCGATGCCGGACCTCGAGGTGCTGGCCCGGCCGCACCTCAAGCTCGCCGGTCTGCGCATCGACCCGGAGACGCACGGCCGCCAGCTGGGCACGCGCACGACGCGCGTGGTGCTGCGCACGCCGAGCGATCGCGCCGGCCGCGAGCTGGGCCTGCCGAAGGGGCATCTGGGCGGCCCCTACTGGAGCGCCGACGGCGAGCGCGCGGCGTTCACGCACACGACCGGCGCGGGGATCGAGCTGTGGATCGTCGACACCGCGACCGCAGCCGCGCGCAAGATCGCCGCGGTGAAGCTGAACATGGTGCTGGGCTCGGCGCTCGAATGGAGCCGCGACCAGCGCTCGCTGCTGGTCAAGCTGGTGACCGACACGCCGCTGCCGCCGGCGCCGGCGGCGCCCGCCGGGCCGAACGTGCAGGAGACCGAGCCCGGCCGTCGCGCCCAGGTGCGCACCAACCAGGACATGCTGCAGAGCGAGTACGACGCGCAGTGCTTCGAGGCGCTGGGGCGCGCGCAGCTGGCGCGGGTCCGGGTCGCCGACGGACAGCTGGAGCTGCTCGGCGAGCCGGCGTTGCTGGCCGGCGTCGAGGAGTCGCCCGACGGCGCGTTCCTGCTGGTGTCGACCATCCAGCGGCCGTTCTCGTACCTGGTGTCCTACCGCGACTTCCCGACCCGCACCGAGGTGTGGTCGCGCACCGGCGAACGCGTGCGCACCGTCGCCGAGACCCCGCTCGAGGAGGCGACGCCGATCGGCGGCGTGCCGACCGGGCCGCGCGGCATCCGCTGGCTCGACGGGCACGGCCACGCGCTCAGTTGGGTCGAGGCGCTCGACGGCGGCAACCCGCGCGCCAAGGCCGAGCAGCGCGACCGGATCCTGGTGTTGACCGACCTGGCCGGGGAGCCGCGCGAGTGGCTGCGCACGCGGCACCGCGCGTTCGGGATCAGCGGTGCCGCCGATGGCCGGCTCGGCCTGCTCAACGAGTTCGATCGCAACACCCGCACCATCTTCCAGTGGCGCGTCGACCTCGGCGACTTCGCGGGTGCACCGGTGAAGATCGACGAGCGTTCGTCGCAGGACGCCTACGGCGACCCCGGGCGCCCGATCGCCGAGGCGCTGCCCGACGGCCAGCGGCTGCTGCGCCAGCGCGGCGCGCTGCTCTACCGCAGCGGCCGCGGCGCCAGCCCGGACGGCGACCGGCCGTTCCTCGACTCCTGGAACCCGGTCACCGACGAGACGGTGCGGCTGTGGCAGTGCGCCGAGGGCCGCTACGAGACCTTCGTCGGGTTCCTGTCGGACGACGCGATCCTGATCCGCAGCGAGGCCGAGAAGGAGCCGCCGAACTACGTCGCCGTCGAGCTGGCCTCGGGCGCGCGCACGGCGATCACCGACTTCCGCGACCCCGCGCAGGAGTTCGCGCAGAAGGTGCAGAAGGAGCTGATCCGCTACCAGCGCGCCGACGGCGTCGCGCTGTCGGGGACGCTCTACCTGCCGCCCGGGCACCGCGACGGGCAGACGCACCCGACGCTGGTGTGGGCCTATCCGCAGGAGTTCCGCCAGGCCAGCGACGCCGGCCAGGTGCGCAGCGCGCCGACGCGCTACGTGCGATTCGCCGGCACCAGCCCGCTGTGGCTGCTGCTCGCCGGCTACGCCGTGTTCGACGACGCGGCGATGCCGATCGTCGGGCCGGTGCGCACCGCCAACGACACCTACGTCGAGCAGCTGGTCGCCGACGCCAGGGCCGCCGTCGACATCCTCGTGGAGCGCGGCGTCGCCGACCGGCACCGGATCGCGATCGCCGGCCACAGCTACGGCGCGTTCATGGCCGCGAACCTGCTGTGCCACAGCGACCTGTTCGCCGCCGGCATCGCCCGCAGCGGCGCCTACAACCGCTCGCTGACGCCGTTCGGTTTCCAGAACGAGGAGCGCACGTTCTGGGAGGCGCCCGAGATCTACCTGGCGATGTCGCCGTTCGCGCACGCCGACGAGCTGAAGGCGCCGCTGCTGCTGATCCACGGCGAGGACGACGACAACCAGGGCACCTGGCCGCTGCAGAGCCAGCGCTTGTTCGCGGCCGTGAAGGGTCACGGCGGCCACGCCCGGCTGGTGATGCTGCCGCACGAGTCGCACGGCTACCGCGCGCGCCAGTCGGTGCTGCACTGCCTCAGCGAGTCGATCGAATGGCTCGACCGCCACGTGAAGAACCGCGAGGTGCCGGCGGAGGCCAGCACGGCGAAGTGAACCGACGCGCGGGCGGCTCGCCGCGGCGTGACGCGGCGGCCGCGATCAGAAGTACAGCGTGACCTGGAAGTAGCCGACCTGGCGATCCTCGTTGTCGAAGCCGTAGCCGGCCCAGACGTAGACGCCGCTCTCGAGCTGCTTGCCGGCCATGATGTCGGCCTCGAAATGGCCGAGCTGCGCCGCGGCGCCGTCGCGGTCCAGCGTCAGCAGGTTGAGGTCGAGGTCGACGCCGCAGCCGGGCCGGAAGCCGACACCGAACTGGTTGGTGTCGAGGTCGCTGCGCCACGCGCCGGCGTACTGGTGCAGCAGGCCGGCGCTGTTGAAGTCGGCCGGGTTGACGTGCATCGCGCCTTCGCTGTCGGTGCGCGTGAACGAGACGCTGCGGAGCCAGCAGTCCTCGAACTCCTTGACCGCCTTGACGCTGTAGGCCTGGATGTCGTCGCCGCCGTCGACGAGGCGCAGCGCCCAGTCCGCGGTCCAGGTGCAGTCCCACGGCGCCTTGCCGCCGGCGTGCGCGCCGATCCACGAGTCGTCCGAGCCGTCGTCGCCGTCGTTGGTGCCGGCCATGAAGTACGGGTCGAACGTCTGCAGCAGGCCGTCCTCGCACACGTGCACGCGGCCGGTGGCGCCGGCGTACCGCGCGCCGGGGTGCATCGACTGCAGCGGCCCGTAGTCGTCGAACGCGAACACCTCGAGGTCGTGGCCTGCGATCTGCGTCGACGCCCACACCCCGGTGAAGGTGCTGGGGTGCTGCAGGAAGTCGCACGAGCCGAGGACCAGGCCGTTGCTCAGCACGTAATTGCTGCGGCCCGCGCGCCAGCGGTCGTCGAACCCGAACATGTCGTCGACCTCGAACCACGCCTGCGACAGCTTGTTGAAGTTCTCGCCGACCAGTGCGTCGGAGTAGCTCTCGGAGCCGGCCCAGGTCTCGGAGAAGTTGAACTCCGCGAACGCCTTGGCGCGCTCGTTGACCTGGAACTCGAGCTGCACGCGGGCGCGCGTGGCCTGCTGGTCGGCCTCGGCGTAGGGGACGCCGTTCGTGGTCTCCGCCCCGCGCAGACGCAGGCGGATGTCGCCGGTGACCTTCAGCTTGCGGGAGGCCAGCTCGATGGTCTGGTCGAGGCCCGTGTCGAGCCGGCTCGCGTCCTGGCGCGGCGGCGCGAAGCTGAAGCACTGATGGTTGACCGGGTCGTCGTAGCAGTTCTGGGCGGTCGCGGTGTGGACGAGGCCGAGCGCGGCGGCCGTCACGGCGACCGTGGAGAGTGGTCTGGGCATTGGGAACTCGCGAGAGGGAACAGGGGGTTGGGCCTGGGGCCGCTCGCGGAGGCCTCGGACGATGCGCGCAGGATTCGAAGCTGGTGCCGGATGCCGTCAGCGGACGGGATCGACTGGACCGACCGGTCCCACGGCGGCGCTCGAGGCGGCTCCGCGGTCGTTCCGGCGGCTTCAGGTGTGAGGCAGGCGCGTCATCGGGAGGAGGACGGGGGCCGGATCGTCGGCGGCCGGTCGGCGGAAGGCAAGGCTCTGGGCGGGGTCGGGCGAACCCCCGCGGTGCGCCGACGGATCAGGGGCGAACCAGCTCGAACCCGCGCCGGTACTCCTTCTTCAGGTAGCGGTCGGCCTCGGGATCGTTCTTCGCGCGCAGGCCCTGGCTGTCCCACTCGATCCGGCGACCGAGCCGCAGCGCCACGTTGCCGAGCAGCATCGCCTCGGTGAACGGGCCGCTGTAGTCGAAGCCGGCCATCGGCTGGCCGCCGTTCTCGATGCAATCGAGCCACTCGTCGTGGACCCCCGGCGAGCGCGGCAGCGTGCGCGCCGGCGGCGTGTAGCCGGCGAACCGCTCGCGTGGCAGCAGCTGGAACGTCTCGCCGTAGTCGGTCGGCGAGTAGAGCTGGCCCTTGTCACCGACCAGCAGGAAGCCGCCGGCCTGATTCGGGTCCGGGACCAGGCTCGCCGGCGGGCGACGGCCGCCGTCGTACCACGTCAGCACCACCGGTGGTTGCTCGCCGCGCGCGGGGAAGCCGAACCGGATCGTCGACTGGCGCGGCGCGGTCTCGTCGTTGCCGCCGCCCTGGGCGGCAGGCGGCGCGTCGGCCTCGACCCAGTCGGGCGCGCCGAGGCCGAGGGCGAAGTACGGCAGGTTGGCGACGTGGCAGGCCATGTCGCCGAGCGCGCCGGTGCCGAAGTCCCACCAGCCGCGCCAGTGGAACGGCGCGTAGCCGCTGAAGCCCTCGTCCTTGCGCGGGCCGGCGTAGGGGCGGTAGGGCGCGGCGCCGAGCCACAGGTCCCAGCGCAGCTGCGCGGGGATCGGGTCGATGTGCGGCGGCCGCGCGATGCCCTGCGGCCAGATCGGCCGGTTGGTCCAGACGTGCACCTCGGTGACCTTGCCGATCGCGCCGCTGCGCACGACCTCGGCCGCCTCGCGGAAGCCGTCGAGGCAGGTGCCCTGGTTGCCCATCGACGTGACGACTCCGTAGCGCTTCGCGGCCTGCCGCAGCAGCCGGGCCTCCTCGACGGTGTGCGCCAGCGGCTTCTGCACGAACACGTGGCAGCCGAGCTGCATTGCGATCAGCGCCGGTACGGCGTGGCTGTGGTCCGGGGTGCTGACGACGACGGCGTCGAGCGTCTCGCGGTCGAACAGCTCGCG
The DNA here is from genome assembly GCA_050245995.1 of Planctomycetota bacterium. Lineage (GTDB taxonomy): Bacteria > Planctomycetota > UBA1135 > UBA1135 > UBA2386 > JBFWWV01. The sequence continues at coordinate 154,034 of JBFWWV010000009.1, read as the reverse complement.
GTAGTCCTGGTAGAACGCCGCCTTCGGCTGCTCGGCGCGGGCGTTGCGCGCCATCGCCTCGTCGACGTCGCACAGCGCGATCACGTCGTGGCGCTTGGCGATCGCCTGCATGTCGGAGAAACCCTTGCCGCCGCAGCCGATCTGCGCGACGCGCAGGCGCTCGCCGCGGGCCGGTCGGCGGCCGCCGCCGGTGGCGCAGCCGGTCAGCGGGAGGGCGGCGGCCGCCGCCGCCGCCGCCGCGGCCGTCAGCAGGAAGTCACGACGCGAGGACGAGGACATCGTCGGGACTGTAGCCCGGTGCAGCGCGGGTCGCGACGGCGGAGCAGAGCCTTCGGCGGCACGGGTGCGACGCGGCGGCGAGGGCTCAGGACGGGACGCCGTGGTCAAGGCGACGCGGCGCCTGGACGAACCGCCCCAGCGTGCAGGGGGCGCGCCCGCCGCGGCCCCGCAGACGGAGCACCGATGACGACCCTGACCCAGCGTTGCATGCAGTTCGTGTTGACCAGCGGCGCGCGCGATCCGGGACGGGCCCAGCTCGGGCTCGAGGCCGCGCTGGCGGCCGTCGAACGCGGCCTCGCGGTGTCGGTCTACCTGACCCTCGACGCGGTGGCATGGGCCGCGGAGCCGCGGCGCTACGTCGGCGGCGCGCAGGTCTACGCGCGGCTCGACGCGCTGCGCGAGCGCGGCTGCCGTCTGCATTGTTGTACGGCGGTGCCCGGGGCCACCGATGGCATCGGCGCGCCCGCGCCGGCGCAGACCACGGCCGGCGTCCAGCTGACGCCGCTGCCCGAGCTCTTGGCCCGCGTCGTCGACGGCGTCCCGACCGTCACCTTCTGATCCGGGCTGCCCGCGGCGCGGGCAGACCGGACCAGGACCTGGCCGCGCGCCTGCGGCGCGCCGCTGCGGTTCCGAGCCGGTCGGTGCCAGCGGCGGCCCGTCGCGGGCGATCGGGATGTCCCGACCTGGTCGTCAAGGGGTCGCCCCTTTCGGTCGATCCATGGTCCATGAACGCCGAGGTGCGCCGGCTGGACTGTCGACAACTGAAGTGTCCGATGCCCATCGTGCAGCTGGCCATGGCCCTGCGCGACCTGGAGGTCGGCGAGGAGATCCTCGTCGAGGCCACCGACCCGGCGTTCCTCGCCGACGTGCGCGCGTGGTCCCGCATGACCGGCCACCCGCTCGACGACGAGCTGGACGGCGAGGTCAAGCAGGTGCGAGTCCGGAAGGCGGTGACGTCGTGACCGGGGCCACGCTCCACGCGGTCGACGACCCCGCGACGGCGGCCGCGGCGGCGCCCGCGCCGTCGGCGCCGTCGACCAGGACGGCGTCGTTCCTGGTGTTCAGCGGCGAGCTCGACCGGCTGCTGATGGCCTTCACGCTGGCCAACGGCGCCGCCGCCAGCGGCCTGCGCACGACGATGTTCTTCACGTTCTGGTCGCTCGCGGCGCTCCGCCAGGGCAAGGCCGCGCGGCGCAAGAACCCGATCGAGGCGATGTTCGGCTGGATGATCCCGCGCGGCACGCGCGCGCTGCCGATGTCGCGGCTCAACTTCCTGGGCATGGGGCCGAGGTTGATCCGCTGGCGCATGGGTCGCCGCGGCGTCGCGTCGCTCGAGCAGCAGATCGCCGTGGCACAGGGGCTCGGGGTGGAGTTCGTGGCCTGCGAGACCTCGATGGACCTGATGGGCTTCCAGCGCGAGGAGATGCTGCAGGGGGTCGCCTTCGGCGGCGTGGCGCAGTGCCTCGCCAGCTCGGCGTCCGCCGAGGTCGCGATGGTCATCTGAGGACCTCGATGAGCACGACATCGCAGCGCCGAGTGCAGGTCGTCCTGACGACCGGGACCAAGGACCCGGCGCGGGCGAGGCTCGGCCTCGACGCCGCCCTCGCCGCGGCCGTGTCGGGGCTCGAGGTGACCGTGTTCCTCGGCCTGGACGCCACGGTGTGGGCATGCGAGCCGCGCAAGCACCCGTGCGGCGCGCCCGTGTGGGAGGTGCTGGACCGGCTGCAGCAGCTGGGCGCCCGCGTGGTGTGCTGCTCGGCGTGCGCGCTCGACAAGTGCGGGGCCGGCGCGCCGCGCGCCGACGCCGCGGCGACCGCGGTCGACGGCGTCGCCACCGCGCCGGGGATCGAGCTCGTCGGGCTCACGACCCTGATGGAGGGCGTGGCGAACGGGGTGGCGACGGTCACGTTCTGACGAGGCACATGCCGGACGCGAACGATTCCCAGGCCCTGCTGCGCCGCATCGCGGAGCTCGAGCGCGCGAACGCGCGGCTGCTGTCGCAGGCGGAGGACGTGGCGGCGGCCAACGTCCGCGCCGCCATGCAGCTGGTCGAGCTGCACGAGGCGCGCGAGCGCGAGCTGCAGGCCAAGAACCGCGAGATCGAGCGGGCGCTGCAGGCGGCCGAGGCCGCGTCGCGGCAGAAGAGCCAGTTCCTGGCCAACATGAGCCACGAGCTGCGGACGCCGCTGAGCGGGGTCATCGGCATGGCGGAGCTGCTGCAGGGCAGCGCCCTGCAGCCGGCGCAGCGCGACTACGTCGACTCGATCGTGCGCACGACCGACAGCTTCCTGGAGCTGATCAACCAGCTGCTCGACTTCTCGAAGATCGAGGCGGGTCGCCTCGAGCTGGAGCGGGTACCGGTCGACGTCTGGGCCCTGCTCGAGGACACCGCTCAGCACCTGCAGGTCGGTGTCGACGGCAAGGGGCTCGAGCTCGACTTCGACCTCGACAGCGCGGTGCCGCGCCGGATCCTCGGCGATCCGTTGCGGCTGCGGCAGGTCCTGCAGAACCTCGCCAGCAACGCGCTGAAGTTCACCGCGTCGGGTCGCATCGGCCTGTGCGCGTCGAGGACCGACGACCCCGCGACGCCGCTGCGGATCGAGGTGCGCGACACCGGCTGCGGCATCGAGGAGGACGTCGCCGCGCGGCTGTTCGCGCCGTTCGTGCAGGCGGACGTGTCGACCACGCGCCGGTTCGGCGGCACGGGGCTGGGCCTGGCGATCTCCCGGCACCTGGTGAAGGCGATGGGCGGGCAGCTCGAGCTGCGCAGCATCGCCGGACACGGCACCACCTTCGCGGTGGCGTTGCCCGTCGAGGTCCCGCCGACGGAGGCCGTGTCCGTGGCGGCGATCAAGGCCGGCCGCGTGGCGGTCCAGGCCGCGCCGGCGATCGCCGATCGCGTGGCCTCGCACCTGCGGTTCGCCGGCTGGGACGTCGTCGACGCGGCGGCGGATCGGCCGGACGCCCTCGTGGTGGAGTGCCGCGACGACGGCCGCGACGAGCTGCAGGCGCTGCGCGCGCGGTTCGGCGCGGCGCTGCCCCGGACCGTGCTGCTCGTGCAGCGGACCCCGGCGGACGGCGGCGACGCCGCGTGCGCCTACGTCCTGCCGCCGCTGCGGCCGTCGGTGCTGCTGCGGGAGCTCGGCGAGCAGCGGCCGACCGGGCCCTCGACGCTGGCCGCAATGGCCGCCGACGTCGCCGGACTGCGGGTCCTCGTCGCGGAGGACACGCCGGTCAACCGCTGCGTGGTCGAGGCGCACCTGCGGCGGCTCGGCTGCGAGGTGCACTGCGTCGAAGACGGCGCCGCGGCGGTCGCCGCGGTGCGCGACGGTGACTTCGACCTGGTGCTGATGGACTGCCACATGCCGATCCTGGACGGGTACGCCGCGACCCAGGCGATCCGCGACGAGGAGGCCCGGTCCGGTCGGCGCACGCCGATCGTGGCCCTGACCGCCAACGCCATCACCGGCCACCGCGAGCAGTGCCTCGCGGTGGGCATGGACGAGCAGCTCGACAAGCCGGTCCGCCGCGACGCCCTGGTGGCGGCGCTGCGCCGCTTCGGCCGCGACCGCACCGGGCGCCGGTTCGCCGCGGGCGACCTGAGCTGACGCCTACTGCGGGTCGAGGGCTCCGGCGCCCTGCAGTTCGGCGCCCCAGTCCAGAACGAGGCGCACCTCGCCGTCGTCGGGCGCCGGCGGCACGAACACCAGCGAGCCCCCGGCCGACACGTGCAGCGACTGCGCGCCGTCGTCGTCGCGCGGTCTGGGCAGCTCCTCGTGAACGGGCACCGGCTGGCCCCGCGCGGTGGCGGTCTCGGGGTCGAAGGCGAGCGTCTGGTAGCCGCCGTCGCCGAGCAGCACCAGGTGGTCCGGGGCGACGAAGCGCGCGCCGGCGCCGCGCACGACGCGGCGCCACGTGCCGGTGTCCAGGTCGAGCACGGCGGCCCAGGCCGCGGCACCGCCATCCGGCCGACGCTCCCACGCCGTGAACAGGACGCGCGCGTCGCCGGGCAGCGGTCGCGGGCCGGTGTGACGCAGCTCGTCGGCGGCCGGCGTCGTCAGCGGGGTCGGCGCGCCGCCGTCGGGCAGGCGCCACAGGCCGCCGGACTCGGCGCACGACCACACGATCGAGCGGTCGGTGAGCCACACCGCGTCGCGTGCGTTCACGCCGCGGCACAGCTCGCGCACGGGCCCGCCGGCGGTCGGCACGCACAGCAGCGCGTCGCCGCGGCGGAAGCCGATGTGCGCGCCGTCCGGGGCCAGGAACGGGGCGCTGGCGCCGTCGGTGCCGGGCAGGCGCTCGGTCGCGAACGAGTCCAGGCGGCGCACGAACAGGGCCGTCGCGCCGTCCGCGTCGCTGCCGCGGAACAGCACCACCCGCGCGTCGGCGCTGAGCTGCGGCTCGCTCAGGTGCGCGGTCGCGGCGGGGGCGGCGATCGACAGCCGCTGCGCCGCCGGCCGCGGCGCCGGCGTCGGCCGCGCGCGCAGCGCGTAGCCGAGCCCGGCGGCCACGGCGAGGCCCAGCGCGCCGACGGCGGCCCAACGCCGGCGACCGGTCGCCGCGTGCGCCGGGGTCGCGGCGATCCGCTGCAGCGCCTGGCGCACCGCGCCCAGGTCCTGGCCGCGGCGCGTCGGGTCGCGGTCGAGGCAGCCGCGCACCAGGGCGCGCAGCGGCGCCGGCGCCACGGCCAGCGCGCGGCCGTCCGGCTCGTGCTCGAACACCGCGTGCACCACCTCCGACAGCGTGCTGCCGCGGAACGCGCGCTGGCCGGTCACGCACTCGTACAGCACGCAGCCGAACGACCACACGTCGACCGCCGGTCCGACCTTCTGCCCGCGCAGCTGCTCCGGAGCCATGTAGGCCGGAGTGCCGAGAACGCGGCCCGTGGCGGTCAGGTTGAGCGTCGCGTGCACCCCGCTGCCGCTGCGGTCGACCAGCTTGGCGAGGCCGAAGTCGAGGACCTTGGCGCGGCCGTCCGGGGTGATGCGGATGTTGGCGGGCTTGAGATCGCGGTGCACGACGCCCGCGGCGTGGGCGGCCGCGAGCGCGGCGGCGATCTGGGCGCCGAGGTCGAGGGCGGTCGTCAGCGGCAGTGCGCCGCCCCGGAGGCGCTGCTCCAGCGTCTCGCCGTCGACGTACTCGAGCACCAGGAAGCGCTGGTCGCCGTGCTGCTCGAAGCCGTGGATCTGGGCGACACCGGGGTGATTGAGCGCCGCCAGCAGGCGGGCCTCGCGCTCGAAGCGGTGCAGGCGCTCGGCGTCGGCCGCGAGGTGCGGCGGCAGGAACTTCAGCGCCACGGGACGACCGAGCCGTTCGTCCAGGGCATGGTGCACCTCGCCCATGGCGCCGCGGCCGAGGTCCGCGAGGATCCGGTAGCTGCCGAGCCGTTGGCCGGGTTCGATCGTCATGGCGGGTGAGGGCGCAGACGGATGAACGATGGTAGCCGCTGCGCCGGAATGCGGCAGTCCCCCGCGCGCGGCGGGCGGTTGCGGCGCACCGATGGCGGGCTCGATCGGCCGATGCGATCGCGATCCGGGGCGCTAGAAGGCCGGCCGGAAAGTCACCTCCGCACCTCGCGGCGGCCTCGATGCACCTGGCGGCACACGAGAGCCTCGACGAATCCACCGATTCGCCTGCGTTCTCGCGCACCACCCTGCGCGCCGGTGCCATCCACGAGCCACGGAAGCTACTTGTCGGCCGGCCTTCTAGCGCGCGCGGACCTTCACGGTCTCGCCGATGCGATCCATCATCCGGCGCAGCTCGTCGTAGTCCGGGTGCCGCAGCCGGATCCAGGCGTTGGCCATGTAGCCGGCCTCGACGCCCTGCGTGCGCGTGCCCGGCGGCGGCAGGTGGTGGTCGAGGATCCACTGGCCGAACTGCTGCTGCATCGCCTCGACGCCGTCGTAGCCGGTGATCGTGCCGTCGCACTCGGGCCGCAGGGCGATCATGCCGGCGCTGTAGCGGCGGCTCGGCAGCTGGCGCACCTGGCCGAACACGATGCCCTCGGCCCACGCCTTGTAGAGGTCGAACTCGTTGGCGGCGCAGTAGAGGTCCCAGACGCCGACGCCCGGCGGGCGGCAGCCGATCTCGGAGAACTTGAGACCCTTCTCGCCGAAGAACCACTCCATGTGCGTCGGCGACGTCCAGATGCCGAGCGCGTCGACGACCTTCTGGCCCATCGCCCGCAGCTCGCGGTAGCCCTCGGCGTCGATGCGGTTGGTGGTGACGATCTGCGGCGAGATCCAGCGCGTGCGCATCGCCTCCAGCACGTTCGGGAAGTAGTGCGTCGCGAAGTCGACGACCACGCGGCCGCCGACCGTCACCGTGTCGTAGAAGCCCTCGTGGCCGGTGAGGAACTCCTCGATCGCGACCGTGCGGCCCTCGCCCTGCTGCTCGCCGACGCGCAGCGCAGTGAGCGCCTCCTCCAGCTGGCCGTCGTCGTCGACGCGGGTCGCGCCCGACGCGCCGGCGCCGTCGAGCGGCTTGAGGATCAGCGGGTAGCCCGTGGCCTTCGCGAACGCGCGCGCGTCGGCGCGCGACTGCACGCGCGCGCTGGCGGCGCAGGCGATGCCGGCCTCGCGCACGGCGTCCTTCATCGCCGGCTTGTCGCGGCACAGCCAGGCGGTGCGCGCGGTCGTGCCGTGGATGCCGAGGCCCTCGCGCACGTGCGCCGCTGCCATCACGTGCGCCTCGACCGTGGCTTCGAGCCGTTCGACCGGCCGACGTCGCGACAGCCGCTGCACCGCGTCGGCGAGGCCACCCTCGTCGACGACCGAGCGCACCTGCTCGTAGCCGAACAGGCCGCGCCGCAGCTCCGCCGGCAGCGCCTCGACCGGACGCTCGCTGATGGCCGACACGGCGGCGCCCGTGGCCAGCAGGCCGCGCAGGAATTCGCGTTGGTTCTGGGGGAACGACGGCTCGACGAGGACGACGTGCATGGCCCTTGGATGATGCCACGGCGGCGGTCGGGAGTCGCCGCCCGGGCCGGTTACCGGTCGGGCGGCGGCGTGCTACACCCACGCATGGCGGGCCAACGCGTGTGCCGTGTGCGGTGGGCGGCGACGGCGCTGCCGGCCGCCCTGCTCGGCGCGGCGTTGCTCATGGGCGGATGCTCCGACGGTCCGCCGCAGCTCGTGATCGAACCACCCCGGCCCGTGATCGAGATGGAGGGCCGCTGGACGGTCGTGAACCTGCAGCGGTTCGGCTCCGAGCCGCTGCCCGTCGACCCGGGGGTCGCGCACGAGCCGTTCCGGCCGCTGCACGAAGGCATGGAGCTCGAGGTGCGAGACGGCCGGCTGCGCGGCCTCGACGGCGACCCGCTGTTCGAGCGCTTCGACGAGGTGGTGCCGAACGAGCGCTGGTTCCAGATCGCCGACGGCCGCCAGCTGGTGCTCGACTTCGCGTTCCGCAGCAGCGACGGCTGCGCGCGGCGCGAGGAGATCGCGGCGTTCTTCACCCCGATCGACGCGGACCGCATGGGCGGCAGCGTGCTGGTGGTGTCGACCGGCGACTGCGCGGTGCCGCCGCTGCTGCCGCCGGCGGCGACCGGGCAGTTCACGATGGTGCTGCAGCGGGTCTACCACCCGGCCGACGGCGTGCCGTTCGACGCGCGCTGAGCGCGCGGCGCGCCGACACTAGGGGCCGATCAGCACGCTGGCGCCGTGGCTCGACACCAGCCCCTGCGGGTTCGCGGCCGGGTCCAGCTCGATGGCCTGGCAGTAGAACCGGAAGCCGGTGAGGAACGGCGGGATGGCGAGGTTGAACACCGTCGGGTTGGCGCCGACGACGAACAGCAGCGACAGCGCGTCGTTGCCGGTGTAGAGGCTGCAGCCGGGGATGCCGAGCAGCGACACCGGCAGGCGGATCGAGTTGTCGAGCAGGGCATTCGAGGTGCCACCGATCAGCACGGACAGGGCGCCCGGGACGCCGCCCGAGACGCGCACCGACCACGTCTGGCCCGGCACCGCGGGCGCAAGCTGTCCGAGGCCCTGGCCGAACCCGGCGCTGTCCGGGCACGTGACGCCGAACGTCCTGAAGGACGCCGACGCCGGCCAACTCCATTCCCACACGTCCCGACGGTAGGTGCTTAGGTCGAGGCCGCCGAACAGCACGCCGACGTCGCGCGCGCTGTCCATGACCGCCGGCGCGCCGCTGTGCCGACCGACGTTGCCGGCGCTGGTCGAGGACGAGAACGGCGGCCAGCCCAGGCCGGTCCACTGGTCGGTTCGCGCGAGCCCGCCGGCGGCGACGGTCTGAAGGATCATCGTCGCGCGCGGCGCGTCGAACAGCAGGATCGGCTCGGAGTGGGCCGGTCCGCCGGTGGCCAGCAGGCGCCAGTCGACACCGTCGTACTCCCAGGTGTCGTCGAGGGTCGCGCCGTTGCGGCCGCCCTGCAGGACGATGGCCTGCCGCTCGGGGCTGTGGATCAGCGCGTGGCTCTCGCGCGCGGGCGGGGTCGTCGGCGGCGACTGCGGCTGCCACGCGGTGGCGCTGTTCCACTCCCAGGTGTCGGCGAGCAGGCCAGAGCTGCCGCGGCCGCCGAACATCACGATGCGGCCGCGGTCCTCGTCCCACGCCATCGCGTGGCCGTACCGCGGCGGGGGGTTCGGGACCACCACTTGGGGCCCCTGGGTCCAGCCGCTGGCGCCGAAGTACCAGGTGTCCGACATCGGCGACGACGTTGCAGAGCGTCCGCCGAACAGCACGCTCGGTCCGCTCGGTCCGGCGCAGGCCATGGCGCCAAACGACCGCGCGGTCGGGGTGAAGCCGGTGCGCTCGGTGAACCGCGCGCCATCCCACTCCCACGAGTCGCCCAGGGCCGCACCGAACCGCTCGACGCCGCCGACCAGCACCGTCCGGCCCGACGGCCGGTCGAAGCACGACGCGTGGCCGTAGCGCCCGATGGGCGCGTTGCCGTTGCTCACCTTCGTCCAGCTCACGCCGTCGTACGACCAGGCGTCGGCCAGGTAGTTGAAGTCGTATCCGCCGAAGGCCAGGGTCCGGTTGTTCACCGAGTCGTAGGCCATGTGGTGCAGGGCGCGTCGCCCGGGCGTCGGCGACAGGAACTGCTGCCAGGTCGAACCCTGCAGCACCCACGCGTCGCCGACGATGCCCTGCGCCTGGCTCCAGCCGCCGTACATGAGCACGCGGTTGGGCGGCAGGAACGTCATCCGGTGCCCGTAGCGGCCGATCGGGCCGCTGGCGGCGACCGAGGACCAGTTGGAGCCGTTGTAGCGCCACACGTCGCTGCGCGAGTTCAGGTTGTCCTGCCCGCCGAACAGCACGATCTGCCCGCCGTCCCAGGTCAGCGCGTGGCCGCCGCGGCCCGGCGGCGTGGTCGCCGTCGTGATCGACGTCCAGTCGGTCCCGGTCCACTCCCAGGTGTCGTTGGCGTAGGTGGTTGTCAAACCGCCGAACATGACGAGGCGCGCGCGGTTGGTGTCGTAGGCCATGGCGGAGCTGTTGCGCGCCGTCGGGATCGTCGCCGGCGACAGCTGTGTCCAGGCCGCGCCGTCCCACTGCCAGGTGTCGTTCAGGCTGACGCTGCTGGCGAGGCCGCCGAACAGGATCGTGCGGTTGCGCGCGGTGTCGTAGCCCATCGCCGGCGCGGCGCGGGGCGACGGCGCGACCGGCGGACTCAGCCGCTGCCAGTTGGCGCCGTCGAACTCCCAGGTGCTGCCATGGGTCTGGGACAGGGTGGCGCCACCGAAGAGGAAGAAGCGCGGCGGGCTCGGCAGGAACACCATCGCGCCCGACGAGCGATCGATGAGCTCGGGCGTGACGTCGGTCCAGGTCTGCGCGGTGGCCGCAGCCGTCCACGGCAGCAGCAGGAGGCAGGCGACGGCGGACCGGCGCGCCGCGCGGCGGCGGGCGCGGGCGACGGGATGGCGAGTGGCGTGCAGGTTCATCGGGGATCTCCTCGTTCGGGGAACATACAGCGCCCGGTCCCGGCCGCGGGGAGAGCCCCCACGTGCCGACGGGTCGAGCACCGGGGACGCGGCCGCAGGCGTTCCCGAGGGGAAGGAAAATCGCGGACCGGCGCGGATCGCCGCCCGCGCCGCGGCCCGCTCGGCCTCAGGCCCCGGTCAGCGCGCGGTACAGCGCGACGTACTCGGGACCCTGCCGGTCCCACGAGAAGTCCATCGCCATGCCGTTCTGCACCAGGGTCTTCCAGGCCGCCTGGTCCTGCCAGTTCTGGAACACCCACTGCAGCGTCGCCGCCAGCGCGTGGCTGCTGAACTCGTCGAACGTGAAGCCGGTGCCGCTCTTGGTCTTCGGGTCCCACGGCTGCACGGTGTCGGCGAGGCCGCCGGTGCGGCGCACGACCGGCGGCGTGCCGTAGCGCAGGCTGTACATCTGGTTCAGCCCGCACGGCTCGTAGCGGCTCGGCATCAGGAACACGTCGCTGCCGGCCTCGACCCAGTGCGCCAGCTCGTCGTGGTAGCCGCGGTAGATGCCGACCTTCTGCGGCCAGGTGTCGCGCAGCCACTGGAAGTACTGCTCGTGCTGGGTGTCGCCGGAGCCGAGCACGCACAGGCGCATGTCGGCCTTCTGCAGGTAGATCGGGATCGAGTCGGCGAACAGGTCGAAGCCCTTCTGCGAGGTCAGCCGCGACACCACGCCGAACACCGGTGCGCGCTTGTCGAACGGCAGCCCCATGCGCGCCAGCAGCGCCTCCTTCATGCGCGCCTTGCCGCTCAGGTCCTTGGCCGAGTAGGCGTGCGGGATCAGCGGGTCGTGGGCGGGGTCCCAGTCGCCGTAGTCGACGCCGTTGACGATGCCGACGAGGTCCTGGCTGCGCGTGCGCAGCAGCTCGTCCATGCCCATGCCGTACTCGGCGGTCTGGATCTCGCGCGCGTAGGTGCGCGACACGGTGGTCAGCTTGCTGGCGTGCAGCACGCCGGTCTTCAGGAAGCTGATGCGGCCGTCGCGCAGGTCGCCGTGGTGCACGTGCGCGCGCTGCTCGCCGAGCTGGATCTGGTCCAGCACCGAGTCGGCGAACATCCCCTGGTAGCCGATGTTGTGGATCGTCAGCACGGTCTTCGTGCGGGCGAACAGGCGATCCCAGTTGTAGACGGTCTTCAGGTACAGCGGCAGCAGCGCGGCGTGCCAGTCGTTGCAGTGCACGATGTCGGGCGCCCACTGCAGACGCTGGCAGCTCTCGAGCACGGCGCGGCTCAGGAACGCGAAGCGCAGCGCCTCGTCGCCGTCCTGGGTGTAGAGGCCGTCGCGGTCGTACAGCTCCGGGCAGTCGATCAGGAACAGCCGGGCCTGGCTCTGCGGCAGGATGCCCTCGCGCAGCGAGAACTTCATCGTGCGTCCGCCCATGCGCAGCTCGATGTCGCGGCCGCCCTCGACGTACGGCGGCTGGCCGCCGCCCTTGCCGAGGCCCTGCCGGGCGATGCGGCGGTAGTACGGCAGGAACACGCGCACGTCGTGCTGCTCGCGGTCGAGGAACCGGCCGAGCCCGGTGATCACGTCGGCGAGGCCGCCGGTCTTGGCGAACGGCGCGGCTTCGGCCGCGACCAGGGCGATGGCGAGGGGGCGCATGCGTTCCCCCGATGCAAGCAGGGGGCGGGGCAGAGCGCAAGCGCGCCGTGACCGGCGCGGCCGCCGGCAGCGTGGCGCCCGGCACCGGGGCCGCCGCTATGCTTCGCGCGATGGCCAACGTCGTGTTCGCGGTCCCGTTCGTCATGGAGAGCTCGCTGCGCTTCGTGCGCGCGGCGGCGCTGCTGCCGGGCGTGCGGGTCGTGCTGCTGTCGCAGGACGGCATCGACAAGGTGCCGCCCGACGTGCGGCAGCTGCTGACCGGGTTCCGGCAGCTGCAGGACGGCATGGACCCCGAGGAGCTCACCGCCGCGGTGCGGCAGTTCGCGCGCCAGCTCGGCAGCGTCGACGCGCTGCTCGGCGTGCTCGAGCCGTTGCAGGAGCCGCTCGGCGTCGTGCGCGAGCGGCTGCGGATCCGCGGCATGGACGCGGCGACCGCCGCCAACTTCCGCGACAAGGCGCGCATGAAGGACGTGCTGGCCGCGCACGACCTGCCGTGCGCGCGGCACCGCCTGTGCGAAGCGGTGGTGCCGGCGCTGGAGTTCGGCCGCGACTGCGGCTACCCGCTGGTGCTCAAGCCGCCGGCCGGCGCCGGCGCCAAGACCACGGTGCGGATCGGCGACGAGGCCGAGCTGAAGGCCGCGCTGCAGCAGACGCCGCCGGCGCCCGGCCGGCCGGTGCTGCTCGAGGAGTTCGTGCAGGGCCGCGAGTTCTCGTTCGACTCGGTGAGCCTCGGCGGCCGCCACCTGTTCCACAGCATCAGCGACTACCACCCGACGCCGCTGCAGGTGCTGGAGAACCCCTGGGTGCAGTGGTGCGTGGTGCTGCCGCGCTCGGTCTCGGAGCCCAAGTACGCCGCCATCCACCGCGACGGACCGCGCGCGCTCACGGCGCTGGGGATGGTCACCGGCATGACGCACATGGAGTGGTTCCGGCGCGGCGACGGCTCGATCGCCATCGGCGAGGTCGCGGCGCGGCCGCCCGGCGCGCAGTTCATGACGCTGATGAGCTACGCCCACGACACCGACATGTACCGCGCCTGGGCGCAGCTGTCGGTGCTCGGCGTGTTCGAGCCGCCGCGGCGCGCGTTCGCGGCCGGCGCGGTCTACCTGCGCGGCCAGGGCGAGGGCTCCGTGCAGCGGATCACCGGGCTGCACGAGGTGCAGCGGCGCGTCGGCGACGTGGTCGTCGAGGCGCGCCTGCCCAAGCAGGGCCAGGGCAAGGCGCAGAGCTACGAGGGCGAGGGCTACGTGATCGTCCGTCACCCGGAGACCGCGGTCGTCGAGGCGGCGCTGAACGCGATCTGTGAGACGCTGCGGATCGAGCTGGGCTGATCGACCGGCGGTCGCCGCGTCGCGGCAGGCAGTGGTTTCTCGCGCCCTGGGCCGCCATCATCGCCGGGCCCTCACCTCCAGGAGTTTCGCCGTGCACGTCCTGTTCCTGAGCCCCGGGTTCCCGGCCGAGATGCCCTTGTTCACGCGCGGCCTCGCGCAGGTCGGCGCCAAGGTGTTCGGCGTCGGCGACCAGCCGGTGAACGCGCTGCCGTCGGAGGCGCGGCAGGGCCTCGCCGACTACCTGCAGGTGCGCTGGGGCGACGACGACGCGGTGATCGCGCGCGTGCGCGGCTGGCTGCGCGGGCGCACCATCGACCGGGTCGAGTCGATGTGGGAGACGCAGATGCTGCTGGCGGCGCGGCTGCGCGAGGCGTTCTCGGTGCCGGGCATGACCGTGCAGCAGACGGTGCCGTTCCGCGACAAGGAGACCATGAAGCAGGTGGTCGAACGCCAGGGCATCCGCGTGCCGCGGCACGGCCGCGCGCGCACGCAGCAGGAGGCGCGGGCGGCGATCGAGCGCGTCGGCTTCCCGGCGATCCTGAAGCCGATCGCCGGCGCCGGCAGCAAGGACACGCACCGCTGCAACGACATGCAGGAGTTCGAGCGGGCACTGCAGGCGACGCGCCACGTCGACGAGATCTCGGTCGAGGAGTACATCGACGGCGAGGAGCTGACGTTCGACACGGTCTGCGCCGGCGGCAAGGTGCTCTACCACAACGTCGCGTGGTACCGGCCGAAGCCGCTGGTGCTCGCCAACAACCCGTGGATCAGCATGCAGAACCTCGTGCTGCGCGATCCGACCATCCCGCTGGCGAAGCCCGGCGTGGACCTCGGCATGAAGGTGCTGAAGGCGCTCGGCTTCGAGACCGGCTTCACGCACATGGAGTGGTTCCTGAAGCCCAACGGCGAGGCGGTGTTCGGCGAGATCGGCGCGCGCGCCGCCGGCGCGCGGCTGGTGCACGCGATGAACTATGCCTGCGACATGGACCTGTTCCGCGGCTGGGCGCACGCCGTCGTGCACGGCACGCTCGGCCAGGAGGTCACGCGGAAGTACAACGCGGCGATGATCTTCAAGCGCGCCGAGGGCGACGGCATCGTGCGCGGCTACCGCGGCCTCGACGCGCTGCTGCAGCGCTACGGCCAGCACGTCGCGAACCTGGAGCTGACGCCGATCGGCGAGCCGCGCCGCGACTGGCGCAAGGTGGTGGTCGGCGACGGCTGGATCGTCGTTCGCCACCCGGACCTCGAGTTCACGCAGAACATGGCCGACCACTTCTGCAGCGACTTCCAGGTCGTCGCCAGCTAGCCCGTCGCCGTTTGGCGGCCCGGAGCTTCCGCGCGCTGCGAAGGCGAGCACAGAGAGCACCGGGAGGGGCACAGAGCAGGGGGCATTCGACTCAGGGGGCCGTCACGCGGCACGCAGGCATCCGCGAACCAGAGAAGAAACCACAGAGGACACGGAGAGCACGGAGCAGAAAGCAGCCGCCCAGCCAGGGCATCCGCCAAGGCGGGCGAGGACCTCTGCGGTGTGCGCGTGCGTCGCGTTCGGTGCGTTGGCTCCTGCTGGGCGGCTGCGTTCGTGTCGGCGTGTGCTTTCTGCTCTGTGTGCTCTGTGCTCTCTGTGGTTCTTATTTCTGGGGTACTCCCGGAGGAACAGGGAGAGCACGGAGAGCACCGGGAGGGGCACAGAGCAGAGGGCGCTCGACTCAGGTGGCCGTCACGCGGCACGCAGGCATCCGCGAACCAGAGAAGAAACCACAGAGGGCACAGAGAGCACGGAGCAGAAAGCAGCCGCCCAGCCAGGGCATCCGCCACGGCGGGCGATGCCTCTGCGGTGTGCGCGTGCGTCGCGTTCGGTGCGTTGGCTCCTGCTGGGCGGCTGCGTTCGTGTGGTCGTGTGCCTTCTGCTCTGTGTGCTCTGTGCTCTCTGTGGTTTTGTTTTCTGGGGTACTCCCGGAAGAACAGGGAGAGCACCGAGAGCACCGGGAGGGGCACGGAGGAGATCTCCCCGAGTCGGGTGGTTCTGTGCTCTCCCCGTTGCTCGCCGAGCCAACCGTACGCGCCCTACGCCGCCGGCGCCTGCTGCGGCCGCGCCAGCACGCGCAGGATCTCGTTGCCGCGCAGGAGGCGCACCGCGACCTCGCCGCCGATCGTCGTGCGCGGCAGGCCGGCGATGAGATCGCCGGCGCCGCGGATCGGGCGGTCGTCGATCGTGACCAGCAGGTCGCCGGGCTGCACGCCGGCGCGGTCGGCGGGGGAGTTCGGTGTCACGGCGGCGACGGCGAGCGCGCGCGTCGACGGCAGGCCGAGGCGGCGCGCGATCGTCGGCGCGACCTGCACGCCGTGCACCGAGACGCCGAGGAACCCGCGGACCACCGCGCCGTGCTGGCGCAGTTCGGCGACCACTGCCTGCGCGGTGGCCGCCGGGATCGCGAAGCACAGGCCCTGCGCCATCGGCACGATCGCGGTGGCGATGCCGGCGACCCGGCCGTGGGTGTCGAGCAGCGGGCCGCCGGAGTTGCCCGGGTTCAGCGGCGCGTCGGTCTGCAGCACGTCCTCGATCGACCGGCCGCTCGGCCCGGGCAGCGCGCGGCCGAGGCCGCTCAGGATGCCGGCGCTGACCGAGTGCGACAGGCCGTGCGGGCAGCCGACGGCGAACACCATGTCGCCGACCCGCAGCGCCGCCGAGTCGGCGAACGGCAGCGGCGCGCAGTCCGGGTCGGGCACGCGCAGCAGCGCCAGGTCGGTGGCCGGGTCGGTGCCGAGGACGTCGACCACGGCCGTGCGGCCGTCGTGGAACGCGGCCTCGACCGCCAGCGCGCCCTGCACGACGTGGCAGTTGGTCAGCACCAGCCCGTCGTCGCCGCAGACGAAGCCCGAGCCGGTGCCGCCGCGGCCGTGGCCGAGGGTGCGCAGGTGCAGGACGGCGGGGCGGACGCGGTCGACCAGCGCGGCGACCTCGTCGGACAGGTGCTGCAGCAGACTCATGCGCCGGGGTTAGGCCGCTGGTCCCGGGGACGAAAGTGCGGCGCCCTGGCCCGCGGCGCGGCGGACAGTACAACGGCCGCCATGGTGGGCGTGTTCGGCATCGTCAACGTGACGCGCGACTCGTTCTCGGACGGCGGCCGGTTCCTGCGGCCCGAGGACGCGATCGCCCGGGCGCGCGCGCTGCACGCGGCCGGCGCCGACGTGATCGACCTGGGCGCCGAGTCGACGCACCCGGACGCCGAGGACGTGCCGGCGGCCACCGAACTCGAACGGCTGCTGCCGGTGGTGGCGGCGCTGCGCGCCGAGGGCGTGCCGCTGAGCGTCGACACCAACAAGCCCGAGGTGATGGTCGCGGTCGCGCGCGCCGGCGCCGACTGGCTCAACGACGTCGCCGGCTTCCGCAGCGACGCGGCGGTGGCGGCCGCGGCCGGCTGCACGGCCCGGCTGGTCGTGATGTTCGCGCGCAACCAGGCGCCGCGCGCCGAGCGCGCGGCGGCGCTCGCCGCCGCGGACGACCCGGTCGCGGCGGCCGCCGCGTTCTTCCGCGGACGGATCGCGGCGCTCACCGCGGCCGGCGTCGCGCGGGAGCGCATCGTGCTCGACCCGGGCATGGGCTTCTTCCTCGGGCCCGATCCGGCGCACAGCTTCTCGATGCTGCGGCGGCTCGACGAACTGCGCGCGCTCGAGCTGCCGCTGCTGATCAGCGTGTCGCGCAAGTCGTTCCTCGGCGCCGCCACCGGCCGCGGCCCGGGCGAGCGCGGCGCGGCGACGCTGGCCGCCGAGCTGTACGCCGCGCGCCGCGGCGTCGACTGGATCCGCACGCACGACGTGCAGGCGCTGCGCGACGGCCTCTGCATCGAGGCCGAACTGGCGCGCGGGGCGGGGCCGACCGGCGCGCGGGAGAACGGTCCGGCGAGGTCATAGCGACCTCGGCCCGATGCGGTCGCAGTCGACCCTGCCGCGCCGTTCCGCTATGAAACGGCCGGTTCCGCGGTTTCCGCCGTGCCCCCGCATGACCGTCGCCTTCGACCCTCTCGTCTCCCGGCGAACCGGCGCCGCCGCCGACGAGCCGGTGCTGCGCAGCCGCGCGTGGGACCGGATCTTCGTCGCCGGCGGCGCCTGGCTGGTGCCGATCCCGATCCTGACGTTCTACCTGGGGCGGGCGCTGGGCCTGTCGGTCGCGGCCTGCGAGGACCTCGTCACGGTGCTGGTGATGGTGCCGCTGGGCGGGCCGCACGTCTTCGCCACCTACACGCGGACGTTCCTGAACCCGCGGTTCCGGCGCGAGGACCGGCTGCTGTTCCTGCTCGCGTTCGCCGTGGTGGCCCTCGTGGTCGGCGCCGCCGTGACCAGCGCGTTCTTCGACGTGCTGCTGTTCGGCTCGCCGCCGATCCGCTACGTGCTCACGTTCTTCTTCTTCTGGGCCGGCGTGCACATCGTGCAGCAGAACGCGTACATCGCGTCCTGCTACCCGACCCGGGCGGCGCCGCGGGCGCACGCGGCGCGCCGGCCGGGGCGCTGGTGGGGCGCCGTCGACTACGCGGTCATGCTGCTGGCGCTGTACCCGGCGTCGCTGTTCCGCATGTCGATGGTCAACGTCGCCGACCCGACGATGCAGACCGCCGACCCGGACGCGCTGGCCACGCACATCGTCACCGCGCTCGGCGGCGCCGAGTTCGCCGACGAGTACGTGTTCCGCATCGGCCGCGTGGCACCGATCCTGCCCGAGTTCCTGCGGTCGTCGTGGATGTGGATCGGCGTGACGGTGGCGTTCGCCGTCAGCGTCGTGCTGTTCGCGATCAAGACCCGCCGCGAGCGCGCCGCCGGCACGCTCGTGCAGGGGCGCCACCGGCTGGTGTTCTGGATGGCGGTCCTCGGCGCGGTGGTGCCGCTGTTCCCCAACCTCGACAGCTCGTTCCAGGGCATGAACGCCTGGCACAGCTTCCAGTACCTCGGCCTGCTGTGGCTGATGAACCAGAAGAGCCGCCAGCGCGGCGAGATCCGGAACCGGCTGTTCGACGCGCTGATGGCGCCCGGGCACCACGCCCGGTTCTACCTGGCGGGGCTCACCGCGACGCTGTTGCTGCTGTCGGTGGTGTTCGCCGCGGCGCTCGGGATCGAAGCGGCGAGCGGCGGCGAGTTCGCGCTGTTCGGGCACAGCTCGCCGCGCTACGACGCCGAGACCGGCCAGGAGCTGTACCGGCCCGGCGCCGTGCTGCTGGCGTACTACATGGTTGCGTTCGGCGTGCTGTTGACGCACTACCTGCACGACGGCGTGTTCTTCTTCCGGCGCCGCTACCTGGTCGACCCCGGCTCCGAACGCACGTGATCCCGCTCCGCGACGAGAACCCCACGACCACGCGGCCGGTGGTCACGTGGGCGTTGATCGCGGTGTGCGTGGCGGTGTTCCTGCTGCAGGGTGCCGGGCACGAGATCCTCGACCCGGTGACGGCCGGGCTGGCGATGATCCCGGCCCGCGTGCTCGGCGACCGCCCGGTCGAACTGCCGCTGATGCTCGAGGTCGGCCGGCGCGTCGTGGTCGAGGTGCCGCCGGCGGCGGTGCCCGAGTGGCTCACGCTGCTGACCTGCACGTTCCTGCACGGCAGCTGGCTGCACCTGCTGGGCAACGTGTGGGTGCTGTTCATCTTCGGCGACAACGTCGAGGAGCGCTTCGGCCGCTGGCGCTACCTGGCGTTCTACCTGGCGAGCGGCGTGCTCGCGTCGGCGACGCACCTGGCGACGGAGCCGTCGTCGCCGATCCCGACGGTCGGCGCCAGCGGCGCGATCGCCGGCGTGATGGGCGCCTACCTGCTGCTGTATCCGCGGGCGCGGGTGCTGGCGCTGATCCCGCTCGGGTTCTTCCTGCACCTGACCGTGGTGCCGGCGGCGCTGTTCCTCGGGCTGTGGTTCCTGCTGCAGGTGCTGCAGGGCGTGGTCACCCTGGGCGGCGAGGCGGTCGGCGGCGTGGCGTGGTGGGCGCACATCGGCGGCTTCGCCGCCGGCGTCGGGCTGGCGGCGTTGCTGCGGCACACCGGCCGCCTGCGGCCGCAGCCCACCGTGATCCAGTTGCGCGGCGGTCGGATGCGTCGCGGTGGCGTTCCTCCGCGCCGCCCGTGGATCTGAGCACGCGGGCCGTTGGTGGGGCCGGGTGCGTAGGGTACGGTGCCCGCCGCCCCGGAGGTCCGCCCATGCACCCGATCCATCTCACCCCGATCCTGGCCCTGGCCACCGTCCTCGCCGCGCAGAACCCGCCGGCGGGCTTCACCTACCAGACGGTCACCGACGGTGTCCTCAACCTGGGCTCGTCGATGGCGTTCGCGCCCGACGGCCGCCTGTTCCTCGCGCAGCGCACGACCGGCCAGATCCGCGTCGTGCAGGACGGCGCGCTGCAGGCCGCTGTCTGGGCTACCGTGCCGGTGCTGAACAGCTCGACCTCCGAGCAGGGCCTGCTCGGCATCGCCATCGACCCCGCGTTCCTGCAGAACGGGTTCGTCTACGTCTACTACACGACGCCGGACCAGCAGCAGAACCGCATCGGCCGGCTGCAGGAGGTGGGCGGCCAAGGCGTCAACTTCACCGTGCTGACGCCGAACCTCGCGATCCCGACCGGCGGCGTCACGATCCACAACGGCGGCCGGCTGGTGTTCGGCTTCGACGGGATGCTGTACGCGGGCACCGGCGACCGCGCGCAGACCGCGCTGGCCCAGCAGACCACCAACTGGAACGGCAAGGTGCTGCGGTTCGCGCCGCCCAACCTGACGATCCCGGCCGACAACCCGTTCCCGGGCTCGCCGATCTGGTCGTACGGCCACCGCAACCAGTTCGGCCTGACGGTGCACCCGGTCACCGGCGACCTGTTCCAGACCGAGAACGGGCAGAACACGACCGACGAGGTCAACCGCATCGTGCGCGGCGGCAACTACGGCTGGCCGACCTACGAGGGCAACGAGCCGGTGCCGAACCCGGCGACCGAGGATCCGCTCGCGACCTACAGCCCGACGCCGGATCCGACCGGCACCTGCTTCTACTCGGGCACCAACTACCCGGCGAACTACGTGAACTCGTGGTTCTTCGTCGAGTACACCGCCGGCCGCGTGCGCAAGCTCGACCTCGACGCGACCGCCACGCAGGTGGTCTCGCAGACGATCTTCGACGACCTGCCGGGCCGCGCCTTCGACATCCAGATGGGTCCTGACGGCAACCTCTGGGTGCTGCACAACGACGCGCTGGTGCGCGGCGGCGACGAGATCGGTCGCTACGTGCACCAGAGCGAGGCGGTGCCGTCGATCCACCTGATGGCGGTGTCCAACCAGACGATCGGCGGCGCGCTGACGTTCGGCTTCCACGGCCAGAACGGCGACCTGTTCGTGCCCTGGGTGTCGGCGAGCCAGCTGACCCCGCCGGTGCCGACGCCGTTCGGCGACCAGCACGTGCCGATCGACCTGCTGCTGCCGCTGCGTTTCGTGACCGCCGACGACCGCGCCTACCTCGGGCTGTCGGTGCCGTTCGATCCGGCGTTCGTCGGCGTGACGCTCTACACGCAGGCCGCGCGCTTCGACGCATCGGGGCAGATCCAGGCGACCGGATACGACTCCATCACTCTGCGGTGAGGTCGACGCCGACGAGGGGCTGGCAGGCGGTGCTGCCGGCGTTGGTCCCGGCCTTGATCACCGCCGCCTGCTTCGCCCCGCCGACGCCCCAGGACGCGGCGCCGATCGCCGAAGCATCAGCCGCCGCCGCGCCGTCCGCCGACGCGCCCGCGCTGCGGCTGCGCTGGTTGCTCGAGCCGGACGCCCGGCGCGGCAGCGTGCGCCTGGCCCCGGATGGCAGCGGCGTGCTGGCGCTCGACGACGCCGCGGCGGTGCCGCTGGCGGCGGCGCCGGCGCGCGCGGCGGCGATCGACGCGCTGCGGGCGCGCCGCGACGAACTGCCGCGCTGGGAGCACGTGTCGGGGACCTTCGCCGGTGCGCGCGTCTGGATCGACCTCGACGGCGTGACCGTGCACGACGCCGCGCACGTGCTCGAGCCAGCCGTGCGCGAACTGCTCGGCGCGTTGGCGCGCAGCGGCCAGGAGCTGACGGTGGCGCTGGCGCCGGTGCAGGCTGCCGCCCCCGGGCGCGGCCCGCGGCTCGTGTTCCGGCCAGGCGACGACCCGGCACCGCTCGGCGCGGCCCTCCGCGACCCCGGCGGCGACGCGGCGCTGCGGCACCTCGCGGCGCGGATCGCGATCGCCGAGCGCGCGCTGGTGCTGGCGCCGATGCTGCGCGACGCGTTCGAGCACCAGCGCGACACCCGCGGCGAGGGCGACTACTTCACGGCGTCGACGCTGCTGCGGCTCGGCGATCCGATCGGCCTGTCGCGCGTGCTCGCGGTGCTGCAATCGTCGCGGCCCGAGTGGGTCGAGGAGGCGCGCGCCGACCTGCGCGCGTGCCTGCCGGCGGCGGCGCTGCCGCCCGAGTCGGTGACCGGCGAGGACGCGGCGCGGCACGTGGCCGAGTGGTGGCGGCAGCATCGGGCGCAGCTGCGGTACGACCCGGCGACCGGGCGCTACCGGATGGCGAACGGCAGCTGAGCGCCGGGATCGCAACGCGCCCGGCCGCGACTACACTGGCGCCGTGCGCGCCGTCAGCAACCCGAAGAACCCGTGGCGCAGCGCCCACACCGAGCTGCTGGCGCCCGAGCCGCTGCAGCCGGTGCAGGTGTTCGAGGAGGAGGCGAAGAGTGTCCTCACCGAGAACGACAGCCCCGACGTGCCGTTCCGGTTCGCGGTCAACCCGTACCGCGGCTGCCATCACGGCTGCGCCTACTGCTATGCCCGGCCGACGCACCAGTACCTCGACTTCGGCGCCGGCACCGACTTCGAGCGCAAGCTGATCGCCAAGGTCAACGCGCCCGAGCTGCTGCGCCGCGAGCTCGGCAAGCGCCAGACCGAACTGCGGCACGAGGCGATCGCGTTCTCGGGCGTGACCGACTGCTACCAGCCGATCGAGGCGACCTACGAACTGACGCGCCGGTGCCTGATCGTCTGCCGCGATCTGCGCCAGCCGGCCGGCGTGATCACCAAGGGCGCGCTGGTCCAGCGCGATGCCGACCTGCTGGCCGAGGTGCACGCCGCCGCGGGGGCCTTCGTGCACCTGAGCATCCCGACCGACGACGCGCACGACGCGCGCGCGCTCGAGCCGTACGCGCCCAGCCCCGAGCGCCGCTTCGACGCGATGGCGGCGCTGCACCGCAGCGGCGTGCCGGTCGGCGTCGCGGTCGCCCCGATCATCCCCGGCTGGAACGACCACCGCATCCCCGGCGTGCTGCAGCGCGCCAAGGAGTGCGGTGCCGAGACCGCGTTCCTGATCCTGCTGCGCCTGCCCGCCGAGGTGCTGCCGGTGTTCACCGAGCGGGTGCGCGAGGCGCTGCCGCAGCGCGCGGACAAGGTGCTGTCGCTGCTCGGTCAGATGCGCGGCACGGGCGGCCTGCAGGACGCCCGCTTCGGCAAGCGCATGCGCGGCGAGGGCGCGCGCTGGCAGGCGGTCGAGGACCTGTTCAAGCTGTGGTGCAGGAAGCTCGGCCTTCGCGCCCACGGCGAGCGCTCGGAGATCACGCCGAAGGCGCGACCGGTGCCGAAGCAGGGCGAGCTGTTCGGCTGATCGCGCGGCATCGGCGACTCCGGCGACCTCAGTCCGCCTTGCCCTTCTGCTTCTGCCAGGTGTCCTTCAGCGTCACCGTGCGCAGGAACACCGGCGCGCCGGGCTTGCTGTCCTTCGGGTCGGCGTGGAAGTAGGCGAGCCGCTCGAACTGGAACGTCTGCCCGCCGGTCGCCCGCAGCAGGTCGGGTTCGACGAACGCGCGCTTGGCCACCAGCGACTCCGGGTTCAGGAAGTCGAGCGGGTCCTTGCCCTCGTGGCCCGACGGGTCCGGGTCGGTGAACAGGTGGTCGAGCAGCCGCACCTCGGCCTCGCCGGCGTGCTGCACCGACAGCCAGTGGATCGTGCCCTTGACCTTGCGGCCGTCGGGCGCGTTGCCGCCGCGGGTCTCGGGGTCGTAGGTGCAGTGCACGGTGATGACGTTGCCGGCGGCGTCCTTGTCCACCGACACGCAGGTCACGAAGTAGCCGTAGCGCAGCCGCACCTCCTTGCCGGGCGCCAGCCGGAAGAACTTCTTCGGCGCGTCCTCCAGGAAGTCCTCGCGCTCGATCCACAGCTCGCCGGTGAACGGCACTTCGCGGGTGCCGGCGGCCTCGTCCTCGGGGTTGTTGGTCGCCGTCAGCAGGTCGACCTTGCCCTGCGGCCAGTTGTCGATCACCAGCCGCAGCGGGTCGAGCACCGCCATGCGGCGCTGGGCGGTCTTGTTGAGCACCTGACGCACGTGGTACTCGAGCAGTGCCATCTCGTGGGTGCTGTTGAACTTCGCGAGACCCACGTGCTGGCACAGGTTGACGATCGCCGCTGCCGGGTAGCCGCGGCGGCGCAGGCCGCGCAGCGTCGGCATGCGCGGGTCGTCCCAGCCGCCGACGCGACGCTCGTCGACCAGCTGCTTGAGCTTGCGCTTGCTGGTCAGCAGGTACTCGATGTTGAGCCGCGCGAACTCGATCTGCTGCGGCTTGTAGATGCCGAGCGCGTCACAGAACCAGTCGTACAGCGGCCGATGGTGCTCGAACTCGAGCGTGCACAGGCTGTGGGTGATGCCCTCGATCGAGTCGCTCTGGCCGTGCGCCCAGTCGTACATCGGGTAGATGCACCACGCGTCCCCGGTGCGCTGGTGGTGCAGGTGCCGGATCCGGTACATCGCCGGGTCGCGCAGGTTCAGGTTCGGGTGCGCCATGTCGATCCTGGCGCGCAGCACCTTGCTGCCGTCCGGGAACTCGCCGGCCTTCATGCGGCGCAGCAGGTCGAGGCTCTCGGCCGCCGGGCGGTCGCGGAACGGGCTGTTCGTGCCGGGAGTGGTGACCGTGCCGCGGTTCTTCGCCATCGTCTCGGCGTCCTGCTCGTCGACGTAGGCCTTGCCGCTCTCGATCAGCTGTTCGGCCCAGGCATAGAGCCGGTCGAAGTAGTCGGCCGCGTAGTAGATCGCGTCCCACTCGAAGCCGAGCCAGCGCACGTCCTCCTGGATCGCGTCGACGTACTCCTGCGACTCGGCCGCCGGGTTGGTGTCGTCGAAGCGCAGGTTGCAGCGGCCGCCGAACTCGGCGGCGATGCCGAACGACGTGCAGATCGCCTTGGCGTGGCCGATGTGCAGGTAGCCGTTGGGCTCGGGCGGGAACCGGGTGACGACCTCGCGCACCTTGCCCGACTGCAGATCCGCGCGGATGCGGTCGCGGATGAAGTCGGACGGCGGCGGCGCTTCGGGCTCGGTCATGCCGGCAGTGGTAGCGGGCACCGCGCGGCCCGGCAAGTATGCTCGGCGCCGTGACGCCGCTGCAGACCGCGACCTCCTCCGGGCCGAAGCCCGCCCAGAACCCGCTGTCCCGCGCCGACGTGCGGGCGGCGTTGCCGCTGCTGGATCGCCACAAGCCCAAGTGCGGCCCGGTCCGGAAGTCCAAGGTGGGTCGCTGGCGGGCGCTGGTGCTGATCCTCGTGCACGTGGTCATCGGCCTGCACATCGCGCACTGGCTGTTGTCCGGCGAGACCATCACCCCGGTCGAGCCGTCGGAGGCGATGCAGACGTTCGAGGAGGGCAAGATCAACGCCGGCTTCGTGCTGTTCACGGTGCTGATCCTGGGCACGCTGGTGTTCGGGCGGTGGTTCTGCGGCTGGGCCTGCCACGTCGTGGCCCTGCAGGACCTGTCGGCCTGGCTGCTGGGCAGGTTCGGCCTGCGGCCGCGGCCGGTGCGCAGCCGCCTGCTGATCCTCGCGCCGTTCGCGGTCGGCGGGCACATGTTCCTCTGGCCGCACGTGCGGCACTGGCTGTCGCCCGAGGACAAGCCGATGCCGCGCTGGTCGGAGTGGCAGTGGGCGCTCACCACCGACGACCTCTGGGCGACGTTCCCCGGGCCGCTGATGACGGTGCTGACGGTCGTCGTCGTCGGCTTCCTGATCGTGTGGTGGATGGGGGCCAAGGGGTTCTGCACCTATGGCTGCCCCTACGCGGCGTTCTTCATCGTCGCCGACCGGTTCTCGCCGGGGCGGATCAAGGTCACCGACGCCTGCGACGCCTGCGGCCACTGCACGACCGTGTGCAGCAGCAACGTGCGCGTGCACGAGGAGGTCGCGCGGCACGGCAAGATCGTCGACCCCGGCTGCATGAAGTGCATGGACTGCGTGTCGGTCTGCCCGAAGGACGCGCTGTACTTCGGCGCGGCGCTGCCCAAGCCGCTGACGAAGAGCCAGCAGCGGATCGGCGCGCGCGCGGACTTCACCTGGCCCGAGGAACTGCTGCTGGCGGCGGCGGCGCTCGGCGGGACGCTCGCGTTCCGGGGCGCCTGGTACGGCGAGGTGGTGCCGTTCCTGCTGTCGGTGGGGCTCGGCGCGATCACCGCGACACTGGTGCTGCTGGGCTGGCGCCTGCTGCGGCGGCGGCAGGTGCAGTTCCAGCACACCGAGCTCAAGCGCGACGGCGCGCTGCGGCCGGCCGGCAGGTGGGCACTGATCGGCGTCGCCGCCTGGCTGCTGCTGTGGGCCGACACCGCGGCGGTGCAGGTGCAGTGGTGGCGCGCCGAGCGGATCGAGGCCAGGCTGCCGGGGCGCGATCAGGGGCCCGAGCGCGCGCGGCAGCTGGAGGCGTTCGACGGGCTGCTGCAGAGCGCGCAGGGCTGGGCCCTGGTCGCCGACCCGCGGCTGCACCAGCTGCGCGGTCTGGCGCTGCGCGAACTGGCGGTCGCCAAGGACGACATGCGCTACCTCGAGCAGTCGGAGGCGCAGCTCCGCAGCGCGCTGGACGTCGAGCCGGAGATGTACGGTGCGATGGTGCCGCTGGCGGACCTGCTGAACCTGCGCGGCGCGGTCGACGAGGCCGAGGCACTGCTGCGGCGGGCCGACGCCCTGCACCCGGGGCAGCCCGAGGTGCAGCGCCGGCTGCAGCTGCTCGAGCAGCGCCGGCCGCGCTGAGGGGCGCCGCCGCCGGTACATGCGACCGGCCCGAAGGGCGTCGCCCTGCGGGCCGGTGGCGGGTCGGTGGTCCGACCGCTACGAGGTCTCGGGTCGACCTTCCGGGTCGACGCTCAGCTCACGGGCAGCCGCTCAGGCCGGCGCGGATCTTCAGGCCGTTGCTGAGGTTGAAGTCGCCGAGGAACGCTCCGGCGCCGGGGCTGATCTGCGCGGCCTGCAGCACCGCGGAGCCGGGTGCCATGCCCGGCGGGATCGGCAGGCCGAAGGTCGCCGTGCCGCTCACGTCGGCGAGCACGAAGCCCAGCGACAGGATGCCGGTGGCGTCCACGTACTGGGTGCAGCCGCCGCCGAGGGGCACGTTGACCTCGTTGCCGAGGAACAGGAACAGCGCCGCGAACGGCTGGGTCTGCACGTTGACCGCGAACGAGGGGTTCGGGATGGTCGGCAGGCCGTTGCCGGTCAGGATCGTCGCCGGCGAACCGCAGCCGTCGCCGAGGTAGACGTTCGGCACGGACTGCGGCGCCTCGGTCGGCACCGTGAAGCTCAGGGCGCCCGGGCCGATGCGGGCCTCGTCGAAGACCGCGTTGGCGGTGCCGGGGCCGGCGTCGCTGTCGAACCAGAAGTTGAACAGCATGTTCCAGTCCAGCGAGTTGCCGGGCGGGGCGGTGAACACGTACTCGCTGCCCTGCTTGGCGCCGGTCCACTGGTTCAGCGCGTTGTCGTCGATGTCGCGGAAGCCGACGTTGAAGATCCGCGCGCTCGAGCAGATCGGCACGCGGAACGAGGCCGCGCCGCGGCTGTTGTCGACGTTGTGGACCGCGTACTCGTAGTGCCAGATGCCGTTGGTCGGGCCGGTCACCTTGACGGCGATCGCGATGCGGCCGTCGTCGTTGCCGTTGCCGGCCATGTTGATCGTGGCGCCGCTCCAGCGCTGCAGGATCGAGCCCTGCAGCGGCGTGGTCGCGTTGCCGGTGTTCCAGGAGCCACCGGCGCCCGTGGTGAACGTGACGCCGCGCGACATCAGGTTGTCGCCGCGGTTGGCGACCGACTCGCCGCGGTGCAGCAGGTGGATCTGGTACCAGAACGTGGAGTTCGGGACGATCAGGTCCTGCTCCTGGATGGTGACGCGGTTCTTGACCTGGTCGGGCGCGGAGATGTTGCTCTTGACGCCGTCGTTGTTGTTCGGCGGGCCGACGTCGGGGTCGCCGCGGTCGAAGTACGAGCCGAGCGCGGTCCAGGTGCCGAGCCACGGATCGATCTCGTCCGCCGGGCCGAGCCAGTTGCGGCTGCCGTTGTTGCCGGCGCTGTAGACGTCGGAGCAGCCGACGAACATCTGGCTGCCGGAGGAGGTGTTGGCGCAGGGCACGCACGGCCCGGTGTTGTTGTTCAAGGACAGGAATGCGTGCTTGCACATCGACCGGTCGGAGATCTGCACCATCCGGTCGTCGGTGATGCGCGTCACCATGAAGCCGAACATCGGGTGGTTCTCCGACATCGCGGCGAACCACGGGATGTTGACCGAGCCCGGGTTGCACATCGTGTTCGATGCGGAGAACCCGATCTCGCCGTTCGGGAACGCCGGCCCGCGGCGCCCCCAGTAGGTGGGCTGGCTGATGTCGAACAGCTTGCCGTCCAGGCCCGGCACGGTGTTGGATTGGGAGGTCGCGGTGCCGGCCAGAATGGCTGCGACAGCAACGAGCAGGGGGCGCGATTGCATGCGGCGTTCTCTTGGCTGAGGGGAAAGGCGCGGCGAATGCTACCACGGTGGGCCCCCTGACATGGGGCCGACGTCCCCGGTGGTCGATCAAAAAGTCCGGGGATTCCGCCCATGGCAGTGGCCCTGGTGCGCAGGTCGGCGACCGCCGGATTTTGCGGTCCGGCGACAGCCGCGGCGTCGGCCCGCCGCCGCGGCCAGGAGCCTGCGCCGCGGGAATGCAAGCCCTCGTGTGCCGCCAGGTGCGTCGAGGCCGCCGCGAGGTGCGGAATGGACTTTCCGGCCGGCCTGCTAGCCCTGCTCCGACGCCGGTGCCGGGCCGATGGCCTCGCCGCTGTAGAGCCAGACCTGGTTCTTGCCGCGCTTCTTGGCCTCCTTGAGCGCCAGGTTGGCGCGGCTGCGCAGCAGCTCGACGCTGCCCGGCGTGCGCGCGTCGTGTGCGTCGATCCCGATCGACACCGTGACCTGGCGGCTGTAGCCGCCGCGCTGCACGACCGTCTCGGCCACGCGCTGGCGGATGCGCAGCGCGGTCTGCACCGCCTCCTTGGGCGTGGTCTGCGGCAGCAACAGGCAGAACTCGTCGCCGCCGCAGCGCGCGGCGAAGTCGGTCTCGCGCACCGTCGCGCGCAGCGTCTCGCCGACCTTCTTCAGCACCTCGTCGCCGAACGTGTACTCGGTCGAGTCGTTGACGCTCTTGAAGTCGTCGACGTCGACGAACATCAGCGACAGCGGATTCTGGTGCCGGCGCGCGCGCTTCCACTCGAGACCCAGCAGGCGCCAGAAGTGCTGCTCGCTGAACAGGCCGGTCTTGAAGTCGACGCTGATCTGCCCTTCGAGCCGCTGCTTGTGCTGCGACAGCGTGCGGTAGCGCCGCCGGTGCAGCAGCAGCACCTCGATGCGGTGCAGGCTCTCGCCGGCCGCCGCCGGCTTGCGCAGGAAGTCGCGGATCGGCAGCCGCCAGCGCGGCGCGTCGGCGAGCGGCTGCAGGTCGTCGAGCAGCAGCAGGACCGGCACCGGATCGTCGTCGCGCTGCAGCGCCTCCATCAGCTCGAGTTCGACGCCGCCCGTCACCAGCATCAGCGGATTGAGTGCGACGACGTCGGGGCGCAGGTCGTCGAGCAGGCGGCGCGTCTCGGCCAGCGACGTCGATTCGCGCACGTCCATGCCGCTGCGCGACAGCGCGTCGACGAGTTCGTGCAGCCCGGCCCGGCCGTGATCGCAGACCAGGACCACCGGAGGTGGCGCGGGCTGGGGGCGGGGGTCGTCGGGTTGCTCGGGGCGGGCGCCGGGCATCGGCGCAGTATCCGGTATCGTCGTGCTCGCGGAAGGGGGCAGTTGACGGGATCCTGCGTCGATTCGGACCTGCGGTTCGCGGCGCGGACGCGGCGCATCTGCGGCGGACAGCAACCGACCGGACCCGGGGTAGGGTCCGGGAGAGGCCCCGCGAGCCGCTGTGCGCGCCGGTGCGCGGCATCGACCCGGCGGTGGCAGCGGCGCGATCCGGTTCCGACTGGCGCACCTGCACGCTTGA
The DNA here is from genome assembly GCA_050245995.1 of Planctomycetota bacterium. Lineage (GTDB taxonomy): Bacteria > Planctomycetota > UBA1135 > UBA1135 > UBA2386 > JBFWWV01. Next base: position 124,604 of record JBFWWV010000009.1, on the reverse strand, counting down.
CCGCGTGCAGTCGCTACCTATGATCCTCGCCCCTTCCAACCACGGATCGCGCGCCCTCACCGGGTGCAGGAGACCACAGAGTGCCGCTCGTAACCGCCCAGGAGTTGATCGACGCCGGCGTCCACTATGGCCACCAGGCCAGCCGGTGGAACCCGAAGATGAAGCCGTACATCCACGGCAAGAGGCACAAGATCCACATCATCAACCTGGAGGAGACCATCAAGGGTCTCTACCGGGCGACGCACTTCGTGCGGGAGCTGGCCGCCACCGGCGCGCAGATCCTGTTCCTCGGCACGAAGAAGCAGATCCGCGCGGTGGTGGAGGCGGAGGCGCAGCGCGCCAGCATGCCGGCCGTGACCGAGCGGTGGATCGGCGGCACGCTGACGAACTTCGCGACCGTGCGCGAGCGGCTCGCGCGCCTGATCGAGCTCGAGAACCTCGAGAGCACCGGCGCCCTGGACCGCTACAAGAAGAAGGACCAGTCGTCGATGCGCCGCGACATGAAGAAGATCCGGCGCAACCTCGAGGGCGTGCGCATGCTGCACGGCCTGCCCGGCGCGCTGATCGTCGTCGATCCGCGTCGCGAGGAGAACGCCGTCAAGGAGGCCGCCCGCATGAACGTGCCGGTCGTGTGCATCCTCGACACCGACTGTGACCCGGGCTTCGCGGACATCGTGATCCCGGCCAACGACGACGCGATGAGCTCCGTGCAGCTGATCCTCGGTCATCTGGCCGAGGCGGTGATCGAGGGGCGCAAGACCTGCGACGAGGCGACGCTGCGCGACGCCCAGCGCCAGGCGTCCGAGGACGTCCGCAACCGCCAGGCGCCCGGGCGCCGCACCGAGGGCCGCGATGGCCGCGGCGGCGGTCGCGAGGGGCGCGGTGGTGGTCGCGGCGGTCCCCGCGGCGGTCGCGGTGGCCCTGGTGGCCCCGGCGGCGGCGGCGGCGGTGGTCGCTTCGGCGGCGGCGAGCGCGGTCCGCACGCGGACTCGGTGTCGATCGGCAACGATCGCAGCGAGGAGCGCACGGCGACCCCGGCTGCGCCGGCTCCGGCCAGCGGCGGCGCCGCGCCGGCACCCGCACCCGCTCCGGCTCCGGCCCCCGAGGCCCAGGCGCCGCAGGCGCCCGAGTCGAACGACCCGTCGGCGACCTGAGCCGACCCCACGACCGGCCGCTCGGCGGCCGGCAGCGGCGCGCGGGATGGCCCGTTCGCGCGCCGCGCTCGCGGAGCCCCGGCTCCGCCCAGGGCGCCTCGGGCCGCGCGTGCGCCGCGGCCCGCTCCGACGACCGACTCCAGCGAAGAGACCAGGACCATGACCCAGATCGATGCCAAGACGGTGAAGAAGCTGCGCGAGATGACCGGCGCGCCGATGATGGACTGCAAGCAGGCGCTGACCGAGAGCGGCGGCGACATGGAGAAGGCGCGCGACGCGCTGCGCAAGAAGGGCAAGGCCTCGGCCGACAAGGCCGCCGACCGCGAGGTCAACGAGGGCAAGCTGTTCAGCTACGTGCACCACAACGGCAAGGTCGCGGTGCTCGCGGAACTGGTGTGCGAGACCGACTTCGTCGCGCGCAACGAGGACTTCAACAACTTCGGTCGCGGCGTCTGCCTGACGGCTGCGGCCTACGCGCCGCAGTTCCTGAACCGCGAGGCCGTCGACCCGGCGGCGGTGGAGAAGGAGCGCGCGTTCGTCGAGGAGCAGACGCTGCAGACGATGAAGGGCAAGCCGCAGCAGGTCATCGACAAGGCGATCGAGGGCCGCATGGACAAGTTCTTCCAGTCGAAGTGCCTCATGGAGCTCGCCTTCGTCAACCCGGCCGACCAGAGTGACACGCGCACCGTCGAGCAGGTGCGGACCGAGCTCGTCGGCAAGATCGGCGAGAACATCCAGGTGCGGCGGTTCCACTACATGGCGCTGGGCGGCTGAGGTCGCGCCGTGCCCGTCCCCAGCCAGATCCAGCGCATCCTGCTGAAGCTGAGCGGCGAGAGCCTCGGGCGGGACGGCAGCGGCGTCGACCCGGACGTGGTCGCCGCGATCGCCGAGCGCGTGGCCCGCGTGCAGCGCCTCGGCGTCGAGGTCGCGATCGTCGTCGGCGGCGGCAATCTGCTCCGCGGCGCCGAGTTCAGCAAGCGCGGCACGAACCGCGCCACCGCCGACCAGATGGGCATGCTCGCCACCGCCATCAACACGCTGGCGCTGCAGGACGGCCTCGAGCGCGCCGGCATCGAGACCCGCGCCGCCTCGGCGATCGAGATGAAGACGCTGATGGAGCCCTACATCCGGCGGCGCATGATCCGGCACCTCGAGAAGGGGCGGACCGTGATCCTCGCCGGCGGCACCGGCAACCCCTACTTCACGACCGACACCGCCGCGGCGCTGCGGGCCACCGAGCTCGGCGTCGACGCGATCTTCAAGGCGACCAAGGTCGACGGCGTCTACAGCGCCGACCCGAAGAAGGACCCCGCGGCGACCAAGTTCGCGCAGCTGACGTTCGCCGAGGCCCTGCAGCGCAACCTGCAGGTCATGGACCGCACCGCGTTCACCCTGTGCATGGAGAACGCGATGCCGATCATGGTGTTCGACATGTTCGTCGAGGGCAACCTCGAGCGCGCGGTGCGCGGCGAGGACATCGGCACCTGGGTCGTCTGAGCCGCCGCGGGCCGGCGCGCGGGCGCGGCGCCCGAACGGGGCGTGGACGCTGGGCCGTGCGCGCGTCGCGCGCTATGGTTGGCCGGCGAGCGGCGTGGAGCCGCGGAGTGACCCATGGACCCCAGCGACAAGATCCTCAGCGAACTCAAGGCCAAGATCGAGAAGACCGAGAAGCACGTCAAGGAGCAGCTCGGCGGCATCCGCACCGGCCGCGCGTCTCCGGCGCTGGTCGACACGATCCGCGTCGACTACTACGGCACGCCGACCCCGCTGCAGCAGATGGCGCACATCTCGGTGCCGGAGCCCCGGCAGCTGGCGATCAAGCCGTTCGACCAGTCGCCGCCGGTGCTCAAGGAGATCGAGCGCGCGCTGCTGAAGTCGGATCTCGGCCTGAACCCGCAGAGCGACGGCAAGATGCTGCGTCTGTCGCTGCCGCCGCTGTCGGGCGAGCAGCGCCAGAAGCTGGTGGCCAAGGTGAAGGACCTCGTCGAGCAGAACCGCGTGGCGCTGCGCAACGAGCGCCGCGAGGCCAACAAGCACGCCGACCAGGCCAAGAAGGACGGTCAGCTGACCGAGGACCTCTGCAAGAACCTGCACGACAGGATCGACCAGGCCCTGAAGGCGGCCGAGCACTTCATGGACGACGTGCTCAAGGCCAAGAGCCGGGAGATCCTGGAGGAGTGACCGGCGCGCGCCGGCGTCCGGGTCCGCGGGCTCGGCGTCGTCGCGTCGTCGCGTCGTCGCGTCGTCCGGCGGCCCGGCCTTCGCCGGCTGCCGCGTCCCGCCTCGCTCCGGCGCGGTCGGTGGCCGGGGCTGGCCCCCCGTGTCGGCTGCCCCGTGTCGGCTGCCCGGTGTCGGCTGCCCGGTGTCGGCTGCCCGTGTCGGCCCCCGGCTGACGGCTCGAGGCCCACTTCCTGGGCCGCACGGGACTTGCGCCGGAGCGGCGGAAGTTGTTCGATCTTCGCCCCTTCTCCCGTGGCCGCCGCTCGCGGCAGTCCGACCGGGGGGCGTAGCTCAGCCGGTAGAGCAGCGGCCTTTTAAGCCGTAGGTCGCAGGTTCGAGCCCTGCCGCCCTCACCAGTTCACGTCATGGCTCTCGATCCCGAATTCCTGCAGATGCTGGTCTGCCCGGCTTCCCGCAAGCCGCTGCGCGAACTGCCCGCCCACGAACTGGCCGCCCTGAACGCGCGCATCGCCCGGGGTGCGGTGCACAATCGCGGCGGCTCCGAGGTGGCCCGGGCGTTGGAAGGCGGTCTGGTGCCGGAGGGCGATCGGGTGGTCTACCCGATCCTGGACGGCATCCCGATCCTGCTCACCTCGGAGGCGATCGCGCTCGACGCCGAGGATGGTACCAAGGCGCGGCAACAGTCCTAGGAGCCAGCATCACGCGAATGCACACCGCCGGCCACGCGTCCTCCGCCCCGGCTCGCGCCGCGAGAGCCTCGATGAATCCACCGATTCGCCTCCGTTCTCGCAACTCGACCCGGCGCGAGCCCCACGCACCCGAACGGCTCGCCTCGCGCAGCGCAGCCTCCTAGAATCAGCGACCCGAACATGTCGACGTCCACCCAGAACCCGCCAGTCGAGCCTCCGAAGCCAGAGCAGCCCGAACACCACGACGAGTTCGTGGGGGCGTTCGGCTTCTTCCGCAAGTACCAGAAGCTCATCCTCTACACGGCGGGCATCTTCGCGCTGATCACGTTCTCGATCACCGGCGCGATGACGCAGTGGCTGCGCGGGGTGACGGACGGCCCGACCGGGCCGCAGCCGACGATCCAGGTGCGCGGCCAGACGGTGTCGCTCGAGCTCGAGGACCAGCAGGTCGCCGCGGCGCTGGCGCGCAACGTGCGCTCGCTGCCGCCGAACACGCTGCCGGACCCGCTGCTGATGGGCGGCACGAGCGATCTGGTGACGCGCCTCGCGATCCTGCGGCGCGCGGCGATCGCGGTCGGGCTGGGCACGTCGAACGACGAGGCCGACGCGGCGATCGACTGGTTCGTCCGGTTCCTCAACAACGCCAACAAGGGCACCGACACCGCGACGCAGATCGCCTTGCAGCGCGGCATGAACTCGCTGGCCGAGTACCGCACGCTGGTCAAGGAGGCGCTGCGGATCGGCAACTACGTGACGCTGCTGTCGCTGGGCGTCGACACCTCGGACGCGGCGGCGATGGCCCTGCTGCTCGAGGGCGACGACCGCGAGAAGATCACCTGCCGGGTCGCGACCTTCGACATGAAGGCGCTCGCCGAGCAACTGGAGCAGCAGGGCACCGTCACCGAGGACGACGTGCGCGCCTGGATGGAGGCCAAGACCGAGGCCGAGAAGAGCCGCCTCGAGGTCTACGACACCAACAAGGTCGGCCTGCGCATCGGCGCCATCCGCTACGACGAGTTCGACCCGACGCAGTGGTCCGAGGTGCTCGACAACCTGCAGATCGGCGACGAACAGCGTCGGCTGGTGTTCAAGGAGGAGATCCACCGCTGGACCGACGCCGACGGCAAGCAGAAGGCGATGGACGACCCGGAGGTCACCCCGGAGCTCGACAAGCTGATCCAGGTCGACGAAGTGCTGAACAAGCTGCTCGGCGCGCTGATGGAGCGGCAGCAGAACGAGCTCAAGCCGCTGCTCGAGGCCTACCAGCAGAGCCTGCAGCAGAAGATGGACTGGCAGCGGCAGAAGAACGAGGCGGACGCCAAGCTGAAGGCGGACCCCGAGAACGCCGAGCTGAAGGACGCCCTGCGCCTGGCCGAGGAGACGCTGACGCAGATGGAGGCCAACGAGACGCGGGCCAAGGAGGCGCTGGACGCCGCCCGCACCGGCTTCGACTTCGCGGCGGCGTGGACCGAGCTCACCAAGGACCGCGCCGGCGTGCGGCTGCTGGAGGTCCCCGGCGACAACAACGCCGCGGCGCTCAAGGACCTGTCGGCCGTCGAACTCGGCGAGTGGAAGATGCCCGAGCTGGCCACCTCGCTGCGCGAGGCCGGCGCCCTCGGCAGCCGGCCGGCGCGCGCCGCCAACGGCGCGTTCCTGATGCAGGCGACCCACGTGATCGTGCGGCCGATGAAGCCGTGGGACGACATCAAGGAGAACCTGCAGAAGCGCTACTACGAGGAGAAGGCCAAGGAGGCCGGCGACGCCGCCAAGAAGACCCTCGCTGACGAGCTGCTGCGGCTCGGCAAGGAACAGGCGCCCGAGAAGGTCGCCGAGATCGACCAGAAGCGCGCCGGCGAGATCGAGCGTCGGTTCGCGGAGTGGCGCGCCGACGTCGAGGCGCAGCTCGCCAACGCCACCCAGGCGCTGGAGAAGATCCCGGCCGGCACGCAGGCCCGGCGCAGCTGGGAGGCCAAGCAGGCCCAGCTGACCGCCGAGCTGGAGGCCGCGGAGAAGCGCAAGCTCGCGCTGACCGAGGAGGTCAACAAGGAGCTCGACGCCGAGATCGAGGCCGAGGCCGAGAAGCACTACGCGGCGGTCCTGGACCAGGCCGCGGCGACGGCCGGGTTCGCGCTGTCGACGGTCGGCCCGTACCGCCGCGACCTGTCGTCGGCGCAGCCGTTCGCCGGCAAGCGCTTCGAGCGGACCATCGAGTTCCTGTGGGGCGGCATGGTGAACGCCCTCGACGCCGGCGAAGCGACCGACATCCTCGAGGACGGCGCCGAGAAGCGCTACCAGGTCGCCGCGTGCACGGCGGTGGCGCCGCTGACGGCGGCCGACATCACGCGCCGCGACTTCGCGGTGGTGCGGAACAACTTCGGCGCCGGGCGGACCCAGGAGGCGATGCAGCAGTCGTTCGAGCTGGAGGCGCTGAAGGAGCGCTACCGCTACGAGGAGCCGCAGGGCCGGCTCGAGGAGCGCTGACCGGACGTCGCGCGCGGCCCCTGCGCCGCGCGCCGCCTCTTGGCGCGCTCAGACCCGCTCGGCCCAGCCCAGGATGCTGTGGCCGAGCGGCAGGTCGAACGCGCGGATCAGGTGCCGTTCGCCCGACATGATGCGGGTGAACAGCCAGTTCAGCGGCTTCGGCACCGGCACCGTCGTGTTGTTGTAGCCCTCGGGCAGCATGCCGAGGCGGCCGCGCAGCTTGGTCAGCAGCACCGACGGCACGATCAGCGGCAGCAGGAACGTGTTGTAGTAGCTGATCCGGCCGACCTCGAGGCCGGCGCGCTGCATCGCCTTGCGCAGCCGCCCCTTGGTGTAGCGGCGCTGGTGGTGGGCGATGTCGTCGTTGTTGGACCACAGCCACTCGTAGGCCGGCACCGTGAAGAACGCGCGGCCGCCGGGCTTGAGCACGCGGGCGATCTCCTGCATCGCTCTGTGCTCGTCGGGGATGTGCTCGATCGCGTCGAACAGCGCCACCAGATCGAACGCCGCGTCCGGGAACGGCAGCTCCTCGCCCGAGCCGCACAGCACGCGGTCGAAGCCGCGCTCCCTGCAGAAGCCCAGGTATTCGACGTCGATGTCCATGCCGGTGACCCGGCCGTAGCGCTGCAGCGGCGCGATCATGCCGCCGGCGCCGCAGCCGATCTCGAGGACCTCGAGGTCACGCCGGCCCCGCAGCAGGCGGTCGAGCACGTCGAAGAAGATCGCGCGCCGGCTCACGAACCAGAAGTGCGAGTCCTCGAGCAGCGCGAAGCGTTCGTAGGCGACGCGTTCCAAGGTCAGGCTCCGCCGGGCTCGGCGACGACGATCATCTCGTCGCGCGGGTTCACGTAGAGGTTGCAGCTGCCCAGCAGCCGCAGCGGGCTCGCCAGCGCGCCGGCGACGCGGCCGAGGCGGCCGGCGCGCTCGGCGATGAACGCCAGCGACACGTACTTGCCGGCATGGCCGGCGCCGAGGTGCAGCACGCGGAAGCCGCAGTCCTGCAGCAGCCGACGGATCGTCTCCGGCCGGAAGTGGTACAGGTGCTCCTCGTGCTTGTAGTGGTGCCAGCGGCGGCCCAGCAGGCGCGCCCAGCGGCTGTTGACGTTCTGCGTCTCGAGCAGCAGCCGGCCGCCGGGCGCCAGCATCGCGCGCAGCCGCCGCAGGGTCGCCTGCGGGTCGGGGATGTGCTCGATCACGTCCCACAGCGTGATCAGGTCGAACGCGCCGTCGCGGTAGCCGAGCTCCTGCGGCGCGTCGGCCAGGTCGCCGACGAACACGGCGTGCTCGCCGAGTTCCTGCCGCGCGATGGTCGCGATCGCCGCCGACGGCTCGACGCCGAGCACCTTGTGGCCGTGCTCGCGCATGACCTGCATGAAGTAGCCGGCGGCGCAGCCGACGTCGAGCACGCGGCCGCCCTGCGGGATCCAGTCGCGCACCAGCGCCATGCGGCGCTGGAAGGTCTTCAGGTAGAGCGACGCCTCACGGGCGTAGTCGGCGTAGCCGCGCGACTTGGGGTTGTCGCTCTTCCAGTAGCCCTCGCCGTAGACCTTGGCCAGCGCCTCGCCGCTGAGCCGCGGCGTCACGTAGACCAGCCCGCAGGCGGTGCACTCGCGCACCGAGAACGGTCCGTCGCGGAACTTCGTCCGGTGGCCGTCGCCGCCGCAGAGCTGGCAGCGCAGGATCTCCACCGCGTCCGGCAGCTCGACCGAAGCGGGGAGCGGCCCGGTCATCAGCCGAAGTACTCCTTGCCCGTGGCGACGTCGCCGAAGCCGGTGTCGTCGCCGGTGCTGAGCTGCCACGCCAGCTTGCGGCCCATCTCGACCGACTGGTCCATGTTGTTGTAGCGGTAGGCGCCCTGGCGGCCGGTCGTGTGCAGGTTCTCGAGCGAGTGGACGAACTTCATCATCGGCTCGAGCCAGCGCTCGTAGCCGACCTCGTAGAGCGGGTAGGCGTACGGGATCTTCTTCACGACCGAGCCCAGCACCTGACCCTGGTCGATCAGGCCGACGGTCAGCAGGTCCTGCTCGCAGATCCGCGTCAGCTCCTCCTGCGACGCGCGCCAGATCTCGTCACCGCGCTTGCAGGTGATCTCGCAGCAGATCATCGTCTTGCCGGCCGGCGCGCACTGCGGGCTGAAGTTGCGGAACTCGGAGAACCGGTGCACCTTCAGCCGCTTCTCCGGCAGGTAGACCCAGCTGTCGTCGGTGACCGTCGGCCGGTCCAGCTTCAGGTAGACGAACACGATCGACACGTGCTTGAGCACGTTGGCGCTCTCGAGCACCTCGGCGGGCGACGTCGGCGTCAGCGCCTTGACCAGCGAGTTGACCGGGATGGTGTTGACGTAGAGGTCGCCGGTGATGGTCTCGCGCTTGTGCTTGCCGTACTCGACGCCGGTGACGCGGTTGCCCTCGCGGAACACGCGCACGGCGGGTGCATTGGTCAGCACCGTGCCGCCCATCTCCTCGATCTTGCGGGCGTAGCCGCGCGCCAGCTCGCCGATGCCGCCGAGCTTCGGGTAGATGAACTCCTTGACCAGCGTGCGCGGCCCTTCCTTGGTGGTGGGCGGGCGCAGCGTCTTCTTGATGGTGTCCCAGAGGTTCAGCAGCGTGATGCGCTGGCTGGCCCAGGTCGCCGAGATCGTGCGCGGCGGGATGCCCCAGGTCTTCTCGGTGTACTCGCCGAAGAACACCTTGTAGAGCGTCTTGCCGTAGCGGCGCGTGACCCAGCTCTCGAAGTCGCGGTCCTGGTTGAAGTCCTTGCGCAGCACGCGGTCCTGGAAGCGGACCCAGGCGTAGTCGAGCATCGCCTTGATCATCATCCACTTCGGCATCTTCTTGAGCACGTCGCCGGCGACCAGCGGGTACTCGATCAGCTGGTCGAACAGGAAGATGCGCGACTTGCGCGTGGCCATGACCACGTTGTCCCCGAGGATCTCGTGGACGTGGCCGATCAGGTTCTCGTCCTTGCTGTGGAAGCGGTGCGGACCGAAGTCGTAGGTCCAGTACTCGTCGCCGTCCTCGACGAACGAGGCGGCCATGCCGCCGACGAACGGCTCGCGCTCCAGCACGGTGATCCGGTGCCCGGCCTTGGCCATCTCGTAGCCGCAGGACAGGCCGGCGAGCCCGCCGCCGAGGATCACGACGTGACTGGTCATCGCGTTGGATTCGGAGCGGTTGGAGGGGGTCGGCTGGCGTTCTGCCCGGGATTCGAGGCCAAGGAGTCTAGGTAGCCGCCCGGGGGGAGTCCAGGTCAGCGACCGGGGGCCGGCTCACTGGAGTCCGCAGGGGCGCGCGGCGCGCCACGCTCCAGGAACCTCTTTCGACAGATCGTCCGGAACATCTTCAGCGCCGTGCGGGCCTGGCGTCCGAAGGTGTCGGAGTGCTTGGATTCGCCGCCGAGGCGGCTGCCGTAGGTCACCGGGACCTCGAGCACGCGGCAGCGCTCCTGCAGGGCCGCGCACATCATCTCCGGCGAGAACGCCGGCCCGGTCTCGCGCAGCCGGTGGCGGATCCGCTCGAACGTGCCGCGGCTGAGCGCCCGGAACGTGCAGCCGACGTCCGTGAACCGCGGCTCGGCGGGCCGCAGCCAGCACAGCTGCAGGAACTTGGCCATGAACACGTTGCCCCAGCGCAGCAGGAACCGCATGTTCGCGCCCTGCTGGACCATCTGCCGCGTCGTGCGGGTGCCCATCACCATGCCGGCGTCGTCGAGGTAGACCAGCAGCTTCTGGACGTCGCGGGCGCGGAAGCTGCCGTCGGCCTCGGTCAGCACCAGGATGTCGCCCTTGGCAGCGGCCATTCCGGCCATCAGCGCGGCGCCGTAGCCCGGCCTGGACTCGACGACCACGCGGGCGCCGCGCTCGCGGGCGATCTCGGCGGTCCGGTCCCGGCAGTTGTTGTCGACCACGACGATCTCGTCGAGGTGGGGCTCGGCGCGGAACTCGTCCACGACCGCGCCGATGGTCTGCTCCTCGTTGTACGCGGGGACGACCAGGGATACGGTCCGATTGCGGAACATGGCGGTGGAGCAGGATACTGTGCCGCCATGCATTGGAGAGCCCCAACCTGGACCGTCCGGTTCGCCCTGATCGCCGTGCTGCCGATGCTGTCGGCGCAACAGGACGCCGCGGCGGCCGGCAACGAGGAGAGTCCGCCTCGGATCGAGATCGTCGGCGCCAGCGTCAGCGCCGGCTTCGTCGACGGGCCGCTGACGGGCGGCAGCAGCGACAACCGCAGCGTGCCGCTGCTGCGGGTGGTCCAGTCGTGGTTGGGTGACACCGAGGTCCAGGTCCGCAGCAGCGCCGACCTGATGCTGTTCCAGGACGCCGAGGGGCGGGCGCCGCGCCAGATCGAGCGCGCGCTGAAGCGCGACCCGCAGCTGGCGCTGGCGGTCGACTTCCTGTTCTGGTTCGGCTACGGCTACGTGCGCAAGGGCGAGGACGGCGAGCAGGCGGCGCGGCTGCGGCGCCTCGAACTCGGCCTCGAGCTGCTCGATCGGCTCCCCTGTCCGATCGTCGTCGGCGACCTGCCCGACGTGCACGGCGCCGAGCGGCGGATGATCTCGCCGCGGCAGATCCCGGACGTCGAGATCCTCGACGCGCTCAACGCGAGGCTCGCGGCGTGGGCCGCCGAGCGGCCGCGCGTGCGCGTGTTCCCGCTGCGGGCGCTGGTCGCCGAGATGAAGGAGAAGGGCGTGGCGCTGCCGTGCGCCGAGGGTGCGGTCCAGGTCCGGCCCGGCGGCCTGATGCAGGGCGACAAGCTGCACGCCACGCGGCTCGGCATGGCCTACCTGGGCTTCGTGCTGCAGGACCACGTGCGCGCCGCGCTGCCCGAGGCGGAGCGTGCGTTCGTGCCGGCGGCGGCGTTCGAGGCGTTCGTCCAGGCGGCCGACGCCGGCGCCGACCTCGAGCTGATGGCCGAGGCGACGGCGCCGGCCGGCCGCTGACCGCTACTCCGGCGGCAGCAGCTCTCGCCAGGCGTCGACGTCGCGCAGCCGGCGCGCCGGCTCGCGCAGCAGCGGCCATTGCCAAGCCGGCAGCTGCCGGCTGCCGCGCGTGGCCGCCTCGGCGGCCTGCGCCGCGGTGTCGCGATCGCCCAGGTCCAGCGCCAGCAGCGCCAGCACGACGTACTCGCGCAGGTCCGTGTCGTGCAGGTCCGCGGCGGCGAACGCCGCGCGCATGGTGTCGAAACGCTCCTTGGCGATCGCCTGGGCCCGCGGTCCGTCGGCGCCGAGCGCGTCGAGCGCCCGGACGAACGCGGCCTCGGCGAGGAAGCGCGCGGCGGCCGCGTCGTCGCCGCCGTCGCGGGCCAGCGCGGCGAACTCGTCGAGGCGCTGCGCCAGCTGCGCGCGCAGCACCGGCGGCGGGTCGGCGTACAGCGCCGCCGTGGCGCCCGCGGGGTCGTGCTCGGTGAAGTACACGCCGGCCAGCTGCACCTGCATCTGCGGCTCGCCGGGGTCGAGCCGCGCCACCTCGGTCAGCTCCTGCTTGGCGTCCTGCGTGCGCCCGCACAGCCGCAGCAGGTCGGCGCGCAGCAGGCGGTACGACGGCTCGAACGGCCGCAGCGCCACGGCGCGGTCGGCCGCGGCGAGCGCCGCCTCGGCGCCGGCCAGGTCGGCGGCGCGCAGCTGCCGTTCCTGCGCCAGCAGCTGCCACGGCACCGGGTCGAACGGCCACACCGCCACGGCCCGTTCGAGCCAGGCCGGATCGCCCTGTGCACCCGCGGCGCGGCTGGCGACGTAGCGCGACAGGCAGGTGACCTCGGCGAGCAGCGCCAGGCCGAGCGCCAGCAGTGCGACGCCGACCAGCCGCAGCGCGTGCGGCCCGCCGCGAGACGCGGGCGGGCTCGCGGGCGGCCGGACCGGCGGCAGCGGCGCGCTGGCCAGCAGCGCCAGCGCGGCGGCGGGCGCGTTGCCGAGCGGTGCGCGCACCAGCATCAGCAGGCCGAGCGCGACCAGCGGCGCCAGCCGTGCGCGGTCGCCGCGGGCCGCGCGCCAGCGCAGCGCGGCGTACACCAACAGCAGCAGCAGCGCCGGCGGTCCGCCCTCGACGCACAGCTCCAGCCAGTCGTCGTGCGCGGTGCCGACCCGCCGCTGCTCGGTGCGCCCCAGCGACGACAGCTCGATCTCGCGCTGGCTGCGGTAGCGCGGGTACTGCACCGCGAACTGGCCGGGGCCGTGGCCGAACATCGGTTGGTCCGAGACCATGCGAAGGGCCGCGGCAGCGATCTCGCGGCGCACCTCGAGCGTCGCGGCGCCGGTCGCCGGCGCCGGTGCCGCGGTCGGCGCCGGCGCGCCGTCGGCGCCGGCCGGGAGCGGCGCCAGCAGCTGGGTCAGGGCGCCGAGCAGGCACCCCGCCAGCAGTGCGGCGAGCGGCAGCAGACGTTCGCCGGGCGGTCGTCCGCGGGCGCCCACGGCGGCGAAGGCGACCGCCGCCGGCAGCGCCACCATCGCCGAGCGCGAGCCGTTCGCCACGGTGTAGGCCCCGGCCAGCACCAGCGCGACCGCGGCCAGCCGGCGGTGCCGCGGCAGCGCCAGGGCGGCCGCTGCGCCGGCCACGGCGGTGACCTCGGCGGCGACGTTGCGGTTGCCGAACAGGCTCGCCGGTTCGAGCGCGGTGCCGCCCGGCACGGGCACGCCCAGGCGCTGCAGCAGCCCGGCCGCGGCGGTCACCGCCAGCACCACGCAGGCGACCCCGAGCCAGGGCGCCGACCCGGTCGCGGCGCCGAGGCGGGCGACCAGCAGCAGGGCCACCAGGACCGCGAGCGTCGTGAGCGCGGCGGGCGCGATCAGCGCCGTGGCGTTGGCGGCCGCGGCGAGGACCAGCCACGCCAGCAGGGCCAGCAGCGCGCGGTCGCCGGCCGGAGCCTGGGCCAGGGCGCGCGGCCACAGCGCCGCGGTGAGCCCCGTGCCGACCAGCAGCAGCGCGCGCCGCGCCTGCTCGAAGTCGATCCAGTCCGGATCGAACGGCACGCACAGCAGCGCGGCCAGGACCGCGGGCAGCCAGGGCGGCAGCGGCGGTCGCGCCGCGTCGGTCACGCCTGCCTCTGCGCGTCGAACTGCAGGATCGCGTCCACGAACGGTTCGACCGCGAACGTCTCGAGGTCTTCCACGCCTTCGCCGACGCCGAGGAACTTCACTGGCACGGGCAGCACGGAGCGGATCCCGAACACCGCGCCGCCCTTGGCCGTGCCGTCCATCTTCGCCAGCACCAGCCCGGTGACCGGCGCCGCCTTGGCGAACTCGCTGGCCTGACGGATGGCGTTCTGGCCGGTGGTGGCGTCGAGCACCAGCAGGGTCTCGTGCGGCGCGTCGGGCAGCTGCTTCTGCACCACGCGCACGACCTTCTCGAGCTCGGCCATCAGGTTCTTCTGCGTGTGCAGCCGGCCGGCGGTGTCGAGCACCAGGTAGTCGACCTGGCGCGCCTTCGCGGCGGCCACCGCGTCGAACGCGACCGCGGCCGGGTCGGCGCCGGTCGCCTGCTTGACGATCGGCACGCCGATGCGGTCGGCCCACATCGACAGCTGCTCGACGGCCGCGGCCCGGAACGTGTCCCCCGCGCCGAGCAGCACCGAGTGGCCCTGCCGCACCAGCCAGTGGGTGAGTTTGGCGATCGAGGTGGTCTTGCCCGACCCGTTGACGCCGACCACCAGGATCACGCACGGCTTGTGGTCGATGCGGCGCAGCGGCGCCTCGCTGCCCTGCAGCTCGCGGCACAGGCGCTCGCGCAGGAAGCCCGGCACCTCGGCGACCTCGCGGATCTCGCGCCGCGCGTAGGCGGCCTTCAGCTCCTCGACGATGCGGCTGCCGACCGGGCCGAGGTCGGCCTGGTAGAGCACGTGCTCGAGCTCGTCGAGGAACTCGGCGTCGAGCTTGCGGCCGAGCGTGAACAGGCGGCCCAGCCCTTTGGCGAGCACGTCGCGCGTGCGGCGCAGCGCCTGGACCAGCTTGCCGAACACCATCGGTTCAACTCTGGCCGCCGGCGGTCTCGCGATCGGTCGGGCGCGGCTCGGCGGCGGTCGGGGCATCGCCGGACGGCGCCGACCGCTCGCGCTCGAGGTCGATGCGGACCCGGTCGAGGATGCCGTTGACGAACGCGCCGGAGTTGGCGGTGGAGAACTTCTTGCCGAGCTCGATCGCCTCGTTGATCGCCACCTTCGGCGGCACGTCGCGGCAGTGGGCGAGCTCGTAGATCGCCATGCGCAGCACGTTGCGATCGACGCCGGCCATGCGCTTCAGGTCCCAGTTGCGCGTCACCGACCGCAGGCGCTCGTCGATGACGTTGCGCTCGCGCAGCGTGCCCTCGACCAGGCGCAGCGCGAACGTGCGCACCTCCTCGTCGCCCTCGGCGGCCTCCGCGCACAGCGAGGCGACGTCGCTGTCGAGCTCGCGGTCGTAGCCGGCGCCGCGCAGGTCGAACTGGAACAGCAGCTGCAGCGCGATCTCGCGAGCTCGGGTGCGGCGTCGGACTGGCGGGGTCATCGGCGAGGAAGGAGCGGGGCTCTGGCGAGCGGCGCAGCAGCGTAGCGACCGCGCACCGGAGCTCAACCGGGGGGTGTGTTTTCGCCCGGCTCAGCCCGGCCCCGCGCCGAGCTGCCGGCGCAGGCCGGCCATCTCCAGCGCGGCCAGCACCGCGTCGGCGCCCTTGTTGCCGGCGTCGCCGCCGGCGCGCGCCAGCGCCTGCTCCATCGTGTCGCAGGTCAGCACGCCGAAGCCGATCGGCACGCCGTGGTCGAGGGTGACGCGCAGGACGCCGTCCGTTGCGGCGGAGCAGACATGGTCGTAGTGGCCGGTCTCCCCCCGCACGACGGCGCCCAGGGCGGCGATCGCGGTGAAGCGGCCGGACGCGGCGAGCCACTCGCACGCCAGCGGCAGTTCGAACGCGCCGGGGACGTGGAGCACGGTCACGCAGTCGTCGGCGACCCCGGCCTCGCGGCACGCCGCCACCGCGCCCTGTCGCAGCCGCTCGGTGACCACCTCGTTGAAGCGGGCGACGACGATGCCGACGCGCTGATCGCGGCCGGCCGGGGAGGCGCGCAGTTCGTGCTGCATGCGCGGCAGGCTAGCCCACGGGCGCGCCCGGGGCGAGCGCCGGTCAGGGCCGGCGCGTGGGCGGGCGAGGTGGTGTCCGGGCCGACGCGGCCGCCGGCGCTGCGCCGCTGGGGGTCGCCGGCGAAGGCCGGCCGCGGCGCAGCTGCGGCTGGCTGCCGCCGTCCCGCGGCGGCGCGCCGGGGTACGAGGGCGGGGCCTCGGCCGCGCTCTTCTCGAACCAGGACGGCTGCACGTAGGTGAACGGGTGCGGCACGTTCAGCAGGCTCTCCGATTCGCCGACCAGCAGCACGCCGCCGGGTCGCAGCACGCGGTGCACGTTCTGCAGGACGCGCTGCTTGCTCGCGCTGTCGAAGTAGATCATCACGTTGCGCAGGAACACGAAGTCGAACGGCGGTTCGGCCAACGGGTCCATCAGGTTGTGCTGCCGGAACGTGGCGTGGCGCAGGAACCGCCGGTCGAGCTCGAGCCGGCCGTCGGCCTTCTCGCGGAAGTACTGCTGCGCGATCTCGGGCGGCGACTGCGCCAGCGCGTACGGGCGGTAGATCGCCGCGCGCGCCTCGTCGAGCACCGCCAGGTTCAGGTCGGTGCCCAGCACCTCGACCGAGCGGCCGCCGAACTGGCGGCCGAACAGCTGCTCCAGCGCGATCAGCGCGGTGTAGGCCTCGCAGCCGCTGCTGCACGCCGCGCTCCAGATGCGCAGCGAGCGGCCCGGATGGCGGCCGGCCCACGCCGAGAACAGGTCCCAGTGGCGCCGGCAGCGGAAGAAGTAGGTCTCGTTGGTCGTGATCGAGTCGATGAACTGCTGCAGCTCGGCGCGGTGGTTCTGCTCGGTGACGTGGCGCAGGTAGGTGCGATAGTCGGACAGCGAGCACGCGCGCAGCCGCTTGCGCAGGCGGTTGCTGAGCAGCGGCAGCTTCTCGGCCGGGTAATGGATGCCCGTGAGCCGGTGGATCAGGTCGTGGAACTCTCCGAATTCGCTCGTGTCCAGGTCCCGTTCCATGGCTAGCGATGCCTATCGGCCAGCCGCCACGGGGACTGGACCCCCGCGCGGCGGGTTCGGCGGCGGGTTCGGCGGCGCCGCCGCTGGGGGTTGTCCAGTAGGGGGCGGCGGCCGACGGCGACCACTCGTTGGCAGCCGAGCGTTGCCTGCGGGGCCGCCGCCGGCGATCGTGCGCGCCCCATGGGCACGGCCCCGAGCTTCTGGATCTCCTTCGGCACGACGTTGGCGTTGCTCGCCACCGCGCTGGTCTCCGGCCTGCGCGGCGGGCGCCGTCTGCACCTGGTCGCCGGGCCGCTGACCCTGGTCTCGCTGGCGGTGACCGTGGTGCTCACCGAGCAGCTGATGCGCGGCTACCGCTTCCCGGAGCAGGCGCTGCGGGTGCACCTGTGGTTCGCGAAGGCGGGCGGCGCGCTGGCGCTGCCGGTCCTGCTGACCGGCATCTGGCTGTGGCGGCGGCCGGCGGCCCGGCGCTGGCACCTGGCGGCGGTCCTGGCGTTCGTCGTCGGCGCGCTGCTGGCCACCGGCACCGGCGTGTGGATGTTCGTGCAGGGCGAGCCGAAGTGATCGGCGGTCGCGCTCAGCGGACCTTGACGATCGACAGCGACACGTCGTCGTCGTAGCGGTTGCGGCCGGTGAACGCGGCGAGCTCCGCGAGGATCGCCTGCAGGATGTCGTGCGGGGAGCCCTCTGCCGCGCGGCGCAGCAGTTCGACCAGGCGCGCGTCGCCGAACATCTCCGCGTCGGCGTCCACCGCCTCCGTGATCCCGTCGGTGTAGAGCAGCAGCACGTCGCCGCTGGCGAGCGTGACCGACTCGGAGCCGTACTCCCCGCTGGCCGAGAATCCGAGCGGCGGGCCGTGCGCGTCGATCGTCTGCACGTCGCCCGTGGCGGCGCGGTAGACGAACAAGGGGTTGTGGCCGGCGCTGGACACGGTCATCCGCCGCGAGTTGCGGTCGATGCGCAGCGTCGCCGCGGTGATGAACATGCCGGTGCTTCCGACCTCGTGCTCGACCGCGGAGTTGAGCACCCGGCACAGCGGCGCCGGCTCGACCCAAGGCGCCTCGGCGCGCCAGGTGCTCCGGAACGACGACATCAGCAGGGCCGAGTTGATGCCGTGTCCCGAGGCGTCGGCGATGATCGCGTGCAGGTCCCCTAGATCCGACAGCGCGAAGTCCAGGTAGTCGCCGCCGATGTTGTTCGCGGACAGCGAGTGCCAGGCGAAGTCGAAGTCGGAGATCGCCGGCGCCCGGGTCGGCAGCAGGCGCTCCTGGATCGCCGCGGCGATCTGCAGCTCGCGCTGCAGCGACCGCTGGTTGGCGGCGAGCGCCTCGATCTGGAAGCGGTGCAGCACCGCCGCGCCGAGCCGGCCGAAGATCGCCAGGCGCTCCAACAGGTCGCCGCGCGCGTCGCCTTCGACCACGACGTTGAACAGCACCAGCAGGCCGCAGTCGATCCCGTCGTAGCGCAGCGGCAGCGACACCACGCTGTCGATGATGCCGGGCACCGTCTCTGGGTCGAGGCCGCCCAGCGGCGTCGCGTCGCTGCGGGTCGAGTGCGCGGTCTGCCGCTGCAGGAAGCTGCGCGGCCACGAGCCGCCGTCGAGTGCCTCGATGCCGGCAAGCAGGCTGTCCGGCATGCCGTGCGTCAGCCGCAGCTCGAGCTGCGAGTCCGGGTTGCCGGCCTGTTCGAGCACGTACAGCGCGCCCGCCTGCGCGCCGGCCATGCGGACCGCGAGCGACAGCAGCCGCGCCAGGACGGTCTCGAGGTCGCTCTCCTGGAACAGGACGATGCCCTCCTCGAAGACCTGCAGGCTGGCGGCGTAGCGCTCGCTGGCGGTGCGGTGCTCGGCGCCGAAGGTCAGGTTCGCCAGCGCGGCGCCGTAGTGCGCCAGCACCTCCTCGAGCGCCGGCACCTGGGCCGCCTCGATGGTGCCGTCGAGCCACAGGCTGCCGAGCTGGTGGATGCCGTAGCGCACCGGCAGGTCGGTGCACGGCGGCTCGGGGGGCGCGGCCTGCAGTCGCGAGCCCGGACGCCAGCGCCCGGTCGGCCCGGCCGCCGTGCGCACCAGCAGGTCCGGACCGTTGGCCAGCATCACCGCGAAGTCACCCTTCGGCCACAGTCGGACGACCTGCGCGGCGAGCGCCGCGTCGAGGTCGGCCTGGGTGCGGCACAGGTGCAGCCGCACCAGGTCCGGTGGCGCAGGCGGCGCCGCCGTGGCCGTGGATTGCCGGGGGCTCACCGTCGTCCTCAGGACAGGCGGGCCAGGGTCGCGACGGCCTGGTCCATGGCCGCGACCACCTCGTTGCGCAGGCCGGCCCAGACGGCCGCATCGGCGATGCCGAGCGCGGCGAGGTCGGCGACGTCCTCCGGCGTCGTCGAGGCCCGACCCGGCAGGAACCCGACGCCGCGCTCGTGGGCGACCGCGTCGGCCAGGCGCACGACGGCGGCGAAGCGTGTGTCGCCGTCCTGACCCCGGTCGTGGTGGGCCTTGATGACCTCCTGAACCTCGGTCGCCAGGTTCCACTTGGCCGTCACCAGCGCGCCGGCCTCGGTGTGGTCGATGCCCATCAGCTTGCGCTCGAGCGCCGCGTCGACCCGCGTGTCCGCGGGCTGCGCCCGCAGCGCGTCGCTGAGGTAGGGGGTCAGCAAGAGCTTGCCGATGTCGTGCAGCAGGCCCGCGACGAACAGCTGCTCGCTCACCTCGGCGCCGAGCTTGCAGGCGCGGGCGATCGTGCGCGCGCCGGCCGCGACGCACGCGGCGTGGGTCCACAGTCCCTTGGTGTCGTGGCCATAGCAGCTGAAGTCGCGCTGCATGAACTTGGCCGTGCTGCTGGCCAGGACCAGGCTGCGCACGCCGCGGAAGCCCAGCACCATGACCGCGTCCTTGATGGTCCGGACCGTGCGGTTCAGGCCGTAGAACGGCGAGTTGACCATCGCCAGCATCTTGGCGACGAGGACCTGGTCGTTCTGCATGTAGAACTCCAGGTCGTGCGGCTCCGTCTCCGGCTTGTTGAGGAGCGCGAGCAGGCGGACCACGAACTCCGGCAACGGCGGCACCAGGTCGCTCTTCTGCAGCAGCTCACGGCGCATGCGCTCCTGGCGCGCGAGATCATTCAGGGTGAAGTTGTTCATGCCGGCGGTCCAGGAGCTTGGTCGACACGGCCCCGGAGGTGCCTTGAGGGGGCCCGCGAAGCCCGGCTGGCAGCGCACGGACCGCTGCGGGTTGTCCCCGAGGTCAAGCGTCGGCGAGCGGCGGCCGATACCTGGGCCATGGATCCGTCCATCGAGGCCGACCCGGCCGCCGTCCGGCCGCGCCTCCCGTCCGCGGCGCCGGGCCTCGGCGCTCGCGTGCGCGGCCTGATCGCGCGCCAGCGCTTCCTCCTGGATGTGCTGCTCGGCGCCTCGTTCATGGTCGCGCTGCACCTGTTCGTGGTGCAGGTGTCGGTGGTCAAGGGGCACTCGATGGAGCCGTCGCTGTTCGACGGCGACCGGCTGGTCGTCGATCGCGTCGCGTGCTCGCTCGGCGACGTGCACCGCGGCGACGTCGTCGTGCTGCGCTACCCGCGCAACCCGGCGGTCGACTTCGTCAAGCGCGTCGTCGGCCTGCCCGGCGACCGCATCGCGCTGCGCCGCGGCCAGCTCTGGGTCAACGGCGAGATGGCGCCCGACGAGTGGACCTGCATCGCCGACTGCGACACCACGCGCGACATCGTCGTGCCGCGCGGCAGCTACTTCGTGCTCGGCGACAACCGCCCGATCAGCTGCGACTCGCGCGAGTTCGGGCTGGTGCCCGAGGAGCTGCTGAAGGGGCGCGTGCGGGCGCGCTTCTGGCCGCTGGATCGGATGGCGATGTTCTAGGCGAGGGCGGCCGCGAAGCGGCCGAACTCGACGACCTCGCCCCGGGCCTGCAGGTTCGAGACCCGTCGCGGCTCGAGTTCACCGTGCAGTGAAGTGCCCGCCGCGGACCGCCGCGGGTTAGAGTCCGCCGCGCATGAGCGCGCGCGACGAGGTCCTGGTGGTGGGCGGCACGGCCGGCATCGGTCTCGGTGTCGCCGATGCGCTGGGCGAGCGAGCCATCGTCTGGTCCCGGCGCGGCGGCGTCGACGCGACCGACCGCGCGCAGGTCGATGCGGCGGCGCAGGCGTTGCTCGCGACCCGCGGCGCGCCGTGGGGGCTCGTGCACACGGTCGGCGACTTCGCCGAGGAGCCGCTGCTGGCGACGGCGCCCGGGACCGCGGCGCAGCTTGTCGCCAGCAATGTCACGTCGCTGCTGCACGTCGTGCAGGCGGTCGTGCCGGCCATGCAGGCGGCCGGGCGCGGGCGCGTCGTGCTGTTCGCCGCGGCGGGCGCCGGGCGGCCGAAGGCGATGCGGCGGGCGCCGTTCTACTTCGCGCTGAAGGCGGCGGTGGTGCACCTGGGCCGGTCGCTGGCCGCCGAGGTCGCCTCGTCGGGCGTCACGGTCAACGTCGTGTCGCCGGGGCTGATCGAGCACCCGGACAGCCACCGCGACAGCCAGCGGCGGCTCCTGCCGAAGGTGCCGCAGGGCCGGCTCGGCACGACGGACGACGTGGTCGGCGCGGTGCTGTGGCTGCTGTCCGAGTCGGCCGGCTATGTCACCGGCGAGGACCTCACGGTGGACGGCGGGCTGCAGCTGTAGCCGCGGCGGTCACCGAGGCGCGGGCTCGCGCCGGACCGGGTTGTCGAGCGCGCCGAGCCCTTCGACCGAGACGCGCATCGCGTCGCCGTCGCGGATCGGGCCGACGCCCTCGGGGGTGCCGGTGGCGATCAGGTCGCCGGGGCGCAGCGTGGTGCAGCGCGCCATCGCCGCCAGCACCGTCGGCACGTCGAAGACCATCGCGCTGGTGCGCGCGCGCTGCCGGACCTCGTCGCCGACCGTCATGGTCACCTCGAGGTCCCTGGCGTCGATCGCGTCTGCGGGCACCACGAACGGGCCGGTCGGGCAGAACGTGTCGAACGACTTGCTGCGCAGCCACGGGTACTGCTGCTTGCGGTCGTCGCCCTGGAGCTTGCGCGCGGTGACGTCGTTGACGCAGGTGTAGCCGGCGACCAGCGCCATGGCGTCCGCGGCGTCGACGTACTTGGCGCCGCGGCCGTCCGGGTCGGCGAAGCCGAGCACCAGCCCCAGCTCGGCCTCGTGATCGATGCGCGTCTCGAGCCAGTGCGGCAGCACGACCGGGTCGCCGTGCGCGGCCAGCGTGTCCGGCAGCTTGGCGAAGAAGATCGGCTCCGGCGGCGCCTCGGCGCCGAACTCCCGCGCGTGCGCGAGGTAGTTCTTGGCGACGCAGAGGATCTTGCCCGGGCGCGGGACCGGCAGCGCGAAGCGCCGCGGCGCCGCCATCGCGCGGCCGCAGGCGATGCGCTCGCGCAGGTCGCCGAGCCGCAGCGCGCCCTGGGCCAGCAGCACGTGAACGTCCTGCGGTCCGAGGTCGAACCAGCGGGCGCCGTCGGGATCGAAGGCGCCGAGGTGCGCCGCCGCGGCGGCGGGGTCGGGGTGGAAGCGGAACCAGGCGGGCGCGGTCGGCAGCGTCGCGGACATGGCGGGGACGATACCCGGCCGCCGCCGCAGGGTCGTCGCTCAGCCGTTGCAGCGCTCGAGCGCCAGCATCGCGTAGAACGTGCAGAGCAGGTCGCTGCTCTCCATCCAGCGCGAGTTCTTCTCGTTGCGCCAGGAGCCGTCCTGGGCCTGCATGGTCTCGAGGCGCGCCTTCATCGCCGCGCGCCAGTCGACCTGCTGCGGCTTGCCGGCCGGGCCGGCGGCCTCGACGGTCTTCACGTCGGCCATGTCGAGCGCCTGCGACAGCACCATGTAGTAGTAGAACAGGCCGGCGTAGCGCGCCTTGTCGCCGGCGGGCACGGCGAAGCCGGGGTTCTCCTCGAGGGTCCAGTTGCGCGAGATCCAGTCGACCGCGGCCTGCACGCGGGGGTCACCGGGTTCGAGGCCGCACAGCGTGTACGACTTCAGCAGCGCGTAGGTCATCGACCCGTAGCTGCGCGGCTGCGACTTGCCGTCGGGCGTGACGACGTAGCCGGCCGCCGAGTTGCCGGGGTAGTAGGCCGCGCCGCCGTCGTCGCCGGACTCGACGTCGATCAGCTTGCCCTCCGCGTCGGGGTCGGAGACCTTGCCGGCGAAGTCGTTCACCGTCTTGAGGTTCTGGGTGCGCTGCAGGAACACCAGCGCCTTGCGGAACGCCTCGTGCTCGGCCGGCAGGCCGCTCTGGCGCAGCGCCTGCAGCGCGAAGTTGACGTTGCTGAGGTCGCCGCGCTGGCTGCCGCCGTAGCCGATCGAGCCGTAGTCGCGGTCGCTGGACGAGTAGCCCGAGGACTCGACGTTCTGGCACGCGAGCAGGTACTTCTGCGCCTTCTGCAGCGCCGGCTTGGCGGCCGCGTCGCCCCAGCGCGAGAGCGCGCCGACCACGACGCTGGTGGTGTAGTTCTGCACCTGCTGGCCGAACGAGCCGTCCTCGTTCTGGTGGTCGAGCAGCCAGCGGAGGCCCTGCTCGATCACCTTGGTCTCGGCCTCGCTGCGCAGCGCCGCCGGCTTGGTCTGCAGCGACAGCAGCCCGAAGCCCGTGAACGCCGGGTCCGGGAACGTCTTGCCGCCGTAGCTCGCCATGAAGACGCCGTCCTGCTGCTGCGCCAGCAGGAAGTCGAACGCCTTCTGCTGCGCCGGCGAGAACGCGGCGGCGGCCGGGGCCGTCTTGCCCTGGTCGAGCGCGCGGTTGGCGGCCTGGCACGCGACCAGTCGGACCAGAGTCGGGATCGCGCGCACGCCCTCGGCCGCCTCGGTCCACGAGGCCGCCGCGGCGGCCGCCTTCTGCTCGGGGCGCGCGAGGTCCTCCGGCCACTGGCCGGGGCGCACCTTGGCCAGCACACCCTGCACGGTCGCCTCCCACAGCGACGTCGCGGCGCCGTGCTGCTGCAGCCACTGACGCGCGGTGTCGATCTCGGCGCGGTAGCGCACGGCGTCCATCACCTCGAGGGCGTCGGCGGTCCACGCCGTCGCGACCGCGACCTGGTCGCCGTCGCCGAAGCTGCCGTCCTTCTGTCGCAGGCCGATCAGGGTCTGCAGCGTCGCGCGGATGCGCGGGTTGTCGAGGCCGACGTAGAAGCGGTGGCAGTGCCCCATCGCGCACAGCATCTGCGCCGCTGCCGGCAGCGTGACGGCGTACGGCGCGGCGCGGCCCTTCTCGGCGGTCAGGTCGGCGATGCGATCGATCAGCCCGTCGACGTCGTGCTTGAGGATCGTGCCGGTCTTGCGCGGCGTGGTGTCACCGTCCTGCCACCGAGCGGTTGCGGCAGGAGCCGCCGCGCCAGGAGCAGCGGCGGCGCAGGCGGCGAGGGGGGTACATGCGAGCAGGGAGACAGCGCAGAGCAGGGTCCTGGTCATGACGGTAGGCGGGCAACGTACGCGGGCCGGCAGCCGGCACCAACGGGATTGACGCGCGCGCGGTTCAGCGCGGTTGTGCGCCGCGCGCGAGGTCGCGCCCAATCGGCTGGCGCGCCCGGGCTTCCGCCGGTTCTGCGGGGCCGCAGGAGGCGCACGACCCGTCGGGCGCGTATGGTGGACCGTCCACCATGAACGATCGACTGCGCAAGCTCGGCACCTACCCGATGGTCGCCCTGGCGGCGAAGAAGGCGGACCTGCAGGCCCGCGGCCTGCGGGTGTTCGATTTCGGCACCGGGGACCCGATCGAGCCGACCGCCGCGCCGATCCAGCAGGCGTTGCGCGAAGGGCTGGCCCCGGTGAGCCAGTACCCCGACGTGGCCGGCCGGCCCGAGCTGCGGGCGGCGATCGCCGCCTACTTGCAGCGCCGCTTCGACGTCACCGTCGATCCCGACAGCGAGGTGCTGCCGACGCTCGGCAGCAAGGAGGCGCTGTTCCACCTGCCGATGGTGCAGGTGCAGGTGCCGAGCGACAAGGACCTGGTGCTGTACGGCGAGCCCGCGTACCCGGTCTACGAGATCGGCGCGCTGTTCGCCGAGGCGTGGACCTACGCGCTGCCGCTCGGCACGCAGAACTCGTACTGCCCGGATCCCGACGCGGTGCCCGAGGCGGTGCTGCGCCGCGCCGCGCTGGTGTTCCTGAACTCGCCGCACAACCCGAGCGGGCAGTGCATGCCGGACGCGCTGTTCCGCAGCTGGGTGGCGGCGCGCGACGAGTACGGGTTCACGCTGGTGAACGACGAGTGCTACGCCGACCTGTGGTTCGGCAGGGAGCGTCCGCGCAGCCTGCTCGAGTTCGGCCGCAAGGGCTGCCTCGCCGTGCACTCGTTGAGCAAGCGCTCGGGCATGACCGGCTACCGCAGCGGCTTCGTCGCCGGCGACGCGACCGAGCTGACCGGCTACCGGCGGTTCCGCGCATCGATGGGGGTGGCGCCGCAGGACTTCGTGCAGGCGGCCAGCGTGGTGGCGTGGACCGACGACGAGCACGTCGCGCAGCGGCGGCGCTGCTTCGGCGAGAAGCGCGCGGTGCTGCTCGAGCACTTCCGCGCCATCGGTCTGCGCGTGTATCCGAGCGAGGCGTCGATCTACCTGTGGGTCGAGGTGCCGGAGGGATCCACCGACGTCGCCTACGCCGACCGCTGCGCCCAGAAGGGCGTGCTGGTCGCGCCGGGGTCGTACTTCGGGCCCGGGCAGGAGCGCTTCGTGCGGCTGGCGCTGGTGCCGAGCGTCGAGGACTGCAGGGCGGCGATCGGGGTCTGGCCCCGATAGCGCGCGCAGAGCCCCGGCGCTCAGCGCTCGACGGGCAGCCCGGCGGCGAGCCAGTTCGCCATGCCGCCGCGCAGGTTGGTGACCTGCGTGAATCCCGCCTGCTCGAGCATCTCGCACGCGAACACGCTGCGGCGGCCGTGCTCGCAGTAGACCAGCCAGTTGGCGCCCGCGTCGAGCTCGTCGGCGCGCATCGCCAGCTCCTGGACCGGCAGCAGCACCGCGCCGGGCAGCCGGTGCGAGCGGTGCTCGTAGTCGGTGCGCACGTCCAGCAGCTTCAGGGTGGGGTCCTGCTGCAGCGCGCGCTGCGCGTCGGCGGGGTCGAGGTCGCGGTAGGTCACGGCAGCGGAGTACCCCCGGGTGCTCTGCGCGTCAATCGAGATGGCCGCGGTCGCTGTCGCCCATCGCGACCCCGCCCTGCGGGAAGTACTCCGCCCAGCGCCGGTCCACGAGCTTGGCGGTGTCCGGATCGCAGAACAGCTCCGCCGGGTACTCGGGCTTCATGCGCGCGTCGATCACCAGCGGCGGCGTGTAGCTCGGCTGGTGCCGCACCACGCGCGTGGCCCGGGCGTGCAGGTCGGCCGCCGGCTCGAACCGCGTGAACGTCGTCCACAGGAACCGCGCGTCCGTGCTCGCCGCGCGCGCGGCGTCGTCGACCAGCACGACCAGCGGCCAGTCGTCGAGCGCCGCGCTCTGCACGAGCCGCTGCGCCGCGGCGGGTTCCTGAGCGAACGTCGGTCCCGACACGCACAGGCAACCGCGGCAGTACGGCACCGCACGGGCGAAGCCGGCCGGCAGCTCGCCGCGGAACTCGCCGGGCAGCTCGCGCACCGGGTCGCCGAGGCCGAGCAGCACGCCCTTGCTGCCCTCGTTGACCGCGGGGCCCGTGTAGTCGAGCGTGTCCATCGACAGGTTGCCGAACACGTACAGGTCGGTCTCGAACCGCGCGCGCGCGAGCACGTGCTCGAGCGGCGCGCGGAACGCGCGCAGGTCGACGGCCCGGTCGGTCAGCAGCAGGAACTTGGTCAGCGACAGCTGGCCCTCGCCGAGGATCCGGAACGCCGCCGCCATCGCCTCGCGCTTGTAGCGCTGGCGCACGACGGCGGCCGCCAGCGAGTGGTAGCCGGTCTCGCCGTACGACCACAGGTCGACGACGCCGGGCATCGCGACCCTGACCAGCGGCAGCAGCAGCTCCTGCAGGAAGTCGCCGAGGAAGAAGTCCTCCTGCCGCGGCTTGCCGACCACGGTCGCGCACAGGATCGGGTCCGCGCGGTGCAGCAGCGCGTCGACGGTCAGGCGCGGGTAGTCGTGGCGCAGCGAGTAGTAGCCGTAGTGGTCGCCGAACGGCCCCTCCGGCGCGCGGTCGCCGGGCAGCACGCGGCCGACCAGCGTGAACTCGCAGTCGGCGACCAGCGGCAGCGGGCCGGCGGGGTTCCTGGCGCTGCGCAGGCGACGACCCTGCAGCAAGGACGCCAGCAACACCTCGGGCACGTTCTCCGGCAGCGGTGCGATCGCCGACAGGATCAGCGCCGGCGGGCCGCCGATCATCACGTTCACCGGCATCGGCTGCCGGCGGCGCTCGTACTCGGCGAGGTGGAAGCCGCCGCCCTTGCCGATCTGCACGTGCAGGCCGGTGTGGTCGTCGTCGAAGCGCTGGATCCGGTACATGCCGAGGTTGCTGCCGAGCCCGTCCGGGTGCTCGGTGTAGACCAGCGGCAGGGTCACGAACGCGCCGCCGTCCTCGGCCCAGGTGCGCAGCAGCGGCAGGCGCGAGAGCCGCGGCGGCCGGTCGACGGCGCCCAGCACCGGCGCAGTGCGCACGCGGCGGCGGCCGACCCTGAGCAGCGCGCCCAGCAGGTCGCGCTGCTGCCACAGCTTGCCGGGGCTCGGCGGCAGCAGCGTGTGCGGCGCATCGGCGAGCCGTTCGACCAGCTGCAGCGGCCTTCGGCCGAACGCCAGCTCGACGCGGCGCGCGGTGCCGAACAGGTTGGTGACGACGGGCCACGGCGAGCCCTTCACGCGGCGGAACAGCAGCGCCGGTCCGCCCGCGGCGATCACGCGGCGGTGCACCTCGGCGGCCTCGAGGTCCGGGTCGACCTCGGCGCCGATCTCGACGAGTTCGCCCTCGCGGCGCAGCAGCGCCAGCAGCGCGCGCAGGTCGAGCAGGCCGCTGGTCATCGGCGGTCCTCGCCGTGGTCCAGCACCTGCCGCACCAGCTGCGCCACGCGCGCGGTCGCGCCGGGCTCGCCGAGCCGCCGCCGGACCTCGCGCAGGTCCGAGGTGCAGCGCGCGCGCTCGGGACCGTCGCGCCACAGCGCGCGCGCGTCGTGCAGCACGCGGTCCCAGCCGCCGTCGCCGCGGAAGCAGTGCTCCGGCACGACCCGGCGGCCGGCGATCAGGTTGGCGGCGGCGATGAACGGCACGCTGAGGATGTTGTGGTAGCCGAGCGCGTTGAGCAACGATCGCAGCTGGTACACGACGATCACCGGGTTGCCGAACAGGCAGGCCTCGAGGGAGCCGGTGCCCGACTTGGCCAGCACCAGCCGAGCCCCGGCGAGCCAGGGCGCCAGGGCGCCTTCGCGGTGCTCGACGAAGTCGGCGCCGAGTTCCTGCAGCAGCTGGCGCAGCAACTCGGTGCGGCGCGGGTCGCGGTGGGGCAGCACGACGCGCAGGTCCTGGTGCTCGGCGCGCAGCGCGCGCGCCACGCGCACCATGCCGGGCAGGTTGGCGGCGATCTCGGAGCGTCGCGAGCCCGGCAGCAGGCACAGGGTCGGTCGCGCGCGCGCGGCGGCGACGTCGGCGGGCGCCGGCGGGTGCGCCGCCAGCTGGTCGAGCAGCGGGTGGCCGATGTAGCGCGCCGGCACCGCGAACCGGCGGAAGAACGCGGTCTCGAACGGCAGGATCGTCAGGGTCGCGTCGACGGCACGGCGGTAGCGGCGCATGCGCCACGGCCCCCAGGCCCAGTACTGCGGCGCCACGTAGTGCAGCACCGGCACGCGGCGGCGGCGGCACGCCTTGGCCATCACGACGTGCAGGCCCGGGTAGTCGACCAGGACGACCAGGTCGGGCGGATCAGCGCGCAGCATCCGCAGGAACGCGGCGAACGCGCGCAGGATCTGCGGCAGCTGGCCGAGCACCGCGAAGAACCCCATCACCGCGTGCTCGCTCAGCGGATACAGCACCTCGGCGCCGGCCTCGCGCAGCGGTGCGCCGCCGAACGCGCGCACCCGCACCGGGCCGCCGGGCAGCTCCTGCAGCCGCCGCACCAGCGCCGCGGCGTGCGCCTCGCCGCTGGCCTCGCCGGCCGACACGAACACCGTCGGCGCAGAGCCCGGGCAGCACGACGCGCGTTCGCGCGCGCGCGCCACCAGCTGCGCCAGCACGGCGTCGTCGGCGCCGGCGTCGCCGCCTCCGGCGGGAGCGTGCGCCGCCGCGTCGAGCACCTCGCGCGCGACGCGGCGCCAGTGGTGCCGCCGCGGCAGGTACAGCAGCAGGCGCACGGGCGTCGCCAGGGTGCGGAGCACCTCGCGCAGCAGCGTCACCAGCACGGAGAGCGTGATCATCGGCGGCGTCGGTGGCGCGAGGGCTCAGAGCTCGAGGCGGCGCAGCGCGCGCCAGGCGAGCAGGTAGAACGCGACGCAGGCCAGCAGCATCCACAGGCTGTGGCCGGCGCCGCCGATCGGGTCGAACATCGCGCGCAGCGAGGTGTTGCCGGCCAGGATCGGCGAGTACCAGTCGAAGTCCGACAGGCGGAACAGGCTCCAGGGCCGGAACCGCGGGATCAGGTAGATGCCGATCTGCAGGATGACGATGCCGCCGACCCAGAACGCGACGTGCGCCTGCACTCGACACTGGACCGACACGAAGATCGTGAACATCAGGATCGCCAGCACGAACAGCGACCCGTGCAGGTTCGCCAGCGTCAGCGGCCAGAACGGGAGGTCGTTCTCGATCACGCGACTCCAGAAGATCGCGCAGTAGTTGACGGCGAAGATCGGCACCACGACGCACAGCACGGTCGGCCAGGTCTTGTCCCACAGCACGCGGCTCCGCGACACGGCGCGGGTCAGCAGGAACTCCATCGTCTGGGTCTCGCGTTCGCGCGCGAACAGCGCCGTGCCCATCAGCACGCCGGCGGCGATGCCGAGGAGGTTGACGCTGCGGAAGAACAGCATGACCGCGATCCAGTTGCGGTAGGCGGTCTCCTCCTGGCCGTCGCGGATGCCGTCGGCGATGCGCTGCACGAACTCGAACGGCAGGTTGCTGAACAGCGTCGACTTGCGGAAGTCGTCGTACAGCTCCGGCCAGAGCAGGATCACCGGGACCTGCAGGAACACCAGCAGGAGCACGTAGACCAGCGTCATCAGCCGGAGCTCGCGCCAGGTCTTGGCGGCGATCACGGCGCGGGCTCCCGGGCAGTGCCCTGCAGGTAGAGCCGGTCGTACAGGTCCTCGAGCGAGACGCTGCCGAGCTCGGCCGCCAGCACTGCGCCGGGGGGCAGGCGTCGCATCCAGTCGGCCGGCGGTTCGTCGGACTCCAGCAGCAACGAGCCGTCGCCGTCGCGGCCGAGCGTGCGCGCGCCGGGCGGCAGCGGGGTCGCGGTCCGAAGCCGCACCCGGAACCGGTGCGCCAGCTCGGCGCGCGCGGCCTCGACCTCGGCGTGCGCGACCAGGCGGCCCTCGCGCAGGAACTCCAGGCGGGTCGCCAGCACGCGCAGCTCCTCGAGGTGGTGCGAGCTGAGGATCACGGTCTTGCCGGCGGCGCGCAGCGACTCCAGCACCTGCCGCAGCTCCATGCGCATGGTCGCGTCGAGCGCGCGGTCCGGTTCGTCGAGCAGGTAGACGTCGGAGTCGGCCGACAGCGCGGCCAGCACGGCGAGCTTCTGCTTCATGCCGGCGGAGTAGCTGCGGACCCGGGCTGTGAGCGGCAGCGCGAACAGCGCGCGCAGGCGCTGCTCGGTGGCGGCGTCGCGGCGGTGCTGGAACGACTGGGCGAACGCCAGGAAGTCGGCGCCGGTCATCTGCTGGTAGACCGAGGTCTCGCCGGGCAGGTACGAGCAGCGCCGCCGCACGGCCAGCGCCTGCCTCGTCGGGTCGAGGCCGCAGACCGAGACCGCGCCGTCGGTCGGTTGGTACAGCCCGATCAGGATCCGCAGCAGGGTCGACTTGCCGGCGCCGTTCGGACCCACCAGCCCCAGGAACTCGCCGGGCGCGACCTGCAGGTCGAGGCCGTGCAGCACCGGCTTGCCGCCGAACGACTTGTGCAGGCCGTGCACGGCGATCGCCGCGGTCGCCGTCACGCCGCCACCTCGCGCAGGAAGTTCTGCAGCAGGCGCACGCCGTGCGGCGACCGGAACGACTCGGGGTGGAACTGCACGCCGAACGTCGGGTGCGCGCGGTGGCGCAGGCCCATGACGGTGCCGTCGTCGAGCCGCGCGTCGACCAGCAGGTCTCCGGGCACGGCGTCGGCGGGGACCGCCAGCGAGTGGTAGCGGCAGAACGGCGCCGGGTCGGGCACGCCGGCGTAGAGGCCGGTGCCGTCGTGGCGCACCGGTGAGGTCCGGCCGTGGCACGGGGCCGCGCGTTCGACCCGGCCGCCGAAGGCGACCGCGATCGCCTGGTGGCCGAGGCACACGCCGAGGATCGGCCGGTGGCCGGAGCAGCGCCGAATCAGCGCGACGCAGGCGCCCGCGTCCTCGGGCCGGCCGGGGCCGGGCGACAGCACCACGGCGCGGGCGCCGAGCCCCGCGTCGGCGGCGACCCGGTCGCTGCGGACCACGGACACCTCGGCGCCCAGCGCCTGCAGCGCCTGCGCGAGGTTCCAGACGAACGAATCCTTGTTGTCCAACAGCAGGATCAACGGCGCCGGGAGAGTATCCTCCCGGGCGCCCATGAACATCCTGATCGTCGGCCTCGGTGAGGTCGGCTCCTACCTCGCGAAGGTGCTGTCCACCGAGGGTCACGCGATCACGATCGTCGACTCGGACATCCACCGCCTGCGCCGGGTGGCCGACTTGCTGGACGTGCAGGCCGTGCACGGCGACGGCGCGCGCCCGGACGTGCTGGACAAGGCCGAGGCGCACAGCGCCGACCTGCTGCTGGCGGTCTCCAACGACGACAAGGTCAACATGCTGACCTGTCTGTTCGGCAAGCGGATCGGCGCCAAGAAGACCGTGCTGCGGCTCAAGGACACCACGGCGTTCCGGCGCAGCAAGACCTTCTTCCGCAAGAACCTGATGTACGACCTGCTGCTGTCGCTCGACGACTTGGCGGCGGAGGAGATCGTCAAGACCGTGCGCCTGCACCAGGCCGTGGGCGTCGACCACTTCGCCGAGGGCAAGGTGCAGATGCGGCGGTTCAAGCTCGACGAATCGAGCGCGTTCGTCGGCATCGCGGTCAAGGACCTGAAGATCCCGACCGGCATGCTGATCACCGCGATCGTCCGCGACCACGAGGTGATCGTGCCCGGCGGCAGCGACGTGCTGGCGGTCGGCGACGAGGTGTTCGTGCTCGGCGAGCCGAAGTCGATCGCCGCGTTCGAGAAGAAGACCGGCGCCAAGCGCACCTACCTGAAGAGCGTGGTGGTGTTCGGCAGCTCGGGCGTCGCCGTGCAGGTGTGCCAGGCGATGCACCGGCACGGGGTCAACACCCGCGCCATCGTCGACAATCGCGAGGAGGCCGAGCGGCTGTCCGAGATCCTGCAGGGCGTCGTCGTGCTGCACGCCGAGGCCACCGACCTGAACTTCCTGCAGGAGGAGAACGTCGGCGACGCGAACGCCTTCCTCGGCATCAGCGACCAGGACGAGCGCAACCTGATGTCGTGCCAGCTGGCGCGCAACCTCGGCACCGCGCGCACCGTCGCGCTGGTGCAGAAGCCCGACTACGTGTCGCTGTACCAGCAGCTGGGCATCGACGTCGCGGTGTCGCCGCGCCTCCTGTGCGCCAACCGCATCCTGGCGTTCGTGCGCAGCCGCAGCATCAGCACGATCGCGACGATCGAGGAGGGCAAGGCCGAGGTGCTCGAGATCCAGGTGCAGCCCGGCAGCACGCTGGTGGGCAAGGCGCTGAAGAACGCCGGCTTCCCGCGCGGCTGCGTGGTCGGGGCGATCACACGCGAGGAGGGCGAGGTGCTGATCCCGACCGGCGACGACGAGATCCACGCCGACGACCAGATGGTGCTGTTCGTCCTGGCCAAGGTGACCGACGAGGTCATGGACCTCGCCGGCATCGTGCGCGAGTAGCAGGCGCGCCGAGCTACTGGTCGCGCCGGCCGTCGCTGCCCGCGGGCGGCGTGGGCGCGGTCGTCGCGGCGTCGGGGGCGGCCGGCGCCGTCAGGCGGATCGGCCGGCGCACCGAGATGTCGTCCGGTCGGAACTCGACCTCGTAGTCGACCGGGTGGACCTCGGGCAGGGCCAGCAGCTCGCGCACGCGGTCGACGCCGGCGAACACGTAGTAGCTGCGCGGCCCGCCCGGGCCGCGCACGGTGGCGCGCCCCGACACCAGTCCGACGAAGCGCAGCCTGCCGTCGTCGTCGTCGGTGGCGAAGATCGCGGCGCCCGCGGGCAGCTCGCGGCCGGGGTCGTCGAGCACGTCGCCGAGCACGCCGTCGTCGCGGCTGAGCTCGACGGACACCTCCTCGGTGTCGATGCCGTCCGTGGTCCACATCGCCAGCAGGTCCTCGTCGGGGCCGGGCGTGTGGTCGAGCACGCGCAGGTGCTGGGTCTTCAGGTCCATCAGGGCCCGGCAGAAGACGCTGCCGGTCGGGACCACGTGGCCGTCCTCGATCAGCGGCGTCGGCCCGAGGAAGTAGTGCACGCGGCACGGACCGTCCTTGGCGGTGCGACCCAGCGTCAGGATGCCGAACTCGGTGGTGGCGCCGTACTCGACCCCGCCCGTTGTCTCGACCAGCGCCACCGGTCGGGACCGGTCGACGCGGTCGTACCCCGAGAGCAGCCAGGCGGTGCAGCCGGTCAGCACCAACGGCAGGACGGCGACGAGGAGGGCTCGCATGCGGAGGGGCGCGGCGGTGCCGCGGACCCCTTCGTAGCGGGTGGAGCGGGGCGGCGCCACCGCGACGCCGGGCTTCGGGCCCGGCGGGCCTGCGGTGGGGCGCCGGCGACCCGCCGTCCGCGACCCGCCGCCCGCGACCGGTCACTTCATGTACTTGGTGACCCAGTCGAGCCAGGCTGCGGTGAATGCGTCCCAGTCGACGCCCTCGAACGCCTTCTCGACCGCCTTCTTCTGGTCCTTGGTCTCGAGCATGCCGAGACGGTACTTGTCGAGGATGCTGTTCCAGCTCTCGTCGAAGCGCTTGCCGAGGCGGTCCGGACCGCGCTTCAGGAAGTCGATCATCGAGTAGGCCTGTGCGTAGTGGTCGGCCGCGCGGGGGCCGTAGAACTTCGAGCGCTCCCAGGCGACCAGCTCGCGCGGGTTGATGTAGGTGCCGCGGGCGATCTGCTGCCGGATGCTCTGGTAGCGGCCCTTGTCGATCTCGTAGTTCCACTTGCGGCCCTTCGGCTGCCACGAACCGAAGTAGTCGCCGATGCCCTCGTCGAACCAGCGGTGCAGCTCGGACTTCTCACCGAAGTAGGTGTGCCCGTACTGGTGCCAGCCCTCGTGCATCGCGGTCGAGTAGATCGTCTCCTCCTTGTTGCCGAAGTAGCGATCCTTGTCGTCGAACACGACCAGCTCCTTCGACGCCGGGCTGAACCAGCCGACCACGCCGCCGCTGACGCCGCTGTAGTTGGCGAAGTCCTCGTAGTTGTCGCAGATGCGCAGGATCGAGTAGAGCTGCAGCATGTTCTCGTGCGGCGGGAACTCCTCGGCGTAGCGCTCGCGCATCGCCTCGAGGCCGTCGACGATCTCGCGGGCGAACTTGGTCGCGTCGCGCTGCTTCTGCGGCTTGTCGGCGTCCCACGAGTAGAGGACGATGTAGTTCGGCGAGGTGAAGTAGTCCCAGTTGGCCAGGTTGGCGATGTTCTTCTTCGCCTTCTCCAGCTCGGCCAGGCGCTCGGGCGTGGTCGCGAAGGAGTCGCGGTCCTCGTCGGGTTCGTCGCTGGTGACGATGTCCTTCGGGTCGAGCGGCTCCATCGACCCGATCATCGCCTTCACGAACTTGATCAGCTTGTCCTTGGGCTTGTCCTTGCCGATGGCAGGGATGACGCCCTGGAGGACGATCTGGCGGTCGGGCAGGTCGTAGACCGCCGTGCAGCTGTACCAGAACGTGTCGTCGAGCTGCTGGTGGCTGTCGGAGTACTCCCAGTACTCGTAGTCCGGCGTCTTGCGGCGACCCTTCGTGGGCTCCGCCTTGTCCTTGTAGGTGCGGTTGCGCAGGTACGGGTCCTTCTCGGTGACCCACTCGCGGAAGTCGCGGCACTTCAGCGGGCTCTCCGCGTGGGTCTCCTCTGCTTCCTCGGCGGTCCCGGTCGCGCCCTCCGTCTTGGGCTTGACCTTGGGGCTGGCGCTGGCCTTCGGGAAGTCGAGCACGCGCAGGTACCACGACCACTCGCCGCGGATCTTGTCGCCCGGGTCCGCGGACTCGAAGATCATCTTCGTGTGCGGGTCGGCGGAGCCGATCTTGACCGGGGTGGGGGTCAGCTTGCGGTGCACCCGGAAGCGCACGCCGAGCTCGTCGTTCTGCTCGTAGCGGTACTCCTGCGCGGTTGCGGCCGCGGTCAGCAGGGTGAGGACGGCGAGGGTGGACCGGGCGGTACGCGTGAGCATTGGCATTCGTCGAGGGCTCGGGGGACGGGGTACGCCACCTTGGGGTTTGTCAGGATACCAGCGGGGGTAGCCGCTGGCGACCGTCGCCTGTCACCCCCGGAGGACCGGGCTCCGACGACCAGGGCTCGCGGATGTTCCCGATCGATGCGGAGGCCGGGCGATCGATCGCGTCGGGCGTCGGGCGTCGGGCGTCGGGCCCGGGCGCTCAGTCCAGCAGATCGCGCCCGTGCGCGACGATTCCGACCAGCATCGACGCCATGCGGGGCGCCGCCAGCTCGGCCGCGTCGATCATCGCCTCGATCGAGGCGCTGGCCGAGCGCTCGGGGAGAACTTGCTGGGTGATTCCGACCAGGGCCAGCACCTGGAAGCCGGCGTGGACCGCGGCGATGACCTCGGGCACCAGCGACATGCCGACCAGGTCGGCGCCGATCTGGCGCAGGAAGCGGAACTCGGCGCGGGTCGGCATCGACGGGCCGGGGACCGCGGCCAGGACGCCCGGGAGGCACGGGATGCCGCCGCGCAGCGCGACGTCGCGCGCGACCTCGAGCCAGCGCCGCGAGTACGCCTCGGTCATGTCGGGGAAGCTCGGTCCCCACTGGTCGTCGCTGGTGCTGCGCAGCGGCTGCACGCCGGTCAGGTTGACGTGGTCCTCGACCAGCGCGATGCCGCCGAGCTCGAGCTGCTGGCTCAGGCTGGCGGCGCCGGCGGTCAGGATCATGACCTCGCAGCCGAGCGCGCGCATCAGCCGCACCAGCAGCGTCACCTCGCCGCCGTTCTCGAGGGGCAGGATCGGCGCCTCGGCCAGCGCCACCGGGACGCCGTCGAGCGTGCCGATGATCAGCGGCGACGACGCGACCACGCCGGTCGGCAGGTCGTCGCCCTGGAAGGTCATCTTCTCCTTGAGCTGGCCGGCGATCGACGAGTGGCCGCTGCCGAGCAGCAGCGCCAGGCGGGGACGCAGCGGGGTGCGGGTCAGGATCTGCTGCGCGGCTTCCCGCAGCCGGCCGCGTTGAGGATGGGGAGCTGGACCGACCATGCGCCATCAGGGTAGCGCGGCGGTCGCGTTCGCCAACGCGCGATTCGGCGAAGGTCGCGGCCGGGCGGGTCGGTCAGCCGAGCCCGAGGCGCCGCAGCACCTGCGCGGCGGTCAGGCCGCGGACCTCGACGCGCTTGTGCGGCGCGTGGTGCCCCGCGACCAGGGTGATCGCGGCCGGCGCCACGCCGAGCGCCGCGGCCAGCACCTCGACGACGCGCGCGTTGGCCCTGCCGCGCTCCGGCGGCGCCGCCACCTGGACCTTCAGCGCAGCACCCAGCAGCCCCTGGACGCGGTCGCGGCTGCTGCCCGGGACGACCTTGACGGCGAACTGCACGCCGCCGGCGGTGGGGACGAGGTCGAGGGGCGTCGGGGGCCTCCCGGAGGTTTCAGCGCAGACCGGTGACGGTCAGGCTGTGCGGGTGTTCGGCCAGCGCGCGGTCGATGTGGGACGCCGCGGCGAGGTTGCGGCGCTCGGACAGCGCCCGCAGGCCGGCGGCGAGCAGCTGGCCAGCGGCCAGCTCGTCGCGGATCGCGGGGGCCCAGTCCGCGTCGCGCGGCAGCTCCTGCGCCAGCCGTTCGAGCGCGTTCGGGCTGAGCGGGAAGCCGGCCTCGCCGGTGCCCGACTCGTCGGCGTCGGCGCGCAGGCCGCGCAGATAGCCGCGCGCCGCCTGCAGCTGGTTGCTCAGGTGCAGGAACGCGAGGAAGCACGCGCGGCTGCCGGGCCCGATCGGGCCCTCCTGTGTCTGCTGGGCCAGCGACTCCCATTGCGCCAGCGTCAGGTCGCGCAGCGGCTGTTCGACCGCGCGCGGCGGCTTGCGGCTGCCGTCGCTGACCTGCAGGGCGAGGACGCCGGCGTCGCGCTGCCAGCCCGCGACGGTGCCGGTGGTCTCGGCGCCCAGCGGGATCTGCACCTCGCCGCTCTGGATGCGGGCGTCCAGCGCGTCGGCGAAGCGGGCGGCCTGCCGCAGGGCGGCGCCGAGGCGGTGCGCGCGCTCGGCCATCGGCGAGTCGGGCAGGTCGGTGGCCACGCGCTCCAGCCGCTGCGCCGCGGCGGCGAAGGCCGCGCGCGGCAGTTGTTCGAGCACGCCGCCCTCGCCGTGCAGCGCGTCGGCGTAGGTCTGCCAGCGCTGCTGGGTGCGGCTCGCGACCAGCTCGTCCGCCGTGCGGGTGGCGTCGCGCGCGCGCTGCTGCAGGGCGGCGCGGTCGGGGATCAGGTCGTCGGGCCAGCCGCCCTCGTCGGCGGCGATCGCCTGCAGCTGCGCCGCGGCGTCGCGGACGGCGGCGAGGTCCTGGGCGCCGAGCGCCGCATCGAGGCGATCGCGCAGGGCCGCGGCGCGCTGGCCGGCGGCCTGCTGCACGCCCTGACGGAGCGCCTGCACGCCAGCCGCGAACACCGCGGTGTCCGCGGCCTCGGGCGGCTCCAGGCCGGTGGTCGCCGCCAGCGCGCGCGGCAGGTCGCCGGCGGCGATGGCGGCGTCGACGGTCGCGCGGACCTCGTCGATGCGCCCTTGGGCCAGCGCGCGGGCGTGCGCCGCCTCGGCGCGCGCACTCTCGACCTGGTCGCGCGCTGCGGCCGCGCGGCGCTCGGCCTCGGCGGCAGCGGCGCTGCCGGGATGTGCCGCCGCCACGGCGTCGAGCGCGGCCGCCAGCTCCAGCCCGGTGCCGCCGTCGAGGCGCGCGCGCAGCAGCGCGATCGTCGCCTGGTCCTGCCTGGCCTGCGCCTCGAGCTCCTCGTTGACGCGCGCGAGCCGTGCGGCCTCGGGGTTGTCGCGGTACTTCTCGATCTCGACGACGTCCTTGGGCTTGTTGACCGCCCACCAGATCGCGCCGCCGGCGACCAGCACCGCCACGGCCGCGAGCGCGATCCACCTGCCCTTGCGCGCCGGCGGCTGCAGCAGCTCGGTCACGTCCTCGAGCAGTTCGTTCGCCGACTGGTAGCGCGCGCCCGGCTCCTTCTCCATCAGCCGCTGGATGATGGCGGACACGTCGGCGGGCACCGTCGGCTCGACCTTGTGCGCCGGCTCGGCGGTCTCGCGCACGTGGCCCTTGAGGATGTCCTTGACGGTCTGGCCGCGGAACGGCGTCTTGCCGGTCACCAGGCGGTAGAACGTGCAGCCCAGCGCGTACAGGTCGGTGCGGTGGTCGACGCCCTTCCGCAGCACCTGCTCGGGCGCCATGAAGTGCGGGGTGCCGGCGACCTTGTCCTCGTCGCCCTCGCCGGTGAACGCCAGCCCGAGGTCGGCGATCTTGGCCGTGCCGTGCTGGTCGAGCATCAGGTTGTCGGGCTTGATGTCGCGGTGCACGATGCCCAGCGACTCGGCGTAGGCGAGGCCGTTGGCGGCGTCGGCGATCACCTGCAGCGCCTGCTCGACCGGCATCTTGCCGTTCTTCTTCAGCCACGCCTCGAGCGAGCCGTGGTGCATCACCTCCATCGTGTAGAAGTAGGTGCTCGAGGCCTGGTCGACGTCGAAGACGTGCACGACGTTGGGGTGGCCGAGCTTGGCGGCGGCGCGGGCCTCGGCGACGAACTTGGCGACGAACTGCGGATCGTCGGTGAACTTCTTGTCGAGGACCTTCAGCGCCACCTCGCGGTGCAGGCTGACCTGCTCGGCGCGGTAGACCACGCCGTTGCCGCCGCGACCGAGCTGGCCGAGGATGCGGAAGCCGGGGATGCGCGGGCCGTCGCTCTCGGCGCCGCTGCCGTAGGTCAGCCGGGTCGTGCCGACCTCGAGCACGTCGCCGTCCTGCAGCGGCGCGGCCTCGATCTCGCTGCCGTTGAGCCGCAGGCCCGGCGCCAGCGCCTTGACGCCGAAGCCGGAGTCGCGCAGCGCCTTCACGACCGCGTGCTGGCCGGCCACGCCGGGGTCGTCGAGCTGCAGGTCGCAGCCCGCTTCGGAGCCCAGGGTCAGCGGGCGTTGGCGGTCGAGAGGAACCTGGGTGCCGGCCTGCGGGCCGGTGTCGACGGTCAGGCGCACGAGTTGCCGGTCGCGTGGGGTCTGTGGGGTCTGCGGCGCTGGGGGAGGCCGCCGCCGGCCCGGCAGTATGGCGCAAGGGCGCCCGCGTCGGAAGGCGTCAGCGCGTGAACGCGCGCACCTCGATGGTGCGGTGCGTGTTGAGCTGGATCTTGGCG
Organism: Planctomycetota bacterium; assembly: GCA_050245995.1. Classification (GTDB taxonomy): domain Bacteria; phylum Planctomycetota; class UBA1135; order UBA1135; family UBA2386; genus JBFWWV01. The sequence goes on along the minus strand of JBFWWV010000009.1, from coordinate 85,433 downwards.
AAGTCGGCGATGTCGCCCCCCGGCACCCAGAGGATGCGGTCCTGGCCGTCGACCAGCAGCGGCAGCCGGTCGCGGTCGAACCGCGGCACGTGGCGCCCGAGCAGGAAGCGGCGCAGCTCCATGTCGTGATCGCAGCCGTACGGCCGGAACCGGTCGCCCGGCCGGCGCACGCGCAGGCGCCAGGGCAGCGGCGCGGAGCGCGGGTCGAGCAGGGCGCGGAACGGGCCGGCCTCGCGCGGGGTCGGCACCATCGGCGGCAGCGGGTGCTCGGCGGCCTGGACGAACCACTCGGTGGCGCCGAAGCGCTGCGGTCCGGAGTCCCACAGCAGCAGCTGGCCGTCGTCGACCGCGGGCGGCGGCGAGCCGGCGCGCTCCGGATCGAGGACCATCAACCCCTTGCGGGTGCGTTCGAGCAGCAGCCCGCCGCGGCCGGCGAGGCGGGTGCCGTCGGCCTTCTGCAGCAGTGTCATGGCGCGGTCGAGCCAGATCCGCAGCGGGAACTCGCCGCGCGGATGGAGCTGGCCGTGGGCCATGCGCAGCGCCTCCTGCACGAACGGCTTGTCGTCGGCCGACAGGCCGCGCAGGTCGAGCTCGAGGCACCAGCCCGAGCGCAGGGTCGCGCGTTCGGCCAGCACCCGCTGGCCCTGGGCGTCGAGGATCTCGGTGGCGGCGCGCGCCGTGCTCGACACCGTCATCAGCGCCACGTCGAGGCCGACGCCGAGCTCGCGCTGCAGGCGCGGGATCGTCTCCAGACGCAGCCGGTTGCGCGCGTAGCCCAGGTCCTGGTTGGTGGTGTCCCGGTAGGCGCTCTGGCCGATGCGCGCCAGCAGCGTCGCCAGCGTCGTGCGCCGCACGCGCAGGAACGGCCGCACCAGCAGGCTGCGGGCGCCGCCGTCGCAGAGCCAGCGCGACTCCGGGATCCCGGCGAGGCCACGCGGTCCGGTGCCCCGCAACAGGCGGAACAGGACGGTCTCCAGGTTGTCGTCGGCGTGGTGGGCGGTCACCACGACGCCGGCGCCGATCGACTTCGCCACCTGGCCGATGGCGTCGTAGCGAGCCTGCCGCAGCCAGTCCTCGCTCGGGCGCTTGCCCGGCGGCTCGAGCCTCCGGACGTGCAGCGGCACGTCCAGCCGCTCGGCGAAGTCGCGGACGTAGTCGGCGTTCTTCGCGCTGTCGGCGCGCACGCCGTGGTCGACGTGGCAGAACACCAGCGGCCCGGGCAGCCGGTTGTCGGTGCGGAGGCGTTCGAGCACGAAGCCGAGCACCGTGCTGTCGATGCCGCCCGAGATCGCGGCCAGCACGGGGCGGCCGCCGACCAGGTTCTCGTATCGGCAGAGGCAGCGCGACGTGGCGTCGAGCAGACGGCGCAGACTGTCCATTGGGCGGGGGAGGGGGCGGGGGTATGCTGCTGGCCGCTTTTTCCGTCTCGCCAGCGGCAACGTCAGGAGCTTACCCCCACATGTCCACACGGGTTGCAATCAACGGTTTCGGTCGGATCGGTCGTCTCGTTTTCCGCGCGCTGGTCGAGCAGGGGCTGCTCGGCGACAAGCTCGACGTCGTTGCCGTGGGCGACATCGTGCCGGCCGACAACCTCGCCTACCTGCTGAAGTACGATTCGGTCCAGGGTCGATTCGCCGGCGAGGTGTCGTCGCGCAAGTCGTCGCCCGACAAGGCCGAGGACGACGTGCTGGTCGTGAACGGCAAGCCGATCCAGGTGGTCAGCGCCCGCACCCCGGCCGAGCTGCCGTGGAAGGACCTGGGCGTCCAGGTCGTGATCGAGTCGACCGGCCTGTTCACCGACGCCGACAAGGCCAAGGGCCACCTCACCGCCGGCGCCAAGAAGGTCATCATCAGCGCTCCGGCCAAGGGTGAGGACATCACCGTCGTGCTCGGCGTCAACGACGACAAGATCGACTACCAGAAGCACTCGATCATCAGCAACGCGTCCTGCACGACGAACTGCCTCGCGCCGATGGTGCACGTCGTGATCAAGGAGGGCTTCGGCATGGCCGAGGGCCTGATGACCACCGTGCACTCCTACACCGCGACCCAGAAGACCGTCGACGGCCCGTCGAAGAAGGACTGGAAGGGCGGCCGCGCCGCCGCGCAGAACATCATCCCGTCGACCACCGGCGCGGCCAAGGCGGTCGGCCTCGTGCTGCCGCAGGTCAAGGGCAAGCTGACCGGCATGTCGCTGCGCGTGCCGACGCCGACCGTGTCGGTCGTGGACCTCACGTTCAAGACCGAGAAGGACACCTCGCTCGACGAGATCAAGAAGGCGATGAAGCGGGCGTCCGAGACCTACCTCAAGGGCATCCTCGAGTACACCGAGGACGACGTCGTGTCGTCGGACTTCATCCACAGCAAGGCGTCGTCGATCTTCGACGCCGGCTCGTCGATCGAGCTGAACAAGAACTTCTTCAAGCTGATCAGCTGGTACGACAACGAGTGGGGCTACAGCAACCGCGTGGTCGACCTCACCGTCAAGGTCGTCGATCACCTGTAGCCGGCCGACATGCTGCGGTGCAGGCAGGCGCGCAGAGCGCGCCTGCGCACCGCGCGCGCGGACGCGGTCCGCGCGCCGGAGGCGTCCGACGACATGGGTGCTTGGACGCAACTCCCGCGACGCGCGCATCCGCGGGACTCGGAGCGCAGCTGCTCCGGGGGCGCAGCGGCCGGGCCGGCTGGCACGAGCCGCGCCGCGACAGAGCATCCGCGAGAGCTGAGGCAACGGACGCGTCACGGCGCGTGCGGGCCGGCCCTTTGGCCGCTGCTGCGGCCACGACGCTCGGGCGGGGTCGCGCTTTGCGCCCCGCGAAGGCGGGGGGCGCAAAGCTGAATACCAGGGCAGCCGCGACGGGAACCGCAGCCGCCTGGCTCGCGGCTTCGGCTCGCGCGCTGACGCTCGCGTCATGCTGCGGTGCAGGCAGGCGCGCTGAGCGCGCCTGCGCACCGCGCGCGCGGACGCGGTCCGCGCGCCGGAGGCGTCCGACGACATGGGTGCTTGGACGCTACTCCCGCGACGCGCGCATCCGCGGGACGCGGAGCGCAGCTGCTCCGGGGGCGCAGCGGCCGGGCCGGCTGGCACGCGCCGCGCCGCGTTGCGCATCCGCAATGCAACACCGTGGACGCGTCACGGCGCGTGCGGGCCGGCCCTTTGGCCGCTGCTGCGGCCACGACGCTCGGGCGGGGTCGCGCTTTGCGCCCCGCGAAGGCGGGGGGCGCAAAGCTGAATACCAGGGCAGCCGCGACGGGAACCGCAGCCGCCTGGCTCGCGGCTTCGGCTCGCTCGCTGACGCTCGCATCATGCTGCGGTGCAGGCAGGCGCGCTGAGCGCGCCTGCGCACCGCGCGCGCGGACGCGGTCCGCGCGCCGGAGGCGTCCGACGACATGGGTGCTTGGACGCAACTCCCGCGACGCGCGCATCCGCGAGACTCGGAGAGCATCCGCTCCGGGGACGCAGCGGCCGGGCCGGCTGGCACGAGCCGCGCCGCGTTGAGGCATCCGCAATGCAACACCGTGGACGCGTCACGGCGCGTGCGGGCCGGCCCTTTGGCCGCTGCTGCGGCCACGACGTTCGGGCGGGGTCGCGCTTTGCGCCCCGCGAAGGCGGGGGGCGCAAAGCTGAATACCAGGGCAGCCGCGACGGGAACCGCAGCCGCCTGGCTCGCGGCTTCGGCTCGCTCGCTGACGCTCGCATCGCGCGCCGCGGCATCCGCGAGGAAACAGGCTGTGGTGGTGGGTTGGCCGTTGGGTGGGCGGTCGTCGTTCCCTGAGCGATGCCCCGCGGCGGGGTTGGCGTCGGGTGGAGTTCGCCTCGGCCGGCCGGTGGCGGGTCCCGAGGAATCTGGGCGGAATCCGCCGGCCTTCCGGCGCCCGGGCGACGCCAGTCGATCGCTCGGCCGGGACACGTCGTTGCTGGCCGGTTCTCCCGCATCCCGGAGTGCAATGCGCAACGTCGCTTCTCGTCTGCTCGTGGTCGGCGCCGCCCTGGCGGCCGCCGGCGCGGTTCCCGCCCAGAGTCTGTTGCTCCAGTACGGACAGGCCGTCCAGGCCGTCGGGGACCCGGCGCCGGGCGCGCTCGGCGCCAGCGGCGTGACGATCGGCGGCACCAGCCCGTTCAGCGTGCCGGTCATGGACCTGGACGGCCTCATGCTCTGGCGCGGACGCCTGACCGGCGGCGCGATCGTCGCCAATACCGATGACCAGGCGTTGTTCGTCGGGCACGACGCCAACGACGTGCAACTGGTGCTGCAGCGCGGTGCGCCGGAGCCGACCGGCTCGATCCCGGGCGCGTTCGTCCAGTACTCGCTGACGACCTGGGATGCGGCGCGGATCGCGCCGACGGGCGGTCGGCTGCTGTTCGCCTCGACCCTCACGGGCGCGGTGACCACGGCCGACGACAGCGTGCTGTTCTGGGGGGCGCCGGGCGCGCTGCAGGTCCTGGCTCGCGAAGGCGATTTCGCCCCGACCGGCGGCGCCAGCTTCTCGGGCAACTTCTCCGGCGCGCAGAACGTGTTGGCGATCAACGGCGGGGGCATGTCGTTGTTCAAGGCCAAGCTCGTCGGCGGCGACGCGGTCGCGGGCCTCAACGACGACGCCTGGTTCATCGGGCAACCGGGCTTCGTGCAGTTCATGTGCCGCGAGGGCGACGCCCTCAGCGGCGGCGCGGTGGTGGTCGGCACCCTGGACGGATTCCGGGCGCAGATCGACGAGAACCATCGGGTGCTGTTCGCGCAGTCGCTGTCGCAGACCCTGGGCACCTCGCCGGCGACGGCGACCACGGACAGCGCCATCCTGTCCTACGACTTCTCCAACGGGCTGCAGATCGTGGCGCGCGAGGGCGACCCGGCACCGGGCAGCGGCGCCTGCGGGTTCGGCCCGTTCTCGGGCTCGAGCGGCTTCTCCAACTCGGCCCTGTCGCGGACCCAGGGCTGGTGGGTGGTCACCAACAGCATGGTCGCCGGTGACGTCAGCGGCAACACGGACGACACCGCCATCTTCGTCGGTCAGCTGGGCGGCGGCATCTCGCGTGTGGCGCGCGAGTCCGAGCCCGCGCCGACCGGGGTCCCGGGCGAGATCTACCAGGCGCTGTTCCCCAACGGCGTCGCGCAGATCAACGATCGCGGCACGGTGGCGTTCGTCGCGCAACTCGGCCCGGCCACCGCGATGACGCCGTTCGACGACGTCGGCGTGTTCGTCGCGCGGCCTCCCTACGGCCCCGGCGATGTCCAGCTGGTGCTGCGCGAGGGGCAGGCGGTGGCCGGGCTGCCGGCCGGCTGGGTCATCGGCAACACGTCGGGCGGCGGCATGAGCTCGAGCGGCACGACGCTGCTGCTGAACGAGCGCGACACGCTGGTCGTGAGCGTCGCCGGCATCGGCGATCCGAACCAGGCGAACTGGGGCGTGCCGGCGCTGATCGGCTGGGATCCGGAGCACGGCGCCCGGCTGGTGTCGGCGCAGGACGAGGTGTTCACGATCCAGGGCAACCCGCAGACCATGTCGGCGGCGCAGGGCATCGTCACGACGTCGTCCGGTGACGGCTGCCCGCTGTCGCTGAACAACCACGGCGACCTGTGCATCCGCGCGTTCTTCAGCGGCACCGCCCCGAACGCGGTGATGCGCACCCACGTGGGCGCCATGGTGGCCGAGCCCGTCGGTGTCGCCGCGACCGGCGGCACGCAGACGTTCCACCTGGACGCGGGGCCCGGCTTCGCCGGGCACGCGTACCTGATCCTCGCCAGCAGCCTCGGCGCACGCCCGGGCTTCCCGTCGCCGCTCGGATCGATCACCATCCCGCTCAACTTCGATGCGGTCTGGACGCAGCTGTCGTTCGACCTGGCGAACGGCGCGGCGTGGACCAACACGTTCGGGCTCACGAGCGGCAGCGGCACCGCGACCGCCAGCTTCAACCTGCCGCCGGGGTTCTCGTACCTGCAGGGCCTGGAGCTGCACCACGCGGCGGTGCTGATCGACGGCAGCCTGACGACGCCGTTCGTGACCGAGCCGTCGAAGCTGGTGCTCTACTGATCGGAGCGGGGTGATTCTGCGGCGGACCTTCGGCAAGATGGTCGGCCGCACCCTCCCCCTGAATCCGATGGCCAGGAAACTCAGCGACCTCGATCTCTCCGGCAAGCGCGTGCTCGTGCGCGTCGACTTCAACGTCCCGCTCGACGCGCAGCAGAACGTCACCAGCGACGCGCGCATCCGCGAGAGCCTGCCGACCATCCGGGCGATCCTCGAGCGCAAGGGCCGGCCGGTGCTGATGTCGCACCTGGGCCGGCCGAAGGGCAAGGTCGTCGAGACCATGCGCCTTCGGCCGGCGGCGGCCAAGCTGCAAGAGCTGCTGGGGTCGACCGTGCGCACGGCCGACGACTGCATCGGCGAACGGGCGGTCGCGGCCAGCAAGGCGCTCGGCGCCGGCGAGTGCCTGGTGCTCGAGAACCTGCGCTTCCACCCGGAGGAGGAGAAGGGCGACGCGGCGTTCGCGCAGCAGCTGGCGCAGAGCGGCGACGTCTACGTCAACGACGCGTTCGGCAGCTCGCACCGCGCGCACGCGTCGGTCAGCGGCGTGCCGAAGTTGCTGCCGTCGGCGATGGGGCTCCTGCTGCAGCGGGAGCTGGACGCGTTCCAGAAGGTGCTGCACGACCCGGCGCGGCCGTTCGTCGCGATCCTCGGCGGCGCCAAGGTCAGCGACAAGCTGCCGGTGATCCAGAGCCTGCTGCCCAACGTCGACGTGCTGATCGTCGGCGGCGCGATGGCCTACACGTTCCTGGTGCAGCAGGGACACAGGGTCGGCAAGTCGCTGGTCGAGCAGGACCTCGTCGAAGAGGCCGGCAAGGTGCTGGCGCTGGCCGAAGGCCTCGGCAAGCGGCTGCTGCTGCCGCAGGACCACGTGTGCGCCGCCGAGTTCCGGGCGGACAGCCCGGCCAGCGTGCACGCGGGCGACATCCCGGACGGGCTGATGGGGCTCGACATCGGCCCGCAGACCGTCGCCGCGTACCGCTCTGCGCTGCGCGGCGCCAAGACCATCGTCTGGAACGGGCCGATGGGCGTGTTCGAGATGGACGCGTTCTGCAAGGGCACCGAGGCCGTCGCCGAGGCGGTCGCGGCGTCCGGCGCGTTCACGGTGGTGGGCGGCGGCGACTCGGTCGCGGCGGCCGAGAAGACCGGCGTCGCGCGCAAGCTGTCGCACGTGTCGACCGGCGGCGGCGCCAGCCTCGAACTGCTCGAGGGCAAGGTGCTGCCGGGCGTGGCGGCGCTGGGCTGAGCGCGCGTTGCCACTCCGGGCCGTTTGCTGCGCGCGCCGCTCAGCGGGCGGCGCGCGCGGCGCCGAGCAGCGCGACGACCAGCGCCGCGAGCCAGGCCAGCACGCGGTCGGCCAAACCGTCGCTGAGCACCGGCCAGTAGAAGCCGAGCACGGCGCCGACGCCGCCGGTCGCCGCCGACGCGAGCGCCCAGCGCGGCGGCAGCGGCCGCCACAGGACGTGCACGAGCAGCAGCGGTCCGAACGCCGAGCCGAGCGCCGCCCACGCGAACATCACGCGGCCGAAGATCGTGCTCGGCACCATGACCGCGGCGACCGTGGCGCCGACGCCGATCGCCAGCACGGTGGCGCGCGCGGCCCACGTGCTGCCGCCGGCGGCGCCGTCGCGGCGCAGGTCGTGCGACACGCAGCTCGCGCACACCAGGAGCTGGCCGTCGACGGTCGACATGATCGCCGCCAGGATCGCCGCCAGCACCACGCCGTCGAGCAGCGGTGGCAGCAGGTTCTGGCTGGCGGCGAACAGCGCGTCCTCGCGCTGGCCGTCCGGCAGCGGCCACTCCACGCGGACCAGCCAGCCGAGCACGATCATCCCGGGGTACAGCAGCACGGCCCAGCCGATGCCGACGCACCGCGCGGTCGTCATCGACGCGGCGTCCGACATGCCCATGTACTTGTTGATCGCGTGCGGCTGCCCCGGATACCCGAGCGCGATGCCGCACAGCGCCAGCGCGAACCCGGCGGCGGCCATGCCGGTGCGACCGCCGAACACGTCCTCGTAGGCCGGCTCCAACTGCGCCATCGCGGAGAGCAGCGGTCCCGGACCGCCGATGTGCCAGAGCCCGACCGCCGGCACCACCACCGCGACGCCGGCCATCATCATGCCCTGCACGGTGTCGGTGCGGCTCGCGGCCAGGTAGCCGCCGATCATGGTGTAGGCGACGGTCAGCACCGCGCCGAGGCCGACGCCCTGCCACAGCGGCACCTCGAACGTGTGCACGAACGCGGTGCCGGCCGCCTGCATCTGCGCCGCCACGTAGGTCAGCAGCGACAGCAGGGTCAGCGCGGTGGCGAACAGGACGAACGCGCGCCGGCCGGGGACGCCGTGCGGTCCGGCCAGCAGGTCGGTCATCGTCACCGCCGCGCCGGTGCGCCGCCGCACGGCCGGCGCCACCAGCAGCCAGTTCAGCGCGAAGCCGCCGACGCAGCCGGGCAGCAGCCACAGCGCCGGCAGGCCGAACTGGTAGGCGAAGCCGCTGACGCCGAGCAGGCTCCACGACGACGACGACGACGCGTTGGCGGCCAGCGCCGCGACCCACGGGCCGAGGCGGCGGCCGCCGAGGTAGAACGACGCGGCGTCGTCGGCTGCGGTGCGGCGCGCGCCCAATGCGATCGCCACGAGTGCCAGCAGGTAGACGGCGAGGACCAGCAGGATCGCCGTGGAGCGCTCCATGGCGCGAGACTACCATCGACCGCCGGCGGAAACGACGCACCGCGCGCGGGCGCGCGCCGACGAGGCCACAGACCATGACGAGCGACGGCAGCCGGTTCGATCTCTACTGCAGGTGGCGTCACGCGCTCGAGGACCCGTTCGTCGAGCTCGACCTGTCGCACGCGGGGCTCACCGACGCGGACCTCGATCGGCTCGGGCCGGCGCTGCAGCAGGCGCTGGCGGCGATGCAGCTGCTCGAGCACGGCGCGATCGCCAATCCGGACGAGCAGCGCATGGTCGGGCACTACTGGCTGCGGGCGCCGGGGCTGGCGCCGAGCGACGAGGTGCAGGACGCGATCGTCGCCACCCTCGAGCACATCGAGCAGCTCGTCCGTGACGTGCGCGACGGCACGCTGGCGCCGCCGGGCGGCGGGCGCTTCCGCCGCGTGGTGCTGTGCGGCATCGGCGGTTCGGCGCTCGGGCCGATGCTGCTGGCCGACGCGTTCGCAGGCGGCGACGACGGGCTCGCGCTGTGCGTGCTCGACAACACCGACCCCGACGGCATCGATCGCGCGCTCGGCGCGCTCGGCTCGCTGGCGGACGCGCTGGTCGTGGTGATCAGCAAGTCCGGCGGCACGCCCGAGACGCGCAACGGCATGCTCGAGACGCAGCGCGCATTCGCGGCGCAGCAGCTGGCGTTCGCGCGGCACGCGGTGGCGATCACCACCACGGGCAGCAAGCTCGATGCGCTGGCGCGCGAGCAGGGCTGGCTGGTGACGCTGCCGATGTGGGACTGGGTCGGCGGCCGCACGTCGATCACCTCGGCGGTCGGCCTGCTGCCGGCCGCGCTGCTCGGCATGGACCTGCGCGCGTTCCTGGCCGGTGCCGCGGCGATGGACCAGGCCACGCGCGCGACCGACCTGCGCCGCAACCCGGCGGCGCTGCTGGCCGCGTTCTGGCACGTGCAGGGCAACGGCAAGGGCGAGCGCGCGATGGTGGTGCTGCCCTACAAGGACCGGCTGCTGCTGCTGTCGCGCTACCTGCAGCAGCTGGTGATGGAGTCGCTCGGCAAGAAGGTCGACCGGCGCGGTGCGGTCGTACACCAGGGCCTCGCCGTCTACGGCAACAAGGGGTCGACCGACCAGCACGCCTACGTGCAGCAGCTGCGCGACGGCCGCCACGACTTCTTCGCCACGTTCGTGCGGGTGCTGCAGGACCGCGCGGCGCCGGCCGGCGGCGGCGCCGCCGCGTTCGAGGTCGAGGCCGGCGTCACCGCGGGCGACTACCTGGACGGGTTCTGGCTCGGCACACGGCAGGCGCTGTTCGAGAGCGGGCGCGCCTCGGCGACGCTGTGCCTGGAGCAGCTCGACGAGCGCACCCTCGGCGCGGTGATCGCGCTGTTCGAGCGCACGGTCGGCATCTACGGCGAGTTGATCGACGTCAACGCGTACCACCAGCCCGGCGTCGAAGCCGGCAAGAAGGCAGCTGCCGCGGTGCTCGCGCGGCAGCGTCGCCTGCAGGCCGCGCTCGGCACGGAGCCGCGGACCGCGGCGGAGCTGGCGGCGGCGATCGACGACGACCCCGCCGACTGCTGGCCGATCCTGACCCACCTGGCCGCCAACGGGCGCGCGCGCCGGATCGGCGCGCCGGACCCGGTGACCGCGCGGTTCGCGCGGGCCTGAGGCCCCGGCGCGGCGCCGGCGATCACGGCGGCGTGCGGTCGGCCGGCGCCCGTGCGGTGGGGGACACCACGTCGTCGCAGGAGTCGGCGAAGCCGTCGTCGCCACAGCAGCGCACCGCGGCGGCGGCGCCGTCGGCCGCGACCTCGAGGAGATACGGCCGTCCCCACGGATCGTCGGCGGGCAGGTCCTTCGCCGCCGCGAGCGCGGCCAGGTCGGGCCAGATCCCGAGTTCGCGTCGGTACCGCGCGCACTCCGACGACCACCGGTAGAGCTCGGCCCTGGCCTGCGACACGCGCAGGGGATCGTCGATTCAGGACTCGGGCGGCAGCGCCGCGAAGTGCACGAACGGCAGCACGGCGAGTGCCAGCACCAGCCATTCGACACCTGCGCCGGCGCCAGGGGCGGCGCGGTCGCGGCGTCGGCGAGGGGCGCGGCGGATGCGCGGGGGCTCCGGGGAGGCGCTCATGGGGCCGAGGATACGACCGGCGCGCCTCCGGTTCCGGAACGCGTGGACCGGCAGGCGTCCCGGCGCGGGACGTCGCTGGACCGCGCGCGTCAAGCACGCCCGATCGGGGCCCGATGTGCCGGGCACATGACCATGCAACTCGAGACCCTGACCGAGTGCCCGGCCTGCCGGGATCGGTTCCCGACCGTGGCGCGGCGCCGGCGCTGCCCGACCTGTGGCGAACGGCTCGCCGCGATGATGGCCGACGTCGACGCGGAGTCGCACGCGCCGATGGCGACGGCCGCGGTGGCACCCGCGCCGAGGACCGCGCCGCCGTCGCCGGCCGACGTCAGGTCGGCGCCCGAGTTCGCGCCCGACCTGCCGCAGGCCGCGCCGCCGCGCGGACCCGCATTGCCGCTCGTCGTGGCCACCGGCACCGCGCTGCTCAGTGCGCTCTTGTGGGCCGTGGTGATGGGCGTCACCGGCTACGAGATCGGCTACCTCGCCTGGGCGATCGGCGGCCTCGTCGGCGGCGCCGCGATGGCCGCCGGCGGCCGCGGCACGGCGATCGCGACCGCGTGCGCGGCGCTGACGGTCGGCGCCATCCTGCTCGGCAAGGCGGCGTTCGTGAGCCACGAGCTGGGCAAGGTCGAGGACCAGCTGCGCGCGCAGCTGACGCCGGCCGCCCACGAGGAGGTCGCGACCGACGCGGCCCTGTTCGCCGATCTGGCCGCCGACGACGACGCGGCGCTGGCGGCGTTCCTGGTCGAGCGCGGCTACGCGACCGGCGCGCGGCCGGAGGACCTGACCCGGCAGGACCTGGCGAACTTCCGGCGCCACACCGCGCCGGCGCTGCGCGCGTTCCACGCGAACCAGTGGACGCTGGCGCAGTGGCAGGCCCAGGTCGTCGGCGACGCGCTGCGCGAGGTGTCGACCTCGCAGATCGTGCGCGAGAGCATGGACGGCATGGACCTGCTGTTCGCGCTGCTCGGCCTGAGCACGGCGTTCGGGATCGTCATGCGCCGGAGCCGGGCCGACGGGCTGGCCTGACGGCCGGTCAGCCCCGCGCGGCCGGGGCCGGGCGGCCGACGGACCGCCGCCGCCGCGATCGTCGGGCCGATCGTTGGCAGCGCCCGGCCGGCTCGCTAAAGTCCCCACGCTTTCCCAGACCACGGAGAAAGCGCTTGGTCGAGTTCCTCGGCGAAGGCCTCACCTACGACGACGTCCTGCTGGTGCCGCAGATGGCCTCGGCCCTGCCGCGGGACGTCTCCACGCGGACCCGCTTCTGCCGCGGCGTCGACCTGCAGGTGCCGCTGGCCGGCGCCGCGATGGACACGGTGACCGAGGCGCGCATGGCGGTGGCGCTGGCGCAGCAGGGCGGCATCGGCATCGTCCACAAGAACCTGTCGGTCGAGGCGCAGGTCGGCGAGGTCGACAAGGTCAAGCGCAGCGCCAACGGCGTGATCCAGGACCCGGTGGCGTTGCGGCCGGAGGACACGGTCGGCACCGCCAAGGACCTGATGCAGAACCACAAGATCAGCGGCCTGCCGGTCGTCGACGACCGGCGCCGCGTGGTCGGCATCCTGACGCACCGCGACCTGCGCTTCGTCGATGCGCGCGACACCAAGGTCGCGGCGGTGATGACGCAGCAGAACCTGGTGACGGCGGTGCCCGGCACGACGCTGGACCAGGCGCGGTCGATCCTGCGGCGCAACAAGGTCGAGAAGCTGATCCTCGTGCAGCCCGACGGCACGCTGGCCGGGCTGATCACCATGAAGGACATCCGCGGCACCGAGGAGTACCCGTCGGCCGCGCGCGACGGCCGCGGCCGCCTGGTGGTGGGCGCCGCCGTCGGCGTGCACGACCTCGAGCGCGTCGGCCGGCTGGTCGAGGCCGGCTGCGACGTGATCGTCGTCGACACCGCGCACGGCCACAGCAAGAACGTGATCGACACCGTCGCCGCCATCAAGAAAGCGACCAACGTGCCGGTCGTCGCCGGCAACGTCGGCACCCGCGACGGCGCCGCGGCGCTGGTCCAGGCCGGCGCCGACGGCGTCAAGGTCGGCATCGGTCCGGGCTCGATCTGCACGACGCGCATCGTCACCGGCTGCGGCGTGCCGCAGCTGACCGCGGTGCTCGGCGCGGTCGAGGCCTGCGCGCCCGCCGGCGTGCCGGTGATCGCCGACGGCGGCATCCGCCAGTCGGGCGACATCGTCAAGGCGCTGGCGGCCGGCGCGTCGTGCGTGATGCTCGGCTCGCTGCTCGCCGGCCTCGACGAGAGTCCGGGCGAGTCGATCCTGTTCCGCGGCCGCTCGTTCAAGGCGGTGCGCGGCATGGGTTCGCTCGGCGCGATGGAGATGGGCTCGGCCGACCGCTACGCGCAGGGCGAGGTGAAGGAGAAGATGAAGTTCGTGCCGGAGGGCGTCGAGGGCATGGTCCCGCACAAGGGGCCCGTTGCCGACTTCGTCTACCAGCTCGTCGGCGGCCTGCGCTCCGGCATGGGCTACTGCGGCGCGCGCACGCTCGACGAACTGCACCGCACCTCGAAGTTCCTGCGCGTGACCCCGGCCGGCCTGCGCGAGTCCCACCCGCACGACATCCAGATCACCAAGGAAGCGCCCAACTACAGCGGCGAGGCCTGATCCCCCAGCCCTGGCCCTAGCCCTAGCCCTAGCCCTTGCCTTTGCCCTTGGCCTCGCGGATGGCTTCCCTCGGCTGGTGCTTTCTGCTCTGTGCCTCTGTGCTCTCTGTGGTTTGTCTTCTGGGGTACTCCCAGAGAGAAAAACCACAGAGAGCACAGAGAGCACGGAGCAGAAAGCAACCGAACACACTGGCTGCCACGCAGGTTCAGAGAGGCAGAAGAATGGCTGCAGGGGCGTGACTCTGCGGTATTCGACTTCGAGCAATGTCTACACCCCAGAAGCCTAGTGATCATCCGGAGGCCGCGGGGCCGTCGGGTGGCGTCCTGATCGTCGACTTCGGCGCGCAATATTGCCAGCTGATCGCGCGGCGCGTGCGTGAGCTGGGGGTGTACTCGCGCATCACCGTGCCGGAGCGCGCGATGTTCACGCTGCAGGCGATGCGGCCGGCGGCGATCATCCTCAGCGGCGGGCCGCGCTCGGTCTACGCGCACGACGCGCCGGCGCTCGATCCGGCGGTGTTGCAGCAGGGCGTGCCGGTGCTCGGCATCTGCTACGGGCTGCAGTGGATGGCGCAGCAGCTCGGCGGCGAGGTCACGCCGGCGCAGGCCGGCGCCGAGTACGGGCGCACCGAGCTCGAGGTCGTCGACGCCGCGGGGCTGCTGCAGGGCGCGCGCCAGGGCGGCGTCGTCTGGATGTCGCACGGCGACAAGGTCGCGAAGCTGCCGCCGGGGTTCGCGGTGCTCGCCAAGAGCGTGCCGTGCCCGTTCGCGGTCGTGGCCGACAAGGCGCGCGGGTTCTACGGCATGCAGTTCCACCCCGAGGTGCAGCACACGGTCGACGGCCAGCGCATGCTGCAGAACTTCGTCCTCGAGGTCGCGCGCTGCAACACCGACTGGGACCCCGGCCACATCGTCGACCGCAAGATCGACGGCGTGCGCGAACTGGTCGGCGACGACGGCGAGGTCGTGCTGGGCCTGTCCGGCGGTGTCGACAGCTCGGTGGCGGCGGCGATCGTGCACAAGGCGATCGGCACGCGCCTGCACTGCGTGTTCGTCGACAACGGCCTGCTGCGCCAGGGCGAGCGCCAGGGCGTCGAGGAGCTGTTCCTGCGCGACTGGCACATGGACCTCAAGGTGGTCGACGCCAGCGAGCGCTTCCTCGGCGAACTGAAGGGCGTCACCGACCCCGAACAGAAGCGCAAGATCATCGGCAAGGTCTTCGTCGACGTGTTCCGGCAGGAGGCCAAGGCGTTCCGCAACGCGCGCTTCCTCGGCCAGGGCACGCTGTACCCCGACGTGATCGAGTCGGTCGCCGCGCACGGCGGCGCCACCTCGACGATCAAGAGCCACCACAACGTCGGCGGCCTGCCGAAGGACCTCGACATGGCGCTGGTCGAGCCGCTGCGCGACCTGTTCAAGGACGAGGTGCGCGCGATCGGCCGCGAGATGGGGCTGCCGCCGTCGCTGATCGACCGGCAGCCGTTTCCCGGACCGGGACTGGCGGTGCGCTGCCTCGGCGAGGTGACGCGCGAGCGCCTGGCGGCGCTGCGGGGCGCCGATGCCATCGTCCGTTCCGAGATCGAGCAGCGCGGGCTGCAGCAGGGCCTGTGGCAGTACTTCGCCGTGCACCTGCCGGTGAAGTCGGTCGGCGTCAAAGGCGACGCGCGCGTCTACGAGGAGGTCTGCGTACTGCGCGTGGTAAGTTCCCAAGACGCCATGACTGCCGACTGGGAGCTGCTGCCGGTCGACGTGCTGCGTCGCATCAGCACCCGGATCCTCAACGAGGTGAAGGGGTTCTCGCGCGTCTGTCTCGACATCAGCAGCAAGCCGCCCGCAACGATCGAGTGGGAGTGATCCATACGGCACTCCCGTGAGTGCCATGGACATCACCCGCCTTCGGACCAACTGGAACAACATCGGCCGCGTCCATCCGCTGCGCGAGTGCCTGACGGCGCCGATGACGCCGCAGAAGCAGCGGCAGCTCGATCAGTACCTGCGCAGCGGCGCCGAGTTCTGCGCCTACCTGCAGCGGCACTTCGCCGGCCTCGGCGTCGAGGTCGGCAGCGGCCGCGCGCTGGACTTCGGCTGCGGCCATGGCCGCGTGACCCAGGGCCTCGGCCATTGGCTGGGCGAGGCGGTCGGCGTGGACCTCGCGCGGTCGATCGTCGAGGCGGCGCGGGCGCTCGATCGCAGCCGCGGGCGCTGCCGGTTCCTGCGCAACGAGACCTCCGACCTGCGCCAGTTCAGCACCGGCTCGTTCGACTTCGCGGCCAGCGTCCTGACCCTGCAGCACATGCGGCCCGAGCTCGTGCGCGGCTACCTGCGCGAGCTGCTGCGGGTCCTGCGGCCCGGCGGCCACCTCTACTTCCAGCTGCCGGCGGCCGAGTTCGGACTCGCCGAGGCCGCCGCGAGCGAGCGCTCGCGCGCGCCGGAGCTGCTGCCGTTCGAGGCGCTGCGCGGCGCGATCGCCGTGCACCCCGGACACCTGGCGCTGCCGGCAGGCGCCTGGCACTGGTTCCGCGTGCACGTGCACAACCAGGGCGACCACGTGTTCCGCACCGGCGAGGGCGCCGGCAAGGTGCAGGTGGCGGCGCGCTGGCACAACCTCAACGGCACGCCGACCGGCAAGGCCGTCGCGACCGACCTGCCGTTCGACCTGCCGCCCGGCGGCACCGCGCGCTTCCTGGTGCCGGTGCAGGCGCCGCGCGAGAAGGGTCACGCGATGCTGCAGTTCCTGATCACCCAGGGCGGCGTCTGGATGGAGACCGCCGAGCTGGCGGCCAGCCGCGCCGTCGTGAACGTGCTGCCCGCCACCGCCGAGGCCGCCGCGATGCCGCCGCCGGCGCCGGCCGCCGCGGCGCGGCCCTGGAGCCTCGACCATGCGCCGTCCGGCGACGAGGCCGAGGCCGAGTTCTACTGCGTGCCCGTCGCCGAGGTGGTGGCGCTCGTGCAGGAGAACGGCGGCGAAGTGCTCGACGTCGCCGAGAACAACTGGGCCGGGCCCGGCTGGATCAGCGCCAGCTACACCGTGCGCAAGCGGTGACGCCGATGCGGGCCGGCTCCTGGCGCGCGACGCTGCTGCTCGCGGCGGCGGCGCTGCTGCTGTTCGCGCTGCTGCCGCAGCGCACGCTGCACGGCATCGACGGCGAGGTGTTCGTCACGTGGATCGAGCAGGGGCGCCACGACTACCCGCGCCACATCGCCTATCTGCACCTGGCCGGCGCCGTGTACGCGGCGGGCGCGGCCTGGGGCCTGAGCGCGTTCGGCGCGCTGCTGCTGACGTCGGCGGCGGCGTCGGCGCTCGGTCTGATGTTCCTGCACCGCGCGTTCCTGGTGCTGACCGGCGGCGGGCGCGCCGCGGCGGCGGTGACCGTCGCGGTCGGGGTCAGCGCGCCGTGGTTCTTCTACGCGACGTGCGCCGAGATCCACGGCGTGTTCGTCGCCGGCGCCGGCCTCGCGTGGTGGGCGCTCGCGTGCCACACGCTGTCGCCGTCCGTTCCGCGTGCGCTGCTGGTCGGCGCGGCGACCGGCGCCGCCGCGGCGGTGCACGCGTTCGGCCACGTGCTGCTGCCGACGCTTGCCGGTGCGGCGTGGGTGTTCGGCGCCGCGCGACGGCCCGGGGCGTGGCGGCATCTGCCGGCTGCGGGTCTCGCGCACGCGGGCGTGGCCGCGGGGTGCGCCTCGGCGCTCGGCGCCGGCGCCGGCGGGCAGGCCCAGGCGGCCGCCGGGTTCCTCGCCGAGTACCTGCGGGTGTTCGCGCCGCAGACGGCGCCCGACGTGCTCCTGCGCGAGTGGGTGTGGCCGTTCGCGCCGTGGTCGCTGACCGCGGTGCTCGCGCTGTGGCATCGCCCGGCGCGGCCGTTCGCGCTGGCGACGCTGCTGGGGATCGCGCTGCACCTGCCGCTCACCGTGCTGCTGCTCGGCCACCACCACATCCACGAAGGCGGCGCCTACCACCTGGCGCTGCTGCCGCCGGCGGTGCTGTGCGCGTGGCGCATGCTGCGCACGCGCGAGTTCGCGCTGGCGACGCTGGCCGCGGGCGTGCTGGCGGTGTCGGTCACCGCGCCGGAGTGGCGCGACCCCGTCGCGCCCGACTTCGTCGCCGCGGTCGAAGGGCTGCAGCAGGAGCGGCCGATGGCGCTGATCGTCGGCCGCCGCCACGAGCTCGACGGCGTCCGCACGACCGTGCACGGCGCGATCGTCGTCGACCTCGGCCAGGCGCTGCACCTGTGGCTCGAGGAGCGGATGCGCGGCGGCTCGATGACGAGCTGGTTCGACGGCTGGTCGCGGCGCTTCGACCGTGCCGGTCGCCCGCTGCTGCTGGCCGACAGTGCGCACGAGTTCTTCCGCGACACCGCCGAGCCCGAGGTGCGCGCGTTCTGGGACGACCACGTGCCGCGGCACTACCTCGTCGTGCCCGAGCTGCGCCGCGGCTTCCGCGGCGTGTGGCTGCTGCCGCTGCCGGGCGGCGACGTCGCCTGGCCGTAGGCGGCCGGCGCGGTCAGCCGCGCTGCTGGCGGTGGTGCAGGTCGAGCTGCTGCAGCACCAGGACCATCAGCGCGGTGCTGCCGACGCGGCCGAGTTCCTTGCCGCGGCGCAGCACGGGGTCCCAGGAGCCGGCGAACGCGCCGTCGCGGCGCTGGCGGTCCAGCAGCAGGTCGCGCAGCGCAACCTGCCACGCGCGGCTCGCGTCGGTGGGGCGGATGCGCGCGGCCATGGCCGCCGCGTACCACGTGAGGCCGTCAGCAGGTTCTGCATCCTCGTCGTCTCCTGGGAGGGGCCAGCGCGGAGGCGCGGAGAAGAACGCGGTGCGCACGGCCTCGTCGGCAGGCGAAACGTCGCCGCCCACGACGGTCGTCGCGAAGGAGCCCGTCCACTGCGGCACGAGCGGTGGTCCCGGCATGTCGCGTGGCGCCCGCACGACGGTCGTCATCGCGGCGACGCGCAGCGCGAGCCAGGCCCAGCAGGTCGCGTCGGGGCAGGCGGTGGTGCCGCCGACCGTGGCCGGCCAGCCGCCATCCGGGCGCTGCAGCGCGCGGAGACCGCGCAGGGCGTCGAGGCAGGTGGCGGTGTGCTCGGTGTCGACGCCGGGCAGGCATCGTTCGAGGACCATCAGGCCGAGCAGCGCGTGCGGCAGCACAGGGGTGTCGGCGGCGCGTTCGTGATTCCAGTGTTCGTCGAGCTGCTGCAGCAGCCAGCGCTCGGAGCGATCGCGCGCGCCCGTGTGCGCGCCGGGGTTCGCGTGGAGGTCGGCGAACTGCAGCGCCTGGCACGCCAGCGTCGTCACGAACAGGTCCTGATCGGGCTTGCCGGCGCCGTCGCACGGCTCCGGCCCGTCGTCATGGCGCACGAACAACGACGCGCTCCACCTGCCGTCTTCGTCCTGGTGCGCCACCAGCCAGTCGAGGCCGTGGCCGGCCGCGGCGCGCAGCGCGAGCAGCTCGGGCGTCGGCTCGGGCTCGCCGGCGTAGCGGCCGCCCGCGCGGCCCTGGGCCGCGGCAAGGGCGGTCGGCGACAGCAGCGCGAGCAGCAGGATGGCGAGCGATACCCGATTCATGCGGGCATCGTAGCCGGCCGGCGGCGCGGCTACTTCTCCTTGAGCCAGCCGAGGATCTCCTTCAGCTTTGGCGGGTTGCCCGTCATCAGGATGCCGATGCGGAAGATCTTGCCGGCGGCTTTGAACGCGACCCAGACGCTGACCAGGATCAGCACCGACGTCACGGCGTACTCCCAGGCCGGCGGCGGCCCGCTGGCGCGGTTCATCATCGCGAACGGCGTGTAGATCGGGATGTACGTGAACACGCGGGCCATCAGGCCGTTGGGCTCCTGCACCACCGGGATCATCGCGAACAGCGGGATCATCAGCAGCAGGAACACCGGCTGCAGCAGGTTCTGCGCCTCCTTCAGGCTGTTGCAGACCGAGCCGATCGCGACCAGCATCGCCGCGAACAGCAGGTAGCCCGTCAGGAAGTAGGCGACGAACGACGTCAGGTAGAGCGGGTCGCCGACGATGTCGAGCAGGTTCAGCTCGGCGAGGTTCGGGATCAGCTTCGGGGCGATCCACACGCCGAGCAGCGCGAACACGACCCATGAGCCGACGATCGTCAGGCCGGTGGCGCCGATGCCCCAGATCTTGCCCGACATCAGCTGCCCCGGGGACGCGGACGACAGCAGCACCTCGATGATGCGGTTGCTCTTCTCCTCGACGGTGTTGGTCAGCAGCATCTGCGCCGCGGTGAACACCGCGATCCACAGCAGGTAGACGAAACCCACGGGGGCGAACTTGTTGGCCTTCTCCTCGTCCTTGACGTCCTCGGTCGCCGAGCCCTCGCCGGGCTTGCTCTCGCGGAACGTCACCGTCTCGCGGATCCAGCTGGCGACCTTGGGCTCGATGTCGGCCTGGGCGATGCGCTTCTGCTGGATGACGCGCGTGGCGGCGCGCGCGAACCAGCTGCGCAGGTCGTCGTCGGTCAGGTTCTCGGAGACGTAGCTGAGTCCTTCGAGCGACGCGATCGGGTCGGCGGCCAGCACGAAGTAGGCGAACAGACGGCCCTGCTTGACCATCTCGTTGGCTTTGGCCTTCTGCTCGTCCGGCGACAGGTCGGCGATGCCCAGGTCCTCCGGCGAGACGTAGCGGTACTTCTTGGTCGACTGCAGGGACTGCAGCTCGCGCTGCTGCGCGGGCGTCAGCGACGCCATCCAGCGGAACATGGCGGCGGCGAGCTTCGGCGGCAGCTCCGGCCTGCCTTCCTTGACCGACGCCACCATCTGCTGCAGCGACTCCGGATCGTCGCGCAGGATCTCGAACAGCGAGCGCAGCGGACTGTCGGGCGGCAGTTCGGCCAGCGCGGCGTCGAGCCGTGCGCGGAGTTCGTCGGCGCCGGCCGGCGGCGCGTCCTGGCCGGCGGCCTTGGCCTGGTCGAGGCGCTCGCGCAGTTCGGCCATCGTCCGCTGCAGGTCGGCCTGCCGGGCCTCCTGCTGGATCTCCTCGCCGATCTCGATCGCGGTGTGGTCCAGCACCGTGTAGTCCTGGACCTTCTTGGTCTTGTTCATCACCCAGCCGATCCCGATCGCGACGACGAAGATCAGCGGGAAGCTCAGGATGCCCAGCCAGAACGTCTTGGTGCGGACGTTCTCGAGGTACTCGCGCTGGGCGACGAGGAAGGTCTTGCTGGCCATCAGCGCGCCCCTCCCGCCGCGGCGGTCGCGGGCTTGCCGAGTTTCCGGTTCGCCTCCTCGACGGTGCGCACGAAGATTTCGTGCAGCGTCGGCGCGCGGTACTCGAAGCGGTGCACGGTGACGCGGTCGAGCAGCCAGCGCAGCGCCGCCTGCGTGTCGGCGCCGGGTTGCACCTCGATCTCGGCGGTCTTGCCGTGGTCGTTGACGCGCAGAGCACCGGGCAGGTCCTTGAGCACGCGGCCGTCGCCGTCGTAGGCCAGCTGCAGGTTGGCCTCGCGGCCCTGCTTGATCTGCTGCAGCGGCCCCGCGAACTGCAGCTTACCCTTGTGGATCATCATCACGTTGTCGCAGAGCTGCTCGGCCTGCTCCATCACGTGCGTGCTGAAGATCACCGTGCGGCCATCGCGCTTCATGTCGAGGATGGTGTCGCGCATCAGGTCGCGGTTGACGGGGTCGAGGCCGCTGAACGGCTCGTCGAGGATCACCAGCTCCGGGTCGTGGATCAGCGTGCCCAGCAGCTGCACCTTCTGGCCCATGCCCTTGCTCATCGCCTCGCACTTCTTGTCGAGCCAGTCCTCGAGGCCGTAGCGCGTCAGCAGCTGCCGCGCCTTCTCGTTGGCGAGCGCGGGCTCCATGCCCTTCAGCTTGCCGAAGTAGGCGACGATCTCCGCCGTCTTCATCTTCTTGTAGAGCCCCTTCTCCTCCGGCAGGTAGCCGAGCCGGTCCTTGACCTCGCTGGCGTCCTTGTGGCCGAGCACCGAGATCGTGCCCGAGTCCTGGTGGAAGATGCTCATGACCATGCGGATGGTCGTGGTCTTGCCGGCGCCGTTCTGGCCCAGGAAGCCGTAGATGCAGCCCTTGGGGATCGCGACCGTGAGGTCGTCGACGGCGGTGAAGCTGCCGAAGCGTTTGGTGACGCCGTCGAGGCGGAGTGCGTAGTCCATGCGGGGGCCGGTGCGTGCAGGTCGAGGGGCCGAGGTCGGAGGTGCGTCGGTGGCCGGGACGCGGCGAAGAATGTCGCCGACGCGCGGTCCGCTCAAGCACAACTGCCGCGGAGCACGGCTGAAACAACGGCCGCCGAACCGCCGTTGCTCCGCCACCGTGGTCGTCGTCGACGCCGAGTTCCTGCACCGCCTGAGCGCCCTGCGCGCGCTGGTCGGCCGCACGCCGCTGGTCGCGATCCGCTACCGCCTGCGCGGCGAGCCCCGCCAGCTGTTCGCGAAGTACGAGTCGCGCAACATGACCGGCTCGATCAAGGACCGGATGGCGTGCCACATCCTGGCCGAGGCCGCGGCCCAGGGGATGCTGCCGCCCGGGGCGCGCATCGCCGAGGCGAGCTCCGGGAACACCGGCATCTCGTTCGCCGCGCTCGGCCGCGCGCTCGGGCACCCGGTACGCATCTACATGCCGGACTGGATGAGCGCCGAGCGCCGCGCGCTGATCGAGAGCTTCGGCGCCGAGGTGGTGCCGGTGTCGCGTGCGCAGGGCGGGTTCGTGCGGGCGATCGAGCTGGCGCGACGGGAGGCCGAGACCGACACCCGCGTGTTCTCGCCGCGGCAGTTCGAGAACGACGCCAACGTGCAGGCGCACGCGCGCAGCACCGGGCCCGAGATCCTGCTGCAGCTCGAGTCGTTCGGCAAGCGGCCGCTGGCGTTCGTCGCCGGCGTCGGCACCGGCGGCACGGTCATGGGGGTCGGGCGCGCGCTGCGGGCGGCGTTCCCCGACACGGCCGTGCACCCGTTGGAGCCCGCGAACTCACCGACGCTGCGCACCGGCGTGAAGACCGGCAGCCACCGCATCCAGGGCATCTCCGACGACTTCGTGCCGCCGGTCGTGCACCTCGACGAACTCGACGAGATCGTCGACGTCTGGGACGGCGACGCGATCCTGATGGCCCAGGCGCTGGCGCGCACGCTGGGGCTCGCCGTCGGCATCAGCTCGGGCGCCAACGTGCTCGGCGCGATGCAGCTGGTCGAGCGGCTCCATGCCGCGGGCGCGGACCTGCGCGCCGGCGCCGTGGTCACCGTGCTGCCGGACTCGAACAAGAAGTACCTGTCGACCGACCTGTGCCGGCCCGAGCCGGTGCGCGAGGGCTACTGGACGCCCGAGGTCGAGCTGGTCTCGTTCGCGGCGGTCTGACGCGCGGCGGCGCGCGGCGGGTGCGGTCCCGTCACGGGTCGAGCCGCTGCCGCAGCACCTGCTCGAGCATCTGCGGGTCGGCCTTGCCACGGGTCGCGCGCATGACGTGACCCTTGAGCGCGTCCAGCGCCTTCGCCGTGCCCTGGCGCACCGCGGCGGCGGCCTGCGGCAGCGCCGCGATCGCGGCGTCGGCGAGCGGGCCGAGCTGCGTCGGGTCGTCGATGCGGCGCAGGCCGAGGCGGTCGACGGCGTCCTGCGGCGCGCCGCCGTGCTCCAGCAGGTGGGCGAACACCTGCCGCGCGCCGGGAACGGTCAGCGCGCCGCCGTCGAGCAGGCGCAGCAGGTCGGCGAGCGTCTCGGGCGCCAGCGGCAGCGCGTGGACCGGCACGCCGCGCGCGCGGGCCGCCTGCTGCACGTCGGTCATGACCCAGTTGCTGGCCGCCTTGGGCTCGGCGCCGGCGGCGAGCACCCGTTCGAACCAGTCGCCGACCTGCTTGTCGTGCGTCAGCTGCTCGACGTCGTAGTCGGGCAGGCCGAGGTCGCGGCGGTAGCGCGCGCGGCGGTCCGCGGGCAGCTCGCCGACGAGGCGGCGCTGCTGGTCGACCAGCGCGTCGTCGATCCGCAGCGGCGGCAGGTCGGGATCGGGCAGGTAGCGGTAGTCGTCGGCGACCTCCTTCTGCCGCATCGACCGCGTCTCGCCGTGCTCGTCGTTCCACAGCCGCGTCTCCTGCACGACGCGGCCGCCGGCGGCGAGCAGCGCGGTCTGTCGCCGCTCCTCGTACTCGATGGCGCGCTGCACCATCTTGAACGAGTTCAGGTTCTTGATCTCGACCTTGGTGCCGAGCGGCGCGCCGGCCGGTGCCAGCGACACGTTGGCGTCGCAGCGCAGCGAGCCGAGCTCCATGTCGCAGTCCGACACGCCGCAGAACCGGAGGATCTCGCGCAGGTGCACCAGGAACGCGTGCGCATCCCCGGCGGCGTGCAGCTCGGGTCGCGACACGATCTCGATCAGCGGCGTGCCGGCGCGGTTGAGGTCGATCAGCGTGCCGGCGTCGGTGTGCATCAGCTTGCCGGCGTCCTCCTCGAGGTGGATGCGTTCGAGCGCGCAGGTGCGCCCGTCGCCGAGCGGCACCGTGCCGCCCACGCAGTAGGGCCGCTCGTACTGGCTGATCTGGTAGCCCTTCGGCAGGTCGGGGTAGAAGTAGTGCTTGCGGGCGAAGCGCGACGTCGGCTGCACCGCGCCGCCGAGCGCCAGCGCCGCGCGCGCCGCCAGCGCCACCGCGTGCGCGTTGGCGACCGGCAGCGCGCCCGGCAGGCCGAGGTCGACCAGGTGCACGCGCGTGTTGGGGTCGCCGAGCGACGCGCTCGGCGCCGGCGAGAACAGTTTCGACGCGGTCGCGAGCTGCACGTGCACCTCGAGGCCGATGGTGGGGACCAGGGTGGCGGTCACGCCTGCGGCCTCCGCTGGTGCCAGTCGGTGCGGTGCTGGAACGCGCGGCCGACCCGCAGCAGCAGGTCCTCGCGCAGCGGCGCGCCGATCAGCTGCAGGCCGACCGGCAGCGGTGGCGCCGCCGCTGCGGCGTCGGCGAAGCCGCACGGCAGCGACAGCGCCGGCAGGCCGCACAGGCTGGCCGGCACGGTCAGCGCGTCGGCGCGGTAGATCGCGAGCGGATCGCGTCGCGGTCCGTCGAGCGGCCACGCGGGCGCCGGCGCCGTCGCGCAGGCGATCGCGTCGCAGCCGGCCAGCGCCGCGCGGAAGTCGCGCTGCAGCAGCGCGCGCACGCGCGTCGCCTGGCCGTGCACCTCGTCCTGGTAGCCCGCCTGCAGCGCGAAGGTGCCGAGCAGGATGCGCAGCTGCACCTCGCTGCCGAACCCTTCGCTCCGGCTCTGCACCTGCAGCTCGTCGAGCGTGCGCGCGGCCGCGCTGCGGCGCCCGAAGTGGACGCCGTCGTAGCGCGCCAGGTTCGACGACGCCTCGGCGGCGGCGATCAGGTAGTAGGTCGCGACCGCGTGCTCGAGGTGCGGCAGCCGGCACGGCACGAGCTCGGCGCCGAGCGCCCGGAGCGCCGCCAGCGCCGCGTCGACGGGGACCTGCACCGCCGCGTCGATGTCGAGCGCCAGCAGCTCCTGCGGCACGCCGATGCGCAGGCCGCGCAGGTCGCCGTCGACCGCCGCGCCGGTGAGGTCGGGCACGGGAGCGGCCGAGCAGGTCGCGTCGAACGGGTCCGCGCCGGCGACCGCCGCGAGCCACAGGCCGAGGTCGTCGGCGGTGCGGGCGATCGCGCCGATGCAGTCGAGCGAGCTGGCGTAGGCGACCAGGCCGTGGCGGCTCACGCGACCGTAGGTCGGCTTGAGGCCGGTGACGCCGCACAGCGCCGCGGGCTGCCGCACGGAACCGCCGGTGTCGGTGCCCAGCGCCAGCGCGCACAGGTCGGCGGCGACCGCCGCGGCCGAGCCACCGCTGCTGCCGCCCGGCGTGCGGGTCGGGTCCCACGGGTTCCGGGTCCTGCCGAACACCGAGGTCGACGTGGAGCTGCCCATGCCGAACTCGTCCATGTTGGTGCGGCCGATCGCGATCGCGCCGGCGTCGAGCGCGCGCTGCACCGCGGTCGCCGTGAACGGCGCGCGGAACGACTCCAGCATCCGGCTGCCGCACGCCGCGATGCGACCCTGCAGCAGCAGGTTGTCCTTGATGGCGATCGCGACGCCGGCGAGCGGACCGAGCCGCGCGCCGCGCGCCCGCGCCCGGTCCTGCGCCTCGGCCGCCGCGCGCGCGTCGTCGGCCCAGACCTCGACGAACGCGCGCAGCTCGCCGTCGACGGCGGCGATGCGGTCGAGCACGCCCTGCACCGCGTCCGCCGCGCGCACCGCGCCGCTGTGGAACGCCGCGGCCTGCGCCCGCGCGGTCGGTGGGTTCGACGGCTGCGGCATCGCGCTCAGCCTTCGACGACGCGCGGCACCGCAAAGCAGCCGTCGAGCGCGCGCGGTGCGTTCGCGAGCGCCTCGGCGTTGGTCAGCGCCTGCGGCGCCGCGTCGTCGGGCCGCGGCGCCTGCGCCGCGGGCAGATCGGCGGCTGCCACGCCCCTCGTGTCGACCGCGCCGATCTGCGCGAACGCGGTGAGCATCGCCTGCAGGCGATCGCGCAGTTCGGCGCGCCGTTCGGGCGTCGCCGACAGCCGCGCCAGGCGCAGCAGCAGGTCGAGGTCCGGGGTCGTGGGGGCGGTCATCGCGCGCGGAATCTACTGCCCGGTTGCTCGCGGCAGCCACGGTGTGCCGGGGTTCTGTTCGACCGCCAGGGCACGCCGGACTGGATCGGCGCGACCGGCTCGCTACAACGGCAGGTCCGGGAGCTTGTCCGCGGCGCTGCTCGGGCGTTTGTCACCGGTTTCTTGCGTCGCGCCGCACTCGAGCCGGGTGGTGCCGGCCCGGTCCTCGGCGTGCCAGACCGAGGGCTCCGAAGTTCGGAGTCGGTGGACAGAATGTGGAGAACCCGTGAGGGGCGGGCCCAGGATCGGGGGATGTCCGGGGGCAAGCCGTCGAGTCCCCTCTACAGAGCCATGGCATTGCCGTGGCGTCGCCCCGGTCCGGTCGCTAGCATGCCGCCGTCGGTCGGGGGCGCATCCCGACCGAAACGCCGGGAGGCAGCGTCCGCTGCGGCCCGGCGCGTCCCCGGCGGCCGGTAGCGGTTCCGGTCCCGTGGACAGGAGGCGCCACAGCAATCATGGAAACGTCTGCCTTCGCCGTCATCGGCCTCACCTGCAACGTCGTCGGCGTGTTCTTCCTGGCGAACTCGATTCGCTTCCGGGAGCCGCGCAAGGCGCTCGAGGAGACCCTGGGAGTGGGGGTCAAGAGCCTCGACAAGGCACAGGACACTGCCTTGAACACCATGCAGGTCATCATCGGATTCCTGTTCCTGACCACCGGCTTCCTGGTGCAGGTGGTCGGCAGCTGGGACGGAGAACTGCTCACCCTGCTGTTCTGCGCCGGCATCGTGCTGTTCGCCGCCGCGGTCTACGGCATCGGCGCCTACAGCTCGCGGCGCGCCTTCCGCAAGCTGCTGCGCGAGTTCTTCCAGCAGCAGCGGAACTGGTCGTTCACGGACAACATGGCGCTGACCAAGGAGATCGGCGAGACCCTGGGCGTCCCGC
This sequence comes from Planctomycetota bacterium, assembly GCA_050245995.1. Classification (GTDB taxonomy): domain Bacteria; phylum Planctomycetota; class UBA1135; order UBA1135; family UBA2386; genus JBFWWV01. Next base: position 58,503 of record JBFWWV010000009.1, on the reverse strand, counting down.
ACTCGCGCGACATGACCGTCGAGGCCTACGTGCACCAGGTGCGCCAGGCGCTCGGCGTCACGGCGCCGCAGCAGAAGGCGCCCATGCAGGCCGAGCGCGCGCGCCGCATCGCCCTGCCCGGGCGCTGATCCCGCTCGGGCCGCTCCGGCGGCGCGAAATCGCGGCGCTCTTGCGCCGCCGCGTTCCCCAACGGTGTGGGACGCAGCAGCACCGGGCGCAGCTGGCTGGCGTGGCGGCGGCTGGCGCGCGAACTGCGCGCCGCCTGCCTCGACCTGATGCTGCCGCCGCACTGCCCCGGTTGCGGGGCGGCGGCGAGCGAACTCGAGCGCGGTCGGGACCTGTGCGCGCCCTGCCGGGCGCACCTGCAGGAGCTGCCTCCCGGCGGCTGCCGCCGGTGCGGCCAGCCGCTGCCGGACGCAGGGCCGTGCCGCGCGGACCACGGGCTCCTGGTCGGGCTGGCCTGGGCATGCGCGCCGTTCCGCTACGCCGGCACCGGTGGCGCGCTGGTGCGACGACTCAAGCTGTCGGGGGACTTCGGCGCCCTGCCGCTGCTGGCGGCGGCGATGGCCGGCGCGGCGGCGCGGCGAACGGCACCGGCGACGGGGAGCGACGGCGCGGACTGGCGGCACGCGGTGCTGGTGCCGGTCCCGCTGCATCGGCTCCGCCGACGGCGACGCGGTTACGACCAGGCGGCCCTGCTCGCGCGCGAGGTGGCGCTCCGGCTCGGCGTGCGCGCCGCCGGCGCGCTGCGGCGCACGCGGCACACGCTGCCGCAGGGCGACCCGCGGGTGCGCTCGCGCCCCGGCAACGTCGACGGCGCGTTCACGGTGGTACGCCCGCAGGCGGTGGTCGGCCGCGCCGTCGTGCTGATCGACGACGTCGCGACGTCGGGCGCCACCGCCCGCGCCTGCGCGGCCGAGCTGCGGCGTGCCGGCTGCATGCGCGTGGCGCTGCTGACGGCGTGCCGGGCCTGAGCGACCTGCCATTGCCGCGCCCGGGCCGGGCGCCGAAGATGGCGCGATGCCGTTGACCCAGATCCCCGAGGTGCGCGCCGCCGCGACGCGACTGCGCGGGCACCTCGTGGCGTCGCCGCTGATCGGCGGGGTGCGGCCGGGCGGCGACGGCGACGTCGACGTGCGTTGGAAGGCGGATATCCTGCAGCCGGGCGCATCCGGCTGGTTCCGCGGCTACCTGCACCTGCTGCAGCGCAGCTTCGGCGCGCTGCCCGGGGTGTCGTTCGCCGGGCCGGAGCACCGGCTGCTCGCCGCGGCGCTCGCGACCCGCCAGCACCGCCTCGAACTGCTCGCCTTCGCGGCGCTGCCGCCGGCACCGGCGCTGGCCGATGCGCTGCGGCGCCTCGACGTCGACGTGCAGGTCGCCGGCGACCCGGCCGCGGAGGCCGCTGCCGCCCAGCGACGCCGCGGTTTCCTGCCGCTGCCGGGCGGCGAGCATCCGGAGGTCGCGACCGGGATGGCGACGCTCGGCCTCGAGCTCGCGGCCGATCTGCCGTCCGACTGTCGCGCCGTCTACGCGCCGCCCGACTGGTGCGATCCCGTGCGGGCCGGCCTGGCGGCCGGGGGGCGCACGCTGCCGGTGATCGAGGTCCTTCCCGCCGAAGACCCGGTGGCCGGCGACATCGCCGCCGCGGCGGCGAGCCTGCACGGCGTCCTGCTGTCGCCGCGCGGCGCGGCGGTGCTGGCGCGCGCGCTCGCGCACCCGGAGCGCTGCGTGGTCGCGGCGGTGGTCGCCGAGTGACCGACCGACGCGAGCGTCGGCGAGGCCGAGATCCGGCGGAGAACGGCGGCCGCCACATCCCACCGCGAGTCGCTCGCCGCCGGCCGCGCGCGCTCAGCGCAGCGGGTTCGCGGCCAGCCAGGTCTCGGCCTCCTTGCGGCTGGCGAACCGCTGGCCGGTGATCGCGAACAGCGCCTCGCGCACCGGCTCGCGGAACACCTCCCAGGCCAGCCAGCGCGCCTTCCAGTACGACTCGGGGGGATTGTCCGGGTGGTCGACGTCGACCGGGATCGGTTCGTCGAGGTGGCGGAGCAGCAGCGGCACTGCCTGCGCCTCACCGTGGTGCGCGATGAGGTCGAGCAGCGCGCGCTGCACCGGCAGCCACTCGGCTTCGAAGCTGTGCTCGAACAGGTCCTCGAGCTTCGACCATCGTCCGGGTTCGTAGCCGCAGCGCGCGAACGCCTGCACGAGGTCGGCGAGCACCGGCGCCGACGCCCGCACCCGGGCGGTGCCCAGCAGGTCCAGCAGCGCGCGACTCGCGGCGCGTTCGGGCTGGTTCGCCAGCAGCGCGATCGCGCGCCGCTGGATCGCGACGGCGTCGTCGTCGAGGGCCAGCCGGAACAGCGGGCGCACCAGGCTCGGATGGGAACCCAGCGCCAGCGGTTCGAGCGCCGCGGCGCGCGCCAGCAGGTCGGGCTTGCCCGCCATCGCCCTGCGGAACTCCGCCAGCGCGCGCTTGGCGGTCCGGTCGTCCCAGGCCGCGACCACCGGCGCGGCCTTCGAGCGGCGGTCGTCGACGGCTTCCGCCGGCGCGGGTTCGCCGTCTGGGCGCGGCGGATCGCGCTGCGGGGACTGCAGTCCGGCGAGCGGCAACACGGTCGACAGGGCGATCGTCGCGAGGAGCATCATCGGGTGGTCCGAAGCCGGCGGCCGCCGTGTGCGACCGGGCCGGGTGGCGCTCCTATCCGCTCCCACGCGCGAGGTGACCGCCCCGGGTCGCATGCCGCGCATGCCGGCGCGGACGGGCACCGCCGATCACACGCGCAGGGCGTGCTCGAACTGGTTGATGCGCAGGACGGCGTCCCACAGGTCGTCCTCGACGAAGTGGGGATCGACCGTGTACTCGCCATCCTGTCCGGCCACGCCGGTCCGGACCAGGATGCTGCCGACCTCCGCGCGCTGGGCCGCCAGGATGTCCGTGGTGGTCTGGCCGATCATCCAGCACCGGTGCAGGTTCAGATCGAACTCCTGCTGGGCCATCTTGAAGATGCCGGGCCCAGGCTTGCGGAACACCGATTCGCGGCGGAAGCGGCCCTTGCCCTTGGGGTGGTAGGGGCAGGAGTAGATCTTGTCGATGCGGATGCCGTCGGCGCGCAGGTGCTCGAGCAGCGCCTCGCAGAAGCGGGTGAAGTCGCGCTCCTTGCGCTGGCCGAACGCGATGTCCTGACGGCTGGTCGCGATGAAGATGCGGAAGCGGCCCGGGTCGATCCGGCCGAGCGCCTCGAAGCTGCGCGCCAGGAACGGGATGCTCTGGTCGGGACCGAGCTCGGGGCGCTCGACCAGGACGCCGTCGAGCTCGAAGAAGATGCCTTGTTTGTCGGGGATCTTGGCCATTGCAATGCTCTGTGCTGCGGCCTGGATCGGCCCGTGGCATCGATCTCTGGAGAATCGGGGAAAAACCGTGCACTGCCGGCCGGCCGCATTTCGGCGCGGCGCGTCCCAAGTCCTTTCGCGAAAGGCTGTCCGGGGGCTGGGACCCGCGCGTAGGGGCGTGCATACTCGTCGTTCCACCGACACCACCACCACCTCACCTTGCCCTCACGCATCGAGAATGAACTGATGCTGCGGGTCCAAGCCGGTGATCTGGCAGCGTTCGAGCAATTGGTCGAGCGCTATCAGAACATGATCTACGGCCTGGCTCTCAGCATCGTTCGGACGCCGGAAGACGCCGAAGAGGCGGCCCAGGATGCGTTCGTGAAGCTGTTCCGGGCCCGGCATCAGTTCGACGGGTCGCGCGACCTGGAGCCCTGGCTGCTGCGCATCGCCGGCAACGCGTGCCGCGACCGGCTGCGGCGCCGGCGCGCCGCAGCGCTGCCGGTCCTGGAGGGGGTGGACGGCGAAGACGTCGCGCAGCAAGTGCCGGACACCCGCGACAGCGCATCGGCCGCGCTGACCATGCAGCAGCTGGTTCGCGGCGAGCTCGACCGGCTGAGCGTCAAGGCGCGTCTGCCGCTGGAGCTCAAGTACCTGCGCGGGATGACCAATCAGCAGATCGCCGATGCGCTGGGCATCTCGATCAGCAACGTCAAGGTGCAGCTGGCCAGGGCCAAGGACGTCCTGCAGAGTCGGCTCGAACGGGTGATGGAGTCATGAGCGCCACCCGCGAGCCCGATCGCCAAGGCGATCCGCGAGACGACCGGGTCCTCCGGCCGGCCGGTGCCGAGCCTGCGCCCGAGGGGGCCGAGGTGATGCATCAGCCGCCGAATCCGGCGGATCTGCGGCAGGTGCCGCCGACCACGCCCGAGTGCGCGCGGATCCGCGGCATGCTGCGCTGCTTCGCCGACGGCGATCTGACCGCGGTGCCGCGCCGGCAGGTCGAACTCCACGTGCACGATTGCCGGACCTGCGCGTTGGCGTTGGCCCGCGCCGAGTTCGAGGTGCTGCGCCTGCGCCGCGCCTTCCTGGGCAACTGGACCGCTGTGAGTCCGGGGCAGGGCTTCGCCCGCCGGACCGTCGACCGGCTGCTGCGCGAGTCGTCGGAGCTGCTCGATCGCAGCGCGGCCGACGGCGGCGCGCCGTCGGGGCCGCGCCCCGGCGCCGATCTGAAGCGTCGGGTGCTCGCGCAGGTCTCTGCCGACCTGGCGTCGGCCGGCGCGGCCATCGGTCGCCCGTCCCGCGGCGGCCGGTTGCGACGCCTCTCCAGTGGCTGGTTGGCGGCGTCGACGGTGGCCGCTGCGCTGGCCGTGCTGCTGGTGGCCGCGATCTGGCAGGGTGCGGTCGACTTCGCGGCGGCGGTGCGGCTCTCGGTCGTGCGTGCCGAGGAGACCTACTCCGAGCACGGTCAGGACCTGAAGCGCGTGCGCGACGGCGACGGCTTCGGCGACGGAGCGGTGCTCCGCGTCGGTCGCGCGGGTTCCGTGGAGGCCGAGTTCAACGACGCGTCGACGACCGGCCGGCAGCCGGCGGCCAAGATCCACCTCGACGGCGACAGCCGCCTGCGGCTCGACGGCGGCACGCCGCTGCTGGTGCACGGCACCATCGGCGTCACCACCGAGCGGCCCATGTCGGTGCGCCTGGGTGACGGCACCGACGTCGAACTCGGCGCCGGTCAGTACCAGATCGAGGTCAGCGAGGCGCACAGCTTCGACGACATGGTGTCGGCCGGTCTGGCCCACGCGCGTGTCGAGGTGCTGCGCGGTGAGCCCGCGACGATGATGCGCGACTCCGGGGCGGTCCAGGTCGTCGCGGTGGGGCAGGCCGCCAGCTACAGCCGCGGCCTGGCGGGCATCGCGCTCGAGAACCAGCCGTTGCCGCCCGCCGCGATCGGTATCAACGGGGGGCCGCGCGAGCCGCTGGACGAGACCGAGTATCCGGACCTGGTCGGTCGGATCCTCGACGACCTGGGCAACCCGGTCGACTCGGCCGCGGTGACGGTGTCGTTCCTCGACCGCGCCAGCCCGTCGGGCGGTCCGCAGTACCTGCGGACCCGCCACCTGCTGACCGACTCGCTCGGCAACTACGAGTTGCCGCCGGGCAGCGGCATCCGCGGCGGGTTCGCGGTGGTGGAGGTCGTTCCGCCCGCGGGGCGCGCGGACCTCTCGGTCCGGGCGCCGGCGATGCAGGCGCTGCTGCGGAACCCGGGTGGCCCGGGCTATGCCGTGCAGTCGATCGCGTTGCCGGCGACGCGGCCCCTGACCGGCGTGGTGCTGGGGCCGACGGGCCAGCGGCTGCCGTACGTGCGGCTGATCCCGGTCGTCTACGACGAGTTGCTCGGGCGCATGTGGAGATGGCGCCCGGAGGCGCTCTACAGCAGCCACAACGGCCTGTTCGAGCTGGCGCAGCTGCCGATGGCGCTGCCGCCGCACCAGTCGCTCGGCGTCGTGGCGTTCCAGGATGACTTCGACCTGGTGTTCCAGCCGGTGCCGCTGCCGGGCAGCGACACGGCCGCCAACACGGCCCTCGAAGTCCGGATGCGTCCGCGTCGGACCGTGTCGCTGGTCGAGCTGGCCGGGCACGGGACCTGCGAGATCGTGGAGCAGCCGCTGGACCTCCCGCCGGGCGCCGGCATGCGGCGCTACACCGTGCAGTGCGGCTCCCACTCGGCGACCTCCGTTGAGATCGGCCACGGCCGCCTGTGGCTCGTCGTGGGGCAGCCGTCGCAGCAGCAGCGGCTGTTGGCGCTGCGCGTCGACGGCAACAACCGGGTCCGGATCGACGGCGAGAGCTCGATCGAGTTCGACGAGGTGTTCCGGGACGTCGTCGACGTCGCCGGGGTCGGCGACGCGCTCGCGCTGGCGTTCGAGTCGCGGTTCGACGGCTTCCGCGCGGGCGGCACCGACGAAGTGTCGCTGTGGACCCTGGATCCGGAGGGCATGCACGCGCCTTCGGTGGCGTTGTTCGCCTTGTCGCCGCGCTCGGTGGGCAAGCGGGTGCGCTTCCTGGGCTTCAGCGGCGGCGAGAGCGGGATCCAGACCGACCTGAGCGCCAACGAGGTCGAGATCCTGGCCGTGTCGAGCCTGCCGGACGGCACCAGCCGCCAGGTGGAGGCCGGCAGCCTGCTGCAGAACGGGCGCTATCAGCCGATCCAGCTGCAGCATCCGGGTCAGGTCCAGCTCGGGCCGCAGTGGCGCCCGACGGGTCGCAGCAGCTCGCTGCTGCGGTTCGAGCCGCTGACCAACGGACCGACCGGGTTGCGGCCGGCGCTGTTCCGCCACGTCTCGATCGGCACGAGCTGGGTCGCGGCCGACCTGCCCGCGGGCCAGTACCGCGTGACCAACGACCTGGGCCAGACGCTGCATTCCCTGTCGGTCCCGGCCGGTGGGATGGTCCTGACGCCGTGATCGCGCTCCCGCAGGCGGGGCGGGCGACTCAGCCGCGCAGGAACGCGACCACCTGGTCGTAGGCGGCCGCGCTCTCCAGCAGCAGCGAGTGCCCGGCGGCGGCGATCGTGCGGCAGGTCGCCCTGGGCATCAGCGCTGCGGTCGCTTCGACCTCCGCGGGCAGCGTCAGCGTGTCCTCGGCGCCGGCGAGGCACAGCGCGTCCACCGCGCACGCGCGCGCGTCGTCGCGGCCGGAGAACGACTGCAACGCGACCGCCTGTCGGCGCATGAACTCGCGACTCGCGGCCGTCGGCCGCATGCTGCGCACGATGTCGTCGACGACGCCCGCGCGCTGCTCCAGGAAGGTGGCCCCGAACAGGAACGGTGCCGTCAGGTCGCCCAGCCAGCGGCCGCAGGCCTCGGTGCACAGCAGCTCGAACATGCGGTAGACGCGGCGGGCCCGGGCGGTGACGACCGCCGAGCTGCACAGCAGCACCAGCCGGTCCGCAGCCGTCGCGTCCTGCGCGCACGCGCGGAGCGCGACCTTGCCGCCCAGCGACGTACCGACCAGCGCTCGCGGCGCCGGCAGGGCCGCGACCACCGCGCGCACGTCGGCCGCGGCGGCGTCGAAGTCGAACGCATCGCCGGGCAGCGGGTCCGACGGCTCGAGGCCGATCGGATCGACGGCGGCGCAGGTGAACCCGGCGCGCGCGAACCGCCGCGGCAGCGTGCCGAACAGCCGCGCGCCCGAGCCGAGGCCGGGAACCAGCACGACTCCGGGGCCGTCGCCCTCGACGGTGTAGTGGATCCGCCGGCCGTCGCGCAGGGCGAACGGCATCAGCGCGGCCGCCCGTTCCCGTCGCTGGCCCCGTCGCTGGCCCGGTCCTTGGCGCCGGCGTCGGTCACGTAGTCCTGTTCGAGCGCGGGCAGCATCGTCAGCACCACGTCGCCGACGACCTGCAGGCTGGCCGCGGACACGTTCTCGAGAGTGTCCTCGGGCGTGTGCCAGTACGGGTTGCCGTTCAGGTCGATCAGGTCGACGGCCGGGATGCCGAAGTCCAGGAACGGGATGTGGTCGTCGCTGGCGGCCTCGTGCCGGCGGAAGAAGTGATCGCGGTGGCGTGTGGCGACCGCGGCGGACCAGACCAGCCGACGCAGCGCCGGGGTGCTGTAGAGCTCCTCCTGGATGTGCAGGTCGGTGCGCGCGACCATGTCGAGCAGCACCATCGCCACGATCGGCGGCGCGCCGGCGTCGCGTTCGGCGAGGCGGCTCCGGCGGGCGAAGCGGCGGCTGCCGAACAGCGCGCGCGCCGCGTTGTTCCAGGACCAGTCGAGGCTCTCCTCACCGTCGAAGAACGCGAGCTGGAAGGTCGCGCGGTTCGTGCGCTGCTGCAGTACCGGCGCCAGCGCCAGCAGGAACGCGACGCCGCTGCCGCCGTCGTTGGCGCCAACGAACGGGAAGTTGTGCGCCGGGTCGTCGTGCCCCTGGGTGCACTTGGTGTCGTGATGGCACGCCAGCAGGATGCGCTCCGGGCGGTCGCCGGGGATCAAGGTCGACAGATTGGTGAAGGTGATGCGCTCGCGTCGATCGGTCCAGGTGTCGCGCTCGACCTCGAGGCCGAGCGCCTGCAGCTGCGCGGTGATGTAGTCCAGCTGCTTGCTCCACCCCGGCGTCGGGCGGTCCAGCTTGCCGCCGCCGGCGTGTCGCGCGCCGAAGCCGACCACCGTGCGCAGGTGCTCCATCGCCCGCGCGCCGAAGTCGTCCGGCGCCCGCACCGCCTGCAGCTCGCGCACGTCGTTCTGGTCGATCGGCGTCTGCGACCGCTCCGGCTGGCGGCCGCCGCCGGCCTCGGCCTGGCCGCGCGTCGCGCGCTGGACCAGCGACGCGCCGAAGCAGGCGGCCAGCGCGAACACCAGGATCGTGACTGCGGCGGAGCGGCGCATCGTCCCCGGGGCTACTTGCGGTTCTTCACGAACGCCTCGAGCCCGGGCAGTGCGTGCCAGACCAGGTTGCCGGCGAACTGCAGGCTCTGCGGCGACATCTTGTCGATCGTGTCCTCGGGCGTGTGCCACCACTGCTGGTAGCCCTGCGGGTCCGGGATCCGCGCGTTCGGGCTGGTCTCCTTGATCAGGTGCTCGGGGATGCGCAGGTGGAAGTCGATCAGCAGCACCGAGGGGACGCCGTAGTTGATGAACGTCTCGTGGTCGTCGGTCGCCGACGACTCGAACTTGTAGACGCGGTCGGTGATCTTCTTCTCGACGGCGACCTTGCGGAAGATCTCCTGCAGGTCGTCGTTGGACTTGCCGTCCTCGTCGATCTTGATGTCCTTGTCGCCGATCAGGTCGAGCAGCACGAACGCCTTGACGCGCGAGAGGATCTTCTCCTTGCTCAGCCAGCTGCAGAACGCCTTGCTGCCGAGCAGCGCGCGCTCGGTGTTCCAGTGGAAGTCGATCGACTCCTCGGCATCGATCCAGTAGAGCCAGACGTTGGGCTCGAGCCGCGGCTGGCGGTCCTTCAGGACGCGCGCCAGCTCGAGCAGCACGGCGGGCGCGCCGCCGCCGTCGATCGCGCCGACGAACGGGAAGTTGTGACTGTCCTTGTCGTGGCCGTCGGTCAGCTTGGTGTCGTAGTGCGCACCGATCATCAGGATCGGCCCGTTGGCGGGGTCCTTGCCGTCGATCTGCACGTACAGGTTGCGGATCGTCTTGTTCTCCTTCGCGTCCACGACCTCGTGGCGCTTGGGCTGCAGTCCCAGCTCGGTGAGTTCGCCGGTGATGTAGTTCGCGGCCTTGGCGAGATTGTCCGATCCGAACGGACGCGGGCCGATCGTCTCCACGAGGTGTCGCACGTGCGCCATCGCCCGATCGCCGTCGACCGGACCGTCCAGCTGGGGGCCGCCGCCGCAGCACGTCAGCAGCGCGAGCGGCAGCAGGGTCGTCGGCATCGCGCGCGGCGCGCGGCGCGCGGGTCGGCGCAGCTGTGCGCGCGCCGCGACGGTGTCGTGTCGGGTTCCAACCATGGTCATGGGGTGCAGAGTAGCCCATGCAACGGGCAAAGTCCGCCGCGGAACCACTCATGGCCCCGGCGGCATCGGTCGATAGGATGGGCGGATCAAGACTCGTCGCCGCGGCGCGAGAGCCGGCGGTGACCCAACGGAACGACGTGCAATGAGCGAGCTCGACCTGCAAGGCATGATCCGCGAGTCCCTGGACACCCAGAGGTTCCAGGACGAGCACTGGGAAGGGTCCTTTCAGGACTACCTCGCGCTGCTGGAGCAGAACCCGTTGATCGTCCGCACCGCGCACCAGCGGCTGTACGACATGGTGCTGTCGTACGGACAGGCCGAGGTCGAGGTCGACAAGGAGAAGGTCCCGCAGTACCGGTTCTTCACCGATCCGATCGAGGACGGCCGCGACGCCGTGTTCGGCCTCGAGCGTTCGCTGCACAACCTGGTGGCGATGTTCAAGGCGGCGGCGCACGGCTTCGGCCCGGAGCGCCGAGTGCTGCTGCTGCACGGGCCGGTCGGCTCCAGCAAGTCGACGATCGTGCGGCTGCTGAAGAAGGGCCTCGAGGCCTACTCGCGCACCGCCGCGGGCGCGCTCTACACCTTCGCCTGGAAGGTGGACGGCGAGGAGGTCCTGTCGCCGATGAACGAGGAGCCGCTGCTGCTGCTGCCGCGCGACGTGCGGCAGAAGGTGCTGGCGCACCTGCAGAAGAAGCTGCGCATCTCGTACAAGCTGCGCCAGGACTTCGACCTGTCGCCGGTCTCCCGCTACTACCTGGAGATGCTGCTGAAGCGCTACGACGGCGACTTCAGCAAGGTGCTCGACCACGTCGTCGTCAAGCGCCTGGTGATCTCCGAGAAGGACCGCGTCGGCATCGGCACGTTCCAGCCCAAGGACGAGAAGAACCAGGACAGCACCGAGCTGACCGGTGACATCAACTACCGCCGGATCGCCGAGCTCGGCACCGACAGCGACCCGCGCGCGTTCAACTTCGACGGCGAGTTCTGCGTCGCCAACCGCGGCATCATCGAGTTCATCGAGGTGCTCAAGCTCGACGTGGCGTTCCTCTACGACCTGCTGACGGCGTCGCAGGAGCACAAGATCAAGCCGAAGAAGTTCGCGCAGACCGACATCGACGAGGTGATCCTCGGGCACACCAACGAGCCCGAGTACAACCGGCTGCAGAACAACGAGCTGATGGAGGCGTTCCGCGACCGCACCATCAAGATCGACATCCCGTACAACCTGCGCCTGCAGAACGAGATCAAGATCTACGAGAAGGACTTCGGCACCAAGCACGTGCCGGGCAAGCACATCGCCCCGCACACGCTGGAGATCGCGGCGATGTGGGCGCTGCTGACGCGCCTCGAGGAGCCCAAGAAGGCCAACCTGACGCTGCTGCAGAAGCTGAAGCTCTACAACGGCAAGTCGCTGCCGGGCTACACCCGTGACAACATCCGCGAGCTGCGCGAGGAGGCCGGCCGCGAGGGCATGGAGGGCATCTCGCCGCGCTACATCCAGGACAAGATCAGCAACGTGCTGGTGCGCGACATCCCGTGCATCAACCCGTTCATGGTGATGAACGAGCTCGAGGAAGGGCTCGACCACCACAGCCTGATCTCCGACCCGGAGACCAAGAAGCGCTACAAGGACCTGCTGCTCGTCGTCCGCGAGGAGTACGAGGAGATCATCAAGAACGAGGTGCAGCGCGCGATCTCCGCCGACGAGGAGGCGATCGCCCGGCTCTGCGGCAACTACATCGACAACGTCAAGGCCTACACGCAGAACGAGAAGGTCAGGAACCCGTACACCGGCAAGGACGAGGAGCCGGACGAGCGCCTGATGCGCAGCATCGAGGAGAAGATCTCGATCCCCGACTCGCGCAAGGACGACTTCCGTCGCGAGATCATGAACTACATCGGCGCGCTCGCGATCGAGGGCCGCACGTTCAACTACAAGACCAACGAGCGCCTGCACCGCGCGCTCGAGCTCAAGCTGTTCGAGGACCAGAAGGACTCGATCAAGCTGACCAGCCTGGTGTCGACCGTGGTCGACAAGGACACGCAGGAGAAGATCGAGGTCGTCAAGGGCCGCCTGATGCGTGACTTCGGCTACGACGAGATCAGCGCCACCGACGTGCTCAACTACGTCGCGTCGATCTTCGCGCGCGGCGACACCAAGGGCGAGTGACGGCGGAACGGGTCCTCCCATGAGCGTGCGTCGGATCGACCAGGACCACACCCGCTTCCGGCAGATCGTCCGCGGCAAGATCAAGCAGAACCTCAAGCGGTTCGTGTCGTCGGGCGAGCTGATCGGCAAGCAGGGGCAGAAGTACGTCGCGATCCCGATGCCGCAGATCACGCTGCCGCGGTTCCGCTTCGGCGACAACCGCAAGAACGGCGTCGGCCAGGGCGAGGGCGAGCCCGGCGAACCGGTGCCGGGGCAGGAGCAGGAGGGGCAGGGCCAGGCCGGCGAGGAGCAGGGTCAGCACGTGCTCGAGGTCGACGTCTCGCTGGAGGAGCTGGCCAGGATCCTCGGCGAGGAGCTCGAGCTGCCGAACATCGAGCCGCGCGGCAAGAAGAACATCCGCGCCGCCGCCGGCCGCTACACCGGCATCTCCCGCAGCGGTCCGCAGTCGCTGCGGCACTTCAAGCGCACGTTCAAGGAGGCGCTGAAGCGCCAGATCGCCAGCGGCACCTACGACCCCGACCGTCCGCTGATCGTGCCGATCCGCGAGGACATGCGCTACCGCTCGGTGCAGACCCGCGAGGTCCCGCAGGCGAGCGCCGCCGTCGTCTACATGATGGACGTCAGCGGCTCGATGGGGCGCGAGCAGAAGGAGATCGTCCGCATCGAGGCGTTCTGGATCGACACCTGGCTCAGGCACCAATACAAGAACCTCGAGGTCAACTACATCGTGCACGACGCCGTCGCGCACCTCGTCGACCAGCACACGTTCTTCCACCTGCGCGAGAGCGGCGGCACCAAGATCAGCTCGGCCTACGAGCTGTGCCTGCAGCTGATGCGCGACAAGTACCCGAGCAACGAGTGGAACGTGTACCCGTTCCACTTCAGCGACGGCGACAACTGGAGTTCGCGCGACACCGAGCGCTGCGTCGAGCTGCTGAAGAGCTCGGTCCTGCCCGAGTGCAACCAGTTCTGTTACGGCCAGGTCAAGTCGGCCTACGGCAGCGGCCAGTTCAAGAAGGACCTCGACGCCGCGTTCCGCGGCGACGAGAAGGTCGTGACGACCGACATCCCCGACCGCGACGGCATCCTGCCGAGCATCAAGGCGTTCCTGGGCAAGGGGCGCTGACGCGGCCCGCACGTCACGGCCCGGATCGTCACGGCCCGGATCGTCACGGCGACGGTCGCCAGTCGCCTGCAACCGTGGCGCGCCGCGGGCCGCTCAGCGCGGCGTCCGCCGCTCGCCTGCGTCGCCGGTCCGGTTGGCCGACGCCTCGACCGGCGCGTTGGCGGCATCCGGGGTCGCGCGGTCCTCGCCGAGCGGCCACGACCTTGGCGCCCATCGGACGTGGTCGTGGGTCAGCACGCCGAGGCGGACCGAGCGGACGCTCGGGGGCAGTTCCTCGATCGGCACCGACACCTCGCAGCCGCCGAACTGCGCTCCGAAGCCGCCGACTCCCCGGATGAGCCCCGGGCGGTGGAGGCGCTTGCCGCGGTAGACGGCGAGCGACCGGCCGCTGTCGTCGAGGAAGTCCGCGATCGGCAGGGACGCCCCGCTGTCGACGCCGTCCGCGATCACCCAGCCGAGAACCTTCACCTGCGCGGTGCCCCCTCGCGGGTCACCGCGGGTGACGAGGTCCACGACGCCGCGCACCCGGCGGTCGTTTGTCGGCGGCGGGGTCCGCAGCATTCGCACCGAGGTCATGTGCCGGTTGTAGAACTCGAACCGCGCCGGCACGCTCCACACGCGTTCGATCCCCTTCTCCAGCAGGTACTCGCTGAGCCGCCCCATGCGGTTGTACCGGAGGACGCCGTTGTTCACGACGCCATCGAGGTTCACGACCTCGTGCCGGTCGGCGAGGAAGAAGCCGAACCGCCCGCAGTCCGTGTGGCCGAGCATGTACGGCGCGCCGACCGCCATCCGCTGCATCCGGTCGATCCCGCCGTGGGTCTCCGAGTAGAACCCGGTCCCCGCGGTCCCGACGGAGAGGATCGCCAGGAGCAGGACGACCGCGACGCGCACGCGAGCGCCGAGCAGGTGGACGTAGGTCGCCAGCGTGACCGCGCACATCGCGATCAGCAGGCTCGTGTGCCATACCTGCATGAAGTGGCGCAGGAACGCGAAGTACGCCAGCAGCGCCGCCAGCGGCAGCACGAGGTACGGGGGCCAGCCGACTCGGAGGCCGGACCAGCGCCGCGACAGCAGCGGGTGCACCGACAGCGCGAGGGCGACGGCGACCAGCCACGCCACCGCCGGCGGGTCGGGTCGCTCGCCGACGAACCAGAGCGGGTACAGCGCCGTCCGGAAGGTCGTCTGCGCGAGCAGGCCGGTGCCGATCCGCGCCCTGCTCGACAGCAGGCCGCGCGAGTGCTCCTGGTTGATGAAGCCGATCGCGTTGGACGACGATTGCTCGATCGTGCCGAACGTCGCGTGGGACCACACCAGCCAGGGCAGGACGAACAGCGCGGCGGTCGCGCCGGCCGTGAGGATCCAGCGCCAGGAGCGGTCGCGCCGCAGGGCCATGTACACCAGCGCGCTGCCGACGTAGAACACGGAGTCCGTGCGGCACAGCATCAGCAGGCCGGCCATGGCGCCGAAGCCGAACGCGTCGGGGAGACTCCGCCTGCCGCTGGACAGCACCCTGGCGAGGACCGCGAACGTGCCGAAGAAGAGCAGCAGGAACAGCCCGGTCTCCATGCCGCTGACGACCAGGCAGAGCATCCAGGGGTTGACGACGTAGACGAGGCCGGTGATCCGCACGCGGCTGTCCGGCATGCCCAGGGTGCGCAACAGCGCAGTCAGGGGCACGACCGAGGCGATGGCGAGCGCGGCGCCGAGGATGAACATCACCAGCGGCTGGACGGGCGTCGACATGCGCAGGACGACCTGCAACGCCGCGACGATCAGCATCCACAGCGGGTGGTAGCCGTTGGTCGGTTCGCCAGGGCTGAAGCAGCTGCCGACGCCGGCGGCGACGTTGCGGGCGATCTGCGCGAAGTAGTAGGCGTCGTCGGGGACGTGGCACTCGAGCGCGATCGGCGTGACGCCGCCGTAGCGCGCGAAGCACACGGCGAAGAACGCCGCATGAACGGCGGCCCCCGCGATCACGGCCCCTCTCCACGGACGATCGTCCCGCATGCCACTCCTCCTTCGCCCGTAGCGTGGCAGGGCCCGCCGGGCGCCGCAAGCCTCGTGTCGCGACTGCCGCGCTCTCGCGATCGTCGTGGCATCCGGTCGCGCCGGGCCGTCGACGCGCCGGGGACGAGCGGCCCGAGCCGCCGGCGGAGGCGTGGCGCGCGGGAGGGACCGGCGGCAACAGGGACGGGACTCGCCGAAACCCCGGTGCTACGGCAGGTTCGGCTTTGGTCTCGCCGCGGGGCGGGCCGATGATGAGGACAGTCCCCGCAGCAGCGCTCCCCGCAGCCTCCCCGCAGCAGAGCCATGGGCAACCTGACCCCCGAACTCGCGGCCTTCCGCGACGAGACGCGCGACCTCGCGCGCAGCTACGGCCTCGACTTCTACGAGGTGATCTTCGAGCTGGTCGACTACGACGAGCTGAACATGGTCGCCAGCTACGGCGGCTTCCCGACGCGCTATCCGCACTGGCGCTTCGGCATGGAGTACGAGCAGCTCAGCAAGAGCTACGCCTGGGGCCTGTCGAAGATCTACGAGCTCGTCATCAACAACGACCCCTGCTACGCGTACCTGATGCGCAGCAACTCCATCACCGAGCAGAAGCTGGTGATGGCGCACGTCTACGGCCACTGCGACTTCTTCAAGAACAACGCGTGGTTCGCGCACACGTCGCGCAAGATGATGGACGTGCTCGCCAACCACGGCGCCCGGATCCGGCGCTACATGGACCGGCACGGCGTCGAGGCGGTCGAGGACTTCATCGACGTCGTCCACTCGCTGGACAACCTGATCGACCCGTACTCGCCGTTCATCCGGCGCGACGACGCGCGGCCGCGGACCGAGGCCAAGGAGAGCCGCGAGGTGCGCAAGATCGCGGCGAAGGACTACATGGACCGCTTCATCAACCCGCCGGAGTTCCTGGCGCGCGAGAAGCGGAAGATGCAGCAGGAGGACGAGCGCGAGCGCCGCTTCCCGGTGCGGCCGATGCGCGACGTGCTGAAGTTCCTGCTCGACCACGCGCCGCTGCAGCTGTGGCAGCAGGACGTGCTGGCGATGCTGCGCGAGGAGGCCTACTACTTCGCGCCGCAGGGGATGACCAAGATCATGAACGAGGGCTGGGCCGTGTACTGGCACAGCAAGCTGATGACGCAGCACCTCGTCGACGCCAGCGAGATCGTGCACTACTGCGACACGCACAGCGGCACGCTCGCCACGCGCCCGGGGCAGATCAACCCGTACAAGATGGGCGTCGAGCTGTTCCGCGACATCGAGCAGCGCTGGGACAAGGGCCGGTTCGGCCCGGAGTACCAGGCCTGTGACGACCCGGAGGTGCGGCGCAACTGGTACCGCCCGACCGACCAGGGCCGCGAGCGAATCTTCGAGGTGCGGCGGATCTACAACGACGTGACGTTCATCGACGAGTTCGTCACGCCGGAGTTCGCCGAGGACCAGAAGCTGTTCGTCTACGGGCGCAACCCGCAGACCGGTGAACTCGAGATCCTGGACCGCGACTACACGAAGGTGAAGAACCAGCTGCTGACCGCGCTGACCAACTTCGGCAACCCGATCATCCGGGTCGTCGACGGCAACTTCCGGAACCGCGGCGAGCTCTACCTGGTGCACGACTGGTCGGGCGCCGACCTGCAGCTCGACCACGCCCAGACCACGCTGCAGGGCCTGCAGCGGCTGTGGGGGCGGCCGGTACACATCGAGACGATGGAGGGCGGCAAGGGCCGGCTGCTGTCGTTCGACGGCCAGGAGGGCACGGTCAAGGAGATCATGCCCAGCAGCGGCGGACAGCTCGCGCTGGGCCGCGAGGTCGAGCCGAAGGAGGAGTGACGCGCCGGCGCGGGCTGCGCGCTGGATCCGCCGCGCGCGGCGGCGTTGAATGCGGCGCGTGTCGACGCTCGAGCGCTGCTGGATCACCTACTGCGCGGTCGTGATCGCGGTCGCGCTGGGCGCGGACGGCGGCGGCGCCGACGGGCACCGGCCGTGGGCGTTCGCGGCGCTGCACCTGGGGATCGCCGCGCTGCAGTGGCTGCCGGGCGCCGCGCGGCGGCGCGGCTGGACCGCGGGCCGGGTGCGGGCGCTGCGCGCTGCGCTCGCGGTGGCCGGTCTGCCGGTGGTGTTCTCGGCGATGGCGGCCCTGCTGCCGTACGTGCACCCGCAACCCTGGGAGATCGCGTGGTACCGCGTCGACCTGCGGGTGTTCGGGCGCGAGGCGACCGAGCCGCTGCGCGCGGCGCTGCCGGCGGCGCTGGTCGTAGCGCTGCAGTGTGTCTACGCGGCGTTCTACTTCGTGCCGATCGCCGCCGCGCTCGCGGTCGGGGCGCGGTCGGGCGGCGCGGCGTTCGACCGCGCGGTGACCGTGCTGGTCGGCGGCTTTCTCTGCAGCTACCTCGGCTACCTGTGGTTCCCCACCCTGGCGCCCAAGGTGGTGCTGCCGCTGGCCGACGGCGCCGCCGCGCCGGGTTGGACCGGCCTGTTCGCGATGATCGACGCGGCCGAGGCCAACCCCTGGGACTGCTTCCCGTCGGGGCACACGATGATGAGCCTGTGCAGCGTGCTGGTCGCCTGGCGCTGGGCGCGGCCGGCGGTGCCGTGGCTGCTGCTGGTGGTCGTGCCGCTGGTCGCCAGCACGATGCTGCTGCGCTACCACTGGCCGAGCGACGTGGTCGCCGGCGCGCTGCTGTGCTGGCCGTGCATGCGCGCGATCGACTGGCTGCTGGACCGCGATGGCGCGCCGCCGGCCTGAGCGCCCGGCGCTCAGGCGATCTGGAAGCGGTTGCCGTCCGGCGTCTGCACCAGCGGATCGTGGTTCAGCAGCTGCTCGAGGCACGGCGCGAACTCGGCCAGCTCCGGCCGCTCGGCCAGCAGCTCGGCGACGGTGATCGGCACCGCGGCTTCGCGCAGCGCGTTGCGCGCGCGCCGCATCAGCCAGCCGCCGAGGCCGAGCGCGCTGCGCGCGACGAAGCCGCC
This sequence comes from Planctomycetota bacterium, assembly GCA_050245995.1. Classification (GTDB taxonomy): domain Bacteria; phylum Planctomycetota; class UBA1135; order UBA1135; family UBA2386; genus JBFWWV01. Next base: position 40,422 of record JBFWWV010000009.1, on the reverse strand, counting down.
CGGCAGCACCTCGAACGGTCCGTGCCGCCGCAGCAGCTCGCCGAGCAGCGTCGGGTGCAGCCACGAGCCGCCCAGGTCGCAGCGGTTGACCTCGGCCAGCACGACGTCGAGCGGCGCGTAGCCGTTGCGCTGCACCAGCAGGTCGTCGACCAGCACCGTCAGGCGGTGCAGGCGCTCCTGGTTGAACGGGTAGTTCGTCAGCACGTCGATGCGGTCCGGCGCCGGCAACACGAACAGCCGGTTCTCGAACAGGAGGCGCTCGACCAGCCGGCGCTTCTCCGGCGGCTGGTTGTGCACGAAGCGGCTCATCGGCACCTCGCCCATGGCCTTCTTGAAGTCGCGCAGCAGGTCGTGCAGCACCTGCGACTGGCCGTGGCCGGCCGGGCAGACCTCGCCGCGGCCCAGGTAGCGCAGGCGGCGGTCGCGCCGCACCAGGTCGACCAGCATGTGGCAGCTGCGCTCGTTGTCGCCGCAGTGCTCGGCGATGCGCTGCTTGCCGCCGCGCTGGCAGACCAGCTGGACGACGCGCTCGGCCTCGGGCATGACCTGACGCAGTTCGTCGCCGTGCCAGTCGCGCAGGCTCCAGGTCTCGGCGCCGATCTGCAGGAAGGTCTCGTCGGCGCGCAGCTGGGTCAGCAGGCGCTGCGGTCGGGCGGCGCGGAAGCGTTCGCGGTAGTCGAACAGCAGGTCCTCGAACCGCGTCGGCCGGCCGCGCTCGTGCAGCAGGTCGGCGAGCCGGCTGGCGAGCGCCGGCTGCTGCGACTGCACGAGCTCGCCGCGCTCGGGATCGATCAGGACCCGGAGGCGCAGGGTGTCGCCGAGCAGGTGCAGCAGCAGGCCGCGCGGTACCGGGTCGATCACCGCCTGCAGGTGGTGGGCGATCTCCTCGAGCGGGCGCGGCAGCTGCCGCGGGTGCGCCGCGGTGCGCAGCTGGCGCTGGAACTGCAGCCACACGCGCGGCGGCAGCGTCGTCAGCAGCTCGCCGTGCAGGTAGAGCTCGGTCGGGAAGCAGAACGCCATCAGCCGCAGCGGCAACAGCGGGTCGCCGCCGTCCTTGGCCATGGTGTGCAGCCAGGAGCCGACCGCGAGGCGGTCGCTGCGGACCACCCCCTCGAACGCGTCGAGCTCCCGCAGCACCTCGTGTCGCAGGCGGCCCAGCACGGTCGGCGCCCGCTCCGCGAGGCGCGCGCGCACCGCGTGGTCGCGGGCCGCGACCTGGTCCGGCGCGATGCCTTCGTGCAGCCGCAGATCGCGCGGTGCGTGCGCCGTCATGCCGAGGCCGATGCGCAGGCACAGCCAGTCGCGCTCGCCGTCGTCGAGCGGCGCCAGCAGCCGGCCGCGCAGCGTCTGCCAGTCGGCGACGTGGTCCGGGTCCTGGTCCTCCAGCTGCTCGAGGGCGATGCGGAACAGCTGGTCGAGGCCGGTGCGGACCGCGAGCGCCGCGCTGGTGCCGAGCAGCCCGCCGTCGTCGTAGAGCCCGGCGGGCAGCAGCAGCGCATGGCCGACGGTGGTGCAGCCGAGGTCGAGCAGCTGCTGCGACAGCGCCTGCGGCAGACCGATCGCGCTCAGCGGCAGCCGCCGCAGCGTGTCCGGCAGCAGCGGCGCGGCCGCCGGCGGCAGCCGTCGCGTGCGCAGGATCGCGTCGTACAGGCGCTGCCAGCGGCGCTTGCCGAGCGCCGGGTGCTTCTGCGCCTCGGCGCGCGGCAGGGCCAGGAACTCGCCGACCGTGCGTACGCCCAGCTCGTCGAGGGCGGCGGCGACGTCCGGATCGTCGAGCAGCGGCTGCAGCGGGCGTTGGTCCTCGAGCATCGCGTCGGGGTCGCCGACGCGCTCGGCGAGCCACTGCGTGACCTTGCGCTCGAGCTCCTCGCAGGTGCGCGCGCCGCAGCCCGGCAGCGCCAGGAACCGCTCCCGCGGCGTCAGCACGAACTCCGCCACGGTGGCGACCTGCAGCTGGTCGAGCGCCCTGCGGGCGCGCGCCGACAGCGGCAGCGAGGTCAGCGGCTGGTCGAGCTGCGGGCGGTGGGTGGTGGTGGTCATCGGGTGTCTCCGGGCCGGACGGCGCGGAACCGCGGCAGCGCGGCGCGGCGTTCGCGCGCGAGGTCGAGGACCACGGCGGGCACGCGCAGCGCCAGGGACTCGGGGCGGGCGCCGTGCGCGAGCAGCGCCTCGGTCACCGCCAGGGTCACGCGCGGCGTCGGCGCCGACGCCAGCATGCGGTCGAGGCGCGCCACGTGGGTCGCGTCGGGGACGGCCGCCAGCAGCTCGGCGGCCCGGACCTGCTGGTCCGGGGTCGACAGCGGCGCGGCGGCCAGAGCGGTGCCGAGCGCGTGCGCCGGCAGCGACGTCAGCGCGGCGCCGAGGGCGCGCACCACGCCGGGGTCGGTCGCTCCCAGGTACGGCGGCAGCAGCTCGAGCGCGGCGCGCGCGCCGTCCAGGCGCACGGCCGCGGCTGCCAGCGCGGGCAGCGCGGTGTCCGGGACCTGCGCGCAGGCGCGCAGCGCGGCGAACACGCGGTCGCGACCGGTCGCGTCGGCGACGAGGCGCGGCAGCGCCGGCAGCGTCAGCGCCGCGTCCAGGCGCACGCGCAGCGTCGGGCTGCTCAGGCCGGCGGTCAGCGCACCGGCGGTGGCCGCGTCGTCGCCGGCGGCGGCGAGCAGGTCGCGGACGTGGGCCAGGACGGCGGGCTCGGCCGGCAGCACGCCGCGGTCGCCCGCGCGCGGGTGCAGCGCCGCGCCCCGGCGGTCGAGGAACAGCAGCAGCTCCTGCCCGGGCTCCACCGCGAACAGGGCCCGTCCGCAGCAGCGACCGGCGGGCTCGAGCAGCGCGAACGACTCGTCGACCGCGCCGCGCAGGACCTCGACCGTGCGGAACTCGACGCGGTGCCATTCGGGCGACGGGTCGGTCGCGGCGGTCGCCCGCGCGACGGCGACCACGGCCGCCTGCTGCGAGAGCAGCGCCAGCGTGGTGGCCTGCTGCTGCGCGGGCAGCAGGGCGGCGAGGCCGAAGGACAGCAGGATTCTCATGGTGACCGTCATCGCAGCAGGATCCGATGGCGCAGGTAGGCGATGTTGACGTCGCGGAAGGCGTACTGCAGCGTGATCATCGCCTCGTAGCCGACCGCGGCGGCCATGACCTCGGCGGCGCCGCTGGCCGCGTTGTGCAGCGAGGAGTCGCCGAACAGGCCGGTCGGCATCGGGCCGGGCGCCGTCAGGCCGATCGAATGGCCGACCTCGTGCGCCAGCACGGTGCCGATCACGATCGACCAGTCGTCGATCGCCCGCAGGATGACCTGCCAGCGCGCGAACTGCTCGCCGGTGGCCAGCGCGGGCACGAAGTCCGGCGCCAGCACGGTCGCGTCGACCGCGTGGGTGCCGACGGGCACGCCGCCCATCTCCGGGCACAGCGGCAGGAAGCGCTGCGCGAACATCGTCTGGAACAGCGGGTACACGTTGAGGTGCACGCGCGCCTGGTAGAGGAACATCTCCGACGCGAACACGCCGAGCCCCGGTGACGTGGCGATGTTCCTGTCGTTGGTCTGGCCGTTGCGATAGTCGTAGTAGGCGCGGCCGAGCACCCCGGTCGAGTCGTCGCCGAACGCGCGGTTGCGCGAGCCCTCGGGGTCGAAGCCGCCGAGCGCCATCTGCATGTGGGCCAGCGCGATCGGCTCGTGCTTGGTGAAGCGGATCGCCACCGAGTCCGGACCCAGCGGTTCGCCCCGGGTACCGCGCAGGAACAGCTGGTTGGCCTGCGAGAGGATCGCGTCCAGCAGCAGGCGGCGCGCGGTCGCGTTGACGCCGACCGGGTCGGCCGCCGTCGCCAGGCCGAGCCGGATCATGTCGTCGTCGAAGTCGGCGCGGCCGTTGCCGTCGCGGTCGAGATCGGTCCGGGCCCAGACGACCTGGGTGCGTTCGAACGGCACCATCGACCCGTTGGGCTGCGCGACGGTGAACGTCACCGGCGCCGAAGTGCTGACGTTGCCGCTCAGGTCGGCCACGCGCGCGACGACGCTCCAGTCGCCGGGCGCCAGCGGCTCGTCGGCGGGGACGAACGTCCGCAGCGTGTCGAAGCCGACGGTTGCGTCGCGGTACAGGCGCGCCGGCGTCGGCGCCGCGGCCGGTCCGGTCAGCTCGAGCGCCACCGAGCCCATGTCCGCCAGCTGCGTGCCGTCGTTGGCGGTGACGTCGAGCGAGAAGCCGGACGGCGGCACGCTCAGGCCCGAGCGGCGCGCGGCGTTCAGCCCGTTGACGGTGAGCGCGACCGACGGCGGCGACGTGTCGGCGCCGAAGCCGGTGCGGAACCGGGCGCCGAGGTCGGCGCCGAGCCAGTTGCCGCTGACCTCGCGCACGCCGTCGGGACCACCCCGCACCCAGGTGCGGTAGTAGGTGCCGGGCAGCAGCGGCGCGCTCGGCGTGATCGTCACGACGCGGTCGTCGTTGCCGAGCGTCACGGTCGCCGCCAGCGGGGTGTGGTCGTCGCCGCGCAGCTGGCAGCTGGCACCAGACACCGTCGACGGGTCGACCCGCGAGTCGAACACCACGGTCAGCGACGCGCCCGGCGCCACGCCATTGCCGCCGTCGGGCGGCAGCAGCATCGCGTTCGGCACCGTGGCGTCGTCGGTGACGGTGAAGTCGGCGGTGAAGTCGGTCGTGAGCAGGTTGCCGGCGGTGTCGCGCACGCCGTCGTGGCCGCTGCGGACGCGCACGCGGTAGGCTGCCGCCGGGTCGAGCGGCACGACCGGCAGCAGCCGCACGACGGTCTGGCTCTGCGGCTGCACGAGCGCGGCGACCTGGACCCCGTCGCGCTCCAGGACCACGGTGCCGGCCGTCAGCCAGGTCGGGTCCATCGGCTCGGTGAAGGTCAGCAGCGGCGCGGCGTTGACGCTGACGTGCGCGGCGCCCGCGGCCGGCGCGATCGCGTCGATGGCCGGCGGGGTGCTGTCGGCGCCGGTCTTGAACGTCAGCGCCAGCGAGGACTGCAGGCCGTTGCCGCTGACGTCCGTGACCGCCGCCGCCGAGACCAGGAACGCGAGCGAGTAGGTGCGCCCGACCTGCAGCGGGTTCAGCGGCTGCACCCGCAACGTCCGCTGGTCGGAGCTGGCGTGCACCGCGAACGCGACGATCGAGCCGAACTCGTCCTGGAACAGCAGGGACGACGGCTCGACGGTCGTCGGGTCCATCGACTCGCTGAACGTCACCACCGGCTGGACCAGGGGCGTGACGTTGTTGGTGTTGGTCGGCGGCCAGACGTCGAGCGCGCGTGGGGCGATCGAGTCGACGGCGGTGCGGAACTGGATCGACCACGGCGCGCCGAGCGCGTTGCCGGCGCGGTCGGTCAGCGACGACGCCAGCTGCAGCGTCATCTGCCGGTCGCCCGGCAGGTCGGCGCGCGGCTGCACCGTGAGCATGCCGCCGCTCAGGGTGCGGACGCAGTCGTAGCGATGGCCGAACCCGTCGCGCAGCACGACGGTGCTCTCGGAGACGCTGCCGGCAGCCATGCCCTCGCTCATGGTGACGACCAGCGGGGCGGTGCGGCTGCGGCCGTTCTGTCCCGGCACGATGTTGCTGGACTGGACCAGCGGCGCGGTCAGGTCGAGCGTGCGGAACGAGAACAGCCGCGTCTCGTCGAACAGGCGGCCGTCCAGGTCGCAGGTCAACGGCGACACCTGGAACTCGTAGTCGGTCTCGGCGAGCAGCGGCGCGTCCGGGGTGAAGGTCACGGTCTGCCCGCGGTCCAGCAGCGCGAACGTCCCCGGCACCGGCGTGGTGGAGCCGGCGACGCGCAGCCAGGTGTCGACGTCGTACATGCAGTCGAGCACCATCGGCGCGTCGAACCGCAGCCGGATCGTCGCGGCGAGCGGCACCTGCACCGCCGTGTCGGCAGGGTCGTGGGACAGCAGCTGGATCCGGCCATAGCTGGCCAGACCGGCCCCGCTGGATCCGCTCGAGCCCCCGCTGCCGCAGGCCGCGAGGCCCAGGCAGACGGCGGCGATGCCGTTGCGATAGAACATCCTTGGTGCAGCCTTCCCGGTTGTTTGCGCCGGGCCCGCGGTGAGGCGGGGCCCGGTCGTAGAGCCAGGGATCGACCCGGGGGAATGGCGCGATGAAGTCCCGTTCTGGGGCTCGGTTGGGGCCGGTGGCAGGGGCGCCTCGCGGCGCACGGGCGCGACCGGTCGTTTCGGACGGCGCGCGGTTGGCGCCCGACCCGGGCTCGGGTACACCGGCGCCGTGGCACTGCCGATCCGAATCGCACCGTCCCTGCTGGCCGCCGACTTCGCCCGCCTCGGCGAGGAGATCCGGTCGGTCGAGCACGCCGGCGCCGACTGGCTGCACCTCGACGTGATGGACGGTCACTTCGTGCCGAACCTGACGTTCGGTCCGTTCATCACCAAGGCGATCAAGGCGAGCGCGACCCGCACCCTCGACGCGCACCTGATGATCACCGACCCGTGGGCCTACACCGATGCGTTCCTCGACGCCGGCGCGGATCGGGTCACCTTCCACGTCGAGGTGGAGGACCGCGGCGACACCGCGGCGCTGCTGCGCCGCATCCGCGACCGCGGCGCCGCAGCAGGCCTGTCGGTGCAGCCCGACACGCCGGTCGAGCGGCTGCGGCCCTACCTGGAGCTGCTGGACCAGGTGTTGGTCATGAGCGTGTTCGCCGGCTTCGGCGGGCAGAAGTTCATGGCCGAGGTGCTGCCGAAGATCGCGGCGCTGCGGGCGATGGGCTTCGCGGGCGAGATCGCCGTGGACGGCGGCATCGGCCCCGACACGATCGCGCCGGCGGCCCAGGCCGGCGCCAACGTGTTCGTCGCCGGCACGGCGGTCTTCGGCGCCGCCGATCGCAAGGCGCGCATCGCCGAACTGCGCCGGTTGGCCGAGGATGCGGCGCAGCGCAGCGCGCCGGCAACGGGCCGGAATGCCGCAGCGGACCCGTCCGCGTCCAGGTCGGGGCGCCGTCGCGGTGCCGAGCCGCGGACCGGCGAGACCGGACGGTCCTGAGTTTTCCACAGCGCGTGGTGGGCGCTCGGGCCACGCTGCCGAGGAAACGGCATCGTCGGCCTTCCGCCGCGCGCACTGCAGTCGCTATCCTGCGCCCTTCCGCGACCCCCCGACGCCACCCAAAGGACAGCACGACCATGGCCTGGACCCGCTTCGGCAAGAAGAAGGACATGCCCGGAGGACTCTGGATCAAGTGCGAGTCCTGCGGTGCGATGCTGTTCCGCAAGGAGTTCGAGCAGCGCCACCGGGTGTGCGGAACCTGTGGGTACCACTTCACCGTGGCCGGTCGCGACCGCATCGCGCTGACCGCGGATCCGGGGTCGTTCGAGGAGCTGTGGAGCGGGCTCAAGCCCGTGGACCGGCTCGGCTTCCACGACCGGATGCCGTACGACGAGAAGCTGGCGCACACGCAGCAGAAGACCGGCGAGACCGAGGCCATGCTGGCCGGGCGCGCGACCATCAAGGGCATCCCGTGCGTCCTCGGCGTGATGAACTTCCAGTTCCTCGGCGGCTCGATGGGCATGGTCGTGGGCGAGAAGGTGGCACTCGCCGCCGAGCATGCGGCCGACCAGAAACTTCCGCTGGTGCTCTTCGCCTGCTCGGGCGGTGCCCGCATGCACGAGGGCGCGATCTCGCTGATGCAGATGGCCAAGACCTGCGGCGCGCTGGCGCAGCTGAATCGCCGCGGCGGCCTGTCGATCTCGGTGATGACCCACCCGACCACCGGCGGCGTCACCGCGTCGTTCGCGTCGGCCTGCGACCTCCTGCTGGCCGAGCCCGGCGCGCTGATCGGCTTCGCCGGTCCGCGCGTGATCGCCACGACGATCAAGAAGGAGCTGCCCAAGGGCTTCCAGCGCAGCGAGTTCCTGCTCGAGAAGGGGCAGGTCGACCGCATCGTGCAGCGCGCGCAGATGCGCGACGAACTGGCGCGCCTCCTGGCCTACGCCAGCGGTCGCGACCCGGTCGCCGCGTTCAAGCCGGCGCCGGCGCCGGCCGAGGCCATCGACGGCGCGGACATCCCGCCGCCGCCCGAGCCGCCGCGCGACAAGCCCAAGAAGGGCAAGAAGGCCAAGAAGGGCTGAGGCCCGGCCGTCCCGCGCACGTCGATGCCGCGCAAGCCGACCCGTCCGGTGCCTCGCGGCTGCGCCGCCGGCTTCATCCGCGGCCGCTACAAGGTGCTGCCCGACGACTTCGTCGTCGACGAGGTGCCGGCGTACGAGCCCAGCGGTCACGGCGAGCACCTGTGGCTGTGGATCGAGAAGCGCTCGGTGGCGACGCTGCCGGTGCTCGAGGACCTCGGCCGCGCGCTCGGCGTCGACCCGCGCGCCGTCGGCGTCGCCGGCCTGAAGGACGCGCGGTCGGTCAGCCGGCAGTGGGTGTCGGTGCAGGGTGTGGCCGAAGACGCGGTGCGCGCGCTGGCCGGTCGCAGTTGGCGCGTGCTGCGCGCGACCCGGCACGACAACAAGCTGAAGATGGGGCACCTGCGCGGCAACCGCTTCGCGATCACCCTGCGCGGCACGGAGCCCGGGGACCTCGAGATCGCGCGCCAGAACCTCGCGGAGCTGGTGCGGGTGGGGGTGCCGAACTACTTCGGCGAGCAGCGCTTCGGCAAGCGCGGCGCCAACCTCGACACCGGCTTGCGGATCCTCGACGGCGGCGCCAGGGCGATGGCGCGCAAGATGCCGCGCCGCGTATTCGGCCTCGTGGTCGCGGCGGTGCAGAGCGAGGTGTTCAACCGGGTGGTGATGAAGCGGCTGGCGACGCTGGGCACGCTGCTGCCCGGCGACCTCGCGATCCTGCACAAGAACCACGCCTGCTTCCCGGTCGAGGACCCCGCGCGCGAGCAGCCGCGCGCCGATGCGTTCGAACTGTCGCCGTCGGGGCCGATGCACGGACCGAAGATGCCACAGCCCGGCGGCGAACCGCGCGCGATCGAGGACGCGGCGCTGCGCGACCTGGACCTCGATCCCGACCGGTTCCGCGATCTGCCGTTCGGCGTCGGTGCCGGCGAGCGGCGGCCGCTGCGCGTGCCGGTGCACGACGTCGGCGCCGAGGAGGTCGAGGCCGGCGCGCTGCAGCTGCGCTTCTCGCTGCCGCGCGGCTGCTTCGCGACCTCGGTGCTGCGCGAGCTGCTGACCGAGACGATCTGGTTCGCCGAGGACTGAGTCGGCGCTACGGCGTTCCGACCACCGCGGCGCCGGCGTCGCTGAACACGAGCCCGCCCGGATTGGTGGCCGGCGCGAGCACCATGCCCTGCACGAAGAAGCTGCTGGGTCCGTGACGTGTAGGCGGGCGCCCGACCGACCGGCGCCGAAGCGGCGCACGCGCCGGTGGTAGGAGTGGCGGCGAGGCCCCCGGTCGCCCGCCGGGTCGTCAGCGCAGCAGGCCGCCGACGGGCGGTGCGGCGCGCCACGGCGTCGCGAGGGGATCGCCGGCGTGCAGCCAGACGCCGATGTCGCGCAGCGCGGGCGAGTTCGGCACGGTCGCCGTGAACGTCGCCCGGCCAGTGCCGTCGGCGACCAGGGTCGCCAGCCACTGCGTGCCGAGCGCCGGCAGCCAGGTGGACTCCAAGGTCAGGATCGGCGGCTGAGCGTCGAGTTCGTCGGAGAACAGCACGGCGAGGACGCCGTTCGGCAGCGTCTGCCAGTCGACTCGATAGACGCCGCCGCGCTGTAGCGTCTGCGTCGCCTCGGCGAAGCCGACGAGGTGGTCCTGGATCACCGGGGGGCCGAAGGATCCGTTCCGACTGGTGCGGGCGATGTGCGGCGGTGTCGCGCCCGTGTAGTGCAGCGGCACGTTCGGTATTCCGACCGCGGCGCCGGCGGTCAGCACCGAGTCGGAGATCCACGTGAGGTCGCCGCGATCGGTGCGGACCGCTTCGCCGCCGACGAAGCTGCCGCCACTGTCGCCGCCGCGGAGCTGGCATCGGGACAAGTGCAGGGACGACCCCGAGGCGTCGACGCCGGGGCCGCCGTCGGAGACGCTGTTGCGCGCCCTGCTGCCCACGAAGTCGCAGTCGACTGCGGCCACTGCGGCGTTCTGCGCCCGGAGTGCCGCGCAGGGGGAGTCGCTGTCCAGGGCGCCCATCTGGCAGCCTCGCAGCCACGCCGATGCGTTCTGCACCAGCAGCGTCTCGCTTTGGGGGAAGCTGCCGGTGAACGAGCAGAGCTCGAAGGTCGCGGTGCCGGCGAGCACGCGAGTCGTCTGCACGCGCAGCGCTGCGGTGTCGAAGTGCAGACCGAACACGCGCGCCGACTGCCCCGCCGGGATCTGGAACACCGTCGCCGCCGCCGCGAGGCTCGGGGTGGGGAGGATGCGCACGTCCGCGCCGGGCGCCGCGGCGATCGTCACGCCCTTGGAGCAGGTGAACGGCAGATAGGTCCCCGTCGCCACCTGCACGAAGTCCCCGGGCGATGCCGCGGCGATCGCAGCGTCGAGCTGCGCGAAGCCGCCCGGACCCACGAGCAGCGTTGCTTGCGCCGGCGCAGCGCCTGAGAGCACGACTCCGATCCCCACGCACAACCAACCCCGAAGGACGAGAGCGCCACGAGAGACTGCCTTCATGCGCCGCATTGTAGCGACCGGCGGCGGGCGGGGGAGGTGGGCAGAGGGGGCCCGCTACTCCGGGGGCCCGCTACTCTCGCCGCGGCAGGGCGTGGCAGACGTAGGTCGGGTCGTGGAACTGCCCGGTCACGTCCTGCAGCGTGTAGGTGGCGCGGTTCTCGATGGTGGCGAAGTCGCAGCACTTCAGCACCTCGTCGAGGCACCGCGGGCTCATCTGCCACCAGTTGCACTGGTCCCACTCGCCGACGAACCGGGCGATCGGCTCCGCGGCGTCGGGCATCGTCGTCGAGATCGACACGATCAGCCGGCCGCTCTGCTTGGTGCAGGCGCGCATGCGCTGGATGCCGAGGATCGGGTCGCGGACGTGCATCAGCATCGCGCCCGAGAACACGATGTCGAACTCGCCGATCTCGGCGGGGTCGAGGTCGTAGATCGCCTTCCAGATCCGGCGCACGCGGGTGCTGCCGAGCGCCTCGCCGACGACCGCGAAGCCGTCGTGCATCACCTCGCGGTCGATGTTCTGGCGCTCGTCCTGGGTCTTCTGGTCGAAGCCGCGGCGGTAGCGCGGCGTGAAGTCGTGGTCGGCCCAGCTCGGCAGCTCGACGCCCACGACCTCGGCGGCGCCGCGGCGCTCGAACTCGTAGGCGAAGAACCCGGTGCTGGCGCCGACGTCCAGCACCCGCAGACCGTCGAGCCGGTCCGGGAAGCCGTAGTACTTCAGGTAGTCGCGCATCCGGAAGTGACCCGGCGTCTCGATGCCGTCGCCGAGGTCGATGCGGTGGTACCAGGACTGGATCTGGCCGACTTTCCGCTGGATGTCGGCGATCTGTTCGGGGGTTCGTGCCATCGCGAGTCTGCGGCGGAGGATAGGGACCCGGGGCGGCGGCGCCAACGCGCAGTTCGTGTCGATTCGGTCTGACTTCGGGTCCGGGTCCGGGGCAACTTCCGACTCAGGACACTAGGGCTGCCAGTCGGCCGCGCCGTGCCGGAACCGGCAGCGCTCCAGCACGGCGCCGAGGGCGTCCGCGTCGAGGCTGCGGGCGCTGCCGAAGGCGAACGCGGCGGCGCGGCCGCGCGCGGCCACGTGTCCGTCGATGGGGCCGCGGTGGCGCGCCAGCGCTTCGACGAACTCGGCGCGGTCGGCCTCGGTGTCCCACGCGGTCACCCAGACGACCCCGGGTCGCTCGACGGCGACGCCGGCCGTGCCGCCGCCGGCGCCCAGCACGAACAGGCGGTCACCGCCCCACCCGGCCGCGGCCGGGTTGGTCCAGTACGCGACCTCGCGGTGCGGGCCGAGGCGGAGCCGGTGCTCCGGCGGCAGCGCCAGCAGGGCGGTGATCATCTCGCCGAGCGTGGTCTGCTCGAGGACGCGCAGCCCGGTCTGCTCGGCGATCCGCGCCGCGACCGAGTCTCCGGTGACCAGCTCGATGGGCGGGTCGCGCTGCTCGGCGTCCCAGTACTTCTCCGGGTGCAGCAGCTGCTCGGTGCTCGCCGGCAGGTCCGCGGCCAGCGCGGCGACGCTCAGCGGCGGCGCGTCGGCAGGTCGGTGTTCCTGGCCGGCGGCGAAGAACGCGCGCCCGACGGTGTGCTTGCCGAGCTGCAGCGTGCAGTAGCGCGGCGCCTGCGCCATCGCCGCCATCGTGCGCGCGTTGTCGGCGCGGGTGGCCGCCTCCAGCTGCTGCAGGTCGGCCTCGGTGGGCGGATGCAGGCCGACCCAGCGGTCGGCGATCGCCATCGCGCCGCCCTCGACCACCGCCGTGCGCGCGAACAGCTGGTCCTTGGTCGGGTCGGCGCCGCCGGGACGCAGCAGGCGTTCGAGGTCGATGCGCTGGTCGTCCCAGGCGTGCGTCAGCTCGTGGGCCGCGGTGAACCGGGCGTACCACAGGCCGAGCTGCGCGCTCCGGTCCAGCATGTACAGTCGGTCGGTCCCGCTGTCGTAGTAGCCGAGCGTCATGCTGCCGAGCAGCGCCGCGATGGCGTCGCGGAAGCTGCGGTCCGCGGGCAGCAGCTGCAGGCACCGGAGCCAGGCGTCGAGCCGCTCCAGCCTGCCGTCGCCGAGCTCGTCGTCGACGCGGCGCAGCGACCAGGCCCGCATGTCGTCCTCCGTCTGCCGGGCGGTCGGCACCGGTCGCTCGAACGGGCCGCCGCACAGGGTCGCGACCTCGGCGCGGACGGCGTCGACCGCGGCCACCAGGTCGACGCCGTCGGTGGCAGGCTCGGCCGGGACCGGCGGCCGGTCCTGGGCGGTGATCGCCACCGCGAGGGCCGCGCCGGCGATCGCGCGGGGGACGATGGATCGACGGGGCCGGGGGAACACGGCGGGCATCCTAGACCAGCAGGCGCCGCCTTGCCCGCCGCCGTCAGCCGGTGATCTCCACGGCCGCGTCGCCGACCCGCAGCACCATCCGGGTGCTGAACGCGAACAGCCTGGCGAGCTCGGGGTGCGCGTTCAGCAGCGCGAAGTAGTCGTCGGAGAACGCCGCGATCCGACGCGGCGACGCCAGCTGTCCTTCGGTGAGCGCACCGTCGACCCAGACCCCTTGCACGAGGTGCAGGTTGCGCCCGGCGAGGCGCCGGTGCAGCAGCGCCACCGCGCCGTCGTCGCGGGCGGTCTGGCTCCTGGCGAGTCGCAGCAACTGGACGCTGCGGTCGACCGCGGCGGCGCCGGTCTCGGCGTCGGCGAAGAACGTGCGGCCGGCCGCGTCGGCCTCGCCCTTGGCCTCGGCGACGACCTCGGCGAGGTCGGCGGCGCCCGGGGGCGCAGCCAGCCCGGCGCGGCGCCATTCGCCGCGCAGCCGGTCCTCGTCGCCCTGGCCGAGGCGGATCACGCCGGGCTGCACGCCGGCACGCTGCGCCACCATCAGGCCCTCCTCGACGATCAGGTGGCTGGTGAACGGGGTCACGATGCCGTGCTCCTTGCCGAGTCGGGTCACCTCGGCGACCAGTTCGGGCTGCTGGCCCTGTCGGCGGATCGCCTCCATCAGCGTGGCGACGCGCCGCTGCGCCCACAGCGCCGGCAGCCAGTCGTGCGCCGGCTGCTGCGTCGGGAACGAGGCCTCGAACACGTACTCGCGCGCGGCGTCGCCGACCGTGCCGCGCAGGCGGATCGCCCGGTGGCCGTCCCCGCGGAAGCGGCCGACGATCGTCAGCTGCCCCTGCACGAACAGGTCGGGCAGGTCGCGCGGCTCGAGGTCCTCGACGTCGAGGCCCTCGAAGCGGAGCTGCAGGTCGGTCATCACCGGGCCGCTGAGCTTGGCGAACAGGCCGCCGGTCTTGCGCTCGATGTCCTCGCCCGGTCGGACGTAGTCGCGGTCGCCGCGGCTCTGCTGCGCCAGCGTGTCGAGCAGCCGTGTGTTGACGTCGTCGCCGACGCCGAACACGAACACCCGCGCCCGATCCTGGTTGGCGGCCTGCACCTCGGCCAGCAGTGCGTCCACGTCGGTGGTCCCGACGGTCGGCAGGCCGTCGGTCAGGAAGATCGTGATCGGGACCATCGGCGGGCCGCCGTCGACGACCGGCATGCCGTTGCGCAGCGCCGCGCCGAGCGCGTCGGCGATGTTGGTGCCGCCGCGCGCCTCGAGCTGATCGACCTTGGCCAGCGCGGCCTTCCTGTGCTCGTCGTCCGCGGGCACCGGCTCGGGGAAGAACGGCCGCGCGTCGGTGCTGAACGGGATCACGTTGAACCGGTCGCCGGGCGCCAGGGACAGCAGGAACGTCCGAACGGCGGCGCGCGCCTGCCGGATCTTCTCGCCCGCCATCGAGCCGGAGGTGTCGAGCACCAGGCTCACGCTGCGGACCATCCGGGTGTCGGTCGGCCAGTCGCGCTTCGGCGCCAGCCACGCGACGAAGTAGCCGGGCTCGCCGGGGCGCCGGTGCGTGAGGACGCTGAGCCCGAAGTCCTGGTCGGCGAGGCCGAAGTGCAGCTCGAGGTCGCGCTGCGGCAGCTGCGCGCGGTCGAACTCGGCGCTGGCCAGCAGGCGGCGGTCGCCGTCGCGTGCGATCGCCAGCTCCGGCAGCGGGGACCACACCGTCTTGATCGGCTGCTGCGTCTGTGCGTCGACGACGAACGACAGCTTGCGCGGGCCGTGCCCGTCGAGCCAGGCCGCGCGCAGCGGGAAGTGGAACGAGGTCACGCCGTCGCTGGGTCGCAGCAGCTGGCTGTAGCGAACGGCGACCTGCACCTCGCCGTTCGCCGGGATCGGGAACACGCGCGCGCGCAGCAGGCCGTCGCCGAGGTACTCGAGCAGGCCGGGGTCGCGCCGCTTGCGGACGATCTCCTCGTAGATTCGGCGGGCGTTGCCGGCGTCGAGCACCTCGGCCTGCATCGTCTGGCCGCCGACGGTCATCGTGAAGCGGTCGGCGAGCACGCCGGCGGGGACCGGCAGCAGCCACAGCGCCTCCTGCTGGGCCGCCGTGCGGTTGTGCAGGGTCTGGGTGATCGCCGTGGTCGCGACGCCGTCGCGGATCTCGGTGCGCACCTGCATCAAGCCGGTCTCGACGGGCCACTCGGGCGGTTGCGGGGCGGGCGTCGGGTCGATGCGCAGCGGCGGGATGAAGATCGGCTCCTGCGCGGAGGTGGGCGCCGCGGCGAGCGCGGCGAGCAACAGCGCGGCCGCTCGGAGGCGGCGCGCGCACGGACGGTTCGTGTCGGTCATGTTCGGACTCCCTGGGCGAAGCGGCGGGCGAACGGGACCGGCCGGCGCGGGTTCCGACCGAACTGCGGGCGACCGCGCGGCGGCCCGCTATCGTCGATGGCGATGGACCTGGCGATCGCGGTGCACGAGTACGGGGGCCCGGAGCAGCTGCGCGCCGAGCGCGCCGCGGCGGCGGCGCCCGGGCGGGCCGAGGTGCTGCTGCGGCAGACGGCGGTCGGCGTCAACTTCATCGACGTCTACCACCGCACCGGCCTGTATCCGCTGCCGCAGCTGCCGCACGGCATCGGCAGCGAGGCGGTCGGGGTGGTCGAGGCGATCGGCCCGGGCGTCACGGGGCTGTCGGTCGGCGATCGCGTCGGCTACGCGATCGGCGGCGCGCCCGGCGCCTACGCCGTGCGGCGCGTGGTGCCGGCGTGGCGGCTGGTGCCGTTGCCGCGCGGGATCGACGACGTCACGGCCGCCGGGCTCCTGCTGAAGGGGCTCACCGCCGAGATGCTCGTGCGGCGCGTGCACCGGGTCGGGCCGCGCCAGCGGGTGCTGGTGCACGCGGCGGCCGGTGGGGTCGGCCTGCTGCTGTGCCAGTGGCTGCGGCACCTCGGCGCCTATGTGATCGGTACGGTCTCCACCGACGCCAAGGCCGAGGTCGCCGGCGCGCACGGCTGCCACCTGCCGATCGTGACCACGCGCGACGACTTCCCGGCCGTGGTGCGCGGCGCGACCAAGGGCAAGGGCGTCGACGTGGTCTACGACTCGGTCGGTCGCACGACGTTCTCGGGTTCGCTGCAGTGTCTGCGCCCGCGCGGCCTGCTGGTGTCGTTCGGCAACGCCTCGGGGCCGCCCGCGCCGCTCGCCCCGGCCGAGCTGGCGCGGCACGGCTCGCTGTTCCTCACGCGGCCGTCGTTGGGCGACTACACCCGCACGGTGCAGGAGCTGCGGCGGGCGGCTGCGGCGCTGTTCACGGTCGTACAGCAGGGCGCGGTCGTGCCGCCCGCGCCGCGCCAGCTGCCGCTGGCACAGGCCGCCGAGGCGCACCGGCTGCTCGAGTCGCGGGCGACGACCGGGCCGCTGGTGCTGGTGCCGTGACCCTCCGCGTCAACGCGCGTGGCTCTTGACGGTGTCGCCGAGGAACGTCATCAGCTCGCGCAACGCGTCGTAGTCCTCGTGCCGCAGCCGGAACCAGGTGTTCACGAGCCAGCCCTTGTCGAGCGGGCGCGTCTGCTCGCCCGGCTGCGGGATCTCGTACTCGTAGACGAACTCGCGGCAGCGCCGCCACGCCGCGTCGAGGCCGTCGTGGCCGGTGACGCGACCGTCGCGGTCGGGGCGGATCTGCACCGAGCCGCACGCGAAGCGCCGGCTCGGCGGGCGCCCGCTCGGCCGTCCGGTGACCGCCAGCGCCCATTCGCGGTAGACGTCGAACTCGTTGGCGAACCGGTACATGTCCCAGATCTTCTCGCCGGCCGGCCGCGCACCCAGCTCGGAGAACTTCAGGCCCTTCGGGCCGAAGAACCACTCCAGGTGCGTCGCGGTGTGGCGCAGGTCGAGGGCGTCGACGACGCGACGACCGAGCGCGCGCAGCTCGGCGTAGCCCGGCTCGTCGATGCGGTTGGTCACCGCGATCTGCGGCGCGATGGTGCGGTCGCGGTTGGCCTCGAGGCAGCCAGGGAAGTAGTGCGCGGCGAAGTCGAAGCGCACGCCGTCGCCGTCGACGATCGCGTCGAGGAAGCCCTCGTGGCCCTCCACGAACTCCTCGACGGCCAGCGTCTGTCCCGGCGCGATCGGGTGGCGCTGCAGGTGCGCGTCGAGCGCGGCGCGGTCGTCGAGCCGGAACGTCGCCAGCGAGTTGAAGCCCGCAATCGGCTTGAGGATCAGCGGGTAGCCGTGCTCCTCGGCGAACGCGCGCACCGCGTCGGCCGAAGCGACGCCGGCGGACTGCGCGCACGGCACGCCGTGCTCGCGCAGGAACGCTTTCATCGCCACCTTGTCGCGGCACAGGCGGGCGGTCGCCGACGACATGCCCGGCAGGCCCAGCGCCTCGCGGAGCCGCGCCGCCGGCTCGACCAGCGGCTCGTCGATGGTCTCGATGCGGTCGAAGGTGCGGTCGCCGAGCGTGGCGAGCGCCCGCTGCAGGGCCTCGACCTCGAGCAGGCGCGGGCAGTGGGCGTAGCCGTCCAGGAGGCGCAGCAGCGGCGGGGCCACGCGCCCGCGCGGGTGCGGCCCGATGGCGGAGACCCGCGCGCCGATGGACTTCAGGCCCTGCACGAAGCCGTGGTTGTAGACGTGGGTGTCCGGGGCGAGGAACAGGACGTGCATGGGCGGGCGCCGGGAGATCATGCAGGGGCGGCGCGGAGAACGCGACGCCAAGGTCGGTCCGGCGCGCTGCGCGGCGGGGAGGCGCGGGCGCGGGGTCGCAGGCCGAGACCGGCGCGGGCGACCCGGTGGAAACCGATCCGGGTCGGTGTCGTTCGGCGCCGACCTTCCGAGCGACCACGCCCGAACCCGCCGATGGAGACCCGACCGATGCCCGACGCCGCCGACCCGCTCTCGCAGCTCCGTATTGCCTCGCCGTGCAGCGCCGACTGGGGCGCGATGAGCGGTGACGCCAGGAAGCGCTTCTGCCAGGACTGCAAGCTGCACGTGCACGACCTCGGCGCCATGACCCGCGACGAGGCGATGGAGCTGCTGCGCGGCGCCGGCACGGGACGGCTGTGCGTGCGGTTCCACCGCCGGGCCGACGGCAAGGTGCTGACCCGCGACTGCCCGGTCGGGTTGCGGCGGCGGCTGCGCTGGGCGTGGGCGCGCGCCGCCGCGCTGTTCGGCGCGCTGTGGAGCGGCGTCGCCTGCTCGCAGCCGAGCAACGCCGGCGTGGGCGCCGCGCAGCAGGTGCCCGCGGGCCAGCAACCGATGATGGGCAGCCCCGGCCCGGTGTCCGCGCCGACGGTCGAACCCGTGGAGCCGGGCGTGATGGGTGAGGCGGTGATGGGCGACGTCGAGGTGCTGCAGGGCAAGGTCCGCGCGCCGGACGACGACGGCAACGAGCGCCGCTGATCCCCTGGGCGCGTCAGCGCTTCTTCGGCTGCGGCGGCTCGAACGGGTGCGCGAACGCCTGCGGCTCGACGTCGCCGATCAGCGACGCCTGCTGCTGCTCGACGTCCTTGCCGACGCCGGCCACCAGCCGCCGCAGGCGCTCCATCTGCACGAGCCCGAGCAGCAGCGGCTGCGCCGTGGTCCTGGCGAGCAGCAGCTCGCACTGCAGCGCCGCCGCGCGCTGCTGGCTCGGGTCCTGACGCGCGGCGTGGTTGGCGAGCACCAGCACCGACACCAGGTGTTCGATCGCCTTGCCGAGCCGCTGCAGCGGGATCTGCGCCCGAGTCAGCTCGAGCTGGAACCACAGGTTGATGCCGAGGTACGCCCAGCGCAGATAGCGCAGTCGGCGCTCGGCGGTGCGCGCGTACTCGCGCAGCGCGGTCGGCAGCAGCTGGTAGCGCGGGATCCACGCCGACGGCAGCAGCATGCCCGGCAGCCGCACGAGGTCGACCAGCAGGTTCCAGCCGGTCCAGCCGGCGAGCCGCCAGAACGAGCCCTTGCCCAGCAGCATGCGCGTCGCGCGCAGCACCTTGCCCGGCTGCGCGAACAGCGTCGCCGGCGTGATGCGCAGCAGGCGCTGCTCGGGCGGCAGCGGCTTGCCGTCGGCGCCGACGTTCAGCGCCTGCAGCACGCCCAGCAGGCCGGCGAGGTAGCGGTCGGTGAACGGGCCGGTGACGTCCTTCACCATGCCCATCAGGATCAGGTCGTCCTCGCCCTCGACGACGCCGAACACGTGGATGTTGGCGCGGGCCTGGCTGGTGCGCGCGGTGCGGTCGAACGAGCGGCCGCCGAGTACGCGTTCGCACGCGATCAGCGACTCGAGCGCCGTGCTCGCCGCCGCCGACTTGGTCAGGTCGCGCAGGCCGGCGAGGTCGACGCCGTCCTGGTCCTGCTGCAGCGACAGGTGGCTGAGCGCGCGCGCCTGGAGCGCGCCGCCGAGCATCTTGCCGAGCGCCAGACGCGGCAGCTCGTGCTTGACGACGCGGCCGCCGACGCCTTCGCGGCTGCGCGCGTAGTGCGCGGCGTCGGCCGCGAACATCCGCTGGTAGCCCGCCGACATCGCCGCCAGCATGCAGCGGCCCATGCGCAGGCAGTAGAACAGCACCTCGACGCCGTCGGCCTGGATCTGTCCGTCGGCCGGGATCGGCAGGTTCTTGCAGTGGATGCGGGCGTTGAAGTTCGGCTGGAACGCGTCGACGCCCGACGGCGTGCACGCGAACTCGTAGTCCTCGCCGTCGCCCGGACCGACGTCGCGCTCCGGCAGCCGGGTGACGAACAGCCCGACCTGCTTGCCGCCCTTGCCGATCCGCGCGACGAGGCCGACCAGCGCGCCGTGCGTCGCGTTGGTGATCCACAGCTTGTTGCGGTCGCCGTCGGCGAAGAAGCGGAAGCCACCGGTCCGCGGGTCGGGCTCGACGTAGGCCTGCACCTTCTTGGCGTTGACGCCGACGCCGACCTCGGTGAGCCCGAACGCCATCAGCTGGCCCTCGGCGATCAGCGGCAGGAAGGTGCGCTTCTGCGCGTCGGTGCCGTAGGCCAGCAGCGACCCGGCGCCGATGGTCAGCTCGCCGGAGATCTCGACCGCGAGCGCACCGAGGCCGTTGGCCGCGAGCTCTTCCTCGGAGAGCGCGAGTTCGACGTAACGGCCGTCGAGGCCGCCGAACTCGGCCGGCACCGTGAAGCCGTAGGCCTTCTCGGCGGCGACCGCGGCGCGCAGCGCAGCCGACAGCTTGCCGTCGGCCTCGAACGCCTCGCCGCGGCGCATGCAGTCGATCGCGGCCTCGACCGCGGCCCGACCGCGGTGCTCGGCGGCGGCGTGGGCGCGCGCGCCCGACTGCAGCTCCTCGAGCGACGGCAGCGGCCCGTAGATCAGCCGCTCGACGAGGCCGCGTTGCTTGCGACCGAGCCGCTGCGCGGCCTGCTGGGCGGCGGCGTCGAGGGCGGAGACGTCCTGCGCCGATTCGACGTCGCCGGCGGCGGCGAGCGCCTGCGCGGCCGTCGAGGTCGGGGTCGAGGTCGGGGTTGTACTGGCCGGAACGGGCGCGTCGGACGGTGGATTCACGGCCGGACATGGTGCCAGCGCCGCGCGCGCGAAGGAACGGTCAATCCCAGCGATAGGGGCCGACCGCGCGGCGGCGCCGCCCGCTTGTTCGCCCTGGTCCGACGGCGCAGGGACTGCTACCGTTTCGCCCCCGAATCCGCGCGCGCCCCGTCGGGGCCGTCGCCGGGTCGGGCCTTCCGCATTCCCAAACCCAGGTAGCAGGACCCCAGCCGGGTCCCATCAGGACAGCCATGAGCGAAGTGACGACGATCCAGGTCGGGCAGGTGGTGCCCGATTTCGAGATGGAGACCTACGAGCCGAGCAAGCAGGACTTCGGCAAGTTCAGCCTCGCCGAGGCGCGCAAGGCGAACAAGTGGACCGTGCTGGTGTTCTACCCGGCCGACTTCACCTTCGTGTGCGCGACCGAGTTCGCGGCGCTCGCGGAGCAGCACGCCGAGCTGCAGAAGCTGGGCATCGAGGTGCTGACGGTCAGCACCGACACCAAGTTCACGCACATGGCCTGGCAGCGCCACGAGGGTGAGCTCGCCAGCGTGAAGTACGCGATGGCGGCCGACCCCACCGGCAAGGTCAGCAAGCTGCTCGGCGTCTACATGGCCGAGGCCGGCCTCGCCCTGCGTGGCACGTTCATCATCGGCCCGGACGGCAAGCTGCACGGGTCCGAGATCAACTTCCTCAACATCGGCCGCAACATGGAGGAGCTGGCGCGCAAGGCGGCGGCCTTCGTGCACTTCAGCAAGCTGCCGGCCGAGGCGTGCCCGGCCAACTGGAAGAAGGTCGGCGACCGCACGCTGAAGCCCGGCGCCAAGCTCGTGGGCAAGGTCCACGAGGCGATGCAGGGCTGAGCGGCCCCGTCGCAGAGCGCGCCCGCCCCGTGCTGGTCGTCCGGCGCGGCGGCCTCGGCGACACGTTGCTGATGCTGCCGGTGCTCGCGGCTCTGCGCCGCGAGCACCTGCACGGCGAGCTGCACCTGGCCGGGAACCTCGAGTTCGCGGCGATCCTGCAGGCGTTCGGCGCGGTCGAGCGCGCGCGATCGAGCGAGGCGCTGCACGGCTGGGCGCTGCGGCTCGACGACGAGACCGGCTTGCGCGCGCGCGGCGCGCTCGCCGGGCACGCGGCCGTCGTCGCCGACGACCCGGCGTTCGCGGCCGCCGCGGACCTGGTGCCGGTGCGCTGCTTCGACCCGCGCCCGCTGCGCGACGACGCGCCGCTGGCGCTGCAGATCGGCGAGCAGCTCGGGCTCCGGGTGTCGCTCGACGACGCGGCGCTGCGGCCGCGCGGCGGCGTGGTGCGCGACGGTCCGCTGGTGCTCGCGCCCGGCAGCGGCGGGCGCGCCAAGTGCTGGCCGCGACCGGCGTGGGAGGCTCTCGCGCGCGCCCTCGCGCAGGGCGGTCGACGCCTGGCCGTGGTGGCGGGGCCGACCGAACTCGAGCGCGACGACCCGACGCGGTGGAGCTGGCCGCCGGGCACGGCGTACCTGGCCGGTCTCACGACCGTCGAGCTGGCGACGCGGCTGTGCGCGGCGAGCGCGTTCGTCGGCAACGACAGCGGTCCGACGCACCTCGCGGCCGTGCTCGGGCTGCCGACGGTGGCGATCTTCGGGCCGAGCAACGCCGCGGTGTTCGCGCCGCAGGGGCCGCGTGTGCAGGTGCTGTGCGGCTCGCGCAGCGCGCCGCCCGACGTGCCGGTGGACCTGGTGCTCGACGCGCTCGCGCGCGCCTGAGCCGGGCGCCGCGGCTCGGCGACTCAGCGGCGCGGCTGCCGCTCGAGCTCGACCAGCACGGGGCGATGGTCCGAGGCGGCGGTCGGCGGCACCGTCGCGCGCGACGGGCGCAGCAGCGCGGGATCGCACAGCACCCAGTCGATGCGGCGGTCCGGGGCGGCGCTGGGGAACGTGTGGCCGCCGGCGGCCGGCGCGTCGTCCGCGCCGTGCACGGCGTCCCAGGCGTCGACCAGCTGCTCGGTGAGCCGTGCGTGCACGCGCGAGCCGGGGCGGTCGTTGAAGTCGCCGGCGACGAGCGCGAGGCCGTTTGCCGCCGCGGCCCCGAGGATCTCGTCGCAGTTGGCCCAGCGCTCCGCGTCGTCGGGTCGGTAGTCGATGTGCGTGCAGCCGAACGCGAGCGTCCGGGTGGCGCGGCGCGGCACCCGGGTGCGGATCCGGCCGGCGCCCCGCAGGGTGCCGCGTCGCCGCACCGCCTCGGTCGGCACGCGCACCCCGACCATCAGCAGTCCGCGCTGCTCGCCCTCGCGCAGCATCCGGTAGTGCAGGTTCTCCTGCCAGGCGATCGGCCAGCGCGTCAGGATCGCGTTGCCGTAGTCGCCGCCCTGATGGTCGATGTTCTTGCCGAACGCGGCGTGCAGCCCGAGCCGGCGCGCGAGCTCGGCCGGCAGGTCGAGGCGATCGCTGCGTCGCACGCCGACGTCCACCTCCTGCAGGCAGACGACGTCCGGACGCAGCGCGGCGAGCTCGGCGGCGATGCGCTCGACGTCGACGCGGTCGTCGAGCCCCCGACCGTGATGGATGTTCCAGGTGACCACGCGCACGACGCCGCCGCGCGGGTCGGGGCCGGCCGCGCACGCGCCGAGCGCGAGCGCGAGCGCGAGCGCGAGCGCGAGCGCCAGCAGCGCTGCCGCGGCGCGCCAGCCGTTCACCGCAGCGCCCACTCCAGGAACGCGAGCCGGTCCGCCGCCTCGTCGATGCGCTTCTGCACCGGCTTGCCGGCACCGTGGCCGGCGTCGGTCTCGACGCGCAGCAGGATCGGCGCCGGGCCGCCCTGCGCCTGCTGCAGCGTCGCCGCGAACTTGTAGCTGTGGCCCGGCAGCACGCGGTCGTCGTGGTCGCCGGTCAGGATCAGCGTCGGCGGGTAGGCGGTGCCCGGGTGCACGTTGTGCAGCGGCGAGTAGCGGTGCAACCACGCGAACTGCTCGGGGTCGTCGCTGCGCCCGTACTCCGACGCCCAGGCCCAGCCGATCGTGAACTGGTGGTAGCGCAGCATGTCGAGCACGCCGACCTCCGGGATCGCGGCGCCGAACAAGTCGGGTCGCTGCGTCAGCGCGGCGCCGACCAGCAGGCCGCCGTTGCTGCCGCCGCCGATGCCCAGGTGTTCGGGGGCGGTGTAGCCGTTGCGGATCAGGTACTCGGCGCAGGCGACGAAGTCGTCGAACACGTTCTGCTTGTTGCCGAGCATGCCCGCCTGGTGCCACTCCTCGCCGTACTCGCCGCCGCCGCGCAGCACCGCCTGGGCGTAGATGCCGCCGCGCAGCGCCCACAGCAGGTTCTGCACGCTGTAGCCCGGCGTGATCGGGATGTCGAAGCCGCCGTAGCCCCACAGGTAGCACGGCGCGTCGCCGTCGAGGCGCAGGTCCTTGCGGTGCACCAGGAACATGCACAGGCGCGTGCCGTCGCGCGACTGCAGGAACACCCGCCGCGTCGCCAGCTGGTCGGTGTCCGCGGCCGCGGCCGGCGGGTGCAGCGCGGTCAGGTCGTTGCCGGCGATGTCGTAGCGGTAGACCGTCGGCGGCACCGTGAACGAAGTGAACGTGAAGTGCAGCGCGGTGTCGCCGCGGTCGCCGGTCATGCCCGACGCGGTGCCGAGCGTCGGCAGCGCGATCGCGCCGGCCGGCGTGCCGTCCAGGGCGAACAGGCGCAGCTCCGAGCTGGCGTCGCGCAGGTAGCTGCAGACGAAGCGGTCGCCGATCAGCCGCACGCCGCGCAGCGCGTGGTCCGCCTCCGGCACCAGCTCGCGCGGCGGCGCGGCGGGGTCGGTGCGGTCGATCGCGACCACGCGGCCGTTCGGCGCGTCCTTGTCGGTGAAGAAGTAGAACGCGTCGCCGTCGTTGCCCACGAAGTCCCAGGCGGCGTCGAAGTCCATCAGCAGCGTGTGCACCGGCCAGCCGTCCTCGGTGAGGTCGATGTAGGTGACACGGTTGCGCCGGTCGGTGCCGGCCGACACCTGGATCACGGCGAAGCGGCCGTCGTAGGTGACCTCCGGTCCGTAGCCCCACTCCGGCTGGTCCGGGCGCTCGTAGACCACCTGGTCCTCGTCCTGCGGGGTGCCGACGCGGTGGTAGCACAGCTGCGGCGTGTCGTTGCGCTGCTCGAACGTCGCGCCCGCGGCGGGCGCCGGGTAGCGCTGGTAGAAGAAGCCCGCGCCGTCGTGCGTCCACGCCGCGCCGCCGAACTTGCTCCAGTGCAGCTCGTCGGGCAGCACCGCGCCGGTCGAGACGTCGAGCACCTTCCAGATGCGCCAGTCGCTGCCGCTCGCCGAGGTCGCGAACGCCACGCGCTGCCCCTGGAAGTCGGGTGCGAAGCCGGCGACCGCGACCGTGCCGTCGGCGCTCATCGCGTTCGGATCGAGCAGCACCTCGCCGTCGCCGCGCGGGTCGTCGCCGACGAACACCACCGACTGGTTCTGCAGGCCGTCGTTGCGGGTCCAGAACCAGCGCTGGCCGGCCCGCCGCGGCGCGGAGTGGCGCGGCTGGTTCCACATCTCCTCCAGGCGGCGGCGCAGCTCGGGGCGCGCGGGGATCGCGTCGAGCACCTCACGCGCGGCGGCGTTCTGCCGTGCCGTCCAGGCGGCGACGTCGGCGCCGTCCTGGTCCTCGAGCCAGCGGTAGGGGTCGCGCACCTCGGTGCCGTGGTAGTCGTCGACGACGTCGTCCATTCGCGTCGGCGGCGGCTGCCACGGGCGCTCGGCCGCGTCCGGGCGCGACGCGTCGGTCGGCGCGCCGGTCGAACAGGCGGCGAACAGGAGCAACAGCAGCGGCACGCGTGCGGTCATGCCGCGGACCATACCGGCTCGACCCGCGGGTACGCACCCATGCGGATCGGACCGGCGGCTCCGACCCCGTACCGTGCGGTCATGGCGATGTTCCAGGTGGTGGGGGCGCGGCGGCGGCAGCTGCGGCGCGTGGTGGTGGTCCTCGGGTCGGCCGCGGCGATCGCGGCCGCATGCGCGAGCGGCGCGGCGGAGCGCGCGGCGACGCCCGTCTCGGCGGGGTTCGGGCCGGCGATCGACGTCAGCGACGGGGCCGCGGCCTACGCGCGGCATTGCGCCGCGTGCCACGGGGCCTCCGGCGATGCCGACACCGTCGCGGCGCGGGCGTTGTTCCCGGCGCCGCGCGCGTTCCGCGACGGCGTCTTCAAGCTGGCCAGCACCGGGAACGGCGTGCCGACCGAGGACGACCTCGTGCGGACGCTGCGGCGCGGCCTGCCCGGGTCGTCGATGCCTGGCTACGACTGGCTGCCGGACCGCACCTTGCGCGCGCTGGCGCTGCACGTGATCGCGCTCGGCGGCGAGCACGCGGCGGCGCCGGGCGCCCCGGTGCGGGTGCCGCCGGAGCCGCCGCGGGACTACGCCACGCTGGCCGCCGGCGAGCAGCTGTTCCGCCGCCACTGCGCCGACTGCCACGGTGCCGACGGCACCGGCCGGCAGCCCGACCCGAGCTGGGCCGGCGCGCGCGACATGGTCTGGGCCCGCGACTTCACGGCCGGCTTCCTGCGCGGCTCGGTGTCGTTCCACGACCTGGTGTGCCGCGTGCGCGCCGGCATGCCGGGCGCGCGGATGCCGGCGACCGAGCTCGACGACCGGCAGACCGCGCAGCTGGTCGCGTTCGTGCAGAGCCTGATCCCGGACGGCGCCGAGCAGCACCACGTGCAGTGGCGGCGGCGGCTGCGCGCGGCGCGGCTGCCGGCGCTGCCGGCGACGGCGACCGACCCGGCGTGGGATGCGATCGAGGCGGTGCGACTGCCGACGGCGCCGCTGTGGTGGCGCGCCGACGCCGTGCACGAGGTGTGGCTGCGCGCCGCGCACGACGGCGCGCGGCTGGCGGTGCAGCTGCAGTGGGACGACGACTCGCGCGACGACCGCGCGACCGGCCGCAGCGTGCTCGCCGACGGCGCCGCGCTCGAGCTCA
Organism: Planctomycetota bacterium; assembly: GCA_050245995.1. Taxonomy (GTDB): domain Bacteria; phylum Planctomycetota; class UBA1135; order UBA1135; family UBA2386; genus JBFWWV01. Next base: position 14,143 of record JBFWWV010000009.1, on the reverse strand, counting down.
CGGCGGCGGACGACCCGCCGGCGTTCGCCATGGGCGGCGGCGAGGCCGTGGACCTCTGGCACTGGCAGGCGTTCCGGCGCGACGACCTCGCCGGCGGGCTGGACCTGCTGGACGCCGCCGTGCACCAGGACCTCGACGCGACCGTCGAGCTGCCCGGGGTCACGGCGCCGCAGCGGCGCGGTGAGGCGATCCGCGTGCGCGGGCCGGACGACGCAGCGCGGCGGCGCGGCCAGGGCATCGCGCTGCGCGTCGATCCGACGTGGCGCGACGGGCGCTGGACGGTGGTGTTCGCGCGCGACCTCGCGCCGCGCGCCGACGACGAGATCGGGCTCGCGCCGGGTGCCGAGGTGAAGCTCGCGCTGGCGGTCTGGGACGGGGCGATCGATCCGAATCCCGGATCGAAGTCGGTGACCACCTGGCACGTGCTCGAGCTCGAACGGTAAGGGGGCCGTTCGCGCGATCGGCGGGTTGGCGCCGGCGGGCGAGGCGCAGCGCGGACCCGCCGATGCCAGCGTCGGCGCGGCGTTCGGCCGGTTCGGGAGGCATCAGGTATCCTGTTTCGTCCGACTGTCCCCCTCGTTCGGAATAGCCGAACCCGACCCCCGAAGGCCCGCCGATGCTGCGTCTCGTCCCTGCCATGGCAGCGTTGCTGCTGCCGGTTTCCCTGTTTGCCCAGGAGCAGCGGGTGCCCGAGGCGTTCCAGCTCGGCCTGGGCCTGCAGCAGCGCGGCCTGCACGAGGAGGCGGCCGGGCAATTCGCGAGCTTCCTGCAGAGCCAGGGCCGGCACGCGCTGGCGCCCGAGGCCGGCTACCGCCTCGCCGTAAGCCTGCTCGAGTTGGACCGCGGCAAGGACGCGGTCGCGGCGCTGCAACTGGCGCTGCAGCGCGGCGGCGACGCGTTCGGGCTGCGGCACGAGGCGCGCTACCGGCTGGCGTCGGCGCTGCAGGCCGGCGGGGACCACGCGGCGGCCGCCAGCGAGTACGAGCGCCTGCTGCAGACCCTGCCGCGCGAGCACTACCTCTGCGCCGCCGTGCACTACGGGCACGGCGAGTGCCTGCGCGACGGCGGCGGCGACGCAGCGGCGCTGACCGCGTTCGCGGCGGCCGCCGAGGCGGCGCGCGGCGACGCCGCGGCGTTCGCGTTCCCGGCGCGCTACCAGGGCGGCTTCGCCGCGCTGCGACTCGGGCAGTCCGAACGCGCGATGCAGGAGTTCGGCGCGGCGGTCGCCGCGGCGCCCGACGCCGTGGCGAAGCACGAGTGCGAGTTCCTGGCCGGCGACGCCGCGCTGCGCGCCGGCGCGCTCGACGACGCCGAGCGCTGGCTGCAGGCGGCGGCCCGCGGCGTCGGCGGCGGCCCCTCGGCGGACGGCGACTTCGTCGACGATGCCGAGCTCGCGCTCGGGTTCGTCGCCATCGCGCGCGGCGACCGCGACGCGGCGCTGCAGCGCTTCGAGCGGCTGGTGGAGCGCCGCACCGACTCACCGCTGCGGCCGCGCGCCCAGCTCGAGGTCGGTCGGCTGTGCTACCAGCGACAGGATCACCAGAAGGCCGAGCGCGTGCTGCGGCCGCTCGAGCAGCACGGCGATCCGGCGATCGCGCAGCCGGCGCGCGAGCTGCTGGGGCTGTGCGCGCTGGCGACCGGGCGCGGTGAGAACGCGATCGAACCGCTGCGGCAGGCGTTGGCGGCGGCGACCGCGGCCGAGCAGCCGCGGCTGTCGTTCGCGCTCGCCGAGGCCCTGGCCGAGGTCGGACAGTACGTCGAGGCACTGCCGCACTACGAGCGCGCGCAGCAGGCCCAGGACCAGGCCCTGCGCGGCGACGCGCTGTACGGCGCCTGCTTCGCGCTCCATCAGCTGGGCCGCTACGACGATTCGATCGCCGCTGCGCAGCGGCTGCGCAAGGAGCTGCCGCAGCACCGGCTGCTGGCGCTGGCGACGTTCGCGTGCGGCGAGAACCTGTTCCAGCTGCAGCGCTACCAGGACGCGCAGCGCGAGTACGAGGCGGTGCCGGACGGCAGCGAGCCGCGCGCCAAGGCCGGGTTCAAGCTGGCGTGGTGCCGCTACCTGCTGGGCGACAAGAAGGGCGCCGCCGAGCGCTTCCTGGCGGTTGCGGGCCAGGCCGACCACCCGCACGCCGAGGAGGCGCTGTCGATGGCGGCGCTGAGCCTGCTCGAGAACAAGGACGACGACCGCGCGCTGGCCACCGCCGACGCCTACCGCGCGCGCTTTCCGAAGGGCCTCTACCTCGACCGCACCGAGCGCGTCGCGGCGCGCGTGCTGCGCGCGCGCGGCGACCTGGTGGCCGCCGCCGAGCGCCTGGGGCGCGCCAGCCAGAGCGCGCAGGACGGGGACGCCGATCGGCTGGAGCAGGCGGAGGTGCAGTTCCAGCGCGGTGACTTCGCGGCGGCCGCGGCGATCTACGGGCCGCTGTGCGAACGCGAGGACGCGCTCGGCGCGCGCGCGATCGAGGGCGCCGCGTGGTGCGCCTTCGAGCTCGGCGACGACGACGCCTGCGCGCAGCGTCTGCAGCGCGGCCTCGGCCACCCGCAGGCGGCCACGGTCGAGCCGGCGCTGCTCGAGCTGCAGTCGGCGCTGCACCATCGCCGCGAGGACTGGCCGGCGGCGATCGCCACCGCGCAGCAGTTCCTGAAGGCGCACGGCGATCACCCGAAGGCCAAGGCGCTGCGTTACGCGCTCGGCGTCGCCCAGGCCCGGAAGGGCGACCTGCCCGCGGCGCGCGCGACCTTGCAGCAGCTGCTCGAGCAGGGCGGCCACGACCGCATGGACCGCGTGGCCTACGAGCTGGCGTGGGTGTGCCGGCGCGCCGGGGACGAGCCGGCCGCGCTGCGCGCGTTCGCCGCCGTCGCCGACGGCAGCCGCGACGAGGACCTCGCCGGCGAGGCGCGCCTGCACCTGGGCACCGCGGCCCTGACCGCCGGCGACGTGTCCGGCGCCCGCAAGCTGCTGACCGCGGTGCAGGGGCGCTACCGCGGTCGCGCGCTCTATCAGCTCGGCTTCGCCGATCTGGAGGGCAGCGCCGAGCAGCCGGCGCGGCTGCGGCAGGCCGAGCAGGCGTTCGCCGCCGTGGCCGCCATCGACGGCGAGGAGCTGGCGCCCGAGGCGCTGTTCCTGGTCGGCGAGTGCCGTCGACGCGCCGACGACGCGAAGGGCGCCGCCGCCGCGTTCGCCGCCGTGCTGGAGCGCGCGCCGAAGCACGAGCGCGCGGCGATGGCGCGGCTGTGCCTGGCCGAGGCCGCCGTCGCGCTCGGCGACGGCGACACCGCGGTCGAGCAGAGCCAGCAGTTCCTCGGCACGCGGCCCGAGGACCGCACCGAACAGGCGCGGGCGCAGCTCGCGCTGGGCCGCGGCCGACAGCTGCGCGGCGAGCACGAACGCGCCGAGGCGCCGCTGCAGCAGGTGACGCAGCTGACGGACGGCCAGCTCGCGGCCGAGGCGCAGTTCCGGCTCGGCGAGTGCCGCCAGCAGCGCGGCGACCTGCAGGGCGCCGTCGACGCGTTCGTCAAGCTGCCGATCCTGTACGCGCACGCCGATTGGGTCGCGCGCGGTCTGCTGCAGGCCGGCCGCTGCTGCGAGCAGCTGGAGCAGCCCGACAAGGCCCGCCGCTTCTACCAGGAGCTGGTGCAGCGCTTCCCGGAGCGGCCCGAGGCCGCCGCCGCCAAGACCCGCCTCGACGACAAGCAATGATCGCCACGCTCTCCTCCCTGTTCGCCGCCGCCACGGCCGTCGCTCCGCAGGACACCCTGACGGTGACCACGGTCGGCGAGTTCTTCGACGCCGGCGGCACCCTGATGTGGGCGATCCTCGGCTGCTCGGTGGTCGTCACGGGTCTGGCGATCGAACGCTACCTGTCGCTGCGCCGGACCAGGCTGCTGCCGCCCACCGTCGGCGAGGCCGTCGGCATGGTGCAGCAGGGCCAGCTCGACAGCGCGCTCGCGGCCGCGCGCGCCGACTCGACGCCGGCGCTGCGCGTGCTGGCGGCGGGGTTCGGGCGCCGCGGTCATCCGCTGCCGCTGGTCGAGAAGGCGATGGAGGACCAGATGCACACCGAAGCCGCGCGGCTGCGCGGCAACGTGCACGGCATCTCGCTGATGGCCGCCGTGGCGCCGCTGCTCGGGCTGCTCGGCACCGTGCTCGGCATCGCCGAGGCGTTCGCGACCGTGGAACAGACGGGGCTCGGCAAGCCCGAGAACCTGGCGGCCGGCATCAAGGTCGCGCTCTACACCACGATCTTCGGCCTGTGCGTCGCGATCCCGGCGACCCTGGTCGCCGCGCACCTGCAGGCGCGGGTGCGGCGGATCCTGCAGGCGATGGCCGAGGTGCTGGCGCCGGCGGTGGAGCCCTTGAGCGCGCAGGGGGAGCAGACCCATGCGGCTTGATCTCGAGGAGCGCGGCGAAGACCCGGGGATCAACCTGACCCCGATGATCGACATCGTGTTCCTGCTGCTGATCTTCTTCCTGACGGCGACGACGTTCGCGCGCGAGGAGGTCGAGATGGACCTCAAGCTGCCGGAGGCGCAGAGCGGCGTCGAGGGCCAGAGCGCGCACCCGCTGATCGTCCAGGTGTTCGCCGACGGTCGCCTGACGCTCGACGGCCGCGAGGTGACGCTCGAAGCGCTGCGGCAGAAGCTGCTGGCGGCCGCCGCGCGCGACCGTTCGCAGTCGGTGTTGGTGCGCGGCGACAAGCTCGCGCAGTTCGGGCTCGGCATGCAGGTCCTCGACGCCTGCCGCCTCGCCAAGCTCGGCAAGGTCGACTTCGCGGCGCTGCCGCGGCAGAACTGACGGCCGCCGCGCTCACCCGCCACGCCCATGCACGGCTTCCGCAAGGTCCTGATCCGCTGCGCGTGGGGCGCCCTGATCGGCGCCTCGGCGATGTGGGCCGGCCTGCAGGTCGGGCGGCCGCTGTACTACACCGACGGCCAGCGCGAGGTCGCGGCCGGGGCGCTGCCGCATGCCGGCATGTGGGTGTGGGGCACGCCATCGCCGCTGTGCGAGCTGCCGGGTCCGGTCGAGGGCCGCATCGCGCGGCTGCCCGACGGACGCCTGCTGTACGGCCGCGGCGACGACGGCCGCGGCACCGGCGGCACCGAGCTGGTGCTGTTCGATCCGGCCCACCCCGACGCGCTGCCCGAACCGGCGGTCGCGCTGAACAGCGTCGGCCACGACCTGGCGCCGGCGGTTGCCGCCGACGGCACGGTCTGGTTCGCGTCGGACCGGCCGGGCGGCGTCGGCGGCTACGACCTCTACCGCAGCCGGATCGTCGGCAGCACGTTCCTGCCGCCGGTGGCGGTCACCGCGTGCAACACGATGCTCGACGAGACCGATCCGGCGCCCGACCCGCTCGGCGGCGCGGTGTTCGCGCGCATCGACCGCGAGCATCGGCACGGCGACGACGGCGTGCTGTTCCGCTGGGACGGAGGTGACCTCGATCCGGTGCCGTTGTTCGGCGCGCCCGGCAAGGACCGGCCGGTCGACCGCGACCCGTCGTTCGCGCCGGACGGCAGCGCCCTGTGGTTCCTGCGCCAGGACGGACCGTGGTGCCACCTCGTGCGCAGCGGCCGGCTCGGCGCGGCGTTCGATCCGCCGGTCGCCGTCGACGGCGGTTGGGGTGCCGGCGCCGTGCGCGCCCCGGTGCAGGTCGACGCGCGGCAACTGCTCGTGCTGCGGCCGGCGAGCGCCGACCTGCCGGCCATGGTGCTGGCCAGCGCCGGCCGCGAGGTGCTGCCGTGGTGGACCGGGCAGCGCTGGCTCGAGGTGCTGCTGGTCTGGGTGCTGCTCGGCGCGGCGGCGCTGCTGCTGCTGCTCTACCTGGGGCAACGGTGGCGGTCGCTGGACCTCGTGACGCTGTGTCTGCTGCTGTCGCTGCTGGTGCACCTGCTGCTGATGCTGTGGCTGATGGGCGTCGAGATCGCCGGCACGATGGTGCAGGGCGAGGACGACGGCGGCGCGGTGGAGGTCACGCTGATCGACGGGCCGGTCGGCAGCGGCGGCGCCGGCGACGCCGCGCAGCTGGAGAGCCTGGCGGCCAGCGCGCGGTTCGAGCCCGCGCAGCGGGCGCTCGACGCCGCGGCACCCGGCGCCGCGGTCGAGGCCGCCACGCGGGCCGAGGTGGCGCCGCAGGCACCCGAGTGGGACGGGGCCACGGACGCCGTCGCGGCGGCGGCGGCCGCCGCAGCCGAGGCCGCGCCGCAGGGGCTGCAGGACGAACGCGAGCTCGCGCCGCAGCGCGCCGGCACCGACGCGGGCGCGGCGCTCAGCGCCGCCGAGCTGGCACAGGTCGATGCACGGCAGCAGCAGGCGTCGGCGGCGCGCGCGGCGGCGGCCGGGGACACGTTCGCGGTCGAGGTGCCGGCGGCGCCGATGGCCCGCGACACCGGCGCGCGCAGCGGCAGCCGCAGCGTGGCCGCGCCGCAGGCCGAGCTGCCGGCGGCGGAGACCGACTCCAGGAGCGGGCTGGCCGCGGCCGTGCAGCCGGAGGCGGCCGTCGCGGACGCGCCCGGCGCGGCCGCTGCGCGCGGCGGCGCCGATGCCACGATCGCGACGCCCCTGGCGGCCACGGCCATGCCGGCGCCCGCGGGTTCGTCGGCGACGGCGGAGCGGGTCGAGCACGGCGCCGCGTCCGCGGCGTCGGCCCCGGAGCGTCCGCAGGCCGAGCTGCAGCCGTCGCGCGCCGCCGCAGCGCCGATCGCCGCCGCCGGCACCGCGGTGCCCGTGCCGCAGCCGCAGGCCGCGCGCGGCAGCGCCCCGGCGGCGCTGCGCGACCAGCCGAGCGCCGTGCCCGTGGCTGCGGCCGCGGGGGACGCGCGCGACGACGCGGTGGCCGCCGTGCAGCCGGCGCAGCCGGCGCCGCTGGCGGCGTCCAACGGCGACGGCAGCGCGGGCGATGCCGCGCGGTCCCCTTCGAACGGCAGCGCCGCGCCCGAGCAGGCGGCGCCGACTCCCGGTTCGGCGCTCGATCGCGCCAGTGCCGCCGGCCTCGCCGCCGGCGCCGCGCCGCAGGCATTGCCGCGGGCGCGGACGGGCAGCCGCGCGGGGAGCCCGGCCTTGGTGCTGCGCGATGGTGGCGCTGTGGCGCCGGTCGCCGTCCCGGGCGGCGCCGCGGCGTCGCCGGCCGCGACCGCCGGTCGCGATCGACTCCCGGGGGCGGCGTTGGCCGCGCTGCAGCAGGTCGCCACGCCGGCGTCCGGAACGCGCGCCACCGCCACCGCAGGCAACGCGCACGGTACCCGCACGGCCGACGCGCCGGGCTCCGATCTCCTCGCCGCCGAGCGACGCACCCCGCCGGGGGGCAGCGGCGGCGGCGCGCGGCCGTTGCCGCGGGCGCGACCGCGCCACGCGCCGGGCGCCGCCGTTCGCGACGGCGACAGCGCGATGGCCGCGGTGCCGCAGCCCAGCAGCGGTCGCGGCGAACGCAGCGGTCGCGGGCTGGTCGCGTCGCTGCCGCCGGTGCAGGTCGCGGCTGCGCGGGTCCAGCCCTCGCGGCCGCAACGGGGCCTGGTGGCGCGGCAGGTGGCGATCGTGCCGCCGGGCTCGCTGCTGTCGCGCGCCGAGGCGACGCTGCAGGTCGCCAGCGCGATGGCGCCGGGGGCGCTGTCGTCGCCCTACAGCAACCGCTTCGGCCCGCAGAAGCAGCAGGCGCTCGAGGAGTTCGGCGGCACCGCCGACACCGAGCGCGCGGTGCGCGACGGGCTGCGCTACCTGGCGTCGATCCAGCGCGACGACGGCGGTTGGGGCTCGAACGAGGACTACGAGAGCAAGTACGGCTACGTGCGTGTCGGCAAGTCGGCGCTGTGCCTGCTCGCCTTCCTCGGCGCCGGGCACACGCCGGCGTCGCGCACCGAGCACAGCGAGGTGGCGCGGCGCGCGGTCGCGTTCCTGCTGTCGGTGCAGCAGCGCGAGACCGGCGCGTTCGGCGTCAGCTCGGCCTACGGCCACGGCATCAGCACCTACGCGCTCGCCGAGTGCTATGGCATCACCAAGGACGAACGGCTGCGGCGCCCGGTGGAGGACGCGCTGTCGTGGATCCTCGCCAACCAGGGGCCGCGCGGCGACCGGCGCAACCGCGGCGGCTGGGGCTACTTCTCGCCCGGGCTGCGGCCCGAGGACGACTACGCGCGCACGTCGATCTCGTCGTGGATGGTGATGGCGCTCGAGTCGGCCAAGCTGTCGGGCATCGCGCCGCCCGACGACGTGCTGCCGGCGGCGCGCGAGTTCTTCGAGCGCGCCTGGGACCGCGAGCAGCGCTTCTTCCGCTACAACCACATGCGCAGCCGCCTCGAGAGCGGCTGGCCGACGCTGCCGGCCAGCACGCCGGCCAGCGCGTTCTGCCTGCTGCTGCTCGGCGTCGACCGCGGCGACGAGCGCATCGTGCAGGCGCTCGACTACACCGTCGACCGCCGGCCGCGCCGCTACCGCCGCTACAGCGACGACGACTTCGTGCTGCAGGGTCAGGGCAACGTGTACTTCTGGTACTACGGCACGCTGGCGTGCTTCCTCGCCGGCGGCGACGCCTGGAAGGAGTGGAACGAGCGCCTGTCGACGCTGCTGCCCGAGGCACAGGAGCTCGACGGCAGCTGGCCGCCGATCGACGTCTACGCGCAGACCGCCGGCGACACGCAGCGCGATCGCGCCTACACGACGGCGATGTGCGTGCTGAGCCTCGAGGTCTACTACCGCTACTTCACGCCGCTGCTGCTGGGGCGCTGACGCGCGCATTGCGGTCGCGCGCGCTCCGCGGAGCGGGGGGAGTTGCGTTCGCGGCCGGGTCCGCTAGCGTGCCGCGCTCGGAGTGCGAGAAGGCGCGCTCTGATTGGTGCTCATTCGAAAAGTGGTGTTGCTATGTACCGAATCCTCGCCAGTTCCATTGCCAGTTCATTGACGGCGGCATTGCTGCTGTCGGCGCCGATCGCGGCGCAGTCCTGCTCCGACAACACGTATCCGATCCGGCTGGTCGACGCGGCCGGCGTGGAGTTGCCGTTCGCCGCAGGCGCCTACGGCGCGCCGGACGAGCAGGTCTATCTCGCGTTCGACGCGGGGCTGCCGAGCGGCCTCTACTACGTGCACGTCACCGATCCAATCGGCGGCCACGACGAGGTGCTGTCGACCAACGATCCGGTCGATCGCTACGTGCAGGTCACCAACACGGGCGGCGTCATCACGTTGGCGCGCCCGTTCTCGGTCGATCCGGACGCTCCCGCGTTCGGCCAGGGACTCGGCGGCGAGGGCCAGTCGCTGCCGCTGTTTCCGTTCCGCTCCGCCGACTGGGATCCTTGCCAGTTCAAGGCGTGGCTCGGCGACTGCTGGAGCGACCCGGTCGACCCGAGCAACCCGTACCTGTTGCGCGGCGGCTATGACGCGGCGCGCGGCGCGTGCTGCGTGCGCTCGTACGCCTCGTTCGGCGTCGGCGACGGGACCGGCACCGACGTCTACGGCGTCGTGTTCGAGGACCTCGACCGCGACGGCGAGCGCGACGCCGGCGAGCCGGGCGTGGCCGGCTGCGAGGTGAGGCTCGTGACCCCGGACAGCAGCATCAGCGCGATCACCCAGGCCGACGGGACCTACCGCTTCGTCGACGTCGACTGCGGCAGCTACACGGTGTCCTTGGCGCAGATGCCCGGCACGATCCCGACGACGCCGACCTCGTACGAGATCGAGGTCTGCGGCTGCGCCGACATCGCGGTGCTGCCGTTCGGCAAGGTCGCCGAGAACCACCGCTGCGACGGCCACACGATCGGCTACTGGCGCAACCGCCACGGCCGGCGCCTGGTCGATCAGCACGGCCTGCTCGCCGACTACGCCGCGCTGTGCCTCGCCGACGCCAACGGCGCCCGCGGCGCGTTCGCCGACCTCGACGAGTACGCGAGCTGGCTGCAGCGCGCCCACGCGACCAACATGGCCTACATGCTCTCGGCGCAGATGGTGGGGATGTACAACAACATCGCGACCGGCTTCGTGTCCGGCGCATGCCCCATCCAGGATCCCGTGCTCGGGACGATCGCGATCCAGGACGTGGTGCAGATGGCGCGCGACAGCCTGTGTCTGCACCCCTGCACGCCGGTCGGCCACCCCGAGCGGGCGTGGCAGACCACGCTGAAGAACGCGCTCGACGCCGCGAACAACAACCAGAATTGGCTGGTGCACTGATCGCGGCCCGCGCTGGGACCGGGGCGGGCGTTCGGCTACCGTGCCCGCCCCGATGTCCCGCGAAGTCCGCGTCCTGGTCGCCGCGATCGCCGGCGTGATCCTGTTGTTCTTCGGCCTCGGCTCGGCGCTCGCCGACCGCTGGCAGGTCGTGACCGCGCAGACAATGCCGGCGCCGCCCGAACGCGTGCTGCCGCTGGTGCGCGACTTCCAGGCGTGGCGCGACTGGTCGGCGCTGTCGATGACCGAGCGCGCCGACACCAAGGTCTCGATCGAGGGCGAGCCGGGCACGGTCGGCCACAGCCTGGTGTGGCGCTCCGGGCGCGAGGAGGCCGCACTGCGGCTCACGCGCGTCGACACCTCGGGCATCGAGTGGGAGTTCCTGAGCAAGCTCGCCGGCGAGGACCTGCGGGTCCGCGGCAAGGGTTCGCTGCGCGTCGTCGGCGAGGGTCAGGGCTCGCGTGTGACCTGGACCGACGAGAGCGAGGTCGACGGGCTGCTCGGCCGCTGGTTCGCGTGGTTCGGCGCGCAGCAGGACTCGCAGCGCCGGTTCCAGGACGCGAGCCTGTCGGGGCTGCGGTCCAAGCTCGAGGGCAGGTGAGCCGCCGCCGGTGGCCGTTGCTGCCTGCGCTCGTCCTGAGCGCCTGCGCCGTGGCGCCGGCCGCGCCGGAGCCGACGTCCGCGTCGAACGGCCTCGACCTGGTGGTGCTCGGCACCGCGCAGGACGGCGGGCTCCCGCACTTCGGCTGCGACCGGCCGTGCTGCACCGCGGCGCGCCGCGACGGTCGGGTGCTCTGGCCCAGCTGCCTCGGCGTCGTCGATCGCGACTCCGGCCAGCTGCTGCTGGTCGAAGCGACGCCGCGCGTCGAGGAGCAGGTGGCGTTGTTGCACCAGGTCGCCGGCGCGCACGACCGGGGACGCCGCCCGGTCGACGCCGTGCTGCTGACGCACGCGCACATCGGCCATTACCTCGGCCTCGCGCTGTTCGGCCGCGAGGTCGCGTCGACGCCGGGTGTCCCCGTGTACTGCTCGCCGCGCATGGCGGGCTTCCTGCGCGGCCACGGCCCGTGGCAGCAGCTCGTGGGGCTCGAACAGATCGCGCTGCACGAGGTGCTGCCGCGCACCCCGTTCGCGCCGCTCTCCGGCCTGCAGGTCACCGCGATCCCGGTGCCGCACCGCGACGAGTTCTCGGACACCATGGCGTTCGTGCTGCGCGGCCCGCGCCGGGCGGTGTTGTTCGTGCCCGACATCGACGCCTGGGATCGCGCGCCCGGCCTGCTCGACGAGCTGCTGGCCGGTGTCGACGTCGCCTACGTCGACGGCACCTTCTTCGACGGCAGCGAGCTGCCCGACCGCGACCTCGCGGAGATCCGCCACCCGCTGATGACCGACACGATGCGGCGGCTGGCGGCGTTCGCGCGGGAGCGTCCCGGTGCGGTGCGCTTCCTGCATCTGAACCACACCAACCCGGCGCTGCACGACGCGGCGGTGCGGGCACGGGTGGAGGCGGCGGGGTTCGGGATGGCCGCGCGCGGCGAGCGCGTCGAGCTCTGACTCAGCGGCAGCTGCTGTGGCAGTGCGCGCCCACGTAGCCCGCGATCAACACCGCGTCGAGCGCCAGCGCGAACGGCGTCAGCAGCACGCGGCCGGCGACCTCGACCTCGTTCCAGCCGCGGCACGAGCGGCGACCGTGGTGATCCCAGAGGGCGGCCGTCACGCAGGACGGCACGACGCAGAGGCAGCAGAGCGCCAGCGCGAGGCCGGCACGACGCGAGCGGGTTGCCATGCGCGCCCCAGCGCCGGTGCGGCTGGCGTGTGTCGGGCCGCCGGCAGGTGGGGCGGAGTTCGCGGTGCCATGGGCGGCGCCGGGGCTCGGAACGAGACCCGGACAACCGCAACGCTCAGGGGACGATCACCGTCCCGACCCAGTTGAACACCGTGTCCTCGACGAACGGCCCCGGCGGCGCGGTCAGCCCGCTGAAGTAGAGCGGGAACCCGATCAGGAACGCCAGCGGCGGCACGTCGACGAAGGGCGCGGCTTGGCCTGCGCCGTCGAGCGTTCCGACGAAGTTGCCGAACAGCGGGAAGCTCGGGTCGATGCTCGCATCGATCAGGAAGCTGTACTGCAGCGGCAGCAGCCCGCCGCCGGGCAGCGGGATGCCGGGCTGGCGCGCGTAGCTGCACAGCACGACATAGGTCTCGCCGGCGTCGGCGGGCGAGTCGATGGCGAGGTTCAGGCGGTTGTTGAGCGCGATGGTCTCGGCGCAGTCGAGCGGCAGGTCGAGCAGGAAGCGCAGCGCGCGGCGCATGACCGAGGCGCGCAGCTGGCGGTCGGTGATGGCCTCGAACGGGAAGCCGAGCAGCAGCGTGCGCTCGCTGCCGTTCACGCGCTGGACGCCGGCGACCTGCCCATTGCTGTAGCGCATGCAGACGCTGCTGCCGGGGCCGAACGGCGCCAGCACGTCGGGCCAGTCGACGTCGTAGGTGCCGAACGTGCCGTCGTCGAAGCGGCCGGCCGGCAGCCCGTCGAAGATGCCTCCGGCCACGCCGGCCTGCAGGAAGTAGACGTTGGCGTCGTCGGCGACATAGTCGGCGCCCAGCTCGGTGTTGAAGAACGTGCGGTCGACGACCGAGCCCTGGGCGTCGAGGTCCCAGCCGATCTCGGCCCCGCTGGCGAACAGGCGGCCGCCGGCGTTGAGGTAGCCGGTGACCAGGAACTGCTCCTGCGCGTCGAAGGTCTCGTCGGCGGTGCTCTCCTCGCCGCTGGCCCAGATCACGGCCTCGTAGTTGGCGAGCAGCACGGCGCCGGCCTTGACCGCGTCGTTGGTGGCGGCGTCGAACGCGACCGAGAACGCGGCGTTGTCGCGGATCGCCTGGCCGAAGCGCGCCAGGTAGTCGCGCGAGTTGTCGCGCACCGGCACGGTGCGCGACAGGCGGTCGAAGCCCTGCACCAGCAGCACGCGGGCTGTGCCGAGGTGGTCGGTGCCGGCGCACAGCACCTCGGTCGGCACGCTGCAGCCCGAGCTGTTGCGGCTGCGCACCCGGAACGACCACAGCGCGTCGAACGGCAGCGGGCCGGTCGACCAAGTGGTCGCCGCGACCGACGCCGCCTCGACGAAGCCCTTGCCGTCGGGCGACCACTCGACGACGTAGTCGGTGGCGCCGACGACGGCGTTCCATGCGACCTGCAGGCCGCGCGCGCCGTCCTGCACGACGCGCAGCGCCGCCGGCGGCTCGGGCACGAACGGCGCCACCGGCTGGAAGTAGCGCATCACGCCGCGTGCGATCGCGCGGCCGGCGAGGTAGCGGAAGCGCGGGTCGTGGATCGAGTTCAGGTCCAGCGACCCGGGCGTGTCGTGGAACGCCAGTTCGATGAGCACGCCGGGCATCGTGCTCAGCAGGCGGACCTCGCCGAAGTTGGCGCTGAGCTGGCCGCGATCGGTCCACGTCGGCGCCCACTCGGCGCGCAGGTCGGCGATCAGCTGGGTGTGGATGCGGCTCTGCAGCGTCGACGAGCCGGCCGACGGCGCGGTGTTGTGGATGTAGGTCGACGTGCCGGCGCCGCCGCCGGCGTTGGTGTGCAGCGACACGAACGCGTCGGCGGTGCGCCACTCGGCGAAGCGCGGCCGGCAGGTGACGTCGTCGTCGTTGTCCTGGCCGCCGGCGATCGAGTTCCAGACGGTGCTCGGCGCGCCCGCGTACTGCGCCCAGTAGCGCGAGCACTCACGCCAGCGCCGCTGGCCGCTGGTGCCGCCGCCGCTGTTGATCGAGCCGTTGCCGGCGCCGAGGCGCACCGCGTCGGCGATGACCACGCCGCCGGTCGGCGACTGGTTGTCGAGCACGATCACCGCGCCCTGCGCCTGCGAGAACGCGTGGTCGCCGAGGCGCACCCAGGTGCGGTCGTCGAGGGTCTGGTCGATCTGGTAGAGCGTGCTGCCGCCGGTGTGGTGCACGGTGAAACGCGCCACGCTGCTGCGGTTGGCGCCG
>JBFWWV010000008.1:0-264972 GCA_050245995.1 Planctomycetota bacterium | reverse complement strand
GAAGATCCGAATGCTCGCCGGCAGGCTCAGCACGAGCGCAATGCCGAGACCAGGTCGCGGAGCCAGGTGACATCGGTTTCGGCGGGCACCTCGATCTCGAGGTCGCTGCCGAGCCGGATCAACGCACCGCGGTCTGCTCGCGGCTCCGCGGCCACGACCTCCACGAAGCCACCGGCCGTGTCGACTGCGTCCTGCCGCAGCCGCCAACTCCACCACGACAGCGTCCCCAGCGGGATCCCGCTGCGATCCGACAACTCTCGAAGGCTCAGGCCGTCGCGCTCACGCCGCGCCAGCAGCGCGGACATCTGCTCTCGTCGTCGCATCCCGCAACCATGGCGGCTGCGGCCGCGGCTTCCAGGTGGGCTTCACGCGACGGTTACTTTGATCGCACAATCGCACGGCAGGGCGAGGCTTCGCCGAGGGACCCGACCTCGACAGTTAGCCGTAGCCCGCGGGAGCACTCGCCACCGCAGCAACCAGCAACCTCCACCTCGCCCCGATCATTATTCACCCCGCCCTTGTAATCTGCGAGTCACCGACATGATTCCACTAGGCAAGCAACTGAGCCGGGTTGTATCCCACGCCGTCCTCTCACGACCAGCCGGCTCCGCAGCTCGGTGACTCCGTCCAGATCCGCATCCACGTCCACCCGCCAACGCGTCCTGAGAATCAGCCGCGAAGCGGCTTCGTTCAAAGCCTCACGGAGCAGCCGACTTCGGGCTCGCGCTTGTCCGCCACGCAAGAGACAACGACGGTCACGCCGGTCACGAGAAGACCCGGCCGGCCAGCATCCGGTCGTGCAGGGGATGCCGGGGAGGCCCATCAGGACTGCGGAAACGCGATCGGCAGGGTCGAGCGGCGTCAGGTCCCGGAGTCGTAGGCTCCGGCTGGAAGGCGCGCAAGTATTGCGTATGCTATGAGGCGCTCCCGTCACCAGGCTCAACCCTATGCGGGTCTAACTACGACCATGTACCCAGACTACTGGATCGCGTTCCTTGCTCAGCATCAGCTCACTAACCGAGTCGTCATTATTGGTGAGGGCGATGACGTCTCTGGAGTGGGCGCTGATCTTACCTTGCTTAATCAGGACAAGAGCTTGGGAGAACAGGGCGCATATCCTGGACTCAAGGTTCATGAGCACGGGTTCATTCCAGTAGCCGCCTGCAACTTGGGCTCAGGAGACCCCTACTTCATCAACGCAAATGACGGGCCCCACGGGCCCCTGTATCGCATATATCACGATGCCGTAGGAGAAGACGGCTATGACGACTCGGCCATCGACATTGTCCTTAAGGACTACACCGACCTCATCCGGCACCTCGCACCAGATTGACGCGATAGGTCAAAAAGCTCCGAGAGCCTGCCCTTTCTATCCAGAAACTCGATTGCCACTGTAACCCGCAGACCATTGTCGTGAATCGCAGCGCGTCCCGGACCACCCGAGCACGTCCATTCGCACACAGTACAGACGTCGCCCCCGACCGGACACCCCGGTCACCCAGAGATCCAGGTTTGCAGCACGCCGACCGCGGCCGGCGCGGCGCTACGCCGGCTTGCGGCGGTAGAAGTTCAGCAGGCCGCCGAGGCGGCTGCGGCGCACGACGCGGCCGGTGCCGCCGACGTCACTCGGGCACGGGTCGATCAGCGCGTTGCCGATGCCCTGGTGGTTGCGCTCGCGGTTGTACCAGGTGACGTACTCGCGCAGTGCGCGGTGCAGCGACTCTTCGCCGACCAGCACGACGCGCCGCAGGCACTCGTCCTTGATGCTGCGCACGAAGCGTTCGGCGTGCGCGTTGGCGTTGGGTGCCCGCGCCGGTGTCACGAGGCTCTTGATGCCGCCACGCAGCAGCGCGGTGCGGAAGGCCTCCGAGAACTTGGTGTCGCGATCCATGATCAGCATGGTCTTGGCCGCCCAGAAGCCGCCCGCGACCCCGGTGATGTTGCGCGCCACCTGCGCCATGAACCCTTCGTCGGGGTTCGCGGTCGTGCCGAGCAGTTCGACGGCGCGCGTCTTCAGGTCGATCGCGAACAGCGTGTAGAACGTGCGCAGGCCGGTCAGCGTCCAGACCTCGGTGGTGAAGAAGTCGGTCGCGGCGAGCACCGCCGACTGCTGGCGCAAGAACTGGCGCCACGTCGTCATCCGCTCGCCCGCGGGCGGGAGGCCGTGGTCGTTCAGGATCTTGCGGATCGTGGTCGCGCAGAGGTCGTGGCTGAGGACCTCGAGTCGACCAGGGCCGCCCCCGGGATCGGCGGCACGGCCACCTCGCGCCGCCGAGCCCACAGGTGGTAGAACGCGGTCCATGGCCACGGCCAAGAACCGCATCTACACCATGAAGGTCTCCGGCGTGTACCCGCACTACGTCGCCAAGGCGGAGAAGAAGCAGCGCACGAAGCAGGAGGTCGACACGATCATCTGCTGGCTGACCGGCTACACACCCGCCGGACTCGAGAAGCAGCTCGCCGCCGGAAACGACTTCGAGACCTTCTTCGCTGAGGCGCCGCGGCTGCACCCCAACTGCGGGCTGATCCGCGGTGTGGTGTGCGGTATTCGCGTCGAGGACATCGACGACCCGCTGGTGCAGAAGGTGCGATGGCTCGACAAACTGATCGACGAGCTCGCGAAGGGCAAGGCGATGGAGAAGATCCTCCGCTGACCTGCGCCGCGTGACGCGCGCGCGCCTCCACCGCATGCAGCCCGACATCGACGCCGCCCACCGCCGACTGGTCGCCGCCATGGCCGGCCCCGACGCGCTGCCCGCCGGCGGCGCGGCGGCCGTCGCGACCGTCGGCATGGGGCTGGCCCTCGGCCACAAGGTGCTGCGCCTGTCGTCCGGCGACGACGGCTCGTTCGCCGCGCCGCTGGCGGCGCTCGAGGCGCTGCGCGAGCGACTGATGCCCGAGTTCGACGCCGACTGCGCCGCGTTCGACCAACTGCTGCGCGCGCTCCGCCTGCCGCGCACCGACCCGTCGCGCGCGTCGGCGGTCGACGACGGCTGGCTCCTGGCCACCGCCGCCCCGGTGCGCGTCGCCCACCTCGCGCGGAGCGGCGACGAGCTGCTGGCGCAGTGCGTGGGGAAGGTCCGTCGTCCGCTCGCCGGTGACCTGGCCGCGGCGCTCGAGCTGGTCCGCGCGGGTCTGCGGATCGCGCTCGCGAACGCGCGCGAGAACGCCGAGCACCTGGAGCCCGCCGAACGCGAACGCCTGCTCGCCGACGCACCGGTCGACGCGACCGGCTGCTGATCGGCAATCGCCACCGCGCGCCGCGCGATGCGCTCATCGCGAACGTTGCCGGTCCTTGCTTGCGACCTTACTTGCGGCCTTGCTTCGACGACCTCGGCAGAGTGCCCGACCGCGACGCTCCCGGCGCGGTCACCGCGAGTTGCGCGCCTAAGGTCCGCGCGACGACGCGCCAACGGCTGCGCGACGACGGGCCGAAGGACCGCGGATGCGGCGGCCAGCGTAATGAGGCGAGTTCGACGCGCGCACGGTGCGCGCCCACGGAGAGGACCGGCATTCCATTGCACTCCATTCCAATCCCGCCGGTCCCCTGCCCTGTCTGCATCCCTTCCCGCACATTCGGAGCCAACCCATGAGAGCACTGCTCGTCGCCGCCATCGCGTGCGGCATCGCCTCTGCCCAGACCCCGTCCACCGTCGTGTTCGTGCAGTCCGTCGGCACGCCCCAGACCGTCCCCGATCCGGCGGGCGGCGCCACCGGCATCGCCGCGCTGCAGGGCATCTTCGGCCCCGCGGTGATCAGCCCGCCGGTGCCCGCATTCCTGCGCTTCACCCTCAACGGCCTGCCGGGCGGCTACAACAGCGGCCCGACCGGGGAGCTGATGCTGTTCACCGTCGACATCGGCGTGCCGGCGACGACGGCGACGATCCTGCTCGGCGGCACCCTGTTCCTGCCCAACCCGGCCACCGCGCCGGTCACGACCCTGGTGATGGCCAACCCGTCGAGCGCGTGCGGCTTCCTCGGCCCGTTGGACACGGTCCCGATCGGTGGCACCTCGGGCGGCATCCAGGACCCGGTCAACAACGGCGCCCGCTTCGACGCCAGCTCGCTGTTCGTGCCGGCCGCGATCGGCGTCGACCTGACGATCCAGGGCGCGCTGCTCGATCCCAACATCAACACGCTGTTCACCTCGAACGCGCTGCACTTCCAGGTGCAGTGAGCACGCACGCCGCCGTGCTGCGGGCTTGATCGCCACGGCGAGACCCGCAGCATCGGCGGCGTGATCTACGCCAACCACGCCGGCACCAGCTGGCCGAAGGCGCCGGGCACGGCCGAGGCGGTGCACGCGGCGCTCACCGGTGACCCGGGCGAGAACGCCGCCCGCTACCGCGAGGCGCACGCGGCGATCGCGGCGTTCCTCGACCTGCCGGCGCCCGAGCGGTTGATGCTGACACCGTCGTGCACCAGCGCGCTGGCGCTGGTGCTCGCCGACCTGCCGTGGCAGCCGGGCGACGCGGTGGTGACCTCGCAGCTCGAGCACCACGCGCTGGCGCGGCCTGCGCAGCGGCTGGCGGCCGAACGCGGCGTCCGCCACGTCGTGGCGCCGTACCGGCCCGACGCGCCGATCGACCTCGACGCCGTGGAGGCCGCGCTGCGCTCTGGCGGCGTGCGGCTGGTCGCGGTGACCGGCGCCTCCAACATCACCGGCGAACGGCTGCCGATCGCCGAACTCACGGCGCTGGCGCACGCGCACGGCGCGCAGGTGCTGCTCGACGCGGCCCAGCTCGCCGGGCTGGTGCCGCTGTCGATCGCCGCGCTGGGTGTCGACCTGGTCGCGTTCACCGGGCACAAGGGCATGCTCGGCCCGCTCGGCATCGGCGGCTTCTGGGCCGCGCCCCACGTCGCGTTCGCGTGCCCGAGCGCCGGCTGCGACGTCGGCGGCGACGCGCCGCCTTCGTCGCCGTACCCAGGGTTCTGCGACGTCGGCTCCGTGAACCTGCCGGCGGCGGCCGGCCTGGCGGCGGCGCTGCGCTGGCTGCATGCGCGCGAGCCGGCGCTGCGACGCCGCCCGCTCGAACTCGCGCAGCGGCTGGCCCGTGAATGCCGGCAGCGGCCGCGCTGCCACGTGCTCGGCGGCGACGGCGCGCGCACCGCCACGGTGTCGATGGCGATCGACGGCCTGCCGCTCGAGCGCGCGCAGGAGCACTTCCGCGACCGCGGCGTGATCGTGCGGGCCGGCCAGCACTGCGCGCCGGTGGCGCTGGCGGCGCTCGGCCAGCCCGCCGGTTGCGTGCGCGTGAGCTTCGGCGCGGACAGCGCCGCGGACGACGTCGACGCGGTGCTGGCGGCAATCGACGCCGTCGCCACGGCACCGCCAGCCGGTTGACGACACGCGGCTCCCCCGGCGATAGAACGCTGCGCGTGAAGCACCTTCCCACCGTGGCCGGCGCCCTGCTCGGCCTCCTGTTCGTCGCCTTCGGCCTCATGGTCCTGCTCGGGGTCGGGCCGCAGCCCGAGCCGCCGCCCGAGGGCTCCGCTGCGGCGCACTTCTTCGCCGCGTTCGGACCGACCGGCTATCTGACGTTCGTGAAGGTCTGCGAGGTCGTCGGCGGCGCGCTCACGGCGATCCCGCGCACGCGCTGCCTCGGCCTGCTGCTGCTCGGCCCGATCGTCGCCAACATCGTCGCCTTCCACGTGTACGTCGCCGGCGACGGCGTGTCGGAGCCGGTGGTGCTCGGCGTGCTCGTGCTGACGGTGTTCCTGATCGTCGCCGAGCGCCGCGCGTTCCTCGGCCTCGTGCGCCGGCCGTTGCCGGGTCGCGCCGCGTGACCGGCGAATCCGCGGACGGCTTGCGCGGCCGCGCGGTCGCGCCGCTACCGTCTGTGCGATGACCAAGATCACCGTCAACAGCAACGGCCCGCTCCGCCTCGAAGGCACGTTCTCGATCACCGACCCCACCGGCAAGGAGTTCGGGCTGGCCGGGCGCACCGTGATCTCGCTGTGCCGCTGCGGCCACTCGGCGAACAAGCCGTTCTGCGACGGCGCGCACGCGCGCGCCGGCTGGCAGTCGACCTGCGAGGCGCGCGACCTGCCGCCGCCGAAGCCCAAGGTCTGAGCCGGGCGCCGCTCCCGGCGCGATGCGTCGACGCGCAACCGATCGGTGCGCCGCACCCTGGAACATCGCCCCATCGACGCACTGTGCCCGGGACCAGGCGAAACCTCGCCGGCCCCGCGTAGCTAGGACCGCCCCTTCGCCGGTCCCGCTACCCGAATCCCCGCGCTCGTGAATCCCGTCTCCGCCCGCTGGGCCGCTTCGTTCTCGTCCGTCCTGCTGACCGCGGCCCTGGCGACCTGCCAGGCGCCGACACCGTCGCCGGGCCTGACCTTCCTCGACCCGATGACCGACACGTCGGCGGCCCTGTGGGACGCCAACGGCGCGCAAGTGCACCAGTGGACGTTCGCGCAGCGGCCCGGCGTGGCGTCCTACCTGGACCGCCACGGCAACGTGCTGCGCAGTTGCGACACCGGCCAGAGCGGGCCGGGCTTCGGCGGCCGCGTCCAGCGGGTGGCGCTCGACGGCACCGTGCTGTGGGACTACGTGCCGCCGCTGCCCGGGGTCCAGCACCACGACATCCACGAGCTGCCGAACGGCAACGTGCTGATGATCGTCACCGACACGATCTCACGCACGCAAGCGATCGCGCGCGGCATGGACCCGGCGATCGCCCAGGAGCTCAACGCGGACCAGCTGATCGAGGTGCGACCGACCGGCCCCACGACCGGCGAGATCGTCTGGCGCTGGCGCGTGCTCGATCACCTGATCCAGCAGTTCGACCCGACGAAGCCGAACTTCGGCGTCGTCGCCGACCACCCGGAGCGCATCGACATCAACTTCCCGATCGCGTTCCCGCCGCCGCCGGCGCCGACGTTCCTGTGGATGCACATGAACGCGGTCGACTACAACCCGGCGCTCGACCAGGTCGTCGTCAGCTGCCGGCACTGGAACGAGCTGTGGATCCTCGACCACTCGACGACCACCGCCGAGGCCGCGACGTCGAGCGGCGGCGCGCACGGCAAGGGCGGCGACCTGCTCTATCGCTGGGGCAACCCGGCGACCTACGGCGCGCCGGGGCCGCAGCAACTGGCCGGCCAGCACGATGTGCACTGGATCCGGCCGGGACGGCCGGGCGCCGGTCACCTGATCTGCTTCAACAACGAGAAGGGCAGCCTGCTCGGCCTCGGCGCCGCGTCGGCGGTCACCGAGATCGTCACGCCGGTCGACACCGCCGGCGACTACCCGCGGTTGCCGGGCGCGGCGTTCGGCCCGGCGGCGCCGTTCTGGGAGTACTTCGACCCGACGCCGACGGCGATGTACTCGCCGATCGTGTCGAGCGCCGACCGCCTGCCCAACGGCAACACCCTGGTGTGCGCCGGCACGCAGCAGTGGGTGTTCGAGCTTGGGCTCAACGACCGGATCGTGTGGCAGGTGCACCCGCCGCTGACCTTCAAGGCGCGGCGCGACGAGCGCGCGCTGTGGGCTTCGGACCGCGAGGTCGCCACCGCGCACGGCGACCGCGTCGACTTCGCGCTGATCACCGGCACCGATCACGCGTTCGCGCCCTACGTCCTGGGCGGCTCCGCGTCGGGTTCGTTCCCCGGCACGCAGGTGCTCGGGGTGACGCTGCCGCTCAACGTCGACGCCTACCTGCTGACCGCCACCGGCTCGGCGCTGCTGCCCGGGTCGATCGGCGTACTCGACGGCAACGGCCGCGCGTCGGCGGCGTTCGTCCTGCCGGCCGGCGTCGGCGACCCGTTCGCAGGCACCGAGCTGCACCACGCGTTCCTGGTGTTGCCGGGCGCCGGGTCGCCAGCGCTGGCCAGCAATGCGGAGCCGCTGACGCTGGTCCGCTACCGGACCGCGACGCTGTAGACGCTCTGCGGTCGCATCCGACGGCGCCCGCGGCTACGCTCGGTGGGCCGGGCGCTCGTTCGAGCGCGCGCCGGCGCGATGGTCCCGACCGCCGCGCCGCGTTCCCACCGCGCGCCGCCGCCGCGATCCGCGGCGTTCATTGCGACGCCGGCCGGCATCCGCTTTCCCACACACAAGACGCGCTTCCCGTGCGCGCCCCGGCATTGCGACTCCCCATGGAGACGAACCCGATGATCGCCTTCCCGTCCCACGACCCATCGCACGCCAATGGCAGCGAGTGGGCGCAGAAGTTCGCCGAGCTCAGACAGCGCTATCCGCGGGTGCGGCCCGCGATCCTGACCGCGCTGCACATCCTGTCGCAGAACCCCGACATCGGCCTCGACGACGCCAAGGCGCAGGCGGCGATGCACGGCGTCCGTATCACCGCCGCCAGCATGAACGCGGCGCGCAAGCTGCTGCACCCCGGGAGCGCCGACGCGCCGGGTGCCGGCTCGCGCGCCAGGGGCCCGCGCATGGGCCGCCCCGCCGCGGCCGACGCGGCGCGCGCCCCGCAGCGCGGCGGCATCGACGCCGAGCAGGCCATTCGCGACCTGCTGGCGCAGCTGCGGCAGCAGGACCAGGCGGAGATCCGGCGCCTGCGCGCCGCGATCGAGGCGGCGCTCGACGTGATGCGGGCGGCGCTGGCCGACTGACTGGTGAGGCTCGCCCGGCGGCGCACCACGCCGATCGGCAGCCGGGGTAACCTGTGCGGCCATGGTGGATGGCTGCCTCGAACCCGCCCGCGCCCCGGTCCGACCGCGCGTTCGCTGCGCCGGCGGCGTGGTCCCGGGCCTGCTCGAGGACGAGGTGGCCGGGCTGCTGGCGGCCGGCCGCCCCACCACCGTCGATCTGATCGGCGGCCCCGGCCTCGGCAAGACCACGGCGCTCGCGCACCTCGCCGCCGCGTTCGCGGGTTCGCCGCGGCTGGTGCTGGTCGACACCGGAGCCGACCCGGTCGGTGCGACCGCCGAGAACGCGGTGACCGTCCGCGCCCGCGCGCAGTCCGCGGACGACGGCGCGCTCCCGTGGGAGCTGGTCCCGTGGACCGACGACGACGCGCTCGAGTACCTGATGTCGGCGCACCCTGGGCGCGTCGCCGCGGCGTTCGCCGGCTGGCGCGCGTTCGCGCAGCGCGACCAGCTGCTGCACCTCCCGGCGCTGTGCGGTCGCCTGCTCGACGCGCTGGCCCGATCGACCGACGACGCCTCCTTCGCGTTCGCGACGCTGCTCGAGGTCCTCGACCTGCGCCTCGGCGACGACGCCGCGGCCGCCCGCGCCGAAGCGCTGTCGGCCTTCTTGCATCCGGGCGGCGACTGGCACCCCGGCAGGCTCGCGCGCGCGCTGCGACTCGACGCACGGGATCCCGCGTTGCGCGCCGGCGGCGCGATCTGCGCCGCGCTCGCAGCCGCCGCGGTGTTCGACCTCCCGTCGCAGCCCGAACTCGCGGCGCGGACACGGCTGCGCTGGTCCCCGCTGCTGGTGGAGATCCTGCGCCAACTGCTCGCGGCCGACCCGGCGCGCCTGGTCCGCGCGCGCGCGGACGCCGGCCGACCGGACAGCCCCTGCCGCGCGCTGTCGCTGAGCTTGTGCTGCGCGGCCGAGCGCGGGTTCCGGCCGAGCCTGGCGCCGCCCTGGCGCATGGACTCCACGTACCTCGCCGGCTGCGACCTGCGCGGCACGGAGCTGCACTCCAACTTCTGCGATGCCGACATGGACGCTGCGCTGCTGCAGGACGCGCGCCTCGAGAACTGCTCCGCCGCGGACGCGTCGCTGCACCGCGCGCGCCTCGATCGCGCCGTGTGCTCCGGGCTGCGGGCGCCCCGACTGCGCGCCCGGGCGATGCGGGCGCCGCACGCGCGGTTCGACCACGCCAACCTGTGCGAAGCCGACCTGCGCGGCGTCGACTTCGACGGCGCAGTGCTGGACGACGCGACCTTGATGGGCGCGGACCTCACCGGCGCCAGCTTCCGAGCGGCCAGCCTCTACGACGCGAACCTGCGGCACGCCGTGCTGCGCGACGCCGACCTGTCCCACGCCGACCTGCGCCTCGCGGACCTGCGGGGTCTCGACCTGCGCCCGGTCCGGCTGGTCGGCGCCCGGCTGGCGGGCGCGCACCTCGGCGGCGCGCAGCTCGCCGGCACGGTGCACCCGCGCCTCTGGGCCCCGAACGCGCGCTTCGAGGACGCCGACCTGACCGGGGCGCGCTGGCGCTGCGCCGACCTGCGCGGCGCGCGCTTCCTGGACGCGCACCTCGCCGACGTCGACTGGCAGGGCGCGGACCTGCGCGGGTGCGACTTCAGGGGCGCCGCGTTCCACCTCGGCAGCGCGCGCAGCGGCCTGCTGCACAGCCCGGTGGCCTGCGAGGGCAGCCGCACCGGTTTCTACACCGACGAGTCGCTCGAGCAGCACTTCCAGGCGCCGGAGGTCGTCCGCAAGGCCAACCTGCGCGGCTGCGATCTGCGCGGCGCCGCGGTCGAAGGGGTCGATTTCTACCTGGTGGATCTGCGCGGCTGCCGGCTCGACCCGGCGCAGCGCGAGTGGCTGCGGCGCTGTCGCGCCATCCTGGACCCGGACGGTCCTTAGGCGCGCGCCCGACGTTTCCGTCCAAACCTTTGGGTGTACACAGGGGACGCCGACTTAAGATCGCGCCCCATGGCACGCCCCAAGAACAAGTCCGCGCCGAAACGCCGCGGTCGCACGCCGTCGACGACGTCCAAGTCCGCCCGGATCCGCGAGCTGCTCGCGACCGGCATGAGCCCGATGGACATCGCCAAGGAGGTCGGCGCGACGCCGGGCCTGGTCTACCAGATCCGCGGCCCGCAGGGCGGCGGCAAGCGCCGCGGTCCGGGTCGCCCCCGCAAGGCCGGCAAGGCCGCGGCCGGCGCGAACGGCCTCGGCGGCATCCTGCAGGCGGTGCAGCACGCCGAGCGCGAGCGCCAGCAGCTGCGCAAGGCCCTCGAGCAGCTGCGCGCGATCGTCGACGACGTCCTCGCCTGAGGACGCCGACCGCCTGCGCCGACCGAGCACATTGCGCGCATTGCGCGGCGCACCGGGTGCGTACGCGCCGCGACACCGAGCCCGCTATTTCTCCAGGACGTAGCGGTTCTGTGACGCCACGTAGCGCCGGCCGGCGATCAGGTCATTGGGCTCCCCCGCCAGCACCGCGCTGACGTCGCGCACCGTGCGGGGATCGCGCACCAGATAGTCGTGCTCGATCATCCCGCCGACGACCTCGCTGACGTCGACGATCGTCACCGACGCCGGGACGTTCAGCGGTTCGCGCGGACCGCGCGAGCCCAGCCGCGTCGGGTTGGCCTTGGTGCGGTCGCTGATCACCAGCGCGGTGTCGCCGCGATTGAAGTAGACATGGACGCCCTGGCCGAGGTGCGGCAGCGGCCGCAGCTTGTGGTCCAGCTCGAACGCGTCGTCGTCCTCGTCGGCTGCCATCAGGAACACCTGGTCGAACACGCGCGGGATCGAGCCGTGGCGCAGCACCTCCTGGATGCCGTGGCGCAGGACGTAGTTGCCCATGCTGTGCGCCATCAGGTGCAGCCGGGAGCCGCATTCGTCGCCGCGCCGCACCTCGTGCACGAAGTCGCGCAGCTTCAGCAGCGCCCGCGCGAACGCCGGCGCCGACGCGGCGGCATCGGTGCGGTCGCGCTTGTAGGCCAGGAACGGCAGCATGCTGCCGTCCGACGGCCAGCTGAACACCACCACCTCGAGGTCCGGCCCGTAGGCGTCGGCCAGCCGCGCGCCCGTCACCAGGGCCTCGCGGAAGTCCACGTTGTAGCCGTGGATGAACGCCAGCGCGTCGCGCCCCTGCCGCATGCGGTCGCGCAGCTCCTCGAACACGTTGGCGCTGCCGAGCAGCGACTTCGCCTGGTCCTGGCGCAGCCGCTCGGGCGCGACGTGGACGGCCGTGACCTCGTAGCCGTCGGCCGAGCGCTGCACGTCGGCCCTGCCGAAGCGCAGGCTGTCGACCGACTCCGCGTTGAAGCGCCCGTCGAAGTCGTCGGGGTCGGTCTTGCGGTTGGGATTGCGGTTGGTGGCGAAGTAGACGATCGGCACGAGCTCCTCCTCGGGGCGGCGCCGATCGGCGCCGCGACCGGGAGACCCTACGCAGCGATCGCCGCACCGGCCAACTCCGCCTGCATCCCGCCGCGCCGCACCCACTCGGGATCCGAACGCGCCGCAAGGTCGACCCATCGCGGTCGCGGCAGCGAGCCGGCGCCGCGCGTCGAATCCGGCGGCGAACTGGTCCGCCAGCGCGGCCGTGGCCCCGCTCCGGGCAGGCGCCGGGGGAACGGACCCCTGGGCGTCGGGCGGGCTCGCGACGGGCGCGCTCCCCCTGGCGCCCGCGGTCTGGAAGTGGCCCCTGCGCCAGCGGCCGGCCCACGGTCGGCCCGCGGTCGGCCCGGTCGGTCCGCGGTCGGCCCGGTCGGCCCGCGGCCGGCCGCAAGGGACTTCCCGGATCCGGCGCCGGGGAAGCCTTCGCGGAGCGGTTCGGTTTCCGGCGGCGCCCCGTGGACGCCACCCCTCGGGCTGGCTACCTTCCGCCCACTTCGTCTCGAGCGTTCGCCGTTACGGCGTCGCCCCGGCCGAGGTGCGCGTGCTCTCTCGCAGCCTCAGTGCCCCCGCACTGCGTCCCTGTGGAAAGCGTGTCTGTTTCCGCGCAGCGCCGCTGCGCCGTCTCCGGGATTCGATTTTTGGAACGAGCAACCCGGGGCCGTCAACGAGAGCTGCGCCACATCGGCGCAGCCGAGTGCTGAAGTCCAAGTAGTGAGTCCAGTAGTGGGTAAGCGTCTTTTCGTTGGCAATCTGTCCTTCAACACCATGGAGGACGACCTCATCGCAGCGTTCGAACAGGACGGCCGTAAGGTCGAGAGCGCGCACATCATGGTCGATCGCGACACCGGCCGCAGCCGCGGCTTCGCGTTCGTCGAAATGGGCACCGATGCCGATGCCCAGTCGGCCATCCAGGCCCTCAACGGCACCGACCTCGGTGGCCGCACGATCAAGGTCAACGAGGCCATGGAGCGCCAGCCCCGTGGTCCCGGTGGCGGCGGCGGCGGCGGCGGCGGCGGTGGCGGCCGTGGCGGCTACGGCGGCCGTGGCGGTGGCGGCGGCGGCGGTGGCCGCGGCGGCTACGGCGGCGGCGGTGGCGGCGGCGGCGGTGGCCGCGGTGGCTACGGCGGTGGTCGCGATCGCGATCACGGCGGCGACCGCTGGTAGACCGGACGTTGCCCGACCGGCCGCTGCCAGGTGCAGCGGCCTCCACGCGGCCCCGGGTCCTTCAGGTCCCGGGGCCGCGCGCCGTACCGCGCGACCGCGGCGGCGCGTCGCCGGCGATCCAGTCCAGCGACACCGAGTAGAGCCGCGCCATCGCGCGCACCGACACGAAGCCCGGGTCGCACTCGCCGTTCTCCCACCGCGTCAGCGACCGCGGCGTGCTGCCGATCCGCAGCGCCACCTCTTCCTGGGACAGGCCGGCCTTCAGGCGCGCCTCGCGCAGCCGCTGTGCCATGGTCCTGAGCACCGACGGCGCTGGGACCATGGGTGCTGGCCAGGGTCGTCCGACTCGATCCTCACGCGGTGACACGGTGCTTCGCTCTCCGATTCTGGCGGTCCCATCCCGCGTGACGGCTTCGTCTCCGTTCCCGACGCGGACGTGGCGCGCGAGTTCATACCAGATGCCCCGCGCACCGGAACCACGCAGGATCGCGTCGCGACGCAACGCGCGGCGAGTTCGCGGCCTTGGACACAAGTGTCTGGGACAGCGGCGCCAACGGCCGCTATGCGCCGCCGCCGCGGCAACCGGCCACCGATCGCGGCGCGGCTCCGCGTCGATCAGCCGCCGCCTTGCGCGAAGGCCGGCACGCGCGCGGCGAACTGCAGCTCCGGATCGGGGTGCACGCTCGTGCGCAGCAGCGTGCCGAGGTCGCGCCGCGCCGCGCCGCGGAACACCTCGGCGCCGTTCACGGTGACGACGACGTCGGCGTCGAGGTCGACGATGCGGTCGTCGAGCAGCACCCACAGCCCGTCGGTCGACTGCTCACAGGTGATCGCGATCGCGTTGGCGGCGCGGTCGCGATCGGCCACGACCACGGCGTTGCGCGCCGGCGCGTCCCACCACAGCCAGTAGAACTGCCGCTTCCACGGCAGCACCGGCTGCCACACCACGCGCGCGGGCACCGGGTCGCGCGCGCGGTCGGCGATCTTCTCGAGCTGGGCGAGGTGGCCGCCGGGCGGGGCGCCGTGGCCGCGATCCGTGACCTCCCAGTAGTCGTGCTCGAACCCGCCCCAGCGCTGCTGCAGCTCGAGCAGCTTCCGCGCCGCGAACTGATTCGGCAAAGGCGGCACCTGCGGATCGTCGGTGCTCTGGTAGATCGACACGAACACGTTGCGCAGCGACGGGATCACGCCCTCCTGGATGTCGATGATCTTGCCGCCCGGGCCGCTCAGGACCGGCGTCGGCGCGCCGGCGCTCGGCGCGATCGCGGCCACGCGGTCGGCGTGGTGCCCGCCGAGGGTCCAGCTGCCGTAGCCGCCCATCGAGTGCCCGACCAGGAACACGCGGTTCGGGTCCACCTTGAAGGTCCGCAGCGCGCAGTCGACCAGCTCGAGCACGAACTCCTCGGTGCCGCTGTCGGTCCAGCCGTGCTCGGTGGCCTCGAGCGCCTCGGGCGCGATCATCACCCAGCCGAGCTTGTCGAGCGCCGGCTGGTAGGCGTTGGCGGCCGGGCCGGCGTCGGCCGAGCCGAGGCCGCCGCCGTGCATCGTGATCGCCAGCCCGCGCGGGCGCCCGGTGTTGCCGCCGACGATGTAACGGCCGCGGCGTTCGGTGCGCTGCCGGTCGCGCTCCTCCCAGAACCAGTTGTCGCCCGCCTTCTCGAGCTTGCGGCCCTTCTTCCACAGCTTGGCGATCTTCTGGCGCCACTTGCGGTCGGCGCCGGCGTCGAGCGGCGGCAGGGCCGCGAGCTGCCCCAGGATCTCGACCTGCCGTGCGTGGCCCGCGTCGGTGCGGCCGTCCTGCTCCAGGTAGTCCGCCACCAGCTGGTCGAGCGCGCGGCCGGACGGCGCCGCCTGCTGCGCCGCCCCGACGGCCGGCAGCGCCGCCAGCGCCAGCGCCGCGGCACACATCCTGGAGGCGAACGGGATCCTGCGGTCTCGGTGCATGGCGGCCCTCACCGGCGCGATGCTACCCGACACGTCTTGCCGCCGCCGGGGCGGTGCCGCAAGATCGTCGCCCCCCTTGGTCGACAAACTCCTCCTCAGCTTCGCGGCGCTCGCGCTCGGCCCGCTGCTCGTCGTCCTCGCGCGCCGTCACGCCTGGTCGTCGATCCTGGTCGACAGCTTCTGCGTCGTCACGATCAGCGGCTTCGCCATGCTGCACCTGCTCCCCGAGTGCGTGGAGCAGGCCGGCTGGGTCGCGCTGCTGCTGGCGCTCGTGGGCTTCCTCGCGCCGACCCTCGCCGAACGGGGCCTGCGCCGCGACAGCCCGCACCTGCGCCGCGTCGTGTTGCTGCTGGCGCTGCTCGGCATGGCCGCCCACGACACGCTGGACGGCCTGTTCCTGCACGGGGCGCACCACCACGGCGGCGAGCTCGCCGGCGCCCACGCCCACCACCACCACGAGGTCACCGCCTGGGCGGTGATCCTGCACCGGATCCCGGAGGGCATCGGCATCTGGTGGATCGTCCCGCGCACGCTCGGCCGGCGCGCCGCGATCCTGGTCATGGCGGTGACCGTGCTGGCGACCCTGTTCGGCTTCCTGCTCGGCCACGAACTCGAGGACAGCACCTCCGGGCTGGCGCTGCTGCAGGCGCTGCTGGCGGGCTCGTTGCTGCACGTGGTGTTCCACGCGCACATCCCGGCGCCGCGCGACCGGCAGCGGCTGCACCTGGTGTCGGTGGCCGGTGCTTTGGCGGCGGCGGCGGTGCTGTGGTTCGTGATCCACGACCACTTCCCGGCCGACGCCGAGCACGCCCCCGCGCACGTGTTCTTCCAGCTGGCGCTCGAGTCGGCGCCGGCGCTGGTGCTCGCCTACCTGCTGGTCGGCCTGTGCCACGCGTTCCTGCCGCAGGGCTGGCTCGCGCGCATGACCCGCGGCAACGCGCTGCAGCAGGCGCTGCGCGGCGTCGCCGTCGGCCTGCCGCTGCCGGTGTGCTCGTGCGGCGTGGTGCCGATCTACCGCGAGCTGGTGCGGCAGGGCGCGTCGCTGGCGGCGGCGATCGCGTTCCTGGTGGCGACGCCGGAGCTGGAGATCGCCGCGGTGCTGCTGACCTGGCAGCTGATGGGCGGCGAGGTCGCGGGGATGCGCGTCGCCATGGCCGCGCTGCTGGCGCTGGGCGTCGGCATGGCCGTCAGCACCATGCGGCGCCGCCCGGCCGCGGGCAGCGACGACGCCGCCGCGGTGGCCGCCGCCGGCGCGCCGATGGTCGCCGGCGTGACCGGCACCTTCGGGCAGCGACTGATGGCTGCCGTACGGTTCGGCTACGGCCCGGCCGTCGACAACACCGCCAGCTGGATCCTGATGGGACTGCTGCTGTCGGCGCTGCTGATGCCGTACATCGACCGCGAGTGGATCGCGACCCTGCCGGCCGGCATCGACGTGCCGATCGCGGCGCTGCTCGGCCTGCCGCTGTACGTGTGCGCGACCGGCAGCACGCCGCTGGCCGCCATCCTGCTCGGCCAGGGGCTGTCGCCGGGCGCGGTGCTGGCGCTGCTGCTGACCGGGCCGGCGACCAACATCACCACGTTCGGCATGGTGCGGCGCCTGCACGGCACCCGGGTGGCGGCGCTGTTCGCGCTGTCGATGTGGCTCGGCGCCGTCGGCCTCGGCTACGTCGCCAACCTGCTGCTGCCGACGCAGGCGATCGCGGCCGCCGCCGGCTGGGACCACGAGCACGGCACCGGCAGCTGGATCTGGCTCTGGGTGCTGGGCGGCCTGTTCGGCTGGTCGCTGCTGCGCCAGGGCGTGCGGCCGTTCCTGGAGCGGCTGTTCGAATCGCCGGCCAACCTCGACGGCCCGCACGACCACGGCTGCTGCGCGCACGACGACGAGCACGACCACGGGCACGACCACGGGCACGACCACGGGCACGGGCACGGGCACGACCACCACCACCACGACGGGCACACGCACGCCGACCACGGCGGGCACCCATCGCAGCCGACCGAGCCCGGACCCGGCGGGCACGGGCACCGCTGAGGCGCGGGCATTCGACGGCTCCGGCATCTATCGTTCGCGCCGTGGGAGAGCTCCTCACCGTCCACACGCACAACCGCCTCGAGGTGCTGCTCGACGCGCTGGCCGCGCGCCTCGCCGCGGCGCCGCTGCCGCCGCTGTGCGCCGAGACCATCGTCGTGCCCGGCCAGGGCATGGCGCGCTGGGTCACGCTGGGGCTGGCGCAGCGGCACGGCGTGGCGGCGACGCTCGAGCTGCCGTTCCCCGGCGCGTTCCTGCAGGGCCTAACCCGCGGCGACGCCGTCGCGGCCGCTGCGGAACCGCTGTTCGAGCGCGGCGCGCTGACGCTGCGGCTGTTACGGCTGCTGGGCGATCCGCGCCTCGTGAAGGACCTCGGCGCCGCCGCGGTCTACTGCCAGGGCGACCCCGAGCAGCACAAGCGCCTGCAGCTGGCGACGCGGCTGGCGCAGTGCTTCGACGACTACCAGCTCTACCGCGACGACCTGCTGCTGGCGTTCGAGCGCGGCGAGGCCGGGCAGGGCCCGCACGCCAGGTGGCAGCTGCGGCTGTGGCAGGAGCTGCTGCGCGAGGTCGCGGCGCCGGCGCCGACCGAACGGCCCCGCGGCGGCGCGGGCGCGGGCGCAGGCAGCGGCCAGGGCCTGCTGTTCGCCGCGGCGCCGGCGGCCCCGTCCGGCCCGGCCGCCGCGCACCGGCTCGAACACCTGCGCCACCTGCTGGCGGACCCCGCGCGCGCGCGCGCCGTGCTGCCGCCCCGCCTGTCGGTGTTCGGCCTGACCACCCTGCCGCCGGCGTTCCTCGACCTGCTGACGCGCATCGCCGCGCACGTCGAAGTGGTGATCTACGCACCCAAGGCCACGCCGCACTACTACGGCGACGTGCGCCGCGACCGCAGCGGTCGGCCGCGGCCGCGCGGCAGCGGCCACCCGCTGCTGGCGGCCTGGGGCGCGCAGTCGCGCGAGTTCTTCGACCTGCTGCTCGACCGCGACGACGGCGGCGCCGCCGAGCAGCCGCTGGAGTTCGAGGATCCGGGCACCGGCACGCTGCTGCACGCGCTGCAGTCCGACCTGCTGCACCTGCACGCGCGCCACCGCAGCGGCGACGTGCCGCCGCTGCCGCTGGCGGCGGACGACGAGTCGATCTCGGTGCACAGCGCGCACGGCCCGCTGCGCGAGATGGAGATCCTGCGCGACCAGCTGCTGCACGCGCTGCAGCGGGACCCGACGCTGCGGCCGAGCGACGTGCTGGTGCTGCTACCGAACGTGCAGGACCACGCGCCCTACGTGCAGGCGGTGTTCGGGCCGGTGCAACGGCTGCTGCCGTTCCACATCGCCGACCGCAGCCCCGCCGCCGACCTGCCGGTGCCCGCACTGCTGCTGCGCGTGTGCGCGCTGGCGCGCGGCCGCTTCACCGCCCCCGAGCTGCTGCTGCTGCTCGAGGAGCCGGCGCTGGCGCGGCGCTTCGACATCGCCCGCCCGGACCTGCTGGCGTTGCGCACCTGGGTGCACCGCACGCGCATCCGCTGGGGCCTCGACGGCGAGCAGCGCAAGCAGGACCTCGGCCTGCCGGCCGACGACGCCAACACCTGGCGCCAGGGGCTCGAGCGGCTGCTGCTCGGCGTCGCCACCGGTCCCCAGGACGAGCCGGTGCTCGGCCTGCTGCCCGCCGCAGACGGCAGCGCCGGCCGCGCGCTGCTGCTGGGCCGGTTCCTGGCCTTCGTCGACGCCATCGGCGCCACCTGCCGCGCGCTCGGACGCCCGCACACGCTGCAGGCGTGGGCCGACCTGGTCGACGCGTTCGCCGCCGACCTGTTCGACCCGCAGGACGACGACGAACGCCACGGCGTGCTGCACCTGCAGGCGGTGGCCCGGCGGCTGCGCGACCTGCACGCCACCACCGCGCTGCGCGAGGAGCTGCAGCCGGCGGCGTTCCAGGCCTGGCTGCAGGACGAGCTGCAGGCGCGCGGCGACAGCCGCGGCTTCCTCTGCGGATCGATCACGTTCGCGGCGCTGCGGCCGATGCGCGCGGTGCCGATGCGGGTGCTGGCGATCTGCGGCCTCGGCGACGGCGCGTTCCCGCGCCGCGGGCAGCGGCCGGTGTTCGACCTGATGCAGCACGACCGACGGCCCGGCGACCGCAGCGTGCGCGACGACGACCGCCAGCTGTTCCTCGACGCGGTCCTCGCGGCGCGCGACCGGCTGGTGCTCACCTGGGTCGGGCGCTCGAGCAAGGACAACAGCGAGTGCGCGCCGTCGCCGCTGGTCAGCGAGCTGCTCGAGCACCTCGATCTCGCGTTCACGCCGCCCAGGGGCTTCGCGCGCGCGCGCGACGCCGTGCTGGTCGACCACCCGCTGCAGTCGTTCAGCCCGCGCTACGGCGCAGAGGACCCGCGGCTGTTCACCTACGCCGACCACGCGCGCGGACGCCAGGTGCCCGCCGCGCCGCGCCCCCGGGTGCCGGCGGCGGCCGACGACGGCGCGCGCGTCGAGCGCGTCGACTTCGCCGACCTGCTGCGGTTCTGGAGCCACCCGCCGCGCTGGTACTGCAGGAACGTGCTCGACGTCCGGTTCCCGCGCGAGGACGACCGCGACGACGACGCGGAGCCGTTCTTCCTGCACAACCTCGACCGCTACGCCCTCGTCGACGGCTCGGTCCGGGCGCGGCTGCTCGAGCGCGGCGACCCGCTGCAGTCGGGCGCGGTGCTGCAGACCGGCATCCTGCCGCCGGGCTCGCTCGGCCGCCTCACGCACGCGGCGCTCGCGCTGGAGTCGACGCGGTTCACCGCGCGCGTGGCCGCCGAACGCGGCACCGGCCGCCAGCCGTTCGTCGTGCGCGGCGACGACTACGAGCTGCACGGCGAGTTCGAGGGGCTGCGCCCCGACGCGCTCGTGCTGTGGCGCTCGACGCGGGTCAAGAACAAGGACCGCCTGCGCGCGTGGCTGCACCACGTCGCGATGTGCGCGGCCCGCGAGCAGCTGCTCGCCGCCCGCGCCGACGCCGCGGTGCTGCCCGAGACCACGCGGCTGCTCGGCACCGACGGCCGCATCGACGCGCCGCCGTGCTCGCCGGCGCTGCCGCGCCTCGACGTGCTGGTGCGCGGCTACCGCCAGTGCCGCCGCGGCGTGCTGCCGTTCCCGCCCAACGCCAGCGCCGCCTACGCGGAGACCCTCGACAAGTGGCAGGACGAGGAGCGCGCGCTCGCCGCCGCCCGCCGGATCTACGAGCCGGCGCGCATCGAGCGCCAGAGCTACCAGCACGACCTGCCGGACCCGTGCCTCGAGCTGTGCTTCCGCGACCGCGACCCGATCGCCGAGCCCGAGTTCGTGCACTGGGCGCTGCAGGTCTTCGGGCCGGCGCGCACGTTCTTCGGCGCCGTGGAGCCGCACGCATGACCGCGACCGCGTTCGACCTGCGCCGCGGCAAGCTGCCGAAGGGCACGATGCTGCTCGAGGCGTCGGCCGGCACCGGCAAGACCTACACGATCACCGGCATCGTGCTGCGCATGCTGCTCGAGGGCATCGTCGAGAGCCTGCCGCAGGTGCTGGTGGTGACGTTCACCGTGGCCGCCACCGAGGAGCTCAAGACGCGCCTGCGTCGCGCGCTGGCGCAGGGCATCGCCGCCTGCGAAGGCGCACCGACCGACGACCCGTTCCTGCAGCACCTGGCCGCCGCCCACGGCCAGGACGGCGCGCGCACGCTGCGCAAGGCGCTCGCGCAGGCCGACGAGATGTCGGTCGCGACGATCCACGGGTTCTGCCGCCGGGTGCTCGAGGAGTCGGCGTTCGAGAGCGCGCTGCCGTTCGCGAGCGACTTCGTCGACGACGAGGTGCCGCTGCTGGCCGAGGCGGCCCGCGACGCCGTGCGCCTCGAGGTGCTGAGCCGCAGCCCGGTGGCCGGCGCGATCGCCGTGGCCGGGAAGCTGCTGCCCGACGACCTGCTGCCGCAGTACCGCCAGCTGCGGCGCCACCCCGACACGGCGCTGCAGCCGCCGCCGGGCGAGTGGACCACGGCGCTGGCCGAGGTCGCGGCCCTGATCGAACGCGCCCGCGCGCTGGCGGCGGACGACGACCTGCCGGTCGCCGAGCTGCGGCGCCTGGCGTTCCGCAAGGACGCGAACTCGCCCCTCGAGCACGCCGGCGCCGCGCTGCCCGACGAGCTGCGCACGCGGCTCGCCGACGGCGACGACCCGTGCCTCGACTGGCTGCTGGCGCTTGAGCCCGAGCGCCTGCACAAGGCCCTGCTGAAGAAGAACGCGCCGTCGCTCGACCACCCGCTGTTCGCGCTGTGTGGCGCGCTCGCCGAGGCCAACGCCCGCGCGGCGCACGCGCTCCGCCACCGCCTGTTCACGGCGATGGACCTGCGGCTGATGCGGCACAAGCGCACCGCCAACTGCCTCACGTTCACCGACCTGCTCGACGAGGTGGCGCGGACGCTGCGCGACCCGAAGCTCGGCAAGCCGCTGCTGCAGTCGATCCGCGCGCGCTGGCAGGCGGCGCTGATCGACGAGTTCCAGGACACCGACCCGCGCCAGTACGAGGTGTTCGCGACCTGCTTCGGCGACCGCCGCCTGCTGCTGGTGGGCGACCCGAAGCAGTCGATCTACGGCTTCCGCGGCGCCGACGTGCACAGCTACCTCGGCGCCCGCAAGGACGCCAGGCGCACCCACACGCTCGGCGAGAACTTCCGCAGCCACCCCGACCTGGTCGCCGCCGTCGAGCTGCTGTTCGACGGCCCCGCCGCGTTCGCGCACGCCGGCATCGAGCTGCCCGAGGTCGCACCGGCGCTGTCGGCCGAGGCGCTGGCGCTGCTGGGCGACGACGGCCCCGCGCTGCAGCTGCGCTGGCTGCCGCCGGGCAGCAAGGAGGGCAAGGTCACCCTGCACAACCGCGACTACGCCGAGGAGCGCGCGGTGGTCGACGTCGCCGACGAGTGCGTGCGCCTGCTGGGCGGCGGCGTGCGCGTGCCGCTCGCCGACGGCGGCGAGCGCCCGCTGCAGGCGCGCGACCTCGCCGTGCTGACGCGCACCAACGCCCAGGCCGTCGCGATCCAGGACGAGCTGCGCCGGCGCGCCGTGCACTCCGCCATCGGCAAGGCCGGCGACGTGTTCAAGTGCGCCGAGATGGACGACGTGCAGCGGCTGCTGACGGCGCTGTGCAACCCGACCTGGCTGCCGGTCCTGCGCGCGGCCTGGACCACGCCGTTGTTCGGCCTCGACGGCGACGACCTGCGCGCGCTCGACGCCGACGAGGACGAGCTGGCGCGGCAGCTGGCGCAGGCCGACGGCTGGCGCCGCACCTGGTTCCGCCACGGGTTCGTGGTGATGTTCCAGGACCTGCTCGATCGCCTCGACGTGCGGCGCCGCCTGCTGCAGCGCGCCGACGGCGAGCGCAAGCTGACCAACTACCTGCAGATCGCCGAGCTGCTGCACCACGCCGAGGTCGGTCGGCAGCTGGCCCCCGAGTCGCTGGTGCAGTGGCTGTCGCACGAGCGGCGCCACGCCGACGAGATCGACTACGAGCTGCGCGAGCTGCGGCTCGAGAGCGACGCCGACGCGGTGCAGATCCTGACCGTCCACGGCAGCAAGGGGCTGCAGTACGAGGTGGTGTTCGTGCCGTTCGCCTGGGTCGGCCGCGACGCGCCGCCACCGCCGCGCCTGGTGCGCACCGACGCCGGCCACGTGCTCGACTACCGCCCCGACGGCGACAGCGGCGAGGTGTTCGACCGCGACAACCTGGCCGAGGACCTGCGCCTGCTGTACGTGGCACTGACGCGCGCGCGGCGGCGGTGCTACCTGTACTGGGGGGCCCTGAACGGCGGCCAGCGCGCCGCGCTGACGTACCTGCTGGCAGGCCCCGGGCGCACGGCCGACGATGCCGCCCAGGTGCCGCCGCCCGATGTGTGGGCCGCGCAGCTCAAGGACGACCACGCCGAGTGGCGACGCCACGCCGCGGCGCTGGCCGCGATCAGCGACGGCGCCATCGGCGTCAGCGACATGCCGGCGGTGGCGCCGCCCGAGCCGCGCCCGGTGCTGACCGGCGCCGCCGAGCGCGGCGTCGGTCGCGCCCGCCCGCTGCCGGCGCACCTGCCGCCCGGCTTCCGCATCGGCAGCTTCACCGCGCTGCTCGCCAACGACCACGCGGCGCCGCTGCCGGAGCTGCCGGCGGCGCAGCTCGACGAGCCGGCCGAGCCCGCCGATGCCGACGGGGTCGAGGCCCCGGCCGTCGGCATGTTCGCGTTCGCGCGCGGCGCCGCCGCCGGCGTGTGCCTGCACGAGATCCTCGAGCGCGTCGACTTCGCCGCGGCCGCCGTCCCCGGCGAGGACGCCGGCACCGACGCGCTCGTGCGCCAGGTGCTGCAGCGGCACGGGCTGGCCGAGCCCGCGGCCCACCCGGCGCCGCTCGACCCCGCGCCGGTCGTCACGGCGATGGTGCGGGCGCTGGCCGCGCTGCGGCCGCCCGCGCTGCCGTTCCGGCTCGCCGACCTCACGCGCGCCGCGATGCAGGCCGAATGGCAGTTCTTCCTGCGCGCCGGCGGCGCCGCGCCGCGCGCGCTCGGCGCGCTGTTCCGCCGGCACGCCCCGGCGCATCTCGGCGGCTACGGCGACGCGCTCGAGCGACTGCCGCGCCCCGCCCTGAACGGCTACCTGCGCGGGTTCGTCGACCTGGTCGCCGAGCACGCGGGGCGCTACTGGGTGTTCGACTGGAAGTCGAACTGGCTCGGCGCCGAGCCCGATCGGTACGGGGACGACCGGCTGCTCGCCGACGTGCAGCGACACCACTACGTGCTGCAGTACCACCTCTACCTGCTGGCGCTGCACCGCCACCTGCGCGCGCGGCTGCCCGACTACGACTACGACCGCTGCGTCGGCGGCGCCTGCTACGTCTACCTGCGCGCCGTTGGAGCTCCCGGCGCGGCCGCCGGCGCCGGTGTCTTCGTGGATCGTCCGGACCGCGCGATGATCGAGGCGCTCGACCGCTGGCTCGAAGGCGAGGTCGCGCCATGAGCCGCGCCGCGCGCGTCGACGAGCGCCGCGATCCCGGGGCGCAGCAGCTGGCAGCGCGCCTCGCCGCGCTGCTGCAGCGCCTGTGCGCCGCTGCCGGCGGCACCGGCGACGGAAGGGCGCTCGCCGCCGCAGCAGCGGCGGTGCTGGAGGCGCTGCAGGACGGCCACACCTGCGCGGTGCTGACCGCGGTGCTCGCGGCCGCGGGCGAGCCGGCGCCGTGGTCCGACGTGCCGGCGCTGCGCGCGGCGCTGCTGGCGACCGGCGCCGTCGCCGACGCCGCCGTCGACCCCGACGCCGCCCCGGCGCGACCGCTGCCCCTCGTCCTCGACGGCGATCGGCTCTACCTGCTGCGCCATCACGCGGCCGAACGCCGCGTCGCCGCGCGCCTGCGCCAGCGCCTCGGCCCGGTCGCCGACGTCCCGGCGGCGACGCTGCAGGTGCTGCGCGATCTCGCCCGCGCCGCCGGCGACGACGCCGCCATCGACTGGCAGAACGTCGCGGTCGCGGCCGCGGTGCGGTCGCGCCTGTGCGTGGTGACCGGCGGACCCGGCACCGGCAAGACCACGACCATCCGCAAGATCGTGCGCGCGCTGCTCGCCGGCCGACCCGACCTGCAGGTCGCGCTGGTCGCCCCCACCGGCAAGGCCGCAGCGCGCATGGGCGAGGCGCTGCAGGACGAGCTGCAGCAGCACGGCCTGCCGCGCGCCACGACGCTGCACCGGCTGCTGGGCTACCTGCCGCTCGAGGACACGTTCCGGTTCGGCGACCACGCGCCGCTGCCGCACGACCTCGTGATCGTCGACGAGGCATCGATGGTCGACCTCGAGCTGATGGATGCGCTGCTGGCGGCGTTGTCGTCGGACACGCGGCTCGTGCTGCTCGGCGACCGCGACCAGCTGAGCTCGGTCGGCGCCGGCCAGGTGCTGGCCGACCTGTGCGCCGCCACCGCCGGCGCGCCGCGCACCGGCAAGGGGCTCGCGGCGTTCTGCAACGAGCACCTCGGCTGCGAGGTGCCGGCCCGCCTCGACGACGACACGCCGTTCGCCGACGCGGTCGTCGCGCTGCAGCGCACGTGGCGCTTCGACGCCGCCTCGGGCATCGGCGCGTTCGCCCGCGCGATGGCGGCTCGCGCGCCGGACGACGCCCTGCGCGCGCTGCGCAGCGGCGCGGTCGACGTCCGCTGCAGAGCACCCGAGGACCTCGACGCGCTGCTGCGCGAGCACACGGCGACCCTGCTGGCGCAGGTCGAGGCGGAGACCGTCGAGGACGCGCTGGCGGCGCTCTCGCGCCTGCGCATCCTGTGCGCCACCCGGCACGGGCCGTTCGGCAAGGACGCGATCACCGCGCGGGTCGAGGCGCTGCTGCGCGAGCACGGTCGCCGGCCGCCGGGCGCGTTCTACCAGGGCCGCCCGCTGCTGGTGACCGCCAACGACCACGCCTCGCAGCTGTGGAACGGCGACCTCGGCGTGGCCTTCGCCGACGCGCAGGACCGCCTGATGGCGTGGTTCCGCGCCGCCGATGGCACGCCGCGGCCGTACCTGCCGCTGCGTCTGCCGCCGCACGAGACCGCGTGGGCGATGACCGTGCACAAGAGCCAGGGCTCCGAGTTCGACGAGGTGCTGGTCGTGCTGCCCGACCGTCCGGGCCCGCTGCTGCACGCGCCGCTGGTCTACACCGCGATCACGCGCGCGCGCCGCCGCGCCACCGTGGTCGCCCGGCCCGAGCTGCTCGAGGCGGCGCTGCGCGCCGAGCCCCTGCGCGCCACCGGGCTGCCGGACCTGCTGCACCGCCGCCAGGCCTGACGCAGGCGGCGCCGGCGCGCCGTTCCGCCGCAGCCGCGGACGCACTACAGTCCCGCCGTGACGCCCGCCCAGTACCTCGCCCGCCTGCGCGCGCTGTCGCGCCGCCTGCCCGACACCGGCGAGAAGATCAGCTGGGGCCAGCCCACGTTCACGGCCGGCGGCCGCATGTTCGCCGCGATGGGCAGCTACGGCGAGGGCGGCTGCATCGCCATCGCCACCAGCCACGAGGAGCAGGCGTTCCTGGTGCAGGACCCGCGCTTCGCCGTGGCGCCCTACGTCGGCAAGCAGGGCTGGGTCGTGGCCTGGCTCGCGCGCGAGCCCGAGTGGGACCTGCTCGAGGACCTGCTGTGCAAGGCGCACGCGCGCATCCTCGCCAAGGCCGCCGCGAAGCCCGCCCGGCGATCGAAGGTGGGCCGATCGAAGGTGGGCCGACCGGGTGCCGGCCGCTCGACCGCGCGCCGCGCCGCGAAGAAGGGCACGAAGAGGGTCACCAAGAAGGGCAAGGTCAGCCGATGACGACCCGACCCCGTCGTGCGCTCCGGTGCGCGCTGCTGCCGGCCCTGCTGCTCGCCGCCTGCACCGGCTTCCACGAGGTCGTGCCCGGCGTCTATCGCGACCGGCAGCCCGCCGAGGACGAGATGGTGGTGCACATCGAGCGGCACGGCATCCGCACGCTGGTGCGGCTGCGCGGCGAGACGCCCGACACGGCGCCGTCGCGCCGCGCCGCCTGGGCCATGGACGTCGACGTCGTCGACATCCCCATGTCCGCGCGCCGGCTGCCCACCAAGGCGACCCTGCTGCGCCTGTGGGAGACCCTCGACCGCGCCGAGCGGCCGCTGCTGTTCCACTGCCGCGCCGGCGTCGACCGCACCGGGCTCGCGTCGGCGCTCGCGGTGCTGCACGACACCGGCGACCTCTCTGCCGCGCGGCGGCAGCTCGCGCTGCTGCCGTACGGCCACGTGCCGTTCGGCCCCACGCAGGCGATGGACGAGGTGCTGCAGCGGTTCGCCGCGACCGGCGGCGGCAGCCCGTTCCCGGACTGGGTCCGCGACACCTACGAACCCGAGTGAGCATGCGCCGCGGCGCGCGTCACACGCCGCGCGCGCGCAGCACCTCGAGCACCCGCGGACTGGCGTCGGCGAGCATGCGTTCGCGGTAGCTGCGGGTCGCCGGGACCCCCGGCGGGTACTCGCGGGCCGACCCCGCGTCGAGCAGCAGCTCGACGATGGCGACGTAGGCGTCCTGACGCCGGTCGGCGGCGCCCGAGTGGCGCGAGCCGTGCACCGCCCAGTGCAGCGGCGACGCGCGATGGTCGTTGTCGAAGTCGTCGAGCGGCGCGCCGGCCGCGACCAGCTGGCGCGCATTGCCCACCGCGCCGAACCACGCGGCCTGGTGCAGCGCCGCGCCGCCGTCGAGCCCCCGGGCCGCGAGATCGGCGCCGGCGGCGAGCAGCAGCGCAACGGGCTCGCAGGCGGGCCTGCCGGCGAGGTCGGCGAGCAGCCGATCCTCCTCGGGGTTGCCGGTGCGCGCGCAGCCGGGGTGGTCGCGCAGGAGCTGCCGCGCGGCGTCCAGGTCGCCCACCGTCAGCGCCACCGCCAGCCGGTCGGCGGGCGTGAGCTCCGGCGTCGCGCCGAGCCGCGACAGCAGGTCGGCGACCTCGGTGAAGCCGCGGCGGACCGCATGGACCCAGGCGGTCTTGCCGTGCCGGTTCGGCGCGTCGACCTCGGCGCCGCGCCGCAGCAGCTCCGCCACGGCCTCCAGCCGACGCCGGCGAACGGCAGTGTGCAGCGGTCGCTCGCCGGTCGCGGGTTCGATCGCCTCGAGGTCGGCGCCGCCATCCAGCGCGGCGCGGAACGCGGTCTCGTCGAACACCTGGTCGAGCAGCTGGAACAGCGACATCGTCGCGAGCATACCCGTCGCCCGACGGCGAACTCGCGGCGCCCGCGGCCGCGCGCTACAACCCGGACCGTGGCCCGCTGCTCCGACGACACGCCTCCGCGTTGCCCGCTGCCGCTGGTGGCCTTGGCCCTCGCGGCGTGCGGCGCCGACCGCTCCTGGCCCACCGAGGCCGCCGATCGCGCCGCGTTCGAACGCGCGCGCGGCACGGTGCTGCCGGCAGACGCCGAGCCGCGCTTCGTGCTGGTGCGCCGCGACCTCGCGCCCCGACTGCTCGTGTTCGACGCGCACGGCGCCGGCGCGGTCACCGACGCGATCGACGCGCCGGCGGACCGCGCGCTCGCGCTCGTGCTGCACGGCGAGGACGCCCTGCAGGTCGACGTGCCGGCGCTGCAGATCCGCCGCTACCTGCCGGCCGACCTGCCCGGCGCGTTCGGCGTCGCGCTGCCCGGCGGCGCCCCGTGCGAGCTGACGCTCCGCGCCGGCGACGTCGAGTGGCGGGCACTGCTGCGCCCCCGCCCGGCCGAACGGCGCTAGCGCGCCTCCCGCTTGCGGCCGCGCGCGGCGCCGGCACGATGCACGCGCTTGGATCCCGTGCTCTGGGTCTTTCTGGCCGTCTACGCCGGCATGCTGCTGGGCGGCGTCCCGGGCCTGATGCTCGACCGCACCGGCGTGGCGCTGCTCGGTGCCACGGCGCTGGTGGCCCTCGGCGCGCTGCCGCTGTCGGCGGCGTGGGCCGCGATCGACGCCGGGACGCTCGGCCTGCTGCTGGGCCTGATGTTGCTGTCGGCGCAGCTGCGGCTCGGCGGCTTCTACGCGCGCGCGACGCGCTGGATCGCGGCGCGCCCGACGTCGCCGTCGCGGCTCCTGCTCGAGCTCGTGATGCTGGCCGGCGGGCTCTCCGCCGTGCTCACCAACGACGTCGTGTGCCTCGCGATCGCGCCCGTGCTCGTCGACGTGTGCAGGCGCCGCGACCTCGACCCCGTGCCGTTCCTGCTCGGGCTGGCGGCTGCCAGCAACGTCGGCTCCGCCGCCACCCTGATCGGCAACCCGCAGAACCTGCTGATCGGCGAGACGCTGCAGCTGTCGTTCGCCGGCTACCTGGCGGTCGGCGCGCCGCCGGCGCTGCTCGGACTGCTGGTGTGCCACGTCGTCCTGGCCCGCGCCTACCGCGGCCGGTTCGCGCGACGGGCCCCCGCGCCGGAGCCCCCTGCGCTCCAAGCCGACCCGCCGTTCGATCGGTGGCAGACCGGGAAGGGACTCGTGCTCGTCGCACTGCTGGGGCTCGGTCTGCTGGCCGCGCCGATCGATCGGGCGGTGCTGGCGCTGGCGGCCGGCGGCGCGGTGCTGCTGAGCCGTCGGTTCGCCACGCGGACCGTGCTGCAGCTCGTCGACTGGCCGCTGCTGCTGCTGTTCGCGGGCCTGTTCGTCGTGCACGGGGCGCTCGACCGCGCCGGCCACCCGGCGGCGTGGCTGGCCGGCGCCGCCGACGCCGGCGTCGACCTGCGCCATCCGGCGGCGCTGTTCGGCGCCACGGTGCTGGGCTCGAACGTCGTCTCCAACGTGCCGTGGGTGATGCTGCTGCTGCCGGCCGCGACGGCCGACGGCGCCGGCGCGGTACTGGCGCTGGCCAGCACCCTGGCCGGCAACCTGGTGCTGGTGGGCTCGATCGCCAACCTGATCGTCGTCGAACAGGCCCGCCGGCTCGGTGCGGTCCCCGACCGCGGCAGCTGGTTCGCCGCGCACCTGCGCTGCGGCCTGCCGATCACCCTCGCCACGCTGGCGGTGGCGGCGCTGTGGCTGTGGCTGTGCGCGCGGCTCGGGCTCGGCGGCGCCGGCTGAACGCGCCGCGGCCCTCCTCCCTCGCGTCAGCGGCGGTTCGTGGGCCGCACGGGCCGCTTCGCGCTCGCCGCGGCCGCCGGCGCGCGATCCTGCTGGCGCCGCGCGAACCGCAGGCCCGACCAGGTCGCGTCGATCGCGCACACCTTGTTGTCGACCAGGCCGTGGTCGAGGCCGGTCGCCCGCACGATCGCGTCGCCGAGGTCGGTCTGCACGCCCGACGCCTTCTTGGGCCACGCGACCCAGAGGCCGCCGCGGTCGGCGAGGCAGCGCGCCGCCGCCGCGAAGTCCCGCTGCAGTTCGACCAGCGCACGGCAGAACAGGACCACGACGTCGAGCTCCCCGGTCAGCCGGGTGCCGCATCGCGCGCCGTCGGGGAGCGCGCCCAGCGCGTCGGCGAAGCCCGCCGGCGCGCGCACCAGCGCCACGCGCGCGCCGGACCGGATGCCGAGCTTCTTCGGCAGCGGTGTGCCCGAGTAGTCGGGTGCCTGCGGCACCACCGGGGCGCGCGGCGGTGCTGTGATCGCGCGCTTCAGCGCCGGACCGATGCGTGCCCACGGCGCGAACACGGC
The DNA here is from genome assembly GCA_050245995.1 of Planctomycetota bacterium. Taxonomy (GTDB): domain Bacteria; phylum Planctomycetota; class UBA1135; order UBA1135; family UBA2386; genus JBFWWV01. The sequence continues at coordinate 234,728 of JBFWWV010000008.1, read as the reverse complement.
GTCGGGAAAGCGCGCGCGCAGGCGTTCGGTCTTCGCCGGATCCCCGGGCACGAAGACCAGCGGCACCCGTCGCGTCGCCAAGCGCTCGCGCAGCCAGGTGGCGATGCCGTTGCCGTGCGACGGCAGGCGCCCGAGGTCGAGGACCACCGCGTCGACCGGCTCCGCGGCAAGCGCCTTGAGCTCGGGAGCGCCGGTGCCCAGCGCCTGGTCCCAGTGCACCGCGACCTCGTGGCCGAGCGCCGCGAGCCGCGCGCGCCGGGCCGCGGCCTCGGCCTCGTGCCAGTGCACCAGCAGCAGCCGGCTCACGGCGTGTCGTCCGTGTCCGGCGCCGGGTCGCGAAGCGCGTCGTCGCCGTCGTCCGCGTCGTCCGGCTGCGCGAGACCTTGCGCCGCCAGCTTGCGCCGCAGCCGGCGATTCTGCCGGCGCAGCCGGTCGTTGCTCTGCTGCAGCCGGCCGACCGAGTCGAGCAGCACCTGCAGCAGGGCCGCCTCGACCTCGACCGACGCGACGCCGACGCGCAGCCGCGCGCGCAGCTCGCGCCGCACCCGCAGCGCATCGGCCCAGGGATCCGTGCTCATGGCACGGGCATAGCCGAACGAAGGCGCCGCGAGAAGCGCGCCGCCGCGCTATCGTGCGCCCGCGATGCCGGCCCCCGATCTCCTCGACAGCATCGACCGCGCGCTCGATCGCCGCACCGACCTGCTGGTGCGCCTCGCCGACGAGGACACCGACTGCTGCCGTCTGTTCCACGGCGTCGTCGAGGGCGAGCCGGGTCTGGCCATCGACCGTTACGGCCCGCTGCTGCTGCTGCAGACCTGGCGCGAGCCCCTCGGGCACGACGAGGCCGAGCGGCTCGGCGCGCACGTCGCCGCGCGACTCGGCATCGCGCCGGTGATCGCCGCCAACCACCGCGGTGCCGGCGCGGGCTTCGGACCGCACGAGCCGGGCGAAGCGGCGCTGCAGCCGCACGTCTGCCGCGAGGCCGGCCTGCGCTTCAACGTCCGCGCGCGCCATCGCGGCGCCGACCCCTGGTTGTTCCTCGACCTGCGCGCCGGCCGCGCCGCGCTGCGGCGGCTCGCCGCCGGCCGCAGCGTGCTGAACCTGTTCGCCTACACCTGCAGCGCCGGCGTGGCCGCGCTCGCCGGCGGCGCGGTGCAGGTGACCAACGTCGACTTCGCGCAGTCGGCGCTGGCGGTCGGCGCCGACAACCTGGCGCTCAACGACCAGCAGGGTCGCGCCGAACTGCTGCAGGCCGACTGCCTCGCGGTGCTGCGTCAGCTCGCCGGGCAGCCCGTGCAGCGCCGCGGCCGGCACCGCTCGTTCCCCAAGGTCGAGCCGCGACCGTTCGACGCCGTGTTCCTCGATCCGCCGCGCTGGGCGCGCGGCCCGTTCGGCGCCGTCGACGTCGTGCGCGACTACGCGTCGCTGTTCAAGCCGAGCCTGCTGACCCTCGCGCCCGACGGCGTCGTCGTGGCCACCAACCACGTGCCCGAGGTCGCGGCCGACGACTGGTGCGAGGCCCTGCGGCGCTGCGCGGCCAAGGCCGGGCGCCCGCTGCGCGACCTCGAGCTGGTGCGACCCGACGACGATTTCCCGACCTTCGACGGACAGCCGCCGCTGAAGATCGCGATCTGCCGGACCTGATCCGGGGCGCCGCCGCGCCGGTCGCGCTCGCGGGCCGACCACCGCAGCGCTACCCTGTTCGATCCACCCGAGCCATCCAGGAGCCCGCCGTGCGCATCGCCCCCCCTCTGATCCTCACCCTGTCCCTCGCCTTCGCCGCCTGCGGCGACTCCGAGCACGCCGACGGCCGCAGCACCGCACCGGAGGGCCCCGTCGGACCGGCCGCGCCGCCGGAGCAGCCCACCGTGCCCCAGCCGATGGGCCTCGGCGACCAGCCGATCCTCGACACCGAGGGCCTCGTCATCAAGGGCGGCATCGCCGCGCAGAAGATCGAGCTCGGCGCGATGCTGTTCTTCGACCCCCGCCTGTCCGGCAGCGGCAAGATGTCGTGCAGCACGTGCCACCTGCCCGACCAGGGCTGGACGGACGGCAAGCGGTTCTCGCCGAAGGACAACGGCGCGCTGAACAAGCGCAACACGCCGACGCTGGTCAATGCCGCCTACTGCGACAAGCTCTACTGGGACGGCCGGGCGCCGGGCCTCGACGCCAACATCCTGGCCGCGTGGACCGGCCAGATGAGCGCCGACACCGCCAAGGTCGCCGAGACCCTGGCGGCGGTGCCGGCCTATCGCGAGCGCTTCGAGGCGGTGTTCCAGTCGCCGCCGCACGAGCGCGCGATCGTCCAGGCGCTGTCGATGTTCGTGCGCATGCGCAAGGGCGAGAACGCGCCGTTCGACGCCTGGCGCGCCGGCGACGCCGACGCGGTCTCGGCCGACGCCAAGGCGGGCTACGCCCTGTTCATGAGCAAGGCCGGCTGCGTGCTGTGCCACCAGGAGCCGCTGTTCACCGACAAGTCGTTCCACAACACCGGCATCGGCATGGACGCCGCGGAGCCCGACCTCGGCCGCGGCGCGATCGTCAAGGACCCGAAGCTGAACGGCTACTTCAAGACGCCGTCGCTGCGCGACGTCGCGCTCACCGCGCCCTACTTCCACGACGGCAGCGTCGCGACGCTCGAGGAGGCGGTGCGGTTCATGGCCAAGGGCGGCCTCGCCAACCCGACCAAGTCGGCCGAGCTGGTCGACCGCAACCTCAGCGACGCGGAGATCGGGCAGCTGGTCGCATTCCTGGAGTCGTTGACCGGCACCGCGAAGTTCACGCCGCCGCAGCTGCCGGAGTGAGCGGCTCGGGCGACGCGGCGCTCACCGCAGAGCACCGGACCGAAGCTCGACCAGGCCGTCCCACCGGTAGCGGCTGGGCTGTCCGCGCTCGCCCGGCCGGCGGATCGTGCAGAACAGCGGCACCGTGATCACCGGATCGCCGGCCTGCACGACGTAGTGCCCGGTGTAGGTGGCGCGGTCGCCGCGCGCGTCGTCGAACGCGCCCGCCGCCGGCATCGGCACGCCGGTGCGCAGGCTGCCGAGGTCGAAGCGCACCTCGCAGCCGGCGGTGCCCACCGCCACCACGTCGACGCGCTCGCCGACCGCGAACGCGCCCGGATGCCGCCGCGCCACCGCCACGAACGACAGCCGCGGCGCCAGCGGCGAGGGGTCGTTGCCCAGCGTGCCGCCGCCGAGGTCGATCGCCGCGTTCCGCGCGACCGACCGCGTCAGGTCGCGCAGGTGCGAGCCACGCAGCCCGGCGACCGGCTCGGTGGCCGCCGACACGAACCCGGTCGGACCGCCGGTCACGCCCGAGCCGATGCTCTCGGCACGGGTGGTCGAGAACAGCACGGCGGCGGTGCCGGCGTCGCGCAGCTCGAGCCGCAGGCCGACCTCGGCGGTCGACTGCACCACGTAGTAGGACCGGTTCCAGCGGGTCACGTCGCCGTAGAGGACGCCGTCGACCTGCAGCAGGGCGGCGACGTCGGCCGCGCGGGCCGGATCGACCATCGCCGCGTGGTCCAGGCCGGCGTGCGCCAGCTGCGTGTCGGTGACCCACGGCTCGACCACGTCGAACGGGCCCTGCTGCAGCCAGGTGACCACGTCGCCGCGCAGCACCGCGCCCAGCATCGAACGGTCGGGCAACCCGGCGCCGCCCTCCAGCGCGAACAACTCGCCGACCGGCGCCAGCGACGACGCCAGGAAGCCCTCGGCCGGCGCCGACACCGCGAACGGCATCACCGCCACCCGGTAGCCGGTCTGGCGCAGCGCGGCGAGGCGCGGGTCCTCGAAGCGCTCCACCGCCGCGCCGGTGCAGGCGCCGAGCGCCAGCAGCGTGAGCAATGCGCCCGATCGGCGAGCGGTCACCGTGCCACCTCCCGACGCAGCTCGTCGCCGAACGCGCCGCGGGCGCGCACCGCGACGGCGGCCTGCAACGCCGCCCCGCTCGGAACGTCGACCGCCGCGGTGAACCGTTCGCCGCTGCCGGTCATCGGCACCGCCTGCAGCCCGGGCACCAGGTCGCACCACACCGACGCGGCGGCCGACGCCCGCGCCGACACCTGCAGGCGCTGCTCGCCGTCGGGGGCGCCGGCGACCGCCTGCACCCGCAGCTCCGCGAGCTGCGGCGGCGCCATCGGCCCGCGGTGGTCCGCGCGGTCGGCGTCGACCGGCAGCGTCGCTGCGACGTCGTGCAGCAGGTCGTCGACCAGGGCGATCGTCGCGGCCGACGTGCCGTGCATGCCCAGCGCGCGCAGCTCGGTCAGCACCTGCCCGCTCTGCAGCAGGAAGCCGCCGGTGCCGCCGACGACGTGCTCGGCGCTCCACCACTCGCGGCCGCCGCGCAGGAGCACGCGCAGCCGCGCGGCGAGCGCGTGGCGGCGCAGCACCAGCGCGTTCCAGCGGGTCTCGTCGAACCCCTCGGTCACCAGCACGCCGTCGACGCCCAGCTCGGCAGCGACCTGCGCGACCGGCACGGCGGCCGGATCGAACCGATCGGGGTCGTCGAGCCAGCCGCGCTCGGCCAGCGCGCGATCGACCCACTGCGGTTCGGCCAGCACGTAGCCGCGCTCGCGCAGCCGCGCCGCCAGCAGCCCGCGCGCCAGCTCGCGCGTCGGCGCACCCGCCGAGCCCGCGACCGGCAGCAGCGCCAGCGTGTGCGGCGCGGCGACGTCCTCGTGCAGCGAGTAGGTGAGCCCGGTGCACGCCGGCAGCACCAGCGTCAGCAGCATCGGCAGCGCGGCGCGCCGCGCGCCGTTCATCGTGCACCTCCGACCAGCACGCGGCCGCGGCGCTCGCCCTGCGGGGTGCGCACGACGAACGCGAACTGCCCCTGCTCGTGGAAGCAGATCGACGCCAGGCCGCGGGGCGGGATCGCGCGCGAACGCGACGTGTCGCCGTGGCCGGAGAACTGCACCGTCGTCGAGCACTGATCGCTCGGGGCGAACGGGCGCTGGAGCTCCACCTCGACGTCGGCGTCGGGCAGCTCGTTGCGGAACACCACCGTGCCGAAGTGCCCGACGTGCACGTCGGCGCCGGGCAGCAGCCCGGCGACCGTGACCGTGACGGTCTCGGCGTCGAACCGCGGATGCCCCGCCGGCGCCGGTCCGCCGCTGCACGCGACGGGCACCGCCAGCGAGACGCAGGCCAGGAGGAGGAACGGGGAGGGCGCGCCGAGCATGGTCTCCACGATGCGCGACGCGCCGGGCGGTTTCACGCCCGGCGCGCCACTTCCTCCTGCCGCCCGCCGCGGCGGGCGGTCGATCCGTCCGGGAGGCCCGTCCCTGGGGGCCGGGGCCCGGAGCCCTACTTGCGGCGGCGCTCGTCGCGGCCGCGGCGCGCGCGGTCCTGGTCCGCATCGTCGTCGGCCGTCTCGCCGGTCGCCTCACCGGTCGCCTCGCTGGCCGCGCGGAGCGCGCCCTGCACGGCCTTCCGGATCATCGGCTGCAGCCCGTCGAGGTCGAGCTTGCCGTCCTCGACGCCGTCGAGCAGCCGCAGCACGTCGTCGGTCAGGCCGAGCTCCCGCAGGTCACCGTCACCCTGGATCTCGACGCGGGCGCTCTGCAACGCCGTGCGCATCGCCTTGTGCGCGAGCTGCGACAGCCCCTGCCGGACGTCCTCGCTCTGCACGAGGCCGGTGACGAGGCGACCCAGGTCGTCGGCGATGCCGAGCTCGCGCAGGTCGTCGTCGGCCTGGAGTTCGCGCGCGGCCATGCGGCCGGCGCCGACGATCGCCTGGTCGATCAGCCGCTCGAGCGAGCCGCCGAAGTCCCCGCCGCGCTGCAGCGTGCCGAGCAGCCCCTCGACCTCGTCGGCGATGCCGAGCTCACGCAGATCCGGGTCGTTGCGGACCTCGTCCATCGCCTCGCCGAGCGCGCCGCCGAGCGCGCCGCGCAGCGTCACGCCCAAGTCCCCGAGGTCCAGATGCCCGAGGTCGAGATGCCCGAGGTCCAGCTTGCCGAGATCGAGGTCGTCGAGCTGGAGCTGGATGCGCACGTCGTCGCCGCGGTCGTCGCTGCGATCGCCGCGGTCGTCACGGCGCAGTGTCAGGCCGGCGCGGCGCTCGTCGGCGGCCTCGCCACCGCCCTGGGCCTCGCCGTCCACCGACCGCGCGCGCAGCGCCAGCCGCAGGGCCTCGCCCTCGAGACCGAGGTCGCGAAGCAGCCGTTCGCGCTGGGAGCGGCTCATGTCCTCGAGCTTCACCCCGTCGACGCGGATCTCGACCTTGGGGCGCTCGGACTCGCCCTGGCCCTGCGCCTGGACCGGGGTGACGCAAAGGCCGAGGCCGAGCGCGAGGACACCGGGCACGGCCCAGCGCGACGCGCGACAGGGCACGGGATTCTGCAGGATCATCGACAACCTCCGTTCGAACAGGCGCCGCGCGCCCGGCCTCGCCGCGAGGACCGGGACCGCCGGCGTTGTGGGAACCGTCTCGAGCGCGTCCACGAGCGCCCGCGCGTAGCGGAGCCGCGCGCCGGGCACCGCCCACAACGCCCAGGCGTCGCAGGCCAGCTCGGCCTGCTCGCGCATGCGCGCGCGCAGGAACCAGAACAGCGGGTGCCAGAACCACACCGCCGTCAGCGCGACCTCCAGCCACAGCCACAGGTGATCGCGGCGCCGCAGGTGCGCGAGCTCGTGCGCGAGCACCGCGGCGCGCGCCGGCGCGGGCAGCGCCGCCAGCGCCGCCGAGCTGCCGACGATGCGCGGCCGCCCGAACGCCCAGACGAACGGCGAGCGCACGCGCGGATCGTCGGCGAACGCCGGCGCGCGCACGCCGAGCTGCCGCGCGAGGCGCGCGATCTCGTCGCGCAGCCACGCCGGCGCCGGCGCGGCGCACAGCACGGCGCGGCGCCCGCGCAGGATCAGGACGACGGCGCCGAGCAGCACCGCCAGGGCCGTGCCGCTCCAGATCCAGGGCAGGATCGCGGCCACGTCGAAGCCGGCGTGCGCGGCGACTGGCGCGGCGGCCGGCGCCACCGCGGGCGCGGTCGCGGTCGCTTCGGCGGCCGGCGGCGCGGTCGGCCCCATCGACGCGAGCACGGCGTCCGGCGCGCGCAGCGCGGTCGGGACGACCTGGTCGGCCAGCGCCGCGGCGGGTGCGGGGCGGCGCTGGGCGCCGTCGACGACCGCGACCGAGGACGGGGCCGCCGGCAGCAGCGGCAGCGTCCAACGCCATTGCCAGGGCCAGCAGAGCTGCAGCAGCACGAGCGCCCACAGCGCCGACGTGGTCGCCGGCCGCGGCCGCAGCGCGCGCTGCACCACCAGCACCAGCACCGCCCCCGCCAAGGCCAGCGCGGTGTTGCCGAGGACGAACGCGCCGAGCTGCGTCACGCGGGCCCTCCCTTGCCGCGCCGGGGCCGGCCGCCGGCCTGCTGCTCGGCCGCGTCGAGGAGCTCGCGGAAGCGGGCGATCTCGTCGGCGGTGAACCGGCCCTGCGGCAGCAGGCCGAGCAGCAGCGGCGCCAGGGCGCCGTCGAGCACCGAGTCGACGACGTCGCCGACCCGCGCGCTGGCGTGCTGTTCGCGCGTCACCGCGGCGCGGTAGACGTGGGCGTGACCGCGCGCGTCCTTCTGCACCAGCCCCTTGTCGCACAGGCGCTGCAACAGCGTCTGCACCGTGGTGTAGGCGTAGTCGCGCTCGCGTTCGCCGGCGACCAGCCGCTCCTGGATCTCCCGCACCACACCCGGCCCCCCGTCCCACAGCACCTTGAGGACCGCCAACTCCGCGTCGGCGACCGCCGTGGCGGCGACAGGCTGGGTGCGGCGTGGAGTCATGCGCGCCATCGTAGCCCGCGACTCCTACAGTCTGTCGGAAGGTTCCTACAAATTGTCGGAGATCAGGTCGCGGCCGGTGCCCGGTCGCAGGGACGCGCCGCGCCGACGGCACGGGCGCCCGGGCGAATCCCCCGGGACGCCCCGGCACCGGACTCCTCGCCCTTTGCGCCTGCGCCGCGCCGCCTCAGCGCGACACCGAGGTCGCGCCGACCTGCGCCTGCAGCAGCTGTCCCCGCGTTCCGAACACCTCGATCTCGACCGGGCCCAGGTCGCGCGCCAACGTCATCGCCAGCCGCACCTCGGCGTCGCGACCGTCGGTGGTCCGCGTCAGCAGCGTGTGCTCGACGCGCAGCACGTCGACGAACTCGAGCGCGACCGCGCCCTGGTCGTCCAGGATCTCGACCGGTCCGGGGTGCCGCGCGACCGCGCGCGAGAAGGTCACGCCGGCGCCGGTCGCGGCCGCCGCGTCGAACGGCTCGTACAGCGCGAACGCGAGCGTCGACAGCGTCGGCTGCGACAGCGTCACGTTCGGCGGCAGGAACGCGAGGCTCGGCTCGTGCAGCCGCTGGAAGTCCTGGCCCCCCGTCTGCCCGAACTCGCCGAGCCACGTCATCGGCAGCGCCTGGAAGAAGTTGCCGGGCCGCAGGTAGAAGCCCAGCTGCTGGTCGCCCGGCCCGGCGATCGTGAAGCGCAGCACCGAGGTGCCCTGCAGGTGTGGCTCCTGGGTGCTGGCGATCGCGGTGATGGTGACGTCGTTGTCGAAGGTCCAGAAGCTGCCGTTCACCAGCGGCAGGAACTCGTCGCGGAACGGCGCGGTGATCACGCCACCGAAGAAGCGGTCCGCGACCCAGCAGGTGCGCAGGGTCGTGGTGTCGAACTCGACCAGCCCGTCCTCGACCTGCCGCACGTCGACCAGTTCGACGACTGCGCCGCTCGCATCGATCGTCAGCACCGTCGGCGCGGGACCGGTCAGCACGCCCTCGTAGGGCAACGTCACCGTGACCGGCGCCGCGAACGTCATGTCCTGCGGACCGAGCGCGGCGGCGCGGCCGATCACCTGGAACCCCGGCGTCGCCGGCGGCACGACGGCGGCGGCGCGGAGCCGCACGCCCTGCGGCGCGGCGGCCGGCGGCACCTCGACCTTCACGCCGGCCAGCGGGCCATCGCTGATCTCCAGCACACCGCCGGCGGCCTCGATCGAGATCGTGGCGAGGGCGTCGTCACCGCGCCCGCCGCCGCCGCTGCAGGCGCAGAGGAGCAGGACCGAGGCGAGGGCGGCGGATACGGACGACGACGGCGCGGGCATGCGGCGGATTTGCCCGCGCCGCCGCGAACCGACGGGCAACGCCGCGTGAAGATTCGCGGCGTCAGGGTCCCGGCCGCTGGAACCGGGGCGGCATCCAGAAGCGCTCGGGCCAGAGGCCGAGGGGGCCGACCTCCGCATTCTGCAGGTGCCGGTCCAGGAGCAGTTCGGCCCGCGGCAGGACCAGCGTGCTCACGGGCTGCGCCTCGAAGGCCAGGTGGTGGAACTCGCGCAACAGCCGCGCCCGGCGCTCCGGGTCGAGCTCGGCCCGCTGCTGATCGAGCAGATCGTTGGCCCGCTCGTCGTGCCAGCCCGTCGGATTGCGCGCGCCCTCGCTGTGGAACACGTCGTGCGGGTCCGGGGTCGAGAGCCAGTACAGCATCAGCGTGGCATCCCACTCGTCCTTCATCGAGCGGCGATCCATCACCGTGCGGTACGGCAGCACCTGCACACGCAGGTCGACGCCGATCGTGCGCGCCGCATCGGCCGCGAGCTCCGCGATCTGGCGGAACACGGGCAGCTCCACCGGCACCAGCAGCTCGAGGGACAGCCGCGGCCCGTCCTCGACGCCGAAGCCGGCATCGCGCAGCAGGCGCCGGGCCGCACCGGGATCGAACGGCAGGGGCTGCAGGTCCTGCGGGTAGGCGTCGGTGCGCGGGTCGGCGAACGCCGCCACCGGTCGCGCGTTGCCGCCGAACACCCGATCGCAGATGGCCTGGCGGTCGAACAGCATGCCCAGCGCGCGCCGCACCGCGGGGTCGCGAAGCCCCGCGCGCCGGGTGTTCCACTGGACCAGGTAGATGCCGGGCTGGGGCAGGTCGTAGACGACGTGGCGGTAGTGCTCCTGCAGGCGTGCGTCGTCGGCCAGCAGCGCGTCCAGATCGGAGCCGCCGTACCAATCGATGGCGCGCTGGTGCAGCGCAGCGAAGCGCGCCGCCTGGTCGGCCACGAACAGCAGGCGCACGCCACCGAAGTTCCAGCAGCCGGGCTCGGCCGCGCGCCGCCAATGGAGGCCGTTCCGGAACAGCGTGAGGTCGCGGGCCGGACGCCAGCTCGGCTGCGGCTCGGTCTCGTCGGCGAACCGGTACGGGCCCGTCCCCGGTCCGGGGCTGCGGGTCACCTGCGCCAACAGGGCGCCGAACCCCGGGTCGCGCGGCGACGGCGCCGCCACCGCGGTGCGCTGCGCCTGGTCCCGAATCGCCTGCAGGAACCATCGACGCTGCACCACGACCCAGCTGCGCCCGACGGTTCCGACGGCGTCGAAATGCCGGTCCGCGAACCGCAGGTGCAGGCGCGCGGGCTCGCCCGCGACGACCTCGGCCGAAGCCACGAGGTGCATGCCCTCGGCGAGGGTGCCGAGCGAAACTCCCTCGGACCGCGCCACCTCGAACGTGAACAGCACGTCCTCCACCGTCATCGGCGCGCCGTCGGCGAACCGCACCCCGTCGCGCAGCGTGACGACCATGCCCATCCCGTCCGGATCGACCTGCCACTCGCGCGCCAGCGCGCCGCGGAGTTCGCCGGTGCGCGGGTCCGTGTCGAGCAGGGTCTCGTGCGTGAAGCCGCACACGTAGCGCCGCACCACCGCGCTGCGGGTGGTGAACGGGTTGAAGTCGCCGGGCTCCTCGGTGACGCCGCAGTAGAGGTGACCCTGCGGCACGACGTCGGGCGCCGCGGGCGGTCCGTCCCCGACCGCCGTCGGGTCCGATGGCGCGCCCGTGCCGCCGCCGCCCACGCCCTGCAGCACCTGGTAGCCGAGCCCGACCCCGGTGGCGAGCACCAGGACTCCGAGCAGGACTGGCAGCACCCGGGACATCGGGCCGGATTATGCCGCCTGCAAGGCCGCCGCGGCGCGCCTTCGCCGGATCCGCGCCGCGACCGCCCGCCTCAGGCGGATCGCCCCAGCCACAGGCCGGCCACCATGGCGCAGCCGCCGAGCACGTTCTGGCCGATGACGTTGGCCAGGCACGCCCAGGGCCGACCGCGCTCGAACAGGTCGATGCTCTCGAGCGCGAACGTCGAGAACGTGGTGAACGCGCCGAAGAAGCCGGCGAACACGCCGGCGCTGACGGCCCGCGGCCAGCTGCCGTCGGCGACCGACCAGCACAGGCCGAACAGGAAGCAGCCGAGCACGTTCACGGCGAAGGTGCCGTACGGGAAGCCGTCGCCGAGCGCCGCCCGCGCCGCGGTGCCGAGCCCCAGGCGTAGGAGCGCGCCGAGGGCGCCGCCCACGGCAACGGCGAGGACGATCCTGGTCTGCATCGGCACGAGGGCCCCATGCAACGCCGCCGCCGCGGCCGACACAAGCGCAACCCGGCCGCCGCGCTACTTGCGCGGGTAGGTGTCCTCGACCCACTCACGCCAGCGCGCGTCGAAGGTCTCGGGGTCCATGTCGAAGACCTCCTCGAGCACCTCGGTCTGGGTGCCGATCAGCACGTCCTGCGGCATGCCGCCACTCGGCGCCGTCAGGCCCTTGAGCCGGCGCAGCAGGGCGCCGACCTTGTCGTGCCCCTGCTGCATCAGGAAGTCGACGCGCGACCACGCCTGCAGGTGGTCGTGGTAGCCCATGTCCTCGACCGCCTTCCATTCGAGCATCCGCGAGAAGGGCACCACCGTGCGGTCGTACTTGGCGCGCGCACGCACCTTCTTGTGCCACTTGTGCTGCTCCTTGTCGTCGACGTTGTCCTCGTCCTTGACCGTGATGTTGACGTAGTTCGTCTCGATCTGGCGCGAGAACCAGTGCGCGAGGCCCTCGCTGAGCCACGGCGGCAGCCGCCAGGTGTAGCCGCGATAGCCGACCGCGATGTTGCCGGCGATGCCGTAGACCACGTGGCTGTGCAACCCGGGGTCGTCGTCGATCTCCAGCCCCTCGGCCGAGACCCCGTAGAGCATCTGGTAGCCCTCGAGGTGGTAGTGCCCGTACGAGCGGTCGGCCTGGATGCCGCCGGCGAAGCGATCGAAGTAGCGCGCGAGGTCCGACTTCTTCTGGAACAGCAGCAGCAGGAACTTGCCCGGCAGCCCGAGGTACTGGCCGTTGGGCGGCGTGGCGCCGCCGGGGAACGTCGTGCCCTCGGGACCCAGCATCTCCTCGTACTGCGCGTAGACCGCCTCGGCGCGCTGCGCGAACAGGTGCAGACGGAGCCACGGGTCGAGCTTCTTGGGCCGCTCCGGCACCTTCGGCAGCTTGTCGTGCAGCGCCTTGCACTCGGCCATCAGCGCCTTCTTCTCGTCCGGCTTCTTGGGCAGGCCGATCGTGCGCAGGTTGCAGCCGATCTTGAAGTGCTCGGTCTCGAGCCACAGCACGCGCCCCTCGCCGAGCACCCGATCGATGTCCTCGGTGCGCGCGTGCGCGGTCCACTGGAACGGGCCGTAGGCGACCAGGCCTGCGGCGACCAGCGCGGTCAGGTCGCCCTCGGTGTAGGGGTCGACCGGGGTCTTCGCGACCTCGTCGTCGTCCTTGCCGCTCTGCGGCAGGGCCAGCGCCGCGAGCGCGAGCAAGGCGAACAGTCTGTGGGCGATGTCCATGCGGGGAACCTCGAGGAGACGCGGAACGGATGGCGCGAGTCACATCGACGCCGACAGGGAGTGCGGCCTTCGGGATTCCGGTTGAGCCCGGAGCGTCGCGGTCCCGTCGCGGTGCAGACAGGGTGACCGCGCCATGCGGCGCGGTCACCCCAGGAGGTCACCGGCGGACCGGATCCGGCGCGTCAGCGCGCGCCGGCACCACTGGCGTCGCTGCCCTCGGCTTCCACCGTGGGCGTCGCCAGTTCGATCAGCGCGAGATCGCGGATCTCCTTCTCGCGCACGAAGAGCTCCTCGCGCTCTTCCTCCAGCTTCGCCAGCTGCTTCTCGAGCTTCTCCAGCTTCTTCGACTCCGGCCCGCGCTTCTCGATCTCGCGATCGATGGCGCCACGGATCTCGGTCATTCGGCTGTCGATCTTGTCGAACTCGTTCAGCAGTCGGCGCATCTCCTTGAGCGCCTTCTTGGCGTTGCCCTCGTAGCAGCGGTCGAGGTACTGGAACATGGTGTCCCAGAGCTCCGACTGCGACTGGTCACCGGGCAGCGGCGCCTTGTTGCTGCCGTCCGGATCACAGAAGAAGAGGTGCGGAACGCGATCTCCCTCCTTCTCCGGCTTGAACAGCGCCGTCAGCGGATGGTCCGCCTCGAGCACGTTCGTCGGCAACTTGATGCAATGGAACCAATGCGTGAGCAGGGTGGTCTGCTCATTGTCGAGCGAACGGCTCAACAGTGCGTGATCGGTGCCCTTGCATCGCTCACACTCGCGCAGGACGAGGAGGGGACGGCGGTCGTTGGCGACCACCAGTTCCATCGCCTCTGCGAACGGCAGCGCGTGCTCCCGCTCGACGGACACCGTACCGGAGTTGCCACCCGTGGTCGGAGCCTTCGGCTTCCACACCGGGTAGTCCCAGACGATCTCCAGGCGTTCCTTTGCCGTCTTGCCGCGGCGGAAGTCGATCTGCGCGCCCCCGCGGCCACCGCCACGAGCGCCCGCTGCACCGGCCGCACCTGCACCTGCTGCGGGAGCCGAACTGGCTCCCCCACCACCACCTCATCACTGAGGCGCGGCCGGGCGCGCGAAAATCATGCTCATCGCCACGCAGGCGATGGTCGCGGTCCACTTCTTCATCTGCGACACTCCTTGCGAGTAGAGGGCGGGCGACCCCCGATCGGGTGAGGGGGGGCAGAACCGTGTCGTTGGATCCTACATCGGCAACGGGCCGACGCAACCAGGAGGGGTGATCCTCCCCCTGGCGCTTCTCCAGTGCGGCGGCCGACACGGCGTACGAGACCGGTCCCGCGCGGCGCGTCCCGGCCGGTGGTCCAAGCCCCGGTCCGCGTCCGCGGTGACGAGCCCGTCCGTGCGAACGGGGGAATCGCCCCCCCTTCCCCGACGACCGATGGCCGCGTCCCGGGTGGCGCCTCCCGATCCCGGGGAGGGGTCTCCCCCGCCGCACCGATGCGGCGCCCCAGAAACGAAAAACGGCCCCGGTGCCAGGAACACCGGGGCCTTCGCCAGTGCGGGAGACTCCCGCCCTTCAGAGTGTGGTTTGGCGCCGCCGGGAGAGGGCCCCGGCGTCGCCCGGATCACTTCGCCCGACTCACTTGGCCCGCATCACTTGGCACCAAGCGGCTTCAGCTCGAGTTCGCGCAGCTTGCGCTCGCGGGCGAGCAGGTCGGCGCGCTGGTCACCCAGCGCCTTCAGCTCTTCCTGCAGCTTGCGGACCCGCGACGACTGGGCGCCGCGCGTCTCGAGCTCCTCGTCGAGCTCCTTGAGCAGCCGCGCCTCCTTCTCGTCGACGATGTCGTACTGGGCCAGCAGCTTCAGGATGCCCTTGACGGAGGTCTCGGCGCTGCCGTCGTAGCTCTGCCGCAGCATCTTGCCCATGGCGCGCCAGAGGCTCGTCTGCGACTGCATGCCGTCGAAGTCGACGCGCACGCTGCCGTCGGCCGTGGCCAGGAACAGGTGGCTGTGGTTGGGGAACAGGTTGTGGTACGGGTGGTCGGCCTGCGAGACGTTCGCCGGGATCTTCACGCAGTGGAACCAGTCCGTCAGCAGCATCGTGCGCTCGTTGGCGAACTCGCGGCTCAGCAGCGCCAGGTCGGTGCCCTGGCACTGCAGACACTCGCGCAGCACCAGCATGGGACGGCGGTCGTCGCCGGCGATGCTGACCATCGCCTCTTCGATCGACAGGGCGCGGCGAACCGGCGCCGCTTGGGTCGAGCCGGTCGACTCGACTTCCTCGGGCACGTAGACCGGGTAGTCCCAGTCGATCTCCAGCAGCTGCTTGCTGGTCTCACCGTGGGTGAAGACCAGCGGCGCACCGCGGCGACCGCCAGCGCGGCCGACGGCCGGACCGGCCAGACCGGTCGGCGGCGGCACGGGGCCGGCGCCCGGAGGACCACCCGTCGCCGGGCCGGGGCTCGCCGGGCCCGTCGGGCCAGGGGTCGCCGGGCCGGCAGGGCCAGGAGTCGACGGACCGGCCGGGCCGGGGGACGACGGGCCGGACGGACCACTTCCGCCGGAGCCGGCCCGCGGATCCGAAGAGCTGCTGCCGCCGCCGTACCCACCCGGGCACTGAGCCAGGGCCGTGGACAGGAGGAGAGCGCCTACGGTCGCGCAACGAAGGGCAGATGGGAAGGATACGAGCATTGAGCAACTCCGATGGGAACTGACTCGGGGCCCCGGTTGCGGCCCGACGGGCAGCTATTGACCTGGCGGGCGGCATCCCGACAGGCAGGCGCCGGATTTCCTCGAACCCTGGAGCCGCGGGGGGCCGGATACCGAAGAGTCCGGGCGTGGGGACACTCGGAGGAGCACCGGACCGCCGCCAGGGGCCCGGTCGGACGGACGTGGCGTCCACACGGTCGGGCCGAAACCTGCTGGTGCTGGCCCGCGGCATCTCGCCGGGCGACCTCGGGTCCGATGCATTCCGGCAGTTCCGCCCGGACGGCTCCGCGATCCTGCCATTGGACCGCGCCCCGGACGGCGCGGCACCGGCGGCAGCCGAACTGCTCGACGCGCTGCCGGTCGACGTGCTGCGGCGGCGCGGCGTCGCGGTCGACCGCCGCGCCCTGCAGCTGCAGCCGCCGTGGCGCAGCGACCACCAGGCCGTCGAACTGCTGACCACGCGACCGGACGGGCCACCCGACCTCGCGGTGCTGGACATGCGCGGACCACTGCTCGCGGCCACCCGCCACGGCGCCGGCAGCGCGGCCGTCGCGGCGGCCCACGCGGCGCTTGCCGCCGATCTGGCGCGCGGGCTCGAAGTGCTGCGCCGCGGCGGCCCGGCGTCGCTGTGGCTGTGCGCACTCGGCGCGCCGGTGCCGGTGGCCCACGTGCTCGACGTGCGCCGCATCCTGCAGCGCGGCCTCGGCCGGCGCGCGATGCGCGACCTCGCCGTCCACTGCGGCGCCGCGACGGCGCGCCTCTGCGGCGGCCGCCGCGCGCTCGCCGCGGCGCTCGCGCTGCTGCCGTCGACGCCGCTGCGCGCCGCGAAGGTCACCGACCTGGGCTCCGAGGTGTTGCTGCGCGCCGCCGACTGCACCGCGTTCGGCGCGCGGCGCATCCACGCCCGCCCGCCGCACCCGGACGAGCGCCCCGCCGCCGCGCTGTTGCCCTACACGCCGCGGACGACCTCGCGCATGGACCTCGCCGGCCTCGCGGCACGCGTGACCATGGCGGCGTTCGCGGCCGCACCGGAACGCCGCAGCGAGCCGCTGCCGCTGGCCGCCGTCGCCACCACCGCGCCGCCGCAGCTGCTGCCGATCGATCCCGACCGCAGCGCCACCCACGGAGTCGCACGCGACGCCGCGGTCGACCAGGGCGTGTTCAGCGACGACTCGTGACGTCGATCCCGGCCGCGGCCATCACGTCCTCCATGTGGTTCAACACCGCGCGGACGTAGTTGCGCTTCTCGTTGTACGGCCCGGGGAAGAAGGCGCGCTTGAACCCGTAGATCAGCACGTCCTTGAGCGCGCGCGGGTCGAGCCCGAACGTGTTGACCGCCTTCTCGACCTCGTCGGTCATCGTGGTGCGCGACACCAGCCGGTTGTCGGTGCACAGCGTCACGCTGCAGCGCGCCTGGCGCATGCGCTTGAACGGGTGCTTGCGCAGGTCGTCGCGCAGCTCCGGCAGGGTCTGCTGATTGCTCGTCAGGCACACCTCGAGGGTGATGCGGCGATCGGCGATGTAGCGCACCAGCTTGTCGACGTAGGCCTTCTTGTCGGTGATCGCGCGGTCGCGGATGTGCCGCGTGCTGAACATCCAGGTGCCGTGCCCGATGCGGTCGGCGTGGCAGTCGGTGATCGCCTGGAAGATCGACTCGGGCCCGTAGTCCTCGCCCGCGTGCACGGTCTTGCCGAGGAAGTGCTCGTGCGCGAGCTGGTAGGCCGCCTGATGGTCGCCGGCCGGGAAGCCGCTCTCCTGCCCGGCGAGGTCGAGACCCACCACCGGCAGGCCGTCCTCCTCCACCGCGCGCACCGCGGCGCGCGCCAGCTCCAGCGACGCCAGCGCGTAGATCGAGCTGGCCGGCGCCGACGGCAGCGCGTCGAAGTAGGCCTTGTAGTGCTCGCCGAACACCGGCAGGAAGAACCGCAGCGCGCAGACGATCACGCCGCACTCGAACCGTGGCAGCCGGCCGGCGCGCACCGCCGGGTCGGCGTTGATCTCCTTCTTCGCGCGCTCGAGGCCGCGACAGACCGCGCGCAGCACCTCGCGCACGGAGAACTCGCCGCGCACGTGCAGCTGCGGCGCGAACCGCACCTCGATGTAGAACACGTTCTCCTTGCGGCAGTCGATCGCCAGTTCGTAGGCGGCGCGCTCGAGCGACTCCGCGTCCTGCAGGCACGCGACGGTGAACTCGAAGCCCTTGAGGTACTCCGGAAGGTTCTGGTAGGCGCGCTTGAACACCGTCGACAGCAGGCCCTCGCGGGTCGCGGACGGCAGCTTGACCTTCTTCTGGCGGGCCAGCTCGATCAGGGTCTCGAGCCGCAGGCTGCCGTCGAGGTGCAGGTGCAGGTCGGACTTCGGCAGCTGCAGCAGGACGTCGCGCGACAGACCGCGCCGCCCGCGGTCGGTTCGGGAGGTCGTCGGGGAGCCCTGGGTCTCGGTTGCGGAGCGTCGCGGCATGACGCGATCTTCGGGGCGCAAAGGCGCGCGAGCAAGGTTTCGCACGACGCGTGCCCGCGACGCGCGAGGGCGGTTAGTCTCCGCCGCCCCGATGCCAGGCAGCTGGGAATTCCTTTCCGCCGACGGCGAGGAGCGGCGCGCGTTCACCGACCGCGCCGCCGTGCTGGCCGTGCCGCACGAGGCGGCTGCGCCGCCCAACCGGCAACGGCACGTCGTCCGATTGCTGCTGCGCGGCCGCTGCTGGTACTTCAAGCAGTTCGGCCCGCCGTCGCTGCAGAACCGCTGGCGCTTCCGCACCACCCTGCCGCACGCGCGCGACGACGCCGAACGCGAGGCGCTGGTCACGCTGGCGCTGCGGGCGCGCGGCATCGAGACGCCGCGGCCGGTGCTGCGCGGACGCGGCGAGGACGGCCGCTCGTACTACCTGTGCGCCGAGCTCCCCGGCCGCCCGCTGCGCCTGTGGCTGCGCGACGGCCCGGTGGCGCCGTCGCTGCTGGCGCTGGCCGCGGCCTTCTGCGGCGACGTGCTGCGGCAGGGCTTCCACCTGCCGGACCTGTCCGCGGAGCACCTGTTCGCGCGGCAGGAGATCGCGTTCTTCCACTTCGGCCTGATCGACCTGCACAACGGCCGGATCGCCGCGCCGGGGCCTGCGCCGCTGTGGCTGTGCCGGCGCGTCCTGCGGCACTTCCAGCGCTCGGTGCAGGACCTGCCGGTCGGCCGGGGACAGGCGCTGCGGTTCGCCGCGCGCCTCTTGCGCAACGCCGGCCGCGGCGCCGACACGCGACGGCTGCTGCAGCAGCTGTCGCCGCTCGACACGGCCGCGCGCTACGAGGCCGCCGGCAAGGCGGCCGATTATCGCGATCGCAACCCCGACCGCACGCGGGGCGAGTTGGCGCTGCTGGCGCGCGTGTGGCCGGGCCGGCCGGGCGAGTCGGTGCTCGACGCGCCGTGCGGCACCGGCCGCCTGCTGCCGTTCCTGCGGCAGCGCGAGCACCGCGTCGTGCAGGCCGACCGCGCGCTGGCGATGCTGCAGCAGGCCCGCGAGCTCGGCGGCGGCACGCCCGGCGCGCTGGCGCACGCGCTGGCGCTGCCGTTCGCCGACCGCGCGGTCGACGGCGTGGTGATGTTCCGCTTCCTGCACCACCTCGACCGCCAGGCCGCCAAGGCCGCGGTCGCCGAGGCGTGCCGGGTGGCCGGTCGGTTCGTGGTGCTGAGCTTCTTCCATCCATGCAGCGTGCATCACGTGCAGCGAAGGACCGCCGACCTGCTGGCGCGCCGCGCGCCGCGGCGGCACGCGGTGACGTGGGCGCGGCTGCGTCGCTGGTTCGCGGCGCACGGCTTCGTCCCGGTGCGGCGCGCGGCGCAGCTGCCGTTCGTGCGCGACCTCTGGGTCGCCGGCTTCGAGCGGCGCTGAACGCCGGCGGCGGCGGGTCGCGGCTCCGCAGTCGATCCCCGCCGCCCCGGCTCCGGATCAGAACTCGACGCGGACGCGCGGCGAGGGCGCGACCGGGTCCACCTGCACCGACACGGCGCGCTCGACGCCGGTGTCGGCGTCGGTGAACGTCACCTCGACGGCGCCGAGGGGCAGCTCCAGGTCGACGACGCCGCTCGACGTCGCCATCGGTCGCCGCGCCGCCAGGGTCACCGCCAAGTCGGCGGCCGGTTGCCGCCACCGCACGCCCGCGCGCTGGACCGCGTCGCCGTCGGCGCGCACGAGCTCGAACGATGCCGGCAGCAGCCGCGGCACCACCAGCTCGACGCTGTTCGCGCCCTGCGGCACCGCCAGCGCGCACACGCCGAAGCCGCCCTGGTAGACGCCGAGGCGGTAGCGCGCGGCCGGGTCGGGCAACAGCGCCAGCTCGAACCGGCCGTCGGCCCCCACCGTGGCGCTGCCGGCGATGCGCTGGAACCCCGAGCCGCCGTCGGGACCCTGCAGTTCGACCGCGAACGACTCGGGGGTTTCGATGGCCGCGGCCGCGGCACCCGGCGGCATCGCGAACGCGAGCACGCGGCTGCCGACCGCGGGCGCGCCGTCGTCGCGCAGGACCCGGCCGCCGATCGCGGCCATCTCCGCCCGCAGGTCCAGTTCGAGGTCCGGCATCGATGCCTCGACCTGCACCGTGCGCTCGTGCACCAGCGCCGTGCCGCTGGTCACCAGGCGAACCCGGTACGAGCCGGGCGCGAGGTCGTGCACCGCGAACGCGCCGTCGGCGGCGGCACGCGTCATCACCTCGCGGCCGACCTCGCCCAGCGGCTCCACGTAGACGTAGGCCGCGGTGGCGACGCCGTTGACCAGCGCGCGACCTCGGACCGTGACACCGCCGCCGAGCACCAGCTCGACGCGGCGCACCGCGCCGCCGGCGGGCGGCAGCGCCGCGCCGACGGCGGCGGTGAGGCCGTCCGCGGTCCATGCCCGCAGTTCGCCCTCGACCGCGCGGTCGCCGGGGACGACGTCGCGCAGCTCGAAGGCGCCCAGCTCGTCGGTGACCGCCTCGCGCCCGTCCGGTCCGGGCCCGGCGCCGCCGCCGTCGACGAAGCGCAGCGGTGCCGCGCGCCAGCCGACCCGGGCGCCGGCCACCGGCGTGCCGTCGACCGCGCGGACGACGCCGGCGACGGTGCCGCCGCGCAGCAGACGCACCTGCAGCGACGCGACGCCGTCGTCGGGCACCGGCGGCAGCCACGCCGCGGTGGCGCAGTACCCGGGCCGGTGCACCGCCACGCGCGAACGGGCCGCGTAGTCGCGCAGCTGGGGCCGCGCCGCGTCGCGCGGGGCGGCGATGCGGAAGCGACCGGCGGCGTCGGTCGCGCCGAGGACGTCGCACGCGAAGCCCGCGTGGGTCACCGTGGCGTCGGCGATCGGCTGCAGGGTGTCGGCGTCGACGACCTCCAGCTGCACCGCGCCGTCGCCGCCGAGCAACAGGTCGCAGCAGTTGTCGCCGTCGGCGGTGAGGCTCACGGCGACGAAGGTCGACGCCGCGCCCGGCGCCGCGAACTCCACGTGCAGCGCCGCGCCGGCGCGCAGGCCGTCGAACCGGTAGGTGCCGTCGGCGGCGGTGCGCACCGCCCGGTGCAGGAACACGCGGTCGCCCTCGAGGCGGACGTCGCGCACCCGCACCGCGACCCCGGAGAGCGGCTGCCAGTCGGCGGCGGCGCGCACCGTGCCGACCAGCACACCGGCCGCGTCGAGCGTCACCGTGGTGTCGGCGTCGGGACGCTGCATGTGCCGCGCGGCCGCGAAGCCGGGCGCGCGCACCTCGACACCCCAGGTCTGGAACGGGTGCAGCGCCGGCAGGCTCCAGCGGCCGTCCGCGTCGGTGGTCGCCAGCGCGGGCGGCGGCGTGCGCTCGCCGTCGCGCAGCCCCTCGGCCCCTTCGAACGGGCGGTCGAAGACCCGCACCGTGGCGCCGGCGACCGGCCGACCGCGCCGGTCCACGACGCGACCGCGCAGCGGCGGATCGTCGATCCGTTCCCCCCCGGCGACGGCCACCGCCGCGCCGGCGCCGGGCAGCGCCGCCCTCGGCGCCGCCACGGGGTCCATCGGCCTTTGCGCCGGCCGGGTCGCGACGCGCACCGCGTCGACGGTCTCGGGCGGCGACGCCGCCTCGGGTTGCATCCAGAGCGTGGCGGCGAGCGCCAGGGATCCTGCGAGCGCGAACATCATCTTCGTTCCTCCGATCGTCGTGGGTGGCGACGGCACCGGCGGCAGCGGACCACGGCCACGCCCGGCGAACGACGCCAGGCACAGCGCGTACTCGGGCCCGAGCTCGCGGCGCAGCCGCCGACGCAGCTGCTCGATGCCGCGCATCGTGCGCACGCGCACCGTGGCCTCTGGCGCCCCGGTCCGCCGCGCCACCTCGGCCACCGGCAGGTCGTCGAGGTAGCGCAGCAGGATCGCGGTGCGGTAGGGCTCGTCGAGCCCCAGCGCCGCGGCGACGACGCGTTGCAGCGTCTCCGCGTGCTGCACCGCGATGTCGGCGGCGGGCGCGACCTCGGGCCGCGCGACCGCCGACTCCCGCCGCCGACGACGACCCTCGGCGCGATGCTGCCGACGCACGAGGTTGCGCAGCGCGCCGAGGATCCAGCCCCGGCTGCGCGGCGCGCGCCCGTTGCCAGGCCCCTGCAGCTCGCACAGTGCAAGCTGCTGCGCCAGGTCGTCGGCCGTGGCCGCGTCGTCGGCGACGGTCCGCGCCAGCCCGCGGACCCGCTCCGCGTGGCGGCGAAGATCGCCGCAGCCGAATCCGTCCGTCAGTTCCGTCATCGAGGACCCGGTTCCCGGCCGGAGCGTGCGCGTTTCCGGTGGATGGGGAATCGGCACATCTTCCCCGGATCGGAGGGCGCGCCGGGCGCCCGCGCAACCCGGGCCCCGCCGCGATCGGGGCGCCCGGGGCGAACGTCCTTGCGCCGGCGGGCCGCCGTCCGGTTGAATCCGGCCTTCCGTGAACGGTCCCCGACCAGCCCGCGGTCGCGACCCCTGGGGGTCGCGTTGAACCGCCCGCCTCGCGCTGCCGTGCGCAGCGCTCGAGCGGTAGCCCGCGCCACCGGCGCGCGGTGCCGCGCCGTTCCCTCCCCCCTCCGAGCGGCCCCGCACGGCCGAGGCATGTCATGAAGTTGCGCTCCGTCTCCACGTACGCCCTGTTGTCCGTCTTCGGTCTCGGCCTCGCCGCCTGCGGCAGCGACAGCGCGGCCGGCGAGACCCCCGCGGTCATCCGCGTCTCGGCGATCCCCGACATGAACAAGTCGCTGATCGCCGAGACGCAGAAGAAGCTCTGCGACTACCTGACCAAGAAAGTCGGCGTCGAGGTGCGGTTCGAACCCTCGAACGACTACACCGCCGCCGTCAACGGCCTCCTCGCCAACAAGCTCGACCTGGTGTGGTACGGCGGCGTCACGTCCGTGGAGGTCGAGGCCGACGCCAAGGGCCACGCCGTGTTCGTCGCGACCCGCGACATCGACCTGAAGTTCAAGAGCTACATCATCGGCAACAAGGACGCGGTCGCCGCCGGCAAGGTCGGGAAGCTCGACTCGCTGAAGGACCTGAAGGGGATGGCCAAGGACCTGACCTTCACGTTCGGCAGCAAGAAGTCGACGTCGGGCCACATCATGCCGCGGCACTTCATGGTCGAGGCCGGCATCGACCCGGAGCAGGACTTCAAGAGCCCGGCCGCGTACAGCGGCAACCACAGCGCCACGCTGACCCAGGTCGCCAGCGGCGCCACCGATGTCGGCGCGCTGAACTACAGCACCTACGACAACGCCGACAAGGCCCAGCAGGAGCAGGCGCCGATCCTGTACACGACGCCGTTCTACGTCGACTACTGCTGGATCGGCCACGACCGGCTCGGCAACGGCACGCTCGACAAGATCAAGGCGGCGCTGCTGTCCCTCGACGCCAGCCAGCCGGACGAGAAGGCGATCCTCGACGCCTGGGGCTGCAGCAAGTTCGTCGCCGCCGACAGCAAGCAGTGGGACGGCATCCGCAGCGTGCTGAAGGCGCTGCCGAAGGACTTCCTCAACTCCAAGTAGCCGGGGCGGTAGCCTGTCGCCCATGACGGCCACGACGCCGCCCCCGGACGTCGAGCTGCGGGCGGTCGACAAGCTCATCGACGGCAAGGCGGTGCTCGCCGGCATCACCTGCGCCGTCGGCCGGGGCGAGAAGGTGGCGCTGATCGGCCCGTCCGGCGCCGGCAAGACCACGCTGCTGCGCACCGTCGCCGGCGTGCTGTGGCCCAGCGCCGGCGCGGCCACGGTCCTGGGCCACCGGATCGGTGCCCTGCGCGGCCGGTCGCTGTGCCGGCTGCGCAAGCAGGTCGGCCTGCTGTACCAGCAGGACAACCTGATCCCCGGGCTGCGCGTCGCCCACAACGTACTGATGGGGCGGCTCGGCGAATGGTCGCTGCTGCGGTCCCTGTGGTCGCTGGTGTTCCCGCGCGAGGTGGACGCGGCGCGCCGGGCACTGGCGCGCGTGGAGCTCGAGGACCGGCTGTGGGCCCTGCCCGGCGAGCTGTCCGGCGGCGAGCAGCAACGGGTCGCGATCGCGCGGCTGCTGCTGCAGCGCCCGCGCATCCTGCTGGCGGACGAGCCGCAGAGCGCGCTCGACATCCGCCTCGGCCGCGAGGTCGTGCGGCTGCTGCTCGGCCTGGCGCGCGAGCACGGCTCGACGCTGCTGGTCAGCCTGCACTCGCTCGACCTGCTCGGCGAGGGCTTCGAGCGGGTGCTCGCGCTGCGCCAGGGCCGCCTTCTGTGGGACGGCGCGCCGTCGGCACTGACCCGCGAGCTGCTGCAGGACGTCTACGGCGCCGAATACCGGGCGCTGCAGCTCGACGAGGTCGCGCTGGGGCGAACGACGCCGGCGCCTGGTGACGCGGACGGAGCGCGCTGACGGCGATGGCGTCGACCGCCGCGCCGCGCGGCCTGCAGTCCGGCCTGCTGGTCCTGTGCGCGCTGCTGCTCGGCAGCGCGCTGGTGCTCGACTGGAACCTCGAGGTCCTGGCCGGCGGTGACGAGTTCCTCGCCGGCCTGCGCCGCCTCGGCCGCTACCTCGCGACGTTCACGTCGCCCGACCTGTCGGCGACCACGCTCGACGCGACGCTGTGGCAGGCCGTCGAGACCGTCGCCACCGCGCTGCTCGGCGTGGCGTTCGGCCTGGCGCTGGCAGCACCGCTGGCGCTGCTCGCGAGCCGGGCGGTGGTCGCCGGCGGCGAGCCCGCGCTCGGCCCGCGCCGCCTCGTCGTCGAGGGCAGCCGGCTGCTGCTCGACGTGCTGCGCGGCGTGCCGGACTTCGCGTGGGCGATCGTGCTCGCCAACTTCACCGGCACCAACTCCGTCACCGGCGTGCTGGCGATCGGCGTCAGCGTCGCCGGCATCCTCGGCAAGGTGCTCAGCGAGCAGTTCGACAACCTCGAGCCGCAGCGCTACGCCGCGCTGCGCTCGACCGGCGCCGGGACGCTGCAGGTGTTCTTCTACGGCATGCAACCGCTGGCCAGCCGGGCGATGCTGTCGTTCGTGCTGATGCGCACCGAGTGCGCGATCCGCAACGCGTCGGTGATCGGCGTGGTCGGCGGCGGCGGCCTGGGCGCCGGCCTCTGGGACCACTACGCGGACGGCAACTGGGCGCGGGTGTCGACGACGCTGCTGTGCATGCTCGCGGTCACGGCCACCGCCGACCTCGCCGCCAACCTGCTGCGCTACCAGCTGCGCATCGACCCCAACCACCCGCGCGCACACCGCTCGACCGGGGTCGCGGTCGGCACGCGCCGGCGCGTCCTCGGCGCCCTGGTCGTGCTGCTGCTGCTCGCGCTCGCGTACGCGGCGCTGCACCCGGTGTTCGTGCGGGTCGTCGGCGAGTTGGCGGTGCTCGAGGGCGACTTCGTCTGGGACTACACGCGCTCGCTGCTGTTCACGCCGGACCTGTCGGCCGACGCCCTGGGCACGGCGGCGCGCGCGTCCCTGGTGCCGCTGGCGATCGGCCTGCTCGGGACGGTGGCCGCGGTCGGGCTGGCCGCGACGCTCGCGTTCCCCGCGTCGGTGGCGTTCCAGCTCGACGCCGCGCGGTTCACCGGCGAACACCCGTCCGGTCTGCAGCGCGCGCGACGCCTCGGGCTGGTCGGTGCCGCCCGCGCGCTGGCGTTGGTGCTGCGCGGCGTCCCCGAGGTCGCGTGGGTCCTGGTGCTGGCGGTGTTCTTCAAGAGCGGACTCACCCCGTGCGTGCTGGCCGTCGTCCTGCACAGCACCGGCGTGCTGCACCGCGTGTTCACCGAGACGCTCGACAACGTGCCCTACCGCCGACTCGAGCAGGTGTCCGGCGCGTGCCGGCCGCACGTGTTCCTGTACGGCGCGCTGCCCGAGGCGATGCCGGACTGGCGCACCTACGCGTTCTTCCAGTTCGAGGTCAACGTGCGCATCGGCATCGTGCTCGGGATGGTCGGCGCCGGCGGCCTCGGCGACCTGTTCGACACCAACCTGAAGTTCCGCGAGAACCACCGCGCGGGCACCTACCTGTGGGCGATGGTGGTGCTGACGATCGCGATCGACCGGCTGTCGCGCTGGCTGCAGCTGCGCCGGGCGAAGTGCTGAGGCGGGCCGCCGCGCGCGGCGACCGGTTCACTTCTGGCCGGGCTTGCGCGAGCGCTTGAGGATCGACAGGAAGTCGCGCTCCTGCGCCTTCTTCTCGTCGTCGGCCGTGTCGTCGCCACCGCCGGCGAACAGCTTGTCGAGCACCGACGAGGCGGCGCCCTTGGTCCTGCGCAGCGCCTCGGCGTCGCCCTCGGGGTCGCCGTCGTCCTCGTCGGCGTCCCCGCGACCGCCGAGCACCGAGTCCAGCGCGCTCGACCGCAGGTGGTCGTCGTCATTGGCGTCGAGCGCGGCGAACGCCTCCTGCATCGACTCCTCGACGCTGCTCATGCGGCCGCCGCCGTAGCCGCCGGTGGCGGTCGGGCTGGCGATGATGCCCTCGCGCGCCAGGCGCGCCAGCATCTGGTAGACCTCGAACAGCGGCAGGCCCAGCACGGGCACCAGCCCGCGCGGCGACACCTCGCCGTTGATCTGCGACAGCAGCTTGATCTCGAGCACGTCGAGCGCGACGTCGCCCATGCGCGCGAACATGTCGGCCCGCGGCTCCACCGGCGCCGACGGGTCCGGGAACACCTTCTTCATGATCCGCCAGTCGTCGATCCGCTTGCTGCCCTCGAGCAGCAGCGACGTGACCCCGAGCCGGAAGTCGTGCTCGTTGGCGAACTCGGGCAGCTCGTCCTTGCGGTAGTAGAAGACGAACGGCTCCTCCTCGACCATGAAGTCGTAGAGCACCTCGCGCCCGAACAGTCGCAGCATCTCGCGCAGCTCCTCCTTGCGGAAGTGGCCGGCGTCGAACAGGCACAGCAGCACCGGGCGGCCGGTCTGCGTGCGCTGCGCCTCGGCTTCGGTGAGCGCTGCGGCCGGGATCTCGCGCTGCCGCAGCGAGTCGCTGGCCGGGATCACCCGCCGGATCATGTGGTGCGGATCGAGGAACACGATCCGCCCGTCGCGCATGTAGATGTCGAGCCGGTTGTCGGCCTTCTCGAGGCTCAGGCAACCGCGGTGCTTGCCCGCGGACAGCATCTGCAGGACCTCCTCGAGCGACAGGAAGTCGGTCCGGCTCGCGAAGTTGAAGTCCTGGTTGGTGTGCGACGAGCGCAGCACCACCTGATCGAACGCCTGCGCGATCTCGGTCAGCGTCGTGATCGAGAACAACGAGCCCATCACCCACTCGGCGGCGCGGCGCTGCTCGATCTGCTCCTCGCTCTGCAGGAACAGGTGCATCGCGTGGCGCAACCGCGAGAACAGCAGCTCCGTCACCAGGTCGCGGGTGTCGGTCTTGCTGCCCTCCATCTGCCGCTTGCGGTCGACGAGGTCCTGGACCCGCGTCAGCATCAGCACGAAGTCGGACTCGTAGCGCTCCTGGTCCTTCTGGACCAGGGAGTCGATCAGGTTGCAGACCTGCTGCTTGAGGTCCTCCCCGATGCCGGTCCGGTCGTCGTCTGCGCTCCCCACGTCGGTTCCTGCATCCCTTTCGGCCGCGCGGCGCCGCCGCCTTGACGCCGGGGTGACACTCCCGGGATCGGCCTCTATCGTGCGGCGATGCCCGTCCGACCGGCCTCGCTGCCGACGTGGCTGCTGGCCCTGGTCGCGCCGGCGGCGGCCGCGCCATGCCAAGGGGCAGTGCCCGCGGCCGACGCCGCCGCCGCGGCGACCCCGACCGGCTGCGGGCGCTGCCATCCGGCGGTCCACGACGAGTGGCAGGGCAGCGCCCACGCCCGCGCGTTCGTCGACCCGTTGTTCCAGCGCGCGCTGGCATCGCGGCAACGGCGCGACTGGTGCCTGCCGTGCCACGTGCCGGACCGCGTGCTCGACCGGCTCGGGCAGATGCCGCGGGCTCGCGCGGACCGCCACGCCGCCGGCGTCGACTGCGCGTCGTGCCATCTGCGCGGCGAGGCCGTGCACGGGCCGAACGGCGACACCGGCCAGGCGGCGCCGCACCCGACGGTGGCGGATCCGGCGTTCGGCAAGGCCGGCAGCACCGGACTGTGCGCCAGCTGCCACGACATGCGGATCGCCGACGTGCTGCCGCTGGCGCGCGAGTTCCGCGCCGCCGGCCTGCGCCAGGAGGGCGAGAGCTGCGTCGGCTGCCACATGGAGCCCGTGCGGCGGGCGCCCGCCGTCGATCCCGCCTCCGGCGCGCCGGTCGGCGCCGAGCGCGGCGGCCGCAACCATCGGCTGCTCGGGCCGGGCGACCCCGAGTTCTGTGCCACGGCATTCGTGCTGACCACCGACCGCGGGCCCGACGGCCCCGAGCTGCGGCTGCGGTCCGGCGCCGGACACGGCGTCCCGGGCCTGGCGCGGCTCCGGGCGTTCCCGGTGCGGGTGCACCTGCTCGACCGCGCCGGCGACGTGCTGCACCGCACGGAGTTCACCATCTCATGGCACGACCGCCTGCTGGTCGACGAAGATCGTCGGGTGGCGTTGCCCCGGCTCGACGGCGCGGTTGCCCTGCGCGTGCAGGTGGACCATGTCTTCGCCGGCAACGCGCCCGTGCCCGTCCTCGATCGAACCCTGGAGCTGCCTTGACCGAAGAGACCACCCAGACCCCGGTGCAGGAAGCACACGCGGTCCTCACCGAGCTCGGCCTCGAACCGCTCGAGCGCACGCGGCCGCTGCACTCGAGCCACAACTCGTCGGTGCCGATCGCGTGTCGGGGCAAGGACGGGCGCTGCTTCCTGCTGAAGTGGTTCCTGCCGCCCAAGCCGCACCACATCTACCCGGCCGGCGCCAAACCCGAGGACTTCGCGCGGCGCGAGGCCGGGTTCTACCGCCTGCTCGACAGCATCGACCCCGAGCGCCGCGAGCTGCCGGCGCCGCGCACGATCCTGGTCGGTCCCGGCGACCCGCCGCGCTGGCTGCTGCTCGAGTGGCTGCCCGCCGCCGTCGGCCCGGCCGAGGAGGTGCTCGGCATGGACCACGTGTTCGAGCTGCTGCAGCGCCTGCAGGCGGTGCCGACCGATCGGCTGCTCGGCCGTCGCGACTTCCCGCTCAACCACTGGGACCCGATCGGCTACCTCGAGCGGATCCGGCTGATGTACGACGCGGTGCTGTTCGTGCTCGGCGAACAGCGCTGGCGGCACCTGCAGGTGTTCTTCGACGAGGCCGTGCGCTGGACCGACGGCCGCAAGCCGGTGCTCGTGCACGGCGACTTCAGCGAGCACAACATCGTCGTCGACGCCGACGGGCGTCCGTTCCTGCTCGACTTCGAGCGCGTCGGCATGGGCAACGTCGATCACGACCTCGCCTGGTTCTGGATCCACAGCAGCCGCAACCAGGAGTGGAAGCGGAACCTGCTGCGGCGCTGGCTCGGTGAGCGCGTCGGCGGGGACCGCATCCGAGCCGAGTGGGGCATCCGCTCGACGCTGGCGCTGCTGGCCGTGCAGCGGCTGCGTTGGGGCTACCTGAAGCACGGCGACGAGGACCCGCGGCAGAGCGCCAACCTGGCCCTGCTGGACGCGGCGATCGCGGGCGGCACCGACCTGTTCCCCAGCTGACACCCGGGCCCCGCCGCAGCGCGCGCTCCGGAGAGTTCACGAAGCTGCGGGAAATTCCGCCCCTCGGCGCTGCCGACGGGCGGCGGCACCCGGGTGCCGCCGGGTTGCGGCACCGGACCAGGACCACTTCTGGGAATCCGACGCAAACTTCTGTCGCGCGGTCTCTTCCGAGATCATCTGAGCTCGGGCCACTGGTCCGGCACGGAGATTGGAATGACGCGGCCATGACCTGCCTCGACGCCCACCTCTCCGACACCTGCGGGACCCTCCCCTCGGTCCCGGCCGGCATGCCGATCGCCGACGAGGACCTCGTCGATCTGCTGCGCCAGGGCAGCACCGAGGTCGCGATGACCGGGATCCAGAACCGCTACGGTCGCCGCCTGCACCACTTCGTGCAGGGCATCGTCCGCGAGCAGCACCTGGCCCAGGACGTGGTGCAGGAGGTGCTCGAGAAGGTGCTGGTGAAGCACGACCTCTACCAGCCGGGCACCAACTTCCGCGCGTGGCTGTTCGAGGTCGCGCGCAACCAGGCGCTGTCGGCCCTGCGGCAGCAGCGCCGCCTGCCGCGCCCGGTGAGCGCGCTGCGCGCCCAGGACGAGACCCAGACCGACCTGCTCGACCGCGTCGCCGCCGACCCGGACGACCGCGCGCTGGAGGAGGCGGAGTTCATGGCCGAGTTCGACCGCGCGGTCGCCGACCTGCCGGAACACTATCGCGTGGTGTTCGACCTGTGCGTGCGGCAGGGCCGCCCGTACCAGGAGGCGGCCGATCGCCTGGGCATGCCGACGGGCACCGTGGCGATCCGGATCATGCGCGCGCGCAAGCTGCTGTTCGGCGCGCTCGAGCGCCACTTCGACCGCCTGCGGCGGCCGCCGGCGTGCTTCCAGAAGGCCGGTTAGGGGGCTGCATGCTGCGGTGCAAGCAGGCGCGCAGAGCGCGCCTGGGCACCGCGCGCGCGGACGCGGTCCGCACGCCCGAGGCGACCGACGACACGGGCGCGGGGGCGCTGCACCCGCGACGAGCGCATCCGCGAGGCAAGGAACGCATCCGCTCCGGGGACGCAGCGGCCGGGCCGGCTGGCACGCGCCGCGCCGCGTTGCGCATCCGCGAAGCGACGCAACGGGCGCGTCACGGCGCGTGCGGGCCGGCCTCGGGCCGCTGCTGCGGCCACGACGCTCGGGCTGGGTCGCGCCTCGCTGCCCGCGAGACGGGGGCAGCGAAGCTGAATACCAGGGGCAACCGCGACGGGATCGCAGCCGCACAGCGCGCGGCTTCGGCTCGCTCGCTGGCGGGCCACACGAGCCCATGCAGACCCGCGAGGGTACTGCGCCTGGCAGCTGGCCTTCTCATCCCATCTCGCATCGCGCGCCGCGGCAGCCGCGAGGAACCTCGGAGCGCTGCGAGGTGGCGCCGTCGCTCTCGCGGGTCGCCGCGGTCAGCGCGCCGTGAGCGGCGCGAGCGCCTGCGCCGCCATGACGCCGAAGGCGGGCCAGTCGGGGCGCGCGGCGACTTGCGCCAGTCGAGCCGGCGCGTCGGTCGCGCGGCGCTGCCACGCCAGGTTGGCGATGCCGAACGCGAACGCCGCGGACTCTTCGGCGCACGCCGGCAGCGGCGGCAGCTCGCCGCCGTCGCGGTAGAGGCGGCAGAGGCGCAGGTAGTCGATGTTCTCGACGACGTCGGGGTCGGTCGGGATCGCCGCGAGCTGCGCCGCAGCCTCGTCGGCGCGCCCCTGCCGCGCCAGCGCGCACCAGAGCCAGTGCGTCGCGGCGACGGTCATCTCGTCGTTGCGTGCCAGCGCGAGACACGCGCGCATCGCGGCCTCGGCGGCGGCGAAGTCGCCGAGGCAGAAGTGCGCCAGCCCGAGGTGGTACTGGATGTTGCCCTGCAGGGTCGAATGCGGCGGGCGGCCGGCCACCGGCAGGCCGTCGGGTTCGACCTCGTCGTCGGTGCCCTGGACCGCCGCGGCGGCATGTTGCAGGTCGGCGCGCGCGGCCTCGAAGTCGCGGACCGTGAGGAAACGGTGGCCGCGGTGGCGCAGCAGGTGCGGCTCGCGCGGATGGCGTTCGAGCGCCGCGGTGTAGTGCGCGATCGCGTCGCGAAAGCGGCCCAGATAGCCGAGTCGGCGCCCGACCCAGACGACGGCGTCGACGTCGTCCGGCCGCGCCCGCAGGGCCACCTCGGCCGCGGCCAGCGCGGCCTCGCGTTCCTGCTGCGTGGCCGGCGGCGACGTCGGGCGCGGCAGCGGCCGGCCGTCCGGCGCGAACGCCTCGGGCCAACGCGCGGCGCGCACGCCGAGCGCGCCGTCCTGGTCGGCGACGACGAACCAGGCGCCGGCCACCGCGTCCCCGCTCGCCGCCAGGGCCGCGGCGGCGCCGCCGGGCCCGAGCACCATCAGCGCCGTGCCGAGGCCGTCGGCAACGGCGCAGGACTCGGCCAGCACCGACACGCTGACGACGCCGTGCTCGGGGTTGGCGCCGGTCCGCGGGTCGAACACGTGCGTCACCACGCGGCCGTCCACCACGGTGACGTTGCGGTAGTCGCCGCTGGTGCACAGCGCGCGGTCGAGCACCGGGATCGCCGTCAGCGGCTGCTCGTGCCCCGGCTCCGCGCGCTCGGGGTCGACGATGCCGATGAACCACGGCGAGCCGTCCGGCTTGCGGCCGGCGCACAGCACCTCGCCGGTGATCTCGAGCATGAAGCCGGCGGCGCCCAGTGCCCGGAGGCGCGGGCCGAGCCGATCGGCGCAGAGGCCCGCGACCAGTCCGTCGAGGTCGATCTCGACGTCGGGCCGGCGCTTCCGCAGCGCCTCCCCTTCGACCTCGAGCTGCCGGAAGTCGACGCGCCGAAGCGCGGCGAGCAGCCGCCCCTCGTCGACCGCCCTGCCCGCCTTGCGCTCGCGGAACAGCGCGCTCAGCGGCCGCACCGTCGGATCGAACGCGCCGCCGGTCCACGTCGCCATCTGCAGCGCGAGGCGCACCGCGGCGCACAGGCGCTCGCTGGCCGGCCACGGCTCGGTGCCCCGATAGCGGTTGAACGCGGCGATCTCGCTGTCGTCGCGCCAGTTGCTGAAGGTCGCGTCGGTCGCGTCGAGTTCCTCCTGCACGGCGGCGGCAACCGCGTCGCGCGGGGCGCCGTGCCACTTGACCGTCCAGGTCGAGCCCATCGTGCGTCCGCGCAGCTCCTGGACGATGCCGACGGCGGGCGACGAGTGCGCGTCGCCGCCGCACGCCGCGGCGCAGGCGAGGACGACCGGCAGCAGCGCGGCGCGGTGCTTCACGCCGGCACCGTAGCCCGGCCCGTCCGTCGGCTCCATGCCGCACCGGCCCGAACCTGCGCCCGGCGCGCGGCGCAGCCGCGGTCGCGGCGCCTCAGCCGCCGAAGTCGTCGAACGCGATCATGTTCTTCTCGACGCCCAGGTCGTCGAGCATCTTGAACACGGCGCTGTTCATCATCGGCGGGCCGCAGAGGTAGAACTCGACCTCGTCGACGGCGTCGTGGTTCTTCAGGTGGTTCTCGAACACCACCTGGTGGATGAAGCCGGTGAAACCGGTCCAGTTGTCCTCGGGCTGCGGCTCGCTCAGGGCGACGTGGTAGCTGAAGTTCGGGAAGTCGCGCTCGATCGCCTCGAACTCGTCGGTGTAGAACATCTCGCGCTTGCTGCGCGCGCCGTACCAGTAGCTGACCTTGCGGTCGGTCTTGAGCGTGTGGAACAGGTGGAAGATGTGGCTGCGCAGCGGCGCCATGCCGGCGCCGCCGCCGATGTAGACCATCTCCCGCTCGGTGTCCTTGATGTGGAACTCGCCGTACGGGCCCGAGATCGTGATCTTGTCGCCCGGCTTCAGCGAGAACACGTAGCTCGAGCACACGCCCGGCGGCAGGTCCATCTGCCGCGGCGGCGGCGTGGCGATGCGGATGTTCAGCATCACCATGTTGCCCTCGGCCGGGTGGTTCGCCATCGAGTAGGCGCGGAAGACCGGCTCCGGGTTGTTGGCGACCAGGTCCCACAGCTTGAAGCGGTCCCAGTCCGGACGGAACCGCTCCTCGACGTCGAACGACGAGAACTTCAGGCCGCGGTACTCCGGCACGTCGATCTGGATGTAGCCGCCCGACTGGAAGTCGATGACCTCGCCGTTCGGCAGGTCGACCTTCAGCTCCTTGATGAACGTGGCGACGTTGTGGTTGCTGCGGACGGTGCACTCCCACTTCTTGATGCCGAACACCTCGTCGGGCACACGCACCTTCATCGGCCCGCGCACCTTGACCTGGCAGGCCAGGCGCCAGTGCTCCTTGGCCTCGCCGCGGCTGATGTGGGTGCGCTCGCTCGGCAGGATGTCGCCGCCGCCCTCGAACACCTGGCACTTGCACATCGCGCAGCTGCCCTTGCCGCCGCAGGCCGACGGCAGGAACAGCTTCTGCGCCGACAGCGCCAGCAGCAGGTTGCTGCCGACGTCGACCTCGGGCGACTTCTCGGCGTCGTCGTTGATGAGCAACTTGACCTTGCCCTTCGCGACGAGCTTGCGCTCGCAGAACATCAGCACGATCACGAAGAGCACGATCACTCCCGTGAGCGCCACCACACCGATCAGGATGTCACCGAACATCGCGCGCGTTCCCCGAGATCAAATGCCGCTGAAGGTCATGAACGCCATCGCCACGAGGCCCGTGGTGATGAACGTGATGCCGAGGCCCTTGAGCGGCCCCGGGATGTGGCAGGCCCGGATCTTCCAGCGGATCGCGGCCATGCTGACGATCGCCAGCAGCCAGCCGATGCCGGAGCCGATGCCGAACACCACCGACTCGCCGAACGAGTACTTGCGCTCGACCATGAACAGCGAGCTGCCCAGGATCGCGCAGTTCACGGCGATCAGCGGCAGGAAGATGCCCAGCGCCGCGTAGAGCTTCGGGCTCATCTTGTCGACCGCCATCTCGACGATCTGCACCGCGGTCGCGATCGACGCGATGAAGGTCAGGAACTGCAGGTAGCTCAGGTCGGTGTCCGGCAGCCCGGCCCACGCCAGGGCGCCCGGATCGAGAATGTAGTGCTGCACCACCCAGTTGAGCGGCACGGTGATGCCCAGCACGAAGATCACGGCGACGCCGAGGCCCAGCGAGCTGTCGACACGCTTGCTGACCGCGAGGTAGCTGCACATGCCGAGGAAGAACGCCAGCAGGATGTTCTCGACGAAGATCGAGCGCAGCACGATCGACACGTAGTTGGCGAACGCCCCGTGTTCGGCTGCCTGTTGGAGGAATGCGATCATCGATATGCCTCTTCCGATCGGTGCGCGGCGCTCACTTCTCGACGTAGCCGGAGATGGCGCGCTGGACCCAGACGATGATGCCGAGCAGCAGGAACGCGCCCGGCGCCAGCACCATCAGACCGTTGTTGGTGTAGCCCCAGTCGTACATCGCCTGCGGCACGACCTGGACGCCCAGCAGCTTGCCGCCGCCGAACAGCTCGCGCACCGCCGCGACCGCGATCAGGATCCAGGCGTAGCCGAGCCCGTTGCCGATGCCGTCGAGCAGGCTGCGCCACGGCGGGTTGCCCATCGCGTACGCCTCGAGCCGACCCATCACGATGCAGTTGGTGATGATCAGGCCGACGAACACCGACAGCTGCTTGCTGAGGTCGTACATGTACGCCCGCAGCACCTGGTCGAACACGATCACCACGCCCGACACCACGACCAGCTGGACGATGATGCGGATCTTGTTGGGGATCAGGTTGCGCAGCAGCGAGATCACCACGTTGGCCATCGCCGTGACGATCGTCACGCCGATGCCCATGACGATCGCCTTGTCGAGGCGCGTCGTGACCGCCAGCGCCGAGCAGATGCCGAGCACCTGCAGCGCGATCGGGTTGTTGTCCCACAGCGGATCGAGGACCGCCTGCTTCTCGACCTTACCGAACAGCGGCTTCTGGACGGGAGGGGTGGAGGTTGCCGTCATCACTTGCTCCAGAACTGCTGCAGGTACGGCCGGAACGCCTCGAGGTCGCTGCGCACGAACTTCGTGACGCCGTTGCTGGTGATGGTCGCGCCCGACAGGCCATCGACGTAGTGCTGCTTCTCGTTCGGCACGGCCGGGTTCACCACGCCCTTCTTGACCGTGATCGACACCAGCTTGCCCTGGTCGAGGATCGTCTTGCCCGGCCACAGCCCGGTCCAGGCGGGGTTCTCGACCTCGCCGCCGAGGCCCGGCGTCTCGCCGTGCTTGTAGAACGTGATGCCGCGCACGGTGTTGCCGTCGCCCTCGAGCGCGAGGTAGCCGTAGAGCGTGCTCCATAGCCCCTTGCCCGAGATCGGCAGCACGATCGCGCCGAGCTTGCCGTCGTCGCCCTTGGTCGTGGCGACCACGCGGTATCGCGCGCGGTCGGCATCGCTCTTCATGGCGGCGACCGCCTGCGGGGTCAGGTCGGCGGCCGGCTGGCCGGTGGTCACGTCGATCACGCGCTCCTCGACCCGCTCCTGGTACAGCTGCTCGAGCTCCTTGCGCGACCGCGTGCCGCCCTCCTGCACCAGGCCGGCGGCCATCATCACGTTCTTCTGCCGGTCGAACTCGGCGGCGGCCTGTTGCGTCGGCTTGAGCGCCGTGGCGATCACCGCCAGCGTCGCGCTCATCGCCACGCAGATCACCACCGCGAAGCCGAGGACGTAGTTGTTGCTGCTGGTGTTCATCCGCGCGCCATCCTCCGCTTGATGTTCGCGGCGACGACGAAGTGGTCGATCGTCGGCGCGAACGCGTTCAGGAGCAGGATCGAGAGCATCGTGCCCTCCGGGTAGGCCGGGTTGATCGCCCGCACCATGATCGTGAAGAACCCGATCAGCACGCCGTAGACCCACTTGCCGGTGTTGGTCTCGGGCGACGACACCGGGTCGGTCGCCATGAAGACGATGCCGAACAGGAAGCCGCCGACCAGCAGGTGCTCGTACGGCGCCAGCGTGATCGGCCCGCCGTAGTCACCCAGCAAGGCGCCCATCAACGCCGACGTGCCGAGCAGGCCGAGCACACCGCCGAGCATCACGCGCCAGCTGCCGACGCCGGTGAACACCAGCCAGAACGCGCCGAGCAGCACGCACAGCTTGCTCATCTCGCCGCAGCTGCCGGCCATGTTGCCGAAGAACAGGTCGGCGTGGCTGTAATGCTCGGCCAGCGTCGCCGACGCGTCGCTGACGGTCGTCGGCTTGACCAGCGCCAGCGCCGTCGGCGCCGAGTAGCCGTCGAGCTGGTGCATCGGGTTGTTGCCGCTGACCCAGACCGAGTCGCCGGACATCTGGCCGGCGAACGAGAAGAACAGGAACGCCCGCACCAGCATCGCCGGGTTGAAGATGTTCATGCCCGTGCCGCCGAACACCTCCTTGCCGAGGACCACCGCGCAGGCGACGCCGACCGACAGCTGCCACAGCGGGATCGACGGCGGCACGATCAGCGCGATCAGCATGCCCGAGACCAGGTAGCCCTCGCTGACCTCTTCCTTGCGGATCACCGCGAACAGCATCTCGATGCCGAGGCCTATGCCGTAGCTGACGATCAGGATCGGCAGCATCCGCTGCAGCCCGTAGACCACCGTGTCGACCGCGCTGGGCGCCGCCGCGTTCGGCGGCGCGATCCACTGCAGCCAGCCGGTGACGTACTCGGCCGCGGCCTCGCCGCCGCCGTGCAGCGACTGCCACGCCGCGAAGTGCTGCGCGCCGGTGTTCCAGATCGCCCACAGCAGGCACGGCAGCATGGCCACGATCACCGTGTTCATGACCCGCTTCAGGTCGACGTAGTCGCGCACGTGCACGCGCTCGCGGCCGGCGCGGTTCTCGGGCGCGAACAGGAACGTCTCGAACGCGTCGAACAGCGGCCACGCCTTGTGGAACTTGCTGTCCTTGGCGTGGTACAGCTTGCGCTGCTTCTCGATCAGGTTGCGCAGGAACTGCACGTCAGCTCTCCTTCTCGTACAGGTCGAGACCCTCGCGGACGATCGCGCCGACGTCGATCTTGCACGGATCGACGAACGTGCACAGCGCGACGTCCTCTTCGGTGACGTCGAGCAGGCCCAGCTTGATCGCCTCCTCGATGTCGTTCGCCTGGATGGCGCGCACCAGGTAGGTCGGGTGGATGTCCAGCGGCGTCACGCTCTCCCACGCGCCGATGTTCACGATCGGGCGCGGGCCTCCGTTCAGACGCGCGTCGAGCACGTAGTCCTTCTTCGGCGTGAGCCAGCCCATCACGCTGCGGTGGAAGCTCAGCTTGCCGAACTGCGGCAGCGCCCAGCCGAACAGGTCGCG
The DNA here is from genome assembly GCA_050245995.1 of Planctomycetota bacterium. Lineage (GTDB taxonomy): Bacteria > Planctomycetota > UBA1135 > UBA1135 > UBA2386 > JBFWWV01. Next base: position 197,154 of record JBFWWV010000008.1, on the reverse strand, counting down.
CTCGCCGGTGCCCTCCGGGATGATCGTCACCGTGCTGTTGCGGACGCCCAGGAAGCCGTCGGCCGGCACCGCGCGCCCGTTGAGCACCGTGCCGTTGATCACGCGCAGGTCGCCTTCGACCGGCGCGCCGCCGCACAGCGCGGCGAGCTGCGCGCCCTGGCGGACGCGGAAGTACTTGCGCGCCGGCGCGTGGCTGCCGCCGACGGCGACGACGCGCTTGCACGGGTAGCGGCCGGTGCGGGCCCACTCGCCGAGCAGCACCAGGTCCTGCAGCCGCAGCGCCAGCGCTGTCTCGCCCTGCTTGAGCGGCCGGATCCGCGCGATGTGCGTGCCGACCAGCCCAGCCGGGTGCGGTCCCGCGAAGTCGTGGACCTCGACGCCCTGCAGGTCGCGCAGGTCGCTCTGGTGGTCGCCGGCCGCGCGCAGCGCGAGGTAGATCTTGCCGCGGCACAGCCGCTGCAGCACCTGCACGCCGGCCTGCAGGTCGTCCTTCTGGCCGCGCACGGCGAACGCCGGATCGGCGGCCAGCGGCTCGGTGTCCATGCCGTTGAGGAACACCGCCACCGGCTCGATGTCGGCGCCCGGCATCTTGCCGATCGGCCGCTGCCGCAGCAGCGGCCACAGCCCCGCGCCCATCAACGCGGCGACCATCTCCTCGCGGCTGCCCGACAGCGGCGCCTTCGGCACCGCGTGGAACTCGTCGTTGCCCTGCGGCTGCACCACGATCCGTTTGAGGAACCGGCGCTCGCCGAGCTCCACGCGCAGGACCGTGCCGGTCGCCGGCGAACACCACACCGTCGTGCGATCGCGCTTGTCCAGGATCAGCGGCTGACCGGTCGCGACCCGGTCGCCTTCCTTCACCAGCGGCTTGGGCTTGATGCCCGGGAACTCGGCGGTCTCGACCGCCACCTGCAGAGGCTCCGGCGCATCGGCGAGCGCCGGCTCCGGCCGACCGCTCAGGCGGATGTCGTAACCGCGCTTGATCGTGTGGGTGGTCATCTGGCGTGAGAGGGACGAACGACCTGCGGGCGCCTCAGTCGTGATCGCGCCGCTCCGAGCAGTCCGGGCCGCCGGCCGTCGGCATCTCGGTCGCCGGCTTGCCGCAGCGCGTGCAGCTGCCGTCCGCGCCGACGCCGCCGCACGAGCCCTTGAGGCGTCGCCCGGACAGCGCCAGGAACACGACGGCCAGGACCGGCACGGTGAACACCAGGATGGGCAGCAGGTAATCCGACACGCGACTGCTCGAAAAAGAAGTCGGGAGAGGGTAGCGACCCGGCCCGGCGATGCGAGCGGAAACACCACGGCGCCGGCGCGCGTCCTCGCGGCGCCGCGACGATCCCGCGCCGCGCAACTGCGTGTCGCGACCGGACGGTCGGGCCGTAGCTCAGGACGCGGGACTTCGGGATTCCACCAACGCCGCCCAGGACTGCAGCGTGTTGCAGTTCTGCAGCGACAGGTCGGTGTCGGCGATCGCCACGCCGAACTGGCGCTCGACGAAGTCGACGACCTCGAGCACGCCCGCCGAGTCGACGATGCCCGAGGTCACCAGTGGCGTGTCGTCGAGCAGCCCGTCCTCGCGTCCGTCGCGGAACCACTGCGCCACGAAGGTGCGCAGCTCGCGGACGATCCGGTCCCGATCGGGGGACGAAGGCGGCGGCATGCGGCGGCATCATGGAGAGCGACCTGTCGCGACGCCACAACCTTGGTCAGCGGCGTGGCCCGCGGACCCGGCTGGGGGCTCGAGTGTTGCTCCGGCGGTGCGGCGGCTAGTTCTTGCCAATGCACGAGTTCGACCGTCCGGTGACTGGGCGGCCGGGACCCCGGACGCGCGCTGGGTCGCACCCCCGGCGGCGCGCTCGCCGTCACCCGCCCCACGCATGCGGTCCACAGAATCAGACCCCGCGCGGCTGGAGCGCCCCCGACACGCGCGATGCGCGCGGATCCCCCGCCCACAACCAGGCCCTCAGCGTGCAAGCTGTCGCCCGCCCGGCCCGACACCCTGGCCGGCACCCAGATCGAATGGCGGCCTCACCCGAGCGAGCTCCCGACTCCCGCCGCTTCCGCGCGGTTCGCGTGGTCGCGTTGCTGCTGTCGACGGCGGTCGTTCCGTGCTGGCTGGGCCTCGGCGCCCGCTGGCACTGGACGCTCGACCTGTGCGCCCATCCCCAGCTGCTCTATCTGCTGGCCCTCGCGCCGGGAGCGCTGCTGCTGCTGACGCTCGGTCACCGCCGCGCCGCGCTGGTCTGCGCCGCGACCGCCGGGCTCGCCGCGCTGCGCCTCGCGCCGCTGTGGCTGCCCGCGCCGATGACCGTCGACACCGGGACCCGCACCGAGGCACTGCGGATCCTGGCCGCCAACCTCTGCTTCGAGAACCCGCACCCCGAACGGCTGCTGCCGTACGCGCGCGCCCAGGACGCCGCGGTGCTCGGCCTGTCCGAGATCACCGCGCGCCAGGAGCAGCAGCTCGCCGCGCTGCGCCGCGAATGGCCGCACGCGCTGGTCGCCACCAACGACGACTGCTACGGCATGGCGCTGTTCAGCCGCCTGCCGCTGCGCGCGGCCGAGGTCATCGAGCTCGGGCCGCCGCGCGCGCGCGCGATCCGCGCCGTCGTCGACACCGCCGCCGGCCCGGTCGGCCTGCTGCTGATCCACCCGCCGCGGCCCGGTTCCGCCGAGCGCGGCGCCGAGCGCGACGCCGCGCTGCTGACGATCGAGGGCGCGATCGCGGCGCTGCCGCCGCTGCGCGTGGTGTTCGGCGACGCCAACGCCACGCGCTGGAGCGAGCCGTTCGCCGGCGTCGTCGCGCGCTGCGGTCTGCGCGACAGCAGCGACGGCCACGGCCACCAGGGCTCGTGGCCTGTGGCGCTGCCGGCGCTGCTGCGCCTGCCGATCGACCACGTGCTGTGCAGCGACGGCATCGCGGTCCGCCAGCGCGAACTCGGCCCCGACTTCGGCTCCGACCACCTGCCGGTGTTCGCCGAGCTGCTGCTGCCGCTCGACCGCGCTCGATGACTTGGCGCGCGGAACGGCGCCGCGCGGCTGGAAATGGCGGGAGTGCATGGGAATCGAACCCACCGGGAGCCGCGCCAGGCGACCCCCCACAGGTTTTGAAGACCAGGCCGAACACCAGCTCGGATGCACTCCCGCACGTCCGAACGCGCGTAGGGGAACCGCGCCGCCCAGGGCAGTCAATAGCGTTCCGCCGGCGAACGAATGCGACCTCCGGACGCCGCCGGGCTGGACCCGGGCGCGCGCAGCGCTAGCCTGCTCGCCCTCCGAACCGAGCCCACCCATGCAAGTCTCCGCCCTAGAGCTCCGTCCCGGTACCCTCGTCAGCTACGAAGGCCGCATGGCCAGCGTCGTCTGGTGGAACATCCTGCGCAACGACCGCCGCGCCTTCGTGCAGTTGCGGATCAAGGACATCGAGAACGGCCGCATGACCGAGCTCAAGGAGCACACCGACAGCAAGTGGGAGGTGCTCGACAAGGAGGAGCTCGACCTGACGCACAGCTACCGCGACGGGCTCGAGGAGGTGTTCTACACCGAGTCCGGCGAGGAGGTGCGCTGCCCGGCGGTCGCGTGCGAGGACGCGCTGAAGTGGCCGGCCGACACCTACAAGGGCTTCTACGTCGCCGGCAAGCTGGTGGCGCTGTCGGCGCCGCGCTTCTCGGTGCTCACGATCAAGGAGACCGCCCCGCCGATGAAGGGCGGCGGCTCGGGCACCAAGGAGGCGGTGCTCGAGAACGACGTCAAGGTGAAGGTCAACCTGTTGTGCGACGTCGGCGACAAGGTCCGCATCGAGACCGAGACGCTCGAGTTCCGCGAGCGCGTGCAGGGCTGAGCCCGGGACGCGCCGCGCCGCCGGCGGATCCGGCCGGTTCGCGTTGACGGCGGCGCACCGCCCGGTGACAACCCCACGCCGTGCCCACCGACGTCCCGCCCCTGGTCTGGGGACTGTTCGTCCTCTTCGTGCTGCTCATGCTGGCGCTCGACCTGGGCGTCTTCCACCGCAAGAGCCACGTGCCGCGGTTCCGCGAGGCGCTGACGTGGACCGGCGTCTGGGCCTCGCTGGCGCTGGCGTTCGGCGCCTGGATCGGCGCCGAGTACGGCGGCACGGCGATGCTCGAGTTCTACTCCGGCTACGCGATCGAACTGTCGCTGTCGTTCGACAACGTGTTCGTGTTCGTGCTGGTGTTCGAGGCGGTGCGCGTGCCGCGCCACCTGCAGCACCGGGTGCTGTTCTGGGGCATCCTGACCGCGCTGGTCCTCCGCTTCGCGATGATCCTGGGCGGCGTCACGCTCGTCGAGCGCTTCCACTGGGTGCTGTACGTGTTCGGCGGCTTCCTGCTGCTGACGGCACTCAAGCTGCTGCGACAGCCGCCGCACGGCCTGCCGCCGGAGGACTCGCGCGTGCTGCAGTTCCTGCGCCGGCGCCTGCGCGTCACCGACTTCCACGGCAACGCGTTCGTGGTGCGCGTCGACGGCCGCCGGCGCGCGACGCCGCTGCTGCTGGCGCTGCTGATGATCGAGGTCTCCGACGTCGTCTTCGCGGTCGACTCGATCCCGGCCGTGTTCGCGATCACCCGCGACCCGTTCCTGGTGTTCACGTCGAACGTGTTCGCGATCCTCGGGCTGCGCTCGCTGTTCTTCGTGCTGGCGGGCATGGTCGACGCGTTCCCGCACCTCAAGACCGGGCTGGCGATCGTGCTGGCGTTCGTCGGCACCAAGCTGCTGCTGCTCGACACCGTGCACGTGCCGGCGTGGCTGTCGCTGACGGTGATCGTCGGCGTGCTCGCCGCCACGATCGCGCTGCCGGCGCTGCTACGCCGCCGGCCCTGACGCGCGCCGCTCGAACGGCAGCGCCAGCGCCGCGAACAGCAGCACGCCGGCGCAGCCGATCACGTTGTACCACAGGAACTCGACCTTCAGCGTGTTGTGCACCAGCACGACGGTGCCCATGCCGCCGAGCAGGCCCACGACGCCGGCGCGGCCGCGCGCGCGCGGGACGAACAGGGCCAGCGCGAAGATGCCGAGCAGGCTGCCGTAGAAGAACGAGCCGACCTTGTTGATCAGCTCGATGACGGCGACCTTGCTGTCGCCGACCCACAGCGCCATGCCGGTGGCGACGACGCCCCACAGCAGCGTGGTGACGCGGCCGGCGCGCAGGGCCTCCTGCTCGGTCGCGCGCGGGCGGAGCCAGCGGCGGTAGAAGTCGACGATCGTCGCGGCGGACAGGGCATTCAGCGTCGAGTCGATGCTCGACATGGCGGCGGCGAAGATCGCGGCGATGACGAGGCCGAGGACCACCGGCGGCAGGTTGTCGAGGATGAAGCGGCAGAAGATGTCGTTGGTGTCGCCGTCGTCCTTGGGCCGACCGTTGCCGTCGACGGCACCCCCGACCAGCGTGCGCGCGCGCTTGCGGATGTCGGCGACGGCGAGCACCGCGTCCTGGTAGGCGCGCAGCAGCCCGGGGTCGCTGTCGGCGCTCGGCTGCGCCGCCAGCCGCTGCATGAGCTCCTGGCGCGCGCGCAGCGCGACCGCGAACTCCTCTTCGAGGACCCGGACCTGCGGCTGCAGCTCGGGCAGCTGCGCGCGCTCGACGTGCGTCGTCTTGTACAGCAGCGGCTGGCCGTGCACGGCGTAGAACAGCCACATCAGCACGCCGAGGAACAGCACGAACGACTGCATCGGCACCTTGGCGAACGCCGACAGCAGCAGCGACTTGCGGCTCGCCGCCGCATCCTTGCTGGTAAGGAGACGCTGCGCCTGGCTGTGGTCGCAGCCGAAGTACGACAGGTGCAGGAACAGGCCGCCGAACAGGCCGGCGAGCACGTTGTACTTCTCCTCCCAGACGCTCGGCGCGCCTGCGCCCTCGGCCGCCGCCTCGAGCGTGCGCGGCCACAGCCCGGAGTTGGCCGGCGCCTCGAGCGCGTTCAGGCGGCCGGCGGCGCCGGCCACCTGCAGCATCTCCGAGAACGAGTACTGCGGCAGCAGGTCGCGCAGCAGGATGAAGCCGACGATGCCGAGGCCGCCGAGGATCACGGTCATCTGCTTGACGTCGGTCCAGATGACGGCCGACACGCCGCCGACGACGGTGTACATCGTCGTCAGCACGCCGATGACCAGGATCGACTCCCACGTCTGCAGCCCGATCATCGCGCTGAGCGCCACCGACGGCGCGTAGATGACGATGCCGAGCGCGAGGCAGCGCGACAGCAGGAAGATCAGGCTCGCGACCGACCGCGTGACGGGACCGAAGCGCTCCTCCAGGTACTCGTACGGCGTCAGCACCGCGCGGCTGCGGTACAGCGGCACCAGGAAGATGCACAGCAGGATCATCGCGAACGGCAGACCGAGGTAGGACTGCACGAAGTCCATGCCCTGCTCGTGCCCCTGCCCGGTCGTGCCGATCACGGTGATGGCGCTGGCCTGCGTCGCCATGATCGACAGGCCCGCCGCCCACCACGGGATCGCGCGGCTGCCGGCGTAGTAGCCCTCGAGGTCCTTGCTGGCCGTCGAGCGCCGCATGCCGTCCCAGACGACGTAGGCGAGGAACAGCGCGAAGACGATCCAGTCGATGGCGCTCATCGCGAAGGGTCCCTCACCGCGGCAGCCGGATGTTCCAGGCGGCGCTGAACCACCACAGCACCAGCATCACCAGCACCGCGCACACGGCGACCAGTGTGTAGAGGCGCGCCCAGCTGCCGAGCGGCGGCGGCACGGTCTCGGGCGCGGGGTTCTCCGGCGGCTGTGTCACGGATCGCTAGCGAACCGCCGAACGGCGCGCCGATCCAGCGCGACGGCGAAGTTCAGCGATCCGAGCGCTGCACGTCGACGGCGCCGTCCGCCCCGACCGTGACGCGAAACGCCTCGAGCGTCGGTCCGTGGGTCACGTACTCCTCGACGACGTGCTCGCGCTTCGTCCCGTCGCGGTCGAACTCCAGCACCAGCGCGCCATCGCTGGCGACCATGAGCAGCCGCTCGCCGACTTCGCCGGCCGCGAGGCTGCCGAACTCGGCCGACACCTCGGCCGCGCTGTTCCGCACCCGGACCCGGACACTCTCCAGGGGCCGGTCGCCGGCGTTCTCGACGGCCACGGGCGTCAACCCGTACACCAGCATGCCGCTCAGCATGCCGGTGAAGTACAGCGCGACGTTGGTCAGCAGCAGGCACAGCGCCGTCAACGCCGCCGGCATCCGGAATGGCGCCGCCTCACCGGTGCGACGCCGCCGCAGGCAGAACACGGCCAGCGACGCGAGCCCCACGGGCACGGCGAGCATCGCCACCGGCAACCACACCAGCAGCAGATCCGCGGCTCCGTCCCAGGTGCGCCAGTCGCCCCAGACCGCCAGCGCCAGCGCCAGCCCGAGCGGCACCAGGCCGCACACGTTGGCAACGCGCAGCGCGCGCGAGCGCGGCGGCCGGCACGGCACGGCCCCCCGCCTCACACCTTCTCCAGCCGCGCCCCCTGCGGCGTGTCGACGATCTTCCACCCGGCCGCGGCGATCTCGTCGCGCAGCCGGTCGGCGGCGGCGAAGTCCTTCGCCTTCTTGGCCTGCTTGCGCTGCTCGAGCTTCAGGAGCAGCTCCTGCGGCGCGTCGCCGGTCGCGTCGGCGACGGGCTCCTCGCCGAAGCAGCCGAGCACGTCCTCGAAGCGCGCGAACGCCGCCAGCGCCGCACTCGCGCCCTCGACCGACGGCTGCGCCTTGTTGCTGTCGCTGACGAGGCCCGCGACCGCGGCCAGCGCCTCGCTGACGTTCAGGTCCTCTTGCATCGCCGCCGTGAACGCCTCGTTGCCGCGCAGGACCGCCGCGGCGAGGTCGTCGCCGCCGGCGCGCTCCTGGCCACAGCGGATGCGCACCAGCCGCTGGCGCGCGCCCTGCACGCGCGCGATCGCGGCGCGCGCCTCGTCGAGGCCCTTCAGCGTGAAGTTCAGCGACTGCCGGTACTGCACGCGCACCAGCGCGTAGCGCAGCTCGGTGCCCGTGAAGCCCTTGTCGAGGATGTCCTGGACGGTGAAGAAGTTGCCCAGGCTCTTGCTCATCTTGGTGCCGTCGACGAGCAGGTGCCGCGCGTGCATCCAGATCGACACGAACGGCTTGCCGGTGTGCGCCTCGGTCTGCGCGATCTCGCACTCGTGGTGCGGGAACATGTTGTCCTCGCCGCCGGTGTGGATGTCGATCTGCGCGCCGAGGTAGTGCATCGACATCGCCGAGCACTCGATGTGCCAGCCGGGGAACCCGCGCGCGCCACCCGGGAACGGCGCGTCCCACTGCATCTGGTGCTTGTCGTCGGTTTTCCACAGCGCGAAGTCGCGCGGGTCCTTCTTCTTGTCGTTGACGGCGACGCGGGCGCCCTCCTCGAGCTCGTCGAGCACCTTGCCGGACAGCTTGCCGTAGCCGGGGAACCGCGCGATCTCGAAGTACACGTCGCCGCCGTCGACCTGGTAGGCCACGCCCTTCTGCATCAGGTCGCCGATGATCGCGCCCATCTGCGCGATGAACTCGGTCGCCCGCGGCTGGTGGTGCGGCAGCCGCACGCGCAGCTGCTGCTGGCAGCGGTGGTACTCCTCTTCGTAGGCGCGGGCGATGTCCCATGCGGTGCGCCCGGTCTTGCGCGACGCCGCCTCGAGCTTGTCCTCGCCCTGCTCGACGTCGTCCTGCGTCAGGTGGCCGACGTCGGTGACGTTCATCACCTGCGTCACCTGGTAGCCCTGGTCCTCGACGAACCGGCGCAGCACGTCGGCGAACAGGAAGCTGCGGAAGTTGCCGATGTGCGGCGAGCTGTACACCGTCGGCCCGCAGTGGTACATCGTCACCTTGCCCTCGACGAGCGGGCGCAGTTCGTCGAGGCTGCGGGTGAGCGAGTTGTAGAGCCGGATCGCCATGCGTGCGCACAGCGTCGCCGCGGCCTTCGGCCGGCGCAAGCTGGAGCTACGCCGGCGGCGGATCGAACCGCATCTCGCGGCGCCCGCAGGTGCGCTGCTCGGGGTCGAACACCAGGCACACGTCGTGCGGTCGGCTGTAGACGTGCAGCGTCACCGCCACCTCGTCGCCCGCGTGCTCGCGCGGGTTGCCGATCCGATGGATCGCGCGCACGCGGTCCACCGCGGCAACCGCGCCGGCGTCGGCGACCACCACCGAGCCGGTCGGCACCAGCTCGACGCAGCCGATCCCCTTGGGCAGTTCGGGCGCGACGTCGACGCCGCTCGCCCGCGCCGACGGCGCCAGCGCGAAGCTGTCCTCGCGGATCCGCCCCTGCACCAGCCGCACCCAGCCGCAGTGGCCGGCGTGGTTGTGCACCGGCGTGCACTGGCCCGGCATCCAGGTCAGCACCATCACGTCGAAGCGGTCGCTGCGGTGCACCAGCCGCCGCGCGTACTTGTCGTCGCGCGCGCCGACGTACGACCGCAGCGAGTCGTGGTCGAGCCCGGCCTCGGCGACCAGCTCCGACACCCGGTCGACGTCGACCGCCCGACCGTTCGCGCCGGGCGGCAGGGCGTCGAGGCGGGCGGCGAGGTCCTGGACCGAGAAGCGTGACACCCGGGCATGGTGACGCCGCCGCCGGCCGCGCGCCAGTCGCCGGACGGCGGGTTTGCGCACGGATTCTCGATCCGTTGTCCAGGCCGGCCCCGGCCGGGCCATGTCCGCGGGTTCCTCCGCGGGGTTCACCCCCGGCCCCGCACCTTCCCCCCGACCGACATGGCCCAACCACTCCCCCTCCGTGGCCGGCGCACCGCGCTGCTGCCATCTCTGCTGCTGGCGCTGTCGTCGGCGCTCGCGGCGCAGACCACCGGCGTCCCGGGCATCAACGACTACACGATCAACGCCTTCGGCTCGGGCGGCAGCTCCTGCGTGCCGCTGTGCGCGCCGGCGCCGACCACGCTGAACCTGGCCGTGTCGTCGGTGCCCGGCAACCCGGTCATGTTCGTGATCACGGACTGCCCGTGCCGCGCCTGCGTGTTCCCCTGGCTGCCCAACGGCTGCCTGCCGGCGATCCCGCCGGCGACGTTCCCGCCGTGCAACAGCACCACCAACCAGTCGCTCGACCTGTTCCTGCCGGCGCCCGGCTGCACGATCCTGTTCTCGGCGTTCCTGATCACCAACGCCGCCGGCATCGCCAGCCTGCCGCTGAACGTGCCGACGCTGTCGTCGGTGCCCTGCGGCGTGCCGCTGTCGACGCAGGCCGTGGTGTTCGACGTCTGCGGCACCGGCGGCAACCCGCCGGGGCCGGGGCCGCTGGTGCTGACGCAGGCGTTCCAGCTGACGCTCTGAGGCGGATCGCAGCGCCGCCCGCCGACACTCGGTAGAGTGCCCGCGTGGCCAACCGGTTCGCCATCGCGCTGTTGTCGGGGCTGGGGATGGCCGGCGGTCTGGACGCCCAGGAGCGCGGCGCTGCTGCGACACCGGCGGGTCACGCCGATGGCGTGGTCCTCGGACACGACGGGGCACCGCTCGTCAACGTCGAGGTCGTGGCCAGCAGCGACCGGCGCGGCGCCGACGTCCTCACGCGAACACGGACCGACGGCGACGGCATGTTCGTGTTGCGCGGTCTGCCCGCGAACGGCTGCTGGGTGCTCGCGACGGCGCCGGGGCTCACGCGCGGCCTGACGCGCGCGTGGCTGTCCCCGTCGCAGCCGGGCGACTTCGTGCCGCTGCGCCTCTGGCAGGCCAACACGATCCGCGGCCGTGTCGTCGATCCGGACGGCGCGCCCATTGCCGGCGCCCACGTGCTCGGCAGCAAGGACCACGCGCGGTTCGACGGCCGCTTCGTGGGCGCCGAGACCCATACCGACCCCGACGGCCGCTTCGTGCTGGACGGCGTGCCGATCGGCGACTTCGTCGTCGTCGCCTGGGCGCCCGGCTTCGCGATGCAGTATCGGTCGTTCGAGGCGACGGCACCGCTCGACGGTATCGAGGTGCACCTGCCGCGCGGCGGCGGCACGACGCTGACCGTGCAGGTCGAAGGGTTGCCGGCGGAACGCGCGGCATCGTGCCGCGCGTCGATCCTCCCCCTCCACGACGACACGGGCCTGCCGATGCTGTCGTGCATCGAGGACGCCGCCCTGGACGGCGACGGCCGGATCGTCCTGGCGGGCCTGATGGACGCCGAGTGGCGCGTACAGCTGACCGCGCCGGGCTTCACGTTCGCCCCGCGTCGCCAGGCGAGCCGGCTCGGCGACACCGACGTCGCGATGCACTTCCGCGCCGAACCCGGTGAGGCGATCCCACCGCCGCACCGGTTGACTCCGGGTCCCCACGACCCGATCGTGCGCGCGCGCATCGTCGACGACGACGACACACCGATCCGCGGCGCACATGTCGAGTTGCAGGTCTACCGGGACGGCTGGCATCCGCCCTGGAGCACCGTGGCGCACGGGATCGCCGATCGCCACGGGCGCGCGGTGCTCTCCCGGGCGGCAGCGCAGGGCAGCGCGATGCGCTTGCGCGTCCAGGGGCTGTTCGGCTTCGGCATCGCCGAGCTGCCGCACATCGCATCCGACGACCCTCGGGACGCCGTGGTCCGGGTCCGGCCACCCGGACGCGTGACGGGTACCGTGCGCGGGACCGATGGCGCACCGCTGGCCGGCATGCGCGTCCGACTGCGCCGCGACGATCTCCCGACCGGGGAGACCGGCGGCCGCCACACCTCGGTGCCCACCGATCGTCAGGGACGCTTCGTGTTCGTCGGCGTCGCCGCCGGCGGCCATCGGCTCACCGTCGACGACCGGCCTGGACAGGCGGTCGATGTCCCCGCGGGCCAGGTCGTCGAAGTCGACCTCGTGCACCACCGGTAGCGGACCGGCGGCACGCGCATCACGGCAGTTCGATCACCACCGGCGCCGCACGCGCGCCGCGCGGCACCGGCACGACGCCCTCGCGCCGGAGCCACCCGCCCTCGTGCCACACCGCCACCGTGTGCGGCCCGTCGGTCGGCACCGGCAGGATCGCGCGGTCGGTCGCGAGCCGCACGGTGCACACCGGGTCGCCGGCCGCGGTCGTGACGCGCACCAACGGCGCGATCGCGCCCTGCAGCACCAGCTCCGGCAGGTGGAACGGTTGCACGCCCAGGTTGTCGAGCTGCGCCACGGTGCGCGGCCAGCCCTCGTACTGCCGGGCGCCTTCGACGGTCGGGTCCACCATGCGCGGCCAGCACTCGAGCGTGGCGCGGTGCGTGCGCTTGTCGAAGCGCACGACGCCGAAGCCGGGCATGCGGTCGTGCAGCGCCGCCGGTTCGCGGCCGGTCGCGCGCGGGTTGGTGTGCGCGTAGACGGTGAGCTTGTTGCCGAAGCCGTCGAGCGCGTCGCCGCAGTGCTCCCGGGCGCCGGGCTCGGCGTTCTGCGGCGCCGTCTTGGGCGCCCACCAGCGCGGCCACAGATTGGCGATCGCCGGCACGCAGAACGCGTAGCCGCTGTCGCGCCAGTCCTCGGTGCCGTACTGCACGATCGTCGCCAGGTGCTGGTCACCGCACAGGTGCAGCGCAGCGCAGCGGCGCAGCAGGCGCACGGCGTGGTCGCGCGCGTGCTGCGGCCAGCCGTTGCTGTCGAAGTCGCAGTAGTAGAACGTGCGGTCCTTGCTGTCGTAGGTCGACGCCATCGACCAGACGGTCTGCGACACGGCGACCTTCATGGCGGCGCCGTCCCAGTCCTCGGCCCACTGCGCGAGCCAGCGCTCCTGCCGTTCGCCGAGCAGCTGCTTGTCGGGCAGGTCGAACTGCGCGGGATCGACGCCGGGCTCGGTCACGTGATCCGGCCGCGGTCCCATCGCCTCGGTCACGAGGCCGTAGCAGCCGGACTTCCACTTGCGGTCCTCGATCAGCGCGAAGTCGATGCCGCCCACGACCAGCCGCGTGAACCACGGGCGGATGCCCTGCTCGATCGGGGTGGGGTCGACCGGGTCCGGCAGGTGCGACGTCTGCTGCCGCTCGACCATCTGCACGTAGCCGGCGGGCCGGGTGTAGCCGCCCTTGCTGTCGCGGTCGGTGTGCCGGCCGCCCTGGCCCCACAGGTTCGGCTGGCCGACATCGTGGTCGTCGGGCATGCACACCGTCGGCCGGTCGCGCATCACGTCGCGGAAGATGCGGCCGAACTCGAGCCACGCCGCCGTGTGCGTCGTGTGGGGGTAGACCTGGTCACCGACGAACAGCAGCACGTCGGGGTCGATCGCCCGCAGCGCCGCCGCGACGTCGTCCTTCGGCAGGTCACCGCCGCCCGGCCCGGGCGAGTTGCAGCTGAGCACCGCCGCCGTGATCACGTCCTCGGTGACCGGGTCCTTGCGGACCACGCCTTCGAACGTGTCGCCGCCGGCGTGCCGCAGCCGGTAGCGCGTCGTGTGGTGCGAGCCCCACAACGGCACGCGGAACACCGCGGTCCAGCCCGTGCGTTCGGTCTCCGCCGCCTCGACCGCGCGCCAGCCGCCCTCGTGCGCGACCTCGAGCGTCACCGTGGTCGGCTCGTCGGGCCGCAACGGGTAGAGGTGCGCCGAGAGCTTCAGCACCTCGTCCTGCACGGTGTAGAGCGCGAAGCAGATCACGCCCTCGCCGACCGGTCGCGCGATGCGCGAGCGGTCGTCGACGGCGAGCAGCTCGGGGTACTGCGGGGCCTGCGGCGAGGACGGCTTCCCCGAGGGCGGAGTCTGGGCCGGCGACAGCGCGGGCAGCAGATGGCACGCGAGGAGCAGCAGCGGTCGATGCATGGCGCGGAACTGTGGGAACACCGCCAGGGTAGGCGCCCTGCCGTGGAATTGGCGCCCAAACCCGCGCCGTTCGTTCCCCAAGGGGTGAGGACCACACGCGTGCTGGCCCACCCCCACGACCACCTGTTCCAACACGTGTTCGCCGACCCGACGGCAATCGCGGCGCTGCTCCGCCGCGCGCTGGCGCCGGCGACCGCGCGCGCGGTCGCGTGGGAGACCCTGCGACTGCGGTCGGGACGATCGACCGATGCAGAACTGGATCGACGCGAAGCAGATCTCGTGTTCGACGCGCGCTCGCAGCGCGGCACCGAGCTGCGCATCGTCGTCGAACACAAGTCGGAGCAGACGCGTCACGCCGTGTTGCAGGTGCTCGAGTACGTCGTGCGCATCCTCAGAGACGAGGCGCGCGGCGCACGGCGTCCACTGCCGAGCGTGCTGCCCGTGCTGGTGCACCACGACCAACGCCGATGGCTGCAGCCAGAGTCGTTGGCCGACCCGCAGGCGCCGGAGCTGCCCGACGGGCCGCCATTGACCTTCGCGCCGGCGCTGCTCGATCTCGCCCGGCACGCCGAGCCCGAGATCGCCGCCTGGGACATGCCACCCGCGGCGCGGTTGGCGCTGCTGCACCTGCAGTTCGCGCGCTGGCTCCGGCCGGCGGACCTGCTGCGCGCCCCGCGCCGCTGGGAGCCGCTGTTCCGCGCCGCTGCGGCCGGCCCTGGCGGACTCGCGGCCGTGCAGGTATTTGCTACCTACGTCCTGGTCGTCACCGAGCTGCCCGCCGGGCCGCTCGGCGACGCGATGTCCCGCATTCTCGGACCCGAAGCCGGAGCCAGCGTCATGAGCACCGCCGACAAACTGATCGCCGAGGGGATCTCCCGCGGCCTCGCTCAAGGCAAGATCGAGGGCAAGATCGAGGGCCGGGCCGAGCAACTCCTGCTGCTGCTGCACCGCCGCTTCGGCCCGGCGGCGGAGAGCGTCACCGCCCGGGTCCGGTCGGCCACCGCCGACGACCTCGACCGCTGGGCGCTGCGGGTGCTCGACGCGCCCTCGCTCGCCCAGGTCTTCGACGGGAGCTGACTCCGCTCCGCCGACAACTGCACCGCAGGGCCACGGCGGCCTCGAACCGGCCCCGCCGCGCCGCTACAAAGCCCGCGTGACCGACGGTTCGCCGATGCCCGCGCCGGGTGACCAGCCGACCCTGCCCGCGCCGCCGGTGGCGTCGCTGGCCGGCCACTTCACGCTGCTCCAGGAGCTCGGCAGCGGCAGCTCGGGCACCGTCTACCGCGCGCGGCTGACCGAGGACTACGGCGAGCTGCCGGCCGGCACCGAGGTGGCGATCAAGTTCCTGCGCCAGGACCGACTCGGCGAGCAGCGCGCGCGGGAGCGGTTCTTCGCCGAGGGTCACCTGGGCCAGCAGGTGCGGCACCCGAACGTGGCGGCGATCCACGGCGTCGAGACCGTCGACGTGCTCGGCATCGAGTCGACCTACCTGGTGATGGAGCTGGTACAGGGCACCACGCTGCGGCAGTTCCTGCAGCAGCAGGGCGCGCCGGTCGAGGACCTCACGCGCCGCATCGGCCAGGACGCGGCGCAGGGGCTGCACGCGCTGCACCGCAGCGGCGTCGTGCACCGCGACATCAAGCCGGAGAACCTGGTGCTGACGCCGGCCGGCGAGGTGAAGATCGTCGACCTGGGTCTGGCGCGGCCGATCGGCGGCGGCTCGGGGCACGGGGCATCGAGCCAGGCGTCGGGCGCGCGACGCGCGGGCGCGGCGGATCGGACCACTTCGGGGCCGGGCTCGTCGGGGCCGGGCTCGTCGGGGCCGGGCTCGTCGGGCGGGGGCGCCGCCGGCAGCGTCGCCTACAGCGCGCCCGAAGCGCTGCTCGGCCGGCGGCAGACGCCGCGGAGCGACCTGTACGCGCTCGGCGTCGTGCTCTACGAGGTCGCCACCGGCCAGCACCCGTTCGCGCACTGCCACGGCGCCGACGAGATGATCCACGCGCACCTGCACGAGGCGCCGCGGCGCCCGTCGCACACGCGGCCGCGGATGACGCCGCTGCTCGAGCAGCTGCTGCTCGAGATGCTGGCCAAGGAACGCGACGCGCGCCCGCGCGACGCCGGCGAGGTGGCGCGCATCCTGCAGCACGGCGAGAGCTCCGACTGGTGGCGCAAGCACGAGCAGCGCGCGCCGGCGCTGGCGTCGGGCCGCCGGTTGCAGCGCATGCGGCGGCCGGCCGAGACGCCGTTCTGCGGCCGGCAGGCCGAGCTGCAGCAGTTGCAGCGGCAGCTCGCCCACGCCCGCGGCGGCCGCGGTCGCGCGGTCTGCATCAGCGGTCCCTGGGGCATCGGCCGCCGGCGCCTCCTCGACGAGGCGATGACCGCGTGGCTGCAGCGCGACCTCGACCTGCTCTACCTCGGCGGCGAGGCCGACCCGGGCCTGGGTCACGCCGAGCCGTTCGCGGGCTCGCTGCTCGACTGGCTGCTGCGCGGCGAAGGCCCCGACACGCCGCACGCCGCCGCCCGGGCCGAGGCGCGGGCGCGCGCCGAGCTGCACCTCGACGACGCCGGCGCGCACGCGCTGATCGCGGTCGCGACCGGGCACAGCACCGAGGAGCCCGAGGTCCGCGCCAGCCGCCTGTGCGACGCGCTGCTGTCGCTGGCGCGCAAGAACCGCGCGCTGGTGCTGCGCGTCGACGCCGCCGACCGGCTCGACACCTCCGGCCGGCTGGTGCTGCAGCGCCTGCTGCGCGAGCTGCCCGGCCGGCACCTGCTGCTGCTGCTGACGGCGGGCCCGGACTGGGCGCCGCCCGACGGCGTGCAGCGCGTCGAGCTGGGCGGCCTCGACGAGGACGCGTTCCTCGAGTTCGGCCGCGCGCTGTTCCGCGCCGGCGCCGAGCCGCAGGAGCAGTTGGCCGCGGCGCACGCGACGTTCAGCGGCAGCCCGGGCAACCTCATCGAGGCGCTCGAACACCTGCAGCAGAACGACCGGCTGTCCGGGCGCGCCGGCGACTACCACGGGCTCGAACCGGGCGCCGACCTGCGCCCGGCGCCGCGCCACCTGCTGCGCTTCGAGGCGCGCGTGGCGACGCTGCCGCCGGAGCAGCGTCGCGTGCTGGCGGCCGCCGCCGTGCTCGGCCGCCGCTGCGCGCTGGCCGACCTGGTGGCGCTCGCCGGCGGTCCCGAGCTGCTGGTGCTGGAGACGCTGTCGCTGTTCCGCGGTCGCGTGCTGCGGTCGCAGGGCGGCGAGGTCGCGTTCCGCCACCGCGACTTCCAGCAGGCGCTGCTGCGGCAGCTGCCGCCCGAGGAGCGTTCGGCGCTGCACCGCAGCGCCGCCGACATCCTCGCGCAGCGCGGCCGGTCGCCGCTCGAGGTCGGCATGCACCGCTCGCGCGGCCTGGACCACGCCGGCTGCATCGAGCCGCTGCTGCAGGGCCTCGCCGAGGTCGTGCGGTCCGGCAGCCGCCGCACCAGCCTGCGCGTCGCCGCGCGCCTGCAGGTGCACCTGCAGCAGCTGCCGCCGTCCGACGACCGCCGCCAGCAGGAGCTGCGCCTGCTGCTGCTGTGGGCGCGCGCGCGGCGCAACGCCGGCCAGCCGCAGCTGGCGGCGGCGCAGTTCCGCACCGCCGACTCGCTGGCGCGCGCGCTCGACGACCCGCTGGCGAGCGGCGAGGCGCTGACCGGTCTGGCGGCGGCGACGTTCGACGCGGGCATGCTGCTGCAGGCGATCCTGCTGCTCGAGAACGCGCACCAGGAGCTCGAGAACCCCGACGGCGAGCGCGCGCGCGTGCTGGCCGCCGACGCGCACGGCCTGCACGGCCGCATCCTGCTGTACCTCGGCGAGTCCGACGGCGGCCTGCGCCACGTGCAGGCGGCGCTGCGGCTGCTGCCCGACGCCGAGCTCGAACGCCACTACCACCTGCGCATCGACCTCGCGCGGCTCGAGGCGCTGCGTCACCACTACCCGACGGCGCTGAAGACGCTCGCCAAGGTCGACGGCCGCGCCGCCCGCCACCTGCCGCGCGTGCGGCTGCGGCTGGCACTCTACCGCGGCCAGCTGCGCATCGCCGTCGGCGACGATCGCGCGACCCAGGACCTGCGCGAATGCCTGACCGAGGCCGAGCAGCTGGCGCTGCCGGCCTACGGCGCCCGCGCCCACATCTTCCTGGGCGAGCGCGCGTTCCTGGCCGGGCGCGACGACGAGGCCCGGGCCGAGTTCCGCGCCGGCCGCCAGCTGGCGCGCGCCGGCAACGAGCCGATCGGCGCGGCGCTCGCGGGCATCCACCTGATGCGGCTCGGCGACGACGACGACGCGCTGGCGGCCGCGGTCGAGGCGCTCGCCCTGCCGTCCCTGCAGGTCGCGTGGCTGCTCGCGCTGGCAGTGCGCAGCGGGCAGCGCGGCGACCACGACACCCTGGCCGACTGCACCGAGCGCGCACTCGGCCTGTGCGGGACGGCGGACCTGCCGCTGTCGCTCCACCTGCGCGCGCTGGCGCTCGCCCGCCACGAGGCGTCGGCGCGCTCGCTGACCCGCTCGATCGGCGGCCGGTTTCGGGACCGGCGCACGCGCCGTACCTTCCTGCGCACGTGGGAGAACGGCGCGAGAGTCTGACCGGCGGCGACCGGGCCGGCGTATGGCCGATCGGCCCGCGCCGCGGTCCTCGCGGTGGAGAACGCGAGCGCGCGGCCGGCCGCGCCGCGCTGTCGTCACGACGCCGCGTGAGTATCCTGTGAGCAACCGAGACCGGGTCCGGACAACCGAGTGAAGCGAGCGACCCTCACCCTTTTCGCTGCCATTCTCTGCACGCTGTTGGCCGTGCTGTGGTGGCCGCGAGGCGCGGAGACGCCGACGGACGTCGGCGGTGCAGGTGAGCTCGTGCCCGGCCTCGACGCCATCGACCCGGCCCGCCCGGTCGCGGTGAACCTCGCCGCCGACCCCGACCTGCCGCGCGGCGCCGAGATCACCGCACGCACGCCGCTCGCCGAGCCGGACCAGGCCGCGACGCTGGTCGTGCTGGTGTGCGACGCCGAAGGCCTGCCGGTGCCCGACCTGACCGTGCTGGCGTCGCCGCGCCTGGTGATCGACGACTGGGCCGACGAGGCGAGCGCCGCCACCGACGCGCGCGGCGAGGCGCGCTTCGAGCTCGCCCCGGGCGCGTACCGCTGTCGCACCGCCGTCGGCGGCGAGGTACGGGTCGAGCTCCTGGTGGCCGAACAACGGCGAGTGACGATCCGGTTGCCCGGCGGCCCGCCGGTGGCCGGCGCGGTGGTCGACGCCGACGGCCGCGGCATCGCCGCCGCCGAGGTGCTGATGTCGCTCGGCGCCGGGCGCGCGCACACCGTCGCCCACACCGATGCCCGCGGCGAATTCCAGTTCGCCGGCCCCGACGGGGACGGCTGGATCGCGGCGCGGCACGCCGAGCACGCGCCGTCGCCGCCGCAGCACCTGCAGCGCCGGTTCGACCGCTGGGACCGCGTCACGATCGTGCTGCACCGCGATCGCGGCCGGTTGCGCGGCCTGGTCCTCGACGCGGACGGGCGGCCGGCGACCGACGCCACCGTCCTCGTCGGCAGCGAGAACCGCCGCGAGTACGCCGACGGCAGCCGCCGCTACGGACCGCCGTTGCAGCGGGTCGAGGTGCGCGACGACGGGACGTTCGCGACGCCGCCGCTGCCCCCGGGGTCGGTGACGCTGCTGGCCACGGCGCCGCGAAGCGCCGCCGTGCGCGCCACCGCGACGGTCACGCGCGGCGCGGACACCGAGGTCCGCCTGCAGCTCACGGCCGGTGCTTCGGTGGCGGGCACGATCCGCACGCCGGACGGCCAGCCCGCGCGCGACACCTTCGTCTGGAGCGGCGAGCGACGCTCGTTCGGCAGCCGCCTGGCGCTCACCGACGCCGCCGGGCGCTTCGTGCTCGAGGGGCTGCCGAGCGGCGCCGTCGGCCTGACCGCGCTGCAGCGGGCGCCCGACGGCGGCGATCACCGGGCCGAGACCACGCTGCAGCTGCTCGCCGGCACCACCGCGAACTGGGACGCGACGCTCACCGGCGACGACGACGCGGCGCTGTTCGGCCGCGTGATCGACCACCTGGGTGCTGCACTGCCCGGCTGGCTCGTGCTCGCGACCCCCACGGGGGAACGCCGCGGCTACGGCTGCGAGTCGGCGGACGACGGCGCGTTCCGGCTGCGCGACGTGCCGGCAACGCTCGAGGTCACCCTCACGGCGCATCCCGCCAGCGCGGGCTGGAGCAGCTTCGCGGCCGTGACGGTGGGCCCGCTGCGCGGCGCCACCGCGTCGCCGGTGACGCTGCAGGTGCCCGACCCGCAGCTGGCCTGCGGCGCGATCCGCGGGCGCGTGCTCGCCGACGGCGGCCCAGGCGCCGCGGCGACGCTGGCGCTCACCCGCGTGGAGTGCGGAACGCTGGCGTCCTACGGGACGGCCGACGACGGGCGCTTCGAGCTGCAGTTGCTGCCGCCGGGCACCTACCGGGCCGTCGTGCAGAGCCGCGAGCACCCGCACCTGCGCGTGCCCGCGTTCGAGCTCGCGGCCGGCGCCACCGTCGACCTCGGCGACCTGCAGCTCGACCGCGGTGGCCGCGTGCGCGGGCGGCTGCTCGGGCCGAACGGGCAGCCCGCCGCCGGCGTGGTCTGCCGCGTCGTCGACACCCGCGAGGCCGACGCCGGCCTGTGCGAGAACTCCGACTCCGAGTACCGCACGCCGCTGCTCCCCGCGGGCGACTACACCCTGCTGCTGCAGGGCAACGACATCGCCGCCCAGCGCGTGGCGCTGCGCGTGGTCCGCGACGAGGAGCGCACCGTCGACGTGCAGCTGCGCCCGGGCCTGCTGCACCGGATCCGTGTCACGACGCGTGACCCGCGCGATCAGGCGGCGATGGTGTCGATCATCCTGCTCGACGACGAGCGGCGCCCGGTCTGGGCCGCGCACCTGCCGATGCACCAGGGTACCGCGCAGTTCCACACCTGTCTGGCGCCGGGGCGCTACTCGGTGACCGCGCTCGGCGTGCGCGATCAGCGCGCCAGCGGCGCGTTCGCGGTGGACCCGGCGGCGGCGCCCGACGACAGCCTGACGGTGCTCGAGCTGCAGCCGCCCGCGCCGCGCTGATCGACGACTCGGCGCACCGCACCGTGCCCTGCGCCGGCCCCCGCGCCGGCGGCGGCTCCGCGGCGATGGCCGTGGACACCGACGGACCGCAGCTCGATGATGCCGCGAGAGCGTCCTCGACATGCGAATCCCCCCCAGCTGTCGCGCTGCCTACGTCGCGCTGTCCGCTGCCGCCGGGCTCGGCGCGCAGCACGCCCCGGAGGCCCCCCGCTACGACCGCGACGTGCGGCCGATCCTGGCCGACCGCTGCTTCCGCTGCCACGGTCCCGACCAGGCGGCGCGCCGCGCGGACCTGCGCCTGGACCGCGCCGAGGACGCTGCCGCGGTGCTGGTGCCCGGCGACCCGGACGCCAGCGAGCTGTGGCGCCGTGTCACCACGCACGATCCCGACGACGTGATGCCGCCGCCCGACTCCGGTCGGCGCGCGCTCGACGACGACGAGCGCGAACGGATCCGCGCCTGGATCGCCCACGGCGCCGTCTACGAGGACCATTGGTCGTTCGTGCCGCCGACGGCGGCGCCGGTGCCGACCGTGCGCGCCGACGCGTGGTGCCGGACCGACGTCGATCGCTTCGTGCTGGCGCGGCTCGAGCGCGAGGGCATCGCGCCCGGGCCGCTCGCCGATCCGGCGACGCAGGTGCGGCGCCTGTTCCTGACGCTGACCGGCCTGCCGCCGGAGCCCGCCGACACAGCCGCGTTCGCGGCCGACCCGAGCGACGCGGCCTGGGACCGGCTGGTCGACCGCCTGCTCGACGAGGAGCCGTGGCGCTCGCGCACCGCCGAGAACCTCGCCGTGCCGTGGCTCGACGCCGCGCGCTACGCCGACACGATCGGCCTGCACACCGACAACGGCCAGCAGCTCTGGGTCTGGCGCGACTGGGTGCTGCGCGCGTTGCGCGACAACATGCCGTACGACCGGTTCGCGACCGAGCAGCTCGCCGGCGACCTGCTGCCGGACGCGTCCCAGGACCAGCGCGTGGCCACCGGCTTCCACCGCTGCCAGGTGATCACCGACGAGGGCGGCGCGATCGACGAGGAGTACCTGGTCGAGTACGCGGTCGAACGCACCGCGGTGACCGGCAGCGTGTTCCTCGGCCTCACGCTCGGCTGCGCGCGCTGCCACGAACACAAGTTCGATCCGATCAGCCAGGACGAGTTCTACGGGCTCTACGCCTACTTCGACTCGATCGACCAGCCGGGGCTGTACTCGCAGACGCGCAACCCGCGGCGCGCGTTCGAGCCGTTCGTGCGCGTGCCGGGGCCCGACCAGGCCGAGCTGCACGAACGACTCGAAGCCGAGCTCGCGCAGACGAGGGCGGCGCTCGAGACGCCGTCGCCGGCCGAGCTCGCCGAGCTCGCGGAGTTCGAGCGGACGCTGCGCGCGGACACCGGGCTCCGTTGGGCCGAGGGCACGCTGGTCGCGGCGATGTCGACCGGCGGCGCCGCGATGACCGTGCTCGAGGACGGCTCGGCGCGCGCCAGCGGCCCGAACCCCGACCGCGACCACCACGAGCTGCGCTGGCGCACCGACGCCACCGACCTGCGCCTCCTTTGCGTCGAGGCGCTGACCGATCCGGCGCACTTCGAGGGCAAGGTCGGCCGCGCCGAGAACGGCAACGCGGTGCTGCAGGGCGTCGAGGTCGAGGCGATCTCGGTGCGCGACCCCGTGCAGCGGCAGCGCGTCGCGCTGGTCTGGGCGTGGGCCGACATCGAGCAGCGGAACCGCGACTTCGGCGTGTGCGGCGCGCTGCGCAGCGACGACCGCCTCGGCTGGGCGGTCGCCGCGCACGAGCACCCGGCCGGGCCGCGCCATGCGCTGTTCCTGGCCTCTGCGCCGTTCGGCTACGAGGGCGGCACCGAGCTCGTGGTCACGCTGCACTACGACTCCATCTATCCGCGCCACACGTTCGGCCGCGTGCGCGTGTCGGCCGCGGCGTTCGCGGAGAACGGCTGCGACCGGCTGCCGGAGGCGACCGGCGGCTGGTACCTGGCCGGCCCGTTCCCCGGCGACAGCTCCGACGCGGTCTGGGAGCAGGGAGACGGCCCCGAGGCAGCGACCGCGATCGACGGCCGGCAGCGCTTCGCGCTGAACTCCGCCGCAGTCGACGGCGCCGGCGGCGAGCAGACCCTCCAGTGGGCGTTCCAGGAGGACTTCGTCGGCGACAAGGTGCACGCGCTGCCCGACGGCGTGAACCGCAGCTATGTGGCGCAGCAGGTGTTCGCGCCGACCGCGCGCACGCGCGAGCTGTCGCTCGGCAGCGACGACGGCTTCCGGCTGTACGTCGCCGGCGTCGAGGTCGCGCAGAACCGCGTCGACCGCGGCGCCGAGCCAGACCAGGACCGCGCGACGATCGCGGTGCCGCGTGGTCCGCACCTGCTGACGATGAAGATCGTCAACACCGGTGGCAACGCCGGCTTCTACCTGCGCCGCGTGCAGCGCGACGGGGAGCTGGCCGGCGACCTGGTCGGTGCGCTGCTGCCCGTCGCGGCGCGGGCGGCGTTCGACGAGCGCGTGCGCGCGGCGTTCCGGCTGCAGTACTCGCCGGGCTACGCCGCGCTGGCCGAGACCGCGAAGCGGCTCGAACGCGAGCTCGAGGAGCTCGACGGCGCGATCCCGCGGGCGATGGTGATGCGCGAGCGCGAGGAGCCCCGGCCGACCTACGTGCTCGAACGCGGCGAGTACGACAAGCCGCTGAAGGACCGCCCGGTGCGGCGCGGCGTGCCCGCCGCGCTCGGCGCGCTGCCCGACGGCGCCCCCGACGACCGCCGCGGGCTGGCGCAGTGGCTGGTCGCGGACCAGAACCCGCTGTTCGCCCGCGTGCAGGTCAACCGGCTGTGGCAGCTGCTGTTCGGCGCCGGCCTCGTGCGCACCAGCGAGGACTTCGGCATGCAGGGTGAATGGCCGAGCCACCCCGAGCTGCTGGACTGGCTCGCCGTCGACTTCCGCACGCACGGCTACGACGTGCGCCGGATGCTGCGGCAGCTCGCGCGCAGCGCCGTGTTCCGCCAGAGCAACCGCGCGCGGCCCGAGCTCGCGGCCGACGACCCCGACAACCGCCTCTTGGCGTCGTACCCGCGCCGCCGCCTGTCGGCCGAGCAGCTGCGCGACCAGGCGCTGTTCGCGTCCGGACTCCTGGTCGAGCGCTTCGGCGGCCCGCCGGTCAAGCCGTACCAGCCGCCCGGCCTGTGGCAGGAGGTGGCGATGACGCAGTCGAACACGCGCACGTTCGAGCGCGACAGCGGCGACGCGCTGTTCCGCCGCAGCCTCTACACCTACTACAAGCGCGCCTGCCCGCCGCCGTTCCTGCTGCAGTTCGACGCGCCGACGCGCGAGTTCTGCACGGTGCGGCGCGTGACCACCAACACGCCGCAGCAGGCGCTGGCCCTGTGGAACGACGAGCAGCTGGTCGAGGCCGCGCGCGTGCTGGCGCAGCGCGCGCTCGACGACGGCGCCGACGACGCAGAACGGCTCGCCGCGATGCACCGCCGCTGCACCGGTCGCGACCCCGACGCCGCGGGGCTCCGTCGCCTGCAGGAGGCGCTCTCTGCGTTCCGCGGCCGCTTCGCCGCGGCCCCCGACGACGCCGCGGCGCTGCTCGCGGTCGGCACGGTGCCGGCCGCGGCCGACACCGCGCCGGCCGAGCTGGCGGCGCTCACGCTGATCGCCAGCGCGCTGCTCAACCTGGACGCCACCGTCTGCGTGCCGTGATGCCGATGTCCCCACTCGACCCGCTCGCCGAACGCGCCCTGCAGCTCACCCGCCGCCGCTTCTTCGGCCGTGCCGCCGGCTCGCTCGGCGCCGTGCTCGGCACCTCGGCGCTGCACGACCTGCTGCGCCCGAGCGGCAACGGCGGCAACGGCGACCCGGCGCCCGGCCCGCACTTCGCCCCGAAGGCGCGCCGGCTGATCTACCTGCACATGGAGGGCGCGCCGAGCCAGCTCGACCTGTTCGACTACAAGCCGGGGCTGCGGGCCCGCTTCGACCAGGACCTGCCCGAGTCGGTGCGCGACGGCCAGCGCCTGACCGGCATGACCAGCGGCCAGAAGCGGTTCCCGATCGCGCCGTCGATGTTCCGCTTCACGCGCTACAAGAACCACGCGGACGGCGCCTGGATCAGCGAGCTGATGCCGCACCTCGGCACGGTCGCGCACGAGCTGTGCATCGTGCGCAGCATGCACACCGAGGCGATCAACCACGAGCCGGCGATCACCTTCGTGCAGACCGGCAGCCAGCAGCCCGGGCGCCCGAGCCTGGGCTCGTGGCTCGCCTACGGCCTCGGCTCCGGCAACCGCAACCTGCCGACGTTCGTGGTGATGATCACCCAGGGCTTCGGCAACATGCAGGCGCTGTCGTCGCGGTTCTGGGGCAGCGGCTTCCTGCCGAGCCGCCACCAGGGCTGCAAGCTGCGCAGCAACGGCGACCCGGTGCTGTACCTGAACGACCCGCCCGGCGTCGCGCGCCGGGACCGGCGCGCGTTCCTCGACCTGCTCTCCGATCTGAACGAGCGCGAGCGCGCGGCGACGCTGGACCCCGAGATCGAGGCGCGCCTCGCGCAGCAGGAGATGGCGTTCCGCATGCAGGCGTCGGTGCCCGAGCTGTGCGACTTCGCCGACGAGGACGACTCGACCTGGGCGCTGTACGGCGAGGAGGCCCGGAAGCCCGGCACGTTCGCCAGCAGCTGCCTGATGGCGCGGCGGCTGGCCGAGCGCGGCGTGCGCGCGATCCAGCTCTACATGCGCGGCTGGGACCAGCACAGCAACCTGCCCAAGGAGATGCGCGACCAGTGCAAGGCGGTGGACCAGCCGATCGCCGCGCTGCTGACCGACCTGCGGCGCCGCGGCATGCTCGACGACACGCTGGTGCTGTTCGCCGGCGAGTTCGGCCGCACGGTCTACAGTCAGGGTACGCTGACGCCGACCAACTACGGGCGGGACCACCACCCGCGCTGCTTCACGGTCTGGCTGGCCGGCGGCGGCGTGCGCCCCGGCATCACCTGGGGCGAGACCTGTGACTTCTCCTACAACATCGTGCGCGACCCCGTGCACGTGAACGACCTGCACGCCACCATGCTCCACCTGCTGGGCCTCGACCACGAACGCCTGACCTACCGGCACGAGGGGCGCGACTTCCGCCTCACCGACGTCGCCGGCAAGATCGTCCGGGGGATCCTCGCGTGATCACCGAACAGTCCCTGCTGCAGCTCCTCGGGCGCCTGCACCCGCTGGTGCTGCACCTGCCGATCGGGCTCTGGGTCGGCGTGTTCGTGCTCGAGTTCGGCGGCGCGCTGATCCGCCGGCCGGCGAGCCGGGCGACGGTGGCGACGCTGACCTGGCTGGCCGCGATCGGAACGGCGCTGAGTGCGCTGACCGGTTGGTACCTGGCGCTGGAGGGCGGCTACCCGCCGCGCTCGATCGAGCTCCACCGCTGGCTCGGCATCGGCTCCGCCGCCGTCTGCATGCTGGGCGCGCTGCTGTCCATGCTGCGCGCGCGCGGCCCGTTCCGCCTGCTGCTGCTGGTCGGCCTGATCGGCCTCGGCGCGGCCGGCCACATCGGCAGCACGATGACGCACGGCGCCGACTGGCTGACGGAGCCGTTCGAGGAGCCCCGCGAGCCGCCGACGCCGGTTGCCGTGAATGGTGCGGCAACCGGCGCCGACCCGGCCGATCCCGCGCCGACCACGCCACCGACGCGTCCGGCGCTGCCCACGTTCGCCGCCGTGGTGCAGCCGATCCTGGTCGACCGCTGCGGCAAGTGCCACGGCGAGACCAAGTCGAAGGGCGACCTCGCGCTGCACACCGCCAAGGCCATCGCCGCGGGCGGCGAGACCGGCCCGGTGCTGGTGGCCGGCCGCCCCGACGACAGCGAGCTGGTGCTGCGCATCGCGCTGCCGCTCGACGACGACGACCACATGCCGCCGGAGGACAAACCGCAGCCGACCGCCGACGAGGTGGCGCTGCTGCGCGCGTGGATCGCGGCGGGCGCCCCGTTCGAGGGCGAGTTCGACCCGAACGCGCCGACGGCGCCGACCGAGGTGCGTGAACCGCCGGCGGCGCCGGCGCCCGCGCCGGATCCCGACGCCGGGAGCGGCGACGGCGCGTCGCTCGGGACCCCGGACGCGGTCGACCCGTCGAAGGACGCTGCGCCCTCGCCGCCCCCCGCCGCCGAGCCGCCGGATCCGGCGCCGGTCCCCGCGCCGCAGCCCGAACCCGACCCACCGGCGGACCCGGCCGGCGAAGGCGACGGCGCCGCGACCGAGCCGGCCGCGCGCCGGGCCGTCGAGACGCGGACCATCGAAGCCGGGGCGCTGGCCGCCCTGCGCGAGCGGCTCGTGCACGTCGAGCCGCTGGCGCAGGACAGCCCGTTGCTCTGGGTCGACTTCGCACCCGTCGCCACCGAGATCGCCGCCGACGACCTGCCCGCGCTGCTGCTGCCGCTGGCGGCGCGCATCGCCGACCTCGGGCTGGCGCGCACGCGGGCCGGCGACGCGGTGCTCGCGCACTGCGCCGCGATGCCGAACCTGAACCGCCTCGACCTGCGCGCCACCGCCGTGACCGGCGCGGGCGTCGGCGCGCTGCGCGGCCACCCGCACCTCGCCGAGCTGGTGCTGGCCGAGACCGCGGTGGACGACTCCGCCGTCGACGCGCTGCTGGCGCTGCCGGCGCTGCGCACGGTGCACCTGTGGCGCACGGCCGTGACCGCGGAGGGCCTCGCGCGCCTGCGCACGCGCGAGGGCCTCACCGTCGACGCCGGCGAGGTCGCCGCCGAGCCGGCGCTCGAGACCGAGCCGCCGCCGGAGCTGCGCAAGGCGTCCCCGGCGGAGACGCCGACCGCGGACCCGCCCGCCGCCGAGGCCCCGGTCGCCGCGACTCCGGTTGCCGACGCGCTGCAGCCGGTCAACGACGCCTGCCCGGTCAGCGGCAAGCCGATCGACCCGCGCTACGTGATCGTGCACGAGCAGCGCGCCGTGGCGTTCTGCTGCCCGAACTGCCCGGCCGCGTTCTGGCGCGACCCGGCGGCGCACCCGGTCGTCGCGCGCTGAGCGCCGCGGCGCCGGGAGCGGGACGTCATCCGCGCTCGGTCGGCAGCAGCCCGCGCTGTTTCAGCGCCCGCTCGAGCTTCTGCTGCAGCTCGCGAAACCGCAGCTTGCGCGGCGCGCGCGGCGCCTCGCCGAGGGCGCGCAGGAAGCGCATCAGGTCGACGCGCGTGAACGCCACCGGCAGCGTGCGCCGGTGCCGCCACAGGTAGCGCGCCATCCGCACCAGCATCGTGTCGCGCTGCTGCGCGGTGAGCACCGGCACCAGCTCGGCGCGGTCGAGATCGACGAGCACGGCGCGCACCTTGTCGCCGCTGCGGCTGACCAGCACGTTGTCGGGGTGCAGATCCGGGTGCCGCAGACCGGCCGCGAACGCCAACCGGATCGTCACCGCGGCGGCCTCGATCGCCCAGCGCCGCGCCTCGGGGTCCGCGGCGCAGAACGCCGGCAGCGGCTGCGCACCGGCGGCCAGCTCGGTCAGCAGCCGCAGCCGCCAGAACGTGCGGGGGCGCCGCGCCAACGCCGCGAGCGGCGCCACCACCGGCACGCCCTCCTCGCGCAGCCTGGTCAGCACCTCGAGCTCGCGCCGCACCCGCGCCGGCGCGGGGTAGCGGTCGCCGAGCAGCTTGCCGAACGCGCCGCCGCGGCGCAGCTGCCGCACCACGGCGCACAGGTCGGGGCGCAGCTGCAGCTGGCCGATGCCGCCGCGCCCCTTCGCGAACGGCAGCGGCTCGGGCGCGGCCCACAGCGCGTCGAGCCCCAGCGGCTCCAGGTCGGCGCGGATCCACGCGACCTCGCGGCTGCGTCGCACCTCGACGAATCCCGCGGGCAGCGCCATCGGGCGACTGGAATACGCAGCGGAGGGGCGCCGCGCAAGCGCGGGCGATCGGGGATCAGGTCGTGCCGGTCAACTCGTGACTGCGCAGCCGGCCGGTGATCTCGGAGCTGGCTTCGCCGAGGATGGTGCGCACGCAGCCGCAGCCCAGCTCGGACAGGTCGACCACCTCGCGGTCGGCGCCCGACAGCGGCTGGCCGAGCTCGTCGACCATCAGCTCCACCACCGGCGTGCGGTGGTCCTGGCCCTGCCGGCGGACGACGGCGACCTCTCCGGTGGAGAGCTCCACCGGCTGGCCGACCGGGAACACGCCGTTGATCTCGACGAACTTGCGCAGCAGGCCGCGGTCGAACTTGTCCCCCATCGCCAGCATCACGCGATAGGCCTTCACCGGCGACATCGGCAGCTTGTACGGCCGGGCCGCGGTCAGCGCCTCGTACACGTCGCAGATCTTGACGATCTCGGTCACCACCGAGGTCGTGCCGCAGTGCGCGGTCGCCGGATAGCCGCGGCCGTCCTTGGTCTGGTGGTGCCCGAACGCGGCGGCGATCGCCAGCGGATCGGAGTCGTGGTGGTCCAGCAGCAGCTCCGCGCCGAGCTGCGGGTGCTTGCTCATCTCGCGGAACTCGTCGGCGGTCAGCCGGCGCTGCATGTGCAGGATCTCGAACGGGATCAGCGCCTTGCCGACGTCGTGCAGCAGCGCCGCCACGCCGATGCGCGTGACCAGGTCGCGGTCCTCGGTCAGCGACTTGGCGAACGTCATCGCCAGCACCGCGACACGGACCGAGTGCCCGAACGTGAAGGCGTCGTACTGGTCCTGGCGCGCCAGGCTCAGCAGCGGCCCCTCGTCGGACTCGAGCCGCAGCAGCATCTGCTCCGCCATCGACTTGACCGGGTCGAACTCGATGCGGCCGCCGCGGCAGACGGCGATGGTCACGTTCTGCAGCAGGTCCACCAGGGTCTGGTAGAACTTCACCGCCACGTGCAGTCGCGAGCCGGAGTCGGGCCGGCCGCTGGCGCCGACGGCCATGTCGACGTACGGCGCCATCAGGCGCGCGCAGTGGAACTGGCGCTGTTCGAGGCGCGCGTTCAGCGTGGTCCAGGTCTCGTCGGCCGCGGGCTTCTGCCCCATCGCCGTGAACAGCTCGGTGAGCTCGGCCGCGCACAGGCCGATCGACAGCTCGACGCCGCCGCTGCCCCACGAGCGCAGCAGGTCGATCAGCCGCGACGCGGCCAGGCTCGCCGCGAGCAGCGGCCGCTTCTGGTGGATCAGCAGGTCCTCGGTGCAGGCGATGCGCACCGGGTTCTCGCCCGTCGCGGCGCTGAGCTCCTTGACCAGGGTGATCACGGCGCTCAGCGAGCCCTGGAAGCGCGGGTGGCTGGTGGCGTAGATCCGGGCGTTGACCAGGGCCGCCACCAGCTCGTCGATGAGCTGGGTCACGATGGCCTCGGCGTCGCGGACCGGCGGTCGTTCGTCGCTCATGCGTCTCCTCGCTCTCCGAGCCGCTGCAGCACGGAGCGCGCCTGGCGCCGCAGCGCCCGCGCGGTGGCCGAGAACTGCGTGAACCGTCCCTCGCCGGCCAGCCGGCGCAGCAGCGCCCGGGTCTCGACGCCGGGCAGGTGGCGGAGCCCCGCGATCGCCACCAGGCGGCGCTCGTGCCGCCGCCGCGGGTCGGCCGCGAACGCGCGCAGCAGCTGGCTCGACAGCTGCCGCGTGCGGGGGTCCTGTTCGACCTTGTCGCTGGCCAGCCGGAACAGCTCCTCCAGGTAGCGCGCCGGCAGGTCCGGGGCCGGCTCGACGCAGCGCAGCGCCGCCGACTCCGCCGCCGGCAACGGCAGCGTCCGCAGGTAGCCGACGACGGTGGTCCGGATCGCGCTCTGGTCGACGGTGACCACGCGGCGCAGCAGCGGCAGCACCACCGCGCCACCCACCGCCGCGATCACCGTCACCACGCCCGGATCGAGCAGCTGCCCGGTCGCGAACAGCTCGTCCGCGGCGGCGCGCATCCGCCCGGCGCCGATGCCCGCCAGGACGCGGCGCAGCACCTCGATGCCCTGGGCGTTGGCACCGAGGATGCGCGCGAACACCGGCAGCGACGCGGGGAACGTCGCCGCCATCAGCTCGGGGCGCGCGTACCCGCGCTCCTGGATCACGTCGCAGCGCCCGGTCCGCTCGAGGAACGCGAGCACCCGGAGCTTGTCGGCGTCGGAGGTCGGCTGCTCGAAGCTGCTGCGCTGCTCGAGCAGGTAGCTGTCCAGGATCGGCCAGGACGCCGGACCGAGCGTCTGCAGCGTGCCCGGCAGGCACGACGCCAGGGCCGCCCGCGTCTCCTTGCGCTCGCTGCCGAGCAGCACGTGCAGATAGATGCCGCACAGCTCGGCCGCCAGACCCGGCGCGGTGCTGACGCAGTCCTCGGCCCGCGGCGCCGACAGGCCCACCGCCGACGGCAGGTCCTCGAGTTCGGCGAACAGCAGGTCGACGTCGGCGAGGATGCGTTCGTCCTCGGGTCGACCGGTCGGCAGCTCCTTCGGCAGGGCGACCTCGCCGGCGGACTTGCCGAAGTACTTCTTCGCCACCGACAGGCCGATGCGCAGCAGCTCCGCGTCGTTGACCTCACCGCCCTCGCGCAGCACCCGCGCGATCGCCAGCTGCATGTGCTCGAGCACGCGACCGACGACCTCGTCGACGTGATCGAAGTCCTGGGCGACCTCGACGGGCAGCAGGTCGACGATGCCGGAGACCAGGTCGATGCTGGTCGACGAGTGCCCGGCGGCGCCATCCATCTGCTCGCATGCCGTCTCGATCGCGCGCAGGCGATCGCGCAGCTGCGTCGAGCGCGACAGGCGCGCGACGAGGTCGAGCTTCCAGACGTCCTGTGCGGCGGTGCCGGCCGTCCCGCTTGCCGGCCCGGCGCCCACGCCGTCGGCGTCCGCGTCGTGCAGGCCGGTGAACACCAGGTCCAGCGGCCGGATCTTGGCGTGGTTCTCCGGCCACGCGGCCGAGAACGTCCGGCCGTTGCGGCCGGTGCAGGCCGACAGGGTCCGCGCGAACTCGACCGCCGCGGCGGTGTCGACCCTGGGGCCGAACTCGAGCCCGGCGAGCCCGGCGTCGCGCAGGCGACCGATCATCCAGTGCACCAGCGGGCCGCGGCTCTCGAGCTCGACGCGGCCGATCACGATGTGATCGCCGCGGACGCGCATGGCGAGCCAGTTGGGCGGGTCGATCCAGCGCTCCAGCTCGACGGCGCAGGCCGAGGCGCTCTGCACGACCCTGGGGTGCTCCGGCGGGTAGATGCCGCAGGCCTTCAGCAGCATGGCCAGGGTCTCGGCCAGCCGCTCGGGATCCCGATCCCGGCCTGCCGCGACCTGATCCGGCCGCTCCGATCGACGTTCCAGCCCCCCCATGCTCCGGTGATGTTTCGGCAACGAGCCCGCAGGGCGCACAGCAAATCCGCCGGCCCGCCGGCGACGCGGCCCGGCGACGCCGAAGCCCCGGTGCCATCGGCGGTGCGGGTTCGGGGTTTCGCGCCCGGGACCCCGGCGCCAAACTGCCGCCGTGTCCACCGCCGCGCCTCCGCCACCCGCCCCCGCCGCCGCGCGACCGCTGCCGCAGGGCGCGCGCGTGCTGCTGGTGCGGCTGTCGGCGCTCGGCGACGTGCTGTTCGCACTCGAGACCGTCGCGGCGCTGGCCCAGGCCCGACCCGACCTGCGGCTGGAGTTCCTGGTCGAGGATCGCTTCGCGGCGCTGCTTGAGGACCACCCGCAGCTGGCGGCCGTGCACGTCTACCCCCGCAAGCGCCCCTGGTCGATCCCGGCCGCGCTGTGGCGGCTCCGGCGCCGGCGCTTCGACGTGGTCCTCGACCTGCACGGGATCCTGAAGAGCGCCCTGCACGTGCTGGCGGCGCGCGCCGACCGCAAGATCGGCTACGCCGCGCCGGGGGCGCGCGAGGGCAGCCACCGCGCCTACCGCGAACGGGTCGCGGTGCCCTCGCCGCTGCCGCACCGCGCCGAGCTGGGCTACCTGCTGCTGCGGCACCTCGGCCTCGACGCCCCGCGCACGGCCCCGGCGCTGGCCGCGGTCGCGCCGCCGCCCGCGCTGCTGGCCGAGCTGCCGCGGCCGCGCGTGCTGCTGCACCCCGGCACGTCCGCATTCGCGACCTTCAAGCGCTGGCCCGTCGATCGGTTCGCGACGCTCGCGGCGCGGCTCGGCGCGCGCGGCTGCGGCGTCGCCGTGAGCGTCGGCCCCGGCGAGCGCGAGCTGGTCGCGCCGCTGCTGGCGGCGGCGCCGGCCGCACGCGTGGTCGATGGCAGCCAGCTCGGCCTGCGCGGCCTCGCCGGCGTGCTGCAGCAGGTCGACCTGATCGTCGCCGCCGACACCGGACCGCTGCACATCGCCGCCGCCGTCGGCACCCCCTGCGTGGCGCTGTTCGGCCCCAAGGACCCGGCGCGCTACGGCCCGCGCAGCCACGGCGCGGTGCGCCACGAGGTGCTCTACCACGACGTGCCGTGCCGGCCGTGCACGCGGCGCGACTGCGTGACCCCGCAGTGCGTGCTGGGCCTCGGCGTCGAGGTCGTCGAGGCCGCCGTCCTGCGCCAGCTCGAGGTCCGGGCGCCGTGACCTCTCGGCCGATCCCGACCACCGTGATCCGTCACCCCAAGGAGCGGATCGCCAAGTGCTCGCTGCGCTTCCTGCACGAGCGTCCGGAGATGACGTTCCTGCGCGCGCGGCCCGGCCTCGCGTTCGACGCCGATGGCTTCACGCTGCTCGCCGTCGACGCGCCGCCGCTGTCGCCGGCCGACGCGGCCCGGCCGCTGCTGCTGCTGGACTCGACCTGGCGCTGGCTGCCGCAGCTGCTCGCCTGCCTGCGCGGCGACCCGGTGTCGCGCTCGATCCCGGCCGGCGTGCGCACGGCGTATCCGCGCACCAGCAAGCTCTGGGACGACCCCGACGCCGGTCTGGCGTCGGTCGAGGCGCTCTACCTGGCGCGGCGGCTCCTGGGCGACGACGACCCGAGCCTGCTCGAGGGCTACCACTGGAAGGACGCGTTCCTGCGGCAGCTGCAGGACTCGAGCTGATCAGGGTTTGCCGCGCAGGCCGGACGCGCACGCCGCCCACGACCGCGCGCGGTCCCGGCGCAGCGCGCGCCACTGCGCGCGCACCGTCACGAACGACAGCAGCAGCGACGTGCTGACGATCGTCGCCAGCACCGTCGCCGCGCGCGGCAACGGCCGCCCGCACCAGTCGGTGCTGTGCGCGCAGTACCAGGCGGCCGCGGCCCACAGCGGCGGCGTGCCGAAGATCAGCGCGCGGAACAGCCAGCGCCACAAGAGCCGCGTCGGCGACGACACCGGATGCAGGCGCTTCAGGTAGAGCACCTGACGCCACATGACCATCAGGTGTGCGAGCCAGATGGTCGCGGCCACCGCCCCGCTGCAGAGCAGCAGGTTCAGCAGCGCGCCGGCCCAGTCGCGGTCCTCGATCGCGCCGAGCATGTAGGCGCACGCGATGGTCGACAGCACCCAGCCGGTCACCGGCAGCGCGACGTAGGTCACGGTCAGCACGCCGAAGTACGCGCGGTCCCGGAACCAGCGGATCGGCTGCGCCTGCGCCGGCTCGCGGCCGTCGACGGCGAGGTCGACGATGCGCCGGAACAGCGCGTCGTCCTGCCAGTAGCGCACGTGCGCGGTGCCGGGCAGCACGTAGCGCGCGAACACCCGGTCCTCGAGCGTCTCGAACAGCCGCCGCACGACCGGCGTCGAGCGGGCGACGTCGAGCTCGTGACCGACGGGGTCCTGTTCGTCGCAGTAGTTCGCGTGGCGGATCGGCGCCGGACGCCGCGCGACGAACCCGGGGTCGAGCCAGGCGTCGGTGCCGAGCGCGCCGAACGCGTCGGGCCACAGCAGCAGGAACTTGTCGATCGGCGAGCCCAACGTGACGAAGTGATCGACGTGCTGCGCCCACTCGACCGACGGCAGCTCGCTGCCGTCGTGGTAACCCGGCAGATGGAACCGATCGGGCCCGGGGCCCGCCGACGCCCGCGAGGTGTGCGCGGCGTGCGCGTAGGTCAGCGCGTCGAGCGCCAGCACGCTGCCGAGGCTGTGCGCGAGGACGGTGTAGCGCGGCGGCGCGCCGGTGTGCTGGGCGTGCAGGCGCGCCATGCGGTCGTGGAACCGGCGCACGGCCCGGCCGCGGGTCGGCGCGTACTCGGCGTACAGCTGCACGTCGCCGAGGAAGTCGTCGAACACCATCGACGTCAGGCTGCGGGCCCGCAGCGCCAGCATCGCCTGCACCGGCACGAGCCCGCGTCGCATGTGCTTGAGCAGGTCCTGGATCCACGCCCGCGCGCGCGGGCCGCGCTCGAGCCGCTCGATCAGACCGGCGCTCCAGCCCGCGAACGATTGTCCGACCAGCGGGAAGTCGGCGCGCGGGATGTCGGCCCAGAACAGGTCGACGAAGCGCAGGTCGTCGCCGTCCGCCGGCACCGCCGGCGCCGCCGCCCAGGGCGCCTGCAGCGGCGGCTCGGGCCGTCGCTGCGGGATGCCGGCGAACTCGCTGAAGCCGTCGCGACTGGCGGCGACCAGCGCCGGCAGCGTCAGCGGGTTGCCGAGCGGCGGCCGGGCGCGGGGCGCCCGGCGCGCCTCGGCGATGCGCTGCACCACCGGCAGCAGGGTCTCGCCGTGGCGCTGCTGGCCGATGCCGTGCACGACGACGAGATAGCGCGGGGAGTCGGCCACGCGCCGCACTGTAGGACCGCCGCGGCGGCGAGGCGACGCTCGTCCGGGCGGCGATCCGGCGACACCGGTTCGCCCCGCGTCAGCGGCGACGCCGGAGCAGTCCGCGCAGCGCGAACGCGATCGGATTGCCGCCGGCTTCCGCGCGCGCCAGCGCCCACAGGTCGCGCGCGCGCAGCGGGCCGTCGGCGGCGCCGAGGTACAGCGGCTCCCAGCGCTCGGGCCGGAACTTGGCCTTGAAGGCGTCGACGCCGTCGAAGTCGTAGAGCCGTCGGCCCCAGCGCCGCGCCGCCGCCAGCGCGCGCCCGGTGACCCCGTTCGGCCACGGCATGCCACAGCGGCGCGACAGCGGCGCGCAGCCGAGCGTCAGCAGCGCCGCGCCGGCCGCGCCGAGCGCGGCGGCGGCGGCGCACAGCAGCGTCTCGCTGGTGCCGTTGCAGCTGCCGCTGCCGCGCACGATCTGCTCCACGAGCCAGCCGTGGCGGGCCGGGATCGGCGCCAGCACGAGGTACGCCGCGGGCGCGCCGTCGCGTTCGGCGACGAACACGCGGCGGTCGCGCAGGTCCGGCAGCAGCGTCGGTCCGGCCAGGAACCGCAGCGGCGGCGCGCGGCGCGTGCCCAGCCAATGCAGCAGGCAGCGCGCCAGCGCCAGCGAGCCGGTCGCGCGCCCGGCGTCCCACTCGCGCACGACAACACCCTTGTTGGCGGCGCGGTGCAGCTGCATGCGCAGCGACCGGCGCCGCTCGAAGTTCGCCAGCAGCGCGTCGGGCGACCACACCGGCTGCGCCCCGATCCGCAACCAGCGCCGGGCCGGATCGAGCTGCTGTCGCAACGGCGCCTCGGCCAGGAACCACAGCGCACGCCCGCCCTGTCGCGCCGCCGCCGCCGCGAACGCGCGCGCCGCGGTCGGCGCGTCCGCGTGCGTGACCGGCGCGCCCACGGCGATCCAGGTCCGCCCGACGCGCGCGAAGCCGACGCACGCGTCGTCGCCGTCGGCGAGCCAGTGCTCCACGCCCGGGTCGAGCAGCTGGTAGCTGCACGCGGCGGCGCCGTGTTCGAGCACCAGCGCCCGAACCCGCTCCCCCGCCCCAGCCGTCGCCGGCGCCATCGCCTCGGCTACTCGATGCTCTCGCGGCGCGGGTCGGTGACCGGCCACAGCTCGGCGGCGTGCAGCCGTTCGAGCAGCGCCGGCTGGCTCTGCATGCGCGCGAACCCGACCTCGGCTTCGGTGATGCCGACCAGCAGCAGCCAGTCGACCTTGCCCGACGCCAGCTCGAACGACGACGGCATGTGCTCGCTCTCCGGAGCCTCGACCATCACCCAGGTCAGCGGACACCCCGGCGTGCCGTCCATCGGCCCGCCCAGCGGCACGCGCTGGTCCGGGCCGAGCGGCTGCCCCTCGATCGTGCCGGTGGCGATCAGCAGCTGCCAGGCCATCAGGTGGTGCAGCAGCTCGACCGCCCAGTCGGCGCGGTCCTTGGTGCACAGCACCAGCTCGAAGCCGGTACCCGAGTGCCCCTGCGGGTCCCTGCCGGGCTGCTGCAGGTTCCACGGGTTGCTGAGCCCCGAGGTCACGTAGGTCCAGTGCGAGCGGTCGCCGTGCGGCGGGCACGCGAACACCCCGTGGTGCAGGAAGCCCGGGTGCGGCGCGTCGTGTTTGAAGCGCGCGTAGTGCGCCGCGGTCGCCGGGTGGATCCCGCCGCCGAGGTCCGTGAACAGCTCGCGGTAGACACGCTCCTCGCGGTCCGCCCAGACGGACTCGAACCACTGCTGCAGGGACTCGTCGGGCGGCGGAACGGCGGTCATCGCCCAGAGCCTCGCGCCTCCGGGCCCCCGACGCAACAGGCAGCGCGACAAGGTAGAGTCGCGCGGCCCATGACCCGGTCCGGCAAGCAGCAGGACAAGGCCGCCCGCATCGCCGCCATCCTCGACGAACTGGTCCCGGAGCCCGAGATCCCGCTGCGCCACGACGACCCCTACACCCTGCTGGTCGCCGTGCTGCTGTCGGCGCAGTGCACCGACGAGCGGGTCAACAAGGTCACCCCGGGCCTGTTCGCCGAGGCGGCGACGCCGGAGGCGATGCTGCAGGTGCCGGTCGAACGGATCCGCGAGCGGATCCGGCCGTGCGGCCTGTCGCCGCAGAAGGCCAAGGCGATCGCCGGCCTCAGCCGGATCCTGGTCGAGGAGCACGGCGGCGAGGTGCCGCAGGATCTCGAGCAGCTGGAGCGCCTGCCCGGCGTCGGCCACAAGACCGCCAGCGTGGTGATGGCACAGGCGTTCGGGGTGCCGTCGTTCCCGGTCGACACCCACATCCATCGGCTCGCCGCGCGCTGGGGCCTGTCGTCGGGGAAGAACGTGCAGCAGACCGAGCGCGACCTGAAGCGGTGGTTCCCGGAGGAGCACTGGAACAAGCTGCACCTGCAGCTGATCTGGTTCGGGCGGAAGTGGTGCCCGGCGCGGGGGCACGAGCCGACGGCCTGCCCGATCTGCTCCTGGGCCGGCAAGCGCGGCGCACAGCGCCGCGCCAGCCGGCCCAGGAGCTGAACGGGCAGGCCGTCGCCTTGCCTTTGCCTTTGCCTTCGCCTGCGCGCGCGCTGGCTCGGCCAAGGCAGAAGGCGGGAAA
Source organism: Planctomycetota bacterium (assembly GCA_050245995.1). Lineage (GTDB taxonomy): Bacteria > Planctomycetota > UBA1135 > UBA1135 > UBA2386 > JBFWWV01. Next base: position 159,116 of record JBFWWV010000008.1, on the reverse strand, counting down.
GGGCAAGAGGCAAAGGCTAGGGCCAGGGCTGGGGCCAGGCCTTCGGCGTGGGTCAGTCCATGCCGTGGCCGTTCACCCACGAGTTCTCGGGCCGGATGTCCTTCTGCAGCATCCCCACCCGCTCGGCGATCACATCGTAGAGCCGACTGCGCACCTGCTCCGCGTCGAGCGTGCGCGTCTCCGTGTTGGCCGCGGTCGGCAGCAGCCGCACGACCAGGTCTTCGAGGTCGGCTACGGTCACCGCCTTCTCGGCGTCGCGGTCGTCGATGTTCAGCTCGAACCGGTCTTCGACTTCCATGATCCGCTCGACGGTGTCCAGCCCATGCCGTCTCCTACCCGCGCCGCTTCGCGGGCGCCTTGACCTTCCGCGCCTTCGGCTTGCCGAACACCACGGCGAACACGTCCTCGAACGAGCTCGCGTACTCGAACTTCAGGCCCTTCAGCAGCTCCGGCTTGAGCTCGAGCACCTCGGCCTCGTTGCCCCTGGGCAGCAGCACGCGCTTCAGGCCGAAGTTCTTCGCGGCGAGCGCCTTCTCGCGCACGCCGCCGATCGGCAGCACCTCGCCGACGACCGTCAGCTCGCCGGTCATCGCCAGGTCCATCGGCGCCGGGCGACCGGTGAGCCAGCTCAGCAGCGCGCAGGCGATGGTGATGCCGGCCGACGGACCGTCCTTGGGGATCGCACCGGCCGGGAAGTGCAGGTGCAGGTCGGTGGTGGCGAGCTTCTGCAGGTCGAGGCCGAACACCTCGGCCTTGCTCCGCAGGTAGCTGAGCGCCAGCCGCGCCGACTCCGACATCACGTCGCCGAGGCTGCCGGTGATCTGCAACGCGCCCTTGCCGGTGCTTCCGGTGACCTCCACGTAGAGCACGTCGCCGCCCACCGGCGTCCAGGCCAACCCCTGCACGACTCCCGGCAGGCGCTGCTTGCGCCGCTCCTCGGGCTTGAACCGCGGCCGGCCCAGCAGCTGCTCCATCTCCTCGCGGCTGAGCCGCCCGGGCCCCGCGCCGCCGCGGGCCACCGCCAGCGCGGTCTTGCGGCACAGGCGCTGCACGACCTTGTCGAGCCCGCGCACGCCGGCCTCGCGCGTGTACTGCGCGACCACGTCCTTCCACACCGGCGGCGTGATCGACAGGTGCTTCTTCTGCAGGCCGTGGCGCTCGAGCTGCTTCGGCAGCAGGTGCCGACGGCCGATCTCGACCTTCTCCTCGAGCAGGTAGCCCGGGATCTCGAGGATCTCCATGCGGTCGCGCAGCGGCGCCGGGATCTGCGGCAGCACGTTCGCGGTGGCCAGGAACATGACCCGCGACAGGTCGAACGGCACGTCGAGGTAGTGGTCCAGGAACGCGTGGTTCTGCTCGGGGTCGAGCACCTCGAGCAACGCCGAGCTCGGGTCGCCGCGGAAGTCGTTGCCGAGTTTGTCGACCTCGTCGAGCAGCAGCACCGGGTTGTTGCTGCCGCAGGCCTTGAGCCCCTGCAGGATGCGCCCCGGCATCGCGCCGATGTAGGTGCGCCGGTGGCCCTTGATCTCGGCCTCGTCGCGCATGCCGCCCAGCGAGAAGCGCCAGAACCGGCGCCCCATCGCGCGCGCGATGCTGCGCCCGAGACTGGTCTTGCCGACGCCGGGCGGCCCGCTGAGGCACAGGATCGAGCCCTGGTGGCCGGGCTTGAGCTTGCGGACGGCGAGGAACTCGAGGATGCGCTCCTTGACCTCGCTGAGGCCGTAGTGGTCCTCCTCGAGCACCTGCTCGGCCTTGCCGAGGTCCTTGTCGTCCTCGGTGCCGGTCGACCACGGCAGCGACGTCAGCCAGTCGAGGTAGTTGCGGACCACGCCGTACTCGCCGGACTCGACCGGCGTGGTCTTGAGCCGCAGCAGCTCCTCGTTGGCGCGCTGCAGCGCCGCCTCGGGCATCCCGGCCTTGGCGATCGCCTCCTCGAAGCGCTGCAGCTCGGTCGTGCGCGGGTCCTTCTCGTCGCCGAGCTCGCGGCGGATGAGCTTGAGCTGCTCGCGCAGGAAGTAGTCCTTCTGCGCCTTCTCGGCCTTGCTGCGGATCTCCTGCTGGATCTTCTGGTCCAGCTCGGCCAGCTCCACCTCGGACATCACCAGCTCGAGCGCCAGCTGCAGCCGCTGCTCGACGTCGGCGGTCGCCAGCAGGCGCTGACGGTCCTCGACCTTGCGCAGGATGCCGCCCGAGAAGTCCGCGAGCTGCGCGCCGTCCTCGATGTTGAGCAGCGTGGTCGCGAAGCCGGTGTCCAGGTGGTCCTGCGCCTCCGCGAGCTTGCGCAGGTTCTGCTGCAGCAGCCGCACGAGGGCCCCGGCCTTCTTGCCGCGCGCCGGGATCTCGACCACCTCCTTCACGCGGACGACGAGGTGCGGCTTCTGCCGCACCGCCTTCTGCCGGCGCGCCCGCCGCAGCCCCTGCGTCATCGCCGACATGTTGCCGTCGGGCAGCTTCAGCGTCTTGAGGATGCGGGCGATGACGCCGACCTCGTGCAGGTCGTCCAGCCCCGGCGGCTCGGCGTCCGAGTCCTTCTGCAGCACGACGAACAGGTGCCCGTTGTGCGCCTCCGCCTTGGCGACGATCTCGCGCGCCGCCGGGGAGTCCAGCAGCAGCGGCATCATCAGGTTCGGGAACGGCACGGCCCGCCGCAGCGGGAACGCGAACATGGTGTCGGGCAGCTGCTGCTGCAGGACGACCGCGCCGGGATCCTCGGTCTCGAGGACGATGCCGGCGCCGGCGGTCTGGTCGTCGTCCTGGGGCTCGTGCCGGTCGTCGGGGTCACCGTCCGTGCGCATGGCCGCAGTTCTAATCCACGCCGGGGAGCGGACCAGGGCTTTCGTCACCGAGCGCGCGCCCGGCCAGCGCGCGGGCGGCCGCGCGCCGGGCCGGTACGAAAAACAACGCAGAGGATGCCGCCGCGCCTGCCCGCGACGGCGACATCCCCTGCGCAGAAGAAGGAGCGGATGCATGGCCCCGCGCAACGCACGCGGGTAGTGCCACCACGGGTTCCTGCCTGCCCCATGTTCTGAGGGAACCTGCGACGGCGTTCGTGCCATGCATCCGTGCATTCCGCCGGGTCGGGGACCCGAGCGGATTGCAAGTTCGATGGAGGGTTGGGAAAGAGCCGCTCAGCGGGCGCCGAGCAGTTGCAGGCGGACGACCGTGCCGACGGGATCGACGCCTTCGCGACCGCTGCCGCGCAGGACGTCGACGAAGCCGGTCTGCTGCGCCGGCAGCGTGGAACGCAGCGCCTCGTCGACGCCCACGAGCTCCAGCCAGCCGCTGATGTCGACGTGCACGAGGCCGCCGATCCGGGTGCCCCGGTCGGCGCCGAACGCGCGCAGCGCGCGGCTGATCGCGGCGTCGAGCCGCGAGCTGGCGCGCCCGCGCTCGCGCCGCGCTGCGGCCAGCGCGTCGACGGTTCCCGCTTCCTGTGCAAAGACGAGCAGGTCGTCGACGACGCCGAGCCGCAGCCGCTCGAGCCCACCGACGTCACGGAGATCGACGGCGGTGGGGCCGCGGTCCGAGGAGCGCCCCGACGCCGGCGGCTGGATCGCACCGGCGATCTCCGCGACGATTTCGGTCGCTGCCCGACGACTCTGGGCCTGCAGGGCGAATGCAGGCACAGCGGTCGCCTCGTTTCCGGACAACAGCAGCATCTGGAGTGCACCGCGGCGGCCGAGCCGCCGCACGATGCGATCGAGATCGAGGCCGTGCTCGCCGCAGCCGCCGCGAACGGCCGAGCAGAAGCCGCCGGCTTGGGACGCCGCGCTGGCGACCCGGACCGGCTCCACGGCGAACACCAGGCCACCCAGGCCGCCGACCGGCAGCTCCTCGACGAGTTGCCGCGCGGGCGCCGGCTCGACCAGGCCGAGCCAGCCGTCGAGCGCCGCGTCCGCGGGCAGCGACAGCAGGACGGTGGTCCGCAGGGCGTCGTCCTCGTCCGCGGTCACGGTGGCGGCCACGGCGTCGGCGCCGCCGAGCCCGGACCAGCCCAGCAGGGCGCCGGACAGGCCGCCGAGGCTGGCCAGGCGGCGGCCGAGGCGGCGCCAGTCGGCGAACACGCGCAGCGCCCCGGCCGGCGGCTGCAACTCGGCGAGCAGCTGCTGGTGTCGGGGGTCGCGGGCCAGGACGTCGCGCCCGACGGCGCCGCGGGCGTCGAGCGCCTCCTCGAGCCCACGCGCGTGGTTGGCGACCACCAGGTCGGCGCCGACCACCGCGACTTCCACCTCGAGGCCGGCGCCCCGGCTGTCGCCGGCCCGATCGGCGTTGGCCGGATCGGCGTTGGCCCGATCGGCGGCGTGGCGCAACGACCACGTCGGGTGACCGTGCACGGTGCGGTGCGGTCGCGCGAACTCCTCGTCAGCCAGCACATCGCGCATCCGCGCCGCGTCGTTCGCCGACAACCGAGCGCGCACGACCAGCAGCGGCAGCGCGGCCTCGCCGCGGCCCAGGAGGCTCGACGGCACGACGCCGAGGACCGCCAGTTCGACCTCGCCCGTCGCCCGCGCCAGCACCCCGCGCACGAAGGCGAACGCGGCCATGGCGGCGGGATCGTCGGAGAGGGCCTCCAGCGCGGGCTCGCCGAGGATCCGCTGCAGCGGGGAGACCTCGGCGCCGGTCTCGCCGCGCGCCCCCGCGTCGATGGCGACGTAGGCCATCGGGCGTTCGATGCGGTCGACCAGGCGCACCTCGGCGGGCGGCGCGGTCGTGGGCACCGAGGGCGCGCGGTCTTGCGCCGCCAGGCCCGCGAGGAGTTGCCCCGTCAGGAGCAGCGCCGACGCCGCGACCAACCCTCGCGGGTCGAAGTCGGCGGCGATTCGGCAGCGCGGTCGCATCGCACCCGCCTGGGCAACCGCCGTGCCACCGACGACGCTGCGACACAAGCGGCTACTGGAACATGGGTTGCCGACCAGGCGCGCACTCGGCGATGTGCCGCGTCCCCGCGCAGGTGTGCATTCCTTGCACACCCGGTGCGGGGCGCCGCGCGCGCGGGGCCCCGGCGGCGGCCCTAGCCAGGAGCCTGCGTCACGGGAGGCGAGCCGCCCGGGTGCGTGGGTTTCGTTCCGGGTCGCGCCGCGGAAACGCAGGCGAATCGGTGGATTCATCGAGGCGTTCGCGGCGGCGCTGCCGGGCGAAGGGCGCGTGCTCGGCGTCGTGCATTCCCGCGGCGCAGGCTCCTAGAACTAGTGGTGGTGCTCCTGCTCGAGCACGGCCTTGCGCTTCTGCACGATGTCCTGCTGCACGTTCGGCGGCACCGCCTCGTAGTGCGCGAAGCGCATCGTGAAGGTGCCCTCGCCGGCGGTGATCGACCGGAGCTGCGTCGAGTAGTCGACCATCGAGCTGAGGGGCACCTGCGCCTTGATGTGCTGGATGCCACCCTCCGACTCCATGCCGGACATGCGCCCACGTGCGCTCGACAGGTTGCCGGCGACGTCGCCGGTGAAGCGGTCGGGCACGTGGATCTCGACGTCCATGATCGGCTCGAGCAGGATCGGCCGCGCCTTCATGTAGCCGTCGTGGAACGCGCGCTCCCCGGCCAGCTGGAAGCTCATCTGGTCGCTGTCGACGTCGTGGTACTTGCCGTCGTGCAGCTCGAAACTGACGTCGACCACCGGGAAGCCGGCGAGCGCACCGCGCGCCAGGAACTTGCGCGCCCCCTTCTCCACTTCGGGGATGAACTGACGCGGCACCGACCCGCCCACCACCGAGTCGAGGAACTCGAATCCCTCGCCGCTCTGCTTGGGAGCCAGCCGGGCGTAGACCTCCGCGAACTGGCCGCGACCGCCGGTCTGCTTCTTGTGCCGGTGATGGCCGTCGGCGCGCGAGGTGATGGTCTCGCGGTACGGGATCGTCGGCGGCCCGTGGTCCACGCCGACCTGATAGCGCCGCTGCATGCGGTGGAACTGGACCTCCAGGTGCAGCGGACTCATGCCGTCGACCAGCAGTTCGCCGGTGTCCTTGTCGCGGCGCTGGTGGAAGGTCGGGTCCTCGGCGCAGAGCTTCTCGAGGGCCTGGCCGATCTTGGTCTCGTCGCCGCGGCTCTTGGGCCAGATGTGCTGGCTGAAGGTCGGCTCGGGGTAGCTGGGGCGGCGGAGTTCGAGGGCAGCGCCCTCGGTGGTGATCGTGTCGCCGAGGTTGAGGTCGTCGATCTTGCTGACGGCGAACAGATCGCCGCAGGTCACCTGCTTCACGTCCTTGGTGTCCTTGCCCTGCACCTCCAGGATGTGGGCGACCTTGTGCGTCTTGCCCGAGCGCACGTCGTAGATCTGCTGCTCGGCCGTCAGCTCGCCGCGCAGGCAGCGCAGGTACGCCAGCCGACCGACGTAGGGATCGGCGACGACCTTGCACACCTGGGCCGCGAACGGGCCCTTCGGGTCCGGCTCGACCAGCTGGGTGAATTCGCCCTTGCCGGGCGCGCTGGCCGGGCGGGCGCCGAACTCGATCGGCGACGGGAAGTGCTCGGCGACGAACCTCAGGAACGACTCGACGCCGATCTGCTGCGTGGGCGTCATCGCGAAGACCGGCACCAGCTTGCCGGCGGCCATCGCGCGGCCGAGGTTCTGCTCGAACTCGCCCTGGTCCAGGTGTCCCTGCTCCAGGTAGTGCTCCATGAGCTCGTCGTCGACCTCGGCCTCGTCCTCCTCGATCCACTCGTGGTACTTGTCGGCGCGCGGCCCCTTGTGCGTCAGCACGTTGCGCACGGCCTTGAAGTCGTGGCCCGGCGCCTCGGGGTAGGTCACCGGCGCGATCGCGTGCCCGAACAGCTCGCGCATCTCCTCGGTGAGCTTCTCGAAGTCGGTGTTGTCGTGGTCGAGGTGCGTGACGATCACGGCCCGGGCGATGCCGAGCTCGCCCGCGTGCCTCCACAGCTGGCGCGCGTGGAAGGTGATCGGCGACATCGCGTTGACGCACAGGCACGCGACCTCGACCGCGTTCAGCGCCGACAGCGCGTCGGCGACGAAGTCGGGGTGCCCCGGAGTGTCGATGACGTTGACGTGCACCTTGCCCACCGGGAAGTGGAACAGATGCGTCATCAGGGTCTGCTTGCGCTCCTTCTCCTCGGGCTCGTTGTTGCTGATGCTCGTGCCGTCGGCCGAGTTGCCCTGGCGCTGCGAGACCTTGGTGTGGAAGGCCAGCGCATCGACGACCGCCGTCTTGCCACTGTGGCCGTGACCGATCAGCGCGATGTTCCGGATGTCTTCCGAACTGTGTGCCATGTGTCGCTCCGGTGGGGTGGATCGGGGGCCGCCGGCACGCGTCCGACGGCGCGATAGGTCGAAGCGGTTCCCGACCGACCAGGCGGAGCCATGCAGGGCAGGACCGCGACCGGGACCTTCATAGCGTCCGCGTCGGCACGCGGGAAGACGCAGCCGCCGGAGTCGACGCCGCAGCGCAACCGCGGCGCCGGCGGACCGTGTCGGGAGCCCGCGCGGCGACGGCGGGCTCCCATCTGCGGGCGATCCGCTGGCGATCCGCTGGCGCGGACCGCCGCCCGCTCACTGGCGCGTCGGCACGATCTCGACGCGGCGGTTGCGCTCCTTCTGGCGCGGATCCTTCGGGTCGAACTGCCCGAAGCCGACGATCACGAGGTGGCTCTCGGGCACGCCCTGTTCGACCAGGTAGCGCGTGACCGCGTTGGCGCGCTTGGCCGACAGCTCGCGGTTGTCGAGGTACTTGTTCTTGGTCTTCTGGATCGGGTCGCTGTCGGTGTGACCCTCGACGTAGATCTTGCAGTCGGCGAAGTCGCGCTTCAGCACGCCGGCGATCTTGTTGAGCACGCGGTGCGCGGTGTCCTTCAGCTTGTCGCTGCCGGAATCGAACGTGACCGAGTCCTCGACGCCGATCGCCAGCCGGCCGTGCCGGTAGTCGACGCTGACCTCGTTGCCGAGCTCCTGCTGCAGCGCGCTGGGCTGGAACGCGGCCGGCTGGATCTGCACCGGCTCCGGCGTCTGCCGCTGTGCCGACAGCTGGCGCTCGAGGTCGTCCTTCTCGGCGCGCGCGGCGGCGAGACGGCCGTTCAGGTCGCGGATCTGCGCGTCGCGATCGCGCAGCAGATCCTGGTAGCGGGTGGTGCAGCCGCCGAGCAGCGACAGCACGATGAGCGAGACGAGCAAGGGTACCGTACGGACTTTCATGGGTGCCTCCCTAACGTGGTTTCATCCGTTGCCCCGCCCGCGACGGACGAGGACGTAGAGCGCCAAGACGCACAGCAGTGCGAGGCCCATCATCAGCGGCATCGCCGTCGGCGACGACCGCTGCCACTCGGGCCAGGTGGTGAACAGGAACTCGATCAACGGCGCCTTGAAGTACATGGTCGCCAGCGCGCCGATCGCCAGGAACGGGCCGAACGGCACGTAGCTGTCGCCGGTCACCATGCGGTGACCGATGCCGCCGATCGCGCCGACGACGCTGCCGAGGAAGAAGGTCAACAGCGCGCCGTCCCAGCCCAGGAACGCGCCGATCGCGCCCATGAACTTCACGTCGCCGAAGCCCATCGCCTCCTTCTTGAAGACCCGGCGCGCGCCCACGCGGATCCCCCACGTGAGGCCGAAGCCGGCGCCGAGGCCCAGCAGGCTCGCGAGCAGGCCGTCGAGGGCCGGCGCCAGATGGACGTCGACGCTGCCCGCGTAGCCAGGCGTCACGAACGCCGTGAGACAGCCGAGCACCATGAACGGCTTGGTCAGCGCGTCGGGCAGGATGCGGTGATCCCAGTCGATGAACGTGCAGGCCACGAGGAACGAGGCGAACGCCGCGTCGAAGCCCGCTCCGAGCATCGCCGGCCACCGAACGGCATCGCCGAGGAACAGCGGGCCGTGCCGCTCCTGGTGCACCACCGCCACGAACAGCGCGGCCACCAGCGCCTCCACCAGCGGATAGCGCGGCGAGATCCGCATGCGGCAGCAGCGCGCCCGCGCGCGCAGCCAGAGCCAGCCCAGCACCGGCACGTTGTCGTGCCACGCGATGCGCGCGCCGCATCCGGGGCAGTGGGATCGCCCGCCGAGCGACCGCTTCGCCGGGTCCTCCTGCGGCAGTCGATGGATGACTACGTTGAGGAACGAGCCGACGCACGCGCCCAGCAAGGCTGCGCCTACCTCGAACACGACTGAAGCCATCGTCGAACCGACCCACGATCGCCATCGGGCGAACACCAGCAAGCAAACACACGCAGTCGCGCGCACCAAGGCTCCGTCGGCGTGCTGACCCACGCCGAACCGCGACCGGAAGGCCGTAGCTTACGGCCGAGCCGGAGGCTTTCCAGGAGGTGCGTCGGGCGCCTTCGAGGGGCCGCGCAGTCTCGCGGTGCACAGTTCTCCACAATGGCGCGGCGGCGGTGCTCGTGCGGGCGCCGAGGGCAGGCGCGAGCCTCTGGCTGCCGCGCCCTCAGCGATCGAGGAGGCGCACGCGCAAGAGCCGCGGCAGGGCCACACCGCCGTGCACCCGCGCCTCGCAGCGCAGGCGCACGAACGCGCCCGGCGCCGCGTCGATGCGCTGGCCGTCGACCAGCTCACGCGCCGGCGCGGCGCGCGCGGGATCGAGGTCGGGGAGGTCGCGCCGGCGCGGGTCGGGCGGCAGCGTCTGCCACGCGACGCGCAGGGCCGGATCGGTGCGCTCGATGCGTGCGCTGGCCGCGCCGCGATCGGCGGGCAGGGCGCGGAACGGGGTGTAGGCCGAACAGAGGACCTCGGTGCCCGGCGGGACGCCGGGCTCCAGCCGCACGCGAACGGCGACGCAGCGGTCTGCGGCCGGCGCGGCCAGCGAGTTGCCGCGCTCGGTGGCCAGCACGGTGCCCGGCGGCACGACGCCGGAGAGCGTGAGTTCGCCGGCCGTGACCAGCGCCAGCGGCGCCCCGTTGCCGCCGGCGAGCGCCGGCGCGGTCACCGCGCCGCGCAGGTCGATGCCCCCGGCCGCCAGCAGCACCACCGCGACGCCGGCGCGGAGGACGCTGACGTCGACGACCTGACCTGGCCGCGGCGCCCAGTTCGGCGCGGCGCCGAGCACCTCGATCCGTCCGGTCACGCGGATGCGCCCCATCGCCTGCAGCAGCACCGGCCCGGCCGACGCGTCGATCCGGACGGTGACCCCCGCGGGGACGTCGATCGCCGTGAACGCGAACACGCCGTCCGGCGCCGCCACCTGCGCTCCATCGCCGCGGTCGAACGGCTGGCCGGGGACCAGCACGGTGTCCCGCATCGGCCGGAACGCGCCCAGGTGGCCGTCGCCCGCCTCGAGGCGCACGAGGGGCCGGATGTCGCCGGCCTCGGTGACCTCGAAGCCGGGCAGCTCGGCGCCGGCGTCGAACGCGCGGCCGGCCTCGTCGAGGTCGGGCCACTCCGCGACCGTCACGGCCATGCCCGCGATGACCTCGCACCACTGCACCTGGATCGGCGGCTGCCGACCGGCGTAGTCGCGCAGCGACGCGTCGCCCAACACCAACTGCACGCCGACGAAGTCGTCGGGCTGCAGCGTCAGGGTGCGGTCACTGCCGCGCACCCGAACCTCGGCGCCGAACTCGATCTCGACGGTCGAACCCGGCAGCTCGTCGACCGGCATCCGCGGCAGCAGCCGCACCGCGCGCGGCTCGATGACCTCGATGCCGGCACCGACGCCGCCGCGCGCCAGGCTGATCTCGAACGCCGCGGGCGTGACCGAACCGGGCAGGATCGGGGTGGTGAAGTGCAGCTGCACCCGCGGGTCGTCGGCCGGCAGCGGCACGGTCCCGGTCTCCGGCGGCCGGAGCAGGAACGGGCGCTCGTCCGGCGCCGGCCGCAGCGGCGCCGGGAGGCCGAGCCCGAGGGCCGTGACGTCGCGCGGCGCGGTGCGGAACGGCACCTGGGCACCGCCGTCCAGCAGCCGGCCGTCCGCCGACCGCACCCCGTCCACCCGCGGGTAGCCCGCGATCGACAGGCGGTACTCGGTGTCGGGCTGCAGCGAACCGTCGGACAGCTCCGGCAGCAGCGGCGGCTCGGGCTGGAACGTCACCCAGGACGCGTCCACGCGCAGCGTCCCGCGCACGGGGTGACCTTCGCGATCGAGCACGGCGACGCTGTCGCGGGTCACCGTCATCGGGTCGACCGGCTCCGTGAAGTAGACCGTGATGGCGTCGTTCAGCAGCAGCGGCAGCTGCGACGGACCGAGCGCCGGGTAGACCCGCGCCACCGTGAACGGCGACGGCGGCGGCACGTCGCGCTCCTGCCAGCAGGCGGCGGTGGCACCGCACAGGACGCCGAGGGCCACCCACCGCGGACCAAGACCGCGGCCACGGCGCGTCGCCGACGAATGGTCGTGATCGAGGCTCCTCATGGACTGGGGTGGCGCAGCGGCAGCGCGTTGGACCGCCGCGGGCCCGTGCATCGTATCGGCAGGGCGGACGCCGACCTACGAAGGCAGCTTCGCAATCCTCCGCGAACGCCCGGTCCGGAGCGCATCGACGCCACGCCAGCCGCCCCGTCCTCGCCCCGAAACGACCGGGGGCCGACCAGGCTCTCCCTGGTCGGCCCCCGGCAGGCGGAAGGTCGCAGCTCTGCGACGCTCAGTTCTCGCGCTGCATGCGGAACACCACGCCCATGCTGCGCAGCGACGGCGACAGCGCCGGCGTCACGTCGATGTTGTTGGTCATCACCAGCCGGAAGTTGATGTAGCGCGGCAGCAGGCCGGTCAGCTCGTTGCGGATCAGCGACAGGCGGTCCGGCGTGACGTAGGGCGTCAGCCCCAGCGCGACGGTGCGCGGCGTGTCGAACCCGCCGCCCGAGTTGGCCACCGAGTAGCGGTAGGCCTCGCAGGCGTAGTTCGGGTTGAGCAGGTTGCCGCGCAGCTCGACCGTGTCGTCGACGACCGGGTCGTAGACGTCGGCGTTGGCCATGTTGTCGACGCCGCGCATCTCGAGCACGATCGACGTACCGGCCGGCTGCTGGCTCAACGGCGGATCCAGCAGCGACACGAAGTCGAGGATGCGCATCGGGCCGAGCACGTTGGTGTCGTCGAACGTGAAGTCCGGGAAGCCGTTCGGCACCGGCGCGTCGACGTGCTGGTTGGGCTTCATCGTGTCGATGAAGCCGAACGTCACCGACGAGACCCGGCGCACGAAGTCGGCGCTGGCCCAGTTCAGCATGCCGTCGCCCGGGGGCCCGCGGTGGATCGCCTCGGCGCCGAAGTTCGAGCCCATGACGATGGCGCCCGCGTCCTTCAGCCAGCCGCCGGTGGCGACCGTGGTGTTGGCCGGGTCGACCAGGATCTCGTTGCGGTTGACGGGGTCCAGGCCGCCGGTCGTGTGCACGCGCAGCAGCGGCCACGGATCGGGTTCGAGGCAGCCCGAGCCGACCAGGTTGTAGTAGCCGCCCGGCGACGGCGGGTTGGCCGAGAACGCGCTCGGCGGGCCGAGCATCGCGACCTGGAACGCGTTCACGCCGCGCGCCAGACCGCCGTTGGCGATCGTGTCCGGGAAGACCTGGAAGTCGACCAGCAGCGGCATCGCGATCGGATCGTGGTCGCGCCGACGGTCGCCACGGAAGTCGCCCTCGTCGAGGACGAAGACGCCGCTCGCCGTCGGCGGGGTCGGCATGTCACTCGGCACCCACGGCGAATCGACGTCGGCCGTCAGGTCGCTCGTCGGCGGGTTCGGCGGCTGCGGGTTGCGCGCGCCGCCCAGGCCGATCACGTTGCCGCCGGCGTCGACCGACACCAGCCGCGAGTCGCGCCAGGTGTAGGTCTCGTCGAAGCGCGGGTAGGCGATGTACTTGACGTTCTGGCTCGAGCGGAACTGGTCGCCCGGGTTCATCTCGTAGACCTTGTCCTCGAACACGGTCGTCATCGTCGAGCCGCGCAGGATGTTGTCCTCGAAGTTGACGGACAGGCTGCTGTTCATCGACGAGCAGGCCAGGACGCACTGGTCCTGCTCGTTCGGCGGCGCGCCGACCGTCTGCAGGAACCAGAACTCGTCGGGACGCTTGTCGGCGTGGCCGAGGGCCATCGAGTAGCGGTCCAGGATGTCGAACGCGACGTCGTTGTCGGCGTACGGCGACCAGTAGAGCTGCTCGACGTCGATCATCATGTCGCCGGCGCCGCGGCCGCTCAGACCGAAGTCGTCCTCGAGGTAGCGCATGTGCATGCGCGACCCGCGCGGCTGGTGCGGCTCGACGACCAGGCCGACGGGCTGGGCCTGGATGTTGAAGTCCGGGTAGACGCTCGGCACGTTCGGCGGCACCACCGTGTCGACCATGCGCGGCGTCCAGTAGAGGACCGCGCCGTTGTTCGGCACGAACGGCGGGTTGGCCGGCGGGTTGACGAACTGGCACTCACCGCGGTTGCCGCGGTTGATCGTCGGCAGGTTCTGGCTGTCGGCCGTCCGGTTGAAGCGCACCGCGTCGGCGGCGAACAGGCGGCCGTCGATCAGGCGGTACTGCCCGAACAGGTCGACCGAGCCGAACGTCGTGCCGTCCTCGTCGGCGGCCTCGAACGGGTAGGTGTGCCAGCCGATGAAGTTGTCCTCGGCGGTCTGCTCGAGGGTCACCGGCACCGACCAGTTGCGCACCTGGACGGCCGGGTTGTCGTTGAACACCTGCACCGGGTTGCCGGCCAGGTCCTTGATGCCGTTGCTGCCGAGCAGCATGTGGAAGTGGTAGAGCTCGGCGTTGGCCGACTGGTGGTACAACCCCATCGGCGGCTGCAGCTGCAGGATCGTGCCGTCGCCGGACTGGTCCGACCAGCGGACCGGGACGACGCTGGCCGACAGGCGCTTGGCGATGTTGACCTCGTCCGCGTAGTTCGCCACCGTCATCGCCGCGTTGGCGAGCACCAGGTTGCGCGTCGCGTCGACGCTCTCGAAGTCCATCGGCTCCGAGAACTCGAGCGCGAAGCTGGCATTCGGGTCGACCCGCGTTCCCGGCGCCGGCGGCTCGGGGTTGATGCGCAGGAAGCGCAGCCGGCCGAGGCCCAGGCTGTCGCTGATCGCCTGGCCACCCGACTGGAACCGCACGTTCTCGTAGTAGACGCGGCGGATCTCGCAGTCCTGGCCCAGCGGCAGGCCGTTGGCGACGAAGCTCACCGGGCGGCCGAGCGAGTCGGTGCCGCGGATCGCGCCGACGCGCACGTGCGCCACGGCGCCGCCGTTGACCGAGCCGTCCGCCGCCAGCCCCAGGCCGGGGAAGCCGGGCTCGACGGTCTGGGCGATCGGGTCGAAGCGCGTGCCGACGTCGAGGTTCCAGAGGATCTCGGCGCGGATGCGCACCGGCTCCGACGAGCCGTCGGGCAGGTCGACCTGCACCGTCTGCATCAGGAAGTCACCGGAGCGCAGCGGCCGCGAGGTCGGGACCGTGCCCGGGCCGAGCACCAGCCCGGTGTTGAGGTCGATCGCGCCGCCGACGAACGGGTAGCGCCCGCGCACCGGCAGGTCCGCGCCACGCTTGTTGATCGTGATGACGCCGTCCGCGCTCACCTCGGTGATCCCCATCTGCACGTTGCCGAGGATCACCGGCTCCTCGAGATCGCGGATCAGGGCGCGGCCCTGCGCGGTGTCGACGGCGTTGGCCGAACGGAAGTCGCGGATCACCGAGTCGCGGCCCTGGCTGTCCAGGCCGTTCAGCTGCGGGTTCGGATCCCGCGGCACGAAGAAGCCCGCCGCCGCCTGCGCGCGGCTGGGCAGCGCGATGCGGACGTTGGCGGTGCGCTGGTCCAGGCTCGCCGGCATGCCGGACGCCAGGAAGCCGCCGCTGGCCTCGCCGCCGAGGATCGTCGGATCCAGGATGATCTGGTTGGCGCGGACGATCGTGCGGAACGGGATCGCGCGGAACGCATCCGCCGGCGAGATCACGTTCGGATCGCCGTTGAACTCGAGCAGCTGGACCGCCGTCCGGTTCTGCACGAAGAAGTCGCTCGACAGCCCCAGGGCACTGCTGAAGTTGAGCACCAGCGCGGCGTCGCGTGGCACCACCGGGATCGACAGCTGGCTGGTGTCCTGACCGCGGAACGAGTCCGGGATCGTACGCAGGCCGACCTGGGCGTTGGACAGGGCGGTGGCGAAGTTGGTCGCTTCGGCGCCGGTGTTGTCCCACAGGATCAGCAGCTCCTCGTGCCCCGTGTTGATGTCGAACGGCAGGAACATGTAGTTCGCCGTCGGCACCACCTGGTTCTGCGCGTCGTAGAGCTCGTCGTTGCCGATGTCGTCGCGGATGACGACGTCGGCCTGCACCAGCACGCGGCGACGGTTCAGCTCGTCGGCGCGATCGGGCCTGGTGGGATCGATGCGCTGATAGGCGTACACGTCGACCAGGCGGCCGTAGGCGAGGGACTCGAGCGCGGGGCGACCGAGGTCGATGTTGCTCTCGCCCTTGGTGCTGCTGGGCCCGCCGCACGCGACGGGGATCAACAGGAGCAAGGGCGCAGCCAGGAGGAGCTGTTTCATGATGGGAGCCGTGTCAGGTGTGCAGGACCTAGCTGTGCTGCCTCAGAACCGGAACGGAAGCCGGAGAAAACGGAGCTCGGGTCGCGGCGACGTCGGGCCGAACGGACGCGGGTGCGGGTCGGCCGAGTTCTCGCGATAGACCGAGTTGAACTGCACGTCCCACTGCACGAAGCGCATGCCGCGCGACCGGATGAACTCGATCGTCGCCGGGTCCGTCAGGTCGTAGGCATACGTGTCGGGGGTGGACGGATAGCGCTCGGTGCCGGGCACGGACGGGTCGGGATTGGTGTGGAACGCGAAGCCGATGCGGACGTTCGACAGCGGCAACGCCCCCGAGGTGCCGATGCCGGTGTAGGTGCTGCCCAGCCCCTCCGTTCCATCGGTCAGGACGCGGAAGAACTTGGCGAGAACCTGCACCTGCGTTGCCAGCGCCGGGAGCGGACCGTCCGAGGCCGCAACCAGCAGGTTCCGGTCGGTGTGCGACAGGATTCGGAAGCTGCCGACCGCGCGGTTGTTGGCATCGCGCAGCTCGGCCTCGTACTGGCTGAAGCGATCGTTGGCGCCGAGCACCGGGCTCGCCAGCGTGATGCTGTGCGCGGCCTGTCCGCGGAACGTCTGGCCGGTCGCCGTCGACAGGATCTGCGGCAGCGGGCCCAGCAGCTGCTCCGTGTAGTTCACGGACGCGCGGCCACCGCTGACCGAGAAGTCGGCGTAGCCGTTGCTCAGCGGGTTCGCCGGGTCGTTCTTGACGCCTTCGAACGCGTAGATCGGGCCGCGGAGATCGCCGGTGGGATCGATGATGCCGCGCGGCTGGCCGTCCGGCGCGTTGACCGAACGACGCGTCGCCGCGCCCAGGTCGATCCACTTCGACCGCACGCGCGTGACCGCGTTGAACGGCACCGGCAGCAGCAGCGGCGCGGGGCGGATGTCGCCCTCGTTCTTGCCGATGAACGTCGCCTGGCCCTGGTCGTCGACCGGGGTGCCCTGCGCGTTCGGGAAGCCACGCCACGCCAGCAGCTGCTGCTTGCGCACGCCGGTCTGCGGGAAACCGGCCTCGATCATGTTGATGTTGTCGTCGAGGACCGTGTTGGTGTTGTCGTCGTTGGGCCCGTTGGGACCGACCGGGGGCGCCATCAGCTGGACGACGCCCATGCCGCCGAATCCACCGAGCGGCCGGATGTCGTAGTCATCGCCGTCGTAGCGCAGCGCGCCGTTGCGGTTCTGGCCGGTCACGGAGTACTTGCCCTCGATGTCGGGCGTCAGGAACTGACCGGTGCGGCAGATGCCGCCGTCCGCCGAGATCGAGAACGTGTAGTCCTGCTCGCGGACGGCCGGGGTGCCGATCGTCGCGTCGGTGTAGCGCGCCAGCATGCGGGGCTGGCCGTTGGTGCCGTTGAAGGTCGGGTTGGCGATACCGCGCACGTTGATGTCGATGCCGGTCGCCGACATCAGGATCACCATGCCGCCGGAGCCGCCGCCACCGCCGCCGCCCTGGTTGCAGGAGCCGGCCTGCTCGCCACCACCGCCGTGACCGCCGTCGGCCTCGATGCGGCCCTGCGGGCCGATGATGATCTTGCCCAGCGCCTTCACGATCAGGACGCCGCCGCCGCCACCGCCGCCGCCGCCCTTGTTGTCGTTGATGAAGGTGTTGTCGGTGACCAGGTTGCAGTTGCCCGACGAGCGATCGCCGCCGCCGCCGCCACCGCCGCCGCCGAGCGGCGCCGCCAGCTCACCGCGGATGCGGATGCGCCGACCGACGGTGTTGTTGATGCCGACGCCCCAGAAGTCGTTGTCGCTGCGTGCGTCGTTGAACGCCCGCGGACCCGGCGCGCCACCCTGCAGGGTGCGCGACGGCGCGCCCGACGCACCGGCGCAGCCGTTGCCGCCGAGGCCTTCGACCTGCTGGAACGACGAGCCGGCGCCGCGATCGAAGCGGTACCACGGGTCGCCCTGGGTGGCGAGCGAGCCGCCGCCGCCGCCCGAGCCGATGTTGCAGCCGTCGCAGGCCATCACGCCCGGGCCGCCGCCGCCGGCCGCCAGCTGGAACGGACCGTCACCGGGCTCGCCGAGCGGCGACCGGCTGGACGTGCCGGGGCTGCCCCGACCGCCGTTGCCGCCGCCGCACACGCCGACGCCGTTGGCGGTCGGGAAGTTGGCGGAGTTCAGCGTGTTGACGCGCGCGCCGTCGCCGCCGCGCACCGACAGCAGGCCGTCGACGCGGAACTCGTTGCGCACCAGCCAGACCATCGGCCGCGTGCCCTGCCCGTTGACGATGACGTTCGACGGGATGAGCACGTTGCGGAAGTTGAACTGGCCGCCCGAGACGTTGAACGCCAGGCCGTTGGCCGGGACGACCTGCGTGAAGTCGGTGTCGAGCGTCACGCTCGCGGTCGAGGGGATGAAGTCCAGCTCGGTCGAGGTGCCCTCGAACTCGAAGCCGGCGCGCACGAAGCCGTTGCCGACCTGGGCCTGCGGCTCCAGGAACGCGGCGTCGAAGTCGACCTGGTCGGTGCTGCGGAACTGCTCCACCAGCGCGTCGAACTGCGGCTCGTACGAGGCCACGGTGCGGAACGAGAACAGGTTGCCGCTCAGATCACGCTGCGCGGCGAACACGCGCTGGAAGGCCGCGTTGGCGACGTTCGACTCGCCCGAGATGTCCTCCATCGTGCTCTCGACGATGACGCGGACCAGGGCGTTGTTCGGCAGCACGCCGACCGGGCGCAGCACCACGGTCGAGCCGTCGATGCTGTTGCGCTCGAGCTCGACCTTGGCCGGGATCCACGTGAAGCCGGTGTTCGGCGGCGCGTTGAACTCGGGGTCGAAGTACTCGAGGAACACGCGGCCGCGGCTCACGCCGGAGCGGAACAGCGGGTTGGTGTCGAGCGCGACGGGGACGTTGGCGCTGTTCGGGTTGAGCGCCTGGTCGAAGTTCAGGCGGATCTCGACCGTCGGCGAACCGAACTTGTTGAGCGGGACGCCGTCGGGCCCCGGGGTCGGCGTGATCGTCAGACCCGTGCCGCGCGGACCGCCCGCCTGGATGTTGCGGAACAGCTGGGTGGGAGTGGCGCCGTCCGCAGTCGTGAAACGAAACGTCTGCGCGTTGCCGAGACCCTGGCCATTCGTGTCCTTGAGCACGGTCGAGTTGCGGCGGTCACCGCCCACCAGGCGCACCAGGTAGGTGCGGCCGGGCCGGAAGCCGCCGTTGTCGAAGGCGTCGTTGGTCGGCAGCGTCGGCACGAACAGCAGGCGACGGCCGGGCTCCGTGTCTCCGGGCCGCGTCGCGATCTGGAACCGCCCGGTCGGCTGCTCGGCCACCGGGGTGCCGTTCAGGTCGAGCACCGAGAAGCTGACCGTGTCCAGCGTCGCAGAGTCCAGATCGATCGGCGTCGTGAAGTCGAACCGGATCGGGTCGTTCAGGAACAGACGCCCACCGTTCAGCGGCTCGGTGCCGAGGATCTCGAACGAGCCGGAGAAGGGGCCCACGTTGTCGCGCGCACCGCCGGTGCAGCTGGCGGCGGCGGCCAACACGAGGAGGAACGACGTCCTGAGGTTACGGAATGGGTTCATGGCTCTGGGGTCTGCCCGGCGAGAGGGGGCCGGTGCTCGTTCGTTTCGTTGCGGAAGTCTACTCTGGCCAGTAACGGGCGGAGGGTCGGGAGATCGATGTCGACTGCGCGCCTATTGCACGCGCTCGAACCGGTAGGACATGGCGAACGTGTCAACCGTCGGTGCCACCGGCGGGGACGCGTCGATGTTGTTGCTCATCAGGAACCGCCAGTTGACGTAGCGGACCTTGTCCGGGGTGAAGCCGTCGTTGGGACCCGAGTACTGGCTGAGGAAGTTCGTGTTCAGCAGGTCGTTCGGGTCGAGGACGTAGTTCGTGACGGTGTTGTTGTAGAAGTAGCTCCACCAGTTGCGCGCCACGTTGCCCGAGACCGCGAGCGAGCGATCGTCGAACTTGCGGATGTGGGCGTCGCAGGCCTTGAACGGGTCCAGCGGGAAGTTCTGCGGCGTCGGCCGCAGGTCGGCTTCCGACAGACCCGAGTACGGGCTGTCCGGGCTGTTGTTCTCGCGGACCCACTCGTCCCAGTACCAGGGCGTGTCGGCGACGGCGCTGGCGGCGCGGAACTGCGCCACCACCGACGTGCCGGCCGGCTGCACCGGGGGCTCGAACTCGTAGGTGAAGCGCGGCCGACGCGTGGCGGGCACCTGCAGCGTGCCGGTGATCGGGTCGGTGAAGTACGGGCCCAGGCGCGAGTCGGCGAAGCCGTTCGGCACGCGGTGCGGGTTGTAGAGATCGACGAAGCCGCTGGTCGCCACCGACGCGCGCTTCAGGAAGTCGATCATGATCCAGTAGAACGAGTTGTCGCCGGCGCGGGTCGTGCCGCCCACGCCCAGCGGCGGCGGCGGCGCGAAGCCGCCGAGGGCGGTCGGCGACTGCGACGGGTCGCGGCACAGCGGCTGCTGGCCCGGGAACACCGGCCGACCCGCGGTGTAGACGCGGAAGTTCGGGACCGGGCTCGACTGCAGCGCCACCGAGATCTGCCAGCCCACCGTGCCGAACGCGACGTAGCCGTTGCCCGAGGGCAGGTCCGGCGAGTCGCACTGCACCAGGAAGTCGGCCAGCAGCGGCAGCGCCACGTTGCCGACCAGGCCCTCGGTCGCGGTGTCCAGCTGCGGCGTCCCCGAGACGCGGAGCTGGTAGTTGTTGCCGCTGTTCCAGAAGCCGTTGGTGAACGCGATCGGGTTCTCGGGGGTGTTGGTCTGCACGGCGCGGCGGCCGACGCCGTTGTTCCACGGCGACAGGATCCACGGCTCGAACGACTGCCGGCCGTTGATCGAGTCGGAGCCGACGCGGTTGTTGCAGCCCTGCTCGACCAGCGTCTCGTCGCGGTAGACGAAGTACGGGCGCCGCATCGGCGGCAGCGGCAGGTAGCGGTTCTGGCCGTTGCGCTCGAGCACCGCGCTCTGCGAGTCGATCTGCATGTTGGTCGGCGTGCTCGTGAACGCCAGATGCTCGCGCGGCCGGCTCTCGACGTCGGTCGCCGTCGAGTTCGCCCGGATGTTCCGGACGTAGTTGTTGAAGAAGTTGGTCGTCAGGCCCGAGTCCGGGAAGGTCGGCAGCGCGCCGAAGTTGCCCACGCAGGGCTCCGGCCGGAACTCGCTGTGACCGAGCCGCAGCTCGACGCTGTCGAACTCGTCGAACTCGATGATGGCGGTCGTCGCCGGCGCCCAGAACATCCGCTCGATGTCGAGGTTGAAGTCGAACGGGTCGGTGCGCGACAGGCTGAGGTCGATCTCGCGCCACACGGTCTGCAGTCGGCAGCCGTAGGGGTTGAACGGGTTCTGGATGCCCTGGCCGAACGGCGCCGTCGCGGTGTTGGAGGCGATCTGCTCCTCACCGGCGGCGTTCAGCGGGCACCAGCGCAGGATCGACTCCTGCGGATCGACCGGCGCCTGGTTGATGTCGTCGGCCACCGTGCGCAGGCGGGTCGTCGGACGGCCCTCGATGCGGCCGTCGACACGCGACAGGGCGCCGAACACGTCCTCCAGCGGCAGCGCCAGCGCGTTGGGCGTGGTGCCGTCACCCTGGACCTCCTCGGGCAGGTAGTAGGACGGGTTCTCGTCCTCGTCGTTGCCGTCGAAGCGGCGGACGACGTACACGGCCAGGTTGTCCTCGAAGCGCGGGTCCAGCGTGAACGGGATCACCAGGCCGCGCGCGCGGTTCGGATCGTTGGTCTGCAGGTCGACCGAGTTGCCGGCCAGGTCGCGGATGCCGTCGTCCCCCGTCAGCAGGTGCAGGAAGTACTCCGGCATGCCGTCAGCGCGCATCGTCTCGTCGAGGTAGAAGCCCTGCAGCGGCTGCAGGCGCAGCGTCGTCTGCGAGCCGTCCTCGTCGAGGACACGCGACGCCACCAGGTGCGGCGTGCGGAACTTGCCCTCGCTGAACGACGACCGCGCCATGCCGCGCGCGACCTGCGTCGTCCCGGGCGCCAGGAACGGACGGTTCTGGATGAACTCGTCGATGGCGTCCTGGTCGGTCAGGTTGCGGGTCGCGAAGAACAGGCTGTCGGCCCAGCGCACCGAGCCGAGGTCGACCGGCTTGGTGAACCGCACGACGGCGCCGGCGAACGGCGACACGTTCTCGTTGGGGTCGCTCGGCGAGCCGTCCGCGCGCGGCTGTGGGTTGGGCGAGAACAGGCCGAAGTAGCGCGGATCGTCGCTCTGCAGGATGACGTCGCCGGAGGCGGTGTCGACGCGGCCGCCCTGGAACTCGGTGACCAGCACCGCGCGCGGCGCGTTGATGCGGAGCCAATCCTCGACCTCGGCCGCGGTCCCCGTGGACGGGAAG
Source organism: Planctomycetota bacterium (assembly GCA_050245995.1). GTDB lineage: Bacteria > Planctomycetota > UBA1135 > UBA1135 > UBA2386 > JBFWWV01. Next base: position 137,364 of record JBFWWV010000008.1, on the reverse strand, counting down.
TCGGGTCGGTTGGTCGGGTCGATCGACTCGAGCCCGGCGACGTTGCGCACGCGCAGGCGGACGTGCTGCGCCGACGGGTCGCCGCGGTCATCGGCGGGATCGACCACGACCTCGCCCGCCCCGAACGGCACGCCGCTGCTGTCGAGCACGAACCGCACGACGTCGCCGCGGTCGATTTCGTGGTTGACGCCGCCCTTGAAGACGGTGACCTGGACGGTGACCGCGTTCACGGGGTCGACGCGCTCCAGGTAGAAGGGCAGCTCGCCCACCAGACGCGGCGGCTCCGGATCGCGGATGAAGCCGCGCGAGATGTCCGCCGAGTCGTCGGCGTCGTTGCCCGAGCGGAAGTCGCGGATGATCGAGTTGCGGCCCGCGTTGTTGAGGCCGGACAGCAGCCCGGCGCGCAGCCCGGGGATCGCCAGCGGGCCTTCGAGGGCCAGCGCGACGCGGATGTTGGCGCCGAACGAGTCGGGCGAGGCCGGCATGCCGCTGGCGTTGTTGCTGGTCGCGTACTGCAGCCCCTCCGTGCCGAGCAGCACCGGGTCGAGGATCAGGTTGTCGCTGCCCACCACCACGCGGATCGGGATCGGCACGAAGTTGCCCGACTGGCTCGGGTCACCGCCGATCTGCAGCAGCTGCACGGCCTCGGTGTTGCGCTGGCCGATCACGCGGCCGTCGGCGTCGCGGACCACGAAGAAGTCGTCGGCGACGCTCAGGTCGCCGGAGAAGCGCAGCCGCAGGACCGCGTTGCGCGGCACCACCGAGTAGGTCGACGACGAGCTGACCTGGCCGAACGCCAGCGGCGCGACCTGCGACATCTCGTCGTCGATGGCCGCCAGCAGCGTCTGGAACTGGGTCGAGCCGATCTCGCGCGGGATCAGCACGCGCGACTGCAGGGTGTCCGGGTCGTTGCCGATGAAGTCGTAGCTGATCTCGCTGTCGGCCCGCCCCTCCGTGACCGTGCCGGGCACGCGCTCGTCCTGGATGTCACGGCCGATCATCACGTCGCGCTGGAACAGCTCGACGATCTGTCCCTCGGGCGTCGTGCGCAGGCCGTAGATGTCGGCGAGGCGCCCGAACTCGAGGCGCTGCAGGGTCACCGTACCGGTGCCGGGGGTCGCACCCACGGCGCCGATGCCGCCGCCGCCGCCGCCGCAACCCGCCAGCGTGAGGCTCGCGAACGCGAGCCCCGCCACGGCGAGACCGCGACCGCAATGGCGGGCGACGCGGGCGTGTTGGCAGCGGGTCCGCCCGAAGGTCTGGGTCGAGGCGCGGACTGGACGACGGCCGATCAGCGTGTCTGCCATGGTGTGCACTGGTAGGTAGCGTGCGTTCGCCGCCAGCGCCGCGCCGAAGGCGGACTGGCGAGGACCGCTGGGTGCCCGACCACGAACCCGACGCCGCGGCGCGGCGAGAGGGGTCTGAGGGCGAGCAGCATGGGATCCTAGGGGATGTTACAACAGGAACCGGGACTGGCGGACCGCATCGGACCGCGCGTGCCGGCGAGGGGGAGAACCGGCAGGGAGTTCAACTATCATGCCGCGGGAACCGCGGGAGGCAAGGCTCCCCAACCCGAAGCAAGAGGGGCACTTGCGAACCAGCTCGGCCAGCCGAACTCGCCGTGATTGCGCGACTTGCGCGCTTTTCGAGTGCGGTATCGCTCAGTTCCCGGGGATGCCGGCGCCGGCGGTGAACCCGGCCGCGCGCGCCTGCTCCTCCGACTCGAACCAGACCCGATCCGCCGCTGGCACCGCCGCCAGGGCGCCGGGCCCCATCGGCGCGTACCAGGTTCCGCCGCGATGCCCCAGGCACCGGACGTCGACCTCGCGCTCGCAGTAGGCGCACTCGAGTTGCGGCGTCCCATCCCGAGGTTCGTGCAGACGGAAGTCGCGCTGCAGGTAGCGGACGCCCTCGCCGTTGGTGATGCAGCGCTCGTTGCGGCAGCGCAGCGGGCTCTGCGAGTCGATGCCGGGCGCCGTCGAACTCTCGCGAACTCCCCGGGAGCGCAGTTGGATCCGACCGAGCAGGAACGCCATCAGCGCCATCCGGATCGGCACGCCGAGCTCCGCCTGCCGGAAGTAGACCGAGCGCGGGTCGGCGTCGACGTCGTAGTCGATCTCGTCGACGCGCGGCAGCGGATGCATGACGCGCGCGTCCTTGGCCGCGGCGGCGGCCAGCGTGTGCGACGACAGCCGCGGGTAGTTGGCGGTCTGCTCGCCGGCGTGGCGCTCGCGCTGCGCGCGGGTCATGTAGATCGCGTCGATGCGGTTGACCTCGACCGGCGTCAGCTTGGTGAACAGCGACAGCTGGTGCGGCTTGCTCGCGGTCAGGTACGCGGCGGCGTTGTGGCTGCCGGCGATGCCGGGCAGGTCGCCGACGGTGGCGTCGCCGGTCTGCACGCCGAAGTCGCGGCGCAGGCGCTGCAGCACGTAGTCCGGCAGCTCGAAGCCCGGATAGGGCATCGTCACGATGTTGGCCTTGAACCGCGCCAGCGCGTAGCAGAACGAGTGGATCGTGCGCGAGTAGCGCAGGTCGCCGCACAGGACGACCTCGAGCCCCTCGATGCGGCCCTTCTCCTTCCAGAGCGTGTAGAGGTCGCACAGGGTCTGCGTCGGGTGCTCGTGCGAGCCGTCGCCGCCGTTGATCACCGGCACCCGCGCGTAGCGCGCGGCGACGCGCGCGGCGCCGTCCTCGGGGTGGCGGACCACCAGGATGTCGGCGTAGCTGCCGCCCACCACGCGCACCGTGTCCGCCAGCGACTCGCCCTTGCTGCGGCTGGTCGCCTTCTCGTCGGCGGCCGTGATGACGCCGCCGCCGAGGCGGAGCATCGCCGACTCGAAGCTCAGCCGCGTGCGCGTGCTGGGCTCGAAGAACAGCGTCGCCATGATCGAGCCGCGGCACAGGTCCGACCACGCCCGCAGGTTGTCGCGGAACTCGTCGGCGTGCTGGAACAGCTCCAGGATCTCGTCGGTGCTCAGGTCCTCGATCGAGACCAGGTCGCGCTTCTGCGGGTCGGGCATCGACCGGCGATCATGCCGGCTGCGGACCCGCGGCGGAAGCGAGCCGCTCGAGCGCTGCGAGCGCGCCGTCGTCGAGCGCCGCGGGCCCGCCCACCGGCCCGGCCGGCGGCAACCCGCGCCGCTGCCGCAGCGCAGCGCCGACCGCCTCGCGGACCGCAGGCGCGCTGCCGGGGTCACCGCAACCCGTTTGCAGGTGCCGCGGTAGATCGGCCGGCCAGGGCGCCGACGGCAGCTCGGCGTGGGTCGCCACGACCAGCAGGGCGGCGGCGCCGAGCCTCCGCAGCAGAGGCAGCTCCGCGGGCCCGATCGGGCGGCTGCCGTCGACGACCAGCAGCACCGCGGCGCCGTCGCGCAGCGCGCGGCCGCGATCCTGGGCGCGCCGGTCCAGCTCGGCGGCGACCGGCCCGTCGCCGGCGGTGTCGACGAGTTCGTACGGATAGCCGTCGAGTGTCGTGTGATCCGCCACCGGGTCCCGGGTGAGCCCGGCCACGGCGCCGGTGAGCGCGCGTTCGCGGAACAGCAGCCGGTTCAGCAGGGTCGACTTGCCGGCGTTCTGCGGGCCCGCGAGCACCAGCCGCAACGGCGTCGCCAGCGCCAGGGCGACGCGCGAGCGCGCGATCGCGGCGGCGGCGACCGCAGCGCGCTGCGGCGCCGGCAGCGCCGACAGGTCGCGCAGGAACGCGGCGAAGTCGACCTCGCGCTGCTCGAGCGCCAGCTGCAGCTGCTGCGGCGAACGCGCGTTCCGCAGCAGCCGCTCGGCCGGCGCGAGCGCCTCGACCTCCAACGCCCCGAAGCGCGCGGCCAGGGCGCGCACCAGCACCGGGCTGCCGTGCAGGTGCACCTCGAGGCCGCGGGCACCGCGGTCCACCACCAGCACCTCGTCGCGAACCGCGGCGCCCTCTCCCTCGATCCCCCTGGCGCCCTCGCCGTCGAGGTGCAGCCACGCGCGCCGCGGCGCCGCGCCGCTCTCCACCGCGACAGGTCCACCAGCGGACGTGCGCAGACAGGCCAGCAACGCCCGCCGCTCCGCCGCATCGACGGCCGCCACCACCGCCACGCCGCCGCGGCCGGGCGGCGTCAGGAGACGCACCCGGCCTCCTCGGCCAGCCGCCGCAGCCCCTGGTGCACCAGGTCGGGTTCGTGCCGAGGGCGCAGGCGGCCGTGCCGCAGGTAGACCTCGGCGCGGCCGCCGGTCAGCACCACCGCGCAGGGTCCGCGTGCGACCCGCAGGGTGTCGGCCACCAGCCGCTCGACCGCGCCGCAGAACGCCAGCACGGCGCCGGCGTGCACGGCCTGCGCCGAGCTGCGCGGCGGCATCGCCCACGCGCCGTCGGGATCGGCCGCGGGCAGGTTCGGCGTCACACGGGACATGCCGGCGAGGATGGCGTCGAGGCCCGGGGCGATCGCGCCGCCGCGGAATGCGCCGTCGTCCTCGACCAGATTCACCGTGGTCGCGGTCCCGCAGTCCACCACCACCGCACGGCCGTAGCTGCGGTGCGCCGCCAGCGCGCCGAGCCAGCGATCGGCGCCGAGCGTCTCGGGGGTGTCGTAGTCGAGTGGCAGCGGGCAGCGCAGCTCGCGACCGACGCGCAACACGGAAACGCCCAGCCCTGCGAGCGCGCGCTCGGCGCCGTCGAGGCCGCCGGGCACCACGCTGACCGCCACGCACCGCGCCGGACGGATCGCGCCGAGCAGCGCGGTGAGCTGCGCTGCGGCGGCGTGGTCGTCGCCGCCCGCAGCCAGCCGCCGCCGCAGCGGCGGGTCGCCGTGCAGCATGGCATCGAGCGTGCTGTTGCCGCGGTCCAGCGTCAGCAGCGGCGCGGCGGTCACGCGCGGCCCCTACCTAGCGATCCGGCGCCTGGTAGGTGCGCTCGATCTCGCGGCCGCCCGACAGGAACTTCACGACGAACGTGCGCACGCCCCGTTTGTAGAGCCGCTTGCCGGTCGCGATGGCGTCGGCCTTGGTCGACACCGGCTCGTTGTTGACCGACAGGATCAGCTCGTTCGGCTGCACGCCGTAGCGCGACGTGATGTCGGGCGCCACGTCGAGCACGCGCAGGCCGCGCCGGCCGCTGCCGGTCGGGCTGACGTAGGCGTCGACGTTGATGCGGTTCATGAACGTCTCGGGCGACTCGTTCATCACCTGCTGGTCCCTGCGGCTGATGTGCCACTGGTCGCCGACCTTGCGGGTCTCCTCGACGTCCTGCCAGCTGGAGTTGCCGACCGGCGCAGGGGTCCCCGCGTCGTCGGTCGGCCGCCGGGCCCGGTTGCGCAGCAAGGCGACCACGTCCTTGGCCACCTCCTGGGATGCCATCAGCGACTTGAACAACTCCTCGGTGACCGGCTCCGGCGCGGGCGGCGGATCCTCGCCCTCCGCCGGCGCGGGCGCGGGCGGCGCCGACCGCGCGAACACCGCCGACAGGGCGTCTTCCTTGACCTCGACCAGCCGGATGTCTTCGAACGGCGGCCACAGCGTCGACTCGCTGCGCGCGGAGCCGTCGCTGGTCACCCACACGCGCTGCAGGTACTCGGTGCCGGCGCTCGACATCGGCACCGGCTGGGCCGGGCGCCCCGGCACCGGGCGGCCGTTGGGCCGCGGCCGACCGGGGACGCCGTCGGACGGCGCGCTGACCGCGCCGGCGCCGGCAGCGACCTGGTTCTCGAGCAGGTACCACGACGGCGGCTGCACGTCGACGCCCTCCTTGTAGCGCACGATCACGTGCGACTGCCCGCCCATGCCGCCGGTGCTGGTGTCGCACATGAGCGAGACCAGCTCGATGATGTCACCCAGCGGTCGCACGTCGACCGGCTTCTGCGTCTGGACCTCGACGGCGGGCCCCTTCGGCTCCTCGATCCGCGGCGGCTTGGCGATCAGGTTCGGGGCCAGGAACGCGGCCTTCCAGACCGCCGTGTTGTAGCCGACCGTCGTCGTGACCGGGCCCTGACCGCGACCGCGCGCCAGCAGGTCCTGGGCCTCCCGCGCGCCCCGCTCCGTGTGCTCGGTCCGCACGTCCTGGGTGCCGAGCTGCATCGACTCGTAGAAGGTGTAGCCGGCCAGCCCGAGCAGGCCGGCCGAGGCGAGATACAGGAACGCGTTGACCGGCAGTCTCATCGGCGGCTCCGGAGTCTAGCCGGGCGGCCCCGCTCGGCCCAAGGGCGCCCAGGCCAGGAATGCCCAGACCTGGAAGGCCCAGACCTGGAAAGACGACGGGCCGACGAAACACGACGCATGCCGGTGCGACGCGATCCGCGCCCGATCCTTCCCGCATTCGACTCCCGGGCGACCGGGCGCCACTGGGCCCGGCGCCCGCACACCCGGCGCCATGGGCCGCTCCGCGCGGCCCCGCCGGACGACGGCATCGGGGCGCGACGCTCAGGTCGCGATCGGCCGGATCTGCCCGCCCTGGGTGATGCCGCGCATCTGCATCTTCAGCTCGTCCGGGTTGTCGGAGGCGATCAGGGCGTCCTCGAGGCTGATGTTGCCGGCCTGGAACAGGCGGATCAGCGACTGGTTGAACGTCATCGTGCCGTAGTAGCTGCCCTCGGCCAGCGCCTTCGGCAACATGCGGGTCTGGCCCTGCTCGAGCTGCTCGCGCACCGTCGGCGTGTTGATCAGGAGCTCCACCGCCGGAACCATCGCCGAGGCGTCCTTGTTCTTGATCAGGCGCAGCGACACGACGCCGGCGAGGTTGAGCGCCAGCTGCATGCGGACCAGCTCGTGCTGGTGCGGCGGGAAGAACGTGATGATGCGCTCGACGGTCTGCACGGCGTTGACCGTGTGCAGCGTCGAGAACACCAGGTGACCGGTCTCGGCCGCCGAGATCGCCGCCTGCACGGTCTCGGCGTCGCGCATCTCGCCGATCAGGATCACGTCCGGCGACTGGCGCACGGCCTGACGCAGCGCCGAGCTGAAGTCCACCACGTCGACGCCGACCTCGCGCTGGTTCACGATCGAGCGCTTGTCCTCGAACCGGAACTCGATCGGGTCCTCGATCGTGATGATGTGCTTGTTCATGTTCCGGTTGACGTACTCGATCATCGAGGCGAGCGTCGTCGACTTGCCGGAACCGGCGGTGCCGGTGGCGAGCACCAGGCCGCGCTTCATCGAGGCCAGCCGCTTGAGCGGCTCGACCGGCAGGTTCAGCTCCTTGAACGACGGGATGTCGTTCTTGATGGCGCGGAACACGAAGCCGGTCTCGCCGCACTGGTTGAACACGTTGCAGCGGAAGCGGCCGACGCCGGGCAGCGCGACCGCGAGGTCGGCGGCGCCGGTCTCGCGGTACTCGTCCTTGTGCCGGTCGCTCAGCACCTCCTCGAGGTAGGTGCGCATGATCCCGCGCGTCAGCGGCGTGTCGCCGACGAACCGGATGACGCCGGACTGCCGGATGGCAGGGCAGCCGCCCGTCTTCAGGACCAGGTCGGAAGCGCCTTCCTTCACCATCATGCGGAGGAAGTCGGCCAGGCGCGGCAGGTTGTCGGGCGTCTTGGGTCTCGCGTTCGGATCGTGCGGGTGCATGCGGCCTCCAGGTCCGTCCTGTATCGGCACGACGGCGCGCCATCCGGGCCGAGACCGCCAACTCGCGATGGCAAGGGCGCCCGCAGGGCGCCGCAGCGGGCGCTACGGCGCCTCGGTCCGCGCCGCCTGCACGGCGCGCGACACGGCGATCAGCAGCTCCGGCAACCCCCGCTGCGTGGCGCTCGAGATCCGCAGCACCTGGGCGCCGACCGCCGCCTCCAGCTCGTCGGCGCGGGCCGCGGCGGCGTCGTCCTCGACCTTGGTGGCCACCACCAGCGTCGGCCGCCGCGCCAGCTCAGGCGAGTGGGACCGCAGCTCCTTCCGGATCACCTCGAAGGCCTCCACCGCCGGCGCCTGCGGCAGCTCGCCGCAGTCGACGAGGTGCAGCAGCAGACGGGTCCGTTCGACGTGCTTCAGGAACTTGTCGCCGAGCCCCTTGCCGGCGTGCGCGCCCTCGATCAGCCCGGGGATGTCGGCCAGCACGAAGGTGGTGTCGCCCGGCCCCTGGGCGATGCCCAGCATCGGCTCGAGCGTCGTGAACGGGTATCCGGCGATCTTCGGGCGGGCGCGCGTGAGCGTCGCCAGCAGGGTCGACTTGCCGGCGTTGGGCAGCCCGATCAGACCGACGTCGGCGATCAGCTTGAGCGACAGCACGACGTCGCGCGCCTCGCCGTCCTGGCCCGGCTCTGCCTCGCGCGGAGTGCGGTGCGTCGCGGTCGCGAAGCGGGCGTTGCCGCGGCCGCCGCGGCCGCCGCGCGCGACCACGAACGGCTCGTCCGGATCGGTCAGGTCGCGCAGCACGTTGCCGCGGTCGGCGTCGAGCACGACGGTGCCGACCGGGACCTCGAGCACCAGGTCGTGCGCCTTCTTGCCGTAGCATTTCTTCGACCCGCCCGGCTCGCCGGAGCGCGCCGCGAATTCGCCGCGGCCGCTCAGGTGAAACAGCGTGTTGACGTGCGTCGACGGCTGCAGGACGACGTTGCCGCCGTCGCCGCCGTCGCCGCCGTCCGGGCCGCCGCGCTGCACGAACTTCTCGCGCAGGAACGACACGCAGCCGTTGCCGCCATTGCCGCCGCGGACCGCGATCTGCAACTCGTCGACGAACATGGCGGGCGCGGACCTCGCTCCGCGCGGTGTTGCGCCGCCGCCGGACCGCCGGCGGCCGCGCGCGTCACGAGGACGCCGGGGCCGGAATCAGTAGGCGAACAGGATCAGTTGGCCGACGGCGCCGCGGCCACTTCGGCGGCCTGCGGCTCGACGTCGACGCGACGGTTCTTCTGGAACTTGACGACGCCGTCGGCGACCGCGAACAGCGAGTCGTCCCCGGCGCGCCGGACGTTGCGCCCGGGCGTGAACTTCGTGCCGACCTGACGGACGATGATCGCGCCGCTGCGCACCTTCTGGCCGCCGTAGACCTTGACGCCGCGGAACTGCGGGTTGCTGTCGCGGCCGTTCTTGGTCGAGCCCTGCCCCTTCTTGTGAGCCATCGCTGAGTCTCCTCTGTGTCCTGGGTGCGCTGCCTGGGTGCGCTGACTTGGTGAGATCGGCCGATCAGCCGTGGATCGCCTCGATCTCGACCTCGGTGTAGCGCGCGCGGAAGCCGGTGCGCCGACGGCTGTTCTTGCGGCGACGGAACTTGCCGATCGTCACCTTCTCGCCCTTGACCTCGCTGCGCACGACCTTGGCCGTGACGCTGGCGCCGGCCACGTAGGGCGAGCCGATCCTGGCGCCGTCGCCGCCGACCAGACAGACCTTGTCGAACGTCAGCGTGCTGCCGTCCTGGGCGTCCTGGTGCAGGTGGATGCGGATGCGCTTGCCGGGTTCGACCCGGTACTGCTGGTTGCGGTCGTCGACGACTGCGTACATGGTGGCGACGGGGGTTGGCCGCGCCGGAAGCAGCGCGGGAAAGGGCGGGGCAAGATACCGGCGGCGGCGGCAGTTTCAAGCCGCCGGGCGGAGCGGGCGCATCCGCGGGCCGGCGGGGACCCAGATCCCGACGCCTGGGATGGACGAGCGCCCCCCCCCCCTCCCTCTGGCCGGGACCGTTCCGCCGGGGGAAGGTCCGCCGGGATCGGGAACCGCGCAGGTCCCGTCGAGCCCGGCCCGCGGCCGCCTAGGCCTTGACGCCGAGCCCCGCCGGAATCGCCACCCGCGCCTCCTGGCCGTCGCCGGTCAGGAACCGGTAGTGGACCAGGTCGATCGGGTAGCGCGGCTCGGGCCGGAACACGACGCCCTTGCCGACCGCGTCCTCGAGGTCGAGCACGCTGCGCCGCTTGTAGTTGGTCAGGTAGTCGTTGACCCCCGGCGCGGTGAACACCTGCAGCATCGAGTAGCCCTTCAGGTTCAGCAGCGCACGCACCTCGCGCAGCACGCTGAGCGCCTTGCTCTGCACGGTGCGCGACCAGCCCGAGCCCTTGCAGTGCGGACACTGCATGAACACGGTGCGCTTCAGGCCGGGGCCGACGCGCTGGCGCGTGATCTCGAGCATGCCGAACGGCGAGATGCGCCCGACCTTGATGCGGGCGCGGTCGCCGCGCAGCGCCTCGATCAGCCGGCGCTCGACGTTGCGCCGGTGCTTCTCCGGCGTCATGTCGATGAAGTCGATGATGATCAGGCCGCCGAGGTCGCGCAGCCGCAGCTGCCGCACGATCTCCGGGATCGCGTCGAGGTTGGTGCGGTAGGCGGTCTCGTCGAGGTCGGCGCCCGGCTTGAACTTGCCGGAGTTGACGTCGATCGCGACCAGCGCCTCGGCCTGGTCGATGACGATCGACGCGCCGTTGGGCAGGTCGACGCGCGGCTGGTACAGCGCCTCGACCTCCTTCTCGATGCCGAAGCCGTGGAACAGCGGCGTCGTCAGCTCGTGCTGCTTGATCCGATCCGCCATGTGCGGCATCAGCTTGTCGGCGAAGTCGCGGATGCGCAGGAACACGTCCTCGCTGTCCGACACCACCTCGGTGATGTCGGGCGTGAACAGGTCGCGCATCGCCTTCAGCACCAGGTCGGACTCCTGGTACAGCAGCGCCGGGGCGCGCGTGACCTTGAGCCGCTGCGCCACCATCTCCCAGATCTTCTTGAGGTAGTCGCGGTCGCGCTGCAGGTCCGCCAGCGACTTGTTGACGCCGGCGGTGCGCACGATGAACCCGATGCCGCCGTGGCCGGTCTCGTCGAGCTCGCGGACGATCCGCTTCAGGCGCTTGCGCTCCTTCTGGTCCTCGATCTTCCGCGACACGCCGCACTTGGGCAGGCTCGGCATCAGGACCAGGCAGCGGCCCGGCAGCGACACGTAGGTCGTCAGCGTCGGCCCCTTGGTGCCGATGCCCTCCTTGGTGATCTGCACCACGACCTCTTGCCCCTTCTTCAGCAGCTGGTCGATGGTCGGGCGCTGGCGCCGCGAGATGTTCTGCGGGCGGTCGTTGCCGCCCGGGCGGCCGCGGCCACGGCCGCGGCGACCGCGGCGCGGCTTGACCGGCGCGACCTGGTCCGACGCCGCCCGGTCCGCGTCCGCCGGGCCGTCCGCGTCTGCGTCTGCGTCCGCGTCGTCGTCGTCGTCGTCGTCGCCGGCGTCCGGCTGCGCGTCGACTTCGACCGCGACCTCGACGCGCTCGGCAGAGTCGTCGTCGTCGGTTCCGGGCTCGTCCTCGGCCTCGGCCTCGTCCTCGGTCTCCTCGGCGAACGCCGCCGTGGCGACCGAGCCCTCGGGCTCGACCTGTTCCGAGGCCACCTCGGCGAAGTGCTCCTCGCCGGCGGGCGCCATGGCCAGCGCGCCGCGACCGTCGTCCTCGTCGCCATCCTCGGCGCCGCCGCCGCCTCCGGCCGGGTCGTCGCCCGCATCGTCGGCGTCGGCCTCCTCGCCCTCGGCGCCCTCGGCGTTGCGCGCCCCCTTGCCGCGGCGGCGATCGGCGCGAGCAGGCGCCGGCGCGTCCTCGTCCTCGTCGTCGGACAGCGCCTGCTGCATCGACTCCGGACCGTCGTCCACGTCGACACGCGCGCGCCCTTCGATGACGTCGTCCAGGCTGAAGTCGGGGCGGCCGTAGGCCGGCAGCACGTCGCTGACGTGCAGGAACCCGTTGACCCGGCCGCCGAAGCTCACGAAGGCCGCGCCGATGCTCGGCTCGATGTTGACGACCTTGCCCTTGTAGACGTTACCGAGATAGGCCTCCCGGCTCGCCAACTCGACGTGCAGCTCTTGCAGCACGCCGTCCTCGACCACTGCGATCCGGCTCTCCTCCGGATCGAGGGCGTTGATCAGCATCCTCTTCAAAGGAAACTCCTTGTGCAGAAACGCCGCGCGCGGGCGCGACGGTCCGGGGTGCAACGGTCCAGGCGCGGGAGCGCGCGGGCACCGTCGGTGCGCGCCGTTCCTCGCGTGAACGAACCGAGGGACCGAGGTCCGGGTGCGCCGCGGACGGCGCTCCCGGGGGCACTGCGACGTGGGTCGCGCGCGTTGCTGCGGCCTGGGCCCCGACGGCACCGCCGCCGGTCGGGCCGCACCCCGAAACGGAAACCATGACCTCTCCACGCCGCGCGCCCCTGCCGCCGCTGCTGCGCGCCTTCGACCCGAGGTCGATGGCGTTCGTCGACTTCGCGGAGAAGTCGCGGCGCGGCGCGAGGCTGGCAGGACCGAGCAACATGGGAATTCTCAGGCAGAGCGGACGCGCCGGCATCCGCCGGCCGCGTCGACACCCGCGACATCCCGCCGCAGGCGCGACCATCCTACGCACAGGCAGGACGGCGCTCAACGTTGCGCTGGCCGGAGCTGCGCGCAGGCGGCGCGCCTCCGGCCCCCCGTCGCCGGCGCATGGGTCGGACGGACCCAGGCCGGCGGCGCGTTCGGGGTTCGTGCGGGGCCCGGTGCCCCCACCCGACTGGCGGTCACCGGGCCGGCGACCGCTCAGCGATCGCGGCCGAACACCGCTTCCTGCTCGCGGTGGAACGCGCGCATGCGCTCGCGCAGGGCGTCGTTGAACGCCCGCTGGGTGTCCTCGGCGCTGCGGATCAGGTTCGGCGTGATGAACACGATCAGGTTGGACTTGGTGTCCTGGGTCGTGCGGTTCTTGAAGAGGTAGCCGAGCACCGGGATGTCACCCAGCAGCGGCAGCTTGACCTCGGTCTCGGTCTGCGTGCGGCTGACCAGGCCGCCGAGCACGGCGGTCTGACCGCTGCGCAGCAGCACCTTGGTCGCGATCGTGCTCGAGCCGACGCGCGGCAGCGCGATCGTGCCGCTCTGCCCGCCGGTGCCGACCGAGAACACGTCGAAGCCCACGGGCGCCAGGCCCGAGTTCGAGCCGGTGCCGGTCAGCGCCGTGCGCTGCGGGATCACCTCCAGGATGACCTTGTCGGTGCCCGGGACGACGTGCGGCGTCGCCAGCAGCTGGAAGCCGACGTTGACCGGCGAGTCGTCGCCCTCCTCCAGCGCCAGCAGCAGACCGCCGGCCTGGCCCTGCTCGACGCGCGACTGCGCGTAGCGCACGGCCTCACCGACGAAGATCGTCGCCGTCTGGTGGTCCATGGCGATGATCTTGGGCGCCTGGGTGATCTCCGAGCGCTGGTCCTTCTTCAGCAGGCGCAGCGTCGCCGACACCTGGGTGAAGTCGAGCGCGCCGTAGACCACGTCCGGCACCACGGTGGCGCCGATGTTGGTCACCGGGTCCGGGCCGCCGGTGCCCGGCGTCGTGACGATGATGCTGTCGTCCCAGCCGCCGGCGCCGAGGTCGAACGGCAGGCGGTGCGGGATGCTGCCGAGGCCGATGCTGGCCGTGTAGCCGTTGCCGCCCGGCGAGATGCCGATGTCCAGCACGTCGTCGTTGGTCGTGGTGACGAACTTGACGTCCAGGAAGATCTGCGCCGGCTCGATGTCGATCGTGGCGACGATGCGCTTGATCTCGTCGACGACCGGACGCGTGTCCTTCAGGAGCATCACGTTCTGCTCGGTGTCGAAGTCCAGGCTGCCGATGCCCGGGGTGATCATGCGCTGCAGGGCCTCGAGCAGGGTGAAGTCGATCTCACCGTTGGCGAGGCGCTGCTGGCCCGCGCGGTTCTGCACGTACTCCGACGTGATGAACGGCACGTACGCCGACCGCGGCCGGACGTAGCGCAGCGGAATGGCCTCGAACACCAGGTCCTGCTGGATGTTCGACGCCGGCACGACGCGCAGGATGCCGCGGTCCTCTTCGACCACGACGAAGCCCAGCGTCTTCACCGCCGCGTCGAGCGTGTCGCGCCACGGGATGTTCTTCAGGCGCAGCGTGATCTCGCCGCGCACCTCGGGGGCGACGACGATGTTGGCGCCGCTGATCTTGGCGATCGTGTCGATCACCTTCTTGATGTCCGCGTTCTCGAACGCGAACGTGATCCGCGGCGGCTTCTCGACGCGCAGCACGCCGCCCTCGACCTCGGCCACCACGCACTCGGCCTGCTCGGCCACGATCTCGAGCGCCTGGCGCCAATGGACGTCGGCGAGGTCGACCGTGACCGTCGCGTCGATGCCGGGGTCCATGATGATGTTGACGCTGGCCTTGCGGCGGATGCTGGCGACGACGTCGCGCAGATCACGGTCCTTGAGCCGCAGCGTCAGCCGGCTGGCGCGGTCGCCCTGCGCCGCCGTCTGGATGCCGTCCTGGGCCTCGGTGGGCTCCTGCGCCGCGAGCGAGGCGAAGCCGGGGAGAACGGCGAGCGCCGCTCCCGTCGTCACAATGCGGCCGAACTGCCGCAGCCAATCGAATGCCTGCATCGTCGATCCTTCTCGAGTCGGGAAGTCGGGGTTGTTCCGCCTCGGGTCGGGTGGCCTGGGGGCGCCGACCTTGGGGGGGTGTCCATTTCCATCGTCGCCGTGCCAGCGCGCGCTTTAGTCGAACTGCACGGCGGCGCCGGCCGCGATCGACCGGCGCCCGGTCGGCTCCGCGCCGACCGTGTCGTCACTCACAGGGTCCGGATGAGGGTCAGTCCGCGGAACACGAACCAGACCTGCTCCTCTTCCACGCGGCGCAGCAGCAGATCGTCGCTGATGTAGTCGCCTTCTTCGTAGGTCTCACCGTTCATCAGCAGGCCCGAGCGGCCGCCCTCGTGGTTGACCAGCACGCCCTGGATCCGGATGTCGAGCGAGCTGAACTCGATCGCCGTCTTGACCCGGACGTGCAGCGCCTTGGCGGTCACGGCCAGCGGGTAGCGCTGGTCGGACTCCGGCACCAGGAGCCGCGGCGAGATGCCCTCGAAGCGCTCGTCGGCCGCGACGAGGTCGCCCTCGTTCATCAGCTGCGTCATGCTGTCGATGAGCTGCTGCATCTCGTCGGCGGACAGGTACGGGTCCTGCGCGGAGCGCGGGTCCTTGGCGTTGCCGGTGGTCTTCATGTCGGCCAGCGGCTCGACGACCTCCTTGACCCAGCGCAGGCGCAGCTGCGGCGAGCTGATCTGCTGCTTCTGGCTGACCTCGGCCACGCCCTCCTCGAGCTTCTGGATGCCCTCCTTCAGCTCGCGGTCCAGCGTGAACTGGTCGAAGATCGTCAGGTCCGGCTTGCGCAGCTTGTTGACGACCGCGCGCAGCCGCTGCAGTTCGCCGACGTAGCGCTCCAGGATGGCGCGCTGCTCCTCGATCGGCGGACCGTCCGAGCGGCCCTCGCGCTCGCGCGGGTCGACGAAGATGTCGCGCCGGCCGCGCATGCCGCGGTGCTCGTACTTGTCGATCCGGATCGCCTGCATGCGCTTGAAGATCTCCTCGCGCAGCATCTCCTTCTTGTCCTCGTAGTCCGGGATGGCCACGTCCTGGCCGGCGCCGGCCGAGTTGTAGGTGTACGTCTCCATCGTCAGTCGGATCTGATGGACGACGTCGCCGTCGCGCGTCTCCGCCTCACGCCCGTTGACCCGGGTGATCGTGAAGTCGGTGATCGAGACGAAGCGCTCGTAGTTCTCGATGCTGTTCATGAACTTCAAGAACTGCCAGAGCGTGGCGGTCATCTCGTACTGGTACTCGATGCGCTCGAACCGCTCGGGGTTCTTGGAGTTCCGGGACGGACGTCCCGGCTGGAACATGATCGTCTGGATGCCCGAGCTCTGTTCGAACTGGTTGAGCATCTTGACGAAGTCGTTCAGCCCCTCGTCCTCGGGGAGGATCTTGACGTACTCGCCGAGGTTCTCGCGGAGGATGATGACCTCCTTCTCGCTGGCAGGGATCTTGGCGATCTTCTGCTCGGCGGCGTCGATCTCGGTGCGCTTCTGCGCGATGGTCTGCTGCAGCTCGTCGATCAGGCCGTTGGCCCAGAACACGCCGCCGCCGGCCAACACGCAGACGCCGAGGGCGGCGCCGGCGATTCCGAGCAGCTTCTGCTTCTCACTCATCTTCGACACGGATCACCTCTTGCCCTTCCGGCCCTTGTCGGGAGCCGCGACCATCGGCTTCAGCTGGATCTGCAACTGGAACTGGAACGACTCGGCCGGCACGCGCGACTTGTCGAAGTCGACCTTGCCGGCTGGCGGTGTCTTGCTCTCGACGTCCGGCCAGAACGGGGCCAGCTCGATGTCCTGGTGCAGGTTCGCGACCTTGGCCATCTCGCCGCCCTCGACCGCGCCCGGCAGCGAGATCGTCGCGCCGCGCAGCCGCTTGTCGGTCTTCACCGTCAGGCTGTCGAACCACGACAGATGCCGCTCGGTGTCGCCGCTGTTGTTGACGACGTCGATCAGCCCGTCCATGAACTTGGACCAGACCCGGCGCGACTTGCCGATGTCCTGGATCGTCTGGACGCGCGTCGAGTAGTCCTTCTTGTTGGTCTGGAGCTTGTCGAAGTAGGTCGCCTTCTGCTTCTTCTGCGACAGCTCGGCGGTGACCTCGACGTCCTCGCGCTCGAGCTGGCCGAGCTCGCCGAAGTAGACGATGCCGAACCAGCCGATGCTGGCGGCCACGGCCAGCGCCGAGCCGAACGCCGTCGCCAGCAGCTTCGGCGAGATGCGATTGCCGCGCCGGTACTCGACGGGCAGCAGGTTGATGCGAATCATTCTGGTCCCTCCTCAGACGCCGGCCGCCAGGCCGACGGCGACCGCGAGCTGCGGCGCGAACTGGTTCAGTGCCTCGACGTCGACGTTGTCCGACTTGACCTTCAGGCCCTCGATCGGATTCCACACGCGCGTCCGCTTCTCGAAGATCTTCTCGAGGCTCTCCTCGAGGAACGGCAGCAGCACCGCGCCGCCGGTCAGCAGCACGTCGTGCACCTCGCCGTCGAACTGGTTCTCGAAGAAGTCGAACGACAGGTTGATCTCGTTGCCGACGTCCTCGAGCACCTGCGCCACCGCCTCCTGCACGATCGACAGCTGCTCGCCCGGGTCGCGCTTCAGCGACTCGGCGGCCGTCGTGTCGATGCCGACGCGGCGGGTGATCGCCTGGGTCAGGTCGTCGCCGCCCATCGGCACCTCGCGCGCGAAGCACGAGACGTTGTTGCGCAGGATGTTGATGCTCGACTTGGTCGCGCCGATGTCGATCAGCGCCACCGTCCGGCCGCCCTCGCGCACGCCCGGGTTGACCACGTCGGCCAGCTCGTAGGCGTTGCCGAGCGCGAACCCGTCGATGCCGACGCAAACCGGCTGCAGGCCGATGTCGATCAGCATGCGCGCGTGGTCGTCGACGACGGTGCGCTTGGCGGCGGCCAGCAGCACCTTCGCCTCGGTCTTGCCGCCCTCGCCGGTCGACGACGACAGCTTCTGCGCGTCGAGCTCGACCTCGCTGACGTCGAACGGGATGTACTTGTCGGCCTCGAACCGCACCGCCTGCTGCAGGCGGTCCGGTGGCACGTCGACCATGGTGATGTAGCGGAAGATCACGCTCTTGCCGCTGACCGCCGTGGCGACCCGCTTGGTCCGGAAGTTCCCGGCGCGGAACAACTCTGCCACCGCATCGTGGCGCGACTGCTCGTCGGGCAACTCGACCTGCGAGTAGCCGCTGATGACGAAGTCGTATTTCTCCTGCGTGATCTCGACGGCTTTGATGCAGCTCGTGCCGATGTCGAGACCGACGATGCTCTTGCGCTGCTTCAGCATTGCGTCCTGCGCTCCTTCGGGCGCTCGATGGCGGGGTGGACCGATCCAGGACCCCTATCGACCGCCGCCCCGTCGCGGATTGAGCCCGGCTGCGCGATGCCAGGGCAGCGCCCCCCTGGCACGGACGGCGGCGATCGCCGCGCGGGGCCGGGACCCCGGGGAAACGCTGCGGATCGCGACGCCGCCCGGGCGCCGGGCGGCTCGAAACGGGACCGGGCCGAATCCTGCGCCCTGCGGCGCGGCGGCTACTCCTCGCCGAACCCGGCCTCGATCAGCTCGACCAATGCCCGCACCAGCGCGTCGGCGTCAGGGCCCTCGGCGAACAGCTCGAGCACCGCGCCGCGCTCCGCCGCCAGCATCATCATGCCCATGATCGACTTGCCGTCGACGCGGTCGGGCTGCCCCTGACGGCCGACCTGGATCCGGGCGGCGTAGGCGTTCGCGGTCTGCACGAACAGGTGCGCAGGCCGCGCGTGCAGGCCGTCGCGGTTCTGCAGCTCCACCTGCGCGGAGCACGTCTTGTCCGCCTCGCTCATCGCCGGTCGGGAGCGCCGTTCACGACTTCGGGGTCAGCTCGCGCAGCAGCTCCCGCATCGAGTCGCCGTCGTCGGCGTCGAGCAGGAACCGGCGGAAGTCGGCGTTGCGCGCCAGCGTCGAGATCCAGCGCAGGCACTGCAGGTGGGCCTCGGGGTCGGCGGCGGACGAAATGACCAGGAACATGATCGACACCGGCCGCCCGTCGATCGACTGCCACTCGATCGGCGTCCGCGCGCGCGCGAGCACCAGCGACGGCCGCTCGATGTCGTCGTGCTTGAGGTGCGGGACGGCCACGCCGTTGCCGAGGCCGGTGCTGCCGATCGACTCGCGCTCGAGGAGCTTCTTGCTCAACGCGGTGGCGAGCTTCTTGCCGATGACGCCGGCGTCCTGCGCGGTGGTCAGCAGTTCCTTCAGGGCGGCGTCCTTGGTCCGGGCCTGGACGTCCGCGAGGATCGCTGCGTTGTCGACCAGCTTGTGAATCATGAAGGACGGCCTCGGGCGTGGCGGGCCGCCTCAGGGGCCTGCGGGCTCCGGGGCGGCGCTTGGAGCGCGCCGGCGCATTCGACCGACGCGGAGCCGGTCGTACTTACCCGCGGAGGTTCTTGCGGACAACTTCCTCGTAGGTCTCCTCGTCCGGCGGGGTGCCGGCCGGGGCGTCGTCGCCGCCGTCGCGGGTCCCGCCCTTGTGGTCCTTGCGCTTCTCCTTGTCGCGCTTGAGCTGCTTCTCCATCTTCTCGGCCAGGTTGTCGATGGCCGTGGCGAACGTGGCGGCGCGCTCCTTGGCGACCAACGGCGGCCCCTTCCGCATGTGCACGATCAGCTCCACCTCGGGGTTCTCGTGCGCGTGGTCCGCGATCACTTCGACGCGGTCGATCCGGTCGTTGTAGCGCGCCAGGCGCTGCATCTTGCGGCTGGCGTTCTCCTGCATCCGCTCCGAGATGGGATCGTGGCGGCCCTTGAACTCGATGGTGATTTCGCTGTCGTTGGTCATCGGATCTCCTGCGGCCCGGAGGGCCGGTCTACACAATAGCGTTCTGGTGGTCGGCGCAAACCGTCGCCGGACCGAAGCCGGATCGATACAGCACTCGGGCCAGGTAGAGCCCGCACGCCGGCGCGGTGGGGCCGGCCTGGCTGCGGTCCCCGGCGGCCAGGATCTCCCCCACCCGCTCCGGCGGCATCCGCCCGGCACCGACGAGGATCAGGGTGCCGGCGATCGCCCGCACCATGTTGTAGAGGAAGCCGTCGCCCTGCACGACCAGGTCGAATCCCCAGCGTCGCTGCACCAGGTGGACGTGCTGCAGTGTACGCACCGTTCCCCGCTTGCGGACGTAGCCCGGGTTGCTGGCGAACGCCGCGAAGTCGTGGCGGCCGACCAGCGCCCCGGCGGCGCGACGCATGGCGTCCAGGTCGAGCGGCCGCCGCACCCAGTGGAAGTGGCCGCGTCCCAGCGCGGGCCGCAGCCGGCTGGTGATGCAGCGGTACAGGTAGCGCTTGCCGGTCGCGCAGAACCGGGCGTGGAAGCCCGCCGGCACCGGCCGGACCGCGCGGATGGCGACGTCCGGGGGCAGGTTGCCGTTCAGCGCGGGCAGCAGCCGCCGCGGCTCGAACGGCCGCGGCAGCACCACGTGCGCGGTCTGCGCCAACGCGTGCACCCCGGCGTCGGTGCGCCCCGCGCCCTCGACCACCACGCGGCCGCCGAAGATCACGGCCAGCGCCTCCTCGAGGCGCTGCTGCACGGTGTCCTCGCCGAGCTGGCGCTGCCAGCCGGCGTATCGCGTGCCGTCGTAGGCGATCGTCAGCAGACACGTGAGCACTCGCCGGCGAACATACCCGCAGCACTTCGCGCGCGCGCCGTGGAGCCGTCCCGCTTCAGCGCCGCAGCGCGAACCAGGTGACGCCCGCGAGCGCCAGCCCCAGGGCCGCAGCCAGGCCGGCCATCACGGTGTTGTGCATCCCGAAGTGCAGCCACATCGCCGCCCCTTCGCCCCCCGCCAGCACGAAGGCCGGCATCAGCATCGCCAGCGGGCCGGTCTTCGGCGCCGGTAGGATCGGCGTCACGATCGGCTGGTCCTGCTGCGGCCGCCGCGCCGGCCGCGTGGCCTGCGGGCGCACCTGCCGCGGCGCGGCGCCGGCCTGGCCGCCGCGGGACGGCACGCTCTGCGGCGAAGCCTGGCGCTCCGGGAGCGCCGTGGCCGGCCGCGGCTTCGGCGTGCTCGGCAGCGTCCGCGCGGGGGCGGACCCAGCCCCTGCGGAGGCCGCCGCTGCGGCCGTCCCCGGCCTGCGGCCCTGCTCGCCCAGGATGTCGGCGCCGAAGTCGAACTCGGTCGCGCCGCCGCCCTGGAACGACGGGGGCGGGTCCCAGTCCGAGTCGGCGCCGCCGGCCCGCGCCGGCGCACTGCTCTGGAACAGCATGTCCTCCGGCGACTCGGCCATGGCGTCGGTCTTCGCGCCGCCGGACGCGATCGGTACCTGGCCGTAGCTGAACGGATCGTAGCCCTTGTCGGTCATCTGCCCTGCTTCCCCCCGTGCTGCCTGCGCCGGTAGCTCGACGGAATCCCGAGCTCCTGCCGCAGTTTGGTCACCGTCCGCCGCGCCACCCGGATGCCCAGCTCCTGCAGCCGCGCCACCAGTGCATCGTCCGACAGCGGCTTCTGCCTGTCCTCGGCCTGCACGAGATCGGCCACGTGCTGGGCCACGGCGGTCCGCGCGTGGCCGGCCTCCGCCGTGCCATCGGCGCTGCCGCCCTCGCAGAACTCGCGCAGGGCGAACGTCCCGAACGCCGTCACGACGTACTTGCCGGCGATCGCCCGGCTGATGGTCGACGCGTGCACCCCGAGCTGCGCGGCCAGGTCGGCCATGCGCAGCGGCCGCAGCCCCAGGCGACCCTGCTCCAGGAAGTCGCGCTGGTGCCGGAACAGGGCCGTGGCGGTCCGCAGCAGGGTGCTCTGCCGCTGCTCGATCGCGAAGATCAGGTCGTTGGCGGCGCGCAGCCGGCCGCGCAGGTGGTCGCGCAGGACGCGGTCGGTGCCGCGATCCCGCGCCAGCCGGGCGTAGAATTCGTTGACCGCCAGCTGCGGCACGCCGTGCTCCGCCAGCTCGACGCGGACCTCGCCGTCCTCGAGCCAGGCGGCGACGTCCGCGGTGATGCCGGGCTCGGCGGCCGCGTGCAGCCCGGCGGCCGGCGCCGGCGTCAGGTCGCGCATCCGCTCGATCAGGTCCTGCAGTTCCTGCAGGTCGAGGTGCATGGCGCGCGCGACGTCCGGCAGCTTGTTGCGCGACAGCGCCTCGAGGTGCTCCGTGAGCAGGACCTCGATCGCCGCGAAGTCCGGATCGCCCTGCGCCTGCAGCAGCATCGCCTCGACGCCGGTGCTGGCGCCCAGTCCGCGCGGCTCCATCGACTGCAGCTCGTCGAGGGCGCGCCGCAGCAGCTCGGCCGCCAGCCCGGTGTCGGCGGCGACCTGGTCCAGCGCCTCCGGCAGCAGGCCGCGCTGGTCGAGCCGGCCGGCGAGCTCCGTCACCGCGGCGGCCAGGTCCGGGGCCAGCTCGCGGAAGGCGACCTGCAGCTGCACCGACTCGAGCAGTCCGTCGGTCGGCGCCGGCTGGTTCTCCAGCATGGCGCGGCGGCCGTCGACGTCCTCGTTGGTGCGGCGGACCCCGTCGGCCTCCCACTCGGCCGTCACGGCGGCGGTGGCATCGACGACTTCGGCCGCCAGCGTCGCGGCGTCCTGGGCCGGCTCGAGCTCGAGCACCTCGTTCGACTCGAGCTGCTGCGAGACCAGCTGCAGCAGGTCGGCGGTCGCCAGCTGCAGCACCTCGATCGACTGCAGCATCTGCGGGAGCATGCGCTGCTCCAGCCGCTGGGTGGTCCTCGCTTCCAGTTGCATTCGGCCCGTCCTTCTTCGCGACAGGTGTCGGCACGAAGCGTCGAGCCCTTGAGCAGCAGAGCCTCAGAGCTGGCCATTCCCCGGACGGTCGCGTGGTCAGCGCGGGCGGCGCGGGCGCGGGCGCGCCTCGGCCGGCGCCGTCCGCGGATCCTCCGGCCAGGAGTGGCGCGGATAGCGGCGCTGCAGCTCGCGGCGCACCGTCGGGTACACGTTCGCCCAGAAGCTCGGCAGGTCGGTCGTCACCTGCACCGGGCGGTGGTTCGGCGCCAGCAGCTCGAGCACCAGCGGCACCCGCCCGCCGGCCAGCGCCGCCACCGACGGCAGGCCGAACAGCTCCTGCATGCGGGCGCGGACGGTCGGCCCCGCCGGTGCCGCGTAGTCGATGGCGATGCTCCGGCCCGACGGCAGGCGGACGCGCTCGGGTGCGTGGCGCTGCAGCGCCTGCAGCTGCTGCGGCCCGAGCGTCCCCGCCAGCAGCCCCGACAGGTCGGCGTCGCGCACCGTGCGCAAGTCGGTGCCGTCGCCGAGGTGCTGCAGCGCGGCGCTGGCGACCTGCTCGGGCCCGAGCGCCGGCAGCTCGAGCTCGGGCATTCGCTGCCGGAGGAACTCGACGCGACCGACGAAGGCGTCGGTCGCGCGCTGGTCGCCGAGCCAGCGCGCGGGGTCGCGCAGCAGCAGCGGTCGCAGCAGCGCCGCCGTGCGCGCGGGCGGAACCGCGCCGCCGCGGGCGCGCCGCAGCGCGAGGTCGCGGTAGCACAGCGTGCGCACGCCGACGACCCGGCCCTGCGCCTCGTCGAGCTCGGCGTCGGCGACCGGCTGCAGCAGGCCGTCGCGCTCGAGCCACAGCGGGTCCAGCGCCGCGAACACCGTCACCTGCGACCGCTGCTGCCGCCCGGCCTCGTGCAGCCGCAGCGCCAGCACCAGGTCGTGCCCGTCGGCGGCGGGCGGCAGCGTCACGCCGCGCCCGCCCACCATCACGGCCTCGCGACCCTCGCGCGACGGACGGGCGGCGACGCGGTCGGGAAAGCCCTGCA
This sequence comes from Planctomycetota bacterium, assembly GCA_050245995.1. Lineage (GTDB taxonomy): Bacteria > Planctomycetota > UBA1135 > UBA1135 > UBA2386 > JBFWWV01. The sequence continues at coordinate 114,353 of JBFWWV010000008.1, read as the reverse complement.
GCAGGCACGCCGCGAGCGCGGCGTCGTCGTCCCGCGCGTCGGGCCCGCCGTCGCGGCGACCGTCTCGGGGCAGCAGCCGGTCGCGCGTGCGCAGCACCGCGCGGGCCTGGTCCGGCGTCACGCCGGCGTCGCGGCACAGGTGCGCCGGCAGCCCGCGCGCCGCCGCCGCCGCCAGAACGGCCGCGGCGTGCAGCAGGTCGGCGCCGCCCTCGCGACCGAGCTGGTCCACCTCCGACAGCAGCACGGCGGCGGTCGCCGCGGCCGCCGCGCAGCCGCGCGCGCGGCCGGCCAGCGCAACGGCCCCGAGGCGCGGGTGCAGCGGCAGCTCGAGCAGGTCGCGGCCGGTCGCGGTCACCTTGCCGGCGGCGTCGGTGGCGCCGAGCTGCTGCAGCAGCTCGTCGGCGGCCTGCAGCGCCGCCGGCGGCGGCGCCTCGAACCAGGCGAACTCGCGCGGGTCGCGCCCCGCGAACGCGCGCACCTGCAATGCCGGTCCGCACAGGTCGACGCGTTCGACGTCGGGCTGCGTCCGCGCGGGCATCCCACGCTCCTCGCCGGCCGTCCACAGCCGGTAGCAGACGCCGGGGCCGGTGCGGCCGGCGCGGCCGGCGCGCTGCGTCGCCGACGCCTGGCTGATGCGCGCCAGCGCCAGCACGTCGACGCCGCGGCCACGGTCGAAGCGCAGCTCGCGGCACAGGCCGCTGTCGACCACGGCGGTGACGCCGGGGATCGTCAGCGAGCTCTCCGCGACGTTCGTCGACAGCACGACCTTGCGCCGCGGCTGCGGCCGGATCGCCAGGTCCTGGTCGCGCGGCGCGAGCCGCCCGTGCAGCGGCAGCACCAGCGCGCCGGTGCGCTGCGCCAGGTTGCCGAGCGCCGCCTCGCAGCGCGCGATCTCGCCGATGCCGGGCAGGAACACCAGCACGTCGCCGGGCGTGTCGGCGAGCGCGCGGTCGACCATCGCGCGCACGCGATGCTCGAGCGGGCCGTCGTCGCGGCGCGCTTCGTGCTCGACGCGCACCGGGTGCAGGCGGCCGTCGCCGCGGATCTCCGGCGCGCCGGGCAGGAACGCGCGCAGCGGCTGCAGGTCGAGCGTCGCCGACATCACGCACAGCCGCAGGTCGGGCCGCACGGTGTCGCGCACCTCGCGCAGCATCGCCAGCGCCAGGTCGCCTTCGAGGTGGCGCTCGTGGAACTCGTCGAGCACCACCACCGCGGTGCCGTCGAGGAACGGGTCCTGCACCAGCCGCCGCACCAGCACGCCCTCGGTCACGAACGACAACCGCGTCGACCGGCCGATCCGGCGGTCGCCGCGAACCTGGTAGCCGACCAGGCCGCCGACCTCGACGCCGAGTTCGTCGGCGACGCGCGCGGCCGCCGCCCGCGCCGCCAGGCGCCGCGGCTCGAGCACCACGACGCCGCCGTCGAAACCGGCTTCGAGCAGCGCCGCGGGCGCGCGCGTGGTCTTGCCCGAGCCCGGCTCGGCGCTGAGCAACAGCTGGCCGTGCTCGCGCACGGCGGCCGTGATCGCCGGCAGCAGCTCGTCGATCGGCAGCGGGTCGCGCGCCATCGCCGAACGCGTCACTGGCGCGGCGCCAGCGGCCGCCGACCGTCGAGCGCGTCGGCCAGGATCGAACGGCTCAGCTGCGTGATCGTGCCGCCGGCCGGCATGCCGCGCGCCAGCCGGGTCACGGCGACGCCCAGCGGCAGCAGCCGCTCGGCCACCAGCTGCGCGGTGCCTTCGCCCTCGAGGTCCGGGTTGTTGGCCAGGCACACCTCGCGCGGCTGCTCCTGCTGCACGCGGCGCAGCAGCGCCCCGGTCGTCAGGTCGTCGGGGCCGATGCCCTCCACCTGGCTGATGCGGCCCTGCAGCACGTGGTACAGCCCGCGGTAGCCCGCGTCCTCGAACCGCGCCACCTCGCGCGGGTCCTCGACCACCAGGATCGTCGAGGCGTCGCGCTCGGGGTCACTGCAGATCGAACACGGGTCGTCGGCGTCGAGCTGGAAGCAGCGCGAACACGCACGCACCGCGTCGCGCACCGCGGTGATCGCCTCGGCCAGCTGCAGCGCCTCGTCGCGGTCGACGCGCAGCAGGTGGTAGGCGAAGCGCTCGGCGGTCTTCTGCCCCACGCCGGGCAGCCGCCCGAGCAGCTGCATCAGGCGCTCGATGCTGGTGTGGCGCTGCACCATGGCGAGGTCCCGCGCCGAGGCGGGCTCAGAAGCCGAGGCCCGGCAGGTTCATGCCGCCGGTCACCTTGCCCATCTCGCGGTCGCGCAGCTCCTTGGCCGAGCCCAGCGCCTGGCGCAGGGCCACCGTCACCAGGTCCTCGAGGCCCTCGACGTCGTCGGGGTCGACGGCGGCCTTGTCGATCTTGACCGCCTGGACCTCCATGTTGCCGCTGACGAACACCTTGACGGCGCCGCCGCCGGCGGTGCCCTCGACGATGCGCTCGTCGAGCGCACGCGTCGCGTCCTGCATGCGCTTCTGCATCTCCTGGGCCTGCTTCAGCAGGCTCTGCATGTCGCCGAATCCGGTGCTCATGCCGGCGATCATGCCGCAAGCGCGGCGCGGGCGCCACGGGGCACGGCCCGCGGCGCCAGGATCGGCGCTCCGATCAGAGCAAGAACTGCGTGATCGGCACCGAGTTCGTCGTGTTGGTGCCCGTCGCCGCGTTCACGTCGAACAGGTCCCAGACGTACTGCGCGTTCGGCACCACGACCTGGGGGCCGATGTAGGTCTGGCGCACGTTGGTCACCTCGATGCCGGCCGGGTTGGCGGCGCTCGGCGCGACGAAGTAGCCCCACTGCCAGCCGACGCCGACCTCGGCGATGCCGGGCGGGATCGTGAACGGCACGCTGATGTGGCCGACGGCATCGGCGGCGTACGCCGTGGCTCCGCCCGACGGGTTGACCATCAGGTCGCAGCCGGTGGCCAGGCCGAGGATGCTGAGGTCCAGCGGCAGCAGCAGGCCCGGGACGACCTCCTTCTGATCCACCGAGTACATCAGCAGACCGAACGTGCTCGGCGGCGCGTTGTTCAGGTCCACGGTGAACGACCCACCGGCGAGGTAGGCGCTCGTCGCCGTGGTCGACGTGATCGTGCCCGCGCCGCAGCCGATGCCGTAGGTCGTCAAGCGACCGTTGGCCGAGGCGAACGCCCGGTCGGTCGACCACGACGCGCCGGCCGAGCGACCGTGGACGAACACGTCGATCACGACGTTGGCGTCGCCGTTGAGGCCGACGATGTAGGGCGTCGGGAACACGAACTGCGCGAATTGACCGGTCGAACGATTGGCAGGGTTCGCCGGGATCGTCGCCATCTGGCGCGGGAACACCACCGTCAGGTCCGAACCCTGGTTCGTGGTGAACGTCGAGCTGAGTGCGCCGGGCGCGGCGGTGCTGCTCGACATCATGATCTCGATGTCCGCGGTGAACGAAGCGCGATCCGCGGTGCCGGCGGCGCAGCGGAAGCCGACGCCGAAGATCGGCGTGCCGATCGGGAACGGCGCCGCGAACACCAGCTGCGTGCGCGTGGTGTCGCCGCCGAGCAGGCTGGTGGACGAGGTGCCGTACGACAGGTCGAAGGACGGCGGCAGCACCACCGGCGTCTGGGCCGCTGCGACCGCGCTGAGCGCCGCGACGGCGAGAAGGGAAGGAGTGGAACGCATCGCATCCGGTCCTCGGACACCGCACCGGAAACAATCCACCGCGACATGCCGCGAATGCGTCGGACCGCAGCCACCTCCGAGCGGCGGATCACGCGTCGTCGTCGGGCGGCGGCGGGGCGTCCTCGTCCCCGTCGTTGGCCCCGCCGTTGGCCCCGCCCGTCGCCGGTGCCACCCGGTCGTCGGGATTGACGCCGACGACGCGGCCGCCGAACCGCTGCAGGACCCGCTGCGCGGTGGCACCGGGCGGCGGCGCGTCGGGCGGCGGCCCGTCGCCGCGCGGCTCGGCGAGGCGCACTTCGATCGTCACCGGGGCGCCGGTCGCCTGTTGCAGCCAGGCGCGGAGCTTGTCCTGGACCTGCGGCGACTGCAGCCGGTCGCGGTGCATCTTGCGTTCGGTGTCGGTCGCGACGATCACGCGACCGGCGGCGTCCGGCCCAACGAAGGAACAGAGCTCGAGCGTCGCGTGCAGCAGGTGCTCGTCGCGCGCGGCGTGCAGGACCTGGGCGCGCAAGTCCGCGCCGCCGGCGCCGCCGGCGGCGACCGCGGACCGCGGCGACGCCGCAGTGGCCGCCGGCGCCGCACGGCCGGCATCGGCGGTCGCGGGCGGCGCGATCGTCCGCAGCGAACCGTCCCGCGCGGCGGCGACGAGTTCCGCCAGGGTCGGCAGCGTGCCGGCCTCGGCCATGCGCACGATCGCCAGTTCCAGGATCGCGGCGCGGTCCTCGAGCCGCCGCAGCCGCTCGCGGCCGAGCACGCCGGCCTGGATCATCGCCTCGACGCGCGGCCGCGGCGCCGCCTGCGCCAGCTCCTGCAGCCGCTGACGCACCGAGCCCGAGTAGCTGATCAGCCCCGTGTCGGCGCCGTCGACCTGCAGCACCATGACCGCGCGCAGCGCGTCGACCAGGTCGCCGAGCGCCTCGCGCTCGTCGGCACCGGCGTCCTGCAGCTCGCGGCAGAACCGCAGGCCGGTGGCGGCGTCGCCCTGCAGCAGCGCCGCGGCCACGTCGATCGCGCGGTCGACGCCGAGGCGCTGCACCAGTTCGCGGTAGGCGCCGAGGTCGAACGCGCCGTCGTGGTCGCGCGCCAGCTGCAGCGCCCGCTCGAGCGCGGTCTCGGCGTCGCGCATGCCGCCCTTGCTCGACGCCGCGATCTCGGCCAGCACCTCGTCGGGGATCGCCACGCCCTCGCTGGCGACGATCATGCGCAGGCGCTCGACGATGTCGTCGTCGCCGATACGGCGGAACTGCAGCACCTGGCAGCGCGACCGCACCGTGTCGATCACCTTGTGCAGCTCGGTCGTCGCCAGCACCAGCACCACGCGCGGCGGCGGCTCCTCGAGGGTCTTCAGCAGCGCGTTCCACGCCGCCTTCGACAGCATGTGCGCCTCGTCGAGGATGTAGACCTTGTAGCGCGACATCATCGGCGCGAACGCGATGCGGTCGCGCAGCGCGCGCACGTCGTCGACGCCGTTGTTGGACGCCGCGTCGATCTCGATGACGTCGGGGTTGCTGCCGTCGAGGATCGACGTGCAGAGCGCGCAGGTGCCGCACGGCTCGGCGGTCGGGCCCTGCTCGCAGTTCAGGCACCGCGCCAGGATGCGCGCGGTCGTGGTCTTGCCGACGCCGCGGCTGCCGGCGAACAGGAACGCGTGCGGGATGCGGCCGCTCTCGAGCTCGGCGCGCAGCGTGGCCTGGATCGCGTCCTGGCCGACCATCTCGCCGAACGCCTTGGGTCGGAAGCGCCGGGCGACGACCTGGTACGGCCCCGTCGCGCCGCCGGCGCCCTGGCCCTTGCCGGCGCGGCCCTTCGGAGTCTCGAGCGGTTCCGCCATGGGCACAGCATGCGCGCCCGCCGTCGCCGGCGGAAGCCCGCGGCGAATGCGGGCGCCATCGTTGCGCCGGGCGCGCCGGGTCCTGTATGACCGCCCGCCCATTCCCCCGCCCAGGCGCCCGGGTCCTCCCGGTCGAGCAAGCGGATGGCATGGAGAGGTGACCGAGTGGCTTAAGGAGCTCGCTTGGAAAGCGAGTGCGGGCCAAAAGCTCGCCGGGGGTTCGAATCCCCCCCTCTCCGCCAGACTCCGCGGGCCGGCCGGCTCGCGAAGGTGGGGTCTGCCGGGTCCCGAGCAAGGGAGCGGCGTGAACCTGGTCAGGCCGGGAACGGAGCAGCCATAAGCGTGCGGCTCCTTGTGCCCGGGGTGCCTGGCGGATCCCACCTTCGCGGGCCGGTCGCCACCCGACCGGTCCGCGTGCGGGCCAGGGTGCTACCGACCCGCCTGTCGCTCGCGATCGTCGCCCGCGGCCTCGTCGCCGCCGAGGCGCCGCGCCGCCTCCGGCCGCGCCGGCAACCGCGCCGCCTCCAGCAGTTCGCGCTCGGCGGTCAGGATCCGCTGCTCGTCGGCGGCGAGCCGCTCGCGGTCGCGCGCGAGCGCCGCGCGGCCCGTGTCGTCGTCGGCGGCCAGCGTCGCCTCGCGCTCGTCGAACCGGCGGCGGCGCTGCTCCACCTTCTCGAGCTCGCGCACCAGCTTGCCGTGGCGCTTGACGAAGGTCTTCAGCGGCAGCGGCTCGCCGCGACCGAACGCGCGTTCGAGCGCCTGCGCGAGTTCGCGGCCCGCGGGGCGCCGGCGCGGCATCGGCACCTCGACCAGCGGCCGGCCGTGGCGGTCGCAGACGACGAACACCGGCACCACGTCGTAGCGCGCGCGCAGCGGCGCGGCCAGCGCGCCGCCGACGTCGATGCGCACGCACCGGAACCGCCGCAGGGCGAGGCCGAGGTCGTCGTCGGCGAACAGCCGACGCTCGAACTCGCGCAGCCGTTCGGGCTCGGCGCCGCGATCGCACAGGTAGACCAGGCACGTCTGCTGCTGGGCCGCGGCCTCGCCGACGATCGCCAGCGGCGACAGCAGGTCGACGTCGCGCCCCGTCTGCCGCGGATCGGCGGGCTGCGGTTCGTGATCGAGCTCGACGTCGACGAAGAACGCGCCGACGCGTTCGACCACCGCCGCGGGCCGATCTGCGGACTGCGCGGCCGCCGCCGCCGCGAGCAGGACCGTCAGCCCCCATCTCTCAGGCCGCGCCGCGCAGGGCGCGCGCGAAGGTCGGTTCCCTTGGATCGCCGGCACCCGCATGGCGATCAGGATAGCGCCGCGGCGCCGCGCGGTGGACCGGCGCGGAAAGTGGCGGAGAGGGGGGGATTCGAACCCCCGGTGGGTGTGACCCCACACTGGTTTTCGAAACCAGCCCATTCAGCCACTCTGGCACCTCTCCGCAGAGGTCGGCGACGGGTCGCGGGGGGACTCGCCGGCCGAAGGGGACGGGGATCGTGCCGACCGGGCGCGGGCATTGCAACGGTCCTCTGGCCCGCGGCAGCGCTCAGCGACGGGCCTGGAAGAACGCGCGCAGCAGCGCGGCGCTGCGGTCCGCCTCGAGGCCCTCCACCACCGCGCAGCGGTGATTGAGCCGCGGGTCCTCGAGCACCTGCGCGAGCGAGCGCACGGCGCCGAACTTCGGGTCGCGGGCGCCGAATACGACGCGGTCGACGCGGGTGTGCAGGATCGCCCCCGCGCACAGGAAGCACGGCTCGAGCGAGCAGTACAGCACCGTCCCCGGCAGCCGCTTGTCGCCGGCCGCGGCGAGCGCCTCGTGCAGGGCCTCCATCTCGGCGTGCGCCAGCGGCGACCGCCGCTCCTCGACGCGGTTCCGCCCCGCGCCGAGCAGCGCGCCGTCGCGCACGACGACCGCGCCGACGGGCACCTCGCCGGCCTCGGCCGCGGCGGCCGCGAGTTCGAGGCAGCGCGCCATCCATCGGAGATCTTCGGCCTCGTGCTGCGAACTGGTCATGATCGTCCGTGGAGCCGGCGCGCAGGTCGCCGGCACCGTGCCCGACCCGCACCCGTCCCCCGATCATGACCGTCCCCACCACTCCCGAACAACCTCCCGCCGCGCCGGCGCCGGCGCCGCTCGCCACCGGCTGGAAGGCACTCGTCGTCCTCACGTTCCTGTTGGCCGCGACCACCGGCACCGCGCGCCCCGCGTCGTCGGCGGCGAAGAGCCTCGCGCAGACCGCGATGAGCCGCGCGCAGCAGGCCGAACGCGCCGTCCAGCGCCTTCGCGACACGGTCGCGACCCTCGAGCAGCGCATCGCGCGCCTCGAACCGCGCTGATCGGACCGCCGCCGTGGACTGACGCGGCCGCGTGGCTACCATCCCGGGCCTACTGCAAGGGCCAGGGATCCAGTGACCAAGCGCGATTTTCTCTCGTCGACCGACCTGAACCGGCACGAACTCGAGGACCTGCTCGAGCTGGCGGCCCGCGCCAAGGGCAAGCGGCCCGGGCAGGTGCTGAACGGCAAGACCCTGGGACTCCTGTTCTTCGACCCGAGCCTGCGCACCCGCGTGAGCTTCGACGTCGCGATGGCGCAGCTCGGCGGCAGCACGATCGACCTGTCGGCCAGCGATCTCTACGAGCTCGAGCCGCAGGAGCAGGCCGTCATGGACGGCCCCGCCGAGGAGCACGTGATGGACGCCGCGCGCACCCTGTCGCGCTACGTCGACGCCCTCGGCGTGCGCTCGGTGACGCGCACCGGCTCGTGGGAGAAGGACCGCCAGGAGCTGCTGCTGCGCAGCTACGCCCAGCACGCGTCGGTGCCGGTGATCAACCTCGAGACCTGCTTCGAGCACCCGTGCCAGGCGGTCGCCGACGTGTTCACCATGCGCGAGAACCTGCTGTCGCTGCAGGGCCGCCGCCTCACGCTGGCGTGGTGCATGCACCCCGACCCGAAGCCGCTCGGCCCGACGCACTCGGTGCTGACGCTGGCGGCGATGATGGGCATGCAGGTCACGCTGACGCACCCGCTCGGCTTCGAGGTCGACGACGAGGTCCTGCAGCGCGCCCGCGCGCTCGCCAGCGAGTCGGGCGGCGCGGTGCAGGTGCAGAACGACCTGCAGGCCGGGACCCGAGACGCCGAGGTGCTGTACGTGCGGTCGTGGGGCTCGACCAAGTACTGGGGCGACAGCGAGCGCGAGGCCATGGTCAAGCGGTCGCTGCAGGACTGGCGCGTCGACCGCGACCTGATGGCCACCACCAGCAACGCGCTGCTGATGCACCCGCTGCCGGTGCGGCGCAACGTGGTGGCGACCGACGAGGTGCTCGACGGGCCGCGCTCGGTGATCTACGACCAGGCCGCCAACCGCACGCACGTGCAGAAGGCGCTGCTGATGCAGCTGCTCAAGTAGGGTCGTCAGCGCCCGCGTTGCCTGGGCCGTCGTCGCCGGCGCCGCCGGCGTCCGCATCCTCGACGTTCGGGCCGCCGCGGCGCAGCCCCTCGCCGCGCGCGAGTTCGCGCAGGCCGGCCTCGAGGTCGACCTCCGGCCGGAACCCCAGCGCCGCGAGCGCGGCGCCGTCGGCCACCCAGCCCGGCGCGCGCAGCTCGCGCACCTTGTCGCCGTTGAAGAAGCCGGCGCGGCCGGTGGTCGCGGCCCACACGTCGCAGACCGACGCGGCGACCGCGGCCAGGCCGAGCGGCACCGGGACCAGCCGCGCGCGGCGACCGCAGGCCGCGGCGAAAGCGCGCAGCAGCGCGTGCGTGTCGGTGCGGGCGGGCCCGTCGATCGCGAACACGCCGCCGTGGGGCTCGCGTTCGGCGACGCACAGCAAGGCGCGCGCGACGTCGCGCACGTGCACCACCGACAGCGGCCGGGCCCGCGGCGGCACCGCGCACACCGGCGCCAGCGCCTGCCGGCACAGCAGCCGGGTCGCCGCGTCGCCGGGGCCGTACACCACCGGCGGCCGCACGATCGCCCAGCGCCGGGCGCCGGCGACCACCGCGCGCTCACCGGCCAGCTTGCTCGCGCCGTACGCCGACACGGGACGACACTGCGCCGGCGGCGCGTCGGAGCCAGCACCGTCGGTCGACGGACCGGCCGCCGCCAACGACGACACCAGTACGAAGAACGCCCCGGGCGCCGACTCTTCGACCGCGGTCACCAGGTCCTCGGTCCCGGCCCCGTTGGTCGCGAAGAACTCGCGCCGACGGGCCGCCTTGACCGCGCCGGCGAGGTGGAACACCACCGTCGCCCCGGCCGCCGCGCGCCGGAGCGCGCCCGGATCGCCCAGGCTGCCCGCCACGACCGCGGCGGGTGGCAGGCCGAGCGCCACGGCCGCCGCCGGGTCGCGGCACAGGCAGCGCAGGCGCTCCGGCGGGATTCCCGCGCGCAGCAACGACCGGACCAACTGGCGGCCGAGGAAGCCGGTCGCACCGGTCACGAGGCATGTGGCTGCTGCGAGGTTCACGACCGCACAAAGAGTTTGTCAGCGCTTGACCAGGAATCTACCATCCGCGCCCGGAACCCGAGCGCGCCGGACGAGCCGGCCACTCCCCTCCAGCAGAACAGCCGCCCCAGTGGATCTCTTCTCCAAGTGCGACGGGTTCACCCGGGCCCGCGAAATCCAGGCCATGGGGATGTACCCCTACTTCCTGCCCCTCGCGGGCAGCGAAGGCACGGAGGTCGAGATCGACGGCCGGCGGCTGATCATGATCGGCAGCAACAACTACCTGGGCCTGACCCACCACCACAAGGTGCTGCAGGCCGCCCAGGACGCGCTGCTGAAGTTCGGGACCTCCTGCTCCGGCTCGCGCTTCCTGAACGGCACCCTGGAGCTGCACGAGGAGCTCGAGCGCCGGCTCGCCCGCTTCATGGGCAAGGAGGCGGCGCTGGTGTTCTCGACGGGGTTCCAGACCAACCTCGGCGCGATCTCGTCGATCTGCGGCAAGGACGACGTGATCCTCTGCGACCGCGAGAACCACGCGTCGATCATCGACGGCTGCCGGCTGAGCTTCGCCGACGTGCGCAAGTGGCGGCACAACGACGTCAAGGACCTGGAGGCCCAGCTCGAGCGCGCCAAGGCGCAGAACAAGGGCATCCTGATCGTCGTCGACGGCCTCTACTCGATGATGGGCGACCTGGCCGACCTGCCGAACATCGCGCGGCTGGCGCGCCACTACGGCGCGCGGCTGATGGTCGACGAGGCGCACTCGGTCGGCGTGCTCGGCAAGCACGGCCGCGGCGCCGCCGAGCACTTCGGCCTCGACGACGACGCCGACCTGGTGATGGGCACCTTCAGCAAGAGCTTCGCGAGCCTCGGCGGCTTCATCGCCGGCCCGTCGAAGGTGATCCACTACATGAAGCACCACGCCCGCTCGATGATCTTCTCGGCGGCGATCACCCCGGCCTCGGCGGCCGCGGCGCTCGCGGCCCTGGACGTCATCGAGCACGAGCCCGAGCTGCGCCACCGGGTGCTCGCGATCGCCAGCCGCGTGCGCCAGGGCCTGCGCCAGCAGGGATTCACGGTCGGCGGCTCGGCGCACAGCCCGATCGTGCCGGTCGTCGTCGGCGACCAGGAGCGGATGCTCCGGATGTGGAAGGTGCTGTTCGAGTGCGGCCTGTTCACCAACCCGGTGACGCAGCCGGCCGTGCCGCAGGGCCACGACCTGATCCGGACCAGCTACATCGCCACGCACAGCGACGAGCAGATCGGCATGGTGCTGGCGCGCTTCGCCGAGGCGGGCCGCAAGGTCGGCATCGTGCCGGGCCGCGGCGGCAAGGTCGAAGCGGCCGGGTAGTCGCCCCGCAGCGGACCGGCCTTCGTTCCGCGGCCATCGCGCCGCCACTGCGCGACCGTCGGGGAAAGTGTGGATCACTCCTGACAGGGCGCAACGCGTGCGCCGCACGAAGTGGGTGCCGCGCTCCGGCGTCCCGCGTACAGTCCGCAGGCCATGTCCGAGGCGCCCGACTTCGTCCACCTGCGCACGCGCTCGCACTACAGCCTGCTGAGCGCGCCGACCGCGGTGAAGAAGCTGGTCGCCGGCGCCGCCGCCGACGGGCAGCGCGCGCTGGCGCTGACCGACAACGGCAACCTGTTCGGCGCCGTCGAGTTCTTCAAGGCATGCAAGCAGAAGGAGCTCGTGCCGATCCTGGGCCAGAGCACCTTCGTCGCCGGCCGCACGCGGACACAGACCGCCGGGGCCGACAACCCGACGCACGACCTGACGCTGCTGGCGATGACCAACGAGGGCTTCGCCAACCTGCGCACGCTGTCGTCGTTGGCGTGGCTCGAGGGCTTCAGCTACCGCCCGCGCGTCGACATGGAGCTGCTGGCGCGGCACGCGAAGGGCCTCGTGTGCCTGAGCGGGTCGCCACAGGGTCAGATCGGTCAGCTGCTGCAGGTGCAGGACAACAAGGGCGCGCTGGAGGCTGCCGGCCGGCTGCGCGACGTGTTCGGCGAGGGCAACTTCTTCCTCGAGGTCGCCGAGACCGGCAGCGAGATCCAGCGCACGGTCACGGCCGGCAAGCGCGAGCTCGGCAAGCGGCTCGGCGTGCCGTGCGTCGCCGCCAACGACGTGCACTACCTCGGCCCGCAGGACTGGCTGGCGCAGGACATCATGCTGTGCATCCGCGGCGGCAAGACGGTGGCCGACCAGGACCGCTTCCGCATGCCGTCGCGCGAGCTGTACCTGAAGTCGCGCGCCGAGATGGCGCAGGCGTTCGCCGACTGGCCGGAGGCGCTGCAGCAGACGGTGGCGATCGCCGAGCGCTGCCAGGTGGAGCTCGAGTTCGGCGTCTACCACCTGCCGGTGTTCACGCCGGACACCGACGAGACCCAGGACGAGTGCTTCGCGCGGCTGTGTCGCGAGGGCGCGCTGATGCGCTACGGCGCGATCTCCGACGAGATCCAGCAGCGGCTCGACTACGAGATCCAGGTCATCCGCAAGCTCGGGTTCGTCAGCTACTTCCTGATCGTCCAGGACTTCATCCTGAAGGCCAAGGAGATGGGGATCCCGGTCGGCCCCGGTCGCGGCTCGGCGGCCGGCTCGATCGTCGCCTACGCGCTGCAGATCACCGACGTCGACCCGCTGCGCTACGCGCTGCTGTTCGAGCGCTTCCTGAACCCGGGACGCGTGTCGATGCCCGACATCGACATCGACTTCTGCGGCGAGCGCCGCGACGAGGTCATCCAGTACGTGCGCCGTAAGTACGGCGACGACTGCGTGTGCCAGATCATCACGTTCGGCACCATGGCCAGCCGCGGCGTGCTGCGCGACGTCGGCCGCGTGCTCGACTTCGAGATCGCCGAGGTCGACAAGCTGTGCAAGAAGGTGCCGCAGGGCCCCGGCGCGTCGCTGGCCGCGGCGCTCGAGTCCGACCCCGAGCTGAAGCAGATCCGCGACGGCTCGGCGACGCACAAGCGCCTGTTCGACCTGTCGCTGCAGCTCGAAGGGCTCGCGCGCCACAGCTCGGTGCACGCCGCCGGCGTGGTGATCGCCGACCGGCCGCTGCGCGAGTACGCGCCGCTGTGCAAGAACGGCGACGACGTCGTCACCCAGTGGCAGATGACCGAGCTCGAGGAGGTCGGTCTGCTGAAGATGGACTTCCTCGGCCTCAAGACGCTGACCATCCTGGCCGAGGGCACGCGGCTGGTGGCCGAGACCGAGGGCGTGACGATCGACCTGTCCAAGCTGCCGCTCGACGACGCCCCGACCTACCAGCTGATGGCGCGCGGCGAGACGCAGGGCGTGTTCCAGCTCGAATCGTCGGGCATGCGCGAGCTGCTGTCGCGGCTCAAGCCCGACACGTTCGAGGACGTGATCGCCGTGCTGGCGCTGTACCGACCCGGCCCGCTCGGGTCGGGCATGGTCGACATGTTCGTGCGCCGCAAGCACGGCCAGGAGCCGGTGGTCTACCCGCACGACGACCTGCGCCCGGTGCTCGAGCCGACCTACGGCGTCATCGTCTACCAGGAACAGGTGATGCAGATCGCCAACCTGATCGGCGGCTTCTCGATGAGCGACGCCGACAACCTGCGCAAGGCGATGGGCAAGAAGAAGCCCGAGGTGATGGCGAAGTTCAAGGACCAGTTCATCGCCGGCGCCAAGGCGCAGAGCTACGGCGAGAAGTTCGCCAAGGAGCTGTTCGAGACGATGGAGTACTTCGCGGGCTACGGCTTCAACAAGTCGCACTCGACGGCGTACGCTCTCGTCACCTACCAGACCGCCTGGCTGAAGGCGCACCACCCGCTGGCGTTCCTGGCCGCCAACTTCACGGTCGAATCGGGCAACAGCGACAAGATCAAGGAGTTCGTCGACGAGTCCAGGCGCAACGGCGTGCGCATCCTGCCGCCCAGCGTCAACCACAGCGCGCGCCGGTTCGGCGTCGAGAACGGCGCGATCCGCTACGGCCTCGGCGCCATCAAGGGCCTCGGCGCACGCGCGGCCGACCTGATCGCCGAGGCACGGAGCGAGACCGGGCGGTTCGACTCGCTCGACGACCTGTGCGAGCGGCTCGACGCGAACACCGTCAACAAGACCGCCCTCGAGGCGCTGGTCCAGGCCGGCGCGTTCGACGGCCTCGGCCGGTCGCGCAAGGCGACGCTCTCGGGCATCGAGGCGGCGCTGCGCTCGTCGGCGGTCGCGCGCGAAGACCGTCGCAAGGGCCAGAAGCTGCTGTTCGGCGCGCCGCCGCCGGCGCCGGCGACCGCCACCGCCGCGGCGCCGGGCGACGGCGCCGCCGACGAGTGGCAGGAGGCCGAACGGCTGCAGCGCGAGAAGGAGTCGCTCGGCTTCTACCTGTCCGGGCACCCGTTCGAGAAGCGCGGCGCGTTCCTGCGCCGCATCGCCGGCGACACCACGGCGTCGGTCGCCGCCGCGGCCCCCGGCGGCAGCGTGCGCATCGCCGGCATGGTCAGCTCGGTGCGCGTGCTGCAGATCAAGCAGGGCCGCAACGCCGGCCAGAAGATGGCGCGCTTCGTGCTCGAGGACCTCGACGGCCAGGTGCCGGTCACCTGCTTCTCACGCGCCTACCAGACCCACAAGGACCGCATCGTCGACGACGCGATCGTGTTCCTGACGGCGCGCATCGACGAGAAGAGCGAGGACAAGGCACTGCTGCTCGACCTGATCGAGCCCGCCAACGAGGTCGTGCGCCGCGAGGTCGCCGGCATCGTGCTGCACCTGCGCGGTCACCTCTGCGGCGCCGCGACCCTCGACCGCATCGCCGAGCTGTGCGACCGCTACCGCGGCCAGCAGCACCTGCACCTCGACGTCGAGGAAGGCGAGACCGTGCACCGGATCCGCGTCGACGCGAACATCCACGTGACCGACGATCTGCTCGACGCGTTCGCGCTGACGGTCGGGCCCGACAACATGTCGTTCACGCGCAAGTAGCGCGGGCGACGTGGATCGACGGTCGCGCGAGGCTCAGCGGCTGCGCGACTGGCGCAGCCGGGCGAGCCATTGCAGGGCTTCGGCCCGCCGACTCTCGCCGACCGCATGCGCGCTGTTGCTCGTCCACCGCGCGACCGCCGCGTTGCTCGCCGCCGTCGGCAGGGTGCGCCCATCGCGCTGCGTCTGCACCGCGACTCGCTGGGCGAACGTCCCTGGGTCGTCCACCGGCAGGATCGTCGCGCCGAAGACCTCCGAGACCGCAATCTCGTTGCCGTACACTGCCAGATACTGGAACAGGACGACGGCTCCTGCCAGTTGGTCGTCCGGGGGAATCGGCAGGTTGAACACGAAGCTGCCCCGAGCCTCGGGCCCCGCCATCTCGACCCTCTGGGGTCCGGAGGAGGCGAACATGGTCGCAGGATCGAGCACCATCACGCCCCAGCCCAGGTCCACGACGGGGTCCGAGCCATCGGGTCGTCGCACACACACCCACAGATACACGTCCGCAGAGGCGGACCCTGAGAACCCGGTCTGCAGCCGGATGTGATCGATCAGCGAGAACCGGGTATCCCCGACCCGCACCGGCACCGTCGTGCCCTTCGGGGTCTGGATCTGACTGGTGCCGGCTGCGATCCCGTATCGCACCAACGGCACGAAGCCCGCCTCGTGCAGTCCGGAAGCCGAACCGCCATCGCGAACCGCGTAGGGGATTCCCGGCACCAGAGCGTCCGGGATGGCCAATGAGACGACGCTGTCGTCGAGGGTCCTGCCGGTCGACACCACCGCGCCACGGAGCTCGTCGACGACCTCGTAGGCACCGGTGCGACCGCTCACGTACATCGGCCCGGAGTCCTGCGGAAACGCCGGCCCGGTTTGCCACACCGTGCTTCCGGACGGCGCGAATCCGTGCTGCGACATCGACATCGACATCGACACCCAGGCACCGTTCTCCGGGAACACGTGCAACCATGAGCTCGCCGGGCCCGTGCCCTTCCACAGGTCCCAGACGGCAACGCCCTTCGGGTCACCGTTCGGCGGACCAACGAGCCGCACGGAGTTGCCCACCGGACTGGCCAGCTGCGCCGCGATCTGGAAGGCACCGGCAGATGGCAGCCCGTATCCGTCGCCCGAATACGGCGCCGCGAGCACGCTGAGGTTCGTCCGGTCCAGCACGTACAGAATGTCGTCGTTGCCGCTCCAGTGGATCCGCTGCGGGTCGCGCAGCCCCAGATCGACGACCTCCACCACACCGACGCTCGGCTGCGAATCGAGTGGCGAGGACAACTCCAATCGGACGATCCGTCTCCGTTCCCGGTGCCGCCGACCACCATGCCGCTGGCGACGAACTGTCTCCCGCCCAACGGCACGATGCCGCCGATCAGGTCGAACGGCATCGTGATCGTGACCGCACCCTGGTAGGCGCCGGCCGGCCGGGAGTGATAGGCCCAGGTCAGGACCGCCGAGGAGTCGTCCATGGTCAACATGCCTCCGTCACCCTTGGCATCGTCGACATACGGCAACGCGCAGCTCCCGTCGGTTCGCTGCTGCGCCCCCAGGACGGACGTGATCGCCAAGAGGGCCAGAGGCCCGGCAGCGCGGCAGCGCGCCTCGGCATCCATAGCCATTCTCCGACCTCGCTCACTTTCGGTGAGACTACCGCAAGGGCAGGCGCCCGTCCGGCCGTAGGCGACCGTCACCGACGAGGACCTCCAGCCAGGCTGGTGTACGGACGCAGTGCCACGGACGAACGGCCGCGCGGCAGCCGTCGCGGCGACGGTCGCCGGCGCGAGTCAGGGGCAGCCCGCGAGGGCTGCCCGCGCGGCGTCAGGCGCCCGCGCCGGCGGCCTTCTTGCCGCCCTTCTTCTTGGTCTCGGTGGCCGGCGCGCTGTCGCCGTCGCTCTCGGCGGCTTCCTGGCCGGCGCCGGCGAGCTTGCGCTCCAGCACCTTGTTGTCGACCAGCTCGATGATGGCCTTGGTGCCGCCGTCACCGATGCGGTAGTCGGCCAGACGCATGATGCGGGTGTAGCCGCCCGGCCGGCTCGCGTAGCGCGGGCCGAGCTCGTCGAACAGCTTCCGCACCGCGGCCTTGTCCTGCAGCTCCGCCATGGCGCGGCGGATGCGCGACAGGTCCTTCTTCTTGCCGAGGGTGATGATCTTCTCGATGTGCGGGCGCAACGCCTTGGCCTTGGCCAGGGTCGTCACGACGCGCTCGTGCTCGATCAGCGACACGGTGAAGTTCATCCGCAGGGCGCGGCGGTGGGCCGTGTTTCGGCCGAGGGACTTGCCGGCAACTCTGTGTCTCATTGCAGTTTCTCCGAGGTGCGGGGCGGCTCACGCCGGGCCCGCGTCGCTCACTTGTACTCTTCGACGTTGATGCCGAGGCTCAGGCCCAGCGCGGTCAGCTTGTTCTTGACCTCCTTGAGGGAGGTCTTGCCGAAGTTCCGCACCTTCAGCAGTTCCGGCTCGTTCATCTGCACCAGGTCGCGGAGCGTCAGCACGTTCTCGCTGTCCAGGCAGTTCTTGGCGCGCACCGACAGCTCGAGCATGTCGATGCTGCGGTTGAGCAGATCGATCATCTCGCGCTTCTTCGCGGTCTCGTCACCCTCCGGCGCGAGCACGCCGCCGTCGACGGCGAGGTCGTCCTTGAGCTCGAAGTACTGGACGAACGGGTTCAGGTGCTTGCGGTAGATCTTGCTGGCCTCGACCAGCGCCATCTCCGGGGTCACGGTCCCGTCGGTCCACACCTCGAGCACCAGGCGGTCGTAGTCGGTCGACTTGCCGACGCGCGTGTTCTCGATCGCGTACTTCACGCGGTGCACCGGGCTGAAGATCGAGTCCACCGGGATGGTGCCGACCTCCATGTCCTCGGTGACGTTCTCCTCGGCGGTGACGTAGCCGCGCCCCTTCTTGACCTGCATCTCGCAGGCGAAGCGGACGTCGTCCGTCAGCGTGCAGATCACGAGGTCCGGGTTGGCGATCTCGATGTTGTGGTCGCCCTCGATCTGCTCGGCCGTGATCTCGCCCTTCTGGCTCACGTCCAGCCGCAGCGTCGTCGGCGCGTCCGTGTGCATCTTCACGCGGAGCTTCTTGATGTTCAGGATGATCTGGGTGACGTCCTCGAGGACGCCGGGGATCGTCGAGAACTCGTGGACGACGCCGTCGATGCGGACCCAGGTGACCGCCGTGCCCTCGATCGAGGACAGCAGGACGCGCCGGAGGCCGTTGCCGATGGTCGTGCCGAACCCCTTCTCGAAGGGCTCCACCACGAACTTGCCGTATTGGTTGGTCGCAGTGTCATTGTCCATCTTGACCTGCGACGGCAACTCGAAGTTGCGCCAGCGAATGCGCATGTCAGCGTCTCCGGGGGGGTTACTTGGAGCACAGCTCGATGATGAGCTGCTCGTTGATGGGATGCGGCACGTCCTCACGCTTGGGCAGCTGGATCACCTTGCCCTTGAGGTCGGACGGCGCGGCTTCGAGCCACGTGGGCAGCGACTGCCCCTTGTTCATCTCGACGGCGTCGGTCGCCTTCTTCTTGATCTTGTCGTTGCCGGTCACCTGCACCTCGTCGCCGGGGCGGACCAGGTAGCTCGGGATGTCGACGCGCTTGCCGTTCACGCGGACGTGACCGTGCGCGACCATCTGGCGCGCGTCGAAGCGCGACAGCGCGAGGCCGAGGTTGAGCACCACGTTGTCGAGGCGCCGCTCCATCAGGACCAGCAGGTTCTCACCCGTGTTGCCCTTCTGGCGGCTGGCGATCGAGAAGTAGTGCTGGAACTGGCGTTCCAGCAGGCCATAGATCCGCTTGGCCTTCTGCTTCTCGCGCAGCTGCGCTCCGTAGTCGGTGGTCTTCTTCGGGCGCACGTGCTGGCCCGGCGGATAGTCGCGGCGGTTGATGCCGCACTTCTCCGAGAAGCAGCGCTGCCCCTTCAGGAACAGCTTCATGCCTTCGCGGCGGCAGAGCTTGCAGACGTTGTGGCTGATGCGGGCCATGGCTTACCTGGGTGGAATGCTGGGGATCAGACGCGGCGGCGCTTGCGCGGGCGGCAGCCGTTGTGCGGCAGCGGCGTGACGTCCTCGATGGTCTTGACCTCGATGCCGGCGCTGGACAGCGCGCGGATCGCCGACTCGCGGCCCGAGCCCGGACCGTTCACCAGCACCTCGAGCTCGTGCACGCCCATCTTGCGGATCTTGTCGGCGACCTTCTCGGCCGCGCGCTGCGCCGCGAACGGGGTGCTCTTGCGGCTGCCCTTGTAGCCGATCGTCCCGGCCGAGTCCCACGCCAGGACCTGGCCGGTGGTGTCGGTGACCGTGATGATCGTGTTGTTGAAGGACGCCTTCACGTGGGCGATTGCCTTGCCCACGTTCTTGCGCACGCGCGTCTTCTTCTTGTTGTCGCTGGCTGTGGCCATCGTCGTAGCTCGGTTGGTTCGGGTCGGGGCGTCAGTGGTGCCGCTGCTCGGTCACTTGCGCAGGATCTTCTTGTTGGCGACGGTCTTCCGCGGCCCCTTGCGGGAGCGCGCGTTGCTGCGCGTGCGCTGGCCGCGCACCGGCAGGCTGCGGCGATGCCGCAGGCCGCGGTAGCAGAAGATCTCCTTCAGGCGGTTGATGTTCTGCATCACCTGACGGCGCAGCACACCCTCCACCGGCATGGTCTTCTCGAGGTGGTTCGCAAGCGCCGCGACTTCGTCGTCCTTGAGGTCCTTGGCGCGGGTGTCCGGTCGCATCGCCAGCTCCTTGAGCACGCGCTTGGCGGTGCTCGGGCCGACGCCGTAGATGTACGTCAGCGCCGTGTCGATGCGCTTCTCGTTGGGGATGTCGACGCCGAGTAGACGTGGCATGGCGGTTCCTTACTTGCCCTGGCGCTGCTTGTGGCGCGGATTCGTACAGATGACGCGAACGATGCCGCGGCGGCGGACCACCTTGCAGTGTTCGCAGATGCGACGGACGCTGGCTCGGACCTTCACGGCTGGTTCTCGCTGGTGTCGGGGTTGTCGTTCGTGGGCGGGGTCGGGTGGTGTCTGCTGCTGCGAGTCGGCCTCTGCGTCACGGCCGCTGGAACGGCAGGCGCGCGAGGATGCGCGCCTTGGTCGGGTCCAGCGGCGAGACCTCGATCCGGACCACGTCGCCGGGCAACAGCCGGGTGAACCCCTTGCGCAGGTCACCGGCCACGTGGGCCAATCGCTCGCTGCCATCCGGCAGGCGCAGTCGAAACAGCTCGTTCGGCAACACGGCGGCAACCGTCGCCGACCCGGGTCGGCTGCGGCCGCTGTCGCGGTCGCCGTCGAACGCGCTGTTCGTCGCTGCGGTCATTGCATCAGCTGCACCAACTCCTCGTAAATGGCCGCAGGCGAGCGATCGGCGTCGATCTCCCGCAGCATGTCCTTGCTCTTGTAGTACTGGCGCAGGGGCTCCGCCGTCAGTGCGTGGAACTCCTGCAGTCTCTTGTCGATGGCCTCGGGGCGATCGTCGGCGCGCTGGACCAGTTCGCCGCCGCACGTGTCGCAGATCCCCGGCTTCCGGGTCGGGTTGCTGTCGACGTGCCAGATGGCGCCGCACTGGGTGCAGTTGCGCCGACCGACCAGGCGCGCCTTGAGCACGGCGTCGTCCAGCCGGAAGTACACCACGTGGGTGATCCGACGGTCCGCGTCCGTGCCGAGCAGACGATCCAGGGCCTCGGCCTGCGGGAGTGTACGGGGGAACCCGTCCAGGATCCAGGCGGCCTTCGCGTCCGGCCAGGTGATCCGGTCCTCGACCATGGCCACGATCAGGTCGTCCGGGACCAGCTTGCCCTGGTCCATCAGCGCCTTCGCCTGCCTGCCCAACTCGGTGCCCTTGGACACGTGCCCGCGCAGCATGTCGCCGGTCGAGATGTGCGCGGCGCCGCCCGCGGCGCACAGGCGCTTGGCCTGCGTGCCCTTGCCGGCGCCTGGTCCCCCGAGGAACACGGCGCGCGCATGCAGCGTGAGGCTCCCGGACGCGGCCATCAGGTCGTCCGACGCCCCCATCCGCTCAGGCCCTGACCCTCGGCGCTCTCGCCGCCGCCGCCGCCGACAGCCGCCTCGTAGTTGCGCATGACCAGCATGGCGTTGAGCTTCTCGACCATGTCGAGCGCGACGCCGACGACGATCAGGATCGACGTGCCGGACATGAAGTAGATCAGCACCTGGTCCATCGTGCCGGCGCTGCCGCCGCCGAGGATCGACGGCAGGACGGCGACGACCGCCAGGAACGTCGCGCCGGCGAGCGTGATCCGCACCATCGTGTGCTCGAGGAACTCGGCGGTGCTCTTGCCCGGACGGATGCCGGGGATGAACGAGCCGCCTTCCTTGAGGTTGTTGGCGATGTCGTTCGGCTGGAACATCATCGACGTCCAGAAGAACGAGAAGAAGTAGATCAGCACGACGTAGCTGGCGACGAACCAGAAGCCGCGCTGGCTGGCGAAGCTGTCCTCGAGCCCGCGCCAGCCGAGCACCTGGCCCAGCATGGTCGGGATCAGCAGCAGGGCCGAGCCGAAGATCAGCGGCATGACGCCGGCCTGGTTGATCTTGAACGGCAGGAAGTGCTTCTGCCCGCCGTAGACCCGACGGCCGCGCGTGTGCTTGGCCTGCTGGATCGGGATGCGCCGCTGCGCCTTGGTCGTGAAGACGACGGCGATCACCGCGACCGCCCAAGCGCCGAGGAACATCAGCAGGCTCTGCCAGACGCTGCGGTCGAACGTGCCGGACACGTACGAACCGAGCGACGGGTAGAGGCTCGAGATGATGCCCGCCATGATGATCAGCGACATCCCGTTGCCGATCCCGCGTTCGGTGATCTGCTCACCGATCCACATCACGAACATCGTGCCCGCGGTCAGGGCGAACATGATGACGACGATGTAGAGCCCCCACCAGGCGCCGACGCTCTCGTGCAGCAGGTTGCTCGAGCCGCTCTTGAGCGTGCCGAAGATCACGAACCAGGACTGGAACACGCAGATGCCGACGGTGGCGAGGCGCGTGTACTGGTTGATCTTGCGCTGGCCGGAGGCGCCCTCCTTGGCGAGCTTCTCGAGCGACGGGACGACCTTGGTCAGCAGGCTGAAGATGATGCTGGCCGAGATGTACGGCATCACGCCGAGGCTGAACAGCGTCGCCGTCTGCAGGCTGCCGCCGGTCAGCACGTTCATCATCAGGAACAGGCGGCCGACGCCCTCCTGGCTCGACATGCGGCTCAGGAACTCCTGCAGGTTCACGCCGGGGATCGGAATGAAGTGCCCGACCCGGTACAGCACGAGCATCCCGAGGGTGAACAGGATGCGCGTCCTGATCTCCTTCACCTTGAAGAGGTTCGCCAGGTGACTCATGGGTGTCTCGAGTGCGAGGGGAACGCGGCGCGGCTGGTCAGAGGATCAGCGCTCCTGGCGCTGGGACTTCGGCGTGCTCTTGGTGCCGTCCTTGCGGACGAACTTCGGGCGGCGGCCGCGCGCCGGGATCAGCTCGACGCTGCCGCCGGCCTGCTCGATCTTCTGCCGGGCCGTCGCGGTCACGGCGTCGGCCTTGACCACCAGCTTGCGCTGGAGGTCGCCGTCGCCGAGTACCTTGAACAGCTCGCTCTGCTTCTCCTTGGAGGTCAGGCCCTTCGCCAGCACCGCGGCCAGGTCGACCACCGCGCCGTCCTCGAAGACGTCGAGGTCGGACACGTTCACCACCGTGAAGACCTTCTTGAAGATCTTGTTGTTGAACCCGACCTTCGGCAGGCGGCGGTACAGCGGCATCTGGCCGCCTTCCCAGCCGAGCCGGCGCGACCAGCCCGAGCGCGCCTTGGCGCCCTTGTGGCCGCGGCCCGACGTCTTGCCGAGGCCGGAGCCGATGCCGCGACCGACGCGCTTCGTAGAGGGATAGGACAGGCCCAGGGCCTTGGCTTCGGCGAGGTTCATTCGACGCTCACTCCGCGCAGGGCAGCAACCTGCTCGTTGCTGCGCAGCCCGGCCAGCGCCGCCATCGTCGCCTTGACGACGTTGAGCGCGTTGGTCGAGCCGTAGTTCTTGGTCAGGATGTCCGAGATGCCCGCGAGTTCGAGCACCTTGCGCACCGCCTTGCCGGCGATGATGCCCGTGCCCGGCGCCGCCGGGATCAGTCGCACGCGCGAGGCGCCGTAGACGCCCTCGCTCTGGTGCGGGATCGTCGTGCCCTTGCGGCAGACGCGCATGATCTGCTTGCGCGCGTCCTTGACCGACTTCTCGACCGCGTTCGGCACCTCACGGCCCTTGCCGTAGCCGATGCCGACCAGGCCGTCCTTGTTGCCGACCACCGACAGCGCGCTGAACGAGAAACGGCGGCCGCCCTTGACCACGGCGGCCGAGCGGTTGATCGCGACGACGTCGTCCATGACGTCGGCGACCAGCGCCTCGTCGATCGGGACGGTGGGGTACTTGCTCTTCACCATGATCAGAACTCCAGTCCACCGGCGCGCGCGGCGTCGGCGAGCGCCTTGACGCGCCCGTGGTAGCGATAGGCGCCGCGGTCGAACGCGACCTTGGTCACGCCGGCGCGCTTGGCGCGCTCGGCCAGCAGCGTGCCGACGCGCGTGGCGACGTCGGTCTTGCGCACACCCTGGATCTGGGTGCGCAGTTCCTTCTCGGTCGACGACGCCGCCACCAGGGTCCGGCCCTGCGCGTCGTCGATCAGCTGCACCGAGATGTTCTTCAGGCTGCGGAACACCGACAGCCGCGGCCGGTCGCCGACGCGGCGGATCTTGCGACGGATCCCCTTCGCCTTGGCGCTGCGGCTCGAGTGCTTCTTCATCGTCACCATCAGTCGATCCTCAGTTCTAGGCTGCTGCGTTACCCGCCACCGGAGGCGAACGCCTTGCCGGCCTTCCGCTTGACGACCTCGTCGCTGTACTTGATGCCCTTGCCCTTGTAGGGCTCCGGCTTGCGCAGCTTGCGGATCGACGCCGCCACCAGGCCCACCTGCTGCTTGTCGCAGCCGGTGATCACGATGGTCGTCGGGTTGGGGACGTCCACGACGACGCTGGTCGGGACCGCGTACTTCACGGGCTTGTTGAAGCCGAGGCTCAGCTCCAGCACCTTGCCGGACAACGCCGCCTGGTAGCCGACGCCGCTGACCTCGAGCTTCTTCTCGAAGCCCTTGCTGACGCCCTCGACCATGTTGGCCAACAGCGCCCGCGTGGTGCCCTGGAAGGCGCGCGAGCCGCGCTCCTGGTCCCTGGCGACGACCTTGATCTTGGCGCCGTCCAGCTCCAGCGAGACCTCGGGCCGCCGGCTCATCTGCAGCTGGCCCTTGGGTCCCTTGACCGTCACCTGGTCACCGTCCTCGGTGACCGTGACGCCCTTGGGCACGTCGATGATCTTCTTGCCGATACGCGACATGGTGTCCTCAGTCGAGTCTCAGTCGACGGTGCACAGCACCTCGCCGCCCAAGCGCCGCTGCCGGCACTCGCGATCGGAGAGGATGCCCTGGTTGGTGGAGACGACGGCGATGCCGAGGCCGCCGCGGACCTTGGGCAGGTCGTCGACGCCGCGGTAGCGCCGGCAGCCCGGCTTGCTGAAGCGGTCGATCGACGAGATCACCTGCTCGCCCTCGGGGCCGTAGCGCAGGTGCACCGCGATCACCGAACGCGGACCCTCGGCGGCCACGTCGTAGGAGTCGATGTAGCCCTCGCGCTTCAGCACGTCGAGGATGCCGACCTTGAGCCGGCTGCCGGGAACGACACAGTTCGACGAGCGCCGCGCGACCGCGTTGCGGATGCGGGTGAGCATGTCGGCGATGGGATCGGTCATCATGGCTGCAGTCCTCCTACCACGAAGCCTTCCGGACGCCCGGGATCTCGCCCTGCAGCGCCAGTTGACGGAAACAGCACCGGCACACGCCGAACTTGCGATAGTAGGCCCGCACGCGACCGCACAGCTGGCACCGGTGGTACCGCCGCGTCGAGAACTTGGCCTTCTGCAGCTGCTTCACTCTCAAGCACTTCTTCGCCATGACTACTTCCTGAAGGGCATGCCGAGGTAACCGAGCAACGCGTGGCCTTCCTTGTCGGTGGCCGCGGTCGTCACGAACGTGATGTCCATCCCCTGGACGAACTCGACCTTGTCGAGCTGGATCTCGGGGAACACGCTCTGCTCGGACAATCCCATGCTGTAGTTGCCGCGCCCGTCGAGCTTCGTCGGCAGGCCGCGGAAGTCGCGGATTCGGGGGATCGCCAGCGTGATCAGGCGATCGAGGAACTCCCACATGCGCGCGCCGCGCAGCGTCACCGCCACGCCGATCGGGTAGCCCTCGCGGAGCTTGAACCCGGCGACCGAGTTGCGCGCCTTCCGGATCAGCGGCTTCTGACCGACGATGGCGGTCAGGTCCTTGGTCGCGGACTCCATGCGGGCCTTGTTCTGAACGGCCTCACCGACGCCCATGTTGACCACGATCTTCTTCAGTCGCGGCACCATCATCGGGTTGGTGTAGCCAAACTCCTTCTGCAGGGCGGGCACCGCCTTCTCGCGGTACTTCGCCAGCATGCGCAGGGGAACCTTGTCTGCGGTGGCTGTCACTGGATCCTCTATCGCGCTTCCTTGCCTGTGCCCTCGGCGCCGGCCTTGGCCGCCTTGCCGGGCTGATCGAACCGCGTGCCGCACTTGACGCCGACGCGGATCGGGTGACCGTCCTGACGCTCGATCCGGGTGCGGGTGCCGCGGCCCAGCTTCTCGCTGAACAGCAGCACCTTGCTGGCCGGGATCGGCATCTCCATCTGGACACGACCGCCCTTCGGGTTCTGCTGCGACCGCTTCTGGTGCTTCCAGCGCATGTTCACGCCCTGGACGATCACCTTGCCGGTCTCGGCGAGGACCTTGAGCACCTCGTGCGGCTCGTCGGACTTGTACTGGCCGGAGATCACCACGACCTTGTCGCCCTTGCGGACGTGCAGGCGCGGCGTCTTCTTGGGGCCTGGCTTGGGGAACAACATCAGACCACCTCCTCCGCCAGCGACACGATCTTCATGAAGTTGCGGTCGCGCAGCTCGCGCGCCACGGCGCCGAAGATGCGGGTGCCGCGCGGATTGCCGTCCTTGTCGATGACGACCATCGCGTTGCGATCGAACCGGATGTAGGAGCCGTCGTCGCGCCGGACCTGCTTGGCCGTGCGGACGATCACGCCCTTGACCTTCTCGTGCTCCTTGACTTCACCCGTCGGCAAGGCGCGCTTGACCACCGCGACGACCACGTCGCCGAGGCTGGCGTAGCGCCGCCGGCTGCCGCCCAGCACCTTGATGCACATGGCTCGCTTGGCGCCGGTGTTGTCGGCGACATCGAGCATCGTCATTTCCTGGATCATGGCGTCGGTCTCGTCGTGCGATAAGGAACTGTGACTCGGGGATCAGGCCTGCGGCGCGCGCTGCACCACGCGCACGAGGCGCCAGCGCTTCTTGGCCGACATCGGGCGCGTCTGCATCACCTCGACGACGTCGCCGATCTGGCCCTCGTTGTTCTCGTCGTGGGCATAGACCTTGGCGCGCTTGCTGATGTACTTGTCGTACAGCGGGTGCCGGACCTTGCGGCGCACCTCGACGACCAGGGTCTTCTGCATCTTGTTGGAGGTGACCTGGCCGCGCATCACCTTGCGCTCGCGGCGGACCTTGTCACCCTGCTTGCCCGCGCCCTTGGCGGCCGGCTGCTGCTCTGCACCGTCACTCATTGCTGGTCTCCGTTCTGGCCGCCGGCCGCCGCGCCGCGCTCGTGCAGCACGGTGAGGATGCGGGCGATCGTGCGGCGGATCTCCCGCGCACGGGAAGTGCGCGCCACCGTCTCGGTGGCGCCATGGAAGCGCAGCGTGAACTGCTCCTTGCGGAGCTCGGCGAGCTGGCCCTCCAGCTCGTGCGAATCGACGCCGCGGATCTCGGCAATGGCCTTGCTCATCAGAAGTGCCTCCGCCGCACGAGGCGGCACTTGAGCGGCAGCTTGTGGGCGACGCGGTTGAAGGCCTTCTTCGCCACGTCCTCGGTGACTCCGTCCATCTCGTAGAGGATGGTGCCCGGCTTGATGACCGCGGCCCAGTACTCGATGTCGCCCTTGCCGGTGCCCTGACGGGTCTC
The DNA here is from genome assembly GCA_050245995.1 of Planctomycetota bacterium. GTDB lineage: Bacteria > Planctomycetota > UBA1135 > UBA1135 > UBA2386 > JBFWWV01. The sequence continues at coordinate 87,387 of JBFWWV010000008.1, read as the reverse complement.
GGCGGGCTTCTTGCTGATCGACTTGTGCGGGAACACGCGGATCCAGAGCTTGGCCTCGGGCGCGTTGCGGGACGCGGCCACACGGCCGGCCTCGATCACGCGCGCCGGCAGCCAGCCCGGCTCGAGCGATTGCAGGCCGAACTCACCGAAGGCGACCTCGTTGCCGCGCGTGGCGTTGCCGCGGATCTTGCCGCGCATCTGCTTGCGCCACTTGGTTCGCTTGGGCATCAACATGGTTCGATCCTCGCGTCTCCTAGACCGTCTTCTCTGCAGCCGTGCGGACCGGCAGCAGACCGTTGGTGGTCTCGCCGGGGCCGTACTCGCCCTTGAAGATCCAGACCTTGCACCCGATCGAGCCGTACTTGGTCTTGCACAGCGCGAAGCCGTAGTCGAGCTGCGCGCGCAGCGTCGTGCACGGCACGCGGCCCTTGCGGATGTTGCCGATGCGCGCCATCTCGGAGCCCTGGAGGCGGCCGGCGACGCGGATCTTGATGCCCTTGGCGCCGGCGGCGATCGAGGTCTCGGCGACCTTCTTCAGCGCGCGGCGGTAGTTGATGCGCTTGCCGAGCTGCTCGGCGACGCCCTCGGCGACGAGGTTGGCCTCGAGCTCCGGCCGGTGGATCTCGATGATCTTCATGCGCACCGGCTTGCCGGTGAGCTTCTCGAGGTCCTCGCGGAACTTGTCGACCTTGGCGCCCTTCTTGCCGATCAGGATGCCCGGGCGCGCGGTGTGCAGGAACACGGTCACCAGCTCACCGGTGCGCTCGATCTCGACCTTCGGGATCGCCGCGAACGCCCACTCCTTCTTGACGAAGGAGCGGATCTTGAAGTCCTCGGCCAGGAACTTCGGGAAGTCCTTCTTGCTGGCGTACCAGCGCGAACGCCAGGGCTCGGTGACCGCGATGCGGAAGCCGGTCGGATGGGTCTTCTGTCCCATGGTTATTCGTCTCCCCCGCCGGCGTCGGCGGGCGCCGCGCTGTGAGCGGTGGCGTCGGGGTCCATCACGTGGACGTGGATGTGGCAGGTGCGCTTCTTGACGGGCATCGCACGGCCCTGCGGGCCCGGCCGCCAGCGGAAGCCGCCGGGCAGCATCGGGCCGTCCTGCGCGAACGTCCGCGACACCTGCAGCCGGTTGGCGCGCACGGTCGGGTTCTGCAGCGCGTTGGCGACGGCCGACGCGAGCACCTTGTAGATGTAGCGCGACGCGCGGTGGCGGTCGTGGCGGAGGTCGTCGAGCGCCTGGTTGACGCTGCGGCCGCGGATCAGGGCCAGCACGCGGCGCGCCTTGTAGACGCCCATGCGCGCGTGGCGGTGAACGGCTCGGGTCTCGAAGCTCATCGCCTTAGCCTTCCTTCTTGCTGTGGCCACGGAAGGTGCGGGTCGGCGCGAACTCGCCCAGGCGATGCCCGACCATGTCCTCGGTCACGTAGACCTTCAAGAACACGCGTCCGTTGTGCACGTTGAAGGTGTGCCCGACGAAGTCCGGGATGATCACGCTGGCGCGCGACCAGGTCTGGATCGGGTCCTTGGTGCCCTTCTGGTTCTGGGCGTCGACCCTCTTCAGCAGCTTGTCGCTGATGAACGGGCCCTTCTTGATGCTGCGACTCATGGTCCTCGATCTCCGGATTACGAACCGCTGCCGACGGCGACGTGCTTGCCCGGCGGGCGACGCCGGAGGATGAACTGGTTGCTGCGCGCCTTGCCGCGGCGCGTGCGACCGCCCTTGGCCGGCTTGCCGGTCGGCGAGCACGGATGGCGACCACCGCCGGTGCGCCCCTCACCGCCACCCATCGGGTGGGCGACCGGGTTCTGCGCCGTGCCGCGGTTGTGCGGGCGACGCCCCATGTGGCGGATGCGGCCGGCCTTGCCCCACCGCACGTTCTGCCAGTCCGAGTTGCCGATCTCGCCGATCGTGGCGCGGCAGCGGACGTGGATCTTGCGCATCTCGCCCGACGGCATGATCACGACGGCGTAGCTGCCGTCGCGCGCGAGCAGCTGGCAGGTGTTGCCGGCCGACCGCGCGATCTGGCCGCCCTTGCCGGGCTGCATCTCGACGTTGTGGATCTGCAGACCGAGCGGGATCGCCTCGAGCGGCATCGAGTTGCCGACCTCGGGCTCGACCTTCTCGCCGGACATGACCTTGGCGCCGACCTTCAGGCCCTTGGGCGCCAGGATGTAGGCCTTCTCGCCGTCGGCGTAGTGCAGCAGCGCCAGGTCGGCGGTGCGGTTCGGATCGTACTCGATCGCCGCGACCGTGGCCGGCACGCCGTCCTTCTGGCGCAGGAAGTCCACCAGGCGGTAGATCTTGCGCGCGCCACCGCCGCGGAAGCGCGACGTGATGTGGCCGTGGGCGTTGTGCCCGGCGCGGTCTGCGATCCGCACCGACAGGGACTTCTCGCGGCGCTTGCCCTTCGTCAGGTGCGAATAGTCGAGCACCGACGAGTTGCGGCGCCCGGCGGACGTCGGCTGGTGTTGCTTGATTGGCACGACAGGCTTCCTGTGGTTGTTCGGGTCCGGACGGATCAGGCGACGTCGATGGTGTCGCCCTCACGCAGGGTGACGAGCGCCTTCTTCCACGGGCGGGTGTGGCCCGGGCGGCCGAACGTGCGGCGCCGCTTGCCGGGCTGCTTGACGATGTTGACCTTGACGACCTTGACCTGGAACAGGGCCTCGATCGCCTTCTTGACCTCGCTCTTGTTGGCGTCGGGCGCCACCTCGAACGCGAGCTGGTTGCGCAGCTCCTGCAGCACCGTGGTCTTCTCGGTGACGTGCGGGCGGCGCAGCAGGTCGTAGTACTTGCTGGGGTTGGTCATCAGCGGGCTCCTTCCGCCGCGGCGGCGCCGAACCGGGTCTTCATGGCCTCCAGGGCCTGCGGCGTGCAGACCAGCCAGCGGCGCAGCAGCACCTGGCGCGCGTTGAGGTCGTCGACCGTGCAGACGTCGACCAGCGGGACGTTGCGCAGCGACAGGTAGAGGTTGCGCTCCAGCTTGTCCGTCACCACGGTGACGCTGCGCTGCATGCCGAGCCTGCCCAGCAGGGAGAACGCGGCCTTGGTGTTCGGCTTGTCCTGCGGGAAGCCGTCGGCGACGCCGACCTCGCCGTCGCGGAACTTGGTGAACAGGGCGTTGCGCACCGCGGCGCGCCGCGCCTTCTGCGGCATCTTGTAGGAGTAGTCGCGCGGCTCGGGGCCGAAGATCACGCCGCCGCCGCGCCACAGCGGCGACTTGGTCGTGCCCATGCGGGCGCGGCCGGTGTGCTTCTGCGGGTAGAGCTTCCGATTGGGGCCCTTGACCTCGCTGCGCGTCTTGGCCTTGTGGGTGCCGGCGCGCGCGTTGGCCTCGTACATGACCACCGCGTCCTTCAGCGTACGGCCGAGGACGCGGGTGCCGAACACCGACGCGTCGAACGGCTTCGCCGCGACGGAACCACCTTCGAGGACCTTGAGCTCTGCCATGTCTGCTCCGTTCGCCTGATGCCCGGGTCAGTTCGCCTGCGCCTGCTCGGGCGGTGTCAGTTCGCCTTGATCCGGATGTCGACGCCGGCAGGCATGTTCAGCTTGCTCAGCGCGTCCACCGTCTTGGTGGTCGGATCGGAGATGTGGATCAGCCGCTTGTGCGTCCGGATCTCGAACTGCTCGCGGCTCTTCTTGTCGACGTGCGGCGAACGCAGCACGGTGTAGCGCTCGATCCGCGTCGGCAGCGGCACCGGCCCCGCCACGCGCGCGCCGGTGCGCTTGCTGGTCTCCACGATGTCCAAGGCAGCCTGGTCCAGCGCCTCGTGGTCGTAGGCCTCCATCCGGATCTGGATCTTCTCCTGCATGGTCGTGCAGCGGGTTGGCGACCCGGCACTGGCCGGGCCCGGGTATGGGTCGATGCGTCAGTTCGAATCGCGGCGCCGGCGAAGGGCCGGCGAACGCAAACCCGCTATTCGCGTGGGGTTACATGAACCATGTGCTCCCAGGGATGCGAGCGGCCCAGCACGATATCCATTTCCCCCCGCCCGCGTCAAGCGAGCAGTTGGTCAAATCGCCGGCGGCAGCGGGGGTTCGGGCGGCGCCCCCTCCTCGCCGCGCCCGCCCGGCAGGACCAGGCCGCGCGGCAGCAGCTGCACCTCCCCCATGCCGCGGGTCAGCGAGCGCAGGCGCGTCGCGTAGCCGAGGAACGACCGCAGCCGGCCGCGCCCCTGGAGCAGAGCTCCGAGCTGACCGGAGCTGATCTGCCGCATGGTCGCCCCGCGGGCCAGCAGATCCGCCAGCACGGCCGAGCGATGCTCGTCCGGACACCGCACCGCGAACTCCACGCCCGGCTCGAGCTCCTCGCGCCCGGCGACGGCCAGCGCCTTGTCGAGCGCGACGCCGATCGCCTGATGCAGCAGCGCCTCGTCGGAACCCCCGGCCGCGGGACCGCCGCCGGCACCCGCGGCGTCGACGGCGACGCCGCGCACCTCGATCCGCAGCCCGGCCGCCGGCGAACCGAACGGACCGCCCGACCGCGCCAGCTCCTCGAGCTGGGCGCGCAGCACGGGCGCCAGCGGGTGCGCCCCCAGCGGGCCGACGTCGACGACCACCCGTTCCGGGTCCTCTCCCGGTTCGACCGCCACGACCGCGCGCGCCTCACGCGCCGGCGTGCCCGGGGTCACGACGGTGGCCTCGCCGACGCCGGCGACCCGCACCGTCACGCGCCGGGCGACCCGCGGCGGCGACATCGCGAACACCGGGCCGATGCGCTCGCGCAGGCGCGCCGCGGTGATCTCGAGGTGCAGCTCGCCCATCGCCAGCACCAGGGGCAGCCCGGTCTCGGCGTCGCGGTCGACCTGCAGCGTCGGGTCGTCGACGAGCAGTTCGCACAGCGCGCGCAGCAGCGGCTGCTCGGCCTCCTGGGTCGCCGGCTCGAACACGGCGGCCAGCACCGGCGGCGGGAACGCCGGCATCGGCAGCACGCGGCGGTGCCCGGGCGCGTGCAGCGTGTCGCCGGTCTGCACGTCCAGCGCGCCGGCCAGCACGACGATCGCGCCAGGACCCGCGGCGTCGACGGCCTCGTGGTGGCTGGCGTGCATCGTCCAGAGCTCCGGGACGCGGAGCGTCGCGCCGGTGCGCGCGCAGACGACCTCGTCGCCCGGCGCGAGCGCGCCGGCGAAGACGCGCACGTAGTTGCGGACCTCGTCGTCCTGGTGCTCGACCTTGAACACCAGCGCGCACGGCGGGTCCTGCTGGCGCGCCGGCGGGAACGCCGCCTCCAGGCCGGTGCGATCCCGGTCGATCGGCGAAGGCAGCAGGTCGCACATCGCGTCGAGCAGCAGGTCGACGCCGTGACCGTGCAGCGCCGAGCCGGCCAGCACGGGCACCAGCCCGCCGCGGATGCAGCCGACCCGCAGGGCCCGCCGCAGCCGCTCGGCGTCGACGCCCCTGCCGGCGACGAAGTCCGCGAGGATCGAGTCGTCGAAGTCGGCGCATGCCTCGACCACCTGGTCGCGGGCGGCGCGCAGCTCGGCCGCGAAGCGCGCCTGCAGGCGGTCCGGCATCTCGCCGTGGAACCACACCGCGGTGCCGGCCACCGGCTCGCCGAGGCCCGCGAATGCGCCGCGCTCGTCGAACAGCGGCACCGTCACCGGCACCGGCCGGCAGTCGAAGCGCTGCGCCAACGCCGCCAGCGCCGCGGCGTAGTCGGCGCCGACTCGGTCCATCTTGTTGACGAGCACCAGCCGTGCGCAGCGCCATCGGTCGGCCTGGCGCCAGACGGTCTGCGTCTGCGACTCGACCCCGCGCGTCGCGTCGAGCACGACGACGACCGCGTCGAGCACCCGCAGGCACCGCTCGACCTCGAACGTGAAGTCGACGTGGCCCGGCGTGTCGACGATCTGCAGTTCGTGGTCGCCCCAGGAGACGCGCGTGGCGGCGGCGACGATCGAGATGCCGCGCTCCTGCTCCTGGCGCATCCAGTCCATCGTCGCGGTGCCGTCGTCGACCTCGCCGAGGAAGCGCTGGCGCCCGGTGTCGAACAGGATCCGCTCGGTCAGCGTGGTCTTGCCGGCGTCGATGTGCGCGACGATGCCGAGGGTCCGCAGGTGTTCGACCATGGCGCGGTGTGGCGCATGCTCGCGTACCGAAGGGGCCGCGCCTACCCCGAAACTCCGCGCGCCGGCGGCCGCCGCAGTCGCGCCCCGGAAACGACGACGCCGGCACGCGAGGGCGCCGGCGTTCGGTGTCGGACCGGGTCCCGCCCGCGGGCGGTCACCCGACGAAGCGTCGCACTACCAGGCGAAGTGGCTGTAGGCGCTGTTGGCCTCGGCCATCTTGTGGACGTTGTCCTTCTTGGTGACCGCGCCGCCCTGGTTGTTGAAGGCGTCGAAGATCTCCTCGGCCAGGCGCTTCGACATCGGCTTGCCGCGCTTCTCACGCGCCATGTCGACGAGCCAGCGGATCGCCAGGCTCTGCTGGCGGCGGCGGTTCACTTCCTTCGGCACCTGGTAGGTGGCGCCGCCGACGCGCTTGCTGCGCACCTCGACGCGCGGCTTGATGTTCTCGACCGCCTTGGTGAAGACCTCGACGGGGTCGCCCTCGCCGAGCTTCTTCATGACGATGTCCATCGCGTCGTAGAAGATCTTCTGCGCCGTCGTCTTCTTGCCCTGCAGCATGATCTTGTTGATCACCTTGCTGGCGAGCTTGTTGTCGTAGCGCGGATCGCCCTTCAGGTGGACTTCAGTGGACTTGTAGGAGCGGGGCATCGTTCTTCCTGAGACCTGCGGTTCCTGGTTGCTGCTGGGGTCGCCTTACTTCTTGGGACGCTTCGCGCCGTACTTGGACCGGCTGCGGCGCCGGTTCTCGACGCCGGACGCGTCGAGGCTGCCGCGCAGGACGTGGTAGCGCACACCGGGCAGGTCGCGGACGCGGCCGCCGCGGATCAGCACGATCGAGTGCTCCTGCAGGTTGTGGCCCTCACCCGGGATGTAGACGGTGGTCTCCTTCCCGTTGCTCAGCCGGACACGCGCGATCTTGCGCAGCGCGGAGTTCGGCTTCTTCGGCGTCATCGTCTTCACCTGCAGGCACACGCCGCGCTTCTGCGGACAGCCGTCCAGTTGGGGCGACTTGCTCTTGTACTTGATCCGCTTGCGGCCCTTGCGGACCAGCTGGTTGATCGTCGGCATGGTTCAGGTCTTGGATGCGTCGAAATCGGGGCGGGAACCATAGAGGAGGGCCGCCAGAATGCAACCCTGCTCCGGCCCCGGCGCGCGCGCCGCGGGCCCCCTCGTGGAGGTCACGCCCATGGAAGTCACTGGGAAGGTCCCGCCACAGGTCACGGCTTGCCTTCTTCGGTCTGCTGTACCGGCGCGGGCTCGTCGTCGACGCCCTCGAGCCGGATGACCGGCCCGCCGGTGTCGAGGAAGCCCTGGCGGCTCATGCGGCCCAGCTCCTCGGCCGCGGCCTGCAGGTCGATGTTCTTGCGGATGCGCGTCTTCTGGTACTCGCGGAACCCGGTGCCGGTCGGCACCAGGTGGCCCAGGATGACGTTCTCCTTGAGGCCCACCAGTTCGTCGCGCTTGCCGGCCAGGGCCGCCTCGGTCAGCACCTTGGTGGTCTCCTGGAACGACGCCGCGGAGATGAACGAGTCGGACTGCAGCGACGCCTTGGTGATGCCGAGCAGCAGCGGCGAGCTGGTCGCCGGCTTCTTGCGCTCCTGGCGCAGGCGCGCGTTGGCCTCGCGGAACCGGAACTTGTCCACCACCGCGCCCGGCAGGAACTCGCTGTCGCCCGGGTCCTCGACCTGCACCTTGCGCATCATCTGGCCGACGATGATCTCGATGTGCTTGTCGTCGATGCTCACGCCCTGGGCGCGGTAGACGGTCTGCACCTCGCGCAGCAGGTAGTTCTGCACCGCCTTCTCGCCCTGGATGTCCAGGATGTCGTGCGGCACCAGCGGCCCGTCGACCAGGGGCTCGCCGGCCTTGACGTGGTCGCCGCGGTGCACGCGCAGGTTCTTGCCCTGCGGCACCAGGTGCTCCTGCTCGAGGCCGCCCTCGCCCTTCAGGATGATCGTGCGCTTGCCGCGACGCTTGTCGCCCAGCTCGACCAGGCCGTCGATCGAGGCCAGCACCGCCGGGTCCTTCGGGCGGCGCGCCTCGAACAGCTCGGTGACGCGCGGCAGACCACCGGTGATGTCCTGGGTGCCCTGGATCTCGCGCGGCGTCTTCGCCAGCAGCGTGCCGGCGACGACCCTCTGGCCGTTCTCGACCTCGAGGTACGCCTTCTCCGGCAGCGGGTTGATCGACAGGCGGTTGCCCTTCTCGTCCTCGATCATGACCTGCGGGTGCAGCTCACCCTTGTGCTCGATCATGACCTTGCGGGCGACCTTGGTGTCGACGTCGCGCTCGACGCGGAACGTCTTGCCCTCGAGCACGTCCTCGTAGCGCACGACGCCCGACACCTCGGCGAGGATCGGGTTGTGGTGCGGGTCCCAGGACACGATCACCGAGTGCTCCTTGACCTCCTGGCCCTCGGTCACGTGGACGATGGCGCCCAGCGGCACCGAGAAGCGCTCGAGCTCGCGATCCTTCTGGTCGACGATCAGGATCTCACCGCGGCGCTTCAGGACCACGGTGCGGTTCTCGCCGTGGTTCTTCTCGTCGCTCGCCGGCACCGGAACGGCCTCGAGGTTCGCGAACTGCACGCGGCCGGCGCGCTTGTTCTTGATCTCGGACTCCTCGACCTTCTTCGACGCCGTGCCGCCGATGTGGAACGTCCGCATCGTCAGCTGCGTGCCCGGCTCGCCGATCGACTGCGCGGCGATGATGCCGACCGCGAGACCCGGCTCGGCGACCTGGCTGCGCGACAGGTCCATGCCGTAGCACTTGGCGCAGACGCCGATCGCCGCCTCGCAGGTCAGCGGCGAGCGCACCATGATGCGCTCGCTGGCCACCACGCGCTCGATCTGGCGGGCGGTGTCGACGGTGATGATCGCGTTCTCCTCGACGATGACCTCCTCGGTCATCGGGTCGACGATGGTGCGGCGGGCGACGCGGCCGCGCACGGCGTCGACGAACGACACGGCGATCTTGTCACCCTGGTAGACCGTGCCCTTCTCGACGCCGTTGGCCGTGCCGCAGTCGTCGGCCGAGATCACCACGTTCTGGGCGACGTCGGCGAGCTTGCGGGTCAGGTAGCCCGAGTCCGCGGTCTTGAGCGCGGTGTCGGCCAGGCCCTTGCGGGCGCCGTGGGTCGACGAGAAGTACTCGAGCACGCGCAGCCCCTCGCGGAAGTTGGCGCGGATCGGCGTCTCGATGATCTTGCCCGACGGCTTGGCCATCAGGCCGCGCATGCCGGCGAGCTGACGGATCTGCTCGACCGAACCACGCGCCTTCGACATGACCATGCAGAAGATCGGGTTGACGTAGGGCTTGCCGTCGCGCGTGTCGTTGCGCAGCTCGTGCAGCATGTCCTCGCCGATCCGCTCGCGCGCGTGGGTCCACGCGTCGATGACCTTCAGGTAGCGCTCGCCCTCGGTGATGATGCCGCGGCCGTGCGCGAGGTGGACCTTCTCCACCTCCTTCTGCGTCTGCGCGATGATCGCCTCCTTGGTCGGCGGCACGATCATGTCGTCCTTGCCGAACGACAGGCCCGCGCGCGTGGCCGACTTGAAGCCGATCTCCTTGAGGTTGTCGAGCAGGCGCAGGGTCGCGTTGCGACCCAGCAGCAGCTGGCAGTCGGCGATGATGTTGCTCAGCGCCTTCTTGTCGAGGTCGTGGTTGTAGAACGGCATCCCCAGCTCGAGGATCTCGTTGAAGATGATCCGACCGGGCGTGGTCTCGATCATCGTGTTGCCGTCCGTGACGATGGTGTTGCCCTGGTTGCGGACCTCGACGTCCTCCGAGAACAGCACCTTGATGCGCGCGTGGATGTGCAGCTTGTCCATCGCGTACGCCATCCAGACCTCGTCGCGTCCGGCGAAGATCTTGCCCTCGCCGATCTCGCCCGGTCGCTGCAGGCTCAGGAAGTAGCAGCCGAGGACGATGTCCTGGTTGGGGGCGATGATCGGGCCGCCGTGCGCGGGCGAGAAGATGTTGTTGATCGACAACATCAGCGTGCACGCCTCGATCTGCGCCTCGAACGACAGCGGCAGGTGGACCGCCATCTGGTCGCCGTCGAAGTCGGCGTTGTAGCCGGCGCACACCAGCGGGTGGATGCGGATCGCGTTGCCCTCGACGAGCACCGGCTCGAACGCCTGGATGCCCATGCGGTGCAGGGTCGGCGCGCGGTTGAGCAGCACCGGGTGGTTCTGGATCACCTCCTCGAGGATGTCCCAGACCTCCTCGTCCTTGCGCTCCAGCATCTTCTTCGCCGACTTGATGGTGTCGGCGTAGCCGAGCTCCTTCAGGCGGCGGATGATGAACGGCTGGAACAGCTCCAGCGCGATGATCTTGGGCAGGCCGCACTGGTGCAGCTTGAGGTCGGGACCGACCACGATCACCGAGCGCGCCGAATAGTCGACGCGCTTGCCGAGCAGGTTCTCGCGGAACCGGCCCTGCTTGCCCTTGATCATGTCGGTCAGCGACTTCAGCGGGCGGTTGCTCGAGCCCAGCACGGGACGGCGGCAGCGGCCGTTGTCGAACAGCGCGTCGACCGACTGCTGCAGCATCCGCTTCTCGTTGCGGATGATGACCTCGGGCGCGTTGAGGTCGAGCAGCTTCTTCAACCGGTTGTTGCGGTTGATCAGGCGGCGGTAGAGGTCGTTGAGGTCCGACGTCGCGAAGTTGCCGGAGTCGAGCAGCACCAGCGGGCGCAGGTCCGGCGGGATCACCGGGATCACGTCGAGCACCATCCACTCGGACTTGTTGCCCGAGTCGCGCAGCATCTCGACGGTCTTCAGCCGCTTGATGATGTCCTTGATCTTCTGCTTGCTCTCGGTGCGCTTGAGGTCCTCGCGCAGCTGGTCCGACAGCTCGTCGAGGTTCAGGCGACGGAGCAGCTCACGCACCGCCTCGGCGCCGATCATGGCGACGAAGCCGTTGCCGTACTTCTGCCGGTTCTGGCGGTACTCGTCCTCGGACAGCAGCTGCTGCGCCTTCAGCGGGGTGTCACCCGGCTCGATGACGACGTAGTCCTGGAAGTAGATCACCTTCTCCAGGCTGGCGGTCTTCATGCCGAGCAGCGTGCCCATGCGGGACGGCATCGCCTTGAAGAACCAGATGTGCGCGACCGGGGCGGCCAGGTTGATGTGGCCCATCCGCTTCCGGCGCACGCGGCTGTGGGTGATCATCACGCCGCACTTGTCGCAGATGATGCCCTTGTGCTTGATGCCCTTGTACTTGCCGCACGAGCACTCCCAGTCCTTCTCGGGACCGAAGATGCGCTCGCAGAACAGGCCGTCGCGCTCCGCGCGGTAGGTGCGGTAGTTGATCGTCTCCGGCTTCTTGACCTCGCCGAAGGACCACGACCGGATGTCCTCTGGCGAGGCCAGCCGGATGGTCACGGAAGCGTAGTCGTTGATCTTGTCGTAGATGGTGTCGACCATCGTCGGGCCTGTCCTGGTTGTCGTGCTGCCACGTCGGCGTCCCGGCCGAAGCCGGTCGACCGCGCGCGGCGGCGGGTCCGTCTGTCCGAAGAGCTGTCCGTCTGCTGCGTGCTCGATCGCCGCGCGGGTGCGCTACCCGCCCGGTGACCCTGACCTCATCCCGGCATCATCGACTCCGCCGCGCCGCGCTTGTGGAGTTCGATGTTGAGGCCGAGGCCCTTGATCTCGTTGCACAACACCCCGAACGACACCGGCGTGCCGGGCTCGAGGATGTTCTCGTTCTTGACCATGGCCTCGTAGATCTTGGTGCGGCCGTCGACGTCGTCCGACTTCACCGTCAGCAGTTCCTGCAGGATGCTGGCGGCGCCGTACGCCTCGAGGGCCCACACCTCCATCTCGCCGAAGCGCTGACCGCCGAACCGCGCCTTGCCACCCAGCGGCTGCTGGGTGATCAGCGAGTACGGGCCGGTCGCACGCGCGTGCACCTTGTCGTCGACGAGGTGGTGCAGCTTCAGCATGTAGAGGCAGCCGACCGTGACGCGCTGCGTGAACGCCTCGCCGGTGCGACCGTCGTAGAGCGTGGACTTGCCGTCCTTGGCGAAACCGGCCTGCTCCAGCGCCTTCTCGATGTCCAGCTCGCTGGCGCCGTCGAACACCGGCGACACCGCGCGGAAGCCGAGCTTGCGCGCGGCCCAGCCGAGGTGGGTCTCGAGGATCTGCCCGACGTTCATGCGGCTCGGCACGCCGAGCGGGTTGAGCACGATGTCGACCGGGGTGCCATCGGCCAGGAACGGCATGTCCTCGACGGGCAGGATCTTGCTGATCACGCCCTTGTTGCCGTGGCGGCCGGCCATCTTGTCGCCGACCGAGATGCGGCGCTTGGTCGAGACGTAGACCTTGACCATCTCGAGCACGCCGGTCGGCAGCTCGTCGCCGCGCGACAGCCGGTTGACCAGCTTGTTCTTCTCGGTCTCGGCCTCCTCGATGCGGTCGGCCGACTCCTGCACCAGCGCCAGCACGTCGCCGCGGACCTTCTGGTCCTTCTGCTCCTCCGCGACCGCGCGGACGCGATCGCGGATCGCGCGCAGGTCGAGGATCAGCAGGTCGTCGGTGACCTTGAGCTGCTTGCCGTCGGCCGCGGTGACCGGGCCGCCGAGCAGGTCCTTGGTCGCGTCGAGCAGGCGCCGCGTGTTGCTGCGGTACTGCGTCAGGAACTCGATCTCGGCCTTCTTGATCTCCTCGAGGTTGCGCGTGCGCTCGTTCTCGGTGAGGTTGACCTTGCGGCTGTACTTCTCCGCGTCGATGACGATGCCCTCGACGCCGGTCGGCACCTCGAGCGAGGCGTTCTTCACGTCCTCGCCGGCGCGGCCGAAGATCGCGTGCAGCAGCTTCTCCTCGGGGGTCAGCTCGCTCTTGCTCTTCGGCGCGACCTTGCCGACCAGGATGTCGCCCGGCTTCACGCGGGTGCCGACGCGCACGATGCCGCTCTCGTCCAGGTGCCGCAGCGCGCGCTCGCTGACGTTCGGGATGTCGCGCGTGAACTCCTCGCGGCCGAGCTTGGTCTCGCGGATCTCGATCTCGAACTCGTCGATGTGGATCGACGTGTAGACGTCGTCCTTGACGAGGTTCTCGCTCAGCAGGATGGCGTCCTCGTAGTTGTAGCCGTCCCACGGCATGAACGCGACGACGAGGTTCTTGCCGAGCGCGAGGATGCCGTCCTTGGTCGCGGCGCCGTCGGCGATGACCTCGCCGGCCTTGACCTTCTGGCCCGGCTTCACCAGCGGCACCTGGTTCTGGCAGGTCCGCTCGTTGAGGCCCTCGAACTTGCGCAGGCGATAGACGTCGTCGCCGATCTCGATGCGGCTGCCGTCGACCTTGCTGACGGTGCCGCCCTTGCGCGCGCGCACCACCATGCTCGAGTTGCGGGCGACGACCTCCTCCATGCCGGTCATCACCAGCGGCGGGTCGCTCTGCAGCAGCGGCACGGCCTGGCGCTGCATGTTGGACCCCATCAGCGCGCGGTTGGCGTCGTCGTGCTCGAGGAACGGGATCAGCGACGCGGACACGCCGACGATCTGCTTCGGGCTGACGTCGAGGTACTGGACGTCCTTGATGTCGACCAGCAGCGGATCGCCCTTCACGCGGGCGATGATGCGGCTCTGGTCGTCACCGACGATCTTGCCGTTCTTGTCGACGATGGTGTCGGCCGGAGCCAGCACCGCGTTGTTCTCCTCGTCGGCGCGCAGGCGCACGACCTCGTCGGTCAGCTTGCCGTTCTTGACGACGATGTACGGCGCCGTGAGGAAGCCGTAGTCGTCGAGCGAGCTGTAGATCGCGAGGCTGCTGATCAGGCCGATGTTGGTGCCTTCCGGCGTCTCGATCGGGCACAGCCGGCCGAAGTGCGAGATGTGCACGTCGCGCACCTCGAAGCCGGCGCGCTTGCGGTTCAGGCCGCCCGGACCCAGCGCCGACAGGCGGCGCTCGTGCGTCAGCTGCGACAGCGGATTGGTCTGGTCGACGACCTGGCTCAGCTCACCGCGGCCGAAGAAGTACTCGATCGCGGACGAGAACGTCTTGCTGTTGATCAGGTTGCGCGGCGTGACCGTGTCGACGTTCTCGAGGTTCATGCGCTCCTGCGCCGTGCGCCGGAGCTTCAGGAAGCCCTTGCGGAACTCGTCGCCGGCCAGCTCGTGGATCGTGCGCACGCGCCGGTTGCCCAAGTGGTCGATGTCGTCGATCTCGCCCTGGCCGGTGCGCAGACCGAGGATGTAGCGCACCGCCTGGACGAAGTCCTGGGCGCCGAGCGTCTGCTTCTGCTCCGCGGTGTCGGTGCCGAACTTGCGGTTGAGGCGGAAGCGCCCGACGCGGCCGAGCCGGTAGCGGGTCTCGTCGAAGAACTTCTCGGCGAACAGCTCGCGCGCCTTCTCGATCTGCGGCGGGTTGCCGGGGCGCAGGCGCCCGTAGATCTTCATCAGCGCTTCTTCGTGCGAGCTGGTGGTGTCCTCGCGCAGCGTGTTGAGGATCAGGAAGTCCTCGGGGTCGCGCAGGACCTCGACCTCCTTGAGCTCGCTCTGCGCGATCGCGCGGGCGGCCTCCTCGGTGATCTCCTCGCCGCTGCGCACGAACGGCTCGCCGCTCGCCGCGTCGACGATGTCGCCCACCGCGTAGGCCGACACCAGCGCCTTGGCGAACTTGGCCTCGGGGTCGGCCTTCTTCCGGACGACCTTCTCGACGTCGTAGAACTCGCGCAGGATCGCCGCGTCGGTCGAGTACTTGACGTCCATCGCCCGCATCAGGGTGGTGCAGGCGAACTTGCCGGACTGGTCGATGCGGACCGCGATCGCGTCCTTCTTGGTGACGTTGATCTCGATCCAGCTGCCGCGCTCCGGGATGATCCAGCAGCTGTGCAGCTTCTTCTCGCCGGTGTGCGTCTCGACGCTGAAGTCGACGCCGGGCGAGCGGTGCAGCTGCGACACGGTGACGCGCTCGCTGCCGTTGATGATGAACTCGCCGCCGCCGATCATGATCGGGATCTCGCCGAGGTAGATCTCCTCCTCGACCGACTCCCGCTTGACCAGCCGCACCCGGATCTTGAACGGGTAGCCGTACGTGAGGCGCAGCTTGCGGCACTCCTCGACGGTGTAGCGCGGGCGCCCGAGCTCGTAGCTGATGTACTCGAGACAGAGCGACTTGTCGTACGAGTAGATCGGGAAGACCTCGCGCAGCAGCGCCTCCAGGCCTTCGTTCTTGCGGCGGGTCGGCGACGCGTCCGGCTGCAGGAACTCGCGGTAGGACTTCGTCTGCATCTCGACGAGGTCCGGAATCTCCGCGACCGACCGGAACCGGCCGTAGACTACGGTGTCCATGCTGCTTCTACCTGGCCCCCTGGGGGACGGGGCCTATGCGCGAACGACGGCAACGCCGGCGGGGATGGAGGGTGCAACGGGACGGGAGAACCGGCACTCCCGACCTGGCCCTAGCAAGAACTGCACCAGCGAACGACGGAACGTACAGGGACCGAGCGCCCTCATGCAACCGAAAAACGCGAGGGGCTCGGTACCAATGCCCGGCACGAGACCGGATCGCCGCTGGCTTGCGGCACCTACTTGAGCTCGACAGTGGCGCCAGCCTCGGTCAGCTTCTTCTTGAGCTCCTCGGCCTCGTCCTTGCCGATGTTCTCCTTGACTGGCTTCGGCGCCTCGTCGACCAGCGCCTTGGCCTCCTTGAGGCCCAGGCCGGTGATCTCGCGGACGACCTTGATCACGTTGATCTTGCTCGCGCCGCCGTCCTTCAGGACCACGGTGAACTCGGTCTTCTCCTCGGCAGCCGCCGCGCCGGCGCCGCCGGCCGGCATCGCCGCCATGGCGACCGGGGCCGCCGCGGACACGCCCCAGCGGTTCTCCATCGCCTTGACCAGCTGAGCGGCCTTGCCCAGGCTCAGGGCATCGATCTTCTTGAAGATGTCCTCGAGCTCGGCGTCGAGAACGACAGTTTCGGTTTCGGACATGATGGGTCTCCAGGGACTGGGTATTCGGGACGGGTGGGAAAGAGGTCGATCAGGCGGACGCGGCGTCGCCGCCGCCGCCCTGGTCGATGCGGGCCTGGATGCAGCGGGCCATGCCGCCGCCGACGGCGTTCAGCATCGACGCCATCTTGCGAGCCGGGCCGGACACGGCCTGCGCCAGCATGCTGCGGACCGTCTGACGGTCCGGCAGGTCGGCGATGGCGGCCGCGGCGTCGCCGACGTAGGCGGTGCCCTCGATGACGCCACCGACGATCTGGATCGGCGAGGCCTTCTGCTTCTGGATGTAGTCGCGCAGGGCCTTGGCGGCCGTGATCGCGTCTTCCTTCTCGGCGATCGCGACGCCGCACTTGCCGCTCAGCGCCTTCGACATGTCGACGTCGAGCTTGCCGAAGGCCTTCCGCGCGAGGCGGTTGCGGACCACGCGGTAGCGCACGCCGGTGCCGCGCAGGGCACCGCGGATCTCGCTGTCCTGCTGCGGCCCCAGCTTGTCGAACGACACCACGAGGCACGACCCCATCTGCTGGAAGTCGCGCTCGAGTTCGGCGAGCAGGATCTCGTTGACTAGGTTGGGCATGGGAGATGCTCCGGGCGGCGGCGGGGCGGCGACGATCAGACGGCGGCGACGTCCACGGTCAGGGCCACCGGCGGCCCCATCGTGGTCGACACGACGACCTTGCGCAGGAACTCGCCCTTGGCCTGCGGCGGCCGCAGCGTGCGCAGGTGATCGAGGAACGCCTGCAGGTTCTGCACCAGGTCCTCGACGGCGAACGACTTCTTGCCGATCGCGACGTGGACGTTGGCGCCCGAGTCGGTGCGGAACTCGATCTTGCCCGCCTTGAACTCGCGCACCGCGGCGGCGACGTTCGGGGTCACGGTGCCGGCCTTCGGCGACGGCATCTTGCCCTGCGGACCGAGGACCTTACCGAGCTTGCCGACGAAGCGCATCATGTCCGGGGACGCGATGGTCATGTCGAAGTCGGTGAAGCCCTTCTCGATCTTGTCGGCCAGGTCGGCGGCGCCGACGAAGTCCGCGCCGGCGTCCAGGGCCTCCTTGGCGCGGTCGCCCTCGGCGAACACCGCGATCTTGACGGTCTTGCCGGTGCCCTTGGGCAGGCTGACCGAGCCGCGGACCAGCTGGTCGGTCTTCTTGGCGTCGATGCCGATGCTGACGGCCACGTCGACGCTCTCGTCGAACTTCGGGCCCTGCAGCGTCTTGATCAGCGCGATGCCGTCCGCCGGCGAATAGCGCCTCTGCGCGTCGATCCGCTCGGCGGCCTTCTGGTAGCGGCGGCTGTGCTTCCTTGCCATGGCTGTGCTCCTGGAACCTGCGCCTGGGGTCAGTCGGCGACCTGGATACCGCACGAGCGCGCGGTGCCCTCGACCATCCGCATCGCCGCCTCGACGGAGTTGCTGTTCAGGTCCTTCTGCTTGATCTCGGCGATCTCGCGCACCTGCGCCCGCGTGACCGTTCCGACGATCTCGCTGCCGGGGGTCTTGGCCGCGCTCGCGAGCTTGGCCGCCTTCTTGAGCAGCACGGCCGCCGGCGGCGACTTGTACTGCAGGCTGAAGGTGCGGTCCTTGTAGATCGAGATGATGACCGGAATGATCATCCCGGCGTCCTTGCGGGTCTCGTCGTTGAACTGCTTGACGAACTGCCCGATGTTGACGCCGTGCTGGCCGAGGGCCGGGCCCACGGGCGGCGCAGGGGTCGCCTGCCCAGCGGGGCACTGCAGTTTGACGGTTGCGGTGACTTCTTTCGCCATGGCTGCCTCAGCGGTTCGAGCGGGCGCCGCGCAGTCGAGCTGCCGGTCGCCCTCCCACTTCAAGGAGATTCGCCGTCGGGTCGATCCCGGCGGCGAAAGGGGGCGGAGGATTCAAGCAGAAACGCGCCGCTAGATCAACTCCACTTCCCAGTATCCGAGCGACATCGGTGTCGCCCGGCCGAAGATGTTGACCGAGACCTCGAGGGTGCCCTTGTCGGCGTGCACCTCCTCGACGGTCGCGTCCATGTTCTCGAAGGCACCGGTCTTGATCTTGACCCGGTCCCCCTTCTTGAAGGTCACGGCGACCTTGGGCTGCTCCTTGCTGGCGTCCATGTGCGCCAGGACCTTCTCGACGTCCTCGGCGCGGGCCGGGGTCGGCGACGCCTGGGCGCCCACGAAGTCGCCGAAGCCGGGGGTCTCGCGCAGCACGAACCAGACGGCGTCGTCCAGCTCCATCTGCACCATCAGGTAGCCCGGATACAGCTTGCGCCGCTGGATCCGCTTCTTGCCCTGGCGGTGGTCGGCGATGGTCTCGGTCGGCACGACGATCTGCGGCACCTTCTCCTCGATGCCCTCCTGCTTGAGCCGCTTGACCATGCTCTCGCGGATGCGGTCCTCGCGGCCGACCTGCACGCGCAGGAAGTACCAGTCCAGCGCCATCAGGAGCCACCTCCCCACAGCGAACTCATCACCTGCAGCAGGACCACGTCGACCACGGTCAGGAACAGGAACAGCACCAGCACCATGCCGGCGACCGCCATGGTCCCCGACCAGGTCTCCTGCCACGTCGGCCAGGTGACCTTGTGCATCTCCTCCTCGGTCTCGATCAGCACGTCGGCCAGCCGGGGCGCGTTGAACACGCGGTGCGCCAGGAAGCCGACCACCGCGAGCGCCCCGATCGCGATCAGCGTCGAGGTCTTCAGGGTGCCGAGCAGGGGGAACGGGTCGACGTAGGTCGTGTTGGCGTCGCCGAGCCAGCCGTCCAGCACGGTGGCGAGGCCGCCGCCGTGGAAGCAGCCGTAGCCGACCAGCAGCACGACACCCCAGAACGCCACCATGCGGGCGTAGCGTCCCTGATCCTTGCGGTAGCTCACGTCGGTTCTCTCTGGTTGGTGCCGCGCGGAGCGGCGTGCGGTCTGCGGGGTGCTGGTTCGATGCGTCGGCCGGCTCGAGAAGTGGCAGGGCAGGTAGGACTCGAACCCACAACCGGTTGATTTGGAATCAACTGCACTACCAATTGTGCTACTGCCCTGCGCGAACCGACCGCCGGTCCGCGGCGCGCCGCGGACCGGATGTGTCGCCCGCGCCGCCGCGAAGCGGCGCGCCGACACGCGTGCCGATGCCCGTCCGGTGCGCGGACGGACCCCGACACCTCACTGAGCGGTCACTGGATGATCTGCGTCACGCGACCTGCGCCGACGGTGCGGCCGCCTTCGCGGACCGCGAACCGCTGGTGCTCGTCCATCGCGATCGGGGTGCCCAGTTCGACCTCGATCTCGACGTTGTCGCCCGGCATGCACATCTCCGCGCCGACCAGCGTGGCCGCGCCGGTCACGTCCGTCGTGCGGAAGTAGAACTGCGGGCGGTAGCCGCTCATGAACGGAGTGTGACGGCCGCCCTCCTCCTTCGTCAGCGCGTAGACCTGCGCCTTGAACTTGGTGTGCGGGGTCACCGTCTTCGGCTTGGCCAGGACCATGCCGCGCTCGATGTCCTCCTTCTTCATGCCGCGGAGCAGCAGGCCGACGTTGTCGCCGGCTTGTCCGGTGTCCAGGGTCTTCTGGAACATCTCGACGCCGGTGACCGTGGTCGCGCGGGTCTCCTTGATGCCGACGACCTCGCAGGCCTCACCGACCTTGATGACGCCGCGCTCGACGCGGCCGGTCGCGACGGTGCCGCGACCTTCGATCGAGAACACGTCCTCGACCGGCATCAGGAACGGCTTGTCGATCTCGCGGGTCGGCTCCGGGATGTGCTCGTCGATCGCCTTCAGCAGGTCGAAGATGCACTTGCTCTCGGGGTTGTCCGGGCCCGGGTTCTTGGTCTGCAGGGCCGGGAACGAGGCGCCGCGCACGACCGGGACGTCGTCGCCCGGGAACTCGTACTTCGACAGCAGTTCGCGGACCTCCATCTCGACCAGGTCGAGGAGCTCCGGGTCGTCGACCAGGTCGCACTTGTTCAGGTAGACCACGATCGCCGGCACACCGACCTGGCGGGCCAGGAGCACGTGCTCCTTGGTCTGCGGCATCGGGCCGTCGTCGGCCGCCACGACCAGGATCGCGCCGTCCATCTGCGCCGCGCCCGTGATCATGTTCTTCACGTAGTCGGCGTGGCCCGGGCAGTCGACGTGGGCGTAGTGGCGCTTCTCCGACTCGTACTCGACGTGCGCCGAAGAGATGGTCACCACGCGGCTCGGGTCGCGCACGGTGCCGCCCTTCGCCACCGCGGCGTATTCCTTGTACTTGGCGAGACCGACCGCCGCGAGCGTGTAGGTGATGGCCGCCGTGGTCGTGGTCTTGCCGTGGGCAACGTGCCCGATCGTCCCCACGTTGACGTGGGGCTTGGTTCTCGTGAAGACGTCCTTGGCCATGGGATCTGGAGCTTGATCGAGGCGCTCTCGCCCCGCGTGCAACTGGGTTTGGAAGAGGTGGAGCTGCTGGCGGGACTTGAACCCACGACCTCCTCCTTACCAAGGAGGTGCTCTACCAACTGAGCTACAGCAGCGAACTCGGATGCGGAGGAAAGAACGTGAACTGGAGCGGGTGAAGGGAATCGAACCCTCACAACCAGCTTGGAAGGCTGGGGCTCTACCATTGAGCTACACCCGCACCACCGCGCGGCGAACCGCGCGCTGGAGCGCTTGACGCACGAACCTGCCGACACCTTGCGGTCCCGGGCACTGGTGGGCGGAGCAGGATTCGAACCTGCGAAGGCTGAGCCACCAGATTTACAGTCTGGCCCGTTTGGCCGCTTCGGTATCCGCCCGACACTTGGTCCGTGCGTCCTCCCGCCGACCGCGCGAGGCAGCGGAGCCGAACGGTGGCGGCGGGGTCGCTGCGGCGACACCGCTCACCTCACCCGACTCTGGAGCTAGCGATGGGACTTGAACCCATAACCTCCAGATTACAA
Organism: Planctomycetota bacterium; assembly: GCA_050245995.1. Taxonomy (GTDB): domain Bacteria; phylum Planctomycetota; class UBA1135; order UBA1135; family UBA2386; genus JBFWWV01. The sequence continues at coordinate 66,469 of JBFWWV010000008.1, read as the reverse complement.
ATCAGGTGCTCTACCGTTGAGCTACGCTAGCCGCGAGCTGCCGGAGAAAGGCGGAGGGAAGATACCGGCGCCCCCCCGCAGTTCAAGACGGAATCCGACGGCAAGCTGTAGCCGGCCGAACGCCGCTCCGCTCGCACCGGCTGCCCGCGCGGGTCCCGCCACTCCCGGGCGACCGAGGCCCGCGCGCCGGCCCGCGCCCTCCGCACCCACGCCTGGGCTACCGGACGACCCGGCAACCGCCGCCAGCGACCGTCGACCAGCCGCGACCACCGACCCGCCGACCGCCGCCACCGACCTTCGCGGCTGCCCCTTTGTATTCAGCCTTTGCGCCCCCCGCCTTGGCGGGGCGCAAGGCGCGACCCGGCCCGTGCGTCGTGACCGCAGCAGCGGCAGGGGCCGGCCCGCACGCGCCGTGACGCGCCCGTTGCGTCCCTTCGCGGATGCTGTGTCGCGGCACGGCGCGTGCCAGCCGGCTCGGCCGCTGCGTCCCCGGAGCGGATGCGTTCCCGGTCTCGCGGATGCTCGCGTCGCGGGTGTTGCGCCCCCGCGCCGTTGTCGTCGGTCGCCTCCGGCGCGCGGACCGCGTCCGCGCGCGCGGTGCGCAGGCGCGCTCTGCGCGCCTGCCTGCACCGCAGCATTGCAGCTCTACGCCCCCAGCTCGCGCTCGGTCGGACCGGCCAGCGACTGCACGAGCTGCACGAACGCGAGCACGTCGAACGGCTTGCGCAGCAGCGCCCGGACACAGGGCAACTGCCCGAGGTCGGCCTCGGAGCGCGCGTCCAGGTAGCCCGACACCACCACCACCGGCGGCTGGTTCGGTTGCGCGGCGAGCCACTGCAGCACCTGCGGGCCGCTCATGCGCGGCATGTCGAGGTCGCACACGAACAGGTCGACCTGCGCGGCGAGCAGCGCGGCGCGCGCCTCGAGGCCGTCGCTGGCCGTGGCGACCTGGAAACCCTGGCGGCGGACGACCTCGGCCAGCAGGGCGCGCACCCCGGGATCGTTGTCGGCGACGAGGACGGTGGCCATTCCCCGTAGGTACAAGGCACGCAGTCGGATGCAAGCCCCGGGCGCGTGACGGGACGGGACTGCGACGCGGTCACTCCATCGGCCGCAGCCAGGAGACGTCTTCGAACGGCACCTCCATCTTGACGTTGCCGTAGTCGACGGTCACCTGCTCGCGCACCTTGTCGACCTTGCGCACGGCGCAGGCTCGGCCCCAGCGCGGCAGGAACACGAGGTCGCCCTTCTTGAGGTCGTGGCAGAACCGCATCCGGCGCCGGTGCACGGCGGCGGCCCGCGGCAACGCGTCGACGATGCGCTGCAGCGCGCGCGCCTTCTCGCCGTGCTGGCCGGGCGCGCTGAGCAGCGGCTGCAGCCCCTGCTGCAGCGCCTCCTGCGCCTTCTGCAGCTCGGCGGCGACGACGGCGTCGGCCTCCTCGTGCAGCCAGCCCTCCTTGCGCTGGGCCTCGGTCAGCTGCTCCTCGAGGCGCTCGCGCTGCTGCTCGACCTGCTGCGACACCGCCGCCGTCTTGCGGCGATCGGCCTCGGCCGAGCGGCGGGCGACCTGCACCTTGTCGATCACGTCCTGCAGCGAGGTGTCGCGCACGCCGATCAGTTCGCGCGCCCGCCGCACGACGCCCTCGGGCATGCCGACGCGGCCGGCGATGTCGAGGGCGTGGCTGTTGCCCGGGATGCCGACGTCGAGCCGGTACAGCGGCTGCAGCGAAGCGCCGTCGAACGCCATCGACCCGTTGATCGCGCCGCTGTGCTGGTAGGCGAAGTCCTTGAGCCGGCCGAGGTGCGTGGTGACCACGGCGAACGCGCGTCGCGCCAGCAGCTCCTCGAGCACCGCGTAGCCCAGCACTCCGCCCTCCTCGGGGTCGGTGCCGGCGCCGAGTTCGTCGAGCAGCACCAGCGTCTCCGGCGAGGCGAAGCCCAGGCAGCGCGCCAGCCGGCGCACGTGGCCGCTGAACGTGGACAGGTTCTGCGAGATGCCCTGCTCGTCGCCGATGTCGGCCTGCACGGCCCGCAGCCACGGCAGCTGGCAGCCCTTGTCGGCCGGCAGCGGCAGGCCGCACTGCGCCATCAGCGCGAGCAGGCCGATGGTCTTGAGCACCACCGTCTTGCCGCCGGTGTTCGGACCGGTGACGACCAGCACGCGGTGCGGATCGCCGAGGCCGAGGTCGAGCGGCACGATGTCGGCCGGCTGCGCGCCGCGGGCCTGCAGCAGCAGCGGGTGCCGCGCCCCGGCCAGCCGCAGCGGCCCGGAGGCCTCGAGCGCCGGCACCGTCCAGCCGTCCTGCGCGCACAGCCGGGCGCTCGCCTGCAGCAGGTCGGTGTCGGCCAGGAATTCGATCGCCGCCGCGACCTCGGCGTCGAAGCGGCGCAGGCCGCGGGCCAGGTCGGCCAGCACCACGTTGATCTCGCGGTGCTCGGCAGCCAGCGCGTCGGACAGTCGGTTGGCGGCCTCCACCACGCGATCGGGCTCGATGAACAAGGTGGCCCCCGACGCGCTGCGATCGTGCAGCACGCCCGGCACCCGGCCGCGGTGCTCCTGCTTGACCTGCAGCACCGGCCGGCCGTGTCGCCACGCCGGCTCCGGCGCCTGCAGGTAGCGCCGCACGTCGCCCTCGCCCAGCACGCGCTGCACCGCGGCGTCGACCTGCTGCCGCGCCGCGTCGATCTCGCGGCGCACATCGGCCAGCTTGCGCGACGCGGTGCTCAGCACCTCGCCGCGATCGTCGATGGCCTGCTCGAGCTCGGCGACCAGGTCCTCCAGATCGGGTGCCGGCGCCGCCACCGCCGGCAGCGGGTCCGGCTTGGCGAGCAGCCACCGCCGGCAGCGGTCGGCCGCGCGCAGCCCGCGCTTGAGGTCGGCGAGGTCCTTGGCCTGCAACTGGTGCTCGCCGCGGAAGAACGGCGGCAGCCAGCTGCGCACTTCGACGGCGCCGCCGAGCGGCAGCGCGCCGCCCTGGCGCAGCAGGTCGGCCAGCACCGCGGTCGCCGCCAGCCGCTGCCGGGCGGCCTCGAGTTCCGGCTGCGGCCGCAGCGCCGCGACGGCGGTGCGGCCGAGCGGCGAGTCCAGCCGTGCGAGCAGCAGCGCCTGCACGGCGTGGAACTCGAGCGCCTCCAGGTCGAACGCGGCGTCGGCGATCATGCGCGGCGCGCGGAGCGGGGAGCGGAGCGGCCGGCGATCATGGGCTGGCGGTCATGGGCTGGCGGTCATGGGCTGGCGATCAGGGGCTGGCGATCAGGGGCTGGAGATCAGGGTTGGCGGTCAGGGGCGAGCGGTCATGTTGCCGCGCGCGGCGCGCTTGTAAACTCCGGCCCCCACCGCGACCCGTTCCGGCCGCCGATCCGGCGCGCCCGACCGGTCGCCCGACGACCGCGCGACGCACTGCACGAGCTGCCGCGCCAGCACAGGATCCATGACCACAGCACGACCCCAGGGCTTCGGCACCACGGCGATCCACGCCGGCCAGTCGCCCGACCCGACCACCGGCGCGATCATGACTCCGGTGTACCTCACGAGCACCTACGTCCAGGCCGCCCCGGCCGTGACCAAGGGCTACGACTACTCGCGCTCGCACAACCCGACGCGCACGGCGATGGAGCAGAACCTCGCCGCGCTCGAGGGCGGTCGCTGGGGTCTCGGCTTCAGCAGCGGCATGGCGGCGATCCACTGCGTGCTGAACCTGCTGAAGCAGGGCGACCACGTGGTGGCCGGCAACGACCTGTACGGCGGCACCTACCGGATCCTGACGACGGTGCACCAGAAGTTCGGCGTCGACACCACGTTCGTCGACCTCCAGGACCTGTCCGCGCTGGCCGCGGCGATCCGGCCGAACACGCGGCTCGTCATGCTCGAGAGCCCGACCAACCCGCTGCTGCGCCTGTTCGATCTGGCGGCGATCGCCGCGATGTGCCGCGAGCGCTCGGTGCTGACGCTGGCCGACAACACGTTCGCGAGCCCCTACCTGCAGCAGCCGCTGCAGCTCGGCTGCGACCTGGTCGTGCACAGCTCGACCAAGTACCTCGGCGGCCACAGCGACGTGGTCGGCGGCGTGCTGATCGGCAACGACGTCGACCTGCACAAGCAGCTGATGCACTTCCAGAACAGCGTCGGCGGCACCCCCGGTCCGCTCGACTGCTTCCTGGTGCTGCGCGGCACCAAGACGCTGCACGTGCGCATGGACCGACACTGCAGGAACGCCATGGCGGTCGCGCGGTGGCTGTCCGACCACCCCAAGGTCGAACGCGTGATCTATCCCGGCCTGCCGAGCCACCCCCAGCACGCGCTGGCGCAGCGGCAGATGCGCGCCGGCGGCGGCATGGTGTCGGTCGAGCTCAAGGCCACGGTCGAACAGGGCAAGCAGGTGGCGAGCTCGTTCGCCGTGTTCTCGCTGGCGGAGAGCCTGGGCGGCGTCGAGAGCCTGGTCGACCATCCGGCGTCGATGACGCACGCGTCGATCCCGGCGGCGGAGCGGCGCAAGGCCGGCTTGTCCGACGGGTTGATCCGCCTGTCCGTCGGCATCGAGGACGAGGCCGACCTGATCGCCGACCTCGACCAGGCGCTCGCGCGACTCTCCTGACCGCCGCGCGAGGCGGGCGCGACTCACGTCACGCCGGCTTCTCCGAGGTTCTGTCCCCCGCCGTGCGCGCGGCGCGGCGGCGGCGCATCGTCGTCGTCGTCGAGCGACAGGTTGCCGACGTCCTCGCCGGAGACCTTCTTGCGCATGAGCCGCCCGACCTTGAACTTGACGATCCGCTTGGCCGGCACCTCGACCTTCTCGAGGGTGCGCGGGTTCTGGGCGCGACGAGCAGCTCGCTCGCGCGACTCGAACACGCCAAACTCGCGGAACTCCAACCTGTTGCCCTCGGCGAGTTCGTCGATGATGGCGTTCAGGAAGGACTGGATGATGTCCTTGGCCACGACCTTCGTGACCCCGGTGGTGTCCGCGATTCTGTTGACGAGTTCCTTCTTGGTGACAGTCCTCACCATGTACCTCCGTTGGGCAGACCCTCGTGCGTGACCCCGATGTGGAAAACACCGGAGGACGCCAGGAGCCTGCATCAAGTGGCCGCGAACTATACTGTTGTGGACGCGATCGCGAGAGACTTCCCACCCCCTGACCCGTCGATCGACGGCGAGGCGAAATTGACGGGCCTCGCCGCCCGCCTGGGGCTGGACACCCCCGAGGGGCTGTGCTCCCCCCACCTCGGCACCCCGGTCCGGACCGCGCGGAGCTCCTGGGTGCGCCGGGTCGATATCGACTCGAACACCTATTTCATAAAGACTTATGTCTACAGAACGGCCTGGGAACGGTGCCGCGGCGCGCTGCGCAACACCGGCCCCTGGCGACCGTCCCGCGCGGCGCGCGAGGCGCAGGCCCTGGCCTGGATGCAGGCCCACGATTTTCCGGTGCCATCGGTGTTCGGCGCCTTCGAGCGTCGCCGACTCGGGTTCGTGACCCTGGCGGTGCTGGTCACCGCGGCCGTGCCCGGCGCCCCGCTGGATCGGTGGTTGCCCCACCTGACAGCGCCCGAACGCGCCCGCGTCGCGGCGGCGCTCGGCCGGTTCGTCGGCGCGCTGCACGCCCGGGGCTTCCGCGATCGCAACCTCGACCTGCGCAACCTCATCGGCCGGTTCGAGCCCGCCGACGACGGTCGCGAGCCCGCGGTGGCGCTGTGCAAGATCGACTCGCCGCGCTTCCGGCTCGTGCGCCCGGGTCACCGCGAGGACCGGTGGAGCCGCGCCGACTGGGCCCGACTGCTGCCGCAGCTGCAACCGTTCGGGCTCGATGGTGCGACGCGCGCCGCTGGGCGCTGACCGTGCCGCCGGCGGCGCGGCCCCTCCTCGTCAACGCAGGTCGTCGAGCACCGGCGTGCGGCCGTCGCCGGGCCCGAGCAGCTCTTCGATCGCCTTGAGCCGGAACGGCACCGCCAGCACCTTCTCGAAGTAGTCGTAGCCGTCCTCCGGGCGCACGAGCTGCAGGAACAGCTCGAACGCCTTGCGGGCGCGCGGCCAGTGCGCCCGCCGCGTGTCGTCGTCGCGGCCGAACGCGTCGTAGTGCAGGTAGCCGATGTTGAGCGCGGCGCGCGCGTTGTCGGGCCGCCTGGTCAGCACGGCCAGATAGCCCTGCAGCGCCCGGTCGAGCCGGCCGGCGCGCCAGTCGCACGCGGCGAGGTCCATCTGCGCCAACTCGTCGTGCGGATCGTCGGCCAGCAGCCGCTCGATCCACGGCCGCGCGTCGTCGGCCCGTCCGAGGTCGTACAGCGCGACGCGCACGTAGGCGCGGATCGTCGCGCGGTCGCCCGGCGCGCCGCGCAGGTAGTTCTCGTAGGCGAGCGCGGCCTCGGCCGGCCGCCCCAGCTCGGTCAGCACCTCGGCCAGCTCGACGTGCGCCGCCAGCAGGCGCGGGTGCCGGTCGATCGCGCGCTCGAAGCCGGCCGCCGCGTCCTGCAGCTGGCCGATGCTGCGCAGCAGGCGCCCCTGAGCGAGGTAGCCGTAGGCGAACGACGGGTGCCGACGCAGCACTTCGTCGACGGCCACCTTGCGCGCGAAGTTGGACTCGAGCAACCGCGCCTTCGCGAACGCCGGCACCGGCGAACCGGCGTCGTCGGGCAGCCGCGCGTAGTAGGCGCGCATCGCCGCGGCCGCATCGCCGCCGAGGCCGATCGCGGTGTCCTGGTAGTACGCCATCGCCAGCACGTTGTCCGGACAGCGCTCGACCACCTCGCGCAGCAGCGGCAACGCCTCGGCGTCGCGCCCGGCCTGCAGGTGCACCAGTGCCAGCCGGTAGGCGGCGGCGCCGGTCTCGTCGCCGCAGCCCTCGAACTGCTCCGGGTCCTGCCGCTGCGGCAGCGGTCTCGGCCCGGGGGCGGCGGCGCACGCCGCCAGCAGCGCCAACAGCAGCTGCGCGTGCCGGCTCGCCGCGGTCATCGGGCCTGCAGGACCCCGTTCTGCACCCGGAAGGCCGCCAGCTCGCGCATCTGGCCACCGGGGTTCCACACCAGCGGCTGGCCGGTCGCGGTCACGTCCAGCTGCACCGGGATCTCGCCGGCCGCGTGCACGCGCAACCGCACCTCGTGCAGCGCCGTGAAGCGGGTGGCGCGGCCGGGGACCAGACCCTGTTCGGTGATCTGGTCGACCTCGCCGATGGTGATGCGCAGCGCGCCGCTTAGGTCGCCGACGCGGTTGATCCACACGGTCTCGTCCCAGCCGTCCACGTGCTCCTTCCGCACGCTGTGCAGGTTGGGGTCGACGGCGGGCTGACTGACGTTGCCGAAGTAGTTCGGCGAGATCTCGATCAGGAGCTCGCCGCAGGCGACGTCGACGTCGCCGAGCAGCGGCTCGAGCAACTGCTGCGCCTGCCGCTCCCACTCGTCGCGGTCGACGGGCTGCCTGGTCTCGCAGCCCGCGAGCGGCAGCAACGCCAGGGCCGGCAGCACGCGGGCCAGCAGGGCGCGGGCCAGCAGCGCTGGGGCCGGCCGGACCGGGTCGGGGACGGGCATGGTGGCGCTCATCGGGTCGGGGTCAGGGGTGCTTGGGTCGCAGCCCGGTGCGCTCGCGCACCAGGGTCATGGTCGCCTCGGCCTCGACCCGCGCCCGCTGGGCGCCGGCGGCCAGGATCTCGTCGAGCCGGTCGGGCCGCGCCCGCAGCTCCGCGGCGCGCTCGCGGATCGGCCCCTTCACCTGCTCGAGGTTGGCGGCCAGCGTCTTCTTGCAGTCGACGCAGCCCAGCGCCCCCGAGCGGCAGCCGGCGTCGATCTCGCCGCGCGCCGCGGCGTCGGTGAAGAAGCCGTGCAGGCTGAAGATGTTGCAGATCGCCGGATTGCCCGGGTCGCCGCGGCGCAGCTTGGCCGGGTCGGTCTTGGCCGAGCGCAGCTTCTGCATCGTCTCGTCGGCGGTCTCGAACAGGCCGATCTCGTTGTTGCGCGACTTCGACATCTTGGTCTCCCCGTCGAGGCCCATCACGCGCGGCGCGTCGCTGCGCACGACCTGCGGCTCGGGGAAGGTGTCGCCGTAGATGCCGTTGAAGCGCCGCACGGTCTCGCGCGCGAGTTCGAGGTGCTGCTCCTGGTCCTCGCCCACCGGCACCCGGTCGGCGCGGTAGAGCACGATGTCGGCGGCCTGCAGCACCGGGTAGGTGAACAGGCCGGCGTTGATGTTCTCCGGCTGGTGCTGGCTCTTGTCCTTGAACTGCGTCATGCGGTTCAGGTCGCCGAGCGGCGTCATGCAGGTCAGCACCCAGGTCAGCTCGGTGTGCTGCGGAACGTGCGACTGCACGAACAGGGTGGCCCGCTCCGGGTCGACACCCGACGCCAGCACGCCGATCGCGACCTCGCGCACGGCGCGCTGCAGCGCCTCGGGCTCCGGCCGCTGCGTCAGCGCGTGCAGGTCGACGATCGAGTAGAACGCCTCGTACTGCTCCTGCATCCGCACCCAGTTCACGAGGGCACCGAGGTAGTTGCCGATGTGCAGGTTGCCGGTCGGCTGGACGCCGGACATGATGCGGGTCATCGGCGGCAATAGAACGTGCGCCGCGCCGGCGCCGCAAGCTGTCTTCGCCGCGGCGTCGGACCGGGCGCCGACCGACCGACGTCGCGGACCGCCACGCGCCGCCGCGGTTCGCGCTGGCGGGCCCGCCCGCGGCCCCCGGCGACCGCCGACACGCGGCCCCCGACGAGCGATGCGACGCGGTTTTACGGATGCGGGCCAGCCGGTCGGCGCAGTATGGTGACCCGCCGATGACGAGGTCGGGCGGATCATCGCGGTCGAGGCGGGCCGCGGTGCACGACAAAGGCCATCCGGGTGCCGGCGGTCGCGGCAGGACCGGAACGACGAAGGCGCGCCGCGCCGTCGCGGCGGCGGCGGCGTGGTCGCTCGGTTGCGTCGGCATGGCCGGACTGGCCGGACTGGGCGGCTGCGCGCTGATGCCCAGTGAGCTCAACCTCGCGCCGCTGTGGTTCCACCGCCTCGACGAGCGCGGCGAGCTGCTGGAGATGGACCTGCTGTGGCCCGTCGTCCACTACGAGCGCACCACCGAGGGCGGCGACGATTTCCGCATCCGACCGCTGTACCGCCGCGTCACCGAGCCCGAGGCGCAGGCCGTCGAGCACCAGTTCCTGTGGCCGTTCGGCCGGATCCGCACCGATCCCGTCGAGACCTCGCACCGGCTGTGGCCGCTGTGGAGCTGGCGAAGCCGGGAGGACCAGGACGGCCTGCGCGACATCGACTGGTACGCGCTGTTCCCGCTGCTCTGGGGCGGCTGGCACGAGCGCGGCGACGAGAACTACTTCGCGTTCTTCCCCTTCTACGCCGACATCCCGCAGTTCCTGACCTACGACCGGTTCCGGACGATCCTGTTCCCGCTGTGGGTGGCGCTCGACAAGGAAGGTCACCACCACTCGCTGTGGCTGTGGCCGCTGATCGGCATCAGCAGCTGCGCCGAGGGCGGCCACGAGTGGTTCCGCGTGCTGCCGTTCTACGGCCACGAGGTCGAGCCCGGGCAGCACGACCGCCGGTTCGCGCTGTGGCCGCTGATCAACTGGGCGTGGGAGAACCTCGACTCGACCGACCCGGTCTGGTCGCTGCTGGTGTGGCCGCTGTTCGGCGTCAAGACCGGCCGCACCGCCTCGGGCCTCAGCGTGCTGTGGCCGCTGTTCGAGAAGAACGTCGACGAGGGCCGCTCGTACAAGCTGAACGTGCTGTGGCCGTTCTTCCACTACTACGAGAGCCCGCGCGAGGAGAACCTGGTGCAGTGGTGGCTGTGGCCGTTCGTCGGTCGCGCCCACAGCGACGACCAGGACAGCTGGTCGTTCCTGTGGCCGCTGATCTGGTGGCGGCGCTACGACGACCCGGAGGTCCACACCGAGCAGGAGTGGGTCCTGCCGCTGTTCTGGCACGTGCGCCAGGAGTTCGTCGAAGGGCACAGCGAGGACTTCGTCAAGCTCTGGCCCGTCGCGCACCGGACCGTGCGGCGCGACGCCGACGGCAACCGCACCGGCGGCGACTGGAGCGTGCTGTCGCCGATCCCCTGGCGCGACGGCAACGCCGTCGGCGTCGAGGAGAACTACGGCTTCCTGTGGCAGCTCGCGGTCGGCCGCCAGCGCGCGGTCGACGACCGCAGCGTCGACGTGCTCGGCCGCCTGTTCACGCGCCGCGCGCGCAAGGGCCGCACCACGGCCAGCGTGCCGTTCCTGTTCAACTACGAGAGCTCGGCCAGCGGCGAGGTGCTGCGGCTGTTCCAGTTCCTGCCGATCCGCCTGTCGGGGCCGCCGGCGCCCGCGCCGGCGGGGCCGCTGGCCACGGAGGGCGGCACATGAGGATCCGCGTCGTCACCGCCGTCGGCACCGCCCTGCACAACCGGCTCGACAGCGCCGGCTTCGTCGTCGACCTGTTGGTGCGCACGTTCGGGTCGATGCACTACCTGGGCCGACGCTGGCGGTTCACGCTCGACATGGCGTTCAACGCCGGCGTGCGCGCGCTGCCGGTGACGATGGTCGTGGCCGCGTTCGCCGGCGCGATCCTGGCGATGCAGACCGGCATCGAGCTGCGCAAGTTCGGCGACACGGGCGTGCTGGGCACGATCACCGCGCTGTCGATGTGCCGCGAGATGGGGCCGTTCATCACCGGCGTGATCCTGGCCGCGACCGTCGGCTCGTCGATGGCCGCCGAGGTCGGCACCATGAAGGTGAGCGACGAGATCTCCGCGCTCGAGGTCATGTCGGTCGACCCCGTCAACTACCTGGTGCTGCCGCGCGTGATCGCGCTGGCGATCATGTGCCCGACCCTGACGGCGCTGTCGGACCTCGTCGGCATCTTCGGCGGCAGCATCATCGCGCAGCAGAACCTCGGCGTGTCGCAGAGCCGGTTCTGGATGTCGGCGCAGGACGCGCTGACCGCCAACGGGATGCTGCTGCCCAAGGAGGTCTACGTCGGGCTGCTCAAGGCGGTGATCTTCGGCATCGCCATCTCGGTCGGCAGCTGCGCCGCCGGCCTGCGCGCCAGCGGCGGCGCGCTCGGCGTCGGCCTCGCCGTGCAGGTCGCCGTGCGCAACTCGGTGATCCTCATCATCGTGCTCGGCTTCATCATCACCTGGTTCTTCTACTTCCTGGCGCAATGATCGAGCTCCGGGACGTCAAGAAGCGGCTGGCCAACCGGCAGATCCTCGACGGCATGTCGTTCACCGTGCCGCAGGGCATGAACTACGTGCTGATGGGGCCGTCCGGCACCGGCAAGAGCGTCACGCTGCGCCACATCATCGGCATCATGGCGCCCGACTCCGGCTCGGTGCAGGTCGACGGCCAGGAGGTCAGCGCCATGGACCGCGCGCAGCTCATGGCGCTGCGCCGACGCATGGGCTACCTGTTCCAGAACGGCGCGCTGATCAACTGGCTCGACGTCGCCGCCAACGTGGCGCTGCCGCTGGAGGAGCACAGCCGGCTCGGCAAGAGCGAGGTCCAGGACCGCGTGCACGAGGTGCTGCGCATGGTCGGCCTCGACCACGCCGCGAAGCAGATGCCGCCCAGCATCAGCGGCGGCATGAAGCTCCGCGCCGGCCTCGCCCGTGCGCTGGTCACCCAGCCGGAGTACGTGCTCTACGACGAGCCCAACGCCGGCCTCGACCCGATCATCAGCCACCAGATCCACCAGCTGATCGCCGAGGTGCGCGACCGCCTCGGCGTCACCGGGCTGGTGGTCACCCACTCCCGCGCCTGCGCCACCGAGTGCGGCGACCGCATCGGCATCATCGAGGGCGGCAAGATCGCGCTCGAAGGCACCGTCGAGGAGATGACGCACAGCGACAACGAGCTGGCGCGCGCGTTCCTCGGCGGCGGCGCCGATTGACCCTTCAGCAACGACGGAACCACGACGGACATCGACCCATGAACCGCATGCAACGCGACACGATGCTCGGCATCGTGTTCTTCGCCACGATGGGCTTCCTGCTGTGGGCGACCGTCAACCTGACCGACGTGTCGCTCGGCCGTCTGCCGCCGGTGCAGGCGTACTTCGTCGACGCGGGCGGCATCCGCGTCGGCGATCCCGTGCTGCTGCTGGGCAAGCCGGTCGGCAAGGTCGGCGAGACCGAGTTCGTGCGCGAACGCGCCGACCACCGCATGAAGCTCACGCTGCTCGTGCAGGAGGACCTGGCGCTCACCGTCAACCAGAAGATCGAGATCCAGGACAGCGGCGTGCTGGGCGGCAAGCAGGTCTACGTCGATCCCGGCCAGGGCGCGCCGTGGCCGATGGAGCGCGAGCTGATCGGCGAGACCTCCGGCAACCCGCTGGTGTCGGCCGGCAAGTTCTTCGAAGGCGACGGCCCCAGCGGCAGCGAGCTCAAGGGCCTGCTGCAGGACGTGCGGCTGTTCGTCCAGAACCTGAACAACCCCGACACCAGCTCGGTCGGCGCGCTGATCAACCGGCGGGATCTCTACGACGACGTGCTGGCCTCGGTGCAGAGCCTGCGCCGGATCTTCCAGGCCGTCGAGGACGGCGAGGGCTTCGTCGGCAGGTTCGTGATGGACGCCAACCTGCGCGACGACGCGACGCGCATCGTCGCCAACCTCGCGCGCGTCAGCGAGCAGCTCAACGGCACCGACAGCACGCTCGGCCGCCTGCTGAACGACAAGGAGATGTCGGAGCACCTGGCGCGGCTCGCGTTCAACCTCGACGGGATCGCGACGCGCATCGCCGAGGGCAAGGGCTTCGTCGGCCGCATCCTGACCGACGAGCAGCTCGCCGATCAGCTGGCCAGCGCGCTCGACTCGATGGCCAGCGTGCTGCAGAAGGCCAACGATCCGGACGCCGGCGCGATCGGCGCGCTGCTCGGCAACACGCAGATCAAGGACGACCTGATGGCCGTCGTGGCGAACCTGCGGTCGGTCACCGAGAAGCTGGACGGCGGCAAGGGGATGTTGTCGGTGCTGATCAACGACGAGGACATGGGGATCAGGTTGCGGCGGATCCTGACGCAGGTGTCGCGGGCGTTGGAGGATGCGCGGGAGGCGGCGCCGATCGGGAACTTCGTTCAGGTCCTGCTGGGCGCCTTCTGACCCCCGCGCCGCAGGCGCGGGCGGTCAGAAGACGCCCCCCATGCCCGTGCCCGTGCCCAGGCGTGCGCGCGGAGCGCGCACGCCGGTGCCCGCGCGCGCGAAGCGCGCGCTGGGGTACCTCATCGATCGCGCAAGGCGACCCAGCCCGCGCTTCGCGCGGGCGGGCACCGGCCGCGCTCCGCGCGGCCTGGGCACGGGCACCGGCGCGCTACGCGCGCCTGGGCACGGGCACTGGCGCGCTACGCGCGGCCTGGGCACGGATACGGGAACGGGAACGGGGCCGGCACCTGCTCTCCCTGCGCAACCTCGGCGCATGGACCGCATGGATCACGAGCGCCTGGACGTCTACCGCCTGGCGCTGGAGTTCGCCCACGAAGCAGAGCAGCTGTGCCGGGGCGTCCCGAGAGGACACACGGCGCTTGCCGACCAATTGCGACGGGCATCGACCTCGATCTGCTTGAACATCGCGGAAGGGGCCGGCGAGTACCGCTCGCGGGAGAAGGCGCGCTTCTACCGCATGGCCCGACGTTCGGCGACCGAGTGCGCAGCCATCCTCGATCTCCTGGATGTCTTCGGCATCACCACGGCCGTCGCCACCACCAGCCGCGCACGCCGCTCCCTGCTCCTGCGGATCACGGCGATGTTGGCGAAGGGCCGAGGCAAGGCAGGAGTGAACGAAGGCGCTCGCACCCCCGGCACGATCATCGCCCCGTGACCCTCCACCTCCTCGAGATCTGCTCGACAGCAGCCAGACCGAGCCCGTGATGGATCGGCTCGAACAGGAACTCGGGCGCGAGCCGTCGTTCCGGCTCATGCTGCTGCCGGTCGAGGCGACGGTGCCGCGCGTGGCCGAAGCACCAGCGCCGACCGCACCCGAAGCCCCCCCGCTGCCGCCGCCGCCGAGGCCGGTGTTCGGCGACCGGATCTCGCGCGAGGAGCTCGACGTGACATCCGCCTGGCGACGCGATCGATGCGCGTGTTCGCGGCGGCGGCGACGATCGGGCTGCTGCGCGACGCCGAGGCGATCGTGATCGGCGCGATGGTCATCGCGCCGCTGCTGGGGCCGAACATCTCGCTGGTCTTCGCGACGACGCTGGGCGACTCCGAGCTGTGGAGCCGGTCGATGCGTGCCAACCTGCCGGGCGCCGGCATCGTCCTGGCGATCGCGAAGCTGCCGGGCCTGTTCGTCGAGCTGGAGCCCCGGCCGGGGGTCGCGGTGGCGCTGGTCCCGCCGCTGGTCGCCACGCCTGCTGGCCGGCGCCGGCCGCCGAGGCCAGTCGGGGGCCGCGCGGCTGCTGGTGCCGACCGACGTGACCCGCGTCAACCTGGCCGCGGTGGCCATGTTCCGCCTGCAGGGCATCGCCCCGCGGACGTAGAGGGAGGCCGCGAAGGCGCGGCGCGCGGCGCACCGAGGGCTGCTGGGCTGGACGCAGCGGCTCGGCGCGCTGGCGCTGCGGGTCTGGCTCTCGCAGCCTGAGCCCTTCCGCCTGCCCGACCGCCGTGCCATCCTGCCGCCGATGGTGCGAACGCTCGTCGCCGCGGCGATCCTGATCGCCGGCGGTCCCTGCCAGGACTCCCCACCCACCGATCCGCCGGCGCCCGTGCCCGCCTCCATCGACCCGCGCGGCGTCCGCGGCGCCCGCATCGTCGCCGGCGGCGGCGACCTGCCCGAGGCCGTGCTCGATCGCTTCGTGCAGCTGTGCTCTGGCGACGAGGCGCGCATCGTGATCGTGCCGACCGCCAGCGCGATCGAGGACTACGAGCAGACCCGGCAGCGCCTGCTCGAACGCTGGCAACGCCGATTCCCCCGCGCGCAGTTCGCGGTGCTGCACACGACGTCGCGCGAGGTCGCCGATCGCGCCGACTTCAGCGCGCCGCTCGCCCAGGCCACCGGCGTGTGGTTCCCCGGCGGCGTGCAGAAGCGCCTCGCCGACGCCTACCTCGGCACCCGCGTCGAGCACGAGCTGATGGCGCTGTGCGCGCGCGGCGGCGCGGTCGGTGGGACCTCCGCCGGCGCCGCGATCCAGTCGCGCACGATGATCCAGGAAGGCAAGGACCCGCCGATCGTCGCCACCGGCTTCGACCTCGTGCCGGGCGCCATCGTCGACCAGCACTTCACGCAGCGCGAACGGCTGCCGCGCCTGCTCGCCGCGCTGCAGGCGCACCCCGGCCACTTCGGCCTCGGCGTCGACGAGAGCACCGCCGTCGAGGTGCGCGGTCGGACGCTGGTCGTGCTCGGCCGCGGCACCGCGACGCTGGCGCTGGCCGCCGCCCCCGGCCGCCCCGAGCGCATCGAGTTGCTGACGAGCGGCGCCAGCGCCGACCTCGTCACCTGGCAACGCGCCGCACGGGACCGCGCGCTGGCCGCCCGCACCGGCGCGCCGTGGCCGCCCGACCCGATGGCCGCGCCGATCGTGCCGCACGGCACGCTCGTGCTGGCCGGCGGCGGCGCGGTGCCGGCGGCGGCCGCCGACCGCTTCGTCGCCGCTGCTGGCGGCGCCGAGGCCCGCGTCGTGCTGGTGCCGAGCGCGTCGCCGCGCGAGGGCCGCGGCGAGGACCCGTTCGCCGCGATGCTGCGCGAGCGCGGCGTCACCGCGATCGCCGTGCTCGACGCGGCGCACCCCGACGAGGTCGACGATGCCGCCCTCGCGTCGCTGGCCGACGCCACCGGCGTCTGGTTCGGCGGCGGCCGCCAGTGGCGGCTGTGCGACGCGTTCGAAGGCACCCCCGCCATCGCCGCGTTCCATCAGGTGCTCGCCCGCGGCGGCGTCGTCGGCGGCAGCTCCGCCGGCGCCACCATCCAGGCCGAGTTCCTCGTGCGCGGCAACCCGCTCGGCAACCGCCAGGAGTGGTGCGAGGGCTACGACCGCGGCTTCGCGTTCCTGCCCGGCTGCGCCGTCGACCAGCACTTCGTCGCGCGCGACCGCACCGAGGACCTCCAGGGTCTCGTGGCACTGCTGCCGCAGCTGATCGGCCTCGGCATCGACGAGGGCACCGCCGCGATCGTCACCGGCAGCGTGATGGAGGTCGTCGGCGACAGCAAGGTCGCGGTGTTCGACGTGCGTGGCGCAGGCGAGGCCGCGCGAAAGTCGCCGCAGCCGCGCTGGCTCGAGGCCGGCGCGCGCTGGGACCTGGCGGCGGGCGCGCCCGCGAAGTAGGCGTTACTTGGCGCCGAACGTCATCCGCACCGCGTCCGACGTCACCCAGTTGGCGATGCCCACGTCGTAGAACCCCGCCTGCCCGATCACCTCGACGCCCAGGAACGACGGGTGCGTCGGCATCGGGAACGACACGTAGCGCGGCGCATTGTCGAACCGCGAGTCGACCGCGAGGTCGGTGGTGTAGAGCTTGCACCCCGGCGGAGTGCCGAGGATCGGCGCGAGGTCCAGCGGCGGCGCGATCTCGAGGCCCCACAGGAAAAGCAGCAGCCCCGGCGGTCGGTTGACGAGGTCGATCTCGACCCGGTCGCCGAGCCAGGGGCCGGCCCACGGCAACGGCGCGAGCGAGATGGGGCCGAGGCTGCCGGTGCAGCCGGCGCCGAACGTCACGCTGCTGGCTGGAGCGAGCGGGCCGTAGTCCCAGGTACCGACCTCGCCGAACAGCACCGAGAGCCTCCGCTCGCGGTCGAACGTCAGGCTGTGCCTGCCGCTGCCGAGCGCGGTCGCCGACGGCGAGATCGAGAGCCACTGGTCACCGTCCCACTCCCACGAGTCCTGCAGGTCGTTGCCGGCTGCATCCCGGCCACCGAACAGGACCACCCGCGAACGCGCCTCGTCGTAGGCCAGCTTGCATCGGCGCGGCGACGGACGGACCGGTGGTGACCGCTGCAACCAGCTGTCGCCGTCCCATTCCCAGGTGTCGTCGTAGAAGGTGGCGACACCCGGGTTGCAATCGCTCATGCCGCCGAACACGACAACGCGGTCACGGCGTGCGTCGTAGGCGGCGCCGTAGTTCGTGCGAATGGACGGCTTCGACGAGGCCGACCAACCGGGGTCGACGAGATTCCAATCCTGGCCATCCCATTCCCACATGTCATTGAATGTGGTCCCCGTCGAGGGGGAGTAGCCCCCCCAGAGCATGGTCCGACTACCTGTGCTGAACATCCCGTGACAGCATCGGGCCGCCGGGACATGCGACGGGCTCTCCTGAGTCCAGTTTGCCCCATCCCACGTCCAGGTCTGATTCGATTCCGGCCCTCCCGGCGCCAGAGCCCCACCGAAGAGCACCAAGTCTCCTGATGCCGCATGGTAGGCCATGCCGCTAGCGTAGGAAGCACTTGGCCGGTTCGACGGCGAAAGACTGGACCAGTTGCCGCCCTGGTATCTCCACATCTGGTTGTGGAGTGTGGAGCTTACGCTGCCACCGAAGAGAACGAGAGCTGAAGAGATCGGTCGATAGGCCATCGATGGCAAGTATCCTGCGTTTGGCCCGACCGAAGACCGCAAGTTCCATGCGGCTCCACTCCAACCCCACACATCGGTCCGAGCAATGCCCAGGCGATTCCCCGCGACGACCTGAATCTCCCCCAACATAGAGTTGAAGGCAACCGCTGAACCGGTGCGTGCCAGTGCAACGTTGGAGACCAGAGTCCAGTTCGCCCCGTCCCATTCCCAGGTGTCGTTCCACTCGGTCGACCCCCCAATGATTCTCCCGCCGCACATGAGGAGCATCCCTCGCCCCGGATCATACGACATCATGCAATCAACACGCGCGCTCGGCGACGTCACCGGACTCATATCGTGCCAGCGTTGTCCATCCCATTCCCAGGTCTCGTTGAGGTTCACATTGCGGTCATTGCCACCGAAGACGACCCACCGGTTTCTCGAGGTATCGTAGGCGTGTCCGAATTCGTACCGACCTGATGGGTAGCTGAAGAGCGACCAATCGCTGCCGTCAAATGCCCACATGTCCGATCCAACGAGCATCCAAGTCAAACCGCGCATGCTGTCGAACACGGGCTGAACGCCGGCAGCCGGCGACGGGGTCGTCGGCGTCACACGCAGCGACCAACTCGTGCCATCCCACTCCCAAGTGTCACCGAGTTCCCCGCCACACGGGCTGCCGGTGCGGCCGCCGAACAGCACCGCGCGATTCCGGGCGCGGTCGTAGGCCAGGCCGGCGTCGGCGCGCGCCGGCGGCGCCGTGGTCGGCAGGCGTTGCTGCCAGTTCAGCCCCTCGAGTTCCCAGGTGCCCGAGAGCGCCGCGCCCCCTCCGACCGGCCGTCCACCGAACAGCACGCTGCGACCGGCAGGACGGACGCCTGCCACCGCGTCCTGGAACGCCATCGATGCGCCGTCTCGTGGCGCCGGGCTCGGGATCGCAAGGCTCCAGGTCGAGCCGTCGAACTTCCACGTGCCGGGCAAGGTGCGCGAAGTCGTGTCGCGCCCACCGAGCACCAACAGTTCGAGCCCCGTCGGTGACAGCGTCATCGCGTGCCCGAAGCGAGCGGCCGGGGCAGTCCCGGTCACGACCTGGGTCCAGCCGCCGCCGGAGTAGACCCAGGTGTCGGGCAGCGGATTGCCAGCTGCGTCCTGGCCGCCGAACAGCACCAGTCCGCTCCCGGGCAGGAACGCCAGCGCGGCGTCGCGCCGGGCGGGCGGCGAGGGCACCGGAGTCACGTCGGTCCAGGTCCCCGCGCCCGGATCGAACTCCCACAGGTCGCCGAGCGCCGGGGTCCCCAGCGTCCGACCGCCGAACACGTAGGCCCGCCCCGCCACCGGATCCCAAGCCATGCAGTGGTCGCGGCGCGCCGGCGGACCGGCCGCCACCACCTGGGTCCACACGAAGTTGTTGGCCGGATCGAGCACCCAGGTGTCCGCGAGGTACGTCACGACTCCCGACGCACCGCCGAACATGTAGATCTTCTGCCCGTCGCTGACCATCGCATGGCCGTCGCGCGCGGTCGCCAGGTCGTTGCCGCGGGGATCCTGGCCACCGGCGTCGATGACCGCCGTGTCGGAGACGCGCACGCCGCCCTGCTTGCCGCCGAACACGACGAACAGGCGCTGGCCGCCGACGTCGACCGAGGCCATCGCGTGCTCGGTCCGGCCGAGCTGCAGCGTGGCGTTCTCCTGCCAGCCCGAGGCGGTCAGGCTGGCCAAGTCACGCCGCGTGGAGTTGGCGTTGGCCACGCTCTCGCCGCCGAACATCACGACGCGCCCCTGCGAGTCCGTGGCCATCGCGTGCCCCAGACGATCCTCGAACGACGTCCAGGTGGTGGTCTGGGCCGAGACGCCGGCAGCCAGCAACAAGGACAGCAGGGAACACTTCAACGACACGGGCGACTCCTCCTGGGCGTGAAGGGACACGCTAGCGACCCTCTGAGCCGGTGCCCAGGGGCTCGCATCCATCACCTGCCCAGGGGTGGACCAAGCCGCCCCCCACCCCGATTTCGCCGCGCTGCCGCACTACTTCGACCGCAGGGGGGAACTCGCGCGTCCGCGAGCTAGGATGCCGACGTCCGCAGTCCTCGCCAGCGACCATGGCCGAGCACGAAGAACGCGACCATTCTGGAGCCGGATCCGGGGAAGAGGGCCCCGCGGGCCTGCCGGCAGGACACGACGTCGGCCAACGCATCGGCCCCTACCACCTGCTGCAGCGCATCGGCCGCGGCGGCATGGGCACGGTCTACCTGGCCGAGCAGCGCGAACCGGTGCGCCGCCGCGTCGCCGTCAAGGTGATGAACCCGGGCATGGACAGCAAGGCCTTCCTGGCGCGGTTCGACGCCGAGCGCCAGGCGCTGTCGATGATGGAGCACAACAGCATCGCGCGCGTGCTCGACGCCGGCGCCACCCAGGACGGTCAGCCGTACCTGGCAATGGAGTACGTGAAGGGGATCCCGATCACGGACTACTGCGACCAGCACAAGCTGGCGCTCGAGCAGCGCGTCGAGCTGTTCCGCAGCGTGTGCTCGGGCGTGCAGCACGCGCACCAGAAGGGCGTGATGCACCGCGACCTGAAGCCGTCGAACGTGCTGGTCACCGTGCAGGACGGCATGCCCACCGTGAAGATCATCGACTTCGGCCTGGCCAAGGCGGTCGACCACCGGCTGGTGCAGGAGACGCTGTTCACCGAGGCCGGGCAGATCCTCGGCACCCCGGAGTACATGTCGCCCGAGCAGGCCGGCCTCGGCGGCCTCGACATCGACACGCGCACCGACGTGTACTCGCTCGGCGTGCTGCTCTACGAGCTGCTGACCGGCTCGCTGCCGATCACGCGCGAGGAGCTGCTGCGCAACGGCTGGATGGAGATGCAGCGGCTGATCCGCGAGGGCGAACCGAAGAAGCCGAGCACGCGCATCACGCAGCTTGGCGCGGCGGCCGAGGCCTTCGCGCGCGCGCGCAAGATGCCGCCGGCCGAGCTCGAGCGTCGGCTGCGCGGCGACCTCGACTGGATCGTCATGAAGGCGATCGAGAAGGACCGCGCCGAACGCTACCAGACGGCACAGGAGCTGGCAGCGGACCTGCTGAGGCACCTGCAGGACGAACCGGTGACGGCAGGGCCGCCGTCGGCTGGGTACCTGCTGAAGAAGCTGCTGCGGCGCTACCGCGCGCAGGTCGCCGCCGCGGCGGCGATCGTGCTGGCGCTCGGCATCGGTCTCAGCGTCGCCGTGGTGCAGTGGCGTGAGGCATCCCGACAGGAGGAGATCGCGACGACCGCGCTGCGGCGCTACCGCCAGCTCGAAGATCTCGGGCGGCTGCGGCGCTTCGAGGCGGAGGCCGACGAGCTTCAGGAGGGTAGCCAGCACGCGCGCGAGCTCGACGACTGGATCGATCGCGTCGATCGGTGGCTGGCAGCGATGCCCGACCACCACCAGACCCTGACAGAGATGCGAACGCGCGCGCAGCGCGACGGCGACGGCTGGCGGTTCGACGACGGCGCACACCAGCTGCTGCACGACGCGCTGGCCGACCTCGCCGACGGACTCGAGGCGCTGCAGGCGCCGGGCGGGGTGTTGTCGCAGGCGCGCGACAGCCTCGCGTGGTCCCGGGAGGTGCGGCGCGTGACGCTCGGCAACCAGCACGAGGCGTGGCAGCAGACGATCGACGCCGTGGGCTCGGACCGGCGCTTCGCCGGCCTGCACCTCGAGCCGCAGGAGGGGCTCGTGCCGCTCGGCGCAGATCCTGGCTCGGGACTGCCCGAGTTCTGGATGCCGCGGTCGGGAGCGCGGCCGACGCGTGACCCGGAGTCGGGCGAATGGCACATCACCGGGGCGACCGGCATCGTGTTCGTCCTGCTGCCACCGGGCCGGGTGCAACTCGGCAGCCAGGAGACCAACGCAGCAGGCGTACCGAACGCGCTGAACGAGTTGAACGGCCCCACGGTCAGCCTGAACGCGTTCTTCCTGGGAAAGTACGAAGTGACCCAGGGGCAGTGGATGCGACTGGCGCACGGCGACAACCCCAGCCGCTACCCCTCGAGCCCCCAGGGCCAGCCGTACCTCGATCGCCCGGTCGAACAGATCACCTGGAACGACGCCGTCGCCGCGCTGACCAGGCACGGCCTGCTGCTACCGACCGAACCGCAGTGGGAGTACGCATGCCGGGCGGGCACGACGACGGAATGGTGGTTCGGCGATCGATCGGCAGACGGCGGCCGCGGCTGCCTGTTGCTGCCGAAGGAAGCCGACGACCGCAGTGCATGGGACTACTGCCGCTTCAACGCCGCAGACGGCTTCGGGTCACGCAAGCAGTCCGGCGCATTCCACCCCAACGCCGAGGACTGGCCGCGGCTCGACGACACCTATCCAGTCCACGCGCCGGTCGGCTCCTTCGAGCCGAACGCCTTCGGCCTGCACGACGTGCACGGCAACGTCTATGAGCTGACGCGAGGGGCCTATGGCAACTACGATGCTGTCCAGGTGCGTCCCGGTGACGGCCTGATCCTCGGCGGCGACCCCGACGAGATCGTGATCCGCGGCGGCAGCTGGGCACACAAGGTCGACGAGGCGCGCAGCGCCGCGCGCAAGGCGATCGGCAAGCAGCAGCCGTACCACAGCGTCGGCCTGCGCGTCGCCCGCGCGCTCGATTGAGCGCTACGCCTCGCGCCCCCCCCCGCCCAGCCCCCGCGCGGCCAGCATCTGCTCGACGTACTTCGCGATCACGTCCACCTCGACGTGCAGCGCCTCCCCCACGCCCTTCTGCCCCAGCGTCGTCACCTGCGCCGTGTGCGGGATCACCGCGATCCGCAGCTCGGCGCCGTCGCCGCCGGCGACCAGGCCGGCGATCGTCAGCGACACGCCGTCGAGGGTGATCGAGCCCTTCTCGACGCAGTAGCGCCGCAGCGAAGCGGGCACGCGCACGCCGAGTTCGCCGCCGTCGCGCGGGTGGATCGCCGCGGTGACCGCGGCGGTTCCGTCGACGTGGCCCTGCACCATGTGGCCGCCGAGCGGGTCGCCGGCGCGCAGCGCGGCCTCGAGGTTGAGCGGGGTGCCGACGGCCGCGCGGCCGAGCCAGGTGCGCTCCAGGGTCTCGGGCGTCAGGTGGAAGCGCGCGACGTCGCCGCCGTCGAGGGTCACGATCGTGCAGCACACGCCCGACAGCGCGATCGAGTCGCCGATCCGGAACGGCGGCGCGCCGGCCGCGCGCAGCGGCGCGAGGTCGACGTCGAGGTCGAGGCCAGAGCCGGCGGGCGCGGTGGCGCGGACGGTGCCGACGGCGGCGACGAGGCCGGTGAACATGGGCGCCAGGGTAGATAGCATGACGCGCGGTCGCCATGGCCCGGCCGCGTGCCCGGAGAAGGAGCAACCCCGATGCGTCCCCGCCCCATCCTCGCGATCCTGCTGACCCTCACCCTCGCCACACGCGGGCCGGCGTCGGCACAGGAGCCGTCGGCCCCTCGCGCGCCCACCCCTGGACCGGCGTCCCGGCCCGCAGAGGTCGCGCCGATCCGGCTGACCTACGACCTGTCGCCCTACGAGCTGGGCAAGCTGCTGGACCAGCGGCCGGACACCGACCTCGAAGCCCTGGTGGCCGAGGTGATCGACGTGCTGCGCGAGCGCGTCGACTTCGGCTGCGCGACGTTCACCCACCTGCGCGGCACGCAGTTCACGGTCGACATCCCCGCCGGCGCCGTCGCGGTGCCGACCATCCGCCAGCACGTGGAGTGCCGCGGCCAGCTGGAGATGCGGCTGGTGGCCTTCGACGCGTTCGGGCAGCAGGGCCGCACCCTGGACCTGGAGGCGGATCGTCGCCGCCTCGAACGATGGCTCGACGACGGCGGGCGCGAAGCGGTCCTCGCCGACGAACACGCCATCGACGCGTTCCACGACGATCCCGAACGCGACGAGACCGCCCGTGCCTGGGTGCGGTGGTGTCCGCACATCGTCCGACGACGCGACGACGATCCGAGGGTCTGGGACATGACCCTGCAGGAGATCGCCACCTTGGCACCGGCGACCGTCCCGCTGTTCTCGCCCGCAGAGTGGAATCGGAGTGTGGTCCCGCCGGGGACCGACGACAACGCGCAGCTCGTCGAGTACACGGCGATCCTGGTCGGCGAGCGGAGCTTCACCGGCGACGACCTCGACCGGCGCTCGGTGCGCGCCGTCCTGACCCCCGACGGGCGCCCGGCGGTCGACTATCGGCTGCGCCCCGACCGCGCCGCCGACTACGCCGAACTGACCGGCCGCTACACTCGCCGCCACCTCGCCATCACGCTGGACGGCCGGGTCCTGATGGCGCCGCTGTTGGCCAGTCGGATCGCCGGACGTGGCCAGATCCAGGTCGGTCGCCAGGCCGACGCGGACTGGCTCGAGGCCGTGTTGCAGACCCGGGCCTCACCGGTCACCCCCGCGCTGCTGCGCACCGAATCCGGCCCCCGATGAACCCGCACCCCGCGCGAGTCCCCGGCCCCCCGGCAGGCGCGGTCCCGGCCGGGGTTCCGCCGAAGTCACCGCGGCGTTCCCGGCCCGGTCCTCGTCCGCTCCTTCCATCGCCCTGGCCAGGGAGACCCCGTCCGGGCGACTCTGGCCGGCGGTCGGATCCACCGGGCCTTGGGCCGGCTGCCGCTTGACCGCAGACCCCCGCCCCCCCTACTCTCCTCGGCCCTTTCTCCGCGGCCAAGCCCCGTGTTCTGTGCAATCCTGACGCTCTTCCCAGGCGCCATCCGGCCCTACCTGGACGAGAGCATCCTCGGGATCGCCCAAGCACAGGGGAAGCTCCGGGTCGAGCTGATCGACTTCCGGAACTTCACCACCGACCCGCACCGAACGGTCGACGATCGACCCTTCGGCGGCGGTCCCGGCATGGTGCTGAAGCCCGAACCGCTCTTTCTCGCCATCGAGGACGTGGAACAACGGCACGGTCCGTGCCACAAGATCCTGCTCTGTCCGCGCGGCCGCACCTTCAAGCAGCGGCGCGCACGCGAACTCGCGCAGCACCAGCGGCTGCTGTTCGTGTGCGGTCGCTACGAGGGCATCGACGAGCGCGTGCGGCTCGGCATGGCCTTCGAGGAGATCTCGCTCGGCGACTTCGTGCTCGCCGGCGGCGAGCTCGCGGCCATGGCAGTGATCGAGGCGGCGGCCCGGACGATCCCCGGCGTGCTCGGCTGCGAACAGTCGCCCGAACTCGAGTCGTTCGAGGGCGATCTGCTCGACTACCCGCAGTACACGAGGCCCCGTTCGTTCCGCGGCATGGACGTCCCCGACGTGTTGATGTCGGGCGACCACGGCGCGGTGGCGCGCTGGCGGCTCGAACAGGCGCGGCACCTCACGGCGATCAAGCACTCCCAGTCCCAGAACCCCTTCCCCACTGACAGCTCGCCCAACGGCGACGACCCCGCGGCCACGGCGCCGCGGCGCGCCGCCGACCCAGAGGCCTAGACGACCATGAACATCCTGCGGCAGCTCGAGATCGAGCACATGAAGGCGACGGTGCCCGACTTCGGTGTCGGCGACACGGTCGACGTCCACTACCAGATCAAGGAAGGCGAGAAGGAGCGCATCCAGGTGTTCTCGGGCACCGTGATCGCCATCCGCGGCCGCGGCATCCGCCGCAGCGCGCTGGTGCGCCGCATCGTCGCCGGCGAAGGCGTCGAGCGCAGCTTCCCGGTGCACTCGCCGAAGGTCGCGGACGTCAAGGTCCGCACCCGCGGCAAGGTCCGCCGCGCCAAGCTCTACTACCTGCGCGAGCTCGAGGGCAAGGCGACGCGCGTCAAGCCCAACATGGGCAAGCCGCGCTTCCCGCGCTCGCTGAAGAGCACGACGTTGCGCCCGGCCGACGCGCCGGCGCCCGCGGCCGACGCCGCCCCGTCCGAGTCGTAGCCCGTCGTAGCCGCTCCCGCCGCGGCCCCGCCGCGGCGATCCATTGACCGTTTTCCGCTACGCGCCGGACGACCGCGGCCGGCGCCACTGCCATGCTCGACAACGCTCGCCGCCAGCTCGCCCTGGTCCTGCTGACCGTCCTCGGTGCGCTGCTGTGCACCATCTTGCTCAAGCCCGGGTTCGGCATGGACCTGCGCGGCGGCAACCAGCTGATCTACGAGGTCCCGGACGAGGTCATGACCAAGCTGGTCAAGACCGAGCAGACCTCGGTCGACGCGGTCATGGAGCACACGGTCAAGATCGTGCGCGACCGCATCGACCCGACCGGCGTGCTCGACGCGCTGGTGTCGCGCCGCGGCGCCACCGGCATCCTGATCGAGCTGCCGTACCGCGAGCGCGCGGAGCTGGACCAGATCAAGGCGCGCATCAGCAGCCTCGGCAAGCTCGAGATGCGGATCGTCGCCTGGGAGGACTGGGCCGAGGGCGACAAGGAGATCGACCTCGCCGCCGAGAAGCAGCGGCTGCAGAACTGGCTGAACACCGGCGGCGGCAAGGATCTGGTGCTCGAGCGCTACCAGAACATCGACCGCTACAACGACGACCCGGTCGCCGGGCCGCTCGCGTCGGGCGCGATCCGCTGGCTGCCGCACCTGATCTACCCGCAGGTCGACGCGCCGTCGCGCTGGGACCGGCCGTTCTCGCAGATGACGCAGACCGAGGACGGGGTGCCGCCGCTGGCGAACTCCACCGTCGCGGTGTTCGAGCCGACCGACTTCAACGGCGGCGTCGTCCCCGAGGCGAAGCTGAACACCGCGGACGGCAGCAAGCCGTTCCTGATCGAGTACGTCGCGGTGCTCACGTCGGTGAAGCACTTCACGGGTGAGGACCTCGACCCGTCGGGCGTGCAGCCGGGCGTCGCGCAGGATGGCCGCCTCGCGGTCCACTATCGCATCCGCGCCGAGAAGACCGACGAGTACGCGGACTGGACCAGCAAGTTCTTGAAGAAGCACAGCGCGATCGTGCTCAACGGCGTGATCCGCTCGGCCCCGTACTTCGTCAGCCGCATCCCCGGCAACGGCCAGATCAGCGGCGCCTTCACGCAGAGCGAGGTCGACGAGCTGGTCAAGGTGTTGCGCACCGGCTCGCTGCAGGTCGAACCGCAGCTGCTCAGCGACCGCTCGGTCGGCCCGACCCTCGGCGCCTACGCGCTGTGGCTCGGCGAGATCTCGCTGATCGCGGGCACCCTGGCGGTGTTCGCGTTCATGCTGTGGTACTACAAGCTCGCGGGCGTCGTCGCCTGCGTGTCGCTGCTGCTGAACGTGTTCCTGCTGTGGTCGGCGGTGCTGTTCATGCAGGCCACGATCACGCTGCCGGGCCTCGGCGGCATCGTCCTGACGCTCGGCATGGCGGTCGACGCCAACGTGCTGATCTACGAGCGCATCCGCGAGGAGGCCGACCGCGGCAAGGACATGATCCGCGCCGTCCGCGCCGGCTTCGAACGCGCGATGTCGGCGATCCTCGACTCGAACATCACGACGTTCCTGACCGGCCTGGTGCTCTACAACGTCGGCGTCGGCCCGGTGCGCGGCTTCGCGGTGACGCTGATGGTCGGCATCGTCACGACCGTGTTCACGCAGTTCTTCGTGACGCGGCTCCTGTTCCACTACCTGCTGGTCAAGGACAAGCTCAAGGACTTCAAGGTCCACCGCCTGTTCGCGCAGCCGAAGTTCGACTACCTGCGCCACGCCAGGAAGGCGTTCGCGTTCAGCGCCGTGCTGATCGTCGGCGGCGTCGGCTACGCGCTGTTCGCGGTGCCGACCGAGGAGTCGCTCGGCATCGACTTCAAGGGCGGCGCCAACCTGCAGATGGTGGTCAAGGAGGCCACCGACGCGCAGGTGATCCGCGACCGCCTGCTGGCCGACAAGCCGTTCACCGACGACTTCAACTACTTCGCGGTCAACACCATCGAGGCCGGCGCGGACGGCAAGTCGACGACGTTCAACCTGCGTCTGAAGCTGACCGACACGATGCGCGAGCGCATCGAGAACGAGCGCCAGGCGTGGCGCGCCGCGCGCAAGCAGGCCGAGACCGACGGCAAGGACCCGCCGCCGCCGTACGAGGCGCCCTACCTGGTGCACATGCGCCGGATCTTCGCGCCCGACCTGATCAAGCCGGCGTACAGCAACCCGTTCATGGTCGAGTCGCCGGACCCCGGCCAGATGTTCGCCGAGATCGACATCCACCTGCAGCGCCCGGTCGATCTCGCGGTGGTCCGCGAGGAGCTGCGCAAGGACCTGGCGTCGACGGCGACCGCCACGGTCCGAGACGACCCGCAGGCCACGCAGGGCACCGACCTGTTCATCGAGTGGAAGACCGGCACCAACGTGCTGACCTCGTCGCTGTTCGACCGGGTCCGCACCGCGCTCGAGGACGTCGAGGACACCACCGGCCACCTGGTGAAGCTGTCCGACCCGTTCCCCGAGGCCGAGCTGATCGAGGGCCGCATGGTCGGCGAGCTGCGCGTGGCCGCGATCGGCGCGCTGATCCTGTCGTGGGCGCTGATCATCTTCTACCTGCGCGTCCGCTTCCACGAGTACAAGTACGGCATCGCCGCCGTCATGGCGCTCGTGCACGACGTGTGCGTGGCGCTCGCCGCCGTGGTGTTCTTCAACCACATCGGGCTGGTCCACGCCGAGATCAACCTGAACATGATCGCCTGCTTCCTGACGATCATCGGCTACTCGGTGAACGACACGATCGTCATCTTCGACCGCATCCGCGAGAACGTCGCGGACCAGCAGAGGCACGGCGGTCACCTGACGTTCCGCGAGCTGATCAACCTGTCGGTCAACCAGACCATGTCGCGCACGATCCTGACGTCGGGCGTGACGCTGTTCGTGGTGCTGGCGCAGTTCCTGGTCAACTGGGGCACCGACAGCGACCTCGAGTCGTTCGCGTTCGGCATGTTCGTCGGCATGATCAGCGGCACCTACAGCACGATCTTCATCGCCGCGCCGATGCTGGTGTTCGTCGCCGACCGCGCCGGCCAGACACCGGTGCCGCAGGCGCCGGCGACCGCCCCGGTCACCCAATGAGGGCGACGCGGTGAGGGAGATCCAGTGACGCGAGGCCCCCGGCCTCGCGCCTCGGGCCGCCTCGCGCGGCCCGCACCATGAACCCGCAGCAGCAGAGCCCGCGTTTCCCCCGCCACCTGGCCGGCTTCGACCTGCGCGCGATGCCGGTGCTGCGCACCGACGTGCTGGTGATCGGCGGCGGCATCGCCGGCGGCAGCGCGGCCCTGCACGCGGCCGACGCCGGCGCCGAGGTGCTGCTGCTGACCAAGACCGCGTTCGGCGACACCAACACGGCCTGGGCGCAGGGCGGCATCGCCGCGGCGCAGCGCGCCGACGACAGCCTCGAGCTGCACGTCGCCGACACGCTGCGCGTCGGCGCCGGCCTCAGCGACCGCGGCGTGGTCACCGGCGTCGTCGAGAGCGCGCGCGAGGCGCTCTCGTGGCTGCAGCAGCTCGGCGCGGAGTTCGACCGTGATGATCGCGATGCCGGCGCGCTGGCGCTGTCGCGCGAGGGCGGCCACAGCGTGCACCGCGTGGTCCACGCCAACGGCGACGGTACCGGCGCCGAGATCCAGCGCGCGCTGGCCGCGGCGATCGAACGCCACCCGCGCGTCACGCTGCGCTCGCCGGTGTTCGTGCGCGACCTGATCGTCCGCGACGGCCGCTGTGTGGGTGCGATCGTGCTGGCCGACACCGAGCTGCTGGCGATCGAGGCCGGCGCCGTCGTCGTCGCCACCGGCGGCGCGGGCCAGATCTACCGCGAGACCACCAACCCCACCGGCGCCAGCGGCGACGGCATGGCGCTGTGCTTCCGCGCCGGCGCCGCGCTGTGCGACTGCGAGTTCGTGCAGTTCCACCCGACGACGCTCTACATCGCCGGCGCGTCGCGCTTCCTGATCAGCGAGGTCGTGCGCGGCGCCGGCGCCGTGCTGCGCGACCGCGACGGCGTCGCGTTCATGCAGGGCGCGCACCCGATGGCGGACCTCGCGCCGCGCGACGTGACCAGCCGCTGCATCCTCGACCGCATGGTCGCGACCGGCGACACCAACGTCTACCTGGACCTGCGCTCGGTCGACGGCGACCCGCAGCGGCGCTTCCCGTCGATCGCCCGCATCTGCTCGGCGTTCGACATCGACATCCGCACCGACCTGATCCCGGTGCGCCCCGGCGCCCACTACTTCGTGGGCGGCGTCACCACCGACATGGACGGCCGCACGTCGCTGCCGGGCCTGTTCGCCGCCGGCGAGGTCGCCGGCACCGGCCTGCACGGCGCCAACCGTCTGGCGTCGAACTCGCTGCTCGAGGGCGCGGTCCTCGGCCGCAGCGCCGGCCTCGCCGCCGCCGCGCAGAGCCGCGCGCCCTCGCCGGGCCTGCCGCGCGCGCAGGCCGAGGAGCCGCTGCCGAGCAACCCGCCGCGCCTGCAGCACGACGACCTGCTCTACTCGCTGAAGAGCCTGATGTGGCGCCAGGTCGGCCTGCGCCGCTCCGCCCAGGGCCTCGACGAGGCGCGCACCCGGATCGCGTTCTGGCACCACTACCTGATGCGCGCGGCGCGCCCGGATCGCCGCGCCTACGAGCTGTCGAACATGTTGACCGTCGCGGCACTGGTCACCGAGGGCGCGCTGCTGCGCGCGGAGTCGCGCGGCACGCATTTCCGCGACGACCGGCCCGCGCGCGACGACGGCGCGTTCTGCCGCCGCATCCAGCTGCGCCGCGCCGACGACGGCCAGATCCAGGCGGACCTCGGCGCGATGTTCGCGCCGACCGACGCCCCCGCAGGAGCGCAGCACGCGTGAGCCAGGAACAGACCCGTCCGCAGGCCGCAGGCCACCTGACCGAAGCCGTGCTGTTCGGCGTGGTGCCGCACGGCGAGCAGCGCACCGCCGCCGAGGCGCTGCACGAGCTGCAGTTGCTCGCGACCACCGCCGACTACGTCGTCGCCGGCTGCATGGTGCAGCACCGGCGCCACCCCGATCCGCACACCTACCTCGGCGCCGGCAAGCTCGCCGAGCTGGCCGAGGTCGTGAAGCTCGCGCACTCGGGCGCGGTGATCTGCGACGACTCGCTGACGCCGAACCAGGCGCGCAACATCGAGGAGGCCGTGCAGGTGCCGGTGCTCGACCGCAGCGAGCTGATCCTGCAGATCTTCTCGATGCACGCGCGCACGCCGCAGGCGCGGCTGCAGGTGGAGCTGGCGGCGCTGCAGTACGAGATGCCGCGGCTGCGGCGCAAGTGGACCCACCTCGAGCGCCAGCGCGGCGGCATCGGCGTGCGCGGCGGCGCCGGTGAGAAGCAGATCGACGTCGACCGCCACCTGCTGCGGCAGCGCATCGCCAGCGTCTCGCGCGAGCTGAAGCGCATCGAGCAGCACAAGATCCGCGAGGTCGCGGCGCGGCCCGAGCTGTTCACGGTGGCGCTGGTCGGCTACACGAACGCCGGCAAGTCGTCGCTGATGAACCGCCTGTGCGAGGCGGGCGTGCTCGAGGAGAACAAGCTGTTCTCCACGCTCGACACCCGCACCCGCCCGTGGCGCCTGCCCGGCGGCCGCACGATCCTGCTGACCGACACGGTGGGCTTCATCAAGAAGCTGCCGCACGAGCTGGTCGCCAGCTTCCACGCCACGCTCGAGGAGGCGCTGGCCGCGGACCTGCTGCTGGTGCTCGTCGACGGCAGCTCCCCCGAGGCGCTCGAGCAGCTGAACACGGTCGACGAGGTGCTCGAGGAGCTCGGCGCGGCCGACCTGAACCGCATCACGGTGCTCAACAAGCTCGACCTGGTCACCGACCGCGCCGGCCTCGCCGCGCTCTGGCAGAAGGAGTCCAAGGCGGTGGCGATCTCGGTCCGCAGCGGCGAGGGCATCGACGAGCTGCTGGCGGCGATGCAGACGCAGCTGGCGCTGGTCGAGAACCAGTGCTCGATCCTGGTCCCGCACGCCGCCGGCAACCTGCTCACCCACATCCGCGCCAAGGCGACGGTGCTCAGCGAGTTCTACACCGAGCAGGGCTGCCTGATGGAGATCCAGGCGTCGCCGGCGCTGCTCGGCCGCCTGCTCGCCGAAGGCGCGCGCCGCGCCGAACCGGGCGACCAGCCCGGCTGAGCGGCAGAGTCCGGTGTCGTGCCCCCGAACGGACGGAAGGACAGGGAGGGCGAGGAGCGAGCCGGACGGCGCCCGAAAGAGAAGGCACACGACTCCGGGGGCCGTCACGCTGCCGCGGACGGCATCTGAGTCGAGCGTCCTCTGCTCTGTGCCCCTCCCGTTGCTCTCCGGGCTCTCCCCGTTCTCCTGGGAGGATCCCAGAAGAGAAACCACAGAGAGCACAGAGGACACAGAGCAGAAAGCAAACGCCGATACGAACCCAGCCGCTTGGCAAGTGCCCGCGCGCCGAACGCTACGCACACTCGAGCCGCCGAGGCTGCGCTCGCCTGCCGATGCATCGGCTTCGCGGCTGATCTCTGCTCTGTGCACTCCGTGACCTCTGTGGCTCTGTGTCTGGGGTACCGCCGGAGGAAGAGCAGGGAGACCCCTCGGTCGCGAAGGACGGTCGACGACGCCGTCGCGTGATGCCGTCGCCGGTGGTCACCCAGACGCGGGGGCCGACGGCGAGCGTCCCGAACGCAATCGTGTCGGACTCCGCGGGAACGCCGATCGAAGACGCTGCCGGTCACGCCACCCGACCATACTCCTCGACGAAATCCGCGGCAGCTCGCGCCGATGCTACCGCCGGTTCGCCGCCGGGCCCCGTCCCGGCGGCCCTCCGGGGCCTGTCAGCGTCCTACACTTTCGAGCGGCTGCCCCCGGTCCAAGGCGCCGCGAACCGCGCCATGATCCGAGCCGCCCGTCCGTACATCACGCTCCTCGCCACCGCGCTGCTCGTCGGCGCGGCCCATGCGCAGCTGCCGAGCTACCGCACCGCCAGCGACCCGAGCCGCGACGCGGCGCTCGGCGGCCTGCCGGGCGGCGTGATGCTGTCGATGCCGGGCATCTCCACCGACATGGTGCTCAGCGGCGGCGGCCAGTTCGTCGAGCTGCCCGACGGCACCGCGCGCGTCACCGCGCGCGTGCGCAGCCTGAGCCGCATCTACGCCGGCCTGCTGATCGACATCGCGTTCTCCGGACGCGTCGACCCCGGCGACGCCGGGTGGCCGCCGCCGGGCGCGCCTGACCTGCAGCTGGCCGGCAGCGCCTACGCGCCGATCGGCCCGGTCGACGCCGCCTCGTTCCACTTCTACACGCAGGCCAGCGGCGTGCTGCACGGCGTGCGCGAGCTCGACGGCGCCCACGTCACGCTGCAGCTGCAGCCCGGCACCGCCGCGCAGGTCGGGGCCGGCGCCAACAACCGCAACGGCCTGCTCGGCGTGTCGGCGCGCTTCGACGTCACGGTGCTCGCGAACCCGTTCCCGCCGACGACGCCGTTCGGCGCCACCGGCACCGGCGAGTTCGCCTGCACGCTGGTCGCCAACCGCAGCCTGTCGACCACGCACTGCATGATCGACACCGGGCGCAGCCCCCTGCCGAGCGACCGCGCGATGGTGCTGCCGGGCCTCCCCGGCGAGTACCTGTTCGTGCCGGCCGCGAGCATGGTCGAGTACACCGACGGCCACGCCGAGCTCCGCGGCACCCTGGCGCGCATCGACCAGCTGAACGACAAGTGGGACCTGGTCCTGAACCTCACCGATCGGCGCGACCCCGGGGAGGTCGACTGCCCGCCGACAGGCGCGCCCGATCTCGGCCTGTATCCGGCGCAGTACGCCGCGCAGGGCGGCCCGATCGATCCGACGCACTGGCACTACTACGCCGCGGCGACCGGCACGCTGACCGGCCGCGGCGACAACGACGGTGGGCTGATCACCCTGGTGCAGAGCGCGCCGCTGCAGGTCGGCGGCGGCGCCAACCAGGCCAACACCTACTTCGGTGCATTCGGCCGCTTCGCGACTTCGCTGGTCAGCCAGCCTGCCAGCCGCGTCGTCGCGCTGAACGGCGCCGACGCGACGCTTCACGTGCTGACGGGCAACTTCCCGGTGCTGCCGCTGCCGTACCTCGTGGTGCCGCCCTCGACGCCGCAGCTCGACGCCGTGACCGACCAGGGCTTCGTCATCGAGGGCGACCACCTCGCGTGGCTCACGGCGGTCGGCGTCGGCCCGGACTACCTGACGTCGAAGTCCGAGACCCAGTGGTACCGCGGCTACTTCAAGATCCTCGACAACCAGCACATCGAGGTGCACCCGGCGCCCGGCCACGCGCCCGGTACCTACTCGCTGCGCGGCTTCAACCCGGCGATCAACACCAACGCCGTCACGGTGCAGCTGAACGCACCGGCCAGCCCGACCCTGCGGATCGAGCCCACGCTGCGCGTCGGCAGCACCCAGCACGTGTTCGTCCACGACGGCGGCGGCACCACCGGCCCGGTCCTGAGCGTGCTGTGCGTCAGCTCGGACCTCGTGCCGTCCGTGCAGCCCGGCTTCGTGTCGCTCGCCATCGGCGACGCGTTCCAGACCCTGGTGGTGTTCGACCAGACGTTCGCCCACGACCCGGCGAGCGGCGCGGCAACGCTGTCGTTCGGCCCGGTGCCGGCCTCGGTGGTCGGCATGACCTCGCACTACCAGGCGGTGGTGCTCGACCTCGGCGGCGGCGCGTTCCCGCTGCCGGTCACCAACACCTGGACGGTGACCTACACGCCGTAGCGCTCCTCGGGACCGGGCGCCGGTGGCCAGGGCGGCCGCCGCGCCTACGATCGCCGCGATGCCTGCCCATGGGTCACGCCGGACACCGCTGCTGCTGACCCTGACCCTGCTGGCGCTGGCGCTGGTCGCCGCGTGGGGAGCGCTCGGCCGGGGCGACGCCCCGGTCGACCAGGGCGCCGGCGCCCCGGTCGCGGCGCCGCCGCCGGACGCACGGGCCATGCCGCCAGGATCCGCGGACGCCGACCGCTCGACCTCCAGCGCGGCGGCCCGCAGCGCGGTCCCGCCTGCGGCGCCGGACCCCACCACCACCACCGCGGCGCGGGCGGCGGCACCGCTCGTGCTGCGGCTGGTCGACGCCGGCACGCGCCTGTCGCTGCCGGCCATGCAGCTGCGCGTGCGCCGCGACGGCGCGGCGGACGGCCTCGTCACCACCGACGCGTTCGGCGAGGTCGCGCTGGTCCAGGATGGCGACGGAGCGGTGTCCCTGCACCACGTGCCCGGTCCCGCCGGCACGCGCTTCGATGCCGACTGGGAGCTCGCGCCGTGGCGCTTCGATCCGGCGGCGCAGCCGCGCGACGTGCCCCTGGTGATCGCGGCGACGGGTCCGGCGCTGGTGCTCGAGGTCCAGGTCACCGCCCGCGACGGCGTCACCGTGCCCGGCGCGACCGTCAGCGCGATCTTCGGCCGCCGCGATCGCCGCGGCGCGGTGCTCGCCGAGCACGTCGTCGAAGAGGACACCGACGCGCACGGCGTGGCCCGCTTCGCGATCCCCGCGGGCGAAGTGTCGCGCGCGACGCTGCGGCTGTCGGCGCGGCACCGCGCGACGCGGCGGGCCAGCGCCGGCACGTTCGTCGACCCGCCGATGGCGCGCGGACCATGGACCCTGGTGGTCGAGCCCTATGGCCAGGTGCGCGTGCGCGCGATCGCCCGCGACGGCGCGCCGGTCGCGGACGGCCGCGTCAGCGCCGTCGACGGCGACCTCGCGGTGTCGGTGCGCACCGTGGACGCCGCGACGATCCGCGCCGGCACGGCCCAGCTCGACGAGCTGCCGCCCGGGCCGCACCGGCTGCGCGTCAGCGCCGGCGCCGACGTCCGCCACGTCGACGTCGACGTCGTCGCCGACGCGCTGGTCGAGGTCACCGCGCGCTTCGACGACGACGCCACCGCGGTCGCGATCGCCGGCCGCGTGGTCGACGCGGACGACCAGGGCCTCGGCGAGGTGCAGGTGTGGTGCGACACGCCCGGCGCCACCTGGCCGGTGGCGTTCACCGCACCGGATGGCGCGTTCCGGTTCTTCGCGCCCCGGTCCGAGACCGGCGTCGTGTCGACCGCCGGCGCGCTCGGTTCGCACCGGTTCGAGCCCGAGACCGTCACGGTGCCGTTCGGGACCACCGGCGTGGTGCTGCGGCGCCTGGCGGAGGTGCCGACGCGCGAGCTCGGCTTCGCGGTGTGCGACGCCGCGACCGGACAGCCGGTCCCCGACGGCGGGGTGTTCGCGCTGCGGCCGGGGGCGCGCGCGGCCGGCGGCTGGCGATGGGAGGTCCTGGTGCAGGGCCGCGCCTCGCTTGGCGTGCCCGCGCACCACGACCTGCGTTGGCGCGTCGTCTGCCGCGGCTACGTGGACGCCGAGGGATCGGCGCCCGCGTCCGACGCGCCGCTGCAGATCGCGCTCGAACGCGGCTACGAGCGCGCGCTGCTGGTGGTCGATCGCGCGACCGCGACGCCTGTGCCCGGCGCGATCGTCGTCGAGCCGGGCGGCCGCCTGCGCGCGCAGGCCGACCGAGACGGCCGGGTCGCGCTGCGCGCCCCGACCTGGCCCGAGCGGCTGCTCGTCACCGCCGACGGCTACCGCGACGCGATCGTGGACCCCGAGGAGCTGACCCTCATCGCCGGGCGCATCGAGCTGAGCCGGCTCGACGACGGGCGCTGAGCGCGGCCCGCTCAGTCCAGCAGGCGAACCGGCCGCACACCGACGCCCATGTGCCGCCGCGTCGGCGGCCCGCCCGCGCGATTGGCCGAACGCGCCTCGGGCGCCGGCTGGTCGAAGGCGCCGCCGCGGTACATCGCCGTCGACGGGTGCTCGTCCAGCGGTCGGCCCCCGGTCCCGGGCAGCGGCGGCACTTCGTACGACACGTACTCGTCCTCGCACCACTCGCCGACGTTGCCGATCGCGTCGAACAGCCCGAACGCGTTGGGCGGGAACGAACCGACCGGCGCGTGCATCACGAAGCCGTCGCGCAGCCCGGGCACCGGCATCCAGCCCTGCGTGCCGAGCGCCTCCGCCGAGGTGCTGTCGGCCAGGTTGCCGGCCGGCGGGTCGAGCAGGTCGGTCACCACGG
Organism: Planctomycetota bacterium; assembly: GCA_050245995.1. GTDB lineage: Bacteria > Planctomycetota > UBA1135 > UBA1135 > UBA2386 > JBFWWV01. The sequence continues at coordinate 30,047 of JBFWWV010000008.1, read as the reverse complement.
CGCCGCGGTACCACGGCGTCGCGGTGCCGGCGCGGGCGGCGTACTCCCACTGCGCCTCGGTCGGCAAGAGCAGCCCGAGCTTGTGCAGCACCGCGCGCGCCTCGTACCAGTCGACCGACTCGACCGGGTGCAGCGGCGCCTGCGCGTCGTCGACGAAGTCGCTGTCGGCCTGGTGCACGCTCGGGTTCGCCCCGGTCACGCGCTGCCACTGCCCCTGCGTGAGCTCGAACTTCGCGACGAAGAACGGCGCCAGCTCGGTCTCGTGGACGGGCCCTTCGTTGATCGCCTCGGCCATCGGGTCGGCGTGGCGCGCGTCGCCCGCGGCCGCGCCGGTCACGGCGGTGCCGCCCGGCAGCAGCACGAGCACGACGCCGTCGCCCGGCTCCAGGCGCAGCGCGCCGTCGCCGCCCCGCCGCGCCGGCGCGCCGGTCTGCAGGTGCGCGAACTCCTGCAGTCCGGTCTGCGGGTCGGCGCCGAGCGGCAGCAGGCCCGGCTGCGGCCGCAGCGCGAGGCCACCGTAGATCGGCGCGGCGCGGACCGCGTCCGCCGCGCGCCGCCAACGCGCCTCGGCGTCGTCGCCGTCGACGCTGGCAGCGGCGAGCGCGTCCGCGGCGGCGAGCCGCCGCCGCACGGACTCGACGCTCGCGTCGAGCGGCAGCCGCGCGGCGCTCGCGTCCCCGGCGCTCGGTGCCGGCGGCGCGGCGAAGAACGCGTCGAGTGCGGCGATCGCGTCGTCCAGCAGCCGTCGGCGCCAGCGGGCGCCGGCGCTGTCGTCGCCGCCGTCGACGCCCGCGGCCAGACGCTCGCGGCGCTGGCGCAGGTTCGCCCGCGCCGGCCGCAGCGCCTCGGCCTCCGCGAGCCACGCGGCGATCGGGCCGCGTTGCTCCAGGCGCAGCGGCCACAGCTCGGTGTCCGCGCGGCGACGCAGGTCGGCGACGCGCTGCACGACCGCGAGGTCGAGGATCTCCTGCAGGTTGGCGTCGGCGCTCTGCGCCGACCGGGTGGCCCGGTCGCGCGCCTCGCTGAGGTTGACGACGAACCAGACGGTCGCCGCCAGCAGCACCGCGGCGGCGGCGCCGACCGTCGTCGCCAGCGCCCGGTTGCGCTGCACCCACTTGCGCAGGTGCGTCGCGAGCCCGCCGCCGTGGGCCTGCACGATGCGATGCTCGGCCCAGGCGTGCAGGTCGTCGCCGAGGCTCCGCATGTCGCGGTAGCGGCGGCCGGCGTCGCGGTGCATCGCCCGCTCCTGGATCGCCACGAGCTCCGGGTCGGCGCCCGGCCGCAGCTCGCGCACCGGCCGCGGCGGTCGCTCGCGGATCGCCGTCAGGATCTCGGCGACGGTCCAGCTGGTCCGCTCCGACGCGTAGGGCGGCGCGCCGGCCAGCACCTCGTACAGCATCGCGCCGAGCCCGTACACGTCGATGCTGGGGTCGGCGGCCGTGGGGTCCGCGTCGGTCGCGGCGCGCTCCGGCGGCATGTAGGCCGGCGTACCCAGCACGGTGCCGGTCAGGGTCAGCTGCACCGGCACGTCGCCGCCCGCCGCGGCGGTTGCCGCGGCGACCGCCCCGGCCTCCGCCGACGGCGCCGGTGCCGGCTCGTCCGCGCCGGCGTCGGTGCGCCGGGCGAGCCCCCAGTCCATGACGTAGACCTCGCCGAACGCGCCGACCATGACGTTGTGGGGCTTGAGGTCCCGGTGCACCACGCCGCGCGCGTGCGCGTAGGCCATGGTCTCGGCGACGCGGCGCAGGATCTCGATCGCCCGCGGCAGCGACAGCGCGCGCGCGGGGTCGTTCCCCCGCAGCAGCTCGTGCAGGCTCCGGCCGTCGACGCGCTGCATCGCGAAGAACGGCTCGCCGCGCTCGTCGACGCCGATGTCGTGGATCGGCACCACGCCCGGATGCTGCAGGCGCCCGATCGCGACCGCCTCGGCCAGGAGCCGCAGCTTGTGCCGCGTCGCGTCCGCGGCGTCGCGCGCCGGCGCCGCGAACTTCAGCGCGACCGGACGCTCGACGGTCGTGTCGATCGCGGTCTGCACGTGGCCCATGCCGCCGTGCGCCAGCGTGCCGGTGACGCGGTAGCGCTGCCCGGTGGCGATGCGGCGCAGCGCCGACAGCCGCCGCTCGAGCTCGAGCGCCAGCGGGCCGGCGTCGGTGGTCCGCGCGCCGCCGTAGTGCGACCGCAGGCGCAGCGTCAGCGTCTCGATCCAGCCCGGGTCCGGCGCGGTGTCGGTCATCCGCCAGCCCTCCCGCGCGCGCGCGCGGCCGGGTTGCGCCGACGGCCGCGAGGCGCGACGCTGCGCATCTCCCCGTGAGCACCGATCCGTCGTCCTCCGTCCCGCTCGAGACCATCGAGCTGCTGCGCCGCGCGCGCGGCGGCGACGGCGCGGCGGCGGGCGATCTGTTCGCGCGCTACGCGCCGCGGGTGCGCGGGCTGGTCGCGGTGCGAATGGGCCGCTCGCTGCTCGACCTCGTCGACAGCGACGACATCGTGCAGGAGGCGCTCGCGATCGCGTTCCAGAAGCTCGACCAGTTCGAGCCGCGCTCCGAGGGCAGCTTCATCTGCTGGCTGGCGGCGATCGCCGAGTCGCGCATCAAGAACGCGCACCGCGCCTGGCACACCGAGAAGCGCGGCGGCGGCCAGGTCCAGCGCCGCGCCGACCTCGGCATGACCACGCTCAGCGCCGTCGGTGGCGCCGACCCGGGCCCGTCGCCGAGCCAGGCGCTCGGGTTCGGCGAGCTGGACGCCGGGCTCGAACGCGCGCTGCTGGGCCTCGGCGATCCGCTGCGGCAGATCGTCTACTGCAAGCTCGTGCTCGACATGGAGCACGGCGAGATCGCAGAGCAGCTCGGCCTCGCCAGCGCCGATTCGGCCCGCGCGATGTTCCACAAGGCGCTGGCGCGGCTGCGGCAGCGGCTCGAGCCCGGCGCTGGCGAACCCGACGCGTAGGATGCGCGACGATCGGGAACCGGTGCGACGAGGCATCGGCGCGGCTCAGTTCTCGATGGCGAACGTCTGCGCGTTCGACAGCGTGGCGATCGATGGGGTCGCCGCCTGCCCCAGCGGCCCGTTGCCGAACAGCGCCTGGCACGTGAGCGGCAGTCCGAGGAACTGCGGGTCGTTCGGGATCGGGATCGCGAGCTCGGCGGCGGTGTCGGCGTCGGGCACCACGCTGAGCGGCAGCAGCATCGTCGTCGCCGGATCGAGCACCAGGGCGCCGAGCCCCGGCAGCGTCACCGGCTCCGGCAGCCGGCCGATCGACAGCGCCGGCAGCACCGGGGTGGCGGCGCCCGGGGCGCCGTTGCCGGCGCGCAGGTGCAGGCGGTACGGCTTGCCGACCCGCGGCAGCGACGCCACGCGCAGGTCGCGGCGCAGGTTGTAGACCACCTCGATGCGCAGCTGCTGCCAGTCGGTCGTGAAGAAGTCGGCCTGCGGCAGCGCGACCAGGTCGAGGTCGCCGTCGCGGTCGAGGTCGACCGCGAGCACGCGCGTCGCCTCGACATGGTTCATGAACATCGAGACCGGCGTCCCGACGATGCCGAAGCCCGATCCACCGGTCACCGTCTCCAGGAGGCCGTTCTCGTCGAAGTCGGCGATGGCGATGCGGTCGGTCGCCGCGAGCGGGACCGCGCGGAACGAGCCGGTGCCGTCGTTGATCAGGTCGTTTCGCCACACGGACAGATCGAGGTCGCCGTCGCCGTCCAGGTCGACGGGGATCAGTCCCGGCGCCAGCACCGGCGGGATCCGCGCCGCGGTCTCGTCGACGAACTGCCCGGCGCCGTCGTTGCGGAAGTAGAACGTCGAGAGGATCTGCGTGCCGGCGGTGTCGACCAGCCGATGGTTCACGTCGCTCGCGACCGCGAGATCCAGGTCCCCGTCGCCGTCGAAGTCGGCCAACGCGAGGTGACCGCCCTGGCACGGTCGCGACGGCAGCTGCGCCGACGCGTCGGTGAACACGCCGCTGCCGTCGTTCTGCAGCAGCATCAGCGGCACGCCCTGACCCGACCAGTCGACCGGATCGTAGGAGCCGATCACGAGGTCCAGGTCGCCGTCGCCGTCGACGTCGCCGACGGCCACCGCGCCGCCGCCCGACACCGCGCTCGACGGCAGGTGCGTCGCCGTCACATCGACGAACTGGCCGTTGCCGTCGTTCTGCAGCAGGCGATGCGGCCCGGGCTGGCCGGGCCAGAGCGGCCCGCCGCCCGCCAGCGCCAGGAGGTCCAGATCGCCGTCGCCGTCGGCGTCGAACAGACCGCCCGTCGACGGTCCGACGGGCAGCGTGCCGGCGGCGCCGAAGCGGCCGGCGTCGTCCTGCAGGTACAGGTTCGCGGTCGGCGACGCGACGTAGTGGCCGCCGAACTCGAACAGCAGATCGACGTCGCCGTCGCCGTCGACGTCGCCGGCGATGCAGCCACCGGTCTGCTGCAGCATCGGCAGCGCCTGCCGGTTGGCGTGCACCAGGCGCTGACCGTCGGCGTTGACGAACATCCGCGGCGGCACGCCGACCGTCGTCGAGAACGAGTTGCGACCCTCGACGCCGCCGGTCACCAGCTCGGGCCGGCCGTCGCCGTCGGCGTCGAACGCGAGGCTCGCGCTCCAGTAGTAGCCGACGACGCGCGACTCGAGCGCGTGCGGCTCGAACCAGCTGGCGCTCTCGTCGACGAACACGAAGCCGCCGGTGTTGCGCAGGAACGTCGGCCGCGACGACCACGGCGTGCCGATCAGGTCGAGCAGGCCGTCGCCGTCGACGTCCACCACCGACCACCCGTTGCTGCCCGTGAAGAGCGGATCGTTGGGCTGCGCGGGCGGCGGCGCCGGGATCGACCCGATCGCGGTGAACCCGCCGAAGCCGTCGTTCCGGTGCACCTGCGTGGCGCCGACCAGGTCGGTGTCGCCGTCGCCGTCGAGGTCGGCCGGTTCGCCGTACAGCGACCAGCCCGGGTCGGGTGTGAGCACGCCGGTGCCGTCGTTGCGCAGCAGGGTCAGGGGGAAGCGCAGCAGCACGTCGAGGTCGCCGTCGACGTCGATGTCGAGCGCGGCGCCGCGGTTGTCGGAGTTGAAGTGCGGCCCGGCCGGCAGCGCCACCGCGGTGTCGTCGACGAAGGTGCCGGTTCCGTCGTTGCGCCAGAACTGCATCGCCGCCGTGTACACCACCAACACCATGTCGACGTCGCCGTCGCCGTCGAAGTCGCCGACGCAGAGGTCGCGGATGTCGATGGTCTGGAACTGCCCCAGCGGCAACGTGTGCGAACGGGTGAAGCCGCCGCTGCCGTCGTTGCGCCACAGCTCACACGGGCCGGGGCCCTCGTAGGCGGTCCGTCCGCCGCCGAAGAACAGGTCGACATCGCCGTCGCCGTCGAAGTCGCGCGCGGCGACGCAGCGCGCGCCGCTGAAGCTGCCCGCCACCCGCGCCGGCGGCAGGAACGAGCCGTCCCCGGCGTTGCGCCAGACGATGCCGGCGCCGTCGTTCGACGCGGCGACCAGATCGAGCCGGCCGTCGCCGTCGAGGTCCGCTGCAGCGAAGTCGTTCAGGGTCATCGGCCACATGCGCTGGTCGGGGTGGGCCTGGAGGAATCCGTGGTCACGCCCATCGAGGTGCATGTCGGCCCGCAGCGACATGCGCACCTGCGCGGCCGCGATGTCGGTCACGAGGAGCAGGCCGAGGACCGCGGCGAAGCTCGAGATCAGGAGAGGGCGTGGGCTGTGCGACATGGCAGGATCGAAGCCGGTGTGGGGACGAATGTGGAACTCCGCCGCCGACCCCCGGCGCAACCGGAATCCGCGGACCGACTCGCGGCGGTCATCGCGCGATCCGGTAGGTCAGCGCGTTCGACAGCGTCGCCAGCTGCCCCGGCGGCCCGTTGCCGAACAGCGCCTGGCAGGTCAATGGCAGGCCGAGGAACTGCGCGTCGTTGGGGATCGCGATCGCGATCTCGGCCACGGCGTCCGCGGCCGGCACCACGGCGAGCGGCAGCAGCATCGTCGTCGCCGGGTCGAGCACCAGCGCGCCGAGCCCCGGCAGCGCCACCGGCTGCGGCAGCCGGCCGATCGACAGCGCGGGCAGCACCGCGGTGGCGGCGCCGGGCGCACCGTTGCCGGCGCGCAGGTGCAGGCGGTACGGCTTGCCCACGCGCGGCAGCGTCGCCACCCGCAGGTCGCGGCGCAGGTTGTAGAGCACCTCGACCCGCAGCTCGTTCCAGTAGGGGTTGCCGAAGGCCATCGCCGGCCCGATCACCGTGTCGAGGTCACCGTCGCCGTCGAGGTCGACCGCGTGCCGCACCAGGTCCTCGGCGCCGTCCTGCTGCGCGAACTGCGCGACGTCGTCGCCGACGCCGTCCTCGTCGAGGTCGGGCCCGGTCGGGCTGGCCACCACCACCTCGGTGAACACGCCGGTGCCGTCGTTGAGCAGGCGGCGGTTGCCTTGCATCAGGTCGGGGTCGCCGTCGCCGTCGACGTCGCGGATCGTGCCGACCACGAAGGAGCCCGGCGGCACGCTCTGCGCCGTGACGTCGGTGAAGTGCCCGGCGCCGTCGTTGCGGAACGCGAACAGCGAGTCGAGGTAGTTCGCGGTGACCGGCTCGGTCAGGCGGTGCTGGTTGTCGGTCCCGACCAGCAGGTCGAGGTCGCCGTCGCCGTCGAGGTCGATCAGGTCCACCGTCCCGGCCTGGCACAGGGTCTGCGGCAGCGACGCCGAGTCGTCGGTGAACACGCCGCTGCCGTCGTTGCGCAGCAGCATCAGCGGCACGCCGTTGCCGTACCACTGCACCGGATCGTAGGCGCCGATCACCAGGTCGAGGTCGCCGTCGCCGTCGACGTCGCCGCAGGCACACCCCGCGCCGCCGGACACCGCGGTCGCCGGCATATGGGTGGCGGTGACGTCGGTGAAGCCGGCGGCGCCGTCGTTCAGGAACAGCCGATGCGGCCCCGGCACGCCGGGCCACATCAGGCCCCAGCCGGCGACCTGCAGCAGATCCAGGTCGCCGTCGCCGTCGGCGTCGAACAGGCGCACGACGCCCGGGCCGAACTGCAGCCCCGTCGTCGACTCGAAGTGACCGGCGTCGTCCTGCAGGAACACGGAACCCTGGGTCGTCGCGAAGTAGCCGAAGTCGTAGCCCAGGACCAGGTCGACGTCGCCGTCCCCGTCCAGGTCGCCCGAGTCGATCGCCGTCGCACAGGTCTGCAGGAACGGGAACGCCGGCCGCCGCGCGTCGATCAGCCGGTCGGTGGCGTTCACGAACACCTTGGGCGGCGTGCCGACCGTCGTCGACACCGGCGCGTTGCGGCCCTCGGTGCCGCCGGTCACCAGGTCGGGCCGGCCGTCGCCGTCGATGTCGAAGACGATGCTGGCGGTCCAGTACGCGTCGACCGTCGGGCGGATCCGGGCGTGCGGCTCGAACCACGTCGCGGTGACGTCCTCGTAGACGAAGCCTCCGGTGTTGCGCAGCAGGGTCGGCGTCGACTCCCAGAAGGTGCCGACGAGGTCCTTCAGCCCGTCGCCGTCCATGTCGACCGCCCAGATCTCGTTGGTGTCGACGAAGGTCGGCTGGGTCACCGGTGCCGGCGGCGGGGCGGGCGGCACGAAGCCGAGCGCCGTGAAGTTGCCGACGCCGTCGTTGATGCGGACCTGGGTCGCGTCGACGAAGTCGAGGTCGCCGTCGCCGTCGAGGTCGACGGCGCGCGAGAACCCGGTGCTCCAGCCCGGATCGTGCGTGAACGCGCCGAGGCCGTCGTTGCGGTAGAGCACCGCGTTCTGCAGCAGGTCGAGGTCGCCGTCGCCGTCGATGTCGGTGAGCTCGCCGCGCGGCGAGTTGCTGGGCGCATGCCCGCCGGGAAACGACGCCGCCGTCGCGTCGGTGAACGTGCCGGTGCCGTCGTTGTGCCAGACGTGGATCCGCGGGCTGCTGGTCAGCGTGAACAGGACCACGTCCTGGTCGCCGTCGCCGTCCACGTCGCCGACGCCGAGGTCGACCACGTTGTGGTCGTGCGCGTTCGTGAAGAGGTCGTCCGGCAGTGTCGGGGAGTTGGTGAAGTTGCCCAGCCCGTCGTTCCGCAGCAGCAGGCTCCCGCTGTCTCCCCCGTACCCGGTCCGACCGCCGGCGAGGAAGGCGTCCAGGTCGCCGTCGGCGTCGGCGTCGAACAACGCGGCCCGGCGCGAGCCGGAGTTGCTGCCCGACACCGGGATCAGCTGCAGGAATGCACCGTCGCCGTCGTTGCGCCAGATCCGGGCGCCGAACTCGTTCCGCGCCGCGAGCAGGTCGAGGTCGCCGTCGCCGTCCACGTCGCCGACGGCGAAGTCGTTGATCTTGAGCGGCCAGTGCGACCAGAACGAGGATCCCGACTGGCCCGCGAGCTGCATCGACTCCCGCACGTCCATCCGGGCCTGCGCCGCGGCGCCGGCCGCCAGGGCGAACGGGGCCAGCAGGAGCAGCGTCGATCGGGACGAGACACGGGGAGAGCGGTCGAGCATGGCGACGGATCGCGAGGGCCTGGTCGGCAGCGCTGGCGACCGGCCGCGCGCCGGGCTCCAGGCTACCGCACGGGGAACCCGACGCCGCCCCGGGGGCGAAACCGAAATCCCCGGATTGCGGCGGGGCGCGATCCGGGCGCAGCGGCCACGACCGGACTCAGCGGATGCGCAGCACCAGCCCGTTGCTCAGCGCACCGAGGCCGCCCGGCGCCGCCGGGTCCAGCGACAGCGCCTGCGCGCCGAACACGAAGCCGTCGAGCGCCGGATCGTTCGGGATCGACAGCGCGAACACGGCCGCGCTGCCGGCGTGCGACACGACGAACGCGGCGTCGAGCGCGATCCACTGCGCGCAGCCCGGCATGCCGGCCGGTCCGAGGTCGATCGGCAGCGGCGCTCCCGCGGCCTCCACGAGGTCGAAGCCCAACGCCAGCACCGCGCCGCCGGGCTGCGCGGTCAGCCCGCCGAGCTGCAGCTGTATCGTGGAGCCGCGCGCGGGAACGCTGCCGGGCGCCGGATCCAGCGTCGGCACGCCGGCGCTGCCGAGGCAGCCGGGGCCATAGCGCTGCACCGTGGCGGAGGAAGGGGCTGGGCGCCGCCACTGCACCGCGAGCGCACCGTCGATCCGCGTGCCGAGGACGACCGCCTCGCCGGCGTCCATGTCGAACGTCGCCGACTCGAAACTGCGCACTTCGGGCATCGACGGCGCGGCCTGGTTCCAGACGCTGCCGTCCCACTCCCAGGTGTCACTCAGCGAATCGCCTTGGAACGGCCGGCCGCCGGTCAACACGCTGCGCCCGCGCAACGGGTCGTAGACCAGGAACGCGCCGGCCCGCGGCGACGGCCCGCCGTTCGCCGCCAGCACCCAGGTGCCGCCGTCGAACTCCCAGGTGTCCTCGTAGGCACCCAGCGCGTAGCCCTGGCCGCCGAACATCACGGTGCGTCCGCGCGCCGCGTCCCAACACATGGCGGGCAGCGCGCGCGCCGGCGGCGACGCGGCGGTCATCACGCGGGACCAATTCGCCCCGTCGAACTCCCACGTGTCCGCCATGCGCGTCGCGGCCGCGACGCCGCCGAACAGCACCACGCACCGCCGCGCGGCGTCGTAGGTCATCGCGTGGTCGTAGCGCGGTCCCGGCCCCGGCACGGCCAGCTCACGCCAGTCGAGGCCATCGAAGACCCAGGTGTTCGCCAACGCGGCGCCCATGCCGAAGCCACCGAAGACCACCAGCTGCCGCCGCTGCGCATCGTAGGCCGCCGCAGTCTGCACCCGCGTCTCCGGACGCGACTGCGTCGGGATCGAGCGCCACAGCTCGGGCTCGCGGTCCAGGGTCTGGAACGGCAGCGGCAACGCGGAGCAGCCGACCAGCATCACGCGGCGGCGCGCGCGGTCGTACTCGAGCATCCCGCCGTTGGTCCACTCCCCGACCAGCCGGGCCTGCCAGTTGGTGCCGTCGAACTCGTAGTGCGCCCGCTCGGAGGTCCACGGGGTGACGAGCACCGTCCGATCGCGCAGCGCATCGTACGCGAGGGACGCCCCGTTCGTCTGGGGCAGCGGACTCAGGGAGCTGAGCTGACTCCAGTTCGTGCCGTCGAACGCCCACGCCTCGCCCGCGACCCGGGAGTCCACCCCCCCGGCGAGGACGGCGCGGCCCCGCACCGTATCGAACGTCAGGCGCGCCGACCGCGACGACGGCACGCTGGGCAGGTTGTGGAGCCGCCAATCGATGCCGTCGTACTCCCAGGTCTGCGGCACGCCTGCAGGCACCAGCGGGTCGGGCGCGACACCGTACAGGACCGTGCGGCCCCGGAAGAGATCGAACGCCATCGCCGCGAAGAAGACGTTCGGTCGCGTCGCGGTCGGCACCAGCTGCCAGTCGACGCCGTCGTACTCCCAGGTCTGTCCCTGCGCGTCGAGCAGCACCGCGCGCAGGCGCTGCAGGTCGAAGACCATGCCGTGGTCGACGATCGCGGTCGGCGCGTTGGCCGTCGCCACCTGCGACCAACTGGCACCGTCGTACTCCCAGGTGACCGTGGCCGGCCCCGCCGCCACCAGCAGCACGCGGCCGCGGACCAGGTCGTAGGTCACGGCGGTCGCTGCGTCGAAGCCGACCGGCGGCGGCGCCAGCGGCGTCCAACGCCCGTCGACGAGGCTCCAGGCCCGCCCGGTGCCACCCACGCCCCCGAAGACGAGCACCCGTCCCCGCGCCTGGTCGTAGGTCGACCACGTCCGCCGGAGCCCTGGCCCCGGCTCCTGCCAACCCTGCGCCATGAGGGATCCGACCAGCAACGACCACGACAACGCACTCCACCGACGCATGGCTCGACCTTTCGTCTTCGTTCAGCTGGCCGAGGGCACGACCGCCGCGCGAGCGTAGCGCGCGGCCCGCGGATTCCGAGCCCCCCCCCTCCGCGCCTCAGCCCTCGACGACCACCAGCAGGTCGCCGCCCTGCACCGCCTTGCCGACGTCCGTGCACAGCTCGCGCACCTCGCCGTCGATCGGCGCGCGCACGACGGTCTCCATCTTCATCGCCTCGAGCGTCAGCAGCGGCTGGCCCTCCTCGACCTTCTCGTCCTCGCGGACGTGGACGGCGATCACGCGGCCGGGCATCGGCGCGCCGACCTCACCGGGCTGGCCGGGATCGGCGCGGCGGCGCGCGTCGGTCTCCTTCTGCAGCGACTTGTCGAGCACGGTGACGTGGCGATTCTGGCCGTTGAGCTTCCAGTACACCGTCACGTTGCCCTCGTCGTCGGGCTCGCCGATCGCCTCGAGCGAGATCACCAGCGTCTTGCCGGGCTCGATCTCGACCCAGACCTCCTGGCCCGGCTCGAGGCCGTAGAAGTAGACCGGCGTCGGCAGGATCGACACGTCGCCGCAGGTGCTGCGGAACGCGAAGAAGTCGTCCATCACCCGCGGGTACAGCGCGTAGCTGACCACGTCGCGGAACGCCGGCTCGCGCCCCATGCGGGTCTCGACGTGCGCGGTCGCGGCGTCGAAGTCGAACGGCGGCAGGCCGTCGCTGGGGCGCCCCTCCAGCACCGGCTGGCCCTTGAGCACCGCCTGCTGCAGGTCCTGCGGGAAGCCGCCGGGCGGGTGCCCGAGCTGGCCCTGGAAGTACTGCACGACGCTCTGCGGGAAGTCGAGGCGCCGCGCCTGGTCGAGCACCTTCTTGCGCGTGGCGTCGACCATCGCCGCGAAGTCCTTGTCCGCGACCAGCAGGTCGTTCTGCACCAGGAAGATCGCGAAGTCGCCGACCATCTTGCTGCTCGGCGTGACCTTGGGGATGTCGCCGACCAGCTGGTTGACCACCGCGAACGCGTGCTTGACGTCGTTCCAGCGGTTCAGCAGCCCCAGCGACGCGACCTGCGGCCGCAGGTTGCTGTACTGGCCGCCGGGGATCTCGTGGTAGTAGATCTCCGACGTGCTGCTCTTCAGGCCGCACTCGAACGGCGCGTAGTAGTCGCGCACCGCCTCCCAGTAGTCGGCCAGCGGCTGCATGACCTTGTTGGTCAGCCGGGTCTCGCGGTCGCTGCCGCGCAGTGCCGCGATCAGCGCGTTCATGCTCGGCTGCGACGTCAGGCCCGCCATCGGCGCCAGCGCCACGTCGACGATGTGCACGCCGCAGTCGATCGCCGCCATGTAGGTGGCGATGCCGTTGCCCGAGGTGTCGTGCGTGTGCAGGTGGATCGGCAGCTCGGTGACCTCGCGCAGCCGCGTGATCAGCATGCGCGCCGCCTGCGGGCGCAGCAGGCCGGCCATGTCCTTGACGCACAGGATGTGCGCGCCGAGGTCCTCGATCCGTCGCGCCAGGTCGGCGTAGTACTCGAGCCCGTACTTGGTGCGCGCCGGGTTGTCGACGTCGCCGGTGTAGCACATCGCCACCTCGGCGATCTTGCCGGTCTGCAGCACGCGCGCGACCGACACCGACATCGAGTCGAGGTCGTTGAGGCTGTCGAACACGCGGAACACGTCGATGCCGGCGGTCGCCGCCTCGTCGATGAAGCCCTCGACGACGTTCTGCGGGTAGCTGGTGTAGCCCACCGCGTTGGCGCCGCGCAGCAGCATCTGGTGCATGACGTTCGGGATCGCGCGCTTCAGCAGGGCGAGCCGCTCCCACGGGTCCTCGTCGAGGAACCGGTAGGCGACGTCGAACGTGGCGCCGCCCCAGGTCTCCAGGCTGAACAGCTGGTGGCAGAGGTGCGCGGTCGCCCGCGCGATCGCCTTCATGTCGATCGTGCGCACGCGCGTCGCCAGCAGCGACTGGTGCGCGTCGCGCATCGTCGTGTCGCAGAGCAGCGGGTGCTTGCGCTGCTTGATCCAGCGCACCACCGCGTCGGGCCCGCCCTCGGCGAGGATCGTCGCGGTGCCGGGCGGCGGCGCCTCCTTCGGCACCTCGGGCACCGGCGGCGGCAGGAACTCGAGCTGCTTGGGCCGCTGCTCCTTCTGGATCGTCGGGTGGCCGTTGACGACGACGCTCGCCAGATAGGTGAGCAGCTTGGTCGCGCGGTCCTTGCTGCGCGCCAGCTCGAACAGCTCGGGCGTGTCGTCGATGAACCGCGTCCACGTCGCGCCGCGCAGGAAGGCGTCGTGCTGCAGCACGTTCTGCAGGAACGCGAGGTTGGTCTTCACGCCGCGGATGCGGAACTCGCGCAGCGCGCGCAGGCCCTTCTGCGCCGCGTGCGCCAGCGTCGGGCCGAAGGTGATGCACTTGACCAGCAGCGAGTCGTAGTGGCCCTGCACCTTGGTGCCGGCCAGGCCGTCGCCGCCGTCGAGCCGCAGGCCGAAGCCGCCCGGCGCGCGGTAGGCCAGGATCGTGCCGGTGTCGGGCAGGAAGTCGTTGGCCGGGTCCTCGGTGGTGATCCGGCACTGGATCGCGTAGCCGCGCGGCCGCACCGCCGTCTGCGAGTAGATGCCGACCTCGGGGCTCGCCAGGTCGTAGCCCTGCTCGACGCGGATCTGCGCCTGCACCAGGTCGATGCCGGTGACCTGCTCGGTGACCGTGTGCTCGACCTGCAGCCGCGGGTTGACCTCGATGAAGTAGTGGCGGTCGTCCGCGACCAGGTACTCGAAGGTGCCGGCGTTGTGGTAGCCGACCGCGCGCGCGAGCTTCAGCGTGTCGTCGAACAGGCGCTGGCGCACGCCCTCGTCGAGGTTCGGCGCCGGCGCGATCTCGACCACCTTCTGGTGCCGCCGCTGCACCGAGCAGTCGCGCTCGTGCAGGTGCACCACGTTGCCGGCGAGGTCGCCGAGCACCTGCACCTCGATGTGGCGCACCTTCGACAGGTACTTCTCGAGGAACACCACCGCGCTGCCGAACGCCGCCATCGCCTCCGAGCGCGCCTGCTTGAGGCTCGGCGCCAGCTCGCCCTTGCTCTCGACCACGCGCATGCCGCGGCCGCCGCCGCCGTGCGCGGCCTTGACGATCGTGGTGCCGTGCTCCTGGAAGAACCGCTGCGCCGCCTGCACCGCCTGCTCCTCGTCCTCGGGCAGCTGGATCCCGGGCACCGTCGGCACCGCCACCTTCTCGGCCTGGACGCGCGCGGACACCTTGTCGCCGATCGAGCGCACGACCTGCGCGCGCGGGCCGATGAACGCGATGCCCGCCGCGCGCACCGCGTCGGCGAAGTCGGGGTTCTCGGACAGGAAGCCGTAGCCCGGGTGGATCGCGTCGACCCGCGCCCGGCGCGCGATCTCGAGGATCTCCTGCTGGTCGAGGTAGGCCTTGACCGGGTGCTTGCCCTGACCGACCAGGTAGCTCTCGTCGGCCTTGTAGCGGTGCTGGTTGGTGGCGTCCTCCTCGCTGAAGATCGCGACCGTGCGGATGCCGAGCTCGGCGCAGGCACGGAACACGCGGATGGCGATCTCGCCGCGATTGGCGCAGAGCAGCTTGTGGAACGAGCGGACTTCCATGGGCGGCTCACGACCGTAGCGGCGGCCCAAGGGCAATGACACTGGACATCGCCGGTTCGCGCCGCGGCGGCGCCGCGCGCGGCAGACTGCGGGGCATGATGCGCTCCGCCTCGATCCTCGCCCTGCTCTCCTCGCTCGCGCTGCTGGCCGGCTGCGGCAGCGGCGACGCCGGCAGTTCGACCGCCGGTCCCGTCACGCTGCCCCTGCTGCTGACCTTCGACACCGCCGCCGGCTTCGACGCCGTCGTGACGGTGCAGGTGGCGGCGGTCGCCCTCGAACGCGCGGATGGCACCGCGACCGGCAACCTGCTGCCGGCGCCGCAGGCGCTGCGCGTCGCCGACCCGCTCGGCGCGCCGACCGGCCTGCAGCTGATCGCGGCGCCGGCCGGCGACTACACCGCGGTGCACCTGATCACCGCGCCCGGCTCGGCGCTGGCGCACACCGCCGCCGGGCCGGTGCCGGTGCAGCTGGCCGACCCGGACCTGCGCGCGGCCTTCGCCGCGCCGGTGCGCCTCGGCGGCGGCGGCTGGATCGACGTCCGGCACGACGCGCCGCTCGGGCTCACCGCGCGCGGCGGCGCGCTCGCGGGCGCGCTCGAGCTGGTGGCCGCCAGGGCCTCGGAGCGCGCGTCGTTCGACGTGACGCTGACGGTCGACGCCGTCGCCGGCGACACGCTGCTCGCTGTGCTCGACGGCGGCGGCGCGCAGGTGGTCGCGGTCCTCGACGACGACGCGGCGCTGCACGACGACGAGGGCCGCACGGTGGACGCGGCCGCGTTCGCCGCCGGCTGCGCCGCGGGCGCGGTGGTCGACGGCCGCGGGGTGGTCCTCGCCGACGATCACCTGCACCTGCGCGAAGGCCGCCTCGGGCGGCCGGCCGCGCACCCGCGCCTGATCGGGCGGATCGCGGAGCTGCTGCCGGACCGCAGCGCGTTCGTGCTGCGCGTGCAGGCGGTGAACCGCGCCGGCGTCCGCGACGATCTCGACGCGCCGCGGCGCGTGACCGTGCGCGCCACCGACGCGCGCATCACCTGGAGCCGCACCGACCGCGAGCTGCGGTTCGCCGACCTGCAGCTCGACGACCTGGCGAAGGTGACCATCGCCGCGCGCGTCGACGACGCCGCGGTCGTCGACGCCACCCGGATCGAGATCACCGGGCGCGACGGCGCGCCGCTGCCGCCGATGTGGCACGGCATCGCCCGCGCCGTGCGCCCCGACCTCGGCGAACTGGTGCTCGGTCCGCTCGGCGACCGCCCGTTCGCGCTCGGCGACCGCCGGGTCGAGCGCCTGCCGGTGCGGATCACCGACGCGACGGCGATCGAGCGGTTCGGCGACCGCGGCGTCCACGCGATCCGCCTCGCCGACATCGCGCCGGACCAGGACCGCGTGCAGGTGCGCGGCGAGGTGGCGCGCGACGACCAGGGCGCGCCGTTCGTGCGGGCGCGGTCGCTGCGGGTCCACGCGCTCCGTTGATCCGCCCGAGCGCCGGTCGCTGCCGCGCGACCGCCTTGGCATGCAGCGGCGGCCCGTCGGCGTGCCGACGTGATCGCGGCGGCCGGCCGACGGGGCCCCGGGCCGGCCCGTGGCGTTTCGTCCCGTCCGGTGACGCGCTCGGCCCGTACCGCCGCCCCCGCCGCGCAATCGCCGCCGCGACGCGCATTTGGCGGCCGGTGGACTGGCTTTTGCGACGGCCCTGCCGACCGATGATCCACCGGCACCCACAGGCCGAACTGCAGAGTCCACCGCAGAGTCCGACGTCGCGGCGCTTCGAGGTCCGCGCCTACCGCCCCGGGGACGAGAACCGCATCCTGGAGACGTTCAACCGCGTCTTCCGGGACGCCTGCGGCCCGTCCTTCGTGGACCGCACGATGGACCAGTGGACCTGGCAGTACCTCGACAACCCCGAGGGCACCCGGATCATGCTGGCCGTCGGCGCCGACGGCACCGTCGCCGGGCACTACGCCGGCGTGCCGGTGCTGGCCGACACGCCGTGGGGCTGCATGCGGTTCGTGCACTGCGTCGACTCGATGACGCACCCCGACTGGCAGGAGGGGCTGCCGCCGCCCGGGCTGTTCGCGCGCACCGGCGCCGCGTTCGGCGAGCAGTGCCTGCGGCTCGGCGAAGGCCTGTGCTACGGCTTCCCGATCGACAGCGCGTTCCAGATCGGCCGCCGCCACCTCGGCTACGAGATGATGTGCGCGATCGACTACCTGGTGCGCGACCTGCGCCAGCCGCCGCTGCAGGCCGACGGCGGCGTCGAGGTCCGCCGCGCGCTGCACCTGCCGGCCGACATCGACCCGCTCTACGACGCCGTGCTGGCCGAGAAGCGCTGCATGGTCCGCCGCGACCACCGCTACCTGCACTGGCGCTACCTGGCCAACCCGAACCGCGGCGCCTACGAGGTCTGGACCGCGTGGCGCGGCGACCGGCTGCGCGGCCTGCTGGTGCTGCGGCCGCGGCACGACCTGGTGCCCGACGCCATGACCGTCGTCGAGCTGCTGGTGTCCGAGACCGACCCCTCTGTGACGCAGGCGCTGCTCGCGGCCGCCGTGCACCGGCAGCACGACCTCGGCCGCAGCCGGCTGCTGGCGGTGTTCCCGCAGTGGTCGTTCGAGCACGCGCTGTTCGAGCGGCTCGGCTTCGAACGCACGCCGTCGGCGCGCTGGCTGCAGCGCCGGCTGGTGCACGCCGTGCACTCGGCGCACCTGACGCCGCACTTCCTGGCGACGCACTGGTGGTTCACGCTGGGCGACTCGGACCTCGTCTGAGCGCGGCCGCAGGCTGCCGGGACCGTCAGCGCCGGTCGACGAACGTGCCGCCGTTCTGCAGCGCCAGGTCGCGCAGGAACTGCCGGGCGTTGGCCGGCGCGCGGCCGCCGTTCCGCGCGCGACGACCGGTGGCGGTCAGGCTGATGCCGATCGTGTGGATGGTGACGCGGCCGAGCGGGTTCCAGCGGCGCACCGCGGCCAGGACCTGCGCCGGGTCGTCGTAGGCGTCGCCGCCGCGCAGCCGGCCCTGCTCGGTCGGCCGGGTCGGCTCGCCGTCGGTCAGGAAGAAGATCGTGTCGATCTCGCCCGGGTAGTAGCGGTCGCGCGCACCGCGCCCGGCGAGCACGAACGACAGCTCGAGCGCGTCGTAGGCGTTGGTCTCGTACTCGAGGCCGAGGCCGTCGAGCCACGCGACCGCCGCCTCGACGTTCGCCGCGGTCGCCGGCTGCGGCTGCTCGGCCCAGACCAGCACGCGGTTCGCGAACGCCATCACCTGGAACCGCTGCTCCGGCCGCAGGCGGCCGATGCCCTGCCGCAGCTCGTCGAGCGAGTACTGCCAGCGCGATTCGCCGTCGGCGCTGCGGCCGCCCGCGGTCGTCCCGGCGCCGCGGCGCGGCCCGGCCTGCCGCATCGACAGCGAGCGGTCGACGACGTAGAGCAGCGTGGAGCCGTCCTGCGGCAGGCCGAAGTAGGTGCCCGCCGCGGTGCCGCCCGCGGCCGGCGCGCGCCGGCGCAGCGCCGCGTCGCCGCCGCCGAGGCGCCGGGTGCCGTCGAGGAACGACGCGCCCTCGGCCGCGAGCCACGCGCGCCACGACGCCCCGGCGTCGCCGGGGTGCTGCGCGGTCAGCACCACCAGCGCATCGAGCAGCCGCTCGCGCAGCGGCCCGGTCTCGACGTCGAGGCGCGCGACCAGCGGTTCGAGCACCTGCGGCAGGGCCAGCGCGACGCAGGCGTCGACCGCCGCCGCGCGCACGTCGACGCTCGCGTGCTCGAGCCAGGCGATCGGCAGCCGCGCCGCGGTGCCGGCCCGCGGCCCCAGCGCCGCGATCGCGCGCAGCAGCACGATCGCGTCGTCGGCCGCGACCTTGCCGCGCGGGTCCATGGCGTCCGCCACCCACGCCGCCGCGGCCTCGGCGTCGGCCGCGGCCCGCTCGGCCAGCGCCAGCCGCAGCGCGAACGGCGCGTTGCCCGCGCGCTGCAGCGCCTCGCGCATCGCCGGCCCGGCCGCCGGCGCCGCCGCCAGGGCGCCGTCCCGCAGCGCCGCGAGGATCGCGTCCTGCACGTCGCGGCCGCGCTGCACGCGGTGCCGCAGCCGGCCGAGCCGCATGCTGCTGCCGTCGCCGCGCAGGATCCGGTGGCGCTTCTGCACCTCGGGCTCGAGCTCGCGTTCGAGCCACTGGAACGCGTCGACCAGCAGGTCGACGGCGTCGGCGGCGCGCGCGAGGTCGGCGCCTTCGCCGGTCAGCGCGGCCACCGCGTCGCGCGCGGCGGTCGCGGCCTCCTCGTCGTCGAGCAACTGCGGCAGCGCCGCGCGCAGCTCGCGGGCGGGCGAGCGCGCCTGCGCGGCCGTCGGCGCCAGCAGCGCCGCGCCGGCCAGCAGCGCGGACAGACAGCGGCTCGTGAACGGAGCGGGCATGCGCTGCACGCTAGCCGGCGCGGCGGCCGCGGCGTAGGCCCGGCCCGCCGCACCCGCGGCGTAGGCCCGGCCCGCGGCACCCGCGGCGGGATGCGGCCCGGCCCCGCCCGACGGCCGGGCCGCCGCGCGACCATTCGCCCCGCGCCGCCCCTTGCCAACACTTTAGTTTTTGCTAGAACATCGCTCGTGCAGGACCTCGTCCGACTGCTCGGAGCCCCCCGTCGCCAGGAGCTGGTGCGCCTGTGCTGGGACCAGGAGCAGTCCGCCGGCGACCTGCACCGCGCGCTGCCCGACGTGACGTTCGGCGCCGTGTCGCAGCAGCTCGGCAAGCTGGTCGCCGCCGGCGCGCTCGCCGTGCGCCGCAGTGGCCGACATCGTTTCTACCGCGCCCGCCCCGAGGCGCTCGGTCCGCTGCGGCAGCTGCTCGAGACCATGTGGGCCGACGCGCTGTGGCAGCTCAAGCTGCGCGCCGAGCTCGCCGCCGGCCGTCGCGGCCCGCGCCGCCGCGCGCGTCCGCGCCGACGCACACCGAAGTCCCCCACCCCGCCCCCCCAGTCCCGTCCATGAACCTGCCGTTCGCCGTCGACCGCACCGTGCTGATCCGCGCCCAGCGCGCCACGGTGTTCTCGTTCTTCACCGACTCCGAGCGCTTCGCGTCCTGGTGGGGCGCGGGCTCGACCATCGACGCACGCGTCGGCGGCGCGGTCCGCATCTGCTATCCGGGCAGCGTCGTCGCCACCGGCGAGGTGCTCGCGCTCGAACCCGGCCGGCGCATCGTGTTCTCGTACGGCTACGAGGGCGAAGGCCCCCCGATCGCGCCGGGCGCGTCGCGCGTGACGATCGAGCTGCAGGACGATCCGCACGGCACCGTGGTCGCACTGAAGCACGAGGTCCAGGACCAGGCGACCCGCGACCACCACGTGCAGGGCTGGCGCTACCACCTGTCGGTGTTCGCGCACGTCGCCGGCGAGCGCGAGCACATGGACCCGGCGGCCCCGCGCGCCCCGCGCATGGTCGACGGCTGGTTCGCGGCCTGGAACGAGGCCGACGACGGCCGCCGCAGAGCGACGCTGGCCGCGTGCTGCGCCGACGACGTCACGTTCCGCGACCCCTGGTCGGCGCTGCAGGGCCGCGACGAGCTCCTGCCGCACATCGGCAAGGCGCTGCAGATCATGCCCGGCCTGCAGCTGGTGCGGACCGGCCCGGTGCGTCACGGGCAGGGCACCGCGCTGTGCGACTGGCAGCTGCAGCAGGGTGAGCAGGTGTTCGCCGCCGGCACCAACGTGTTCGAGCTCCGGCCCGACGGCCGCATCCAGGGCGTCGTCGGCATCCGCGCCCCCGCCGCGGAGCGCTGAGCGGTCGCGCGCGCCCGCGCCTGCGGCGCCCATGCCATCGGCGCCGCGGCGCGCGCTCCCCGCGCGCCCCCCGCGGTGCCGATCAGGGGGCATGGCCACGCCGCGCACGCGCTCGTTCCTGCTCCCGGTCCTCGCCGCCGTCCTCGGCGGCTGCGGCGGCTCGCTCGACGGCCGCACCTTCGAGAGCGAACAGGCGCTCGAGGCCGCCGCCGGCGACTGGGTGATCCTCGGCCGCTTCGACCTGAAGTGGCCGGCCACCGTCGTGCAGATCGAGGAGGGCCGCGACCGCCTGCGGTTCCGCCGCGGCGCGACGCCGCACGAGTACTCGGGCTACGACGGGTACGATCTGCGCGCCGTGCACCTGGAGAGCGACGGCAAGCAGGGCATCGTGGTGCTGCGGTCGCGCGAGAAGACCGCGGCGCCGGACGCGCCGGCTGCGCCGCGGTGAGGTCACCCAGGAGCACTCCGAGCGTCGCTGGATTCAACCTGGGTTCGGGCAGTCCGCGGCAGGGCCACTCCACTCGACGTCGGCCCGCAAGCGCCTCCGTTGCCGCGCCGCGGTCACTCCGCGGTGAAGCGCCCGAGACCGAAGTGGCTGCCGTAGCCAAGACAGATCGGACCCAGGACAGGACGATCGAACCGAAGCCGGACCGGGAAGCCCTCGTCGATAGGTGGCTGAACTCCGTTCCTCCTGCGTCGCACGAAGTGTCGGAGACCAAGCGTCTCGTCCGTCCAATGGAGCAGATCGATCTCAGCTAGTGGAAACCCCCGATCCACGAGCTCCTGCTCGATCTGCCCGATCAGGGAACAGCGGCCCTTCTGCTTGAGATGCCGAGGCGGAACGAACGGGGTCGCGCTCACCCAGGCGGTCGCGCCGTCGCGCGGCCCCAGGAACCCTTCCACGGCATCCGAGAGACCCGCACTCAGGTTTCTCAGGTCGTTCACCGCACCGAGGCCCGCCACCGCGACCTGCAGTTCTCCGACGCCTCCCTTCATGTAGGTACGACGCAGCGACCTGATGGCTCGCTGGGCTCGCACACCAAGCCCCATGCGCGCAAAGACGACGACGTGATCGAGGTGACCATCACGGTCGAGATCGAGGGGTACGATGTGCGCGTGGGCGTGTCCCTTCAGCGGAACGCGCGACGCATCGCGCCCGACGAGTTCAGGGCACGCCTCGCCTCCGAAGCCGAGCTTCGCCATCAGGCCCTTGCGGAACAAGTCCGCCTGCGGAAGGGTGCGCGCAACGGTCGGGAGAGCCGTGCGTGAGCCACTCGGCGTCATGAGCGCCAACAGCATCATCTCGACGCTGGGCGCCTCCGTCGTTCGCGGCCCCGAAGGGGTCCCCACCTCGAGAGCGTTCGTCTCGCGCCAGTACAGGACCGCACGGGCTCCGGGCGCCTGACTCCACTTGTGTGCCTTCCACTCGGCAGTGTCGCACTGCAGGCACTGGACGAGATCGGGCGGATAGACACGCTCGATCGCGTCGATCTTCTTCTGCTGCGCCGCCGTGCGCTTCTTACCGGCAGGTATCCCGAGGGCTGCGACCGCCAAGTCGACCTCCCCCCGTCGCCAAGCCGAGTACTGCTCTGGACGCTCGGGCGCCGTCAACACCACCTGCTCAAACCCACGTCCCGGCCGCGATCCATCCGAATGCGAGAACGCAGCACCATACTTCGGGAGAGGAATGGTGTCGGCAACAGCCTCTCCGAGAACCCAGCTCTCGCTCCGCCCGAGATAGCCGACGTGCGCCGCGAGGGTATCGAAGAGCGTCTGGGACTCGGCATCGAGGGTGACCGGCCAGCGCACCCAGAGCGCCCCGTCACCCACGTCCGCGAACGTGTCGAGGACGAGTGTCGTCTCCTCGCGTCCGTTCTTCATCCTCGTGGTCGGCATGTAGTGCCGTGAATGCCCCAGCGCCCCCTCCGGGAGTCGGTACTCTGGGAGCGCGCTACTCAGAGCTTCGATGAGACGCCGCCCAGCGGATGGGACGTCGCTCCAGTGCTGTGTCGAGTAGCCGGTCGCAATGAGCGCACGGACGAGGCGCCAAGGGCTCGGCGGCCATTCGACGATCCCCTCGTTCACGTGATGTCCGCCAGGTGTCGCGTGGTAGCGACCACCAGGGAAACGAAGAACGAGCGTGGGCATCAATCCTCTCCGCCGCCCTCGCCGTTCCCGCCCTCGTCGTTCACGCCGTCGTCGTCGTCCTTTTCCTGCTCCCTTCTCTTGATCTTGGCCGACTCGATCTTCCCGTCGTAGCTCGTCTCGGTCAGAACCATCGCTGACCTGTTCTGCTCGATCGACTCGCGCAGATCGGCTTCCAAGTCGGCCAGGGATGGAAGGACGAACCCTTCGGGGCGCGTCGCCATCGGATCACGCGTGACGGGTTCGAGGTCGCACGCGGTGCGCAAGCGCAGATCGCCATCGATCAGCTTGCGCAAGCGGTAGAGCCCCAGGAGCAGAAGCAACCGCTCGGCGCCCAGGCCGAGTCCGTAGCCGCGCACTTGCGCGAGGTCGAAGTTGATGTGCAAGACGATCTTCTCCGCGGTGAACTCGTCGCGCGCGAACGGAACGTTGCCGAAGCCCTTCTTCGTGTCACCCGCGGGATTCACATGATCGTTCTTCACGCCGCCCGACGGAGCCACGCGCGCATTGCTCGCCTCGATGAACGCCGAGAGCGCACGCGCGACGCGCAAGCGTCCGCCGGCGAGGTCGGGCTTCGCGAGAAACACGCCATGCAACAGACTGCCGACGTCGTACTTGAGGAGTACCTGCGCCAGGAGCTTTCGGTTGATCGGGCCTCTCTCTAGCGTCCCGAGATCGGCCTTCATCTGCGCGACGAACTTGGATCCCGGCGCCTCCAGGATGTAGGGACTGTTCAGCCTGTGGGCTTCGAGCATCGTGTCGGTGAGGAACTTGCCATTCGCCTTCACGGTGACGTGGCTGATCCCGTCGACCGCCGCGACAGGCTTGTCACCGACGGCATCCCACACTGTCGCCTCCAACCGGTTCGCCATGCTCTGGGCCGATTCCACGAGCAGCTTCTGGCCGTCCTTGGTCTGGTAGGTTGCCGCGCCCAGACTCGGGAAGCCCGTGGGCTGGAATCGATCGCCTTGGAGTGCCCTCAGCTCGATGGAGAAGAGTAGGCGCGTCGGCTTGTCGAGCGGCGAGAGATCGATTGTCATGGAGTCTCCGTCAGCGTGGGGTTCTCGAAGCGGTTGGCCATCGCGTTGGCGACGCCGGCATCGACAGGGAAAGCGAAGGCTGCCGCCCAGCGACGGGCGGTCGCAGGATCCGCGAGCACCGCGACGAGCGGCGGCCGGAAGCCAGACGCGCGAAGCCGCCGAAGCCCGATCTCGCCGGCGCCCGAGGCGTCGCCCGAGGCAAGCCGTCGGAACAACGCTGGTTCGGTCGGGATCGTCCGCTCATGGACGGCGAAGGGCAGCGCACACAGCCGCAATGCCTCCCACGCCTCATCGGGACGCGGACCGCTCCAGCGAGACGCAATGGGCGCCTTGCGCACACGCTTCCAATCGACCGCCATCAGCGCGCGCCCGAGTGTGACGACCCTCTCGACGTCGACCTCGCCGTCGAGGAACCGAGCGAGGTCGTCGAGCCGCGCGCCCGTGCCGCGGGGTGCGACTAGCGGCAGTGTTCGACTGCCTCGCTGCGATGCCTCGATCAAGCGCCGATTCACAAGGGCGATCAGGTCCGCGATCGGATCCCGTCCCGTCATCACGACCCGAGGATCGTTGACGAGACGCCTATCTGCTCCGACGGCGTAGCTCCAAGTCTTCTTGGGGTCGATGGGTAGGATGTGTGCGCGAACGGAATCGAACGGACGGCTGTGCTCGTACCCGCGTGCCGCGCTGCCCAATGCGAGAGCGAGGCGCCACTCCGGCGAGTCTTCCTCGCCGGCGTCCAGCCAGCCAGGGGAGAGCTTGGGGCACGGCCCGACACTGAATGCCGTTCCGCTCGCCTGAACTCGCTGCACTTCGTCGATCGCAGTGAGGACAAGCTGCCACCGCGCGGGCTCGGCTTCGCGCGTGAGGACATCGAACACTGCGTCGCTTAGAACCCCCGCTGACGTTCCCAGCCGCGCAGGGGCATCGGTAGACTCGCGCTGGAGCCGATCCAGCCACCCACCAATCTCGTCAATCAACCGCGCGCGTGGATGCGCCGCGACTTCGATGCGACCGAGCGGTACAGCCAAGTTGCTCTGGCCGTTGCGCTCCAGGAAACCGTAGCGAACGAAGCTCGTGAGTCCGCGCGCGATGCCGAGCCGCGCAATCGCACGTGCGAAGTCGAGCGGCCGTCTCGCCGAACCTCGGCCAAGCTGGGCGCGTCCCTCAGCGAACAACGCACCCGTGTCTTGCCAGCTTGCGGGGCTCCCCCAGAGCGGCATCCACTGCTCACCACGAACGTCCTTCTCCCTCCCCCGCGTCGGGTGGCCGACGGCTTGTGCAGCGATCGCGAAGGGGATCGCTGCGCGCATGTCGTCCCGTGCCCCGAGCCTTCGCGTGACCTGACCACGAAACGCAATCGCGCCCTCGAGCAGGAGGACGAAATCCCAAGGGTTGACCCGGCCGTCAGCACCGGGGCCGGTCGTTCCGTTTGCACCCCCCGCAGACCCCGGAAGGAACTGCCCCACGGATGCGTCGATCAACGCCGCCGACGGCACCTCGAAGAGCGCCGTTCTGAGCAACGCTCTCGCCGTCGGAGTCGCCGCACCTTGAGCCGAACTCAGGTCGAACAGGTCGCCGAGGCGCTGCATGGCCGAATTCGTGAAATCGAGGCGCCCGTCGTTGCCACCTGTGCCCAGCAATGCCGGCCAAGATGGAACGCCGTTGGGCGAGAGCACCATTGCCGCATCCATCCAGTCGCGATGAGGGCCTCGCCAAGCGAGCGCGAAGGGGCCGAACAGGTCTGCCTTGAGCCGCTTGAACTCGCGCTCGGCGGCGGCCAGTTCCTTCTTGAAATCGGGATCGTCCCTCGAACGCGCTGGCTTGGCGCCCTTCTTCGACTTGGTCTGATCCTTCAGGCGTCTAACCTCTGCGTCCGCCTTCGAGATTGCGTCGAGCTGCTCCCGCGCCGCCGCGATCCCGCATCGGAACGGCGTGAAGCGAAACGCAGGCGAGCGCTCGATAGGAGCGAGCCCCTTGTCGTTGTCGGCGTAGAACCCGGAAGCCTTGTTCCACGGCGAAACGAAGGGAGTCGGCGCGTACTCGTCGAGGAAGAACCGCTCGAGTGTCGCCGCGTCGAGCGACGAGAGCAGGCAGAAATGCTGATCGCGCCAGAATCCCCGTACTTCGGCGTCCTTCTGCAGGGCGATGATCCGCAGGATGCCGATCGCCTTGAGGTAGTGGGCGAGCGGCGTCGGCGCGCAACCGCGAAGATGGTGGAGATGGACGGTCATCGCACCACTACCTCGTCACTCGCCGACAACAACGGATCGTCGGTCGTGAACTTGGAAGCTCGTCGGTCCGCAGCGATGAGGATCGCCTCGAGCCAGGCGAGGGCTCCCGGACCGTACGCTCGAAGCAGGGCGAATGTCCGATCGCGCCAGCTCCGCCCGGTCACCGGGGAGAGGCCGAGCGCGGCGGGCGAAAGGGTCAACGGCAACTCCGGGAGCAGCTGCTCCCCGTCGAGCGAGATCGCGGGGAGCACGTCACCCTCGCGAACGCCGCGAATTGGAAGCCCTCGATCATCGCGAACGACGTAATCCTGGTCCTTCGGCCCGGCATGCAGGGCGACGCGGACCTTGCCGTGATGCGCAAGCACCAGGTACGCGAGCAAGTCGAACTCTTCAGCCGTGCAGTCGAGTACTTCCCGTTCGAGGGAGGTCGCGTTCGAGCGATCCACGAACGCGGCCGGCACACCGCCATCGTTCGTGAGCGCGAGCGCTTCAGCCCAGGGCCCCAGTAAAGCTGAATGCGTCGGCTCGTACCGACGGAGCACCGCGAATAGCGCGAGGCAACTAGCGAGTTCGTGACGGAATCCACGGCGCATCTCGCCGGTGCGACTCCGATACCGACACGGCTTCTGCCACGCCCCGTCGGGTGCCTTGGCAAGATCCACACGATCCGCGTGGTCGGCGCGCTGCTCGATCGCCGCCTGAAACGCAGGATGCGCCTTCCCGAGATCATGCCAGCGGCCTGCGAGCACGACCAACGCCCGCAGTCGAGCCGGGAGAAGTGGCGACGCGATCTGATCTGCAAGGTCGCCGACTTCACGATCGTGGGTCGCGATCGTCTTGTACAGGTCGGGCTTGTCCGAAGGCGACGCGCTCAGCTTCTCAGTGTCTTCGAGATGGTCGGCTTCGTCTTGTGCATCTTCGGGAAGCGCCGTGACGACGGACACAGGCTCAGCCGATGAGGGATCAAAGCCACACGCGGCGCGATAGCCGCCTGTGTCCGCGGCAACACAAACGACGGTCCCCGGGATCAGGGCGGCACGCTCGGCAACCTTCCACTCGCCGTCGAGCCAGTCCCACACCCACGCGCGGCGCCTACGCAGCAATCGCGGCGCCGGCTTGTCCTTCGTGTCTTTGCCGCAGAGCCAGTCACGCGCGGCAAGGAATGGTACACTGCACAGCTCTTCGCGAGCAGGCTTCCGCCGCCGCGGGGGCGTCGGAGCAGGCTCCCCATTCTTCAGGGGAGGCACTTCGATCCAGAAGACCGACACGTCGCGCTCCTCACCGCTTCGAATGAACGGACTCACGTCGATGTCGGCGCCGGTCAGATCAGGGGTCGTGTCGAACAACTCGTCGAGCTCGCGTCGCAGCAGGAGCTGCTTCGGCCGGTACGGGTAGAGCCGCTCACGCTCCGCCGCACCGAGAGCCCGTTCGAAGCGCTCGAGCGTTGCGATGCCCACATCCTTCGCATCACGCACGAGCCGTTCGGTCACCTCTCGAGCCGCGTCGATTTCCTCGAGGGCGTACGGCCGCGCCGCTGCCTCGCTGCAACCACGATCGACGACTACCACACGACCCGAGCCGCCGTAGCGCGCGCAGCGTCCGAATCGCTGCACGAGGCTCGACCACGGCGCGAGCTCGGTGACGAGCGTGTTCGCGCTGATGTCGACACCGGCCTCTACGACCTGCGTCGCGACGATCACGCGGTCCACGCCGGCTGCACAGGCTTCCTTGCCGAGGAACTCCGACCTCCACGCGGCACGTTCCCGCGGTCGGAAGCGGCTGTGGACCAGCCGAAGATCCTTCGTGACGTTGAGTCTGCGAAGCAAGTCGTAGGTCCGCAACGCACGATCGACAGTGTTGCAGACGACGAGGGTGACTCGCCCGAAGGGCCCACTCTCGCTGGCACGGTGCAACTCTGCGATCAGGTTGGCATAGGCACCGTCGTCTGTCGCGTCGACCCCATGCGTCGAGATCTCCTTCGGGATGGTCGCAGGCTCAGACTCGAGCGCCGTCGGCGTCAGAGCTAGGTGCTCCGACGTCCACGCCTCGTGGTACGCGTCCGTGTCGATGCTCCGAAGCCAACCCACCTGGAGCGTCGCGCTCATCCACCAACTCAGCCTCGGCCGTAGCGACCGCACCGCATCACCGTCGAAGAACGCCTGCAGCTGCGCGCTCGTCGCGAGTCCGACGTCCATGAGCTGGACCTCATCGAGCACCCAAAGCGCATCGTGACCGAGCAGCCCGAACTCCATCGGCCAGCGTGCCCGAGGTGAGGCGTAGCCACGGTTGAGGGCACGGGACAGTGCCATGTCCTGCGTCGCGATGAAGACGGCGCACTCCTCGGGATACAGATTCCACTCACCGTTTTGGTCGGCACCCCCCATGAGGAAGTGCACTCCAACCTTGCCCCTATGATCCGTGCCGGGCAGCCAAAGCAGGCCGAGTCGATCAAGGCACTTCCGAACCTCCTCGGCAGTCTGCTCAACCAGCACACGCATCGGCAACGTCCACACGAGGCGGCGCGGCCAACGATCGTCCTGCTGTTCAACCCGATGGTAGAGCCATG
Source organism: Planctomycetota bacterium (assembly GCA_050245995.1). Classification (GTDB taxonomy): domain Bacteria; phylum Planctomycetota; class UBA1135; order UBA1135; family UBA2386; genus JBFWWV01. The sequence continues at coordinate 1,934 of JBFWWV010000008.1, read as the reverse complement.
CACCCAGGACGCCGAGGGTCTTGCCGAACCCTGTCGGAATGCGGATCACTCGTGACCGCGGTTCAGCGTTTCGAGCAAGCTCCTCCTGCCATTCCCGGGGCCGAATCGGAGGACCGCTCGATCCTGACGCAAAGCGCGAGAACCACTCTCCGTAACTGCCATCAGAACTAGCCACTCTGACAGTCCCTGTCCCGCCACAGGAACCTGCACCCGATATTGAGCCGCGCGACAGGCCTCACGCCGCAAGGCTCCTGATCGTGACTCGCTGAGCGGCCAAGAGGTTGTCCTTCAGTTCATCGGGACTGAGCATCGTCGATCATCTTCCTCGTACGGGGCCGAAGAGTGGAGCCTGCCGGCACAGCGCTCCGGATTCAAGGACTCAGCATTGAATTCAAGGACTCAGCATTGATGAGACACCGTAGGTGCCGCGTCGGCGGCAGAAGCACGCGAAAGGGGTCCGGTGCGCGTGCCCCCGACGTGCACATGTCCAGCTTCAACGGGGCCGCGTGCCGAAGCACGCGGAAAGCGGCCGAGACCATGCCATGCGCGCTCGCGCACGAAGCTTCAACGGGGCCGCGTGCCGAAGCACGCGGAAGGAGCTACGCGAGGCATGTTGCACCCTGTATTTCAGTGCTTCAACGGGGCCGCGTGCCGAAGCACGCGGAAGGTGATAGCTGGTGGGGGCCTCGGCACTGGTGGCGCTAGCTTCAACGGGGCCGCGTGCCGAAGCACGCGGAAGGTAGCTCATCAGCTGCGGGTTCTCGCACACGTCGACGCTTCAACGGGGCCGCGTGCCGAAGCACGCGGAAGGCTGGCCGGCGGTGACGCGCACGCGACCTTCGCTGAGGCTTCAACGGGGCCGCGTGCCGAAGCACGCGGAAGGCCGATGCGCGCCGATCGGCACCCGGACGCGCGCACGATGCTTCAACGGGGCCGCGTGCCGAAGCACGCGGAAGGCACCCCGGGCACGCCGGCGAACGAGCTCGCGTTCGTGCTTCAACGGGGCCGCGTGCCGAAGCACGCGGAAGGCCGTTCTGGACGACGGTGCACGGGTTCATGACCGGGCTTCAACGGGGCCGCGTGCCGAAGCACGCGGAAGGCCGATGCGCGCCGATCGGCACCCGGACGCGCGCACGATGCTTCAACGGGGCCGCGTGCCGAAGCACGCGGAAGGTGGGTTGCCGTAGCGCGTCTGCGGGACGCTGATGGCGCTTCAACGGGGCCGCGTGCCGAAGCACGCGGAAGGCCCCGTATGGGTAGCGATCACCGTATCCGCATCTGGCTTCAACGGGGCCGCGTGCCGAAGCACGCGGAAGGCCGGTGCGCGTCGGGTTGCCGTATCGCGTCTGCGGGAGCTTCAACGGGGCCGCGTGCCGAAGCACGCGGAAGGGGGTAGCCCTTGAAGGCGTTGCCGTAGACGAGGTCGCTTCAACGGGGCCGCGTGCCGAAGCACGCGGAAGGTCGATGCCGTCGTCGACGTAGCGGGTCGCCTCGGAGCTTCAACGGGGCCGCGTGCCGAAGCACGCGGAAGGAGGGCATGACGTTCGCGTCCAAGGAGGGCAAGGAGCAGCTTCAACGGGGCCGCGTGCCGAAGCACGCGGAAGGAGCTCGCGCACGCCGGTCACCCGCACCCACAGGATGCTTCAACGGGGCCGCGTGCCGAAGCACGCGGAAGGGTTGGGCCCGGTGGTCGAGGCCAAGCACGAGTACAAGCTTCAACGGGGCCGCGTGCCGAAGCACGCGGAAGGACCGCGCCGACCGGGTCGCTCGCGCGGCTCGAGCCGCTTCAACGGGGCCGCGTGCCGAAGCACGCGGAAGGACGAACTCGCGCGCCGGGTAGCCATGGTTCGGGTTGCTTCAACGGGGCCGCGTGCCGAAGCACGCGGAAGGCGCGAGGGGCCGGCGTGGCTCCGCGAGGCGTTCGCGCTTCAACG